>DAGC01000009.1:31636-61100 GCA_002495625.1 Methanobacterium sp. UBA375 | reverse complement strand
ACCCAATAACTTTACAGACCCGTGAAACCGCAAACTATTTATATAACTTCCACACCAATATCGATTAGCCGATATCGGTAACTTGATATTATCTTCAAAAATTTTCGAGCCTACCATAAATATGAAGATATTAAACCGCCTCCATTATCAAGTTATCGATATATATCGGCTGTTTGATAGTCGAATATGAATTCACAATAAGCTGTTAGACAATCTAATATGATTCACAACACAGGAGACATGATTTATGTGGGATACATTTAGAAACTTTCACCGGGAATGCCATGAGAAAATGGAGGAAATGCAGAAATTCGGGGGTTTAAGGATCTGGATACTGCACGTACTGGATGAACACGGTCCAGGAAACGGTGTGGAGATCATGGATTCCATACAGGAACATCAACACGATATAGAAGTGATGAGATTGGGGGGACGATCTAAGGGTTTCAGAACTCATAGACCTTCACCGGGCTCGGTATATCCTATGCTCAAGAAAATGGTTGAAGAGGATTTAATCAGCAAACGAGAAGACGGGAAATATGAGTTAACTGAAAAGGGGGCTAAAGTAGTCTCTAAACTAACCGGTCGTTTAAAACACTTCCGAGAAAGGGAACGTGGAATAATCCCCACTGAAACAGCATTAAAAGAAATAGAGGTATACGTGTCCTATCTAGAAGATATTAAAAAATCTAAACTTGAAACACACAAAGAAATGATAGGAAAATTAAGTGAAAGGCTAAAAAAAATAGAAGAATCGTTAAATGAAGAATAAATTAATTATACTCATTATTTAATGCGAAAGACCTGCTCTAAAATTATCTGTGATACTCAGAGCTTTTTCTAGCCTAATAAAACAAGGAGGAATAGGGAAATGACAAAAAACGCCATAGAAATTCATAACCTCACCAAAAAATTCGGCAACTTCACTGCAGTGGACAAGTTATCACTCAACGTAAAGGAAGGGGAAATATTCGGATTTTTAGGCCCAAACGGAGCAGGAAAAAGTACCACGATAAGGGTGCTCTGCACACTTGCCCAGCCCACCTCTGGTTATGCTAAGATCGCTGGTTTCGATCTGGTAAAAGAATCTGACAGGGTCCGAGAGAACATAGGATTGGTCGCAGAGAAGATGATCATGTATGACCGATTAACTGCAGCTGAAAACCTCCGATTCTTTGGGAAACTCTATGATATACCCAAACAGAAGTTAGAGGGAAGAATTGATGAGCTGCTGGAACTGGTGGATATGCAAAAATGGAAGGATACACAGATCAGCAAATTTTCCACGGGTATGAAACAGCGGATCAACGTTATAAGGGCGCTGCTCCCAGAACCAAAGATACTATTCATGGACGAGCCCACACTGGGCCTTGACCCTCAAACCACCTTCTCCATAAGGGATATCATAAGAGATATCAATAGAAGCGGAGTTACGGTGATATTAACCACTCATGCCATGAGTGAAGCAGAAGCACTAAGCGATCGAGTGGCAATCATAGATCACGGTAAGATAGCTGCTTTAGATACTCCGGAGAACCTGAAAAAACTGGTATCGAGCAGTGATAACACGGTGTTTGGGATAAAAATTACCAACCTCACATCGGAATTGATTGAAAAAATCGATGCACTCGACTGTGTGACTACCCTGGCTCAACAGGACCATCATAACTTGAAGATCAGTGCAAATGGTACGGATGCCATGGATAGAATCATCGACACCATCCGTCAGGAATGGGGAAGTATTGCCTCCATAACCAACAGCACTGAATCAACACTGGAGGATGTTTTCCTGACGGTAACTGGTAAACAAATGCGGGATGAGGCCAGTGAAAAAGCCTCTCCAGCTCACCATGGTCACGGAAATGCACCCAAGGCGAGGGTAAGGTGAAACCATGGATGTGACGAAGATATTAAAGGACAGTTACCATGTGATGGCTAAAGACCTGCTGGAACTTAAACGCAACCGGATGTCTTTAGCTGCGCTATTTCTCATGCCACTACTGTTCCTGGTCATGTTTGGATTCATCTTTCCCACTGGAACCACCCAGCAACACATGCCAATGGGCCTGGTTAACCTTGATCAGGGCCAGGGAAGCAATGAATTCATAGCACAGCTGGAAGTTATGAATAAGAACACCAGTTTCATGGATTTCCAGAGTTATTCCAGTGTAGATGAGGCTAAAACTGCTATAAATAAAGGAAGGATATATGGCGTCTTTATCATACCCCCCGGATTTTCTGAGAATATAACCAATGGAAAATCCGCCGATTTCACGGTATACATCGATAACAGCAACCCTCAAAGTGCAATGCAGATCCAGCAAGTATTATCTACCACAGTAAGCGGCATGAACAACATGAAGGCCGAGGCCAACGTGGTACAGTTGGGTAGTGAAACAAATCAGCCGGTTAACCCTCAAGCCATGATCTTCCCCTACATCCCGAATGTCCAGACCACCATACCCGGCGAGACCAACTACTTCAACTTCCTGGCACCGGGGCTCATGATCATGATCGTGATGATGAGCGTCATGACCGGTATACCAGAAGCCATCTCCAAAGAAAAGGAAATGGGCACTTTCGATGGGATGTTATCGGCACCGATAAGCCAGCTCTCGGTTATAATCGGTAAAACCGCAGCACTATGTACCAGGGGCTTTATCCAGTGTATCATAATCCTGGCCATTGCCATATTCCTCTTCGGAGTCACTATCCAGGGAAATATCCTCCTAGCCTTCTTCATGCTCCTACTGGGAATTTTCAGTTTCATAGGAATCGGAATAATGGCCATATCCATGTCCGGGGATCAAGCTTCGGGTACCATGATCGTGAACCTCCTAATGTTCCCCATGATGTTCCTGGGTGGAATTTTCTATCCCATCCAGCAGATGCCCTGGTTCATGCAGGCCATTTCACAGGCCATTCCCCTTACCTATGCTGCCGATGCCATGCGAAAGATAATGCTCTTAAATGCAGGTATTGGGGATGTGATGACCCAGATACTTATACTGGTGGCGTTTGGAGTGGTCACCATGACCATCGCCGTGCCACTCTTTAGGAAGTCGATGACTCGATAAAAATGTAAGACTAAATGAATGAAAAGAGGGAGATAAAAAACGATTTATCGTTTTGTAATAGTGGATTAATTCACTATTCAACATTATTTACAATTAAAGAGGAGGATTACCATGAATGAAAAGGAAACAAAACAACAGGAACAAACCAAAGCCATAGAGGTTACTGAACTTGCCGATCGTGTGCAAATTAGTGAGTTACTAAGCCGCTTCTGCAGCGTTATCGACGACAAACGCATTAATGTTGAGACGATGGCGGCTACATTCACACCGGACGGTCGCTTCGTGGCTCCCAATGGTGCAGCGATTGTTGGCCCAGAAGCCATTGCTGCGGATAGAATCAAGTCCTTCAGCCGTTTTCGTGCAACTCATCATGTCACCAGCGACCACATCATCGACTTCGATGGTGATACTGCACGACTGCGAGCTAACATGACCGCGATGCACCTCTGGTCCGATGAGGAGAGCGATCCAAGGTCATTGCAAACGCATTTCGTTGCTGGGGGTGTTTTTGAAGCAGTTGCGGTGTGTAATGCTGATGGATGGCGTTTCAGCGAGCTGAAACCGCGTATTACATGGCGAACGGGTGCGGGCATTTCTGCAGTGGCCAAATTTCATAGAAAGTAAAATCTACAATTTTCTCTAGTATAAAATGCGTAATGAGGACATCTTTTATCTTATACGTAAGGTAGGATAATGAAAAATAAAAGTAAATATGATATTTTAAAGCCAATAGGATGTATTATTATGGAATTTGAAGACAAGGCAAGAAAGATCGTAGAAAAGGAATGTGATGATTACTTTTTGGGTATCGTAGATCTGTCCCTGGCAAAAAATGCGGTAATTAGACAGTTCAAATCCTTGATATTGGAATATCCACGAGCAATCTCCATAGGGGTCACGATTCCATATAAAATCACCTATGAGATGTTGATGAGTAAAGCCTCCTCGATTTACAAGGAGACTAATTGTCAACTAAAAAGCATCACTAACCATATAACCAGTTCATTGGAAAAAGAAGGGTATAAGGCTTTATCACTACCTAAAGGGGTAATAAATGATGAAGGATCTGTTTCTTTACATGAATTGGTTGCAGATCTGGCAAATTTGGGGCATATCGAAAAAAATGGGATGTTAGTAACAAGGGAAGTGGGCTCTGCGGTTAATTGGGGCACGGTACTTACTGATGCTCCTATTAAAGAAACCAAATAAGATTTTAAAGAAATTGAGCATTTAGGTGGAATTATATATGAATTTAAAAGAAGCAAGTCGTTATATCAACGGCCTATATGGGAAAAGGGGAGTTAATCGAGCAGAATACATTGAATCCACTGAACTCGAAAAGTTTGGGTCAATCGTTGACGAAGATGTTTCCAGGGCACTTCAGGTCTTGTTCTACTTAACTCGTCCACAGAATGTTTTGGAAATAGGAACTAGTATAGGTTATTCAACTGTGTCCATGGCTACCGTCGTTAAAGAATATGGGGGTAAAATTACCACTATTGAGCACGATGAAAACGTTGCAGAGCAAGCTATTAAAAATTTCAAACGAGAGGGAGTTGCAGAAACTATTGAGGTAAAAACTGGAGATGCACAGGAAATAATTCCACAAATTGAATCTGACAGATTTGACTCGATATTCCAAGATGTCGGGGATAAAAGATTATATCCTTTATTATTTGATGATTGCATTCGTGTTTTAAAGCCTGGTGGTCTATTAGTTGCTGAGGATACCTTGTTTCCAGTTATGGATAGGTTTAAAAAAAGTCATGAAGAATTAGTTGAATCTATTAATAAATTTAACCAAATGGTTGCAGATGATCCGCGTTTAGAAAGCACGATACTTTTCATTGGAGATGGATTAACTGTGGCTATTAAAAAATAGTTGTAAGAGGATTATTTTATTAACTCTTACAATACATGGTGTTAAGATGTTTGGAAACTTGAGATTAAAAATGTTAAATAGAGAGGCAGCATCTGGAAAAAATAAACCCAGAAGAAATTCAAGTGTTCATTCTTTTTGAACAAACAAAATCCGTCTAAGTTCCTGTATATTCAAATCAATCAATGGCTTTGCCTGGGGGTCGACCATTATTTTAAACTGTTCCATGTTTGTTTCCTGATATAACTCACTTAACACATCTTGAAGATCTTCTACAGGAGTATCTATGATTTTCCTTATTTTTAACAGGTCTTCCTCACTTAATTTGTTTTTATAATCTTTTATCTGGTCTTCAAACTCTTCCACGGCATTTATATCTAGTGAAACATATTTTTCTACCACGTAAGGAGGTAATTGCTCTATGGTATTCAATATTTTCCAGATATCCTTTTCTTCAACCGATATGCTCAACGTGTTTTCTAGAATTTTAGCCACGTTAGAAGCTCGTTCCTTGCTGCCCCGCCCATAAACAATGGATGCAAGCACCGCACTAACTAGAATCGCGAAGAAAAAGTACAGTTGATGTTCTGCTAGGGATGAGAGGGGATATCCAAAGAGATAGAATATGATGCTCGTGAGTAGAATGCTTCCTAGAATGAATGTTAAAATTGCCAGTATAATTGCGGTTGTTTTATTTTTTATCATTAAGTCCACATTATTAATTAAATAAAAGATTAATATAATTTATGGATACCAGAATCAGGGCATAGGAACCAGATTAATGGGGGTCGTAAAAACCTGTTTCCCGGAAATAAAAAGATTTGAGTTCATGGACAGGATTTAAAAGCTGGAAAAATATTTCTTTTTACCAAAAAAGAGGTTATAAATTTTTAAAAAGGAAAAATATACAGATAACCTGTTTTTGCTGTATATGGAGAAAATTGTAAGTTAATCCTGATAATGTAGGAGGTGTTATTATATTTTCTAATTCAGATCTGGATAAGATGAGGGAATCAAAGGATGTAACTGGAATTATAAGTGCTTTAGATGTTAAAGAAGATAAGAAGATCCGGGAGAAGGCAGCCTACATCCTGGGCGATATCCATGCTGGAGAGGCGGCTGTTGAATCTTTAATTCAGATTTTAGGGGATGAGTACTGGCCCATCCGCAAAGCCGCCGTCTTGTCCCTCGGCAGGATCGGGGATAGAAGAGCAGTAGAATCACTGATAAATGTGTTAAGAGATGAATACTGGCATGTCCGGGAGACTGCAGCATTGGCTCTGGGTGTTATAGGTGATAAAAGAGCGGTGAAACCAATCATCGCCGCATTAAAAGATGGAGATTTAAGTGTCAGGTGTGAAGTGGTTGATGCACTGGGAAACCTGGGAGCTATAGAAGCGGTTAAACCGTTAACTGATATTCTGGAAGAGAAGGATTATATTCTCCGTGCCTGTACAGTAACCTCCCTGGGGAAGATCGGTGATAATTCCGCGGTTCAATCACTGGTTAATTCCCTGAAAGACGATAATTACCTGGTCCGGGTTAACGCAGCCAATGCACTGGAAATCATAGGGGATGAAAGGGCGCTTCCCTACCTGGAAGAAGCTTTAAAAAATTCTAAGGGAGAATCACAGGAGTTTGAATCTGCATTAGAAAGAGCTATTAAGATTATACAGGATAAAGAATGATTGATAATTATGAGAGAAGATTATGTACATGGATATTCAGAATTAGAAGCTGGTAGGCTTGTTGATCAGGCAAATACACTATTTAACCTTTTACATGATGGGACTAAGTATCCTGCTGGAAGTAAAGTTCTGGAGGCTGGCTGTGGAGTGGGTGCCCAAACTGTTATACTGGCTAAAAACAGTCCTGACGCCGAGATAACCTCGATAGATATATCTGAATCATCTATTAATCAAGCAAAAAGATTAATAGGGGAAAATAAAATAGAAAACGTGGAATTTACCCAAGTAGATCTTCATGATCTGCCTTTTGAAGATAAAAGCTTCGATCATATCTTCGTTTGTTTTGTGCTAGAACATTTAAAGGATCCCCTTGATGCACTTAATAATTTGAGGAGGGTTCTTAAAGACGGTGGCTCAATTACAGTTATTGAAGGTGACCATGGGTCCTGTTATTTTTATCCAGAAACAAAAGAAGCTAAAATGGTATGGGAATGTTTAATTGAGTGTCAGAAAAGATTTGGATGTAATCCTATGATTGGAAGGGAAATATATCCATTGATGACGGGTTCAGGATTTAAGGAAGTCCAGGTTCAACCGAAAGTGGTTTACGTTGATTCCAGTAAGCCTGAATTAGTAGATGGTTTCAATAAAAAGACTATTATCGCCATGGTTGAAGGGGTTAAGGAACAAGCTCTTGATATGAATATGGTAGATAATGAATCATGGCAAAAAGGAATAAATGATTTATATAAAACCACAGAAGCAGATGGTGTGTTTTTTTACAACTTTTTTAAAGGCACGGGAATTAAATAACACTCACGAATAAATTAGATTCCTTTTCTATTACAACAAGAAATAGAAGAAGTTAATTCTTTTATTTGACTTCAAATGGCAGTTCCGTAATTATCAATCCTTACAAATTTTTTATATCTTATCCAAAATGGCCCCTATTTTAGATTATCAATGTGTTGATCATCCGATTATTTTATTAATATTTGATCTATCTTGTAATGGCAAATTATTTATGAAAAGGTTATCATTTTAGCGAAAACTATTAATGCATGAACAAAATATTATATAAAACAACCACGAAAACAATTTTCACCATTATCATGGAAGGGATAAAATGAGGGTTATAACTGTAATGGTACTGCTTTTTGTATTATTTTTAGGTGTTGTTTACGGTACTTTTACAGCTACCGGTAGTGATCGAGTTGATATGAGTGGTGTAATCGTTGGTCTGTGCAATGATAATTCACAGGGAGATACTAATGTAATTGATTCCTTATTGGTGGAAGGATATCAAAGTGGTGCTTCCTATCCCCAGAATGTCTCCATTATAATCAATAAAAATACCACGGTATATCATAAATATGGAAAGAACCTGGTAAAGGCATCTTTAGATGATCTTCACCCTGGCCAGAAGATTGAAGTCAGATTTACTGGACCTATGTTACAGACATATCCTCCACAGATTAATGCCAGTGATATAATCATTTTATACGATTTAAGATAGGTTATCCCTTTATCAGGCTTTGATTGGATTATTGGTTTTTTTTTAAGATTATTTAATCTGATAGTAAGGTTTAAATATCAACAAGGTGCAAATTTTACTACTATGCCAAGGTAGCTTAGAGGCGAAGCGGTGGACTGCAGATCCATTACACGTGAGTTCAAATCTCACCCTTGGCTTTTTAAAATAAATTTAAACCGATATTTTTTAGTATCAGGGGTCATAGTGTAACCAGGCTATCATCTGGGACTCCAGTTGTCTTTGAAGAAAGTGCGCACTCTGAGGAAAGTATGATGACCGATTGGAGTACTGAGACAAGAGAAATCCTAGGATCTGGGTTCAAATCCCGGTGACCCCATCTTTTACTTTTCAAATTTTTTTATTCCTATTTCGTTTAGAGGTTAACATGCGAAAAATCAATGGAATCGTAATGGTTGAAGGCAGGGGTTTCGACTCCAACGTCTACGCCTTTGAGGATGTACTGGTGGACACAGGAACCGGAGCAAACATAAACTACATCCTTGAATCGTTAAGGCAGGGGGGTATAAATCCCGCAGACCTTTCCCTTATCGTGAACACCCACAACCACTACGACCATATCGGTGGCAACCGTTTTCTGGATTTAAAAGTGGCCATGCACCAGGAGGATGTTGAATCCCTGGAAAAAGGGGATGATCTCGCCACAGCAGCCAAGATGTTCGGAGACTCTCTGGGAAAGATGCAGGTGGACTGGAAACTCCAGGAAGGGGATAACATCTACGATTTTGAAGTCCTACACACCCCGGGGCATACCCGTGGAGGCATATGTCTATATGATGGAGAAACCCTCATCTCAGGAGACACGGTGTTTGCAGACGGTGGCTTCGGCCGGATGGACCTGGGAGGTAGTGTTCAAAATATGCAGGAATCTTTAAAAAGGCTCAGTGAACTCCAGGTCAAATACCTCCTACCTGGACACGGCCCCTGCACAGATGAGGGATCAAGACATATCCAACTGGCCTATAGAATTCTCAAAGGAATCTAGTTTATAGATTTTGATGGGATGTTTTACTGGGTTTACTGATCTAATTTTGCAAACATGAACATTATTTAACCATCAAGACGTAAATTCTTTATATCACCACCAATAAATCCTATTTTAAGTACAGAATACCTTCTGTTCTATTTTTCAAAGGAAGTTAATTATGGATGTATCCTTATTAAAAGACGTTGTAATCATATTAGGATTATCAGTTGTAGTCCTCCTCCTGTTTAACCTCATCAGGATGCCTTCCATCCTGGCATTTTTTGTAACCGGAATAGTTATCGGCCCTCACGGGCTGGGGCTCATAGGATCGGTTAGTCAGGTGGAGCTTATAGCTGAGCTGGGAATTATATTTCTGCTTTTTACCATTGGAATGGATTTTTCCATGAATAAATTCTCCCAGATAAAAAGATACGCCATATTAGGAGGTTCCCTACAGGTAGGACTCACTGTGCTGGCAGTGTTTCTTGTCTGTCTGGCTTTGGGGTTACCTTCTACAGAATCGATCTTCATAGGGCTCCTGATTTGTTTCAGCAGTACGGCCATTATACTGCGGCTTCTCCAGGAGAAAAAACAACTGGATAGTATTCATGGAAGGACGGCCCTGGGAATACTCATCTTCCAGGATCTGGCCGTGGTGGTGGTTATTCTTTTAGCACCTCTCCTGTCAGGTGCCGAATCTTCCGCCCTTGAAAATTGGCCAATGCTCCTAGGTTTAGGGATAGGCCTCATTGCCCTGACCCTTGTAAGCGGACGTTGGCTGGTTCCTGAGCTTTTACACTTTATTGCACGCTTCAAGAGGCGGGATCTGTTCCTCTTAACCATCATCGTCATATGTTTTGGAATTACCTGGATAACCTCTACTCTAGGATTATCTCTGGCATTAGGTGCTTTTCTGGCTGGTCTTACAATATCAAATACAGAATACAAGCACCAGGCACTTGGAAATATTTTACCCTTTCAGGATATATTTTTAAGCTTATTTTTCATCTCCATTGGTATGCTCTTAAATATTAACTTCGTGTTAGAAAATTTACCCCTTATAATCCTCTTAACTATAGCTGTAATCCTATTAAAATCGGTGATTGCCGGAGTTGTGGCTGGAATTTTAGGACTGTCCTTCCGGGTCATGGTACTGGTGGGGTTGATGTTGAGCCAGATAGGGGAGTTCTCTTTTATCCTGGCGGCAGTTGGAGTACAGTACAACCTGATAACCAACCCATTCTTCCAGACCATCCTGGCGGTCACAATCTTGACCATGTCCCTGACTCCCTTCTTCAAGGATAGGGCACACCAGATATCTGACATTCTGGAAAAGGTGTTACCGGTCCCGGATCGAGTCCTGAGTGGAACATATTCAATACCCCAGCCTCAAAAAGTTCCTCCAGCAGATCATCTGATCATAGTTGGATTTGGTGTCAACGGGAAAAACATGGCCCGGGCAGCTTTACAGGCTCATATTCCATATGTGGTGGTGGATCTTAACCCACAGATTGTTAGAAGGAAAAAAGAAATGGGAGAGCCCATATGTTATGGTGATGCTTCTCAACCAACTATATTAAATCAATTGAACATCACAGAAGCCAGGGTTATGGTGATTGCCATCTCGGATCCTGTTGGAAGCCGTAAAATAGTAGATATGGCTAAAAAAATGAATCCAACCCTTTATATCATAGTTAGAACCCGTTACATATATGAAATGGAGGAACTGCACAATTTAGGTGCTGATGAGGTAATACCTGAGGAATTTGAAACTTCAGTGGAAATATTCACCAGGGTGATGAACCAGTACCACTTAACAGATGATGAGGTCCATAAATTTGTAGATGAACTCCGGGCCGATGAATACGAGATGTTCAGAACACTTGCCAGCTGGGAAATCAACACCTGCAGCGTCAATGATGCGTTAACAGATATACAGGTTTCCTCATTCACCGTAGAAGAAGATGTTAAGCTGGGAGATCTCTGCCTTAAGGATCAGGACTTGACACCTATCGCCGTGGCCCGCAAAGATCAGACCATAAGGGACTTAGATGATACTTTCCAGCTGAAACCGGACGATGTGTTGATCTATACCAGGAAGGATTATGGAAGTTAGATATTTCTAAAAAAAAATGGGAAAATTGAAATTTCCACCATCAAAATATCGTTTATTTTTCATCTTTTTCCATAGCCCCCATTTCAGAGCCCAGGAAGTCTTTAATATCCCGTATGCTGTTAAGTAACTGGGCAGGGAAGACTATGGTTGAGTTTTTCTCCGCGGCGATGTTGCTCAGGACCTGCATGATACGCAGTTGCAGTGCTACAGGGTGTTCGGCAATGATGTCTGCTGCCTCTCCCAGTTTTCCAGCGGCCAGATACTCACCCTCGGCCGAGATGATCTTAGCCCTTTTCTCCCTTTCAGCCTCTGCTTGTAAAGCTATGGCCCTTTGCATGCTTTCAGGTAGTTTTATGTCCTTAATCTCTACGGTGGTTACTTTGATACCCCAGGGTTCGCTGTGTGTGTCGATTATCTCCTGGATGCTGGTGTTTAGTTTGGCTGTTTCAGACAAGATTTCGTCCAGTGAATATTGTCCCACCACACTCCTCACGGTGGTCTGGGCGATCTGGTTCACCGCACTGTTATAGTTTTCTATCTCCACAACAGCTCTATACGCGTCGGTTACCTTGAAATATGCCACAGCAGCCACGTCTATGGTCACGTTGTCCTGGGTGATGATCTTCTGGGCAGGAACCGGCATGGTAACTATCCTCAGGGACGGCTTAACCATCCTATCCACCAGGGGAATTATAAGCCGAAGACCCGGTTCTCTCACCCCGATTACTTTTCCCAGCCGGAATACAACTCCTCTTTCATACTGGTTAACGATACGTACCGAAAGCCCTAAAATAATCAGGATCACAATTCCTACAATCAATAATGTTACAAAATCAACCATTTTTTAACCCTCCATAAATTAGATTCTATGGGGATATATGTAAAAACTAATATTAAAAATGGAGGATTTTCAAGACTAGATTAGGAAGACGAATTAATTTTAATAACTTTTCTGTTGCGAAATATTTATATAAGAGAAGTTCAGTTAAATTTTAAAAAATTATTCTACTAAATTTTTACTAAATTTTTGATTCATATTTTGCAATGAACAGGTTTAGTTTTTATATATTTTTATATTCCCAATAAGGACTTTACATTCCCAACTAAGGAGGCGGAAGAAATTAAGCGAATATATCTAATAACGGCAGTGCTATTAATGCTGGTATTTGCAAATGGCATATATTCTGTATCCCTGAATGAAACTGGAAAATTAAATTCAACAGATCATGAAAGCCCTGAAGCCAATCACCTGGATGTCACCTATGACAGCCAGGATACCAGTTATACTTGCGGCCCTTCATCGTTGAAGATGGCATTTTCAGTTTATGGACTGGATCTGGATGAGAAATGGCTGGCCAACGCTGCTCAAACCACATATCAAGGTACTAACGAGGAAGATTTAATAAAAGCAACGGAAACTGTTAACTCGGTCTATGGTACCAATTTAACTGCTCACAGTGAAAAATTCACTGATTGGGGAAGATTAAACTCATATGTATCTAAAAAAATCCCGGTGATACTCTACGTACAGTCATGGTACAATCCAGACGGGGGCCATTACGTGGTTCTAACCGGAGTTGATGAGGAAAATGGTTATGCAAGTATTGCAGACCCATCCGGCGGTGTTAGAAACGTCCCATTATCTGATCTGGAAGATAGGATGCAATGGGTAATGGACAACTATAACGTAGCCGGTACAGTCGTTCCCATAATGAAAAATTGATCATCAATTTTTTTCTAGCAGCCTTTTTTATCCCCCTAAATTATTTAGTTATAAAAAAAAATAAAATTTATTAAAAATCTCAATTAAAAGTCCATATGAAAACTCAAAATGGGGGATTATTTATTATTGGTATAATGTCGGACAGCCATGATAATTTAAAAGCCATTGAAAAGGCGGTTGAGTACTTCAACAGTGAACATGTGGGAGTAATTATTCACGCTGGGGATTTGATATCACCATTTACTGCCCGGGAATTTCTGAAACTCAAATCTCCCCTTTTAGCGATATTCGGCAACAACGATGGTGAAAGAGATGGTTTAAGGAAGGCATTCGGGAACATGTGTTACCTGGAGGATTTTCAGGAAATATCAATTGATAACCTTCAAATTGCAGTGATACACGGAACAAATCCCGCCCTGGTGGAATCCCTTGCGGGATGCGGTAAATACGACGTCCTTGTAACCGGTCATACCCATCAACTGGAAATTAAAGAAGGTGAAACCCTTATAATCAACCCTGGTGAGACATGCGGATACCTGACCGGTGATAAAACCGTAGTTTTACTGGACGAGGAAGATTTAAGCTACCAAGTTAACTACCTCTGATTCTATTCCAGCTAAGATTTATTTTTAAAGTGAAACAAAGGGTTCAAATCTATTTTAGAGCTTATTAACTTCCCTTTTTTACCCATAAGTTTAAATAGCTGGGTTTATCTAATTACATTTTTGTTTGAAAAAACGTAGAAAATCATACACTAAGATTTATGTATGATACCATCCAATCTAATATAAAGGAGGAGAAATATGGTCAACAAACCAACAATAGCTATACTGGCAATAGTAATAGTGGTAGTTATAGGTGCTGGTATATACGCTGGTTCTAACCCGCCAAAAACCGACACCCAAACCAGTGACAATGGAACTAACACCACCAATAATGAAACTTCACAGTCAAATGCATCACAAAATAGTTCAGGACAAAATATGATATCTGCTCAAGAAGCTCAAAATATTGCTCTACAATATATAGAAGAACCAAATGCAACGGCAGGAACTCCAAGATTAGTTGATGAAGATGGGAAGAAAATTTATATTGTACCAGTAATCATGAACGGAAATACTGTAGGGCAAATAGAAATAGATGCCTACACTGGAAAGAATGTAGGTGGTGCTGGAGGAGTTACTTAATCTTCCAATACTAAAACACCATTTCATTTTTTTTAATTTTATTTTACCAGCTAACATTTAACTTTTGATTTTTAAATTTTCTTCAATCTATGAATCCTTATGAATAAACTTAAGTTTTATTTCTTCCAAAGATAATAGGATGGTAACCTTTTTTTGAAACATTTCGAAATATGAGGTATTACATGAAATATCAAACTTTGATGCTTTTAGCCCTGGGAATTGGTGTTTTGGCAGTGTTGGTGCTGTTAATCGGGCCGGAAGAGATTTTGAATGCCCTGGGGATGGCTAATCCCTGGTATGTGGTTCTGGCATTTTTAATCCAGTTCCTGCTCTTCGGTCTCTGGACAGAAAGATGGTCCATCAACATCCAGGTGGTGGACATAAAAATCAAGAAATTAGCCCTGTTACCCATGCTACTGGTGGGTATGGCGGTAAACAACATCACCCCAAGTGGCAGAGGAGGGGGAGAACCGGTACGGGCCTATATTCTGGGCAAATATACTAAATGCCCCATGGAAAATTCTTTTGCCACGGTGATAGCTGATAAGGGTTTGGATACTTTTCCACTGTTTTTACTGGCTGTAATCACAATAATATATGCAGTTCTGTATTTTCAACTATCCACCTTAACAATTTATGCCCTGATCTCATCAGTGGCAGTGTTGCTGGTACTGTTTATAATCGGGTTTTACATGTCCATCGATCAGAAAATGGGCGAAAGGGTCACCAGATGGGTGGTGAATGTTATAAAAAGATTTTCCAAAAAAGACCACAGTAAACTGGAAAAAAGAGCTTTAAATGCACTTAACGGGTTTCAAAACAGCATCAGAACTCTGATAAGGAACAGGAAGATACTCCTCTACGCCCTTCCATTATCCTTTTTAATCTGGTTTGTGGAGATAATCAGGGTCTACATAATCTTCATGGCATTCAACACCCCCATCTCCCTGGAAGCCATAGCCGTAGTATTTTTAATAAGCACCCTAATCGGCATAGTACCCCTTCTCCCTGGTGGGTTGGGTGCTGTAGATGGGATGATGATACTACTCTTTTCAATAGCAGGAGTTCCACCATCTGTAAGTGCAGCTGCCACAATAATAGAGAGGCTGATATCCTTCTGGATGCCTTCATTTCTGGGTATTTTAATGCTGCCCTACTTTGGATCAGGGGTGATGGATCAGATATCAAAAAATTTAGGCCGGGATTAATTTATAAAAATATAAAAAGGATTGCCAAAATATTATCACATAATTTTCATTTAGAAATAGATAGAGGTGTATTAATATGGTAATGACACAGGAGATGATGGACGTTATCGCAGGAAGCAGAGCATATGTTGCTACTGCCACTACTGACGGCGTGCCAAACGTAGTTCCCATTGGAAATATCAAACCACTCGATAATAAAACAGTAATTATAGCAGACAGTTATATGATTAAAACCAGGAAAAATCTTGAAGCCAATCCTAAAGTGGCCTTTGTAGTAGAAGACGCTGCAAAATATCCCTTCCAATTTAAGGGGACAGTGAAGATCTACACCAGCGGAGAATATTATGATGAGGTTGTTAATTGGGTTAAAGAGGCATCACCACTGGCACCCGCACCAAAAGCAGCCGTAGTTATAGATATTGAAGAAATTTACTCTGTTAAAGTAGGGGATGCAGGCAAAAAATTGGATTAATTTTTTTAAGGTGATAGAATGCAGTTAAACAACGTTGAAATAGAGGATACCTTCGCAGAAGCATTTGACATTTTCGTGTCCAGATTTTTAATCACCGCAGCTACCGAAAAATTCGCCAGAATAGCTGCAGACGAAACTGTGGGATTCGGTTCATCGGTTATCATGTGTCCTGCAGAGGCAGGGATCGACCGTTACGTGCCACCCAGTGAAACACCAGACGGAAGACCAGGCTACATAGTGATGATCTGCCACCCCAAAAAGGATGAACTGGAACACCAGCTCCTGGAAAGGATAGGACAATGTGTACTTACCTCCGCCACCACCGCGGTATTCGATGCCATGGGAGATGACGCAGAGGAAAAACTGAAGGTAGGATTTAAATTAAAATTCTTCGGAGACGGGTTTGAAAGTAAAGACGAAATAGTCGGAAGAACCGTCTACAAAGTCCCCATCATGTCCGGAGATTTCATAATAGAAGGAGAATTAGGAATCAAAAGGGGAGTAGCCGGTGGAAACTTCTTCATAATGGCTGAAAACCAGGCATCAGCACTGGTAGCTGCTGAAGTTGCAGTAGATGCCATTGAAAATGTTGTTGGGACGATAACACCATTCCCTGGTGGTATCGTGGCTTCCGGATCTAAGATAGGTTCCAAATACAAATTCATGGCCGCCTCAACCAACGAAAAATTCTGCCCCACCCTGAGAGGTGTGGAAGGAGTGGTTTGTGAGGTGCCACAGGAAATAAACGGTATCTACGAGATAGTCATCGATGGACTGGGTGAAAAAGAAGTGGCAGCCGCCATGAAAGCGGGAATATCTGCCGCAGTAAAAGTACCCGGTGTAAAAAGGATATACGCTGGTAACTACGACGGTACCCTGGGCGCCTACCAGATATGGTTAGAAAAATTATTCTAAACCATATTTCCATTTTTTTAATATAAAAACCATTACTAACCTATTTTTTTCCATCCCTATCTTTTACGTCTTCTAATCAATATTTTTAAATAAATTTTAAATATCATCCCATGGATAAGTAATTAATAATTTTTAACTGAAACTGGTGATATCTTGACCCCTAAAGATATGATGGTGTTGGATGCCAATGCCGAAGCATTAGGAATCCCCAAACAGTCCTTAATGGAAAGTGCGGGTAAATGTCTTGCATATAAGATAATCCATCTATCAAAACCATGTAAAGTAGCTATATTTTCCGGTACTGGTGGAAACGGTGGTGACGGATTTGTAGCTGCCAGATATCTGGTAAATAAAGGGTTTGAAGTGGAAGTTTTTTTCTTAGGACATCCTTCACAGATAGGATCGGAGGAAACCAGAATAAACTGGGAGGTACTGCAGAAAATAGGAAACTCCGACCTTCTGCAGGTTTCAACTGTACGGGATTCTACAGGTTTAAAGCCCTCCCGGGCGGAGATAGTAATAGACGCACTACTGGGCACCGGAACCCAGGGAAAATTAAGGGAACCAATCTCCAGTGCCGTAGACATCATAAACGAATCTAAAGGGGTAAAAATCGCAGTAGACACTCCAACGGGTCTTGATCCCCTTACAGGTAAGGTTTTTGATAAAGCTGTAGAGGCAAACTACACGGTCACCTTCCATAAGGAGAAATCAGGCTTTAAAGACGCCAAGAAAAGATATATCGGTGAGATCCATATCTGTGATATAGGAATCCCCCGAGAAGCGGAAATATTCACTGGCCCAGGGGATCTTTTACGACTAAAAAACAGGAATGCAACCTCCCATAAAGGCCAAAACGGGAGATTGCTTGTAGTTGGTGGGAGTAAGGATTACTCTGGCGCTCCGGCCATAGCCGCTGTGTCTTCATTAAAATCAGGTGCGGATCTGGCTGTTGTGGCCTGTCCTTCATCTGTAAGCACCCCCATTAGGTCATATTCTCCCGATTTAATTGTAAAAAGTCTTACCGGTGATTACATCAATACAAATGATGTAGATAAGATATTAGAACTGTCTACCCATGCGGATGCTATAGTAGTAGGGTGTGGTGCCGGTAACGAAGATGGAACAGCAGAAGCATTGAACCAGCTCATAGAGAAGGTGGGAAAGCCCCTGGTGATTGATGCAGATGCGCTTAAATTACTTGATTTAAATTTAATTAAGGAATCAGAACAGGAAATAGTGGTAACCCCCCATAAAGCAGAATTTAAATCCCTCTTTGGAGTTACAGTACCGGAATCCTTCAAACAAAAGACCGCCGCCGTCCAGAAGGCGTCCCAGATGAGTGGTGCAACTGTACTGCTTAAGGGTGCAGTGGATATAATCGCCCATGAGGATAAAATAAGACTCAATTCCACGGGAAACCCAGGGATGACTGTGGGTGGAACTGGGGACTGTCTGGCCGGGCTGGTCGGTGGATTGATAGCTCAAGAGTATGATCCTTTTGAAGCCGCGTTTTTAGCCGCCTACATAAATGGAAAAGCTGGAGATCTGGCTTTAGAAGAATATGGTTATAATTTCACCGCAACTAACCTTTTAGATTTCATCCCATATGCTTTCAAATAGTTGTTCCCCTATTCCTTCAAATAGTAGATCAACTTGGGAGACACTCTTAAATTGAATGCTAATTTTAGTTAATATCTAAAGTGATTTTCATTCCCGTACAGATTCTGTGGAGTTTATCTTCTAAAATAGGGCTCATGATTTCCATTCCACGTTCACCCGTGCAATGGCCAGTATAAACGTTTTCAATCCCCTCATCTGCCAGCCAATGAGATATTCCTTCGATTTCTTCTTTTTCAGCCACTATAGAGGTCTCACTTCCAGATTGAAAATGAAATCCTCCCAGTACCGTGTTTATTTTACCTTTCGGGAAGGTGTTCTTCACTTTGTTTATGATGTTGGTAATTCCACTATGTCCACAGCCAGAAAAAACAGTTAAATTATTATTTTTTTCTAAAACCATGAACAGTTCGTGTTTAAATTCATCCTTAATCATCTTATCTTCTTTACCTTCAAAGAGAATTTGATTGTTGGAGGGGATGGGGAATTTCCTTTCAATATCTGGAATTAAAAACATTCCAGGGCTTATTTCCAGGTTTTTATCCACAAAAATTAACCTGTTTGAATGATTTTCAACTATTTTATCATCTATGCCAATGTATTTGGTTTTATCAGGAAGTTTGGCATAGTAAGGGTTTAAAGCTTCTTTTTTGAGATAAACCGGTGCTTTATCATTCAGTTTAAAAAAATTTAACAAACCCCCGGTATGATCGTTGTGTCCGTGAGATATAACTACCGCGTCAACCTTGGAAAGGTCGACGCCCAGTTTTTGCGCGTTTTGGATGGCGTAATTTTTGGGGCCGCCGGTATCAAATAAAATTAATCCATTTTTATTTTCTATAAGTAAGGAAAGTCCATTTTCTGTTTTAAAATCAGAGCCTTTCAACTTGTTATTCTCCATAAGCACAGTTATTTCCATGATATCATATAGGTTCCCTATAGTTAAATAAAAAAATGTGGAAAATTTAAATAAATTCAGCTGGAATGGCTTAGTCTCCAAATTTAATGAACTCTTTAGGTTCAAAATTGGTTTCCATGGTCCAGAAGTAGGCCTCTCCCTTGGAAATCCTGAAAATTACGAGTCCTGGGTGATCAACAGTTAAACCAAATTCTTTAAGAAATGGCCGGTCCTCTATAACCTTCTTTTTAAGTTCAGGGTCTTCGATGAATTCTATTTCCCCAGCAACCCTTAGCATGGTGCCAGTGGATTCTTCGTCCGGCTGCCAGAAACAGGCCTCAACCTTGTTGTTTTCCTGTAACTGTCCATACATGTCCTTAACCGCCCCGATCTGGAAATAAAACCCGGTTTCATCGGCAAACCAGAATCCTAACGCCCTAACCCGGGGCTGGTCTCCATCCACCGTTGCTACGTAGCTCACCGGTGTTTCGTTTGCAAATTTTATACAGTCGTTGATGTCCATTTTTTTAACTCCTACTAACATTATTTAAAAATTAAATTCAGCAAATAAATATCTTTCGAGAAATTTGGTGCATTAAAAAAAGATAAAAAAAATTTGAAAAAAATAAAAAAAACAGTAAGAAGATCTCACTTCTTCTTACAAACGTTCTGGAAACAGGCGGCCTGTACACCGTAGTTTTTTAACCATCCCACGATTTCCGATTGGTCGGTTTCCTTGTCTTCAAAGGAAACTGCCTGTTCCTGATATAAACTGAATGGTGACTTCCGTCCCAGGATCCTTAAATTACCCCTGTGTAATCTTACTCTAACGATACCAGACACCCGTTTCTGCATGTTGTCGATGAGGTGGTCCAGGTCATCCCGGAGGGGCTCATGCCACAGGCCGTTGTAGACCAGTTCGGAGTAGGTCTCTGATACATTTGCAGCGAATTTCAGTTCCTCCCGGGTGAGTACGATCTGTTCCAGGGCTTTATGGGCGGTTATTATAAGCACGGCCGCCGGTGTTTCGTAGTTTTCCCTGGATTTAAGTCCTATTATACGGTCTTCCATGATGTCTATCCTGCCGATTCCGTGTAAACCTGCGATCCGGTTACATTCCTTTACGATCTCCAGTGGACCGAATTTTTTCCCATCTAAAGCTACGGGTACTCCGTCTTCAAATTCTATCTCCAGAATCTGAGGCTTGTCGGGTGCTTCGGCACTGGATCTGGTCCAGTTGAATGCTTCCTCTGGCATCTCCACCATGGGGTCTTCCAGTATGTCACCCTCGATGGATCTGCCCCACAGGTTTTCATCGATACTGAAGTGGGAAAATACGGGTAGGGGAATGCCATGTTTTCCGGCGTATTCTATTTCCTCTGTTCTGGTGAGGTTTAAATCCCTTACCGGGCCGATGATATTATAATCTGAAGCTGAACGTATGGTGCATTCGAATCTGAACTGGTCGTTACCTTTACCGGTGCATCCATGTGATATGGCAACGGCATTTTCTTTTTCAGCTATTTCAACCATTTTCATGGCTATTAATGGTCTGGCCAGGGCGGTGCTTAGAGGGTATCCCTCATAAACTGCGTTCGCCTTCACTGCTTTAAAGATGAAATCTTTAACAAATTCTTCCTTGGCATCGATGGTGTAGTGCTTTGACACACCTATCTCATGGGCTACACGTTCGGATCGTTCCACTTCCTCTTCTGGTTGCCCTACATCTACACAGACAGTTACAACTTCCATGTTGTACTTCTCTTGAAGCAACTTGACGCATACTGAGGTGTCCAGGCCACTGCTGAATGCCAGAACTACTTTTTCCATTTTTAGATCACCTTGAATTATATTTTTTGTCCATTTTAAAAGTTATAATTTGAATGGCCACGTCTTGAAGTATTGTAAATAAGATTGTATGGCCTTTAAGTATTATATAATAAAAATGGTAGTGGTCTTAAAGTATTATATAATAAGATGGTTATTGTCTTTGAAGTAATATATAATAAACCATTCTCCAGTTAATATATTTTATAGCATTTAATAGATTAACCTTGAAACCAGATACTAAGTAATGATGCGTCTATGGAACCTTTCCAAATAGAAATAATTTCTGCTGAAACAGCAGGAGACCTGCAGGAAAATCAGGTATTTATGAAGAACCTGTCCGGGAGTAGTTTAGCTTTTAAACTCCTGGATTCTGCCCGGGAAGGCACGCCTCTTATCCGGATTGGTGAGGGAAGCCCTAAAATCATGCTCACTGCGGGTGTCCATGGTAATGAGCTTTCACCACAAATCGCAGCACTGGATGTGGCCCAGAAACTGGTAGATCAAAATATTGAAGGTACGGTTTACCTGATACCATTCGCCATTCCCTTCGCCACCATGAAAAGTTCCAGGAGATTTAAGGGATTCGATATGAACCGGACTGCATTTAAAGAAGGAACATTATCCAATGATATAATCAAGGTAGCCAAGGATTTGAATTTAGACTCCCTGGCTGATTTCCACGCCACCAAACCGTACAGTAATCCCGGGGTAGAGAGTATTTTCTGCTCTAAAAAACCCTGCCAGGAAAGTTTCACCATTGCGGAGCATATAAATAAGGCCACCAAGTCGAAGATCATCTGCCATAAAAATGCCGGCACCCTCTACAACGGTGCACTGGAGGATGAATGCAACAAATCAAATATTCCAGCGGTGACCTGTGAAGTGGTCTCCCACAATGGTAAGGTAGATCCAGGTAGTCAGGAAAGGTCGTATCTGCAGATGGTTGCTTATATGAGTTATTTTGGGATTGAAATCCATTGATCTAGAGTTGAATAGGTTAATTCATTGTTAAAATAGTTTAATCAATAATTATAATATACACTTCCTCTAAACGTTGATAAAATGCCTTCTTATAAAATCCATATCCCCTTTGCACTTATCATGGCCTTACCATTCTTTCCCAATGTTTTTCTCCTTTCATTGGCCCTTTTTGGAACGTCCATAATCGATTTTGACAACAACATCAAGGAGAATCAGATAATTATCATGTTTTTAATAGGGCTGGTACTGGCCTTAATTTTGTATATATTCAACTTACCCTCTATGATAGGGGTTATTTTAATTTTATTGGCGGTAATTTTCTTTATCTCCAAGCACCGTGGATTTATGCACTCGATCTTAGGAATAATAGCTATATCCCTATTTTTAACAGTTTTTGCCGCTGGGTTTTACCTGCTCCTGGTGGACGTGGTTGATCTGAAGGTTATTTTGGTCTTACTCTCCATAATTTTAGGTTTCATAGTTTTAAACAGGAAATTATTCTTTCCCTATTTAATTTTGATGGTCATTGGAATTTATTTGACTCCCCATCTATCATTAAACGTTTTTCATATTTTTGGAGCGTTATTTATAGGCTGTTTAAGTCATATAACCCTGGATCTTTTCACATCCAGCGGGGTAAGTCTTTTAAGCCCTTTATCGTCCAGAAAATTTCATAAACTTTCTGGTATTTTGATCATGGTTATCTGGATAGTGGCTGCAGTACCGTATCTCTTTATTTTCAGCAATTAAAACACTAAGCTATAAAATTTTCACGATACAATTAAATTTTTTTGTTATAGCTCTATTACAGTGACTGTTGATTAAAAGAATTTTATTTACTGTCACCACTATACCCGGAAAAAATTTTAGATATCTTTATATATCATGTTTTATAATGATGAATTGTAATTGCTATATCTAAATAATGTTCTAAACTTGGTAAAAGAGAGATCGTTTTCAACTGTGAATTAGGATTTAAATCAGTGTAATAGTAATAAAAAGGGATTGACATGTTTCTTATGCGGATATTTTATGGAATTGCATATTTCATCGTTTTGATATTTGAGATCATCAAGGCCACCTGGGATGTGGCTGGCAGAACACTCAATGGAAAAGTGGAACCAGTGGTTGTAGAGATAGAAACTGAACTTAAAAGACCTGTTTCCCAGACCATACTGGCTAACAGCATAACTTTAACCCCGGGAACCCTTTCCATAGATCTCGATTCTGAAAATCAGATATTGAAAGTGGCCATCATATACCCACGGAGCAAAGAAGAAGTGATTCCCTTCGAACCCTACATAAAAGGGATGTTAGAATAAATACTTTTATAAATTAAATTGAAGAAATGCTTGATTAACCTTATCCACACAATAAAATTAAAGAGATGTTAGAATGGACTTGTTATTGATATCAGAATATATATTGCTGGTGGCATTGGCCATATTTTGCCTGGCGACCATTAGGATCACCACCAGAAAAACCGTAGGCATGGGTCTGGTGGGTATTTCCGGTTTAGCCATTGCAGTGGCCACCATCCTGATACTGGTTAAAAATATCTACGGAGTAGGGTTCTGTACAGACATAGCAGCTGCACTTATAATATTAGGACCGGTAGGTACTATAGCGTTTTCAAAAGTTTTAAAGGGTGATTCATAGTGGCATTTATCGAAGTAGCAGACCCAGTATCCCTGGTAAAATCAATCATACTCATGGTATGCGCTGTCCTGGTCGTACTAGGCGGAATTGGAATATTGAGATACAAGGATGACCTGGAAAGAGTTATGTACGCCCGGATTCACATTCTGGGCCTGGCAGACATGGCCTGCATACTGGCACTGCTGGTTCTTGGTGAATTCCTCCTGGCAGCAGCTTACTTCATACTGGCACCCTTCAATGCACACGCCATTGCCAATGCCTACTATTATGGGGAGGAAGAAAAATGATCGAATACATTCTCATGATCACCACAGTTTTAGGTGCTATCATAGCCTTGATGCAGAGAGACTTACTGAAGGCAGCCATACTAACCGGAATACCCGGTATATCCACTGCCTTTTTATTCCAATTTTTACTGGCCCCTGATGTGGCGTTAACCCAGGCAATCGTTGGATCAGCAATAGTACCAGTATTTGTTGCCCTGACCGTTCTTAAAACAAGGAGAACAGAGGAAGAAAGTTAATATTTAGAAATGGTGAAAAAATGGTAATAGACAGTCAATTAATGTCCTTTTTCACAGCAGGATCACTTATAGTAATCGGCATATTCGCTGCATTATTCCTGGATAATCTTATAAAGAAGATAATAGGCCTGGCCTTCCTAGGTGACGGTGTAAACCTGTTCATTATAACCATGGGATATAAGCCCGGAGGAATTGTTTACATATTCTTACCCGACATGACCATCAGCAACTTCGCCCAAACCGCAGCATATCCACTTCCATTTGCTCTGGTGCTTACCAACATCGTTATCGGCGCCAGTACACTGGCGGTGATACTGGGTCTGGTAATGGTGCTTAACAAGAGACATGGCTCACTCAGTGCAGCGAAAATTTTAAGGGACAAGGGAGAGTAGAACAATGATTTCAGATATTAAAACAAGTTTCACAAATGGGAGGAATACTAAATGGATATGAACGTTCTCATTGCCGTTATGGTCATATTACCCATTGCCAGTGCACTTTTCCTGAATTTACTCCATAAAAAGGACAGGACCATTAAGATAATCGCCATCATCACTGCTATAGTTTTACCAATCATACCACTTCTAACTCCTTATGGTTCACATTTCTTCGGTGGTTACGTTCCCCTGGCACAGGATCCAAGCCTGGCACAGGGACTACCGGCGCTAATTACCGGGTCACAGCTGTTCCAGTTCCACCTGGGTATCATGTACGTATTCAGTAGTGCCAAGCAGCTCATGATATTTATACTGGGACTCATCACATTCTTCGCCATATTCACATTTATAAACGAATCTAAAAGGCCCTCTGGAGTTTATGCCTTCCTGATGTTTATGGGTACAGCTTCAGTATCAGCCATACTGCTTTCAGATGATATATTTAATTTATTTGTATTCTTTGAGATAGCAGCACTGGCCCAGGTGGGAATAGTCATTGCATCTGGTATAAAAAATAACTATGAGACCGCTCTTAAATATATCCTCCTGGGAAATATTGCAGGACCTCTCCTGCTTTTGGGTATAGTCATGCTCTTGGGCATTACAGGAAATGTTAACGTTACAGACATGATCTTCACATTAAAAAACGGGTACGTCAACCCACAAAGCCCGGAACTCCTCATTGCTCTAGCCCTTATAGTCTTTGGATGGCTTTACGCATCAGGACTCCCACCATTCCATACCATAAAGTCGGCGGTGTACAGTAAAGCATTACCCCACGGGTCGGCGTTACTTCAGGCCTTCTCGGTATTCACCATGGTGGCTATAGGAATCATAATAATCAGGTTGTTCTCCTACAACCCATTCACCAACATAGCGATAATCGGCATATCCCTTATAGCCATGATTCTGGGTATCACCATGGCCATAGTACAGACCGACTACAAGCGGATCTTAGGATATCTGGCTGTAGGGGAATTAGGATATATCGGAATAGGACTGGGACTGGGAACGGCATTCGGTATTACAGCCGGTCTTTTCCAGGCTGTTAATGAGGCCGTAATTACTGCATTCCTCTTCATAGGTTTCGGAACAATACTCTACAAGACCAGAATCAGTGACACCAGAAAACTGGGGGGAATGATGTATGTAAACCCCAAGGTAGCGTTACTGGTCCTCCTGGCTGGATTGGCCATGGCCGGTGTCCCACCACTTAACGCCTTCCAGAGCAAGCTGATGTTAATCCAGGCATCTATACAATCTGGACTGCCCGAACTGGGTATAATAATGATACTCCTGAGTATCGTTACCTTTATGACATTTATGAAAGCATTTTACACCATATATATGCGGCCCAAACCCAAAGAACTGGAAGTTCTGGATAACACTATCCCCAGATCAACGGTGATATCCCTAGTAGTCTTTTTAATCGTCTGCCTAACACTCGGGTTGTTCCCGGAAATAGCAACCAACAGTCTGCAAACATTAGCCGCGGGACTGGTTTAACAGGGTGAAATATCATGAGTTTCTACGATGTTATACTGAATAAAATACGGAAAATACAGGAAAAAGCTGGAGAAGATGAGCCAGTAACTAATGTAACAGCTTCCACAATGCTAACTGCAGAACTAACACTGATTGCATCGGTTTTAATTGCTGTAGTTATGGTAAGGCTCATTCATCCTGTTTTGATGATAATAATGGTGGCTGCCATATTGATCATAGTATTCACTGCCATGCCCATCATGCCCAGACTTAGAAGGGAACAGAACGATGATTTGAACAACATGATGTTCTACGTTGTGGTGGCCTTGGGAGTAATTGTGGCCCTGTTCTACTGGGGGAATTTAAATGTTTAATGGAATAAAGAACATAATAGGCTTATTAGCCCTGGGAATCTTCGCCGTAGCTTTATTCCAGGCTATATACGGATTTGACCAGATACTGTATCCGGGAATAAGCTACATCTACCTATGGTTAGGTCCGGATATAGCACCTAACGCTGTAACCAATGTAGTATTTGATTGGAGAGGCTACGACACCCTTGGTGAAGCATTGATACTGGTCACCGCTGTGGTCGTAACATTACTGTTATTTGGAAGAGGAAAAGTAAAACTGGGAGGCAACTAAATGAGCACCATACTAAAAATATTCGTCTACGCCGCAGCCCTGTTAATAACCTGTTTAGGAGTTAACACAATTTTAGGAGGGCATATAACACCTGGAGGAGGCTTTCAGGGTGGTGCAATAATAGCAGGGGCTTTCATATTCTGCGCCGTAGTATACGGTTTAAAAGACTCACCCATAAAGTTCTCCCATGACTTCATGTCCAACATGGAAAGTACCGGGGCACTGATCTATGTTTTCCTGGGACTGGCCGGATTAGTATTTTCCGGTTACTTCCTTTACAACCTGGGAGTGGACCTCTATGGAATCGTACCCGGGTTCATACAGAACATATTCGACTACCCTGATCCAACCCACGCCGGAATAATACCCTACCTGAACTTTGCAGTAGGCCTAAAGGTTATGGTAGGTTTAAGCGCTGTGGTAATAGCCTTTTTAGGATTTAAAAAGGAAATAGATGAAGATGGAGAAGAAATAGAGGAGATTGGATGATAATTTATGCAGGCCCTTTAATTCTGGGATTCTTACTGGGATTCATAGTGGGAAGCAGAGTAAAGATAAACCCGGAAAGTAAGCTGAACTTCACCTGGGGAAGTTACATAGTCATATTCATCGTTGCTTTGGTAGCAGCATACTTAATACAACCATTCCCATACTATCAGGACGTCCCATTGGCATCTGGATTTGTATCAGCCATCGTGGGAATTTTCGTAGGTAAAGTTACCCTGGGAAGATATGTTAAAGACGACACTGAACATTAAAAGAAAATAAGGAAGATAAAAGAAATATAAAGATAAAAGAAGATATCTACAAGAACAATTACAAAAAATAAGGTATTTACAAAACAATTACAGCAAAAAACAAGTGAATCATCGGAGTAATAGGCAATGTTTATATCAACAAACAAATGTGAAGGCTTAGGAGAATGCATCAAAGAATGCCCTACCGGGGCTATAAGATTAATTGATGGAAAAGCATTCAGCTGCATAACCTGCGGAGCCTGTGCGGATGCCTGTCCCAACAAAGCCATAAAGAAGAATCGATACGGAGGCTACGTGGTGGACCGGGCTAAATGCAACGCCTGCGGAGTCTGTGAGATGACCTGCCCGGTAAACAGCATCAAAATAGAAGATGACCTGGTTAAGGGAATATGCGCCCGTTGCGGTATCTGTGCAGACATATGCCCCCTGAACGCCAGGATAGACGCCTTCGATGTAATCGAGGAAAGACAGCTCCAATTTTTACAATCACTCAACTTAACCATCCAACCAGAAGTCAGGATGCAAAAAGAAGGGGAAAAAGTAGAGAGAATGGGTTTAGTAACCGATTATGATAAATGCACTCTCTGCAGGCGATGCGAATACTACTGCCCCACCGATGCCATTATGGTGGATGTGGATCTGGAAGGGAAATGTACCGAGTGCAGAATCTGTGAAGACGTCTGCCCAGCCGGAGCCATAACCGACACCACCATAGATGAAGATAAATGTACTTTATGCCTTAAATGCGTTAAAGAATGCCCTAACAGGGCTATAACCATAGAAGACTTCACCGTGAAAATCAACAAGCCAGAAACAGGCGAGGAAATAACAGGAAAAATAGTATCCTGCCTCAACTGTGGCCTGTGCACCGAAGCATGCAGCCACGGGGCATTGAAGATAGTGGATGGGAGAATACGCTACGACCCCACCTTCTGTGAGGAATGTGAGGAAATGGAATGTCTGGATGTCTGCCCAGTTGGCACCTTACGTTTATCAGATGAACCAGAAAGGAGGATCAAAGGATTCTGTGTATCTTGTGGTAACTGTGTCCAGGCCTGTGATGTAAATGAGGCGCGAAGCTTCCAGAACACCACCTGGGAAGGGGACGTAACTGAAGACTGTATATCATGCGGTGTCTGTGCAGAAGTATGTCCCAAAGAAGCCATCACCCTCAAGAAGGGTTCCATCAATGTTGACCTAAGTAAATGCATCCTCTGTGAAAAATGCGGTATCCACTGTCCAGCGGATGCCATACCCAAAACCACCATGCTTAAAAAATCCATAAAAGAAGGATTCACCTTCGTACAGGACAAACTATGCATGAACTGCAAACTATGCACCAAAATATGTCCAGAGGAAGCCATAACAGAAACAGAAGATGGTAGGATCGTGGTGGACGATGAAAAATGCATCTACTGCGGGGCATGCTCAAATGCCTGTCCAGCCAGGGCCATACTATTTGAAAGAGAATTTGAGGTGGCACCATGAAAGACTTTATCCGGGTATTCCTGGAAGGAATCATCAACAACTCTAAACGAATATTATTCGCCTCAGATCGGGTCACCGATATTGAAATGAGGAATAAAATACTGGAAGGAAGGGTTACGCCCACCGATAAAGTGGCGGAGATACCCTGTATCGGTTGCGGGGGATGCAGCAACGCCTGTCCCACGGGAGCCGTAACCATGCTGGATCTGGAGGAACCAGTGCGAATAATCGAAGGAATGATCAAAAAACAGATTCCAGTTTTAAACAGTGAAAAATGCGTAAACTGCTACTACTGCCATGACTTCTGCCCATTATACGCCCTGTTTGGTAAAGCAGGTACCATACACCCCAACGAT
>DAGC01000009.1:0-31541 GCA_002495625.1 Methanobacterium sp. UBA375 | reverse complement strand
CAGGTACCATACACCCCAACGATGTGGGTGAAGTGGAACTGGATATTGGGGATCTCCTGGAAAAGCCCATAAAGATATCAGACGATAAATTAACTTTTATAGCACAATACCTGTCAGATTCAACCGTGTTAAAGAAGAGGGGAGTACCCAAAATACAAAAGTGATTATCATGAGCTTAAAATCATATTCAAGGGCCAGAGCCGTTCACGTCATGCTGGTCTACACAGGTGGATGTAACGGCTGTGACATTGAAATAGTTAACTGTGTTCTCTCGCCAAAATTCGATATCGAGCAATACAAGATATTTCTAACATGGAATCCGAGGGAAGCCGACGTACTGGTAGTCACCGGCCCGGTAACCAGGCACAACAAGGAACCGTTAAAGGCCATCTACGAAGCCATCCCCGAACCCAAAGCAGTGATAGCAGCCGGAGCATGCGCACTCATGGGAGGGGTTTACAAGAACATACACGGAGATATCCCCTCTGAAGAGATATGCGGACCAGTAGATGAGGTAATCCCTGTAGATGCCAAGGTACCCGGTTGTGCTGTAAGACCGGAGGATGTTCTGGCGGGAGCAGTGGCAGCACTGCCGTTATTGCTAGATGCCGAATGACCCATAAAAATGGAATTAAAAATTAACAATATTTAGAACTTAAAATTTACTCAAAATATCAATCAGGTGTAAGTGATGGATGAAGACAACAAAATAACCGATGAAACCCCGAAAAAACAGGTAATCGAGACGGAAGTTCCACTGGGACCCGTGCACTCAGCTGCCATAGAACCATACCGGGTACGGTTATTTGTGGAAGATGAAATAGTTAAAGATGCAGAGATAACCGTAGGAGTAAACCACCGTGGAATAGAGCGTATAATGGAAGGCCTGCCAGTAGAGAAGGCCAACAGCCTCACCGAGAAGATATGCGGCATCTGCTCAAATATTCATATTTGGAATTCAGTTTTAGTGGCTGAAAAGGCATTGGAGATCGATGTACCGGAAAGGGCCCAATATATAAGGATCATCATGGCAGAACTGGAGAGGCTGCACAGCCATTTACTTTACTTAGCCCATGGAAATGAAGTACTAGGACATGAAACCTTCTCCATGAGATTATTCTACATCAGAGAAACTGTGATGGAGCTCCTCCGCATGATCGGAGGTAACCGGGTGCAGTACGGTGTGCCTATCATTGGGGGAATCAGACCCCGGGCTGAACTGGATCAGATGAAGATCCAGAAAATAGAAGATGGAATTAATTTCCTGGAGGAAAAGCTCTCTAACTTTGCTGAACGTTTCATTTCAGATCCCATGATAATGTCCCGTATAACCGGGGTTGGTGTCATTAAAAAGGAAGATGCACTTAGATTAGCAGTTTCTGGACCCACCCTCAGGGCAACAGGAGTTGCAGTTGATCTCAGACGAGATATGAAGGAATACGATCCCTTTGACTTCGATGTAATAACACAGGATGATGGAGATATTAAATCAAACCTACTGATGCGGGTATTAGAGAATTTTGAATCCATAAAGATCATCAGACAGGCCATCAATCATCTCCCCGAAGGTTCAATAACAAACCGTAGCTGGGAGATGCAGGACACACCCATAACTAAGAATTATGTTGAAGCTCCCCGAGGCAAACTTTACCATTCATATGCATTAAACGATGGGAGGGTAAGGCACTGTATTATACGAACGCCTTCCATAACAAACATAGGCGCCATGGAGTACGCGTGTATAGGCTGCCATATCACCGATGCCCAGCTGGCTGTGGTGCAGTGCGACCCCTGCTTCACCTGTACCGACCGGGCTATACAGATAATCCAGTTATAGGAGAAAGATTACGATAATAGGAGATTTAAATAATGACCGTCGTTGACTCATTAATCGCGTTAATCGCAGTAATAGGAACGTTAATAGTGGCCTTCGTGGTAAGTGTTTGGCTGCCGGGTATCGAGCGGAAATTCGTCCAAGCCCGGATACAGCAGAGGATAGGCCCACCAATCTCAAGCCCTGGTTTAATGGCTCCCATTAAATTCTTCTTTAAACAGATAATCAATCCTAACTCTCCCATGCCGGGACTCTATAATTCACTACCAATTATAGGGATAATCATAACCATACTGCTCTTAATCATAGTCATGCCCCAACTCTATTTCCTGGCTGCCTTTGCAAGCGTCGTAGCTCTGGTGGGGCTTTTGAAGGTCGAGGAGATCCTGTACATGTTCATGGGTTCCCTTTCAAAATCAGTTTTATCCATCAGGATGCCCTTCCCAGATCTGGTTAAAGGTGCCAAGCATACCGATGTTCCCCGGTCATTTGTAGAGGAACTGAGTTCCATGCGAGCGTTTAGATTAATCGCCTTCGGATCATTCCCTATCTACATCGCAATCTTCGTACCGGTGGCCATGGCCGGCAGCATATTCCTGAATGACATCGTCGCCTACCAGCAACTTCACGGACCAGTTCTATTCACATTAGGAGGTATTCTGGGGGCCATAGTATTCTTCGTAGGATTCATGATACTCTTAAACGAGTACCCCTTCGCCATACTAAAAACCAAGGCAGACGTTATAGAGGGACCTCTACTGGAGTACGCATCAAAATACAGGGCCTACGTATATATAAGCCGGGGGCTCTTGATATTCGTACTTTCCAGTATCTTCGCCACTCTGTTTCTGGGATTACCGCCCAGCATTCTAAGCTGGACCATACTCATAAACATAGTAGTGGCTCTGGCATTCACCATAATCATGGCCATAGTAAGCGCCTTCTCCCCAATATTCACCTATAAGCAGTTCTATCCAGTAGTTGCTGGTGTTTCAATACTGGGTGTACTGGCCATCATAGCATCCTTCCTGTAAAAATATAAAATGAGTGATTTGATAACTTAAAATTATCCGGTGATGAAATGAAATTCGTAGTAAGACCCTTACATATCATAAGTGTAGGAGGCTACATCGTGGAAACAGACTTCCCCTACCGTAACATAATCGTGGTCAACCCCACCGAAGAACCAATAAAGATCGACATACCCATATTCTCCGAAGACTGGATCGAAAGACACCGCGACTTAGGCCTTGAGATCATCCCTGTAAAGGAAGAAAATACCTTCCTAAGTAACTTCAGAAGGGCTAAGGTGAAACTGGATAAGTTAAAAGCGGAACTGGGTGTTGAAGACTGAATTTTCTTTAAACTATTTTTCACTTGCAAACCTAACTCCCATTTGATATGCCCTCTCCAGATCATAAGGAAATACTTCTTTTCTTCTTTTAGCCTTGTGTTTTTCATGGAAACGAGTGGCAACTACCTGTGAATAATCCTTGAACTGGTAGGTGTCGAAGCTGAAAAGGGATTCTGAAGAACCAAACAGAGTTTTCAGAGTTCTTTGGTTGATATCAATATGTCCAGTGTATCTAAATTCTTTTAATTGCTCTTCAGTAATATGGTGTAAATAAAGCCTGTTTTTATCTTTTTAGGGAAAAGCGTCCGTGTAGGATTGGTATATGTTAGGTTGGGAAACATCAAGCGCTCCATGAAAGATCTCATTTCACCGGAAACAGTTCCGAAATAGATTGGAGAGCCAAGAATAAAGGCACCTGATTTTCTAATCCCTTCAAAGATATCTGTAAGGTCATCCTTCACAGCACACCTACCGTAACTTTCACCACCAATAGTTTTACAGGAAAAACAACTGATACATCCCTTATAGTTTAGATCATATAGATGGACCAGTTCAGTTTCAGCTCCCCGTGACTCCGCCCCCTTAAGGGCCTTTTTAAGCAGTGTTGCAGTGTTCCATTCCTTCCGGGGGCTGCCGTTAAATGCAAACACCTTCATTATTACCTCTCTAAAATTCCCTCATCTTCAGCTTCCCTTTTTAAAGCCCTATTCATAGCTTCAAACCCAGATTCAGTATCTTTCAACATACCGGAGACCAGTGAGACAAGCAATCCTTTGAACTCTTCTTTCTGGATAAATAGAACTTTATTCTCATCTATTTTCTCGATAATTAAGCTATGTTCACCATCAAACAATTTAGGTATCCATAGAGCTCCTAACCATCTTAACTCCTCTTCTGGTTTATAACTCAATATTTTCGGCTTGAATCTCATCCCATTTGAGTTAGGTGGTTTTATAAAAACATCGAGTTGAGCTCCTTCAACCTGATCGCCTGAAATTTCCAAAATAAAAGGATTCCAGTGGGGATAATGGTCAAAATCAGTAAGTATATCCCAAACAACGCCAGCCGGGGCATTAATCTCGATCTCAGTGTAAATCTCTTTCATGACTTAGATTATGTCTTTCCAGCAACAAAAATTTATACAATTTCCTGAAGATAATCAATTTAAAATAATTTCACCATTTAAAACTGTCCGAGCTTCACCGATCAATTGTGAAGTAAAACAACCCTCTTCTTTTTTAGTTACTTTAACTATTAAACGTCCCGGTCTCCCCATTATATCCCCCTGCTCAGAATTTATTTCAATTTCATCTTCACTCATTTCTAATAGTTTATTCACAATCAAATAAGCCCCTAAAGGACCTTGAGCAGAACCGGTAACCGGATCTTCTTTAATCCCATATGCTGGAGAGAAAAACCTTGAATGGACTTCAAAATCCTTTTCAAATGTTTCTGTTGAAATTAGAGTAAAACCCGTTATGTTGTATTCTTTACCAAAAGATTCTAGCTTATCATAATCATATCGCACATTTTTAAGAGTCGATAAGTTCTTTAAAACAATATAAATATAATTTAGTGTTTTATCCCGCATGATTGGGTGCGAATGGTCTATATCCTGTATATCAATCTTTAATGCTTCTGAAAACTTTTCTTCGTCCATTTTTTCATTGATTAAATTGATTTCTGGCGATTGGAGGATGATATTAATGTGTTTTGCTGATTTTTGAACGGATACCTTAAGAATATCAACCATAGTTTCAATTTTGAAGGAAAATTCACCTTCCTTATCCATGCCGAACTCACCCTCTTCAGCAAGCGCATGTAAACTGGCAACCGTAGCATGTCCGCAGAATAATACTTCCTTTTTAGGTGTAAACCATCTTATTTTGAAATCTGCTTTTTCACTGGGGAGAATGAAAGCGGTTTCTGATAAATTCATCTCTACTGCAATACTCTGCATTTCAACATCAGATAGTCCATCTGCCACAGGTACAACACCAGCCGGATTACCACCAAATGCCCTGTCAGTAAAGGCATCGATTTGTTTTATTCTATATTTTCTCATGAATATCAGTCCAACAGTCTTATTCAGAGTTCTAAAAAATTATTTTTACTTCAGCATCAATCTTACTTCATTATTCAGTTCTCAACTTCACTTATCTTCCTGGCCACCCTTAAAGCCAGTGCAGAGGTAAGTAAGATGGTGGGTAAACCCTGTGAACGGGGTGCCAGGGATAAATCCGCAACCCATAAACCATCAGGAATCCAGGAAGGCTTCATATCCTTAACATCCTCCTTTTTTAAGGGGACGGTACCACCAAGATGCCCACCATTATGTACGCCCTCTACGAATGGACCGGAAACACCGGCTCCTTCCATAACCTGTTTGGCCTGTTTTATGGCTTCGTCCAGCCGGGACCTATCATGGAGTGTGATTTCCTTCTCCACCCTGCCATCGGCATACACGGTTCCCTGCTCTTCATCGGCTAGTTTAACCATAAGCCCTACCCGATCCTGAATAGAAACATTCTTCCAGGGTTCATGCAGGAAATGGGAGAGGATATCGATGTAAGGGGATAGAATATAGTCTTCTTCTTTGGTGTACCAGACCATGGGCGGTTCTTTAAGTTGATTTGCACCTTTAGAAACACCTCCCAGGGTAAGGACGATGTCTACCCATAGACGATCCTCTGCCGGTAGTCCGGAGGCCTTTAATATTTGGGGGGTGCCGATACCACCGGCGGCCAGTACAACTACGTCAGCTTCATAAAGTTTGGATGCGGAACCTGATCCAACGATGACTCCCCTGGCACGTTCCTTTTCTATGATAACCTTCTTTACCGGTGACCTGGTTTTAAGGACGGCCCCTTTATTTACAGCATCGTCAACGAACCTGGTAGAATCCCAGCGTGCGCCGGGACTGCATCCCACTTCACAAAGTCCGCAGGAAATGCATTTAAGGGAATCCACAGATTTAGGGGTTGGTTGGGGTTCTAAACCCCGTTCCTGTGCCGATTCGAACATGTTACGGGTCACTGGCCTCCATCTATCCTGGGGGAAGGTGCTGATTTTAATCAGTTCTTCAAGTTCATCGAACTCCTTGGTCAGGTCCAAGCCGATTTCCTTTAGTCCATGTTCAGCCCTTACCATATTTCCGCAGGCCAGAATAGTTGAACCGCCTGTGGCTATCCCTCTAAATAGAATCAAGTCCTTGCTCGAACGCACAGAATCATATCCTGGTATGACCCGGGAGAAGTTTTTTTCATTTCTGGTGAGACCTATCTTCCGGAGGGGCTCAACCAGTGAAATTCGCCGGGTGAATGGCTTAAATTCTCCACCTGCTTCTAAAATCAATACTTCAAAACCTTTATTGGCCAGCTCCCGGGCAGCTGCAGCGCCCCCCGCACCGGTACCTATGACTATTGCTTTCATCATCAACTCCTCCATCTAATATCGAGTAATATTTAAATCTCATGACTTATACAGGCCACACATTTGGGATGACCTTCAGTTATCCTTAAAGTAAAATTCATGTGAATATTTTCGTTAAGTCCCTGAACCACCCCTTCATCAGCGGCGCTGAGTATGTTACAGGTTTCAGCGGTGTAGTAATTGGATAGATAACATTTATCTACTACCATGGTGATTTGGTCTCCGTACTCCTCTATCTCAAACTCTATGCCCAGGACCCGGTAGAGTATCCGTGCCGCTCTTATAAGATCCTGAAGACTGCCTCCCACTCCCAAGCGCTCCTTTGCTTCCCGGCCCAGCTTCAAACCGGCCTTAAAAAGAGCTTTTCTACCCACTCTCAGGGCAGTATCGTATCCTAATGAGTCGATCAGAGCTTTAACACGCACGTTATGAGCGGTGGCCATTATTTCCCTGCGCTGTTCTAAGTTTCCTTCCATCTCCAACTCCTTTTCGGTTATCTCCTTGTATTTTTGAGGGGCGTGTTCTTCAAGGAGCAGGTCAAGGCATTCAACCGTAACCTCTGCCACCCTGTCTAATTCGGGGATTAAAAGGATTTGCGGCGTCCAACAGGATGCAATTCTTAATTTAAGGCTCATAGTAAATTCGCTCTTTAGATCTCATATATAATCCACTAGTTTTTAAAACATCCATAGTATCGTTCACCTAAAATTCCAGGTTTTCTAGATGTAAAACAAATTCTGGACATTTAACATCTTCATATATGCATTTAACTACATCTTCGAAACGTTTGATGATTTTTCTCCTTTTCAACTTCAAATTGGCTGTTAATTCATCGTTTTCGATGGATAAATCATTTTTAAGCGCCACCCATCTTTTTATTTCTTCAGGCCGGGAAACTCTGGAATTAATATCTTTTATTGAACTATTAACGGAATCTACTGGGATAGATGCATCATCGAACCATAACAGGGAACTGCAGTATGGTTTCCCTTCCCCTATCAACATCACTTCTGCTACGCCAGGTATATCTTTAAGCAGGGACTCTATCTTTAAAGGGCTAATGGTTTTTCCATAGGAATTCACCAGCACCTCTTTCTTACGTCCGGTGATAACCAAACTCCCTTTGGGAGTTAAATAGCCAAAATCGCCGGTTAAAAGCCATCCATCTTCAAAACCAGAATCAGCATCATCATCAAGGTAACCAGTCATGACCTGAGGTCCTTTAACCATAACTTCACCGTCTGGAGAGATACTTACTTCTGTTTGCGGGAGAGGTTCGCCTGCGGTGTTTATCCTGTTTGCCCCTAATCGATTTATGGTAATCAGGGGCGCTTCGGTTAAGCCGTAAGCATTGTAAATTTCTATTCCCAGCTCATGGTAAGATAAGAGCAGATCTTCACTGACCGGAGCAGAACCAACTATAAGCTGGGCACAACGGTCAAGACCGGCCTTTTTAAGGACGCTTCTTCTGATAAATCCCTTCATAATCCTTTTTATAAAGCTTTCCCGGGATTTAAGGTACATTCCACCCAGCCAATTTTCAGTAAGGCCGGACCACACTTTTTCATAAAAACGGGGAACAGAGAAGAATATGTTCGGCCGAACAGAAGGAAGAGCATTGGGAAGGCCCTGGAAATCCTCCAGGAAATAGATATTTAAGGGCGCCGGAGCGTAGTACGGTCCGTAAAGTCCCATAATCCCCTCAACCACATGGTTCATTGGTAGAAATGATAGGTAAGAGACATCTTCATTCCGGTTTTTCCATGGGGGCATGGATGCAATATATTCTGCCATCCATCTTAAATTTCTGTGGGTGAATACAGCTCCCCGTGGTTTTCCGGTGGTTCCCGAAGTGTAACGTATGGTGGCTACGTCATCTAAATCAACTGGAGATAAAGCAATCTCATCACCTGATTTTTCTGTGAGATTCAGGAATTCATCCCAACCCATCATATTTGAGGGGTTATCTGATCCCCGGGTAAAGGAAATCAAGTCAACATCAGTTTCCCAGTCTTTTAACCTATCCAGTATACCAGGCACACCAACAAACAGTATAGAGGCCTTACAGTCCTTTAAAATCTCTTTAATTTCATCTATAGAACTGGTATAATAGAGGGGAACACTAACAGCCCCCACCAATCCTATGGCAACATCCAGTACAAGGTAACGGGTGCTGTTGAAACCTACCAGGGCCACCCTATCACCCTTTTTGATGCCGAGTTCACCAAGGGATCGGGCAGCGTCCAGCATATCCTGGCGGATATTGGATGTTAACCTGGTCTCAGTCCGTCCTTCAACTATATCATAGTAATGCACCGGCCGGCTGCGGCTTTTAAGACGGAAAAGTATTTGTTCATGCACCGTCCTTTCTGACCTATGGAAGAATCCCATATACACTGCAAACTGTAGGAGGTTGGGCAGATAATCCTTCCAGTTTAACTTAAATTTACCCACCAGTTTTTTGGTGTTCTTGATGGAGAATTCCCTTTCTTCATTGAAGTAAGGTGAAAGAGCACTGATAGTCTCCAGTGTTCTTCTTCTTTGGGGGCTTCTAATTAACTGTGAGGAAGAAAATCTCTCTATAAAAGTGGCAAGTTTAGGGACAAAAATCGGTCGAGGTAAGTTGTAGTTCAGATTTTCCCGGGCCCAGACCTTTAAGAATTTTATTAACTCTTTTACGGTGGGTAGTAACTCTTGGGGAGCGGTTAAGTGGAAGGTTAAACCTTCAGCTTCTGGATTAAAAGTTAATCTGGTAACAGCATCAGCTACATAATCAACCGGTATTAAATTAATCTTTTCTGAGGGTTTAATGGGTATAAGTCTTTGTTTTCCACTTAAATATAATCTTAAAGGCACATATATGGTGTTAAAGGTTTTTATGTATCCTGTTTTTGAATCACCCACCAGCATGCCCGGTCTAAAAATAGATACCGGTATATGGGAATTTTTTACCTCTAATTCACTTTCATACTTGCTTTCTTCATAATTACTTAAAAAATCGGCTTCACCAGTTAAAAATTCTTCCTCTATAAGGCCTTTTCTCCCACCAGCAACGTATGCTGTTGATATATGGGAAAAACGTTCCAGTCCGTGATTTTCATCTATTTCCCGTCCTAATTTAAGGATATTGATGGTACCTTCCCAGTTGGTTTTTCTCAGCTCTTCGAGGGGTGCATTGAGACGTAAATCCGCAGCCGTATGAATTATATGGGTTACTGAGTGCACCAGTTTTTCATATTCTTCATTTTTGAGATCGAGATGTTTTTTGGTAATATCTCCTTTAACCAGATATATTCTCTTATCAATAGCTCTGATTAGATCGGGGAACTCCCACCAGGCCCTTTTAAGATACTGTAAGGCTGTTCCCTTATCATTTCCCCTTACCAGTACCAGTATCTCATGTTGAGTCTCTTTTAATAGCCTTAGGGTTATTTGAGTTCCCAGAAATCCAGTGGCACCCGTAATCAACACACGTTTATTTTCAGAAGTCATATTTGTCCGTAAATCCTATTTCTTTTAGAAATGTTTTCAACAGTTCTGGATTCATGGAAGATCTGGTTAGATGTTCCTGGAATCCTTTTTTCAAAGTTTCTTTTTGTTTGTCAGGATTTCTTACTAAATCATCTACCTTCTGCTGGATGGATTCCCATATATTCGGGGAACAGCTGTCAAGTAAATGATCCTTGTGAATCCCCAGTTCCTGGTAGAATCCTTTAAGCCTGGTGTCATGACCTACAGCAATCTGGGGAACCGCTGCTTCGAGTGCTAACACTCCGGCATGGTAACGGGAGGTGACCAGTAAATTGAGGCTGCGTAGGATATGGGTCATCTGGGAAGCGTTATATTCGCTGGATGAAAAGATGCGTGCATCTTCCGAGTTTTCCATTTTATCAAGGATGTCCCGGGCCAGTGGCTCGTCCACTTCCTCCATACAGATTAAGGCTACTTTATGGCCGTGTTCTTCTATTATTTGATCTGCCTGTTTGGCCCATCCACGTGCCAGCTCATCGCTCTTCTTTTTCCTTGCCTTGGAACGGGAGAAATAGTATGGCCAACGGTACAGGTTCTCTTTTTTACCCCGGGGACGGATCACCACAGGCCACAGGTTAAAATCAACCACCGCCAGCCCCGTTAACTTTTCTCCAGCTTCAGGCCAGTTTTCCTGTAGTATATTTTCGTCTTCTTCATTGGGGATAAATTTGAAGGCACAATCAGCGGTTACTTTAATGGGGGCTGTTACGCCAATTTCTTTTAGTTCAAGGGCAGCCCTATTTGTCCGGGTGATTATCAGATGGGTTTTACTGGCCTCCCTTTTCACCAGGTACCGGTTAAAGGAGGAAAGATTCCCTGAATCTACAGCGTAAGCTACGCAAGGTATTCCTTCATTATATGCGCATCTGGTTGCATATAAAAAGGCCCAGAGCAACGCTGAAGTCCAGGTGTCCATGTAACAGCTTCCTTCTGCCAGTAAAACAAGATCAGATTCCTTTACCAGTTTCCTAATTCCCCCGAAGAAGATGGGAGATAGGGGTTCGATGTGAACGTCTGGTTCCTCTTTAAGGTATCTTCGTAGATTTTTCTCGTTTAGGGTGGGTACGGAGATCTGGACTTTTCCCTTGAAAATGTCCCTTAACTCTTCTATGATTACCAGTAACCGTGCTTCTGATCCGGTGTTGTTTGCTCCGTTGTAACCGACTAGCAGCACTTTAATTTGCTTTTCTGTCATAAAAATCTGGAAATTTAATTTGATTAATATTATTCATGTTCAGTGAAATAGTTATCCCTTTTTGTGTCCCTAGGACCCAGATCGCGCATCATGAAAAATACTACTTTAAGCATCAATCCAGTGGCAATCCTGGTGAGGATTCCAATTTTTGCCGGGTAATAATATTCCTTGCCTTTATTGAACTTGTAATCGGCGGGCATGTAATCTTTAACATTTTCTGACACTGTTTTGAAAATTCTAAATCCCATATAGTTTCCGAAACTGACTCCCTTCTCATCTGATTTCAGGGAGCTATCGAATTTTTCGACTGCCTTTTCCAGCGTGTTAGAATTTTTATTCTTTAAAGCATCGGTAGGTGGCCAGGGAGCAGTTACCAGACCGCATTGACTGGTAACATCGTAACCCCCTGAGTCAACCACCATCTTCATGTATTTGAGTGTTTCTTTAATCCCCATACCTCCAGTTGTGGTGAGTACCAGGGCTTTCTTACCATGGTATTCAGGGCGGTGGCAGAGGTAGGCTAACCTGTCTATGAAGTTCTTCAACAGGGCAGATACATGCATAACATATACAGGGGATACCAGAACCAGTCCATCTGCTTCTCTCATCTTCTCCTGTATCATTTTCCGGCCGTCTTTCAGTGGACAGTATTCAATTCCTTTGGATAAACAGCTAAAACAGCCTTTACATGCTTCAAGGTTGATATCTTTAAGGAATAGGTATTCAAACTCATAGTCTCCCTTAATTTTCATCATGTCTTCCAGTTTCTTGGCCGCCTGGTAACTATTGCCCTCCTTTCTGGGGCTTCCGATTATGGTTAAAATTTTAGTTTTACTGGTCATTTCTATCACTTAAAACTTCAATCGATTTTTATAGAATCTAAAATGAATTCCGCGTGGTCTGCCATTCTGTCCCAGGCCACTTCCATGAAGGTTTGCATGGATTCGTTGTAATTTAAGACGAAGTATTCAAAATAGAGATATAGTGCAAATGAGAAATACTCATAGGCCAGTACTTTAGGATCCACCTGTTTGATAACCTTTTTTTCCATCATTTTGGTGAAAATCTCCTCCCAACCATTGATTGGAGCTTCTAACAGTTCTTTTTTGAAAAATTCCCTTATCTTTTCGTTGTGGTAGAGTTCTATAGATATGAGCCTCCATATCTTCTGTGTGTTAGGGGTGTTCATCCTTTCAATGAAATCCCGGGCACCCACTTCAAAGAATAATTCGGGCTTTTCCATTAACTTATCCATTTCTTCTTCCGGAGGCCCGCTTTGTAGTTCAGACATAAAATACTCCATTATGGCATCTAAAATGGCTTCTTTACTTTTATAGTGATTGTATATGGAACTCTCCCTTATCCCCACTTCACGGGCAATTTCACGCACTGAAACTGCGTCGAAACCTTTCTGTGAGAAAAGATCCAGGGATACATCGAATATTTTCTCTTTAGTGGTTTTCTCTGGGTTGTTTCCAGTTTTTGAATTTGAGTTTTTATTCGTCATGTTTACAATTCCAACTTTTATTAACTAACGTTAGTTCGTTGTCTTAGTATATAAAACTAACGTTCGTTAGTTAAGTGGGGGGTTCATCACAACACCCGGTTACACCTCAAACAACACCAAGGTTAACATCAAAAAAATCCACACAAACCGCACTGAAAAATGAGTCGATGTTAATTATAAATATTTCAAGAAATAAATAGATAAAAAGAGGGGGGAGAGCGAGACAAATGTTATCTGGAAAAAAAGATATTAAGAAACTGGAGAAATCTGGAAAAGAGCACAGTACTGTTACCACGGCTTATGGGAGTCGATATTTTAAGGATAGTATACCTAAATTTGAAATACCACAGGACGGCATGCCTGCACAGGCCGCCTACCAGTTGATACATGACGAGCTGAACCTGGACGGCAACCCTGCCCTTAACCTGGCAAGCTTCGTCACCACCTGGATGGAACCCGAGGCAGATAAGCTGATAATGGAATCTGTGGATAAAAACTACGTGGACAACGACGAATACCCTCAAACCCAGAAGATAGAAGAAAGGGTAGTTAACATATTAGCCAGACTATTCAACGCCCCTGAAGACTGCCAATCTTTAGGCACTGCCACCATCGGATCATCAGAGGCCATAATGCTGGCACTCCTGGCCCATAAATGGAAGTGGAGGGAGCGTAGGAAAGCAGAGGGTAAGTCCATTGAAAACCCAAACATAGTCATGGGTGCCGATGTCCACACAGTATGGGAGAAGTTCGCCAAATACTTCGACGTCGAATTGAAACTGATACCACTCCAGGAGGACCTGTACACCATCACCGCAGAGGACGTGGCCAGTGAAGTGGATGAAAATACCATAGCCGTAGGCGTGGTCGTGGGTACCACTTTCACAGGACAGATGGACCCGGTAAAGGAGATTAACGATTTATTATTGGAGATCAAAGAAGAGAAAGGATGGGATATACCCATACATGCCGACGGTGCAAGTGGAGGTTTCATCGTCCCCTTCCTGTACCCCGACCTAATGTGGGATTTCAGGTTAGAACAGGTGAGGTCTATAAATGTATCTGGACATAAATACGGACTGGTTTATCCTGGTGTGGGTTGGGTGGTATTTAAGGACAGGACAGACATACCACAGGACTTGATTTTCAACATAAACTACCTGGGAGGTAATATGAGTAACTATTCACTTAACTTCTCCAAGGCAAGTAACACCATAATAGCACAGTACTACAACCTCATCCGCTTAGGTTTCAATGGTTATAAGGATATCATGGACAACATGATTGAAAACACGAGGTACATGGCAGGAAAACTCGAAGAAACCGGGAAATTTGAAGTTATAAACCAGGGCCTCATTTTCCCCCTGGTCACGGTTAAATTGAAGGACGTAAATTTCACAGTCTTCCAGTTATCGGATAAGCTCAGGGAGAAGGGCTGGATAGTACCAGCGTACACCCTACCAGCAAATGCCGACGACATCGCAGTCCTCCGGATGGTGGTCAAGGAGAACTTCGGCAGGGATATGGTGGAATGTTTCCTAGATGACATTACAACAGCATGTAAGGGACTGGAATCAGAAAATAACAAAGATTTAAGGGAAAATCCAACTTTACTCTATTGAAATATTTTATATAGAATATATCTCCTTTTTTTCCATTTTTTTTATTAAAAGTTAATTATCTAATTCTACGATACCCTATAATTGAAAAAATTAAAATTACAAGCACTATTAGGGGTAGAAAAAACATGGATATACTTGTCATATTAGCCCATCCTAGACATGGAAGTTTCAATCACGCCATAGCTGAAACAACTATAGATGCTCTTAAAAATAAAGGACATAGAGTTATTTTCCATGATCTTTATCAGGAAAAGTTCGATGCCATACTCCCTTATGATGAAATCCCCCGGGATGCAGAACTCAATTCGGAGATAGAGAAGCACTGTCAGGAACTGGAGGCTGCCCAGGGAATCGTCATAGTCCACCCCAACTGGTGGGGCCAGCCCCCTGCTATTTTAAAGGGGTGGATCGATCGGGTGATAAGGGCGGGAATAGCCTATAAATTTGTGGAAGGAGATCAGGGTGAAGGAGTACCGGTAGGTCTTTTAAATGCTACTCAAGCACTAGTTTTCAACACATCCGACACTCCACGTGAAAGGGAGATGGATGTCTTTGGAGATCCCCTGGAGACCCTGTGGAAGAATTGTATCTTCGGACTTTGCGGTGTGGAAGCCTTTCACCGGAAAAATTATGGAGTAATGGTAATCAGCACTATAGAGGAAAGGGAAAAATGGTTGGAGGATGTTAGAACAACCGTCAACTCATTATTTTAGATCAGGGAATCTATATTCCAATAAACTAAAATTTCAAATGTGGTATTATATGGATAATGTAAGGATATTTGTGGTAGTTATTGGACTATCTTTGAGTATCATTTTCTTGTTTTATTTTATTCAATCTAGTTCTCCTTTAGATCTTTTTTGGGTTAGTTTGGGTTTGGTTTTAATGTTTTGTGGTGTATATATTGCAGATCAAAAGATTACAGAAAATAAGATTGCTTATGTTGGGTTTTGTGGTGTTAATGTTCTTCAATGGGGCATTTTAATTTATATTTATTTTTTCAATCAAGTTTACATGACAATGATTTTTTATTTAATGTTAATTGCTGTTTCATTGTTTACAATAAATTTAATAGGTGAATTTTTTAATATCCCCCTTTTTTCCTTTAATAAGGATAAAAAAGACAGTAAAAATGTTATAAGTGGAGTTACATGGAATTGGAAACAGATTGTTTTGGTGTTATTGGGGATAATTGTGATTTTTGCCTGTTTAATCATCTTTTTCCTTTTTAAATCTTTTTTAGCCTTATATTTTTGTCCAATAGGGATTATGATGGTAATTTATGGTTATTATCTTGAAATCAACAAGATTAAGATGTCGTTTAATTATCTCACGTTGATGGTAGCTGTTATTTTATTTCAATATACACTGGCTGTTTTCATGAGAAATATTCATGTTATTTTTATATGATGAAATGTGGGATCTCTTATTGATACCAGGGATAATTTTGTCCCATTTATTCCTGCAACTTCGTAATGGTGATATGAAATATATTGGGATCTACAGGGAAAGATCAGAAGATGATTATGCCCCTATGAATAATGATATCGACACATACAATTATTCATATACTAAATTGAATTTATCTCTTGTGCAACGTACTCCTGAAGCTTTTATTGGAGAAAAAGTACAGATAACTGGACAAATTACAGGTAAAGTGGAAGTTATAGAAGAAAGCGGGGCAAGAACAGATATCGCGCTTAGTGTGCAGGGACTATCAAATGGGGTTTATTTAATTCTGTCTTATCCTAATGTTCTCCCGTTTAAGGAAAAGGATGTTGTCACTGTTTATGGGGAATATTATTTCCCTGCAGAAAATCAAAGACTGAAAGAAGTGGCAGGTAAAAAGTTACCCGGAATTAAAGTAGTCAAAATGAAAAAATCCTGAAAAATCTCACCGACTCATTTTATTTTAGATAACGGAATTTATATAGAAAGGGACTATCAATTAGATATAACCCGGTTTAAACTAGAAGTTAGGTTTATTAACTCATAACTTTAAAGATTTACCATAACCCTATTAAATGAGATTTGACAATCAATGAAATGGTGCATCCCATGGACTTAAGGCTACTTGAATTTGCTGGAAGACAGGTTAAACCAGATATCAGAAAGCTGTACGATATGAGAGAAGTTGTTTATGACCAGGAATGGTTACAGGTAACTGAAGATAAGGATCTCTATTACATGTACCGGGATTTATCCTATTCAAACCGGGATCATAACCTGATTAAAGAAAACGGCTTAAGATACGATATAACAATCATTCCCCCTTCCATCATAGGTTCAGAATTTGTTAAGACCGCAGGACACTACCACCCCTTAATTGAGGGAACCAATTATACTTACCCTGAAATCTATGAAGTCTTAAGTGGTGTGGCGCATTACCTGCTCCAGAAAAGTGAAAATTCAAAGATCACCGATGTAATAATTGTTGAAGCCAAGGAAGGGGATAAGGTGATCGTACCACCAAATTACGGGCATGTAACCATAAACCCTTCAAATAAGGAACTTAAAATGGCTAACTGGGTTTCTGATCAGTTTGAATCCATATACGAACCATACCGTGAGTATGGAGGTGCCGCTTACTTCGAATTAACCGACGGTAGTCTGATCAAGAATGAAAACTGTGAAAACCTACCAGGAATACGTAAGCTTAAACCGACCAACTTCTCAGACTTAGGACTATATAAAAACAAAGAAATGTACAAGCTCATCCGTGATCCGGATAAACTCGGCTACCTGAACCGTCCCCAGGACTATGATTGGTTATGGGAGAAGATTTAATCTTTAGATATTTATCTATAAACTCTAAACAAATAAGTTCGTGAATTAAAATGAAAGAAATCGCCATTCAAATCAGAGCTCAAAGTAAACCAGGTGTTTTGCGTGATATCACGGATATGATGGCCAAGTGCGGCGTCAACATCACCTACACCTATCTTTTCACGGAAAATCCTGAATCAGCTTCCCTTTACATGGAGCTGGAATGCGTGGAAAACGTGGATAAATTCATTGAAAACATCAGGAACTTTAAAGAGGTTAAAAGCGTTAGCATCCACCATTCCATGGGTGAGATATATGGTAAAAGAATCATAATCATCGGCGGAGGGGCCCAGGTTGCTATGGTAGCCCAGGGTGCCATAACAGAAGCTGACCGCCACAACATCCGTGGAGAGCGGATAAGTATAGACACCATACCACTGGTTGGTGAAGAAGAACTGGCTGAAGCCACATCAGCAGTAGCAAGACTGCCCAGGGTGGAAGCACTGGTACTGGCCGGTTCCCTCATGGGTGGGAAAATAGCAAGGGCCATAGATGAAATAAAAAAGGAACATAACGTCCTGGTCATAAGCCTGAACATGCCCGGTAGTGTAACTGAAAAGGCGGATCTGGTTGTCACAGACCCGGTACAGGCTGGTGTGATGGCAGTTATGGCCGTGGCGGATACAGCCATATTCGATATAAAGAAGATTAAGAATAAAAAGTTTTAGAGGTTATCATTAAATAAAAAAGGGTTAAAAATAATAAAAAAAGTTTAACTCATTTCTATAGCCCTTATCAATTTGCTTGCGGCGATTTTTAAGTCAGGATCAGTTATATCTCCACTTTCCCTTATTTTAAGTGCCAGTTCCAGAACTTTTGGTACATCCTGGGGGGTTAAGGTTTCCGCCATTTGCAGGTAGGTTTCGTTTGGTTTATCTTCGACAGTTTCGTTACTTTTAGCCATCATTTCTAACATGGCCTTGCAGGAACCCATTACACTACTATCCTCTATGTTTTCACATTTTTCTAACAATTCTTCGGCTTTTTTATCCATGATTATCACCACTAATTATAATTTAATGATTTGAAAATTTATAGTTTTGGGGAAAGCCATTTCCTCCTAATTTTCTAGCCAAAAATTCTATATAAAACAAAAACAATATAATGAGTGCATAGCAACTCTCTAAAAATTTAATAAATCTATAGATTAATCGGGGGATTAATATGGCACCATATATAGATAGTATGGACGGACCAGTGGTTAAAGCTGCAGAAAACGCCTTAGATATGGAGAACATTAAATACATTCTCCCCTACGTTTCTTCAGCTGATGAAGGAGAACTTAAAGATGCCTTTGAGAAAACTCTTTCGGTGAGGGAACTCAGTGGTGAAGCAGCTGAATTGGCCGATTACTGGTTTTTTGAAACGGCAGTCCGTCTACATCATAAAGGAGAAGAGGAATCATACACTGGACTTAAAGCGGCAGGTACTGATTGGGGCCCTATCATCCCCAGGATCGACCAGGCCATCGAAACCGAAAACATAGATGAATTCCTTGATTTCCTCTTAAATTTCATAAAGGAAGATATTCAGGGCCGATTTGACGATGTGTGTTCCAAAAAGGATTACGATGAAGACGATGTGGAAGATGCCCGGGAATACGTAAATGCAAGGGAAGAATTCATCAGATATACACGTAAATTTTATGAATATGTAGAAAAAGGATGAAAAAGAATCAGGTGATTAAATGACAGCAGAACTTATAGGAAAAACTTTAAAAACTGTAGATTTGATTGAATACCAGGAAGGCGCAGTGGTCAGCAGGGAAATAATTAGAAAAGAAACAGGGACGGTGACCATATTCGCCTTCGATAAAGGAGAAGGATTAAGTGAACATACAGCACCATTCGATGCCATGGTTCAAGTAGTGGATGGAAAGGCGGAAATCATCATCGACGGTAAAAGCAACATACTGGATGCGGGAGAGATGATCATCATGCCAGCCAATATTCCCCACGCCTTAAATGCCATGGAAAGATATAAAATGGTTTTAACCATGATTAGGTCTTAAATTTTCTTTTTCTTTTTTATTTCATTGTTTACATCAAGCAATTTAGATGAGAGTATCCATCAAGCAATTTAGAGTACCTTTTTCATAACAACCGGATGTAAACTACCTCGCCTTTAACTGTGTCCAGTTTTTCGATGCGTTTAACTGCTTCCCGAATATTTTTCTCGGTGGCCTGGTGGGTTACCATGAATATAGGGACGAACTCTCCCTTTTGGTGTCCTTTCTGGCTGAAGGAGTCCACACTTATGTTCAGATAACTCAGTATTCCTGATATGGAGTGTAAGACACCGGGTTTATCGATAACCCTCAGTCGCAGGTAATATTTTGATTCCACTTCATCCATACCCTTTATCCTGGTGACTCTGGTCTGTGGGGGGCCGTAGGTTATGGGGCTCTCCATTTCTTCTATTATGTCTATGATATCCCCTACCACGGCACTGGCGGTGGGCATCATACCGGCACCCGCACCGTACATTAAAACCGGCCCAACCACATCCCCTATGATATAAACTCCGTTGAACACATCGTTTACTGAGGCGAGTAGGTGCTTTTCATCCACCATGGTAGGGTGGACTCTTACTTCCAGTTCTCCATCTTTGATAGTGGATATGGCCAGGAGTTTGATGCAGCAGCCTAATTCCTTAGCGTATTCAATATCGTCCAGTGTTATACGAGTGATTCCTTCTACATGGAACTTCTCCTGTTTGACGTAGACCCCGAATCCCAGTTTAGTGAGGATTATGAGCTTCTGGGCGGTGTCATGGCCTTCAATATCGAAGGTAGGGTCTGCTTCCGCGTATCCTTTTTCCTGGGCTTCCTTTAGCACTTCCTCGAAATCCTGTTGCTCATCGGCCATTTTAGTTAAAATATAGTTGGCTGTTCCGTTTATGATCCCATATATTGCCTCTATTTTATTGGCAGCTAAGCTCTCATTTAATGGTTTAAGGAGTGGTATTCCTCCACCCACACTGGCTTCAAATCCGATTCTCACCTGGTTTTTCTCGGCAGCTTCCATTATCTCTTCCCAGTGCTTGGCCAGCAGTGCTTTATTGGCAGTTACCACATGTTTACCCTTAGACATGGCGGCTAAAATGAATTTTAAAGCAGGTTGATAACCCCCTATCAGCTCTATAACTATGTCGATATCTGGATCATCCAGTATCTCGTTAACATCGGTGGATAGGATTTTTGGATCTATCTTCACCCCTCTATCTGTTTCAATATCCAGGTCAACTATTTTTTTCAGGTTAACCTTTCTTTGGACCTTGTCTTCTATGAGGGGCTGGTTTAAGTTAAAGGTTTCAACTACTCCGCTTCCAATTGTTCCAAATCCAATTAAACCTACATTTATCTCTTTATTTGCCATTTATGTCCATCCCAGTTTTTTGTTATAAGTGTGAATTATTTTTTTATATCCACTAATATTATTTGATATCCACTAAACTGTGATATTAAATCTCTAGATCCTTTAGTTTAATATATTCCCCTACAGATTCTCTGGTTGTACCTACAACCAATCGATTTATGGACTGGCCAGTACTTTTATCTGTAATCTTCTCCAGTTTTCCCTGGGCTAAAACTTTCTCCCCCTCCCTCACCTGTCCGGCGTAGGTATGGGTGAAGGATGCCAGTTCATCCACTGGAAGCTCTGGGCCTTCTAAAATTTTAACATCATCTACTTTATACACGGCTGGGTTGTCATATGAGGCCAGGGCATCGGTCACGATACACTCTACCTTTAAAACACCCAGGGATTGGCTGTCTGTCCCACCATAGGTTCCTTTAATTTCATCCCAATTTCTGGTGCATAGGATATCAAATAAAACCCCATTAATAACGCCCCGGTTGCTTTTCCGGTTCTCATACCATTTAAATTCCTCGATGCTTAAGGAAGAATCTTTAATTCGTTTATCATATAACCAGTCCCAGAATTCACTACTTATGCCTTTTAGGGGGGATTCTGGTTCATTCTTTAATCGGGAAAAGTTCTCCACTGCATTCCTATGATTTTCCAGTCCGAAGATTACGAAATCTATATCTGAAACCTGGGGGTCGTATAATCCTGGTAGGATGGATCCAGAAACGCCCATATATTTATAATCAATACCAGCTTCCTGGTGGAAGAAATCGGAAACTTTGACTACCTTTTCGAGTAATTCATTATCTGGGTTGGCTATTATTTCCTGAAGGCGATTTTCAGGCCGTAGGATTTCAGAGACTTTGTCCAGGGGGACGCCCATCATCTTCTCCCCGGTCACACCGGAGTCAAAGAGATATTCTGGATATTTTTCCTTAATAAATTGATAAGCCTGCTGGGTGTCTACTTTAGAATACCTGGAGCCATTTTTGCTTCGTTCTCCCTGGGAATCTGGAATATAACGTAGAAATGAGATTATTCTATCTTCCGGGTGGAGATAGCTGGTGGTTGCCAAGAAAAGATCATCTATGGTGTATATAAAATCTCTGGTTCTTGCCTTCATGGATTAATTAATGATGGACAACATATTAAAATATAATAGGTTCCTAATTAATATCCCCCGTCAATAAATGGTGGGGCTGGAAATTCATTTGGAATTCAAAAATTTATTGGAAAATTAAATCATCAGTGTGGGTTTATGAAGTATTTAAAACTGGAAGAAGAACTGCTTTACGATGGGAGCCAGATAGTGCCCCAGTGGGTATTTAGAGAATTTGGGGTAAAAGATTCCAGCATCGTGAGGTGGATAGGTCCCATGGACATCCATCAAGACAATATAGTTGATTACGAGGATCAGGGTAAGGAAATAAAGGGAAGTAAGCTCTTACACTTCATAATAGAACATTTCGACTCACAACCTGCAAGTTTAAGGCTCTGCTACCACAGGCAGAGATTATTTATCCTGCTGGTCCAGGATAACCTGGGAAAACTAGGGCTTAAAACCATAAGGGAAGGAGATGACCTGTACCACATAACAGGGCAGGAAAAAAAGGCCAAGCTCAGCGTCTCCATCGCCACCTCATCCCACAATAGCATGAAGATACACTTCGCAGTGAACATATCCAGTGAGGGAACACCCTCTGATGTGGAGATAACCAGTCTTAATGATTGTATAGAAGGTCTGACCATGGAAGATGTGAATCAACTGGCAGATAGTATTGTGGATGATTACGTATCTGAATTATCTTCCATTGAAAGGGATATAACCAAGACGAAGGTATTTTAACTGATATGAGGATATTCTAAACCTATTCAAAATGAAAATTACGTATAAAGAAAACGAAATTAAGTAAAGAAGGTTAATTGAATGAAAATAGTTATAAATGGTATTCATGCTAATTTAAGGTTCTCAGCAGCCCATATGATCCCCTGCCATGAGTTCTGTGGTGGGATCCATGGACATTCCTACCACGTGGACGTGCAGGTGGAAGGGGAACGGTCCGGTGAATTCGGATTCGTGGTGGACTTTAAGAAAGTTAAGGAATTAACGCGGGATATATGCAAAAAACTGGATCATAAACTTTTAATCCCACTAAATAATAATGAAATAAAGTTCAAAAAGTTGGAAGAATCAATAGAATTCTCCATAAGAGAAAAAGAGTATAAGATCCCCGCCGAGGACTGCACTTTACTCCCTTTGAAATCCACTTCTGCAGAGGATATGGCGGAATATTTCACGGAAAAACTTTACAGTTCACTTAAAACAGATGAAGCAGAATCAAACACCAGGATTAAAAGTGTCCAGGTATGTGTAAATGAAGGAATAGGACAGGGTGCCTATTTTGAAAGACTAGATTAGGTTAACCAATGAAAACACGTATTAGTGAGGTTTTCTCCAGTATACAGGGTGAAGGTAAGCTCGTGGGCAGGAGACAAGTGTTTATAAGATTTTCTGGCTGTAACTTAGACTGTAACTACTGTGATACCCCAGAGAGCAGAGACCCAAATCTGGGAGAGTGTATATCAACTGGTGAACTCCAAAGAAGGGTTGAAGATTTAATCACACCTGATTTCCATTCTCTGTCCTTAACTGGTGGTGAACCCCTCCTTCAGGCTGATTTTATAGGGGAATTTCTCCAAAACTATCCTGTGGATGCACTCCTTGAAACCAATGGATCGTTACCCAATGAATTGGGGAAGATATTGGATTTAATCAGCTATGCATCGGTGGATGTTAAATTACCAGAACATGAATCCGTTTCTGACTATAATGGTCTTTTAGATAACGAACTAAAATCCATAAATCTATTAATAGAGGAGGGCATAAATACATATTGTAAATTGGTTGTGTTACCCTCTAGCAAGGTGGACACCGTAACTTTTATAGCCTCCCGGATAGTCCAGGAGGTTAAGGATACCTCTAAACTTTCTTTAATTATTCAACCAGAAAGTCCACTTACCCGTTGGGAAAATAAGCAGGATAAATTGTTGGAAATATCAGAAAAAACCGGGAAATATTTGGATGTTCTAGTGATACCCCAAGTTCATAAACTTCTAAACATCAGATAAATAGGAGGTTCAGTATGGAAATGGATACTAAAGTAACAGTGCATGATGCCATGACATCGAATGTGTTGACAGTAGATCCGGGAACCAGTGTTGCAGATGCTGCACACTTGATGACCAAATTCAAGATCGGTAGCTTAATAGTGAAGAGCAACTCCGAACCGGAAGGACTTATCACAGAAAGCGATATAATCAGCAAAGTAGTCTCTAAGGACCTTAAGGCAAGCGACATTACAGTCGGCACAGTCATGACTCGAAACCTCATATCAATAAGTCCGGGAAGCGAATTAAATGAAGCCGCCCGGGTCATGGCAAAAAACAATATCAGAAGATTGCCAGTAGTTAATGAAGGGACTCTAGTAGGAATATTAACCTCATCAGATGTTTTGATGGTTTCTCCTGAATTAACAGAGATTTTGGTGGAAGATGCGAGGATGCGAAACCAGAATGAAAGATATGTAGAAGGTCCATATCCCGTACCGGGAGTTTGTGAGGGCTGCGGTAATTTCATGGACGACCTGGTTGAAGTGGATGGTAAATTTCTCTGTGAAGATTGTATGGAGAGGTAGGTGATTGAATTGGATCACGTGGAAGAGATCATGACCTCCCGCCCTTTAACCGTTACTGTGGATACTCACGCCACAAGAGTAAGGTCTATTTTACGAGAAGATGGCTTTAGAGCCCTGCCAGTAGTGAACAACCATCGTTTGGAAGGAATCATAACCCGGGGGGATATTATGAACATATCCGCCACCAAATCAAACGTAGATGCCCGGGGAGTAATGCAACACCCCAAGGTGATCACCACTCCTGATGCAGATATCAGGCAACTGGCCAGAAACCTTCTTAAAGCAGATACTGTACAGGCACCGGTGGTGGAATCAGCCGACAGCATGCAGCTGGTGGGAATAGTCAGTGCAGTGGATATACTTAGAAAATTTTTATACAACGGTAAAAAACCAGCCCACAATGATATAAGCAGTATCTTCACCAGAGACGTGGTAACCTGCACATATGATGAGCCCATATCCAAGGTGTGGGATTTGATGGATGAGACCGGATTTTCCGGACTCCCAGTTATCAAAAATAAAAAACTCATCGGTATAATAACCAGGAAAGACATAATAGATTCAGGGCACGTTAGAATCGGCAGGGAATCTGGTGAAATAAAGCGTTCCATCAGGGTGGAGAAGGTCATGAAGACCCCGCCCCTGGTTACAACCCCACAAAACAGCGTAACAGAAGTGGCCCAGATGATGATCGAGTACGATATAGGAAGGCTGCCCGTAGTTGAAAATCCAGTGTACGTTAAAAAAGAGCCAAATAGAGCTACCAAATCTGATCTAATGGGTATAATTGCAAGAGAAGATATTTTATGGTCCTATTTAGGATAATTACCTATATAAATTGCCTGTTGAATTATAGGCCTGTTTTTTAGTAATCTAAATATTAAAACATCTCCACTAGATGATTTAATGAAGGTGTATTAATGAGAAGAAGACAACCAGTAAACTTGGTGAAATCAATGGACCGAGGTCCATTGGAATTTAAAACACGAACCTCTGAACATGAAGGGGACGTGATGAGCATAGCCCGAAGAGAGGTGGTAACTGCACCTCAAAGTACAACCATACAGGAAGCCGCTGAAACCATGGTCAAGAACAAGTTCAGAAGGCTACCCATAACCGATCCAGGAACAGGTAAACTACTGGGAATAGTGACCTCCATGGACATCCTGGATTTTCTAGGCGGCGGGGATAAATATAAGATTTTAGAAGATAAGTATCAGGGCAACTTCCTGGCTGCAGTAAATGAATCTGTAAAGGAGATAATGACCAGGGAAGTCCATGTGTTGAGTGATAAGGATTCGGTGGAGGACGCCATCGAGAACATGATTAAATGGGAAGTAGGAGCACTTCCTGTAACGGATTCCCAGGATAAGATAGTGGGCATAGTATCTGAGAGAGATTTCGTGCTGCTCATGGCCGGAGTACTCACCGATGAACTGGTAGAAGACTACATGACGGAAAATGTCATCTCCACCACCCCCGGTACAAGAATTGAAGGCGCATCCAAGATAATGGTCCGCAACAAACTCCGCAGAATCCCGGTGATAGGAGAAGAACGTAAAACACCCCACCCCGAGAAGGAGAAGATCGTGGGCATAGTAACCGCCACCGATGTCATGGAATTTTTAGGGAAAAACCGGGCCTTCAACAGCACGGGAAATGCAGAAGAGATCCTGAACACTTACATAAGCGATATAATGGAACAAAATGTCATATCCACCACCACCCGTACCCGATTAGGTGACATATGTCAGATAATGGAAGATAAAGGTATGGGCGGACTACCTGTAGTTCACGGTGATGAACTACAGGGAATAATAACCGAAAGCGATATTTTAAGAGCTTTCTGTGGATAAAATATAAAGATAAAATGTAGATCTATAGTCATCTAAAATTAAAAGCCTCTGGCGGATGATAGATATGAAAGTTGAAGACATAATGAGTGATGAAGTAGTTGTGATGCAGGAAAACCAGCAGGTAAGTCATGCCAGGAACTTAATGCTCAAACACGGCCTCAGCAGGGTAGTGATTGTTGACACTCAGGGGAAACCAGTGGGAATTGTCACCGAAAAGGATTTAAGCCGAAAGATGAGGGGTAACGGGCCCGAATGGAAAAGAAGACCCATAGATAAGATATTAATTGGCCGGGCCATGACAGGAGGCCTGGTAACCACGAGACCCTCAGAAGATGTCCAGAACGTGGTGGAATTAATGCTTAAAAATGGTATCAGCTCCATACCCGTGGTGGATGATGATGGATTAACCGGTATGGTAACTAAAACAGACCTGTTAAACTTCTACAACGACAAATATCAGGGTAAGTGGAAAGTATCCGAGTTGATGAGTAAAGATGTGATATCTGTCAATGAAAACCACAGCATCGCCCATGTTATCGGAGTGATGGAGGAAAATGGAATCAGTAAAGTGGTGGTGATACGTGATAACCAGCCTGTTGGTATCATAACCCCGGAGAATATATCATTTGCTTCTGTAGAAGATTCAGAGACAGGAGTGGCCGTGGAGAAGATATATTTCATCAGAAATTCCAATGGAATAGACAAGAAGAACTTCCGCTTGATCTCCATGCTCACCGCCTCAGACATAATGAAAGACGATGTCACCATGATAGATCAGGATGAAGACGCCACTAAAGCCGCTCTCATCATGTTGAAAGAGAAAATAAGCGGACTACCCGTGGTAAAAGACGATGAAATAGTGGGAATAATTACAAAAACAGATTTAATCAGGGGTATACAATAATCAAATCCCATTATTTACCCAATTGCCCCTAAAAAACTTCAATACGTTTAAAGGAGAATAAAAAATGCACGTGAAAGATATAATGAGCAGAGAAGTATTTTTGGTGGATAAGGATCAAAACATACAGGATGCACTTAAGATCATGAAAAAGCATAAAGTCTCCCGACTCCCGGTGGTAAACACCAACAGCCACCATGTAAAAGAACTGGTGGGAATAATGACTGAAAAGGACATAGCCCGCCGTTTAGGGTCCTCCAGATACGGAAATCTGGCACCCTCCCATTTCCATGTCTCCACAGTCATGACACACCTCCCACTGACCATTGAAAGCAACAAGAGTATAGGATTAGCTGCCCAGATAATGATTGAAAACAACATTGGAGGAATACCAGTGGTGGACGGTGGCGAGATCAAGGGGATGCTCACTAAAACAGACTTCCTCAACACCACCAAGGGCAGGTCCTTCCAGGAGATCAAGGTAGAAGATCGAATGACAACAGACCCCATTACCATCGGTCCCCAGGACAGACTGGTCCACGCCCGGAGGCTGATATTCGATGAAGACATCGGAAGACTTCCAGTAACAGAAGATGATGCATTAGAGGGGATTGTAACTTCAAAGGACATAGCACGTTCCATGATCTCCTTCCGCAAAGTGGTGCCAGATAAATACAAACCAGCCCGGATCAGGAACCTGCTGGTGGAAGATATCATGACCCAGAACGTTAAAACAGTACCAGGAAGTGCTTCAATGGAAGAGGTTTCCACCATCATGGTGGAAAACAATTTCAGTGGACTGCCCGTGCTGGATGAAGGTGAACTCACCGGTATCATTACTAAGACCGATTTAATGAAACTCATAGTGGAACTGGAGGAGGTCCACTGAGATCGACGGCGTAAATTGCACTGAATGTGATCGGAACCTCAAGTTGCACTATGCAGCCTTGTCCACAACACATCAGATTTTTCGCAAGATAACCGGACGGATATAAGGTCAGGAAGGATATCATCAGATAAATTCTATTTTAAATGTTCTTCCGGTAGGAAAGTTTTGAAATGTCTCTCAAAGAGTTTATTGTTAAGGAACTTCCTGAACTACTCGACTTAGAACCTCATAAACTGGAAGAGTCCTATAAGAAGGGTAACCTTAAATTTTACCAGAACAGGTTCATCACCGCCCTGCAATTTAGAAAGGCCGTGGGTAAAATCGAAGCCGGAACCATGGTCTCTCTCGGGGAGGAAATCCAGGTAATCAGGGGATTTCCCAAAATAAGAAGGACCCTGATGTTAAAGGAAGCTATAAAATCCCATTTCCAGGGGGAAGTGGCAGTTGAAGAGAAGATGAACGGATACAACGTCCGCATAGCCTTCATAGATCCGGAAATTGTGGCCTTCACCCGGGGCGGATATGTATGCCCCTACACCACCAAGAAAGCACAGGAACTCATGGATTTAACCCAGTTCTTCCAGGACCATGGAGATCTGGTGATATGTGGGGAGATGCTGGGGACAAACAACCCTTACGTATCCCATTACTACCCAGAGATAGGGGAACTGGGCTTTAGAATATTCGATGTAAGGGAAAAACTCACCGGGAAACCATTACCTGTAAATCAGAAGAGAGAACTACTGAATGAATATAATCTACCACCAGTTAACCTATTGGGGATTTACTCCGTTGAAGATGCTCCCACTAAAATATTAGAACTGGTTAAAAAGTTAGGAGAAAATGGTAGGGAGGGAGTGGTTATAAAGGACCCCCAAATGGATTTACCCCCACTCAAGTACACCTCTTCCCAGGCCCATGATGACGAATTAGTATATGCCTTTAAATTCCCATTTGACCTGGGTAAAGCATTCTTCTTCAGCAGGGTGATCAGGGAAGGCTTCCAGTCATATGAGATGCAGGAATCAGAAGAGGAAATGAAACAAAGAGCCCAAAGACTGGGAGAATCAATACTGTACCCCATGATGGATACTATAAAACATGTCTCCGCCGATGAAGTTGCCGGGGAAGACCTGACGATGGATGCCGAGAGTCCAGAGGAAGTAGAAGAGTTTTTAAGGCACCTCCGCGATTTAGGTGTGGTGGCAGTTCTGGTAAACTATGAGGATGGAAAGGCAGTTATAAGAAGAGTACATCAATCGACCACTGATAAAATAACTAACTACCTTAACGGTGGATTGTATTAAATAAAATAATGAAATGGTTTTGTTTATGAAAATAGCATTTTTCGGCCCTCCAGGCACGTTTACCGAGGAAGCGGCCCTGACTATAGAGGGAGAGCATATGGCCTTCAACACCATCTCGGAGGTTTTCCAGGCAGTGGATGATGACGAAGCAGACTGTGGAGTGGTTCCCATAGAAAACTCCATAGAAGGTTCGGTGGGCATAACACTGGATCTGTTGACCCATGATTATAATTTAAAGATAAAGGGAGAGATCATACTCCCTATAAGCCATAACCTCTTGATAAACCCTGATGCAGAGTTGGGTGATATTGAAATAGTTTATTCCCATTCACAGGCCCTGTCCCAGTGCCGGAGATTCATCGAAGACCTGAAGGTGGAGATGCGTTCTGTAACCAGCACATCAAAGGCAGCTGAAATAATTGTGGGGAAAAAATCCTCTGCTGCAATCAGCACCAGGAGAGCGGCAGAGATAAACGGTTTAAAAGTCGTAGCGAATGATATTCAGGATTACAAGAATAATTTAACCCGGTTTGTAATAATCAGCAGGGAAGATCACGAGAAAACTGGTAAGGATAAAACATCCATTGTGTTTTCCCTTTCAGAAGACAGGCCAGGAGGTTTATATGAAATACTGGGAATTTTCGCGGGTTTTAACATTAACCTCACCAAGATAGAGTCCAGACCGTCCAAGGAGAAACTGGGAAGATACATATTCTTCATAGATTTTGAGGGGCATAGGGAGGACCAGATGATCAGAAACATTATAAATATGATTAAACCAAAAGTAGGATACGTAAAGATTTTTGGTTCATACCCTAAAGAAGGAGATGATTGATATAAAATCAGATAAAGAAAAAGTCATCCGAAGTTTGCAGGAACTGGAGTTTGAGTTTTCACAGGGTAACATATCAGAGAAAACTTATAACTCTCAAAAAAAGGATTTACAAAGTAAGCTGGAGACTTTGGAAGTAGCTGATAGGGTTAAACGATTACAGGGCAGAGGGGAGGTTGAAAAACCCCTGGAATATTGGACAGAGAAGAAAGAAGCCGAAGAAGCAAAACAGGCTAAAGAAGAGCTTATGAAACAATTCATCACCTCTTCCAGTCCATCCTACCCTAAAGCCAAAACTGCATCAAATGGAAAACAGCGTAAAGCAGTGATATATACCATACTGGCATTAATATTCGTTACAGGTATTGGATTTGGAGTCTTCCTCATGAAGATACCGTCCGAATCAGCAGCAGCAAACATGACTATAAATCAAAGTGCATTTCCCGTGGTAAACAACACCACCAACATGACCAATACAACCACCAGCACCAATAACACCGGACAATCCACTTCAACGAGTAGAAGTAGTGGCACCAGCACCGGTGGTAGCAGTAACAGCGGCGGAAGTAGTAGTGGTACCAATACTCCTACACAACCTACTAACCCAACGACTAATAGTAGCAGATGATAAAATCCAGAATTCCTTTTTTTTATTAAAATTTTTTTAAACTATATAAAGATTTAATTACAATAAAAAATTAATACGATCTAACCGCTTTTAAAAATTCGTTACATTAATTCAAGGTGAATCTATGAAAAAATACCCAATTTTTTTAGTGTTAGTCATATTGACCTTGGTTATTTTAGCCTCTGGGTGTGTTACCGATGATGAGGCCAACCAGACCAAATCTTATTCTGGAAACAACGTTTCATTCACCTATAATGGAACGTGGAATATAGCAAACACCACAGCACCCAATGCCGTAGTTGCAGTGGGGGATCCTTCCACGGTAGATGCTCGAAATAACCCATCTACCTTCGTGCTTATCCAGAAACCGAATGATACAGAGGGTAAGGATTTGGAAGCAGTTTACACAGAAAATTATGCACAACTCTTTAACAACACAACTAATCAGCGTATTTCAGAGGCCAACATCACAGTGAATAATAATAAAGCCTTTGAAAATGTTTATATGACCAATTACGGCGGTTATGAAACCCAGATGAGGGCGGTGTGGATTTCACAGAATGGACAGATATACGTGATCCTCTGCGGCACCATCCCTAACAACTTTGAAAAAGAGCAGAGCAACTTCGATCTGATTATAAACAGTTTTAGAGTTCTCTAAGTAGGAATTTTTTCCTTTTATTTTGGCTTTGAAGAAAAAAAATTTTTATTTTTTTTTTTTTTTTTTTTTTGTTTTGATTTATATTGTATTTTTTTTTTTTTTT
>DAGC01000001.1 GCA_002495625.1 Methanobacterium sp. UBA375 | reverse complement strand
AACATCAAAATCCAAATAGGATTTCTACAAAGCCAAAAATATATTAAAAAAATTCAAAAAAAATTAATAAAAAAGGCTATAGTATCGTTCAAGGCTTCTTTTAACTGTTAACATACCAACTTAACAAACATCAATTTCAAGTGTAAATATTTAATAAAAAATTAGAACGCGTTAATACCTAAATGAAAGTATAATAATTCAAATCTGCATAAATTAAAGTATATGTATAAAAGATCAGATTATGTACGGATCTATATGACTTCTGAGGGGCCAAAAATAATAGAATCCCCGGTTAAAGCAAATATACTGTCCCTGTTTGAAACGGATGATTTATATTTTGACGAACTTTTAGTAAAAACCAAGAAATCTAAGCCAAACCTTTCGAATCATCTTAAAATATTAGAGGAAAAGGGAATAATCGGATCAAAAGCAGATTTAAACGATAAAAGGAAAAAATCTTTTTATATCAAGGCAAAACAGCTTGCTGAATTATCCTCAAATATAAACTATGATATCGATGTAGAGAAATATTTTAAAAATTCACTTATTACCGTCATTCCACTTAATGACCCGGCAAACTTTTACGGATTACTGTTTACAACTATTAGAATTTATCTAGGTGAAAATGGTATCGATATATATCCATTACTTTTCAATATAGGGAATTTTGCAGGCGAATCAATCTATGAATACGTAAAATCCCCAGAAACTGAAAAAGTCATGGACAATGTAGGGAACCTATGGAAAAGATTCCACCTGGGAAATTTTAAATCGATTGGTACGGATCCTATAACCATCCGCATCGACAATAATTTTGAATGTAAAGATATGATCAATATAGATAGATCTAACTGTGCAATTGGGGCAGGAATTTTTGCATCCATCTTCTCTAAACATTTCGGGTCCGAAGTTCAAGTGGACGAAGTAAAATGTATAGCCAGAGGAGATGATCATTGCCTTTTCATCATAGAAAAAGTAGACAAAACAACAGTTCCATCGGTAAAAAGCACCATAGAAATTATTTAATTTGAATCCTATTTCTAGTATTAATTATTTAAATAAATTGAATCCTATTTCTAATCTAAATAATTAAATAAATTTGAATGCTATTTCTTAGTCTTAAAGATAAATTACTTTTTAGTCTTCTGATCGGCTGACCCTCTCAAACTTCTCCAGTTTATCCAGGGGTTTGGTGGCATCGATCCCTATCTTGGTAGTGGTCCCATCAGGGGTAGCGGTTGGATCGAGTGATGACCCACGGGCCCCGGGAATAACAATCAAATCATCGTCTCCTTTAACCCTGGTAGCGATGGCATATTCTATATCATCATTATTAAAGACATCAATATCCTCATCAACCACCACACAATGTTTAAGTGATGGATGAGCCGTTAAAGCAGCCATTAAAACGTTTTTTCCATCACCCTGTGTTTGTTTCTGGATGGACACAGCTGCATGTAACCAGCAGCAGCCCCCCTCAGTTAGGACAACATTTTTCACTGTGGGGACTGTGTTCCGGACTATATTAAATATCCTTGGCTCCTGGGGCAGTCCCTGGAGGAGTTTATGCTCCAGTCCGGCGGGCATGATGGCGTGGAATAGTGGATCTTCCTTTAAGTGCATTTCTGTAACTTCAATCACTGGTTCTCTACGTATCACATCATACGTATCTGTGAGATCAACAAACGGACCTTCTTCCGTCCTTTCATGTGGTAGAATTTGTCCTTCAAGGAGTATCTCACAATCCGGTGCTTCTATATCCACTGTATCACATTTTATGAGTTTCATCTCGCCCTGGTGGAAGTTGTTAGCCACTTCCAGTTCGTCTGCAGTTATGGGTATGGATGTGCAGGAGGCGAGAAGTGTGGCCGGGTGCATGCCTATGGCTATGGCTATCTCCAGTGGTTCATCTAATTTTTCTGCCTTCTGATGGTAGGTGTAAAGGTTTCTGGGAACGATCCTTACTCCCATCCGGTTACCCTCTTTTACCAGCATTCTGTGGATGGATGCATTTCTTATCCCGGTTTCCGGGTCTTTGGCTATGATCACCCCCGTGGTTATGTAGGGGCCGGCGTCATTTTTATAGTAGGTGGGGATGGGAATTTCCTTAAGTATTTCTTTAAGGTCTGGTTTCCCAGAAACAGGGAAGTTATCACGTGTACTTTGAATATCAGTAATTGGCATGGGGTTTTCCATAGCCTTAATTATTCTACTACCAATTTCAGGCACCTTCACATCCAGTGACCGGGCAATCTTCTCCCTGGTGTTGCATATACCGGATATTATCCGTTTATCACTGCCTGCTATATTATTAAATATGATCAAATCTTTTGGATTGTCTTTAAGTATTTTGGCTACTTCATATTCCAGGGATACCTCTTGATCCACTTCAATTACCTGGAATTCCTGCTCCAGTACCTGGAGAAAGTCCTTTAAATTATCCATATTAACCCCTCCATATCTAACTATGCTCCTGATTTTTCTTTAAATTCAATAAATTATCCTGTAATTCCTCATTTCCTATGGCCAGCATTTCAGCCGCAAGTAATGCTGCGTTACCACCCTCATCTATGCCCATGGTGGCTACAGGAACACCAGGGGGCATGTCTACCATGGAAAGCAGGGCGTCTAAGCCGTCCAGTCTTATGGAACAGGGCACGCCTATCACTGGTTTTTCGGTGTAGGCCACCACCGAACCAGTTACATGTGCTGACAGTCCAGAAATAGCAATGAATAGTTTAACATCCTCCATCTCGCCCATGTATTCTTCGAATGCCTCGGGGTCTCTTATGGGAGATAATATCTTCAGGTCGTAGGTGATATTCAATTTATCCAGTAACCCCGTGGTTTTCTCTGCTACTTTGATATCTGTATAGCTACCGGCGATGATGGCTATATCTGGCTTGTCTCCATTATTTATTTTATTCGTTGAATTATCCAGTTTTTCTTCGAATATGTTTTTAGTGTAATATTTACCCTTGAGCTTTTCCTCCAGGCTTTTTTCATCCTTATCAACTTTGAAGAAGAATTCCCGGCGCATGTGGGAGAGATTTCTCCTGACTTCGTGGTCGCGGATTCCTATTATCTGGGAAGCCAGTATAGCTCCATTTTCACCCCGGTCAATACCTACTGTGGCTACAGGAGCTCCCTGGGGCATCTGGGCCGAGGCAAATAGTGCATCCAGTCCTTCCAGTTTAACATTAACCGGTACACCAACCACTGGTTTGTGGGTGTTGGCGGCTATGATCCCTGGTAAGTGGGCTGAAAGTCCGGCGATTCCCATGAAAACTTCCACCCCATTGTTGGTGGATTCAGTGACTATCTGTTTGACCTTCTGGTGAGTGCGGTGGGCTGAAGCCACGTGTAAATCGTAGGGGATTTCCATGGTTTCCAGAATATCGATCGCTTTCTCTGCAATGGCAAAATCAGATGCACTCCCCAGGAGTATCATAATTTTTGGTTCCATAACTTCCACCAGTTTAGAGTTCATTTATCAGGTAGGTAATTCATTTCCAGTTTTTAGATTAATTTAATATCCCCATATACTAAAATTATATGCACAAGAAAAGTAAATAAAGTTTTTTAGAAGAATTGGGAAAAAAATTGGGAAAAAATTAAAGTAGACCTATACAAATGGTTATATATACTTGATGATGAATTTAACTAAAGAAATTTTTTGAAGGTGCAATCTACGTGTTATGGATCATCCTATTTTTGCTCTCGATCTTCGGTGCTATTAAAACTGTTAACTCCAGTGATATGTCGGTTTCCGTGATCATCCCCGCTTTTAACGAGTCAAAAACCGTTGGTCATGTGGTTAAAACTGTAAAAAAGGTAGGTTACATCGATGAGACCATCGTTGTTGATGATGGATCCTACGATGACACGGCGAAGGTAGCAGAAAATGCAGGTGCCACGGTTATTCAGCATGTTAAAAACAGGGGAAAGGGTGCTGCCATAAAAACTGGATTTAAAAATTCAAATGGTGATATAGTAGTCTTTTTAGATGCAGATATCGAAAATTTAACCCCCCAACAGGTGGATAGCATCATCAAACCCATTATCACTGGGGAGGCCGATATCACCAAGACCAAGTTTAAAAGGGCCGCTGGACGGGTGACTGAGTTAACTGCCAAACCCCTCTTGAATTTCTTTTTCCCTGAATTGAAGTTTGCCCAACCCCTCAGTGGACAGTTCGCTGCTAAAAGATCCTTCCTGAATCGGATAAAACTGGAAGATGACTATGGTGTGGATGTGGGAATCGTTCTGGATGCAGATGTGATGGGTTTAAGGATAAAGGAAGTGGATATCGGTGAAATTCATCACATGCTATCTTCACTCCACGAACTCAACGTGGTAGCCACCGAAGTGGTAAGGACCATAGTTCAGAGGGCTACCGAGTACGGAAGAGTGACCATGATCGACTCCCTGGGCAGATCCATACGTATGGAGATCTTAGGGCTTTCATTGGTGTTTCTGGGCGTTTTCAGCACTTTCTTCATTAGGCCCGTGCCGGTGGAACTGGGATTAATCATTTCCATCGCCGGAGTAGTCGTTGCTGTATATTATCTGGTTAAAATAATTAGAATGTCCTATAACGTGATGAGAAAGCCTGAAGGAAGATGGCAAACACTTAAATCCTTTTTTTATATGCACGCGCCCATAATTGTATCGAGCATTATATTAATCGCCATGGTCAGCACTCTTTTAGGGGCTTCTCACTTTGAAGACGGAAGAATAAGCATCGAACCAACCTCTCGTAATCTAATAATCTGGGGCCCCAATGAAAACAATAAAAGTTACGACCTCCGAGGACCATATACAGTAGACAGCGCCCTGGAAAATGAATCAACCCTTATAAGAATGCCCCAGGAGGCTATGGATTCTTTGGGTTTTGGTTACGGAGATAGTATCTATATAAATAGTCTGAGATACTCCCTTAATCAAACGGTTCCTGGAGAGGACAATGTGATGCGTATACCCTCAGATGCCAGAACTTTCCTGGGATTAAATGTCAGGGATGTGATAAGGGACAGTGATGTCAGGAATCTATTCAAAAACCTCTATGCAGAAAAAATTGTTCCAGTAGAAAATTATGAAAATTTAACCGTTGAAGAAGGAGTATTCGTTAAAACTGGGGCGGATAATGGAAGAATTGTAAACGTATATATCGATGACCAGAGGGTGGCCAGCACCAAGGGAATTTTTGAAAACGGTACATACGGGGTTTATATTAATGGGGTAAGATACCGAAATATCGTTTTCAATGATCAGAACCCTGAAGGCAATTATTACATTTATCTAAATAATATGGTAATCAGAATCGAAATCGAACGTGAAGATAAGGTAGATATGACCTTCGCCAACGTTAATGAGGGGATGTTTTTGAATTTGATCTTCACACGTTAGCAATATAGAATTTTGAGCTTGTTTTCATCTGTAAAATTTGAGTTCATCTATCACAACGAAATTAATTAATAATAAACCTTCGCCGCCTCTTCCACATCATTATAGAGCCCTAAAGCGGCTAAAGCACCTATTTCTCCCTGGGCTCCGGTAACCTCCACCAGTTGTATGCCCAATTCTTCCGCTACTTTTTGGGTCTCTTCCAGGTAGATCATGGACTTTTTAGCAGCTTCACCATATTCCCTGAGCTTATCTGGGACTTTAAGGCCTTCAAGGACTGCTATTGATGTATCATCTGATAGGGTATGTTTTTTAAGGATTTCAGTGGCCTTTTCCACCAGTTCATCCTTTCCCCCAGGTTTAACTGCAAACACCAGGGCTATAGCCACGCAGTTCTGGGTTTTATTAGGGTTATGGGGGTAAAGCTGGACTGTAATATGATCTAAATATTCGAATCCCATTTTACTGAGTTCCATCCCCACATTATTGGCTAGGGTCCAGGTGGCACCCTTTTCCTTGGTGTCTGTATCATCTATGCCTAGAATTATCTTCTCCATAACTGGTGTGACCACCGCTGCACGGCCGAGCTTGGAACCGCCGCCTACATCGTAGAGTTCGACTCTTTTAACACCCTGGGCCATGCCCCGGCACATCGCCGCGCCAACACCCGCGCCTGCTAAACCAGCGTGGACTACGCGTACTTCATCACCCTCTACAGATACTTCCTCTATTCCAGCAGCCTTAAAACTTGGCTTTAAGTTCATATCACTTTTTCCAACTTTTAAAAGGTAGGTGTGCTTATATCCATCCCTCTTAGAATCTAAAACCAGGTCGCTGCTCCTTTTATACTGATATACCATCCACTGGGAACCGCTTACGCAGGGGTGGTATTCCACCAGTTCCACCATTCCCTGATCAACCATGGTTAAGACTTTCTTATACGGGGCTATCCAGGGATCCTTAAACTGGTCTTTCAGATCCTGAGGCGTTAGAATTTCCATTAGCCAAATCTCCTATAAAGAAATTAAAAAGAATGAAATTTATAAAAATAGTTTATTCTAACCGTTTACACATTTTAACAGCTGCTTCCACGGCTCTTTTAGCATAGTCCACCCTTTGATGAGCTTCCAACCTGGTCATGCCTGGTCCGGTGATTCCCAGGGCAACTGGTTTGTCATACTCCAGTGCCAGATCAGCTATTTTACGGGATGCGTGCTGCACCACTATTTCATCGTGTGAGGTTGATCCTTCAATTACTGCGCCTAAAGTTACTACTGCATCTATGTCATCATTTTTTAAGAGTTTTTTAATTGCCAGGGGCATGTCAAAGACTCCGGGTACGGTGATTACTTCGGTTATCTCTGAATCCAGAAATTTAGCATGCTCACGTGCCAGGTCCAGCATCATCTGTGTAATGTCGAAATTGAATTCTGCTACTACTGCTCCTAATTTTACCATCTTATTTCCTCCATTAGCCTGGTTTTAGTTGTAGAATAATTTTAATTCAGTATCTGGTTTGAATACTATTTATTCAGTTAATTATATCTTTAGTTAAATTTGTTGAAATTTAAATGAAGGCCACGATATACGACACCGAACTTATGGCCATTATAAGTATGATAAATATCGCTATCCATTGCGCTCTGTCCATAATTTTTACCCCTTTTTAATTTCCCAGGTATCTGGAAATTTCTTCCAAAGTGTCTATTAAAGTTTGTATCTCTTCTTTAGTGTTGTAATAGTGAATTGATGCCCGGACTGTACCGCCAAGATCGTAGGCCCCTATTTGTCTTATGGCCGGTATGGCGCAGTGCATACCGCTCCTTACACAGATGGTTTTCTGCTCATCCAGTATCTTGGCCACGTCGTGGCAGTTCACTCCACTTATATTAAAGCCCACCATATCATAAATAGCTTCTGGATGTCCGTAAACTATGCTGTTTTCAATCTCTTTGATCTCATTATACATGAATTTAGTGAGTTTTTTTCCGTGTTCTTCAATCTTTTCCATTCCAATTCTATTTAAATAATCTACTGCCGCTCCTAAACCTATTATCCCTGAAATATTTTGTGTGCCGCCTTCAAAACGTCCGGGTACTTTAGACAGCTTAAAATCGTCTTCAGTGACATCGGAAACTGTCCCACCGCCTAAATTTATGGGTTCAAGATCCTCAATGATTTCCTGGTTGCAGTACAGGAATCCCGTCCCTACAGGACCTAAAAGTCCTTTATGGCCTGGAGAAGCCACGAAATCGGCCTGGATTTTTTTAACATCTAACGACATATGTCCCATGGACTGGGCAGCGTCCACCATGTAATATGCATTATTTTCCTTGACTATTTTGCCTATCTCTTCAACAGGTAAGAGCGAACCGATAGAATTAGAGACATGGGTTACAGTGACGAGTTTTGTTGTTTCATCGATGGTATTTTCTATATCGGCCGGATTTACCCTCCCATACTCGTCAGATTTAATTATATTTACATTTATACCCTTTTTTTGGAGATTTAACCAGGGCAACAGATTGGAATGGTGTTCTATGTTGGGGACAATAATAGAATCACCTTTTTCAAATTTAAATCCATGACCCACTAAGTTTATAGCTTCTGTGGTGTTTTTAGTGAAAATTATCTCCTTTGGGTCCGAATTTATGAATTTAGCCAGTTTTTCTCTGGTTTTCCTGACCTCGGCAGTAGCTTTAATGGCCGTCCTATACGCTCCTCTACCGGTGTTAGAATTAAAGTGGTAGTAATATTCGCACATGGCATCGACCACCGGTTGAGGGGTGGGTGTTGTGCTGGCAGCATCTATATATATGACTTCATCCAGGAAGGGAATATCAGCTCTGACATCGGCTACTTTCATTTTAATTAACCTCATACGAAAATAAAATCATTTAATCATTTCCACGCTTAAATTTATAGAATCATTTCTATTATAAATTTTTAATCTTTTTAACTTTGCTTAGAAAATAAATTGATAAAAAAAATAAGTTGGATTTAAAAAAAAGATATTAAATAAAAAAGATTTTAAAAAAAAATGAGTTAATTTTCCAGTTTCTTCCGCACAGCACCGGCCATTTCCATGGTAGAAGAACTACCACCTAAATCCCTGGTTACTGTTTTCCCTTCCCTTAACACTTCCACCAGGGCATCTTCCAGTTTCCGTGCCGCCTCGCTCTCATCCAGGTAATCCAGCATTAAAACTGCTGACAAGATCATGGCTGAAGGATTGGCTGTGCCTTTCCCGGCATGGCTTGGTGCTGAACCGTGTACTGGTTCGAATAATCCCTGATTTTCCCCTATGTTGGCCGATGGGATCAGTCCCAATCCCCCGACTAGTCCGGCACCTTCATCAGATAGAATATCACCGAATAGGTTGGTGGTAACGATCACATCAAACATCTCGGGCCTGGTGATGAAGAACATGGCAGTGGCATCTACATATCGATCGTCTAATTCCATATCCGGGTAATCCCGGGCCACATTATAGAAAGTACCTTTAAATATCCCATCAGTTTTTTTAAGGACGTTAGCTTTATGCACCGCTGTAACTTTTTCCCTTCCTGTTTTTTTAGCATATTCAAAGGCGAATCTGCATATCCTCTCTGAGGCTTTTCTGGTGATAACACGTTTAGCTATGGCACCGTCCTCGGTGTACTCTTCCAACCCTATATAAAGTCCTTCTGTGTTTTCCCGGACTATTACGAAGTCTAAATTATCAAATAGAGAGTTGGTGCCCGGGTAAGATTTCACCGGCCTTAAATTTACGTAGAGGTCTAATTCCTGTCTTAACTTAACTATTACGTCGGCTGCTGATTCACCGGCCGCTCCAAACAGGCAGGCCTGTGATGCTTTTACCACGTCGACCGTCTCCTGGGGCAGGGCAATCCCTGTTTTCTCCTCATATTCATCACCGGCATCGGCGAAGGTGTAATTAAATTCTATATCCAGTGCTTCTAACACGTGCAGTGTTGCTTCCATAACTTCTTTTCCAATCCCGTCTCCGGGTATAACTGCTATTTTGTACATAAAAAAGTGCTCCTTTGGTTAATTTTTACGTTAATTTTTTATATTTCTGTTAATTTCAGTTCTCTTTTCTTACATCTCTTCTTTCAACTTTTCTCTAAGGTAGGGGATTAATCCACCGTTGTTCAGGATTTCCAGCATGAATTCGGGTAATTTCTTTACTTCGTATTCTTTACCAGTTCTTTCGTTCTTTAAAACGCCTTTATCCATGTCTAATTCGATTTCTTCTCCCTCATCAAAGCTGGATGAAATCTTTTCAGATTCTAAGAGGGGGAGTCCTACATTTATGGCGTTTCGGTAGAATATACGGGCAAAAGATTCCGCTACAACTGCTGATATTCCCGCGGCCTTGAGGGCTATGGGGGCGTGTTCCCGGGAGGACCCGCAGCCGAAATTTTTCCCAGCCAGTATGATGTCTCCATCCTTGGTTTTATTGTAGAATTCTGGGTCTAATCCTTCCATGGCGTGTTTGGCCAGTTCGTTTTCATCGGTGAGTACTAAATATCTCCCGGGGATGATTATATCCGTGTCTATATCATCTCCGAACTTCCAAACCCTTCCTTCGATTTTGTCTTTCATTATAAACACCTGTTAACGTTAATTATTTCAGTTAAGTGGATTTTTTAAACTCAAATTTTTTTTATTCACGCGGGTCAGTTATACTGCCCTTCAATGCAGATGAGGCTGCTACGGCTGCAGAACTTAGATATACTTCTGCTTCGGGGCTTCCCTGTCTTCCCTGGAAATTCCGGTTGGACGTGGATAAACTGACTTCTCCCGGGCCCACCAGTCCTATGTGTCCGCCCAGGCAGGGCCCGCAGCATGGGTTGCAGACCAGTGCCCCGCTTTCAGCGAAGATCCTTAATAGCCCTTCATCCATGGACTGGAGGTAAACTTCCCTTGACGCGGGTATGACCAGCATTCTTACCTTATCTGATACCTGGTGGCCTTTCACGATTTCTGCGGCGGTTCTGAGATCTTCCAGTCTACCGTTGGTGCAAGATCCTAAGAACACCTGATCTATACTGGTCCCCTCTACCTCTGAAATTGGTTTCACGTTGTCCACGTTGTGAGGGCAGGCTATCTGGGGTTCTAAATCATTCACATCTATCTCCAGGGTTTCCAGTGACTCTGCATCTGGATCTGTCTTCAGTATCTCATATTCCTTGGTGGTGCGGTTTTTCAGATAATTCACCGTTTTTTCATCTGGTTCAACCAGACCTGTTTTACCACCCATCTCTATGGCCATGTTACAGAGGACCATTCTCTCTGATACTGACATTTCCCTGGTGGTTTCTCCGGCAAATTCACATGCCTTGTAAGTTGCACCGTCTGCACCTATTTCACCTATTATATGGAGCACCACGTCCTTGGCATATACATAATCCTTTAAACTTCCCTGGATGTCGAATTTTATGGTTTCCGGGATTTTAAACCATAGTTTGCCCGTGGCGAAAACCATGGCCATGTCTGTTGATCCGATCCCTGTCGAAAAAGCCCCTAAAGCCCCATGTGTACATGTATGGGAGTCTGTCCCTACTACTACCTCTCCCGGAACTATGTGTCCCTTTTCAGGTAACACCTGGTGGCAGACCCCTTCTCTGACATCGTAGAAATTATTTATACCCTGTTCTTCCACGAACTCCCTTAACATGATATGGTTCGCTGCTGCGTCCAGTGAGTCAGCCGGCACCTGGTGATCGAATAGTACTACGATCTTATCCGGGTCCCAGACATTTTTTAGTCCTATTTTCCTAAATGATTCCACAGATAAAGGTCCTGTTAAATCATGGGTCATGGCCACGTCGATGTTGGCCATCACTATTTCTCCAGCTTTGGCCTCCCTGTTCTCTGAGGCCTTTGCCATTATTTTCTCTGCCATGGTCATGGGCATTTTTCACTCCTCCAATTTCTATTTTAATGGGTTATTTTTCTATTTTATAGGTTATTTTATAATGTAGATATCTTATTTACAATATCAATGAAATTATCAACTTCTTCTGGGTTTAAAATCTTTAATATCTTTTTTATCGTGTTTTTATGGACTTGCATGTGCTTTTCTATGATTTCCTCACCTTTTAGTGTGAGTTCCAGGTAATAAAATCTTTTATCTCTTTCAGATTGGGTTTTTTCCACTATTTCCAGATCTATCAGCTGGTTTATGGCCACTGAAACCGTTGATTTTTTCACACCCAGGATCCTGGCGAGGTCGGAGATACTTATTCCCCTGTTTTTGTTGATGAGTTCGATGTAATAGAGCTGTCTTAGGGTGTAATCTTTTAGATCTCCACTTAAAAGTTGTTTCTGGAATTTTCTGGTGAATGTGGTTAATTTATCCATGGATTCTACCAATTCTAGTTCTCTGTGCACTCTCTCACCTGGTAATATGTTCAATTAAATAGTTTTATCTAACTAACTATTATAAATAGTTTGCTAGTGGAGTATTAATATATTAAGTAGAACCAGTCTATTTTCTACCTAAAATTTTCCTGTAAAATTCATGATTCATTACTTCTCAAATGCTCGGGAAATTATTTTTTAATAAATTAATAGATCATAATAGTATTAAAAAGAGAATAAATTGTTATATTTCCCAAAATCATCAATTATGGATACAAAAATCTGGGAAAATTCACCCCCTTTGTAATACAAATATTTATATATTGTATTACTATATTAATTACTAACAGGAATACAAGCCGATCTTATCTTATAATTATAATAAGATCGAAGTGAAATATTTTGATGAGGGAAGTCAAATGACGGAAATAAGCCAAGAGATTAGGGACGAATATGAGAAGATAAAGGATAAAATCTCATATGACGAGTTTTTAGAGGAAATGAAAAACCGTATGAAGGATTATGAGGAAGTTAGTTTCATGGGTGAACTGGATGTGGCTAGGGTAATTGTGGGTGAATATGTGGACGAAGAAAACAAGCCATTGGCCGAAGATTCCAAAGAGTACAAAATATCCGAGTTAAAAGCCGGCAATCACAACGTGAGTTTGGTTGGAAGGGTTAAACGTATTTCCAACGTGAAAAAATTCGTCAACAGAAAGGGAAGAGAAGGAAAATTGGCCAATATATTGATAGCTGACGATACCGGTGAAATGAGAGTAGTGCTGTGGACTGAGAATATCAAACTACTTAAAAAATTCCAGGAAGGCGACGTGATAAGGGTAAAGGGTGTTGAAATAAAACAGGGATTCAGAAGTGACGAAGCACACCTTAACCTCAACTCCAACATTGAAAAACTTTCAGAAGATGATTATCCTGATTTACCACCATATGAAGAGAAAATAACAGATATAAAGGATATCAAAGAGGACATGGAAGTCAACATCATTGCCAGGGTCATCAGGATACCCCGAGTCAGGACCTTCGACCGAAACGGTAAGGAAGGTAAGTTCATACCCCTGGAAATACAGGATAAAAGTGGAAAAACCAGTCTCATGTTATGGAATAAAGACACGGAACTCTTAGAAGCCCTGGATATCCAGGAAGGCGATTCTATAAAAGTGTTAGGAGCGCAGAGCAGACTGCGGAATGGTGTAATATCACTATCCCATTTCTATCTGGGAAGGATAATAAAAGGCGACTTCGACGTCCCAGAATACACTGAAAGCGTCCTGAAAATTGGTGACGCCCATGAAATGCGTGATGTAACTGTCTTCGGTGTGGTAAGTAAAATCTATGACACCATAACCTTTGTAAGGGATGACGCCAGCACCGGCCAGGTCAGATCCCTGGAGATAGAAGACAACACCGGTAAAATAAGGGTCACCTTATGGAATGAAGATACCAAAATTGAGCTGAAAAAGGGAGACGTCATAAAAATCACCGGGGGAAACATCGAATTCGATGATTATTCCGGGACAGATTACCGAATAAACACCAACTGGAACACCGTTATAACAGTGAATCCCCCATTAGAAGATGATATAAAAGAAATGCTTGAAGAATGTGGTAAATACCTTAAACCGGTTAAGATTGGGGATCTAAATACCATCGAAGATGAAGGAGAAGAAGTAGATATAATCGGACGGGTTATAAACCTCTTCGAACCCAACGAGTTCCAGAGAGACGATGGTAGTACGGGGCTGGTTCGTTCGGCTGAAGTCGCCGATGATAGTGGCGTGGTAAGGATATCCTTCTGGGATGAAAAGGCAGAAAGCTCGTTGAATATGGGAGACGCAGTTAAAATCGAGAATGCAAGAACCCGAATGGGAACCCAGGATATCGAACTCAGCGTTGGAAAAACGGCCAGGTTAATCAAACCAAGCGATGAAGAACTGAAAGATCTACCCTCTCTAAGCGAACTTGAAAAATCCATCTACCAAAACAAGAATATAGAGGAACTCAAAGAGGGTGACCGGGATGTACGATTAATCGGCCGGGTAGTGGGTTTGGATGATCCCAACGAATTCGTAAGAAGTGACGGCACTCCAGGAGTGGTGCGTTCAGTGGAGATAGGGGACCATACTGGAGTGGTCAGAGCATCACTATGGGATGAAAAGGCTAAAACACCATTGAATGAAGGAGATGTAATTAAAATAGAAAATCCCAGGGTGGTACTTAGAAATGACCATATCGAGCTAAGTTTAAGTAGAAACACCCCCATAGCCAAGGCAGATGAAGAAGAAGCTTCTAAAATACCTTCCATAAACGAAATCCAGGAAAAAAGATATCCTAAAAAGAAAATCGATGAAATAGAAGAAAATGATAGGAATATAAAGGTAGCTGGGAAGGTAATCGAAGCCTATGGGAACAAAATCCTCTATGAGATGTGTCCTAACTGTAACAAAAGGGTGAACCCTGCCGGGGAGAACTTCGTCTGTGAAATCTGTGGAGAAGAAATAGAAGAACCCAATTATCTTATGATTATCCCCCTGGTGATTGAAGATGAAACCGGTACCATACGTACCACCTTCTTCAGAAAATCAGCAGAGGAACTCATTGAAATGACCACCCCGGAAGTGGAAGAAATCCTTCGTAAAACTGGGGATGAAGGATCTCTGGAAGATAAAGTAAATGATCTCTTGGAAATGGAGATAACCATCATCGCCAACGCGAATTACGATGAATATAATGAAGAAATAAGACTCAACGCCCGTAAAGTACTGGAGAAGAAGCTTTAATTTGAAGATGTGTAAAAAATAAACGTTAAAGGGAGATTAAAATGGTTGAACTGGAAGAATTACCAAATGTTGGGGAGAAAACAGCCCAAAAACTCAGAGACGCCGGTTTCGGCGATATGATGAGGTTAGCCACCGCCACAGCCAAGGAATTAAGTGTGAAGGCAGATATTGGGGAAGGAGTAGCCGAAAAAGTAATTGAAGCAGCCCGTAAAGCAGAACAGATAGACTTTGAAACTGCCCTGGACGTTATGGAACGCCGGAAGGATGTCGGCCGGATAACCACCGGAAGCACCGCTGTTGATGAATTGATCGGAGGCGGAATAGAAACCCAGTCAATAACTGAAGTTTTTGGTGAATTTGGTTCTGGTAAAAGCCAGATATCACATGAATTAGCCGTCAGTGTGCAGTTACCCCCGGAAAAGAAAGGCTTAAATGGAGAATGTGTTTTTATTGATACTGAAAACACCTTCCGTCCAGAGAGAATCGAGCAGATAACAGAAGGATTCGGGCTGGATGTGGAAGAAGTTCTGGCCAAGATACACATAGCCCGGGCGTTTAACTCAGCCCACCAGATGCTGATGGCAGATAAGGTTAACGAACTCATACAAAGCGGTGCAAACATCAGGCTGGTCATAGTGGACTCATTGACCGCCCATTTCCGTGCGGAATATGTGGGAAGGGAATCATTGGCCACCAGACAGCAGAAACTGAATCAACACCTCCATACACTGCAAAATATTGCCAACACATATAATGTTGCTGTATTTGTAACCAATCAGGTACAGGCCCGTCCAGATGCGTTTTTTGGCAGTCCTACCAAGGCTATTGGAGGTCACGTTCTGGGACATGCCGCTACATACAGGATATGGCTTAAGAAAGGTTTGGCCGGTAAAAGAATCGCCAGGCTGATGGACAGTCCCCACTTACCCGAAGGAGAAGCGGTTTTCAAGATCGTCACCGAGGGTATAGTCGATTAGATTTAAGGGTAAATCAAACCCCTTATCAAATTTTAATTCATTTTCATCTTTTTTTTATTTTAAAAGGATTTCTATTTACCTGAAACTGGAAATAGAATATTGCCATTCGATTTTCAGGTGGATTTTTTTCTAGTATATATACTTTGTATAAAAAAATAAATAGAAAACTTTATTTATAGTGGTGATACACCCTACACCATAAAATACTATGTTAGATTAGATGATTATCATATTCGAATATAGGTGATCTAATGGCAGAAGAAGAAAAGAAACAAGAAGCAACCGAAGAACCAAAAATAGGAGTCTATGTATGTCATTGTGGTATCAACATTGGTGGTGTGATCGACGTTCCATCATTAGAAGAATATGCAGCAACCCTGCCCAATGTTGTGGAAGCTAAAGAATACAAGTACTTCTGTTCCGACCCTGGACAGGAAATGATCCAAAAAGACATCAAAGAAAAAGGTATAAACCGAGTAGTGGTAGCAGCATGCTCACCCCGTCTTCACGAACCCACATTCAGAAGATGTGTGAAAGAAGCCGGACTGAACCCGTTCCTCTTTGAATTTGCAAACATCAGGGAACACGACTCATGGGTTCACATGGACCAACCTGAAGCCGCTACAGAAAAGGCAAAAGACCTGATCAGAATGGCCGTTGCCAAAGCAAGATTATTAGAACCACTGGAAGCTGAAACCGTAGCTGTTACAGACACCGCACTGGTTATAGGTGGAGGTGTCGCTGGTATCCAGGCCGCCCTTGACCTGGGTGACATGGGATTTAAGACCTACCTGGTAGAGAAAAACCCCACCATCGGTGGAAGGATGTCCCAGCTGGATAAAACATTCCCTACCCTGGACTGTTCCATGTGTATCCTGGCACCAAAGATGGTGGACACCGGTAAACACGACAACATCGAACTCTTATCCTATTCCGAGGTAAAAGAAGTGGACGGTTACATTGGTAACTTCAAAGTCAAAGTGGAGAAAAAACCAAGATACGTAATCGAAGACCTCTGTACCGGCTGTGGAAGCTGCTCAGATGTATGCCCAATCGAAATACCAAACTACTTCGACGAAGGAATGGGTATGGTAAAAGCATCCTACATACCATTCCCACAGGCAGTGCCACTGGTAGCTACCATTGATAAAGATTACTGTATCGAATGTAAACTCTGCGACCAGATCTGTGAAAGAGGAGCAATAAACCACGAACAGGAACCAGAAATAATCGAATTAGACATCGGTACCATAATCGTGGCCACTGGATACGACCCTTACGACCCAACCGAGAAGAAAGAATGGAGTTACGAATCGGCTGAAAACGTCATCACTGGTTTAGAACTGGAAAGGTTAATCAACGCTTCCGGTCCAACCCAGGGACACGTCTTAAAACCATCTGATGGAGAAACCCCAAAAAGCGTGGCCTTCATCCAGTGTGTTGGTTCCAGAGACGAACAGATCAACAAGCCATACTGTTCCAGAGTATGCTGCATGTACGCCATGAAAAACGGTCAGCTCATCAAAGACCACGAGCCTGACACCGAAGTCACCGTCTACTACATGGATATAAGGGCATTTGGTAAAGGATTCGAAGAGTTCTACAAACGTTCACAGGAAAAATACGGCATCAAATTCATCAGAGGCCGACCAGCAACCGTACTGGAAAACCCAGACCAGACCCTGACCATCCGGGCAGAAGACACTATGCTTGGAAAAGTCACCGAGTACGACTACGACATGGTAGTGTTATCCGTAGGACTGGAACCACCAGAAGGAATAGAAGAACTCAGACAGACCATCGGTCTCTCCAAGAGTGCAGACGGTTTCCTCATGGAAGCTCACCCCAAACTCAGACCTGTTGACACCTTAACTGATGGTGTATACCTGGCCGGAGTATCCCAGGGACCAAAAGACATTCCTGACGCTGTAGCCCAGGCATCTGGTGCAGCAGCAAGAGCAGCTATACCTATGGTCAAAGGTGAAGTGGAAATCGAACCAATCGTAGCCTCTGTAGACACAGATGTCTGTGGTGGATGCGAAGTTTGTCTGGAACTCTGCCCATTCGGAGCTATCGAAAGGGAAGACGAACAGGCCAAGGTCAACATTGCACTGTGTAAAGGATGCGGAACCTGTGTAGCAGCCTGCCCATCCGGAGCAATGGACCAGCAACACTTCAGAACCGCTCAGATCATGGCCCAGATCGAAGCAGCCATGGGCGGTCAAGCAGGAAAATAAATCAGGGTTTTTTAACCCCTCTTTTATTTATTTTTAAATTTTTTATATTTTCAACACACTTAGTGGATACTATTTTTTTTAAATTAATTCACCCCCATATCTAACATACTAAAGAATTTATAAATTATAAAAGTTAATCCTCAACTAGAAATCATCGTTTTATTGTTAACTAATTAAAATGTAATTAACATTAACAATGATATTTTCAAGATTATCCGGAGGAATGTAATGTCTCGAAACCAAAAGTACGCTCTTAATATTAAAAAAATCACCAAAGAGCACCATGAATGGATGAAAAATAGTATAAATCTTATAGCCAGTGAAAATATAGCAAGCAGGGACGTGAGAGAAGCCCTAGCATCTGACCTGTCCCATAGATACGCGGAAGGCCTTCCCTGTGAAAGGATGTATCAGGGCTGTGGCTATATCGACCAGGTGGAAAACCTCACCATCGACCTTTCCAAAAAGCTGTACCACGCAGAACATGCCAATGTCCAGCCAGTGTCCGGTGTGACTTCTAACCTCGCCTCATTCTTCGCCTTAGCTGATCACGGCGATTTAATGATGGCCCTGGAGGTGCCTAAGGGGGGCCATATAAGCCATGCCGGTGTAAGCGCAGCCGGTATAAGGGGACTCAAGACTACCGCCCACCCCTTCGATGAAGAAGAAATGAACATCGACTCCGATGCCATGATAAAAAATATCCTGGAGAAGAAACCTAAAATAGTCCTATTCGGTGGTAGCCTTTTCCTGTTCCCTCATCCAATAAGTGAAGCCCGGGAAGCAGCCGATGAAGTGGGCGCTAAGATAATGTATGACGGAGCACATGTCCTGGGCCTTATAGCTGGAGGCCAGTTCCAGGATCCCTTCAAAGAAGGTGCCGACCTCATATCAGCCAGTACCCATAAAACCTTCCCTGGTCCCCAGGGTGGTATAATTCTCTGTAAAGAAGAACTTAAAAGTGATATCGATGAAGCAGTGTTCCCTGGTGTAGTTAGTAACCATCACCTGCACCACCTGGCAGCTCTGGGTATCTCCACCGCTGAAATGCTGGAATTCGGTAAAGATTACGCCCATCAGATCATCAAAAATGCCAGGGCACTGGCGGCCAATCTCTATGAGGCAGGTTTCAATGTGCTCTGTGAAGATAAAGGATTCACCGAATCACACCAGGTAGTAATGGATGTGTCCAATTTGGGCAGTGCCTCCCAGTTCGCGGTAACGCTTGAATCTAACAATATAATCCTCAATAAGAACTTGCTTCCCTGGGACAACGTGAATGACACCGATAACCCTTCCGGTATAAGGGTCGGTACCCAGGAGTTAACCCGTCGTGGACTTAAGGAATCCGAGATGGATGAAGTAGCCCAATTCATAAAGAGGGTGGTTATAGATGGTGAAAACGTTAAAGATGAGGTCACTGAATTTATAAACCAGTACACCACCGTCCATTACTCATTTAAAGAAACCCCTGGCTACGATTACATCGAGTTTTAATCCGGGATGGAAACTTTAATTAAATAATTCAACCAAAGATTAAAGACAATGCATCAATCAGAAGGTTGAAAAGATGAGGATTGCATGGGGAATAACCGGAGCCGGACATCTACTGGAAGCCAGTGTGGATGTCCTGAAATATATAAAAACCGAAGGCCATGATCTATCCATATACCTCTCCGGGGCTGGTGAGGAAGTCCTGAGAATGTATGGACTGTTCAATCGGGTTAAAAGTTTAACTGGGAAGGGTTACTACAACGAACTCATCCTGGAGAAGGACCAGGAACGAAGCTATCCCATGACCGGCCGGTTTTCCCTGGGAAAATACGATCTGCTGGTGGTCTCACCCACCACCTCCAACACCATCGGAAAGATAGTTAACGGGATCGCCGACACCCTGGTGACCAACGCGGTGGCTCAGGCAGGTAAGGGCAAGGTTAAAACCCTTATAATACCCGTAGATCTTGAAGCAGGTGATCTGGAAACAGTCCTACCATCCAAGCTGGAGCTCGAACTCTGCCAGCACTGTGAAGTATGTGAAGCAGCAGAAGCCTGCCCCCAAGATGCTATCACCCCCGGGGTGGAGATAAACCTGTTAAAATGTAAAGGCTGCGGCATATGCCAGCAGGCCTGTCCCTACCAGGCCATAACAGGCGGTAGGAAAATAACCATCCACATGAGGGGAATAGATATCGAAAACACCCATAAATTATTTGATTTTGATGGTGTAGAAGTTTTAGCAAGTCCTGAAGAAGTTAAGAAGTTTTTAACCAAGGAATAAATATTTCAAAATAAATCCAATCTTCCAGAAGTTCTAATCACCGGAAATTAATCTTCCAGATGTTTAAACTTCAAGATATTTAATCTTCCAGAAGCCCCAAGAGATATGCTGTCATCTCCAGCTCCTCCCGGGCCCGGAAGTCCTCCGGATTTATCTGTGCTTCCTCACTTTTAAAGGGGTAGAACCTCTCCTCAAAGTACACCGTTAAAAAGAGTTCATCACATATAATTACAACCGGATCTTGTAACCGATCTTTGAGCTTCTTTAAAGATTCTAAATCTAAATTTTTGACCCTATAGGTGACATAATAGCTTTCATTTTCTTCTGAAAACCCGTATTCTACCACTTTTACCTCCATTTGAGCCATGGCATTATCTCCTTCTTTCTGGATTTATTAATCCAGGACTTTCTTGATTTAAGGATTTCCTGATTTAATTTTAAACCTAACCTTCTAAATTTAATTCAAACCCTGGATTTCTAGATTTTATTTTTTTTAAGCCAGTTCACAGGTGAAATCCAGTTCATCCCCTATTTCAGTACCGGAAGATGCGCCTTCCTCCAATTCTACCACGAATCTGGCTGGTTCTTTGGGATTGTACATCTGCCAGGGTTTCAGGTGAACCTTATCCACCACCACTTTCCCTTCGTCTAGGAATAAAACATCCAGGGGTATCCTCATAAAGAACATGTGTATCCCTGAGCCGCGCCTGCCTCTTCCTTCCGGGATCTTCAAAACCAAACCCCGTTCTATGCCCCCTTTAAGCATCAACCCCCTGAACCGGGAGATGAAGCTGTTGGCCATATCTGCATAGCCCACCTTCGTTTGTTTAGTTTTATTTATGATTAAAAATCCATCCTGGTAATCCGGCATAATTATTACACCAAACCTGATTTTCTTGTATTTCTTTAATTATATTATAAATGGAATTACTTATAATTTGAATGATGAATCTCTACTGGTGAACTTTAATAAAGGAGAAGTGAAATTTTTATAAATACGATCATTTTTATATCATAAATATTAAAGCATAGCCATACCACGGAAGAACTTAGAGTGAAAATTGAACTAATAAAATTTTATGGTCTTTTTTGAATTGAAGTAGATTGGAGGTTAATATTATGAGGAATATCATTGTAGAAGAGCTCATACAAAAGCCCATTGAACAACAGGACATTGAAATAGTTGAAAGAAAAGGAATAGGACACCCTGACAGTATAAGCGACGGAATCGCTGAATCTGTAAGCCGGGCTCTGAGTGAAACTTATATAGAAAAATTCGGTGGTGTACTACACCACAACACCGACGAAGTGCAGATAACCGCCGGTGAATCTGACCCTCAATTTGGTGGTGGAGACATAATAAAGCCCATGGACATCCTTCTTACTGGAAGAGGTATTGCAGAAGTTGATGGTACTAAAATAGGTCTGGACAGGATAGCCATCACCGCTGCCAAGGAATATCTAAATGGACATATACTAAATCTGTGTGTGGAAACCTGCACCGTGGTGGAGTGCAAGATAGGCCATGGATCAGGGGATCTGGTACATGTTTTCGGGAGGGAAGACGCAGTACCCTCATCAAATGACACTTCATTCGGAGTGGGATACGCACCGTTTTCAGAGACAGAAAACATCGTCATGCAAACCGAATTAATGCTTAACTCCCCTGGATTTAAAAAGAAATATCCCGAGATAGGTGAGGATATAAAAGTCATGGGACTCCGGGAACATAACAAAATAACCTTAACCATCGCCATAGCCATGGTCGACCAGTACATAGACGACCTGGACCATTACATCAATGTATTAGAGGAAGTAAAGGATATCGTCCTGGAGGAAACCATAGGATACACCTCCCGGGATGTTGAAGTCTTCATAAACACAGCAGACAGCCTGGATAAAGACAATCCCTCAGTATATATAACTGTGACCGGTACCTCCGCAGAAATGGGTGATGATGGTTCAGTTGGCAGGGGTAACCGTGCTAATGGACTTATAACACCTAACCGGCCCATGTCTATGGAGGCAACCTCTGGTAAAAATCCAATAAACCACGTAGGGAAGATATACAACTTACTCTCCAATGAAATGGCTAACGACATAACCAAACACGTGGATGGAGTGCAGCAGATTCATATCATGCTTCTAAGCCAGATAGGTAAACCCCTAGATCAGCCCAAAGCCGCCAGCGCCCAGATCATACCCACTGAAGGGTACAGTCTGAATTCCGTCCAATCTGAAGTGGAAGCAATTATGGATTCCTGGCTGGCAGATATAAGTAAAATTACAGAGATGCTGGTTGAAGGGAAACTACGCACCTTTTAAATTTATTTTTTAAATTTTCCCCCTTTTTTATCTGATTTAATTTATTTTCTAAAAAGATAACAAAGACTATTTTTTATAACTATTAATACAATTAATATATCAATTACAAATTTAGATTATTCAATATAAACTTCTTAAATCAGGGAGAAATAGAAATGCCAATAAAGGAGGCACCACACTCATACAATCACCAGGAACTAGAGGAAGAAATACAGGAATTCTGGAGGGCAAACCAGATATACCAGAAAAGCCAGCGACTCAGGGAGAACGGACCTAGATATTCATTTTTAGACGGGCCGCCTTACTGCAGTGGACGCATCCACCTGGGAACAGCCTGGAACAAGGTAATAAAAGACACCTTCCTCAGGTTCAAGGGCATGTCCGGATTCAACGTTCGCAGACAGGCCGGCTGGGACACCCACGGCCTGCCCATAGAACATAAAGTAGAAGGGATCCTGGGCCTTAAAAGTAAAAAAGAGATAGAAGAAAAGATTGGAATCGATAATTTCGTGAAACAGTGCCGTGAATTTGCAATAAAAAACAAAGCCATCATGACCGAGCAGTTCCAGATGCTGGGCGTGTGGATGGACTGGGATGACCCTTACGTCACCTTCGATACCAAATACATGGAGTCCTGCTGGTGGACCCTGAAAAAGGCTCATGAAAAGGATTTACTCGTGAACGACCTCCGGGTGATAACCTGGTGCCCCCGGTGCGAAACTGCACTGGCCATGGCCGAGATAGACTATGAAAACAAGGACGACCCCTCTATATACGTGAAATTCCCCCTTAAAACAGCCGAAGGAAACCAGTACATCTTGATCTGGACCACCACCCCCTGGACCCTGCCCGCCAACATGGCCGTCTGTGTACATCCCGATTACAACTACGCCTATGTTGAAGTGGACGGTGAAATCCTGATAATGGCAGAGGCACTGGTAGAATCCCTTATGGAAACGTTATTTGAAGAGGGAAAAGATTACGAGATTGCTAGTACTGTTAAGGGGTCTGAACTTGAAGGTTTAACCTATAACCACCCCCTCCTGGAGGAAATACCTGTGCAGAGGGAGTTTGAACACATGATACTCCCTGGAGACCATGTGACCTTGACAGAAGGTACCGGTTGTGTTCACACCGCCCCGGGCCACGGTCCCGACGACTTCGAAATAGGGAAAAAATACGGGTTACCCATATTCTGTCCTGTAGATGAGGCAGGGTTATTCAAGGAAGAGGCCGGTAAATATGAAGGGGAGTTTGTAAAGGAATCAGACCCTTATATTATCGCGGATTTAGATACCCATGGACTGCTTTTAAAATCTGACATCATAAGTCACCGTTACGGGTTCTGCTGGCGATGTAAAACCCCTATAATTTATTTAGCCACCCAGCAGTGGTTTTTGAAGATCACGGATATTAAGGACCAGATGCTAGCTGAACTCGACCGGGTGGAATGGATACCATCCTGGGCTGGGGAAAGTCGCTTCAGGAACTGGGTAGAAAACGCCCGGGACTGGACCATATCCCGGCAGAGATACTGGGGAATACCCATACCCATATGGACCTGCTCAAAGTGTGATGAGATAAAAGTGGTGGGTTCTATCAACGAGTTAAAGGAACTGGCACATGAAGGATCCCTTAAAGGTGATTTCATACACCGCCCCCACGTGGATGAGATAACTATTAAATGTTCCTGCGGGGGCAGTATGACCAGGATACCCGATGTCTTAGATGTGTGGATCGACTCGGGAGTTGCCGGATGGGCGGCGCTGTACTACCCCCAGGAGAAGGAAGCATTCGAGAAATGGTACCCTTACGATTTCATCACCGAGGGACACGACCAGACCAGGGGATGGTTCTACTCCCAACTGGGCTGTGGAGTGATATCCCTGGACAGCACCCCCTACCAGAAAGTTTTAATGCACGGATTCACCCTCGACGAGGAGGGTAAGAAGATGAGCAAATCACTGGGCAACGTAGTCGAACCAGACGAGGTCATCCAGCAGTTTGGTGCTGACGTCCTCAGGTTCTACCTCCTATGGGGTAATAAACCCTGGGAGGATTTGAAGTTCAACTGGGACGAAGTAAAAACCGTTAACAAGATGTTCAACATCCTGTGGAACGTGTACGTCTTCACCACCACTTACATGTCCATAGACAACTTCAACCCCACCTTATACCAGGAAGAGGATTTGAAATTCCGTGATGAAGACCGGTGGATAATATCCAGGATCAACACGGTGGCCCGGGAGGTGACAGAGGCCCTTGATTCCCTGCACCTGCACAAGGCAACCCGGAGCATCAACGAGTTCATATTGGAAGATCTGAGCCGCTGGTATGTACGTTTAATCCGGGGGCGTACCTGGATAGAAAAGGAAGACCCGGACAAATTAGGAGCATATCATACCCTTTATCATGTTATGAAACAGCTTATAACCTTACTGTGCCCTATAGCCCCTCATATTACTGAAAAAATATATCAGAACCTTGTCCTGGAAGTAGAAGTGGATGAACCGGCCAGTGTGCATATGCTGGACTGGAAATTCGATGAAAACCTTATCAATGAAGATTTAGAGGAAGATATGGATGTAATCCGGGAAATAATCGAGGCATGCGCCCGGGCACGGGATATAGCCCGTTACAAACTAAGATGGCCCGTTAAAGAGGTGGTCATAGTCTCCGAGGATGTTAAGGTTTTAAAGGCAGCCCGTAACCTCAATCATATCATCATGGAACAGGCCAATACCAAGAAACTCCTTTCCTCCAACGACTTCCAGAACCTGAGGATAACTGCCAAGCCCAACCTGAAAACCTTAGGACCTAAACTAAGGGGAGATGTGCCTAAAGTGGCTGCTGCACTGGAGGATGCTGATGGGGCAGAAATAGTGAACATACTGGAATCTCAAGGAAAATATGTAGTGGATGTAGAGGGCAAGCCTATCGAACTTTCTGCAGATGAGGTCCTCTTTGAAACCGAACTCCCTGAAAACATAGTCACCGCTGACTTTGAAAACGGAAGCGTGTTCGTGGATACTGAGTTAACCCGGGAAATACTATCAGAGTCCATGGCACGGGAACTCATAAGGAGGATACAGGACATGCGGAAGGACCTGGATTTAGATGTGGAAGCAAACATACAGGTATTTATCGATTGCAGTGAACAGTTCGGTGATTTGATAAAATCTTTCCTGGGATTCATATCCCATGAAGTCCGGGCTAAAAAATTCGTATTTGCAAAGGATTTGAAGGAAATCCCTGGAGATTATACTAAATACTGGAATATTGAAGATGATGAAGTGGGAATAACCATAATAAAATAGATTTTCGATTGGTAAAATTAAAGGTGAGATTTTCCAAATATAGTTGATAATACGATTTCTAGGTGATAGAAGATGACTTTAACCGAAGCGGAATCTGAATACATATGCAAAGAGATTGGAAGGGAACCGAATGAATTGGAATATGGTATGCTGGATATCATGTTCTCTGAACACTGTTCTTATAAAAGCAGCCGGCCCATACTGAAATTATTCCCCACAGAGGGTGAAAAAGTTATAGTCGGCCCGGGAGACGATGCAGGGGTTGTGGAGCTCACCGATGAACTGGCCCTGGTAATTGGGATGGAAAGCCACAATCACCCCTCAGCAATCGAACCCTACGGGGGCGCGGGGACCGGTATTGGGGGTATTATCAGGGATATCATCTCCATGGGAGCTATGCCAGTGGCACTTCTTGATCCGCTTCGCTTCGGATACCTGGATGATGAAAGATCCCGCTACCTCTTCGAATACGTGGTTAAAGGAATATCAGACTATGGAAACCGGGTGGGAATACCCACTGTGGGTGGTGAAGTAGAATTCGACGCCACCTTCCAGTTCAACCCCCTGGTTAACGTAATATGCGCGGGAATTGTGCGTAAAGATTCAATAGTAAGGGGGATAGCCCCTAACGTAGGGGATATATTCGTGCTTATGGGCGGCCGTACCGGTAGAGACGGTATTCACGGAGTCACCTTCGCCTCTGAAGAGCTTACCACATCATCGGAGATTGAGGGCCGGCCGGCAGTTCAGATAGGAGACCCGTTCACCAAGAAACAGGTGCTGGAGGCTACACTGGAAGCCCTGGAGAAAATTGATGTGCAGGGGTTAAAGGACCTTGGTGGGGGAGGACTGACCTGCTGTGTCTCAGAAATGGCTGCCAAGGGAGGTAACGGTGCCCTAGTAAAACTCGAGAAGATACCACTTAGGGAAGAGGGGATGACCCCCTATGAAATAATGTTATCTGAATCACAGGAGAGAATGGTCTTCGTAATCCATTCAGAAGATGAGGATAAATTGATAGAGATCTTCGATAAATACGAACTTCCCAGGGCAGTGATTGGCACAGTAACCGACACAGGCCGCTTTGAAGTGATCCATAATGGGGAAATTATAGCCGATATACCTACGGGTATGTTGTCCGACCCCCCAACCATAGAAAGGGAATGTGCAATCCATCACATATCTCCAAAAGATAATACTGAACCCAACTTAGAAAAACTAGGAGTGAAAACCCCTACGGTAGAGGAGGATGATTTAAACCAAGCCCTGCTTAACCTTCTATCCTCCCAGAATATTGCCAGTAAAGAATGGGTTTACCGGCAGTACGACCATGAAGTCCAGATTGGAACGGTGGTGAAGCCTGGTGATGATGCTGCGGTTATAAGGGTGGACGATGCAACTGCATTCACAATTACATCTGACTGTAACAGTTCCCACACCAAACTAAACCCCTACCATGGAGGGGCCGGTGCAATAGCAGAAGGTATAAGGAACGTGGTATCCATGGGCTCAGAACCCCTATGCATAGTTGACTGCCTTAACTTCGGTAACCCGGAGAAGCCCCACATCTTCAAGCAGTTTACAGACTGTGTACAGGGAATGGCCGACGTGGCCAACCGTTTCGGGACTCCTGTTATCAGTGGTAACGTTAGCTTTTACAATGAAACGGAAGGTGTGACCATCAATCCTTCACCCGCAGTGGGCATGTGTGGTCTGATGAAGTTAAAAGATGTTAGGACCTTTGAATTTAAAGGTGAAGGTGATAAAATCATCATCATCGGGAAAACCCGGCCAGAGCTAGGTGGATCGGAATACCAGAAGTTAATCCTGGGAAAAGTCCAGGGTGAACCACCACACGTCCATCTTGAAGAAGAATACAACGTTGCCATGGCGGTTTTAAATTTAATCAGGCAAGATTCAGATGGTAACATAACTGCCGTCCATGACTGTTCCACAGGCGGTATAGGTGTTGCACTTTCTGAAATGGTGTTATCAGGAGATTTAGGGGCTGAAATAGATCTATCCCAGATACCTGGTGCAGAGGGCTTGAACGATTTTGAATCATTATTCTCAGAATCCCATGGAAGGTTCCTAGTAACTGTTAAAGAAGAAGTTGCAGATGAAATCCTGGGAAAACTTGACGTCCCGGCGGCTGTGATTGGGACAGTCAGTGGTGATTCACTGGTTATTAACGATTCAGTAAACATTCCAGTATCTGAGCTTAAAAACTCTTATCATGGCGTTATAGAGAAATTCATGGCCTGATGGTTATGAAAGAGCTACTTCGGCAGAAAGAGCTACTTAGACAGTTAATTCATGCCTCGGGTGTTTTCATCGTGGTTTTGAGTTATTTCCTTAAACCGGATGCCCTGATAATTATCGCCATTTTAGTCCTTCTTTTTGTGGTTCTCCTGTTCAAACTAGATAAAAGGTATAATATACCCTTTTTTTCATTTATTTTCAGACATTGCAAGAGAGAAGACGATGAACGAGGCTTCATTTACTTCTTCGTAGGCATTATCCTTACCCTAGTCATATTCCAGTTCAACATGCCGGTGGCCAACGCCGCTATACTGATTCTGCTATTCGGCGACTCGGCTTCCACCATAATCGGGCGGAAATGGGGTAAACATAAGCTCCCTTTCAACCCTAAAAAAACCCTGGAGGGTAGTATATCCTTCTTCGTGGTGGGGTTGGTCCTGGCATTAACCCAGGTATCCCTCTTACCCGCTCTTTTGGGGGTGTTTTTAGGGGCTTTAACCGAGGCATACAGTCCAGTGGACGATAACATTCCTATTCCACTGGTGTCTGCACTGGTTATGAGTCTGGTTATTTATCTGATCTAAAATAACTATTTTTTAACTAAAATAACACCTAATCTATCCCTTTTTTAATTCTGACTCATATTTTCAATCACTAAAGCCTGATGGCCCTTTCATGCCTGAAGTATCGCACCGATAAAACAAACACGGCCGTAGAAACTAAAATGGTGGGAATGGTTGAAAGTAAGAGCCACGGATCTACCACGGGAGTAGATGATATTTTAACCAGCAGCACGGTGGGTATGAAGTTAAGTACGGCTTCGAAGTAAGGGACCTTGGTAAAAAGGGGAAAGAAGAGTATGAAAGTGGCAAATACCAGGGCCAGGGTTATGGCTGAGTTTGCCTCTTTGGTACTGTCCACCAGCATGGATATTATAATCCCCACACCAATGAACCCTAACCCCACAAAGAGTAGGATGAGGAATATTATGGCCGGATTGTAGATGGGCACCTTCAGCAGGTCTAAAAGTAGAATCCAGGCCATGCTTTGCAGTACAGAAAAGGACAAAATAGGAATCGTCTTCCCGATTATCACCATAGAACTGGTGAGAGGGGCCATCAGGAGAACTTCAAATGTTTTTCTCTCCCTTTCCCCCACCACACTATCGGTTACGATGTTGCTGGCCATGAAGAATGGTAGGAGGAGTACGAATGGTACGATGAACCCGTACATCAACTCCACGAAGTAGCTGCTGTCTACGGCGATGGGTGATTTTTTATCCTCATTAACTGTTATCTCGGTTAATACAATCGAGTTCTGGATGGTGTTAATGGTGGACTGGTTTAACCCGGCTGCTTCTAATTTTTTGGCCTGTTCATATTTAGTTAATGAATCGTTGATTTTCTGATCTACCACGGGGTAGAATGCGTTGGTGTTATCTATATGTACCGTTACCTCGCCCTGGGATGAGTTCTCCACTACCGCTACCAGGTCTTTGCCCAAATATTTGGTTGCATTTTCACTGTTGTAAATGATCAGGGTGAATCCCTGCTCTTTCAAATATCCAGCCATCTCTGACCTGCTTATGTCCGGGTCTACCCCGACTTTAAGGTTGGATGTGATGCCATATGAATCAAAGAGGGCCGGATCTGCGGCTACAGCGGTTACAATGGCCATCCCAAAGGCCCCCAGGATGATGATCACCTGTACGAATATTATCAACAGGTAGATCTTATTGTTAAGTATGTCCTGAGCCTCTTTTCTTGAAAGAGCAAGTATCTTCATTATAATGTTTTATGTTTCCATCACTTCATATAATGTTCCCATCACGCATTTCAATTATCTCATCAGTAAATTCAGCAGCCAACGGATTGTGGGTTACTATGATTATAGTAACGCCTTCCTTTTTGTTAAGGTCCTGCAGGATGCCCATTATTACCTCGGCATTTTTAGTGTCCAGTTCACCGGTGGGTTCGTCTGCCAAGATCAATGAGGGGTTGTTAATCAGGGCCCGGGCGATGGACACCCTCTGCTGTTCTCCACCGGAAAGCTGGCTGGGCCGCTTGTTATGCTTCCCTTCTAAACCCATTTTATCCAGTAATTCCTTGGCTTTCTCTAAATCTGGTTTTATCATGGGTAATAAAACGTTTTCCAGGGCTGAAAGTTGTGGCATGAGATTGAACCTTTGGAAAACAAATCCTATCTCATTCCTGCGGAATGTGGCCTGTTCCTTTCCAGATAGTGTGCTGGTGTCTTTACCGTTCAGGAGCAGGTTACCCCTGGTGGGCATGTCCAGTATTCCACCCACATGGAGCAGGGTTGATTTTCCTGATCCGGAGGGCCCCATTATGGAGGTGAAAGAACCATCTCGGATGTTCAGATTAACACCAGCCAGGGCGTTGATCTTTTCATCTCCCATCTGGTATATCTTCCAGACGTCTTTAAATTCCAGGACGTTGTTGTTTTGATCATTCATTTCTAAGCGCCTCCACTACGTTTAATCGGGAAGCTCTCCAGGCAGGGTATAAACCGGCCAGAACACTTAATCCCGTCGCACCCCCTAGTACTCCTGCGATTAACCATACAGGCAGCATCTGGGCCAGTTGGATGTCACCGATTTGCGAACTGAATATCATTATCGCCAGCTGGAGTAGTATGGCTGCGACGATTAAACCAATCAGTCCTCCGATGAAACCTATGAGGGCTGCTTCTAAAAGTATACTGCCCAGGACTTCTCTACTGGTAAATCCTATCGCTTTTAACACACCTATCTCCCGGGTTCTTTCGGTTACGTTGACCAGCATGATGTTGATGATGCTGATAACACCCACTAAAAGGGCTATGCTGGCTATTCCGCCTATAAATAAGGTAAGGCCACTCATCATGTCGTCGATCTGTTTTGACATGTCAGATTTGGTAGAAACTGTGATTCCTTCGACCGTGTTTTCTACTTCATCTTTAATCACTTCTGGATCTCCCCGGGTATTGGCGGTAAGGCTGGTTGATTTATTATCGTTCATGGGTAGGGCTTTATCTGAATCTAAAACCACTACTCCCATGGCGCCTTCACTGAATGTACCGGTTACTGTAAATTCCTGGCCTTCAATGGTTATTTTATTCCCTATATTATAACCCATATCTGCCAGTGTTGTACTTACCACCACTCCGGTGCTTCCATTTATGTCTACCTGGCTCCAATCACTGGTTCCTATGACGTAGATGCTTGTTCCATTAAATTCCGTTAAAAATTGCACTTCTTGCTTGATGTTGTAAAGCTGTGGCATGTTTTTTATTTCATCAACCGCTTCTGGACTTAAAAATGAACTGCCGGACTGGGTCATAATGGTACCTCCCCCGGTGCTATTCATTATCATGACATCACCCATCATGTTGGTGGTGGATTCCTTCATGTAGTTGGTCATCCCAGTGGTGAGGCCCACCAGAACCACCAGGGCGGTCACTCCTATAACCACTCCCAGCATGGTCAGTATACTGCGAAGCTTTCTTCTTCTGAGATTTTTAAATGATAAACTGTTAATTCCCATTTTTCATACTCCTATAAAAAAATTCCATTTGTATTTTTCTTATTAAATCTATGTCTTAGTATTTAAATCTTCATTTTCCAATAGGAAAATATCCTCTATATGATCCTTTTTTAATGTTTTAGTCACTTTATAGGCCAGTATTAATGAAGGATTATACCTTCCCTGCTCTAAAGCTATGATGGTCTGTCTGGTTACATTTACAGCCTCCGCCAACTCTTCCTGAGTCATTTTAAGTTCTTTACGGTGTTCTTTAATTTTGGTTTTCATAGGGTACCTCAAAGGCGTTAAATGATTTCAGTTACTCTTCTCTAATTTGTATCGTGTTGTTACATTTATTATAAACCCAACAAGTCCCACTGCTACGATTAATACGCCTAAATTAACTTCATCGTTGAAATTGAGCATAACAAGGGAAACCATTACTATGGTTACTATCATTCCCCATGCCATATTCCTCATGGCAATGGAATAATGTAAATGCTCTCTTTCATCCATTGTTTTCAAAGAGGCGTACTGTGCATCAATGATCAGGAATAAAAACAGCCCACCAATGGTTAATGTAGTTATTATATTTTGAGGCAACATCATTCCTATAAAAATCAAAGAAAGTGTAGCCAGTAAATAAACAGCTCCTTGCCAGGTCATTCCAAAGTTAAATGTTCCTTTGCCCTTTTTAAACCATTCTGGCCTAGCTATTACCATGAAATCACCCCACTTTGTAAAAAATATATTACATATAATGTAAGAAATACATTACATCATATTTAAAGTTTTCCATCTATTAAGGGCATCATCCACCGCGCCTTTTCAAACCACCGAACTCTAAAATAAGTCTTATCAATCCCGGCCTGGGTCCAAAAACCACATCGTCACGCTGGAATAGCTTTATGGAAATCCAGTAGGTGATGGCACTCACCATTATCACGAATCCCAGAGGAATTAGAAAATGCCAGGCAGGAATTACATCTCCTGAAAAAAGCCTTATTACCATGGTTAGTGGGGAAATATTAGATATGAGAGATTTATTTGTTATATAAATCAATGGAGGAATCATTAAAATCCCTACTATAGCCACATAACCAAACGTCAGCCCTATGCCGGCTTCTTTATAATTTTTTGAATAGGCGGCGATGATCACCGTGACTCCTATGACTGGAACGGCAGTTATAATTACCAAGAGGTAAACCAGGAGTGGGTTTGGTATTTCAAAACCAGTTATTAAGAGTATCCCCATCCAGATAGCAACCTGCAATGCTATAACCCCCACCACAGCCATGCTCTTGCCGATGATAATATCTGAAGAATTTATGGGCATGGCCATGAGTATTTCACCTGTTTTTCTCTCTTTTTCCCCAACAACGCTGTCTATAATCATGTTTCCAAATAAGAACAGGGGTAAAAAGAGGAGTATGGCCAGCATGACCTTGGTAACTATCTGCATCGGAAGGGACTCACCAGTATTTTCCTCAGTTACCACGGCTGGTGTGGAATTTTGGGGTGTTAGGGAATCTATCCAGGAATTTGACAGGGTAATAGCCAATATTTTAGCGGTGTTATTGACTTCATCCCTCACCACGCTTCTTTTCGGATCAGCCTGGTCCAGATAAAGTTTTACCTCGATGGTGTCGATGTTCCTTATCTTATCCAGGGAATCAGCCGGTACCAACACTACTGCCATGGTTTTACCGGAATTTAAATTTTTCATGGAATCATCGAAGCTGGCATGGGTGACGGTTATGAGTTCTGGATTGATATATTTGGAAAAAAGACGGCCCTCATCATCCACACTTAAGGAAGCAAATCCCGAAAGGGAGGGAGTTATGGAAATTCCCTCTTGCGATTCAATGTTGGTTATAAATGCATTAAATACGAATAACATTAAAAATAGGACTGAAATCTGCAGGATGAAGATGGTTAAAAATTTTCTACTCTTGAGTGTTTCCTTGAGTTCCCATTTAGTTATGGTGGTGAATTTCAAGATGTTAACCCCAAAGTTATTTCAAATATCCAACATATTTAGCGAACATCATCATTGCGAACATCATCATTGTTTAAACGAATTAATAAACACATCTTCCAGAGTAGGTTCCTTGGTGTTTACCGAAAGGATATTTCCTTCAAATACGTTGATTATATCCTTTATATCATTTTTTGATTTTAGTGAGATGGTGTATTGATTGTCAGCCACCTCCACATCTTCTACCGTAGAAAACCCTTCGATGGCCTTAACTACATCCCCACCAGGATTCTCCACTTTGATGTTTAGGATTAAATCCCCACGTATGTTCGATTTAAGATCCTGTGGAGTGCCCATATCCATAATTCTGCCCTGGTTCAGGATGGCCACCCGGTCACAGAGTGAATCAGCCTCGTCCATGTAATGTGTGCATAGTATGATGGTTTTATCTCCCTTGAGCTCTCTGATAAACTCTCGAATGTTATGGGCGGTGGCTGGATCCAGGCCCATAGTGGGCTCATCAAATATCAGTATCTGGGGGTCGTGTACGAGCGCCCGGGCGATGCCCACACGCTGCCGTAACCCCTTAGAGAACGTGTTTATCCTGTCTTCTGCCCGATGGCTCATGTTTACCAATTCCAATAACTCTTCTATCCGGCTATCGATCTCTCCTTTAGGAACACCGTAAAGTTCAGCGAAGTAACTTAGAAGGTCTCTGGCTTTGAAACGCTCGTATAGGTTAGGCTCCTCTGGTAAGTATCCAATCATGGATTTGATCTTGATCTGCTCCTGGTGGATGCTCATACCGTCCACCAGTACATCACCCGAGTCTGGTTTGAGGATGCAGCAGGTGATCCGGATGGCAGTGGTCTTACCCGCCCCGTTGGGCCCGATGATTCCCAGGAGCTCTCCCCTTTTTATATCCAGGTTGAGGTTATCCAAGGCCTTTATCTTACCGAAGGATTTGCTTAGAGATTCTATTTCTATCATAAGATCATCATCCACTTCTAAATGTCTCCTCTGGTTTCTTGATAAGATTATTTCAAACTTGTACTGGGGATATTTTATCTTATCCACCGATAAAATAATGATCCAGTTTCACTATAACTATTATATAGAATCTGATGGGGGTGTTAATTGTTGGTTAAAATTGAATTCAGTGTGAAAAACATCAAAAGATGTTTATGCCCTGGCTGTCCCGTCCAAAAGGAAAGTGAATGTGCAGAGGGAAAAAGAAGGATTATGCTTGAGATAGCTTACTCCAGTGAAAGTGGCATGTACTTTGAGAGGGATCGGGTCCCGGGAATGTATTGCACCACCGGAGAAGCACTATGTTCAGATCTTGATTTTAATAAAATCTGTAAATGTCCTGAATGCCCTGTCTGGGAAGAATATGGGCTTGAAAACAAATACTATTGTAAGTATGGGAAACCTGATTACTGAAAATTTCCGACCACCCTCTAAGGCAGTAAATTTTCAAATTTAACTCGCCCCCTTCAAGGTGAACACCGTTATCTCCGGGTCGCAGTTGATTCTAAACCAGAAAACGTTGGTACCTAATCCTCGGCTGGTATACTGGACCATGTTCTTCACCTTATATTTACCGAGGGGATACTTAACGAAATGGGGCCCTCTAATTATGGTACCCAGTCCGGGTATTACAAACTGTCCTCCGTGGGAATGGCCTGAAATCTGTAAACTGAATCTGCCAGTGGTGGAGCTTATATCGGCGAAGTCCGGTTCATGAGCCAGGAGTATGGCCGGACCTTCCTCTGGTAATTTTTCCATCACCAGGTCAAGGCGGTGTTTTTCGAGCATTACACTGTCCACCCCGGCTATGTGTAGCTGGGCTTTCCCTCGCCTCAAGGTGTAGACATCGTTGCTTACATCTACGATCCCGGATTTCTTGAGTACGCCCCGGATTTTGTCTGCCCCTAGCCAGTGATCATGATTTCCCAAAGTTGCGATAGCCAGGTCTTTTGGCTTTAATTCCTTTAAAGACGCTTCCAATTCACGGGCCACATCTTCAAAGATATACGAGACAAAATCCCCAGTTATGGCCACCATATCCGGGTTTTGTTCGTTTACTAATTCTATTACTCCTTCAAGATGTTTAGGGGTTATCCACTGGCCTAAATGTATATCTGAAATATTAACTATCCGGTAATCTTCAAAAACCGGGTCAAGTCCCGGTATATCCACTTCAACATCCTCTAACTGGAAATCGTCTGGCTGGAATTCAGGTTTAAATAGCTTGTTCCGCCAGTTTGTCATACCACGTTGCATTGTTTTCCTTAAACGTGGATATTTAAGCTCATTATCCTTCATGTTATAGATGATCTGCCTCTTTTATGGGATAAATCTATCATCCAGTTAAATAAAAATAGAAGAAAATTGATTGTTAAGGGTCTGCCGGATGATTAAACCATTATTCACTGGCAAATATACTGAAGATACCGGTTAGAAGTAACCAGACTCCTATTAAAAATCCAAGATAAATTGGATGGAAAGCATATGTGCCTAAAATTATGTAGATTATACCAAGCACGATTCCTAATACCCCTCCCCATACTCTATGTTTAGCATCTAATCCACCTAAAAGTGAGATTACTCCGGCAATTATCATTAAAATACCGGCCAAGTAGAGTACTATGCCTGTTAAGAAGGCGAATAGGGCTGGGTAGAAGACTAAACCAAAACCTATAATTAATGCTATGATACCTAATATGACCAATAAAACACCGACCAGTCGGCTGACCTGTAATTCGGCCACACCTGAAATAAGGAACCAGATGCCCAGCATGATCACTGCAAATCCAGCTATAAAGCTGACTGCAACAATACCCACCACCGGGAAGACCATTATCAGGATACCGAGTATTATGGCCAGTATACCCATTATCGAATTTCTCAAATAACTCCTCCTACCAAATTTTTCCAACAAACCACTTAACAAGATAATATTAAACCTATAAATGTATAAATGTTACCTCTTTTTAAAATAAACTAACTAAGAGCTTATTAAAGGTTTTAACCCCAAAATCAATGGAAGACAAATATTAAAAAACCATGGGAAATATAAGAAAATTAATCCATAAATGAATTAATCCATTAAATGAAATAGAAAAAATTGATAAATATTTCCAGAAACCCAGTGATAAAGAAACCCAGTGATAATATAATAAATGTAATCCATTAATTTTAGCAAATAGAGAGATAATTTAGTAAAATACAGAGGTCACCATGTTCCTATCAAAACTCTTACCAGTCAAGCAGGCTCTTAAAATCATAGAAGACACATTAAAACCTACTGATACAGAAAAAATTTCCTTAGAAGATGCTTATCATAGAGTGATTGCTGGAGATGTAAGATCACTGCTGGATTCACCCCCATTCTCCAGGTCGGCCATGGACGGCTATGCCCTGAAGGCCGAGGATACCTTCAGCTCCTCTGCAAACAGTCCGGTTGAACTAACCGTCATCGACAGGATAGGTGCAGGAAGCATGTCCCATGCCATTGTTGAAGAAGGTAAAGCAGTTAAAATAGCCACCGGAGCACCATTACCCCAAGGGGCTGATGCCGTAGTTATGGATGAATACGTTCAAGAGCAGGGTGACGAGTTACAGGTGGAATCCCCCTTAACTCCTGGTGAAAACGTTTCATTCCAGGGAGAAGATGTGAAGAAGGGTGACATTATAATTAAAGGGGGAAAGTTACTGGAACCCCAGGATCTGGCCATAATTGCTTCGGGAGGGTACAGTGAAGTCACAATCCATAGGAAACCTCGAATCGCTGTTTTAAACACCGGAAGTGAATTGGTGATGCCTAGTCCTGATATTAAGGGTGCTGAAGTGGTGAACTCTAACCATTATACATTGAAAGTATTGGTAGAGAGTTGTCTGGCGGTTCCCACCCTCAACCATGTTGAAGATGATGCTTTGAAGGTGAAAGATGAGTTTGAACGGCTCCTTAAAACCCATGATGCCCTTATAACCACTGGTGGTACGGCCATCAGTAAGGGGGATGTGGTGGTTGAAGTAGCCGACCAGCTGGGCGAAGTACTCTTTCATGGAGTGGCCATGAGGCCGGGTAAACCTTTCGCCTTTGCTGAAGTTAATGGTAAGCCTGTTTTCATGTTGTCGGGCTACCCGGTAGCTGCCATGGTCCAGTACGATGTTCTGGTGAGGAAAAGTATTGAGAAGATGCAGAACATATATAAACCGTCCCTGCTGGTGAAGAAAACCGCAGCCCGTAAAATTCCATCCACACTGGGTAGAACGGATTATGTTAGGGCCAAAGCTGATGGAGACAAAGTAACACCACTGAATATTAAAGGTTCCACCATCATCCGTTCCATGGTTGATTCAAATTGTTACATCGTCATAGAAGAGAACCTGGAAGGAGTTGCAGAGGGAGAGAAGTGTGATGTTCTCCTTTACGATTCCCTGCGGGTTTAAATATCTGGAGATTATATGTTTAAAATCAGTGCCGATCAACAGTATAACTGGACAATTCATAACTTTGAAAAATTTATTTAAAAAAATTATTTCGACTCTAACTGAAAGGTGATAACTTGGCTAACGAAGCTTTATGGTACTATGCCATTGGATTCATTATCATATGGATAGTGGCCATTCTATTTAGAAAGCAGTTAAAAATAGATATTGAAGGCCCTTTTCTTTTTAGACGGACTAAGAGGTTAAGGGGATTAATTGATAGGATAGCACAGAGAAGTCCTCGTTTTTGGAGGTATTTCTTAAATGTAGGCATACCTGTCTCTATATTTTTTATGGGTTTGATGGTGGTAATCCTAGTTAATTCCTTGGGAACTCTTTTAGAAGCCCCCCAGGTCCAGGTGGTCCTCCCTGGAGTTGATTTACCAGGACAGCCTATATATGTACCCATCGGATATGGACTTATTGCACTATTTATAGTTCTGGTGGTACATGAATTTGGACATGGAATACTCGCCAGGGTAGAAGGGATACGTATAAAATCCATCGGACTCGCCCTTTTCGCCGTGATCCCCGGTGCTTTTGTGGAGCCGGATGAAGAAGATACGGAAAAGGCCAGTAAAAAAGCAAGGCTTAGATTATACGCTGCAGGATCTGTTTTTAACCTAACTACGGCTGCTATAGCATTAGTTATAAGTTATGCATTACTTTACCTTTTAATTGCCCCTGTACTTGCCCCTGCATTCTATTCTGATGGTGTGGAGATAACCAGGGTTGTTCCTTCCAGCCCAGCTGATGGTGTTTTAAGTACAGGAATGGTAATTCACAGTATCAATGGTCAAAGTATCGATGACTTTTCAAAGTATGAAGCCATAGTAAATAGTATCCAAATTGGAGATGAGATAACCTTCCAAACAGATGAAGGAACCTATCACGTTAAGGCAGGACCGAATCCTAACAATAAAACTGATGGTTACATAGGTGTTCAAGGACAGGCGAATATAGCATTAAAAAGTGGTTATCCTTCATACTATGAACCTTTAACTCAATGGGTTTTATATCCTCTACTAGAACTATTAAACTGGATATTTGTCTTAAACTTCGCCATAGGAACTATAAATCTGCTTCCAGCCCGTCCATTAGATGGTGGCTTGATGCTTTCTGAATTACTGGATTACAAACTGTCAACTCCAAATGTTAACAGGATAACTAATTTCTTAAGCATCTTCCTCTGGACTATCCTGATAGTAAGTGTGGTGTACGGTACTGGAAGGGGAATAGCTATGCTTTAGGAAATTAATACAATTTAGATGTATTAAAACAGTTCGATAGATCCCTTTTCCAGGGATTCAAGCCCGGGATCCAGTTTATATGCCTTCTCCAGGCATTCTAAGGCTTCGCTGGATCTGTTAACTTTTTCTAAAATAAGGCCCCTGATGTACCATACTAGAGCATCGTCTGGTTCGAGTTCCAGTGCCGTGTCGATAAAGTCCAGGGCATCCTCGTATCTTCCAAATATGGATATAATCACTCCCAGGTTGAACCATGCCCCTGCATGTCCCGGATTAATATCCAGAACTTTATCATATTCTTTTATAGCTTCACAGGTTTTCCCCAATTCCCAGAGTGTAATTGCCCGGTTGAAACGGGTTTTATATGAATCTGGTTCTGTTTCCAAAGCTTTATTAAAATATTTGAGAGCTCCTGGGTAGTTTCCTTTATTTAAAAGTCTAATACCCTTCTTATTCAGGGAATTTACATTGTTTTTGAAGATATCCAAAAATCCCATTTCTTTCCAATCCTTTTTGGTCCTGAGTAATGATATATTACTTATACTATTAATAGTAATACTATTTGATATATCTAAATATGTCAATATAACTGATAATTTTGTATACCAAAAAAGATAAAAAAGTTACAATTAAAAAAAATTCAGTAAATTTTACAAAAAGATAAGACAAAGCCCGGTTTTTACGGGTAATCCAGGAGAAAAATCAGGATGAAAGTAGTTATAATCGGAGGTGGAGCAGCTGGAATTTCCACCGCTTCAAATATCCGCAGATATGATGAAGATATGGAAATAACCGTTATCACCATGGAAAACCAGATAGCATATTCTCCCTGCGCTATACCCTACGTTTTAAGTGGAGATGTAGAAAGCTTTGAAGATATAGTGATGCACCAACCAGAAGACTATCTGGAAAAGGACATAAAAGTAATAACAAATGCAGAAGTATTTAAAGTAATAAACAACGAGAAAAAATTGAAATATCGGTTAAATAACCGGTACATCAGTATTGAAAAAGAAATATCCTACGATTACCTGGTGATCGCCACCGGAGCCACTTCTTTCATTCCCCATATCCCGGGAACCACCCTGGAAGGCGTTTTTAAAATTAGAACCATCGAAGATGGCCTGGAAATTAAAAAATGGGCAGAAAATAGCAGCAAAGCCGTAGTGGTGGGTGCTGGACTCATAGGCCTGGAAACAGCCTTCGGACTGAAGAAAATGGGTTTGGAAGTCACGGTGACGGAAATGCTCCCTCAACTAATCCCCAGATCACTGGATTCAGACATGTCCAAAATAATCCAGGAATACATAGAAAAGGAAGGGATAAGGATCATCCTCGGCCATCCCCTAGAGGAGATCATAGGTAAAAAACGGGTGGAGAAGGCAATCATAGGCGATGAAGTTATAGATACAGATATGGTTATAATGGCCACCGGTATCAGGCCACAGATTAAGCTGGCTCTAATGGCGGGTTGTGAAATTGGAAGATGGGCCATCCTGGTCAACGAGAAAATGCAAACCTCCGTCCCCAACATATATGCTGTGGGAGATTGTGTGGAAGTTTTTGATGCCATAACCAGTCAGAACACCCAGTCTCCACTGGGCACTACCGCTGTAAGACAGGGTAAAATAGCCGCCAAGAACATCGTGGGAGTGAAGGCGGAATTTAAAGCCGTCCTCAATGCCATGGTCTCCAAGATCGGAGCCCTGGAGTTCGGTGCCGTTGGTTCATCCAAAGCCAGTGCCATGCAGAATGGTATAGAAGTGATCGCCGGCAAAAGCAGAGCCCTAACCAAGGCCCGTTACTATCCTGGGGCGAAAAGGATCGATGTAAAGATTATATCCACCCTTAAAGGCAAGATTATAGGCTGCCAGATCATCGCCGAGGAAAGGGTTGCCGAGAGAATAGATACCATGTCCCTGGCCATAGCCCAGGGTGTTACCTGTTATGAACTCGCGGCAATGGAATTTTCCTATGCACCTCCCCTTTCCATGGTAATCGATCCCATCATACTGGCTGCAGAGGATGCCTGTGAGAAGTTGAAGAAACTCGCTACTTAAAGAAATTAAAGAGACTCTTTCAATTTATTTAGAAACTTTTTTAAGTCTCGGAAATAGACCCATAGCATTTTCTCTCTCGATTGCCGCCACATCTTTTTCATCAAAGCCCACATATTCTCTTACACCTTTAATAGTTAATGGTACGGCGGCTTCTGTCGCGAAAACATAATCAGACCCGAACACTATTTTCGAACTATCGACCAGAGTTTGGAGAGCTGCAAAAGCGTGGGGTGAAGCTGAAACAGCGGTATCATAGTAAAATCTTTTCAGATAAAAATCAGGGCCTTCTGGAAGCATATTATCTTTAACTTTTATATATATTTTAAGTTCATCAGGGAAGGATTCCTGTAATTTGGGGACAGCATGGGAAACCAAATCAACTCCCTCGGCTATATACGAACTTACACCTCCTAATCCGGCAAAGAGAGTGGATAAAATATCCAGTCTTGCTGCCAGGTAAGGGATCGTACCACCAGCATGGGCCAGGATAAAGCGTACGTCCGGATATTTCTTGGTCACACCATTCACCATCAGGGAAAGTGCTGTCCTCGTGGTGTCAAAACAGACATCTATCATCGATTCAGGGACTCCCATGTGTATTTCCTCGATGCCAGGGGGTGTAGCCGGATGAACGAACACCGCCACCTTTCGACGGTTAAGTTCGGAAAATAACCTTTCAAATCGTGTATCCCCAAGATAATACCCATCATAATTCGATAAAAGAAATACTCCATCAAGTTTCAGCACGTCAAGGGCATATTCCAGCTCTTCCAAAGCAGCATCAACATCTGGAAGAGGCAGAGTAGCAAAAGCACCGAATCTTTCCGGATAACTCTCAATTAATCCAGCGCATATTTCATTGGTCTTTCTTGATAATCCTCTGGCAAATTCCATAGAAGGATCTTTATCCCTAAAATAAACTCCCGGAGCAGAAATTGAGATCACAGATGTAGAAATACCGTTTCGATCCATTACTTCAAGTGCCTTATCTGCACTCCAATTGGGAAATCGCACCCCTAAAGCTTTTTTTACTCCTTGATCTGAAAGATCTTTCAAATATTCTTTAGGAACGATGTGGTGATGTACATCGATTAATCCTGGCATCTTTTTCCCTCCATACTCTAATTTAAAAAAAATAACTACTGTTAATTTATAAAATTTTTAGTTAATATAACTAATGAACAAAAAATAAAGAAAAAATCATGATGAATTCACCAGCCTGTGCTGGTGCAATTTTAGCGATGCTCCACCAATAAAACACGTAATGAATTTATAATTTGAATTTGACCACTGAAATTGAATTTCTGTGATGTGGCCCATTATAATTAAAATAAACAGGAGAGAAAAAAATAAGAACGGAGGCGGTATGTCTTATCTCTCTCCTGATCTAGTCATATGGGGGAAAATGACTTTTAAATTTAAAAATACCTTTTTAATATTCCTTTAAGCATCTCGGCGTGGCGACCTTCGTCTCTGGAACTTTCATCGAAGAAGTCATGGGCGGGGTCCACATCGCATTCCTTTGCCTTTTTGGCCGCTGCTTTTTTCTCGTTGTTGGCCTTGGTCTCTCCCTCGATCATCATCTCTATGTTTTCCTTGAGGGTTGGTTTTATGATACCACCCAGTTCGGCGAAATGGGCGGCGTGCTGGGCTTCTTCAATGGCTATTCTGGTGAGGACTTCTGCTACTTCTGGTAATCCTTCTCTTTGTGCCTGACGGGCCATTGCTAAATATATACCCACTTCCTGGGTTTCTCCATTGAAATTTGCCTGGACAGCTTCTTCTAATTCGGTGCCTTTACAAACTCCCAGTTTATGTTCGTTTATTATCTCCATATCTACTCCTCCATTCAACCATAAATTACTCCCATTCATATTACATTATTTTATTCTTACAGAAAAAAAATAAATTTTAGAGATTTTTAATCTCCTGTGCTAACTTCTGTCCGGTTATGAAGCACTGTTCTAGCTCATCTGCATTTGGAACATAATATATTTCCTGCTGGCTTTTAACCTGGAATCCACAGTCCTTTAAATTGTCCGCCAGGTTTTCAGGAGCGCCGCCTTGACCTCCCATTGATCCAAATGTCACCGCCAGTCTTTCCCTTGCAGTTCGGTTGAATTTTAGGCCGCGCAGGTAAAATATTAAGTCTCCTACTGAGGGGAATGGTTCATCATAGATGGTTGGAGCTCCCAGGGCGATGGCCTTGCTGTCCAGTATGTCCTTAACTATTTCACTTCGCTCATCTTCGTGAAGGTAGTACATTTTCACATCTACTCCTTCGCTCATAGCACCTTCTGCTATGGCATGGGCCATCTTCTGGGTGGAATAGTGCATGGTGTCGTAGATTATGGTTATTTTATCTTTGCAAGCTCCCGTGGCCCAGTCGCTGTATGCGCCGATTATTTTCATGGGATCGGTCCATATCTGCCCATGAGATGGGGCTATCATCTCAATCTGCTCCAGAAGACCTAAATCCTGGACTTCCTTGAACTTCTTTAGCACCAACTTGGATAACGGGGTGATCAGGTTTGCATAGAACTTCTGGGCACCGTCCATAAGAACATGTTCTGGTATCTCATCGGCATAACGCTGGGCAAAGCACAGGTGCTGTCCAAATGCATCGTTTGGGAATAAGATACCTTCTTCTACCAGTAAGGTGAACATGCTGTCCGGCCAGTGCAGTAAGAATGCATCTAAAAAGGCCAGTGTTTTCCCTCCCAGATCCAGGGTATCTCCCGTGGTAACCACTTTAAAATCAGCACCTTCCAGGGCGGGGTAATGTTTCAGGAGACCTTTCACCGCGATTTCTGTGCAGTATATGGGGGACTCTGGGAATTTCTTATGAATTTCCAGTAACGCTCCACTGTGGTCTTTTTCCACGTGATTTTGTACTACTATATCTATTTGTAGGTCCTTTCCCTCGATCTGGAAGGCATCCTGGATTCTACCCCACATCTGATCAGAAGATCCGGGATATGTGTTGTCGATTAAAGCTACTTTATCTTCCCCAAACACCAGATAAGCGTTGTAACTTGTTCCATTAAGGGTATAACCGTGATAAGTCCTTATATCCCAATCCAAGACACCTACCCAGTAGATTCCTTCTTTAATTTTAACCGATTTTGCTTTCATTTTTTTTCCCTCCAAATATAATTCGTGTGTTTGCGAACTAATTATTAATTATGAGAACCCGTTATATAAACTTTATGGTTCGCAATTGCACGAACAGTTTATATAGGTGAAAACCCATATAACATCGTATATAATAATTAATAAAAAAATTCAAAATTACAGGATTGGAGAATGAATCAAAAAAATTTACAACTAGAAGCATCCGAAGTAGAGGAAGTCAAAATATTCGGAACCCAAAACGGCATCAACGTAATAGAAAGCCCAATCAAAACCAGGATACTATCCTTATTAAAAGATGAAGGATTAAACGGTTCCGACATAGTGGTGTTAACCGGTAAATCAAAATCTACAATTTCAGCCCACCTTAAGGACCTCATAAAAGAAGATATAGTTGATTATAAACCAGACCCTGTAGATGGACGTAGAAAAATTTTTTACATAAAATCACGCTATTTGGGAACGATTTCCCGGGAATCTGAACTCGAGAAGGACATGGACGACTACCTGAAAAAACAGGTGACCAGTTCCACAGATCCATTCAAATTCTATAAATACATCTTAAGAACCATAAGAGTATCACTTATGGAAGAAGGAGTTAACATAGACCCCATATTACACGATGCGGGTTTTAAAGTAGGCCAGACATTTAACGATCAGTTGAAAAATCCGGTGACTGAAAATCTCCTGGAAAACGTCGCCCAATTCTGGGAAGATAATAATCTGGGACGGATGGTCGTAGAAAGCCTGGACCCACTAACCATCAGAGTGTACGATTGTTTTGAATGCGCTACTCTTCCTATAATTGGAAGATCCGCCTGTGCATTTGACTCCGGTATTCTGGAAGCCATATTCTCCGCCCATTTCAACCAGGAAATAGAAGCAGACGAAATAAAATGTTACGCCAAGGGAGACGAATACTGCTGCTTTAAGATAAATAGGCTACAAACTTTAAGATAAATGGGTTCTAATCTTTAGATTAATAGAATATAATCGAATAGAAATCTTATTTTCTAGTACCTGATAAGTGAATAAATTAATAGAAATCTTATTTTCTAATAAAATCTTATTTATCTTTTTTAAACTTCAAAATAGTGGTGGATAAATACTTCTTGTCCTTAACAAAATCAGTGAAAACCTTTTCATCCTCTAAACCACAGTTCTGCACGGAGATAACATCCTTGCTCCTTGAATCCTGGTCAACCATTTTTTCCAGATCATCCCTGTGTCGGGAGGTCTTCATCACCACGAAGGTGTCTCCGTATTCCAGGATACGCTCCAGCCTCTCATCGACCTTGGGCACGATTACTATGATCTCGTCCTTCTCACCAAGGGATATACCGGCAGTCGCGGCGCAGCCAGTAAAAGAGGTTATGCCTGGTATAATTTCCACCTCAAATCCTCTATCTCCTATTCTACTGCTGATATAGGAGAAGGTGCTGTAAATAGTGGGATCTCCCAGTGTAACGAACGCCACATCCAATCCATCATTGAGTTTATCATGGATGAGAGCAGCAGCATTGTCCCAGTATTCTCCCAGAAGAGTTTCATCTTCTATCATGGGGAAAAGAGGTTCCAACAACTGGTAACTATCATCACGTTCATCGAGAAATCCCTGCACGATGGACAAAGCCAAACTGGGCTTTGAATCCGATGATTTTGGTGCGCATATAACATCAACATTTTTTATAATATTCAAGGCCTTAATAGTTAAAAACTCAGCATCTCCAGGGCCTACACCTATTCCAATTAGTTTTCCATTCATAATAATCCTTCAACAATTTAATAAACTTGTATCTGACCGAAACTATGCTAAAATTTTCTTTCCCTGGAAACTTATAAAGGTTTCATAGTATTTATACCAGCATCTCAAATATAAATTCCCATGGGAAACGGCTTTTTCTGTAAACAATGCGGCATGATCATGGCCAACTGCACCTGTAATAAAAACGGGACCAAGCTAACAAAGGCATCTGGAATACCACAATCACGGATTAATGAAATAAAAAGAGGATATCCACATATCGATGATGATATAATCGAAAACTTCCCCTTCCCAGAGCCCAGGGAAGGGCAGCTGGAGATAATAAGTAACATTAAAAATGCCATGGAAGAAGGTTTCCCTTACATCCTGCTGGAAGCAGGGACCGGGACGGGTAAATCTGCAATCGCCACAACACTAGCCGGGATCTACCAGCCGGCTTATATTTTGACCATGACCAAACAGTTACAATCACAGTACGGAGCTCAATTTGGCTACCCCCTGGTGAAAGGCCGGGGAAACTTCTCCTGTAAAGAAACCCTGGACATCAGTTGCGACTCTGGTGCCTGCCAGACCACCCCCCGCTCCCAAAAATTCGTCTGCGAATACGGGATAAGTAAATCATCATTCGATGGGGGGCGATTTGCGTTTGAAGATGCTTACGGTGGAAATATCTACTTCCGCTCGGATGATCACTGCCAGTACTGGGAACAGAAGGCAGAAGCTGTGAAAAGTCCGGTAACCTTAATGAATTACGATTACGCTCTTTTGGAATTGAACTACGTGAAGCACTTCGGTAAAAGAAGGTTGATGGTCCTGGACGAAGCACACAACATCGAAGACAAACTGATGCGGCGTATGGAAGTCAACATCTACAATAAGAGACTGGAAAACGACATCAAAAAGAGCATACCCCTTAGTATGATGTCAGAAGAAAATCCCATCGAATGGATATTATTTTTAGAGTCGATATATGATTCTTACAGAAAATTAGCCGTCCAGAAGATGCCTAAAAATAAGGCCGACCGGATAAACCGTACCAAATTACGGTTACAGGAGTTACTGGACAATTTAGATGAAACACCGGAAAACTGGGTGGTGGATAGAATCTCAGGCGGCGTGGCATTCAAACCTTTAAAGGTGGATATGTACGCTAAAAACAGGTTGTTTGAACATGCCGATACCTGCCTCTTCATGAGTGCCACCATACTGGACATGGACCTGTTCTGCAGGTGGCTGGGGATAGATGCAGATGAGGCTTATAAGATAAGGATAAAGAGCAACTTCCCGGCGTCGGCTCGGCCGGTGCACCTTAAGTTGGTGGGGAACATGTCCCGTAGGTCCATAAATCGAACCGCCCCGAAGACCATCCCCATCCTGGAGAAGATCATCAACTACCACCGGTACGAGAAAGGACTGATCCACACCCATAACTACAACTGCCAGAAATACATCCTGGGTAAAATCAAAAATAATCGGCTCATAGGCCATAACAGTAATAACCGGGAGTACCAGCTGCGCAGGTTTGAAGAAAGCCAGGAAAACCTGGTACTGGTCAGCCCGTCCATGGGTGAAGGTGTGGACCTGCCCTACGAGAAATGTCAGTTCCAGGTTATCTATAAAATACCCTTCCCCTTCCTTGGTGACCGTCAGGTGAACCAGAGGAGGAAAAAAGACCCTAAATGGTACGCATATAAGACTGTGATGACCCTAATACAAGCTTACGGCCGGGGGATGCGTGCAGAGGATGATTACTGTGAGACGTACATACTCGATGGTAACTTCCGCATGTTACTCAACAACCCCCTCTATAAGAATCTGGTTCCAGAGTTCTTCAAGGAAGCAATACAAAATGATTGAAAGTCCTAAGTGAACTTACAAGATACCGTTAGTTTTATTATAAAGTTCAGATAAACCAACATCCATTATTAAATCCCAACTTTAAAATTCCCCGTCCAATCATAAATGAGAGGTATCTTGAATGTCTGAACTTACCAAGGTGGACATATACAGACAAATTGATGTTCTAAGGCACAACTTGCTGGACCTTACCATGCGCAACCAGCTTTTAAACTTCCGCCCACGCAGCATGACCGTGGAAGTTAAAGACGGGGATATCGCTGAAATATACGACAGACTGGTTCTTAAAAAAAGCAAGAGGAAACTCTTGCAATTTATTCCAAAAACAGAGTTTGAAACACCCGCAGATAATTCTATAAATCAAGATGAATCTGAAAATACAGAAAAAACCCCCCAATCTGACGTAGAAGATGAAGTTCCTGGTGAAGGTAGTCCTGATTCTCCAGAAAGCGGTACTATTGAAACAGAAGAAACGGACGAATCCTCAGGAAAGGAAAAGATTTCAGCTCACGGTACAGAAGGGACTGTAAAGATAGAAAGAGAAATCAATTTAACCCACAATTCCATCCTTAATGGAGTCAATACATCAGGAGAAGATGTTTCAACCGCAGAAGAATCATCACTACTCTGGGAAACTCCTGCACCGGACCAGGAGATGCTGGAAAAAAATAAAGAAATTCTATTACAGACCAGTTTAACTGGTTCTGAGCTTCAAAGACGTCTTTTCTACATAAACCAGCGGGCCAGGTCGGTGATGGAGGAACAGGGATACAACATCCTCTACCTGGCCCTGGGATTCCTGAAATGGAAGGATGAGAATGGAGCTCCCGAATACAGGGAAGCACCACTGATACTCGTACCTGTGGAACTGGAAAGACGCAGAGTAAAGGGTTCGTTTAAACTCCGCTGGACCGGTGAAGACATAATACCAAACATCTCCCTGCAGGCCAAACTATTGGAGCAGGGGGTTGAAATACCTGATTTTGAAATGCCCCGGGCCAAGGAGGGTGTTCAGGAATATTTAGACCAGGTGGAGGAGGCCATCTCCCTGGAAAAGGATTGGAAAGTAATGGATAAAGTATTCCTGGGCTTTTTCAGTTTCACCAAGTTCGTGATGTACAAGGACCTTGAACCGGAAAGCTGGCCAGAAGACATGCCCCTGGAAGAAAACCCCCTGATAAAGGCCATATTCGATCCAGAGGGTGAAGAATTAGACCCTGGTTTTGAAGAAAATCAGGTGGACGTTAAACTTACAACACGGGACGTGTTCCATGTTATGGATGCCGATTCCTCCCAGATTGCAGTGATAGAAGATGTGAAAAACGGTCGGGACCTGGTAGTTGAAGGACCGCCAGGAACCGGTAAATCCCAGACCATAGTAAACCTCATAGCAGAACTACTCGCCCGGGGTAATACCGTCCTCTTTGTAAGCGAGAAAATGGCAGCTCTAGAAGTGGTTAAAGGCCGTCTGGATAGTGTGGGTCTGGGTGAGTTCTGTCTGGAACTGCACAGCAGAAAATCAAACAAAAAAGATGTACTGGAGAAGCTGGAAAGCGTACTCCGGAACCCCAAACCAGTTGAACTATCCCTGGACAACGATTTAACCACCATCGAAGAGCTAAAAACTAACCTGGATGAATACGTATCCCTGTTACACTCCCCCTATGGAAAGATCAGGTGGACTCCCTACCAGATCTTCGGTTTGAAGGAGAAGTCGCTGAAACACTTCGAAAAAAGCCATACCAAGATGCCCCGGTTCACCATGGAACAGGCTGAAGAGTGCACATTAAAGCAATGGCAGCAGACCATCAATAAATTTAAGGAATTGGGCGAATTATATCGTCTGGTGAAGCCCGTCTCATATAATCCCTGGAATTCAACCCGGCCAGACCCCATATTACCTGCAGAGGAAGAGGAGATAGAAACCCTGCTCACCAGTGCACTACAGGTTCTGGATAAACTCAACCTGAAAGCCCAGGAACTGGCCAAGATATCCGGAGTTAACATACCACATACCCTCGATGAAATGGAACACCTCATAGCTGCGGTGGAGATAATATCCTTCTTCCCCTCCCTGGAAAGAGAACTCATACTCAACCCCAGCTGGGACTACGATAAATTACACGTATATAAACTGATAAAAAGTTTAGAAGAATACCAGACCATAGTCAAAGATTTAAAACGCTTTAGAAAGGATGCTTTAGATGAAGATCTACCCACTCTACTTACAGAATTCCAGGGACAGAAAAAGAAGATCCTGAAATTCCTAAGCGGAGATTTCAAAAAGGTGAAGAAGAAGATAAGCAGAATCTACGTGGACAAACCACCAGAAAATGATGAACAAATACTGGATGACCTGGAAGAACTCATCAGATGCCAGAAACTCCAGGAAGATATCAGGGCCCAGGATGAAAAAGCCCGATCACTCTTCGGCTCCCACTGGAAGGCAGAAAAGAGCCAGATCGAAAGTCTGAAGAAGGTATCAGACTGGATACTGAAGTTCCGGAAAGCCCTCAAAGAGGGAAGGATCTCTGAGAAAACCCTGAAAATAATGGATTCCATAAACCAGAAGGAATTAAAAGGAATATCCAATGAGTTGCACCAGAGCTACAATGAAATACTTGATCTGGTAAGGCAGTTAAACCATTTCCTCCACTTTAAAAGGGACTCGGCCATGGGAGACAACCTGACCAAAAGCCCTATCAGTCACCTGGAATCCCAGATAACACAATTAAAAGAGGGATTTGGTGAATTACAGAATTGGTCCCGATTCAGCTCCTCCCGGGCAGAGTGTTTAGAGACTATCGGTTCCAAACTGGTGGAAATAGTCGATAAGGATGAGATAGAAACCCAGGAGCTCATACCCTGCCTGGAGGGTAACTTCGCAGATTCCATGCTACGCAAACTATTTTTAGAAGAACCATTACTCTCCCGTTTTGTGGGGGATGTGCATCAGAAGAAGATAGAAGAATTCCAGGAACTCGACAGGAAGATTATAAAGTTAAACCGGTTCAGGATAGCAGAAAAGCTATATGAAAACCGTCCATCACTATCAAGCAACGCATCACCCCGCAGTGAACTGGGGGTTTTGAAGAGTGAATTTGCCAGGAAACGAGGGCATATGCCCATCAGGAAATTGTTATCCATCTGCGGGGGCATTATACAGAATATCAAGCCCTGCTTTATGATGAGCCCCCTTTCCATAGCCCAGTACCTGGACCCATACAGTGTGAAAAATCTGCGCTTCGACTACGTTATCTTCGATGAAGCCAGCCAGGTGAAACCAGAAGACGCGTTAGGAGCACTATTACGGGCCAAATATGCGGTGATAATGGGTGATACCCGGCAACTACCACCTACCACCTTCTTCGACATCCTCATCGATGTGGAGAGTGAGGACTACGACCTGGCGGTGCTCGCGGATATGGAGAGTATTCTACATCTTACCAAAAGGAGCTTCCCATCGAAGATGCTCAGGTGGCACTACCGGAGCAGGCACGAATCCCTCATCGCTGTTTCCAACCAGGAATTCTATGACAACCACCTTTTAGTTTATCCTTCACCTAGTCAGGATGCCGATGAACTGGGTTTGAAACTGGTCCACCTCCCGGAAACTGTATATGATCGGGGTAAAACAGCCACCAACCGTGAAGAAGCAAAAGAAGTGATAAAATATGTCTTCGAGCATTACCAGAAGTATGGTGATACGAAAAGTTTAGGTGTAGGTACCTTCAACGTACGCCAGCAGCAGGCCATACTGGAAGAGCTGGAATTACAGTTAAAACTCAACCCCCGGATGGAAAAATATTTCAAAGGAAATCAGGAGGAGCATTTCTTCGTTAAAAACCTGGAAACAATCCAGGGAGATGAAAGGGATGTGATAATGGTTAGTGTGGGATACGGATTCGATTCTGATGGACGGTTAAGCCATAACTTCGGACCGGTGAATCAGGACGGAGGGGAAAGGCGTTTAAACGTTCTATTAACCCGGGCCCGGGAAAAATGTATCCTGTTTTCAAACTTCAGGGGCAGAGACCTGCATTTAACATCGAATTCACCATTCGGCCTCAGGGCGCTTAAGGTATTCCTGGAATACGCTGAGAATAGAACACTTAATCAGGTGGACAAATTCCCAGACAGTAATGAAACCGCCTTTGAAAACGCCATCTACGAATTCTTAACTGAACAGGGATATGAAGTGCACAGTCAGGTAGGTTGCGCGGGTTTCAGGGTTGACCTGGCCATATTAGACCCGGAATACCCTGGACGTTACCTCCTGGGAGTCACCTGCGATGGGCCAATTTATCAGAGCAGCCGGGTGGCCCGGGACCGGGACCGGCTTAGACAACAAGTACTTACCGGGTTGGGCTGGCGCTTATATAAGTTATGGTCACCTGATTGGTACAGAAACCGTGCTGAAGTACAAAAAACATTGTTAAAAGTTATAGATGGACTATTAAATGAGGAAAGGGGTGAAGAAGAATTCATCCCACCCGTGGTTGAAAAAGAAGAAACGGTGGAGGAGATCCTGGAAGCTGAAGCAGTGGCTACTGCAGAATCAGAACCCACAGAATCAATAATAAGTTCAAAAGCAGGGATAATTCCAGGATCAGAGGTTACTGGTGACTCAAAACCAGATGATTCTGAACCTGAACTACTCCAAGAACCAGAATCAGAAGTTGCAGGATCAAAGTTAACTCCAGAAACAGAACCGGAAAAAACCACACAGAAGTTGGTTGATATTCCAAAATCTCCCCTGGATGAGATATCCAACTATGAAGTAAGCAAACTGAAGCAGAACTTCAAAGTCACTGGAGAATTACACAACCAGCCCGTGGGGGATGTTGCCCGGGCGGTGATGGAAGTGGTTGAAGTGGAAGGCCCTATCCACTACGATGAAGTGGTAAAGCGCATCAGAACCCACTGGGGACTGAGCAGGGCCGGGCGCCGTATCCAGGCTATAATGAAGGAAGCTGTTGAGTTAACCCTGATGGACGGCCGGGTTATACGGAAAAGCGACTTCCTATACTATAAAGACGCCCCCATCATGGTCAGGCGGCGTACAGGCAAACAACCCGTGAAGATGGACCTCATCAGTGAGGAAGAAATTTCCGCAGCAATAGATATGGTATTGAAATCCCAGTACGCAACAGAACCTGACGAACTGGTACGTGAAGTTGTACGGCTCTTCGGGGCCAAACTAGCCCGTGGTCCGGCAGTTAGCAGGGTAAACAGGGTAATTAATGATTTGATCAGCCAGGGTGAGATTGAAAAGAGACCAGATGGTATGATCGATCTGGTAAGGAACTGAAATTTAAGGAGATTTAGAAATGGAACAAAAAAGAGGAGCTATCCGGTTTACAGAAGCTCTTGGTGGAGAGGTTGATTCTGCATTCAAAAAACTGGCATCAGAAATACTTAAGGATGGTGCATTATCACAGAAAGAAAAAAGCCTTATTGCACTGGCCTGTGCTGTTGCGGTTAAATGTGACCAGTGCACACGTGTTCATAAAAAACAAGCCCTTAAAACAGGATCTACTCAAGAAGAAATTATGGAAGCCGCTGCTGTGGCGGGTCTGGTGCGTATGGGTTCTGGATTTAACACAGCTTTCGCACTTTTAGATGATAAGTAAAAAATAGACGGACCTGGGGGGATTTGAACCCCCGACCTTGGGATCCGAAGTCCCACGTCATATTCCTGGCTAGACTACAGGCCCATAACACGTCTAATAAATCATAGACAAGTTAGTTGTTGGTTGCTTTTCATTTATATAACTATTCCCTTCCCTGAGATGAATAATAAATTGAGCTCTAAAACTAGAACATATCCAAAATAAAAGGAAAAAGTGGATGTGAACTTTTATTTTGGGGATAATTTTGCTAATGGAATAATTTTTAAAATTATCCTAAAAACCACTAACCCCGATTCTATTCACTCACAATGCTCGTATCATTAACCTGTGTATTATCCGTGTCTATCCCTTCTGAATAGATGAGTCCCATGGATCTGGCCTGGAAAAGAGTGATGAAAGAATTAATCAGGATGGGGACCACGAAAAATCCAACTATGCTACTGCCCATTTCAATTAAAGCCCCTGCAGATGCGAAAATAGCCGAAACAATCATGGTGGCTACCCACCAGAGAATGAATCTTCCATATCCAACTGTCTTGATTCTCTGTATGATTTCTCTCATGTTGAAGGCAGCTCCAAGTCTATTATGGTAAGCCATGTTGGAGAGGGCCATCAAGTAAAACATGATAGCAGGAATGAATAAAAGCACCCCAATAATCAATGGCAACCAGTTTATCAAACTTAGGTTTAACACTCCATACACATAGGCCATCAAGTAAAATTGTCCCGCACCTAGAATAACGAGTATTGTAGGGATGAAATAATATACTATGGTAGTAACTATTACTTTAAGGCCATCCAAGAACATAGTAGTCCATTCATTGTATTCAGGCATCTTTGAATCGCCTTGGACGGTTTTCCGGGTCACTCTTAGGGCGTAACCAGCGACAAATATTACGGGAATGACCACCAGTGTGGTAAACATCAACAGACCAAAAATCAGCCATCTTTTACGGTTGGTGTTCAAGTGTTCTGGATTGGAACCAGGATACTTGAATGAATCAGATATTATCTCAGACAGTTTCATTATTACACTCCTAAATACATTATCATAGTTTCTCAGTTATCATAATATCCCCTAAACCATTATTTATATTCAATCCTCTTTCTTCTCATACATCCATGATAATGGGTCTTTACCATCTTCAAACATAGCCCCGTAGGGTTCGAATTTACCAATATCGTTGACCGTGCAGAAATGCATTCCCTGATTGGATTCAGTCATCATCAAAGGTTTGGCTTTCTCTACATCCCATGAACCATCCTCTGGATTGTAAATATCATCATCCACTTCAAGATGCACCACTTTACCCAGGATCAACAGGTATGGGAAGCCATCATACGTCTCTTCGTGCATACTGTGTAGCTTGCACTCCATCCACGCATAACAACCTTCTATTCCCGGCGTCTTAACCTTTTTTGAAGGTCTTTCCTTTAAATTTGCCAGTTCAAATTCGTTAACATCAAAAGGAACATGTGAAGAAGTGGGTATCACTGCATCCATCAAATCAACACCAGGCATATTTATAACAAACTCTTCTGTGGTGTCAATGTTGACATATGTATCTCTCATCTTTGCCGATGCCACACAAACCAGGTCAAACGGCCTTAAAATCGGCATTACACAGGAATATGGTGCTATATTTCTAATTCCATCTTCACTTACCGTGGATATCAATGTAACCGGTAAAGGTATCAAGGATTCTCTCTTAAAGTTTTTCAATTTCATATTTATCACCAGGCTATTGTATCGGATGAATCAATATAAATATTAGGTTTTTAATTAAAAGTATTACTGATTTGGTTGAATTTCGTGAAAATTTAATACCATGATTACAATTCTAAACCGGTAATTGGGTTATTGAATAAAAAAATAAGAAATTTAAAAGGGAAATAAATGTGTTTTTTCTAATTTGGGTTGGTTTCCGTTCCAGGGAAATTCTTCATTTCAGTTAAGGGCTCTTCTGGTTCATCTTCCATTGTTTCTAGATATATTAAAGCGTATGCCCTTGCTATGAATAGGTACAGGTATGGATAAACGATAAGACACGCTAAAACAAATCCTAGAATAGGTATAAAGGATACAAACGCTGCCCCTACTGACAATAGGGCGCCAAGCAACACCACAATAATTAACACCAGTATGTAATTTAACCAGCCTAATTTTCTTATCCTCTCCTTTATCTCACCTAATTTAAATGCTGCCTCTAATTTCCCATAGTAAGCCATGTTTGAAATAGCCATAACCATTATTAAAGACACGATAAATAAAATCACCAGCCCTAATAACAGGATAAGGATACCCAGGAGGTTCAAGCCAGATGGTACCGTAAATAGTAGAACAAAACCTACACCTAAAATTATTCCGGGGATTATCCCATAAACAAGCCCTACAATAAACAATTTAAACCCATCAACAAGCATTTTAAGCCAATTATTCAGCTTTGGTGGTTCCATTTCCCCATTTATGGAGGTTCCTATCGCCCGTAGTTGATACCCTTCCAGCAGGAGATAAGATATAATAAAAGGAATTATAAGCAGAACCACCCGGATGGAAGCATTAATATACAACATAAAAAATTGAAGTGAAAACTGATAAATTAAAACTATTACCCCAAAGATCAGCACACGTTTCCAGTTAGAAGCGGGATATTTAAAAGAATCTTCAAGAATTCTACCCATGTCCATTTTTATCTCTCCATATTAATCAATTGTAATTGTTCTTCTCCTTCTTCATAGAGTAAAGCCAGAAGTCTTCCTTTGAATGCCAGTAAATACCAACCAATCACTAAATTCAGCACTGCAGAAATTAGTAAAATTTCCAGTGTTCCTAAACGCAGGAATTGAAGATAAAATCCTAATCCAACAAAGGGTATGTTTAACACCATAAGCAAAACCACTGCAGAAATGAATTTGCCCCAGCCAATTCCCCGGATTATGTTTAGCAAGTTCTTGAGTTCAAGTAAAACATCCAGTTTATCCTTTCTAACTATGTGAGGTAAAGCCATCAGGCTGAATAAGTAAGGGAACTGTCATTATAATTATTCCCACAATTAGAAGCACTGATAGAAACGTAGTGTATAACTGGCTAAAATCAGGCCTTGATCCATTAAATAACATGCCCATGACTATAGTTATGGTTATAACAGCTGTGATAATGGCAGGAATAGATATATAAATAATGTTGACGATGATTACTTTCAAACCATCCACGAACATGTTTAACCATCCATTAAACGGAGGTAATTCTTTAGAGCCTTCAAAAGAATATTTCATTATTCGCAGCATGTATCCGTTAGTAAAAATGGTCGGTATTACTAAAAAACTAAAAAACAACAATATTCCCAATATAAACAGCCTCTTCGGGTTAGATAATGGGTAAAGGAATGAATCAGACAATATACCTTTCAAGTTCATATAAATTCACCATAAGTTCTTACACACATGCTCTATGTAGAAAACCAATACTTTATAAATGTTATTATTTACCCTCAATACTTCACTTATATAGTTTGAGAAATCAAATAGTAAATGTTCCAAGAACATATTTTAACTAAAAAACCTGGACTTAATTTACACTAACTTCTAAATCTGGAGATATTATGCTTGCTAAAAGAATTATACCCTGTCTGGACTGTGATTTAAACGTGCCCCACGGCCGTGTGGTTAAGGGGGTGGAATTTAAACAGATCCGCTACGCGGGTGAACCGGTGGATCTGGCCACCCGCTACTATAAGGACGGGGCTGATGAGATCGTGTTCCTGGATATCACCGCTTCCCATGAACACCGGGAGACCATGGCCCACGTAATCGAGGCCACCACTGAGAACGTCTTCGTTCCCATCTGTGTGGGTGGTGGGATAAGGAAACCCTCTGATTACATTAACATGCTTAAAGCCGGGGCTGATAAATGTTCCACCAACACCGCCGCCATCCACAACCCCGACCTGATCAATGAAGCGTCTGAAATCGTCGGTTCCCAGGCATGTGTCATTGGCATCGACGCCAAACGCCGCTATGTAGAGAATCCCCAGGAGAACAGTGATAAGATAATCGTGAAAACTGAAAAAGGTTACTGCTGGTACGATTGCAGTATCTATGGTGGAAGGGAGTTTACTGGTATAGATGCCCTAGCATGGGCGATGGAATGTCAGGAAAGGGGTGCTGGGGAGATATTACTCACATCCATGGACCGGGACGGGACCAAAGACGGCTACGACATCCCACTGACCAGGACCATGAGTGAGATGCTGGATATTCCGGTGATTGCCTCGGGTGGTGTAGGTAATCCGGAACATATCTACGAAGCTTTCCAGTTCGGTAAAGCAGATGCTGCTTTAGCTGCCAGTATCTTCCACTTCAACGAGTACCCTGTGCCAATGGTGAAGGAGTACTTGAAGCAAAAGGACGTGCCCGTGCGAGTTTAAATTTCTTTATTTTCTCATGAATAATTTTATTCTCAATGAAATTCTAAAAATTTCCCAAAATTGGAAACTTATTAATTTTTCCCTGATTTCTAATAAGGACTCATTTTAAATACTTCCTGCCTAATTAAATAAAGATCGACATCTAAATTAGAAGATACAGAATTAAGGTTGATATTAAGGCGAGGAATTTGCAACGAAGAAAACACGTTTTCCTTGATGATAAAGCAAAAGCAGAGAGACTGGAAAGGAAAATTATAAAATATGAAAGATACAAGTCTCACCGGGAGAAAACAGCCGAGGAAGACTTCCGACTGAAGGAAAAGATGGCACTCTTAAGTATAGTAGCCAGCAACTTCATGATGACCGGCCACAGCCCCACCCGGGTTATAACCAAAAGGGAAGAAGGGGACGAAGTACTCATGCCGGTGGGTGGCGGGCAGAAAGACCGGGCCAGGGAAATAATATCCAGGATCGATTTCAGGAAACTCTACCGGGGCGGTAAAGGAAGAAAAACAGACCCACTCATGGTGATAACCGCCATCTGCATGTACGTCATGAGGCAGGACAACCCAAGACGTGGGGACATCAGGTATTCCAACGATTTTATTAGGAAAGCTGGAGTAACCAAGCAAGTATATGATAATATCAGCCAAAATCTCGATTCTTACCTAGAAACTTAAATTCTGATAGGTCGCTCTATATAGTGATAGCAAAAATATCGAACTACTCTTTTTGACTCTAAATTTTAAACTTTTAACTATTAAAGAAAACTAATTGAAAATCAAACTATTTTACATTTTACTCGTTGTTCAGCTTTCCAAAGGCAACTTACTAACCTGCCACGCTACATATCCCCCCTGGATAGCGTAAACCTCATCAAAACCGGATTCTTTCATCTTTCCCATGAAATATTCGCTTCTTACACCGGACTTACAGTATATCAGGTATTTTTTACTTTTATCCAGTTGTTCGGCCTTATGCTGAAAATCATGCCCGTCATAATCTAAATTCAATGCCCCGGGAATATGATCGACTTTATAATCTATTTCCGGCCTGATATCAATAATAACTATTTCCGGGTGTTCTTCTATCAATTTTAATGCGTTTTGTGGTGTTATCAATCTAAACGATGACATAAAACAAACATTCCCCCAATTATTTTAAATTTGCACTATCTATTTTTGTAAATCCAATTAAATATAATTTATCTGTTTTTTAATTAGAAAGATTATTTGGCTTTTTTTCTCAAAATAGATGGGTACATAATTTTTTTAAATGTGTATGGGGCGTGATCCATTAAAACCACGATATAAAGTGTGGGTTATGCTATAACAGTGAAAATAAACTTTTTTCTCCGCCAATAGGAGTTTTTTAATGGATTGTTAATACCAGCAAATCTCCATATTTTTAACTTTATGATTAATTAAGGGACATTTTGAAGTTAAGATTCGAAAAAATCTGACCAAAATTACAGTACCCCACCCCATAAAGTATATATGGGGGTTAAAAATATATTAACATTGTAAGATGAGACAGTTCTCCAAAATGGTTAATGATATTCAGGATAACTATAATCTCTTATAAATGGGGGGTTCGTTGTTAGATCCATATCTGTTATTGTTGAGGAAAAAGGAACTAAATACATCGAAACGGATCTTAAAGGAATACAACTATTACAATCAGCCCAACTGAATAAGGGCACTGCTTTTAGTGATATAGAGAGGGTAAAATTTTCCCTGAAGGGTCTTTTACCGCCAGTGGTGGAAACCATAGAGGATCAATTGCAAAGAGCCTATCATCAGTACTCTTTACAGCCAGATGACCTCCAGAAGAATATATTCTTGAACAACCTATACAACACCAATGAAACACTCTTTTTCAAGCTCATCTCAGAACACATGGAAGAGATGATACCCATAATCTACACCCCCACCGCCGGATTGGCCATCCAGCATTACAGCAAAGAATTCAGGAACCCCCGGGGCGTGTATATCGCTTATCCCGACCAGGATCATGTTGATGAGATTCTGGATAATTTAAACAGTCAAGATATTGATCTAATAGTTTTAACTGATTCTGAACAGATACTGGGAATAGGCGACCAGGGAGCTAATGGAATCGGTATTTCAGTGGCTAAAATCATTATTTACACCCTATGCGCAGGTATAGATCCGCGAAGAATGCTCCCTGTGATGATAGACGTAGGAACCAACAACACCGAGCTACTGCAAGACCCCCTCTACATAGGCTGGCGCCACTCCCGGATCCGAGGGGTTGATTACGAGCGGTTTGTGGAAAAGGTGATCGGATCTATCAAACGAAAATTCCCTGGAGTATTTCTCCAATGGGAGGACTTCGGGAAGGAGAAGGCCAGAGACAATTTAAACTATTACCAGGATAAAATATGCACCTTCAACGATGATATACAGGGCACAGGGGCTGTTGCCATGTCTGCCCTGCTTAACGCTTCCCAGTTAACCCGTATACCATTATCAGATCACAGGGTAGTGATTTTTGGTGCGGGAACCGCCGGTTGCGGTATTGCAGATCGTGTGGCCGAATGGATGGTTAAAGATGGCCTGAAACCCCATGAGACCAGACTCCGGTTCTGGCTGATGGACAGTCAGGGACTGGTAATCGAAGATAGGAAAAACCTAGACTACTTTAAATCTCCTTACGCCCGATCAAGGGATGAAATTCAAGGATGGGATGTTGAAGATGGACCAATCAGCCTATTGGACGTGGTTCGTAATGTAAAACCCACCATTCTCATCGGTACCAGCGCGGTTTACGGTGCCTTTAGTGAGGAAGTGGTTAAAACCATGGCCGCAGCCTGCAAACACCCCATAATCTTCCCACTTTCCAATCCACCCAGCCGGGCTGAGGCCACACCAGAGGATGTGCTCCACTGGACAGATGGAAGGGGTTTGATAGCCACCGGGAGCGCCCACCCAGATGTATCTTGGGATGGAAAGTCCATACCGATAACCCAGTGCAATAACGCCCTCATCTTCCCTGGGCTGGGTTTAGGAGTGATATGTTCCCGTGCAAAACGAATGACATCTGGAATGATCGATGCCGCGGTAGTCGAACTGAGCCGTTCTGTGGAACTTCGAGACAATCATCTTACCCGCTTACTACCAGAAGTATCCCAGTTACAGGAAGTTAGCAAAAAAATCGCGTCTGCTGTGGTTAAACAAGCCTTATCAGATGGTGTTGCTGGAGTGTATCATGAAAAAGATTGCCATAAATTGGTTGAAGAGAACATCTGGAAACCCAACTATGTCCCTTACCAGGCCAAAGAGTTCGGAGCTTCTAAATAAATTTATTTTAATTTAATAAATGATTATTCCGCTTTTTTAAATGAACAGGTGCATATTTTTTTATTTTATTAAAACCAACAATAAAAATAGGGAAAAAAACTAGAAGGTCGGATAATGAAAATACGCTGCCCCTGGGCTAACGATAATAAATTACTCACAGATTACCATGACCTGGAATGGGGAGTTCCCGTACACGATGACCGACTTCTTTTCGAGTTCATTATACTGGAAGGTGCACAGGCTGGTTTAAGCTGGAACCTCATACTCCAAAGAAGGGATAACTATCGTGAGGCATTTGATAATTTCCAGGTGGATAAGGTAGCTGCCTATGGTGAAGATAAGATTGAGGAACTGCGGGGTAATCCCGGCATAATCCGTAACCGCCTTAAGATCCGCTCCACCGTAACTAACGCCATTGCTGTTCAGGACATCCAGGAGGAATATGGGAGTTTCGATTCGTACATCTGGGGGTATGTGGACCACCAGACCATCCAAAACAGGTGGAAAACAATGGCTGAAATACCTTCATCAACTCCCGAATCAGATAAGATGAGTAAACACCTTAAAAAGAGGGGATTTAAGTTTGTAGGGCCTACCATATGCTACGGCTTTATGCAGGCGGTGGGTATGGTCAACGATCATCTGATGGATTGTTTTCGGTATGGTGAGCTTAAATGAATATAATAACTCTAATCAATAAATTCAAGGATTAAATGAAATGTTCGGCCTAACCAAACGTCAATTCCTGAAAAAGAGCAAGAAAGCTCTGCAAGAGACGGGAGTCCAAATACTATCCTATAGAAGATTGATGAACCAGGAAGATAAAGGGGAAATCAATCTCCTGGAAGCCCAGCGAAGTTTGGACCATCTGCGGAATGAAGTGGAAGATACATTCTCCCGCTTTGAAAAACTTAATCCACCTTCTGAGTGTTTAGGGCTGAAACAAATGATCATAAAAGCTTTGATCATATTCCATGAATCACTGGTGACCTACTCTGAATCCTTGCTGGCCAGTGAGTCAGACTTAAAGGAAAAGTTACAGAAAAGGTCTGATGAAGAGTTACTGAAATATAAGGAATTATCTCTCTCCTTAAGCCGGGAAGTTGATGCGGGTCTCCAGAAGAAATAATCATACCGGTCGAAAAAGATGAAAAAACATTTTCAATTTAATAACAACGATTTTAAAGGTCCTGTAAACCTTCCATTAACCATGGGCAGTGGCCAAACATCTCAACCGGCCTGGTTAGAACAGGACGGTTATTTCCAGGAAGTAATCTTGGTGGAAGACGAACCCTGTTTGGTTAAGATAAAATGTGAATCTAAGGATGTGGAAGGTTCCCTTGACGTGGAAGTTGAATCTCCACAAGAAATTCGTTTAAAAGCTATCCAAAATGAAATAAAGGACATCTTCGGACTAAACGATGACTTAAACAGATTATACGAACTTTTAAAGGAAGACCCCAAATTAAGTCCTACAGTCGAGTTTTGTCGGGGTTTAAGGCTATTTAAAGCCCATAACCCATTTGAATGTGTGATATCCTCAATTACTTCTGCCAACAATTCCATCATCCGCTGGAATAGATCTATAAGGCAGATTAAAGAGAAATGGGGAGACCAGTACCAGTTCTCCTCGGGTAGTTTTTACACTTTCCCCAGTCCACAGGATATCCTCAATGTACCAGAACATGAATTAGAGGAGTTAGAACTCTGTGGTGGTGAAAAGGATCTGGATGAGTGTATCGATAACCTCAAAGCCTGCGGAGTGGGGTACAGGAGCAGCTATATCAAGCAGGCCGCCCGGATGGTTACTGAAGATCTGGATCTAAATGAGATCGCAAGGACGGACTACGAAGAGGCCTTCCAGACACTACTCCAAATCCCGGGAGTAGGCCCTAAGGTGGCTGATTGCATCCTTCTCTATGGTTTTGGTAGGGATGAAGCGTTCCCGGTGGATGTGTGGATTTCCAGGATCATCTCCCACCTGTACTTCCCGGGAGAAAAAATTAAACCAGACAAAATCAGAGATTTTGGTAGGGAAAGATTTGGAAAATACGCTGGTTACGTTCAACTTTATCTATTCCATTACGCACGTAAATCGGGGCTTTTAGATGAATTAACCCCTCGAAGATAGTTTCATGATGTGTTTTTTATGGGAGAACTTTCCGATACCCTGGATGAATTCCAGGAAGCCTCCGAGAAATATTACCAGAGAATAATGGAGATACTGGAGGATAAATATTGCTGGAAATGTCCCATGCGCACCAACCGTGATGAAACTCTCTGTAGAGAAGTAGAAGCGTGGATAAGACTTACAGAAGCCATGGAAAGTGGTGTTAGGGAAAGGTTAAGTGAAGATAATCGTTCCATAGAGGATGTGGAAGTTATAACCGCTAAATTTCTGGAAAAAAAGATGAAGTCGGAAAAGAAGATGGAGTCTCCTGAAAAACATGAAGACCACCTTATAATAAAGTTAGAAGAAGATGCAGAACCCTTTGCCATGTCTGGAGATTTTATTTTCGTAAAAACCTACCCATTAAAGGTTAAAAAGGATGATCTGGTTTTAATGCCCCGGGCCTGCCCCCTGGCCACTTACTGGTATATAAAAACCACCAAACACTCCACGGTACCCTTCAAAATATTCAAAGCGTCTAAAGTCTTCCAGAAAAAGGGTTGTCGTTATATAGAAACTGACGAAGGCTTGGTGGTTCCGGTTGAATTCCTGATTGGTGTGGTTAAAAATATTATGGGCAGCCAGGATCTTTCCATGCACCTGGAAAAAAAGGGCATAAATTATCGGTTCAACGATTGACCAGGCATGTAACTGTAGTAAATGCACAGCCATACTATGAAGAAGATGATCAAGACCAGTCCGTAACGCCTTTCGCCAATTTTTATTAGGTTAAATCCTAAAACCAAGGTCGGTACAGTGAATATAAACGCCCATAAATTTCCCAGTGTGATCAAATACCACCCTATCAGATAGGTTACGGCACTTATAATGTAACTTAGATTGATTAATCTACTGTTTTTTCTTTTAATATTAGCATCCATTGTAAATCTCCTGATTAAAATTTCCCAGAATTATATTTGAAGTAATAGTCTCAAAATTTATAATCTTCTTATCTTAAAATTTATTTTACATCTAACTTATAATAAATAACCAATGAAATTTCTGGAGAAAATAGAATGGATACTAGATCAGAAATTGAAGCAAAAAAAAGTTTCCTCTGGTGAAGTAACATCCATTAAAAAGATATCAGACCTGGTTTTGGATGTATCAAAGGAAGTAACCCGGAGTAAACATTGTTATGTTGCCATAGTGGACCCTGAAAATAAAGACAGTGTGGGGATTTCCTTTTCTCATATGACCGGGGAATGTGAAGCTTACAGAGAGATGGGTGAAGCCCGGTTTCCAGTTAGAAAAGACGGCACCTATGGTGGACTCCTAGGATATTCCCTAGACACTGGTGAATCGTTTTATATCAAAGACCCCGAGTCCCATCCTGCATCCCACGGAATCCCCGCCGGACATGTGCATGTGGAACAGTTCCTATCTGTACCTGTGATCAATGGGGGAGACATACTGGGCCAGATTGTGCTGGGCAATCCTGAAGAGGACTATGGTGATTCCCATTTAGAATTAGTTAATGAAATAGCAGGTATATACGGAGAAGCTCTTCAGAAATTGTTATATTAAATTTTCAAGAAAAAAATAAGGTAATGTTAAAAAAATAATCATTCATCACTAACGGTTACCTTAATCATCTTATCGTTAGCTTCTATTTTATTTACCACATCCATGCCCTTAACTACTTTACCAAATACGGTGTGCACACCGTCCAGGTGTGGCTGTGGGCTGTGGGTGATGAAGAACTGGCTTCCGCCTGTGTCCTTACCTGCGTGGGCCATGGATAAGGCTCCGGTACCGTGTTTATGTGGGTTTATCTCGCACTTTATGGTGTAGCCGGGTCCTCCAGTTCCGTTTCCTTTGGGGCATCCTCCCTGGATAACGAAGTTAGGGATCACCCTGTGGAATGTTAATCCATTATAGAATCCTGAATTGGCCAGTTTCTCGAAGTTGGCCACTGTATTAGGGGCTTCTTTATCATATAATACTAATTCAATGTTTCCTTTTTCTGTTTCAATTATGGCTTTTTTCATGTTTTTCACCACTAGTTATATTAAATAAATTTTAGTAAATTAAACTATTGAAGGATTAAGATAATTAAATATTGGCAGTAACGGGACTTGGTTTTATGTGGGTAAAATCATTTACTTTTACTCTTCTAAGGGTGATATATTATGAATACTGAAGAAATAATGGCATTGGATAAGAAATATGTGATGCAAACCTATGGAAGGCAGCCATTAGCCCTTAAAAAGGGTAGTGGGGCTGTTGTCTGGGATGCGGAAGGTAACAGTTACATCGACTGCCTGGCCGGGATCGCAGTAAATAACGTAGGCCACGCCCATCCCAAAGTAGCTGAAGCAATCGCTAATCAGGCGAAAAATCTCATACACACTTCTAACCTTTATTACACCCAGCAGCAGGTGGAGCTGGCTAAACTTCTGGTGGAAGTTTCACCACACGACCTGGCATTCTTCTGTAACAGCGGAGCAGAGGCAGTGGAAGGTTCCATAAAGCTCGCCAGAAAATACACCGGCAAAGGAGGAATAGTAACCATGGAAAACTCTTTCCACGGCCGGACCCTAACCGCGCTTACAGCTACTGGACAAAAAAAGTATCAGAAAGGCTTCGGTCCTCTAACTCCCGGGTTCACCCATGTCCCCTATGGTGACTTAGAGGCTGTACGTAAAGCTATAACTGATGAAACAGCCGCTGTTCTCGTGGAACCTATACAGGGTGAAGGTGGTGTGGTTGTACCTCCTGAAGGTTATTTAAAGAGTTTAAAAGAACTCTGTCAGGAAAAGGATATCTTACTTATATTCGATGAGGTGCAGACCGGCTTCGGGCGTACCGGTGAAATGTTCGCATCACAAACTTTCAACGTAACCCCTGATATCACAGCCTTGGCCAAAGGTATAGCAGGCGGATTCCCTATGGGTGCGGTTATGGCCAGTGAAGAAGTGGGCAGTGCTTTCCAACCGGGTGATCATGCTGCCACCTTTGGAGGTGGACCTTTAGCATGTGCGGCTGCAATAGCATCAATAAAGGTGATTCTTGATGAAGACATCCTTAACAAATCTAAGGAGAATGGAAGTTACTTCCAGTCCAAACTAAACTTTTTAAAGGAGGACCATGGAATAGTTGAGGACGTACGTGGATCTGGTTTGATGTTAGGTATGGAACTGGATGTTGAATGCGGAGATATGGTTAACGATATGCGTGAAGAAGGAGTACTCATAAACTGTGCAGCTGGTAAAGTTCTCCGTTTCGTACCCCCACTGGTTATAGAAAAAGACCAGATCGACACTGTTTCCTGCATATTGGGTGATGTGTTGAAGAAGTACTCTGATTAATCATTATCTAAATTCTTCTTTTTCCTTTTTTTAAAATTATACAACTCCTTTTTCCAATTTAAAAAATGAACTATTTGCTCTAAATTCTACTGAACATTTTTATATTATCAAAACATAATATCGTACAATTATTTATCTTTACGGAGGATTATGGATGGATTTTAATTTAAAAACAAATGAAAAGGGAAATTTAAGCATCGGTGGAGCAGATGCTTTAGAACTTGCAGAGGAGTATGGAACTCCCCTCTACGTGGTTGATGAAGATAGGATAAGGGATAACTATAACAGAATTAACAAAGCTTTCACAGGCCAGTACAAGGATTTTAAAATATTTTACGCCTGTAAGGCCAACACCAACCTGGCTGTGATGCGCATTCTGGAGGAAATGGGAAGCGGTATAGATGCTGTCTCTCCTGGTGAGATATACACATCCCTCCTGGCTGGTTTCAGTCCGGATAGAATACTCTTCACCGGGAACAACACGACGGATGATGAACTGAAATTCGCCCTTGAATCAGGTGTGAGGATAAATTTAGACTCCATATCCGCCCTGGAAAGGCTTGCAAAATTACCCGGGGCTGAAGGTAGGGAGATATCCTTCAGAGTGAACCCTAAAGTAGGTGCAGGGCACCATGACCACTGCATCACCGGTGGAGATCTGAGTAAATTCGGAGTGATGGAAGAAGAAGCTGTAAACGCCTACAGACAGGCTATTGACCTCGGCTTCAAACCAGTGGGGATCCACAGCCATATTGGTTCGGGAATACTCGACCCGGAACCATTTAAACTAGCCGTGCACACCCTGATGGACATCGCGGGCCACGTGTACCGGGAACTTGGTGTAGAGTTTGATTTCATAGATTTCGGTGGGGGAATGGGGATACCCTACACTCCCCAGGAATCCTTATTAGATATTAACAAGTTTGCAGAGGAAATCGTTGGCCTGTTTAAGGAGAAACTGTACCAGTACAACATGGGCAACCCCACATTATGCCTGGAACCCGGACGATACATTGTAGGGGATGCTTCTTACCTTTTAACCAGGGTGAACACCATTAAACAGAGCTACCGTGAATTTGCAGGTGTGGATGCTGGATTCAACACCCTGCTCAGACCGACAATGTATGGTTCCTATCACCATATGGTTCGAGCAAACGACCCGCTAGCTGAACCTACTCGGGAAATTGACATCGCCGGAAACATCTGTGAATCCGGGGACCTTTTCGCCCGGGGCCGGCCAATGCCAGATTTAAAAGAGGGTGACCTTTTAGCCATCCTCAATGCAGGTGCATATGCATTTTCCATGTCTTCCCAGTACAACTCGCGCCCCAGGGCAGCTGAAGTCCTGGTGAAAGACGGTGAATTGGACCTGATCCGGGATAGGGAGACGTTCGCTGATATATTATCCAAACAAAATCTGCCGGCGAGGCTTTTAAAATAAACATGAGAATAAAATTATATGAGCTTGATCAACATGACTACAACTTTAAATTTCACTAAAATGCACGGACTAGGAAACGATTACGTGGTTATCGACGAATCCAAAGCCGAGATAATCCCAGAAGATAAAAAGAAAGCCGTTTCAGAAGAATTATGTAACAGGAGGTTCTCTGTCGGTGCTGATGGGGTTATATTCGTCAGTCTATCCACAACCAGCGACGCGGATATTCGTTTCAGGATATTCAACGCCGATGGTAGCGAAGCTGAGATGTGTGGTAACGGTATACGCTGCTTTGCCAAATTCGTGTACGAAAACAACATCTTACCAGTAGAGAAAATACTGGTGGAAACCATGGAGGATATAAAAAACCTCGTCTTAACTGTCGATGATGGTAAAGTAACCAGCATCAGAGTAGATATGGGTACAGCCACCTTTAAACCAGATGAAATCCCCATGGAAACCAGTGAAGCTGAATTCCTCGACCAGGAAATAGTGGTGGATGATGATTCATTCCGAATGACGGTGCTCAGCGTGGGAAACCCCCATGCAATAACTTTCACAGACGATATAGACTCCATACCCCTGGAGACCATCGGCCCAAAAATCGAATATCATCCCTCCTTCCCCCAGAGGATCAACTCCCATTTCGTACGTATCCTGGGAAGAGATGAAGTGGAGATGATAACCTGGGAAAGGGGGACTGGAGTAACCCTAGCCTGCGGTACCGGAGCTACCTCCACAGTACTGGCTGGTTACAAGTTGGGGCTCCTGGACGAAGAGGTCCTGGTGCACCTGCCCGGGGGAGAGCTTAAAATTACTGTTTACCATGAAGGAGATAAATTAGGTGCGTTCATGGAAGGCGACTCTGTTACGGTGTTTAAAGGGCAGATCGAAATCAATATTTAACTTATCTTTTATTTTCCCTTGATTTATCCTGAACCATTCTTACCTTCTTCGATCTGAAGCTTATCCCTTAAAACTACCGCATCGTTATGTTCCTCATCTTTAGCAGAATAAATAAGTGTGACTGTCCCTTTTTCTTTCTCTAGGTCTTTTATTTTAGATAAAAAAATCCTTTTATCTTTAAGTTCTGCACTGTACCTTTTTTGGAACTCTGACCACTTCTCAGGGTCATGGCCGAACCATTTCCTCAGCTCATTACTGGGTGCTACTTCTTTAAGCCATAAATCCAGTTTAGCTTTATCTTTCGATACACCCCGGGGCCATAGTCTATCCACTAAAATGCGGAATCCATCTTCTTCCTCTGGTGGTTGGTAGGCTCTTTTAATTTTTATCATCATTCATAATATGAATTCCTGGATTTTTAGATTTTATGAATTAAAAAAATAAAATACTCCATGTATATTAGTATTGTTGAAAAGAATAATTGTCAAACATACTATGAGATAAAGGTGGTGAGGGACAAATGCCCAGTAAAGACGTAAAATTGTACTATAAAAAGGCCTTTGAACTTTTACAGAAGAAGGAGTACGATAAATCCCTACAACTCCTGGATATGGTTATTAAAATTGATGAGAAGTATAAACCAGCCTGGAGCTGTAAAGGGATAGCTTACATGGAAAAAGAGGAATATCTTCCGGCTTTGAAATCCTTTGAAAAGGTCATTAAACTGGATGCTGGTGACAACCTTGCCTGGTACAATAAAGGTTATGTTCTTCTGCTGATGGAAGAATACGAAGAAGCCAGGAAGGTTTTCGACTTTTTCCTGGCCAGGTATGAAAACAAAAATGATGACTTCTTCAAATTCGCCCTCTACCTACGTGCCAAAAGTCTTTATGGTCTTAAAGACTATGAAAATGCTCTTATTTCAGTTGATGAAGCTATATTAAAGGATAAAAACTTTAAAGATGCTGTGGAACTTCGAGAATCCATTAAAAAAGAACTGTATAAATAATTAGATTAGTTCAGATTTTGAAAATAGATCAACCTATTTTACAATAAAAAATTTAACCCCACATACTTCAAGTATGCCCTCAGCATTCACTATCCCGGATACATTCCCTTCTTAATTTCAATAGCTCTTTCTTTTTTTTCTGGAGGTCGTCGATGTTTTGCACTATCGATGGTAACTTGGCCTGTATGCACTCAACTGTTTCATCTTCATGTATCCATGTGCAACCCTCACAGCTCCATACGCCCTTTTCTTTTATCCAACGCCCCCCAGTGGACGGATCTCCACATGGGTAGAACGGACAGTAACAGAAGGTACAGTTCTGGGGGTGATAATGGCAGGGATAATATTCACACCCTAAATTAGGGCCTTCAACACCTTCACCGGCCAGGTATTTCTCATAAAACTCTACAGCCAGGGGATGTAAAGGATAGGGTACCATGTAGCCCCTAGGGGTTACCATCCAGCCGTCCTCCACATAGGACATGCTATTTCCCACTATGACGATGGTGGACATATCGATTTCTTCGGTGGGAAGTTTCTCTAAGAAGGTAATCCTAACATCAGTCCCACCGTCTTTCCCTTTAACCAGGCCTACTGGTGTGGATGGTTTTCTCTCATCCTGCAAGATAGTAAGGGCTTCAGAAAACGGTTTTTTACGGGTTTTACTTCGAGGATTGTAGAAAGCAATGACGAAATCCCCTTCACAGGCCTTTTTTATCTTACATTTAATTTCAAAAAGGGGGGTTAATAGATCACTTAGGCTTATAACTGCAAAATCATGTAATGGGGCTCCTAGAAGTGATGCTGCAAAGTTAACCGCCGATATCCCGGGTACAACTTCTACTTCCACATCTTCATACTTGCCCATCAACTGGAAGAGGACGTTGGCCATTCCAAAAATCCCTGGATCTCCACTGGATACAAGGACTACCTTCTTACCCTCCCGGCTTTCACGCACAGCCAGCTCAGCTCGGAGCAATTCCTGTCCCATTCCCTTAGAAAGGACTTCTTTTCCTTCCACCAGGTCTTTTATATACTTAATATAACCTTTATAGCCTATTATAACATCTGCTTCTTCAATAACCTTTAATGCCCGTATGGTCATGTCTTCCCGGGAGGGGCCGATGCCCACCACACTAATCATCGCGGATTCACCCTTTGTATAGGAATTCCTATGGTTTAATTACAAAATGTTTACATCAAAATTTTCCAGTTATAAAAAAAATTTAAGTACCGTTTGCTGAGTTACTATACAGTTTACGGACGGTGGTGATCACTATGCTGTTTAGATCCACTGTAATTCCACCACTTTCTACTTTACCAATGGCTGTAGCAGTTATGCTGTACGTTTCATTGGGTTTGATGATGATACTTCCATTTGTACTATTACCGCTAGTGGTGGTTGTCTTGTAAGCCATCAAAGTGATGGTAACGGTGATGTTTTCGTTTCTGGTGCTCTCATTTGTATGGGCAGATAAAGATTGAAGATTAACACCATTCATCTCACTTTTATTCTGGATAGCCTGTGCTACATCATTTTCATTGTTGATGTCTATGGCTTTCTGAGTGCTGTTTTGCGACCCCTGTAGTAAGTGTATCAGGGAATTGATCCCATCCAACTGCATATCTATCAATTTCCCCATATCTGGGGGTTCACCAGAGACGATGGTGTTGGCACTGATCAATCCTGCTTCAAAAAACACCACGCATAAAATGAAAAGTAAAAAGTATTTAACTGCACTGTTCAATGATATCACCTTTTATAAATTGAATTTCCTTCGTAAAAAGATTAATTGCTGATTCTGTAATTTTATGTTATTTTCAAAGATGTGAGGTTAACTATTATAATTATAACGTATCTAAATAAAATAAAAGCTTTTGGGATATTTCATGTACGAGACCATCATCAACAAATTCGTGGAAGCTGAAGTTTTACTGGACGACACAGCCTACCAGAAGATTAAAAAGCAGGAAGATGCTTTAAAATTCACAGAATCCTTGATTCATGGATTAGGCCTCCCACGGGAGGATATAATGATTCTCACCGGGGAGATGGTGGAACAGTATCTTGAAGATAATAAATCAGGGATAGGGGAGGATAATTCCAACGATGAAAGCAGTTTCCCTCACGAAAACAGCCCCCCTAGTGAAAGCAGCATCCAAACAGCCCCTATCTCCAGTGTTGAAAGTATATCAGAACCAGACTCTTTTTCAACTGATAATATTCTTGAACCAGACCCTTTCGGAGCCACAAAAACCAGTACCGCCTCCCAGGCAACTGAAACCGAAACAATCCCGGCAACTGAATCAGATAACATCACAACCACAACTGACGACTACTCATCCATACCTCAAAGTAAACTGAGTGAAGGCCATGGTGTTGAGATAATAAAGGATTCCAGTCGGAAATCCTACACTAACGGAGAGATAAAGGATTTTACAGCCTACTTCGGCAGCAGATATCATAAGTTAAGGGATATGTTGCAGAGGAAAAAGGACCTGAAAAGCCCCCAATCCATACAGGAACTGGAAAACATCCAGGACGTGGTGAACGTTATTGGAATGGTCAACGACGTGAGGAACACTAAAAACAATCATAAACTCATCGAAGTGGAAGATGAAACCGGAACCGCCAGTGTGCTGGTCCATAACGAGAACCATTCCCTCTTTGAAGACGCAGAGCGGGTGGTTAAGGACGAAGTAGTAGGAGTGGTAGGCACCAGAAAGGGAAGCCTGATAATGGCGTCCCAAATCATAAACCCAGGAGTGCCCCGTGTAGATGAGAAAGAGATGGATTTCTCAATGGTCTTCCTGTCAGATACTCATATTGGAAGTTCCACTTTCCAGGGCGATGCTTTCAACCGGTTCATCAAATGGATAAACGGGGAATTCGGTGATGAAGAACAGCAGGAAATAGCCAGCAACGTACGCTACCTGATAGTAGCGGGGGATATCGTAGATGGAATCGGAGTCTATCCCCATCAGGATAAGGAACTCACCATCAAAGATATTTATAAACAGTACGAGGAAGCTGCCCGGCTCTTCGGAGAGATAGATGATGTACAGATCATAATTACCCCTGGAAACCACGACGCAGGACGCCTAGCAGAGCCTCAACCAGCCATTCCAGAAGAATACGCCGGCGACCTATACAAACTTAAGAACGTGAAATTTGCAAGTAACCCGTCCGTGGTCGGTTTAGATGGGATTAACGTACTGATCTACCATGGCCGGAGTTTTGACGACTTCGCCATGACCGTTAAGGGTATGAGCCACCAGAATACGGATATTATAATGAAGGAACTCCTGGAAAAAAGGCATCTGGCCCCTATCTATGGTGAGAGAACCCCGCTGGCCAGTGAGGTTGAAGACCATATGGTGATTGAAGAAGTGCCTGATGTCCTCCACACTGGACACGTGCATATCAATTCTTATAAGAAGTACAAAGGAATCCACCTGGTAAACAGCGGCACCTTCCAGTCCCAGACCGAGTTCCAGAAGATATATAACATCGTGCCCACCGTTGCACAGGTTCCAGTGTTGAACCAGGGGACCATGAAGATCTTGAAGTTCAATTAAATACCTTGAGTTCAATTAAAACCAAATAATTTAATTTATAATTATAAAATGATAATAAGAGGATAAATGAATAATAAGGGGGTATTCTTATTCTAAATAAAGCTAAAAAACAGTTAGCAGAGGTGGCTCATTATATCTATCAGAAAGGACTGACACCAGGTAAATCCGGGAATATCAGCATGAAAGTATGGAATATCCCTGATACATCGAATAACGTAGATGTACCTGAGGAGGTTGATGACGATCCATTAATTTTAATAACCCCCAGCGGCGTGTCCTTAAGGGATGTTACCCTTGGAAACGTGATAGTTACAGATTTAGATGGGGAAAAAATGGAGGGTGATGGTGAACCCTCTTCTGAAACTGGTATGCACCTGGAAATCTACCGGAAAAGGGAAGATGTAGAGGCAATAGTACACACCCATCCACCGTACGCCACAGGATTCTCATTTACAGATAAAAAGATCCCCCGATTTGAAGGTTTCGGAGAAATTAGAGCTCCTTATATGGCAGAGATAGAATACGCCGTCCCGGGTTCCATAGATTTGGTTGAATCAGCGTCTGATGGTTTGATAAATGAGGATGTGCTGCTTTTAAGAGATCATGGTGTGGTTACTTTGGGTCCAGATATTTTTGAGGCTGTTCTTCTGGCCGAGTTCACAGAGAGCAGTGCCAAAACAGGGTTTGTAATAGAGGTCCTGGGTAGAAAATAAAATTTAAAAAGTTGTTCTTAAATTAAAAAGATGTTATTTCTGATTAAAAAATTAAATTCTGATTAAAAATTATTTAAAATTAAAAAAATTTTATTTCTGATTAAAAAATCAAAAAAAATAAATTCATTGTTCTCGAACAGATTCTAGCTCGCTTAAAGCGTTCCAGATGAGTGTTCGAGCATGGATGGGTATGTTAGGATCATTACTTATCTCATCCAGTATGGAAATTACTGTACTGGCCTTTATAGTGTCTTCTTCATCCTTGTTAGCCAGGATGTCCTTGGATTTTTCTGCGGCCCGCCTGATGTTTCGTGGGACGCTGGTGTCTTCCATAATATGTTGTAATATTTGATTGCAACGTTCAAATGTTTCTTCATTACTCATAATACTTCCTCCGAATTACAATTCTATTAAGTTGGTGAACAAAAAATTGTTAATCTAATGCTTTATTTTGATATTATAAAACCATTATCAATTTTTGTATAACAATAAAAAAACCTAATTTTTCCAACTTTATTATGTTACAGATTTGATTTAAATATTTATTCCCATTATTTTTAATATGAAGAACTTGTAAAATAATTATTTCTGGTGGTAAGAATAATAATTTTAGTGGTAGGAAGAATCAGAAACCGCTACTGCAACCGTAACTTTATTAAAACTGGTTTTTCTATATAACAATCTCGCCTGTTTGCCAGCAGCAAAAAGGGCGGCTGGTTCACATATACCGGGTACGCCGAAGGTTCTCATTACAAAGGGTGATTCAGATATTTCCTCCTGAAGAAAATCTTTAGACTGGTCCAGGAATTCCTTCAGCTGGTCCAGGGAGACCACCTCTAACTCCACTCCCAGTTCCTCTGCTGCTTCCAGTATCCCGGTTTCATCCTTTTTTGGTTCTGCTGTAGCCATTAGATCGATTCTCTCCAGTGTTATGTCCAGATCAATGCAGGCCTGTCGGGCAGCGGATAACACTGTCTCCAGGGAGACTCCTTTACGGGCTCCGATGCCAAGTACTATTTTCTCAGGTGTGAGGGTAATTTTTGTATCCTTAAAAGAGGCTTCAATCTTATTTGAAGATATAACATGTCCATTATCCAATGAAGTAACCTGATTATATGAATTTTTCACCAATTCATCCTTAAATAAATACTCAAACCGTTGCGGGACCTGTAATTCAACATTTTCATCCATTACTAAAGCCTTATTTATCTTTAAAATATTGGAAGGATTATCCACTTGCATGAAATATTTACGGGCCAGTGCATCGATGCCTATCTTACCATTCACGTCGGTTGACGTGGTAATCACTGGTTCGGCCCCTGTAAACCCTGCTATTTTCTCCGTAAAACTGTTTCCACCCCCAAGGTGTCCGGATAATATGCTTATAACGTATCCTGCCTTCTCATCCATGACCAAAATAGCCGGATCTCTGGTTTTATCCTTAATAATAGGGCAGATACTTCTAATCATTATTCCTGAGGCCATGATCCCCAATATGCAGTCGTATTCATGGAAAATATCCTGTAACGTGGTTTTAACCTGCTTATGGTAAAGGTCAACCTTTAAAACTGTGGGGTCATCTGCCAGTTTGTGGTTCAACTCTCTGGCCAATTTTTTTCCCTGTGATGTTAAGGTGATGATGGCTAACTTCATATTATGCCCTTCGTTTAGGATTTTTGGTGGAGATTCTAGTGGATATACTAATATCGGCTTATACTTAGTATTAGATTGTTTTGTGAATTTACTTTTTCAGTCCATAAATTCATCAATTTACTGTGATTTTTGTGAACAGTTGATAGAGTAATATATACTTTATTATAATTATTATAATAAGGTATTCCATATTATAATAGAGCATTTCAGGTTATAACAATTATTACACCAGAATATATGATAAAGGAGATAACCAGGAAAAATATTATGGTAATCTGAGATAGTAAAATCGCCTGATCTATTATTTCTGAATTTAACGGGTTTTTTCCCTCACCAATGGTGTAAACTCCCTTCTTCTCCAGCCGTACTCCCAGTGCACCTGCTGCAGCAGCCATGGGGTAGCCGGAATTAGGACTAGGAGTTTTCCGGGCTTCTTCAACCATGGTCCTGTAAGAATTTCTCCAGTCCAGGCCCATAAATGCAGCTGAGGCGACCATAAGGATACCTGTGAGTCGTGCCGGTATATAATTAGCTATGTCATCTAGTTTCGCTGGGAACCAGCCAATATCCTTGTTTATTTCATCTTTATAACCAACCATAGCATCCAGTGTATTTATAACCCGATAGGCCATAGCACCAGGAACACCTAAAAAGAAAGTGTAAAATAAAGGGGATATAACCGAATCGGTGATGTTTTCTGTCAAACTTTCCACAGCCGCTGATGTTAATTCTTCTTTTTGAAGATCAGTAGTATCCCTGCTAACCAAGTGAGAGACTGATTGCCTGGCCAGGTTAATATCCTCATTTAATTGTTGCTTTACCTTTTTTACCGAATCGGTGAGGCCTTTAATCGCGAAGGTGGTAAATAATATAAGAGTGGCGACCAGCACGTAGATTATTACGCTAAATTGTAATAACTGGAGTATGAAGTACAGGGGAATGGTAAATATTGCCAGTAGAATCACGGTTAAAATGATCCCCGAACTTTTATTTCTATATCTTAGTAGGTGAGGTTTTAAAAAGTCAATTAATCCCCCCATAAGAACTACAGGGTGTATAGAAGACGGTGGCTCACCCCAGAGCAGATCCAAAATAATGGCCAGGAGGATTACAGATAAAAGTTCCATATTTCAGATTTTCTCTGTGGTTTATTAATTAGTTTCCGATTGAATCAATAGATAAAAACTTTAATAGTCCAGCATAAGATAATTTAACAAAAAACTATAGGTGATTTATTTGACCCAAAAAATTGAAGATAAAGTGCAAAAATGGCTTTCTGATATAGGAATATTCAGGCAGAAAGTCCCAGACGACAATACCAATTTCCATTTCATAATCAATTACCCAGAAGAAAATGTAATGGACGTCATTCAACCAAAGGGAGCTCCCGATCTTATAGTGATTGGATGCGCTACCAATGTAAGCCCAGAACATTCAAGTGAAATGAAACTACTCTCCGATTCAAAAAAAGAGGATTTTATCTGGGATTTAAGGTATATGCTGAACAGTAAAGACGTTGACTTCCAGCTGTCCCATCCGAACAACATCCTGGAAAGTTTTCTAATCACCTCTGAGATATACGGCGACGGTTTAAGTAAGGATAGATTAATATCCGTAATCAAAACCATATTCCGGGCGAAAATACAGTGTGTATGGAAGATACAGCAACAATTTGGTATGGGTGACGAAGGGGACGGAGCAGTTTCCGACAGTATGTATGTTTAAATTAATTACTAACACCTAACAATTATTAAAATACCAAATTTTTTGGTTAAATTTTTTCCAATTTTTATTACGGTGATAGAGACATCAATTTCAAGTGTAATATATAATTTCTGTAACTTTTTTTACAGGGGATAAAGGGGTGCATTTCAAGTGTAAACTTTTGTGAAAAAAAGAGAGAGAGGTCAATTTCAACTGTAAATTCGTAATACTTTTATTTTATCTTTACATAAAAACTACTAAGTAATATTTCTTTTGGTAAAAGGGATAATAACAAAGTTTAAATTAAGGTTTAGATTAAGTTAATTACACTTGCAATTCATCTCTCTGTCTAAAAATAATCGGAAATTTCGGGAAAATATTAAGTAAATACACTTGAAGGGTAACTCTCCAATTTTTTGAAAAAAGTTACCATTATTCTGCATCACATTTTTCACTTGAAATCAACCTCATGAAAATTTTTAGACAGCCTTAAACTTACACTTGAAACAGACCCCCAGAGATTTCAACGACCCGTATCCATAGAAGTTATCACTAACTTCTGCTTCAATTGTTAAACCTGTAAACATCGTATCTTTAGAAGATTTTTGATCAGGAGATTCAAAAATCTCAAATAGGATCTCAGAGTTTGGTCTGAACATTTTAAACTTTAAATTTTTAGGGGCGTGCAAATTTGAACATATTCGAAGAACTAGACGGCAAAACTGTTTTTAAATGCAAAAAATATCTTGACCACAGGTTTTTACCTGATAACCTACCGCACCGTGAAGATCAGATAAAATCAGTGGCTAAATACTGGAAAGAAGCGTTGACTGGAGTTACTCCACCGGATGTTACCATATACGGCAAGACAGGTACGGGGAAAACAGCTGTGGCTAAATTCGCCAGGAAACAATTGGAAGACGTATCAAAGAACAAGGATATCAATGTCAGAGTGGAATACATACGCTGCACAGATTACACCACAGAATACCAGGTAATAGCACGTCTATGTCAGCAGTTAGGTCAGGACGTTCCGTATAGGGGCTGGACCAAAGCAGAAGTTATACATGCCTTTCGGGATCTTTTTAAAAGGAATGTTTTCGGTAAAAACTTGATTTTAATGATCATACTGGATGAAATAGATATCCTACTTAAAAATGATGGGGATGGACTGCTCTACACCCTGACCCGGACGGAAAACGTTTCCATAGCATCCATCAGCAACTTCGTGGACTTCAAACAGTTCATCAAACCCAGGGTAAAAAGCAGTTTAAGGGATAGAGAAATCGTATTCCCACCATACAACGCCCAACAACTGGTAGACATACTTGAAGATAGAGCTAACCTCTCTTTCTCTGATGGTGTTTTAAATGATGATGTGATCCCTTTATGCGCAGCCATGGCTGCCAAAGAAGAAGGTGACGCACGCTACGCTCTGGATCTTCTCCGAACATCAGGGGAACTGGCAGATGAAAAAGGCTCTGAAATGGTATACGAAGACTATGTAAGGGAAGCTAAAGAATACATAGAACATAATAAAGTCACAGACATCATAATGACCCTACCCAGCCAGCAGCAAAAAGTTTTAGAGTCCATACTCTACCTGACCAAACGAAGCGAAGAGATAACATCCGGAAGACTCTACGATGTATATAAAGAGTTTTCTAAGGGTGACTCTGTATCTTACCGGAGGATCTTCGATTTTATAAATGAACTTGAAATGTTAGGACTGATATCCACTAAGACCATATCCCGGGGAAGGGGAAAAGGCAGGACCAATATAATAGATCTCCAGTGCGATACAGATTTACTGGAAGATGCTATATGGACGAATAACTGACTTTTTTTAACTTCTTTTTCTATTTATTATTATAAAATTAGTTATTATTCATTTTTATTTATATATTAATACTTATATTATTATATTATTTATTATAATAATTTATTTATTATATAATTAATTATTATTATTCTAATTAAGAAATCAAGTTTGTAAAGGGAGCTAAATTGGAAAAAAAGTAAAATTAATTATTTTTTAATCAGAGATTTTAGTAAGGCCATTCTTACAGGAACCCCGTAAAATGCCTGTTCAAAATATTTACCGTAAGGAGTGTTATCCACATCATGCGATATTTCATCCACCCTAGGTAATGGATGCATTACTATTACATTACTACCTTCCAGTAATTTAGCGTTGATTAAATAGGCGCCTTTTATCTTAGAGTATTCCTGGGGGTCGGGGAATCTTTCTTTCTGGATACGGGTTACATAGAGCACATCTACATAATTCAGTACATCATGGATGTCGTCTGTTTCATTCACATGTATTCCTGATTTACTGAGGTCATGTAATATTTCCTTCGGCATCTGCAGTTCTTTTGGGGCTACGAAGCTCATTTTAACATCGAATTTAGCCAATGCATAAGCCAGGGAATGTACCGTGCGTCCATATTTAAGATCTCCAACTAAAGCCACGTGTAATTCATCTATTTCACCCAGTAAACGTTGCATGGTGTATAAGTCTAGTAAGGTTTGTGTAGGGTGCTGTCCTGCACCGTCACCAGCGTTTATCACGGGAACATCTACCTGTTCAGCTACGTAGCGTGCCGTTCCCTCCATATCATGTCTTATAACCAGTGCATCTGTGTATTCAGCTACTATGCGGACTGTGTCGTTGAGGTTTTCTCCCTTGGTGGCTGAGCTGACACCTGCCTCTGCGAATCCGATTACACCTCCACCTAACCTTTGCATGGCAGCTTCAAAGGAAAGTCTGGTTCGGGTGGATGGTTCATAGAAAAGAGATCCCAGGAGTTTTCCAGAAAGAATATCACATTTTTCCTGGGACCTGGCTATAGGCTCCATTTTTTCTGCTAATTTAAGAGTATCTATGATTTCCTTTTTACTGAAATCGTTTATAGAAATAATATCTTTCTGGGAAAAAACCATCTTACCTTCACCTTTATAGATAAAAGACTGTTTTATCAGTTAATTGATTAATTCTTTATTTAATATTTATTTATCAATTATTTCATTATCATTTATTCTATAATTATTTATTTTATTTTTTTATTTAATTTTATTAATTTTTTTAACTAAACATTTTTTATTATCAATTTTTTATTATAATAACCGTGCAAAGGTTAAATAACCAGTATGACCTGTCATCCTTGTTTTAGGCCGTGTTCCCTTGGTTTTAATTTCCATTTCCCTCAATATACATTCTAATGTCTTCAGTTCTGAAAATCCGTACTTTTTAAGTACTTTGTTGAGGGTTATCACCTGTTCTATATAGGGATCGTAAGCTGCCAGGTAACCACCGACTTTCAACGAATTCACAGCGTGTTCTACAACATCCCAGGGCTGTGGAAGATCTAAAAACACCAAATCCACCGACGATTCATCTATTCCCTCTTTGATATCCTGGTTTTTCACTGTGACATTCTCCTGACCGAATTCATGGATGTTTTTCCCTGCTATCTGGGCGAAGTCTTCCCGAACCTCGTAGGTGAAAACTTCCCCATCGGGTCCTACGATGTTGGCGAAGTATAGTGCGGTTGCTCCTGAACCAGTTCCTGCTTCTACAACTTTCTGCCCATATCCTAGGCCAGTATAGGCATTTATAATCCCAACATCTTTAGGTAGGATGATTGAGCATTTCCTTTCCATCAGATCGATGTAGTCATTTAAATTCGCCCTGATCACGGTGAATTTATGGCCCATATGGGTTTCTAAGACGTCACCATCACTGCTTAGGGCGATGTCTTCCTTTTTGATGTAGCCCCAGTTGGTGTGTAGGTCTTCATCGGTTACTGGGTATTTTTTTCCCTTAGAGTCTATTAGGATTCTCATTTTCCATCTTCCGTTTTTATAATCGTTACTATGGTTAACTTAAACTGATTTTATTTTTCTAAAGATTTTATTTTTCTTCTAAAATATCAGATAATTTCAATTCTATATCGGGTGCAGCTCTCTTGGACATGAAATCAGAATCGATGACATCCCGTATCTTCTGGGCTATCACCCTACCGATACCTTCAACCTGGGTTAATTCATCCTTCTGTGCGTTGATTACTCCCTTAACACTTCCAAATTTTTCTAAGAGTTTACGGGCTGTCACCGGACCCACGTTGGGAAGTGACTCTATGATGAATATCTGCTGTTCCTGTAGGCTGAGGGGTTTTTTCTCAGTGCGCACTGGAGCATACATTGGGCCCTTTTCCAACTCCCGTATAGCTAAACGGTAGATCATTGCAGCAGTATCTTCTGGGGAACGGGTGGGTATTATGGGGATACTATAATCTATTGCCAGACTGGCTAATGATCCACGAACCGCATTGGGATGTAATCCACCAGCATACATGTTTTCTCCTTCTATTATTACAACTGGTTTCTTGAATTTCTCGGCTAGATCTTTGGCTTGTTTATACAACCGTTTATCTATGATGGAGCTGGTGAAATCTTGTGCAGTTTTACGCTCTACACCTATATCCTCTGAGATCTGATAATCTGCCACGTCAAGTGAGGAAAACTCCATTTTAACCCCTAACTCACTCAACTCCCTAACCACACGAGATTTAACTTCCCGGTGGTCTACGTGGATCACCAGGTTTTCAGGGGGTATTTCATCCTCTGTGATTGGGTTTCCCTCATTATCAATGGGATTATCTTTTTCAACAGATATTTTCGTTTGAGACCTGTCGAGTGTTATATCGGATTGGGAGAAGTCCCTGGTGAGCTGGCTTTTCATCCTCTGTTCCTTGTTTAGGCTGCTCCAATAGTAAGACTCATCACGTGTGTTCTTTGTTATGAGCACAGTCATCTGCCCCTCACTTTTCCTACCAGTTCTACCCCTTCTCTGGATCATCCTTATCTCTGAGGGCACCGGCTCATAGAGGATGACCTGGTCCACGGAGGGTATGTCAATTCCCTCCTCCGCTACACTGGTGGATATCAGCACCTGATAGAGTCCCTTGCGGAAGTTCTTGATGATCTGCTTCTGCTCTTTCTGGGTAAGTCCCTTTTCCTTATCCCGGGAGGCCTGTCCAAAGAATTTCACCGATTTGATGCCTTGTTCCTCACATTTACGATGAATTTCATTCACGGTGTCCCGGTACTGGCTGAACACGATGATCTGCTGGTCCTTCTTCAACTCCTTTTTCAGGATCATCAGGAGACTGGTCATCTTGGGGTGTTCAATTTTTTTGCCATCTGCTCTGCGGGTTAACTGCACGGCAGCGTTGAAATCTTCGTTCTGGAAAAGTCCACGGGAAGCTTTGGTCTTCTTCTTCTTGAGTTTCTGGAAGTAATGGTGGAGATTACTTATCCCCTGTGTTTCCAGTAACTCGAGTGCATGTTGTAAGTTGATCACAGCGGTGATCATGGACATGGCCAGCAGACAATCCCTGTGGGGATTGGCAGTCCTTGATATCCTGTTTTGAACCCTGCCCCGGGCCTGGAGAATATCCCTCCGGCTGACCTTGGAAATGGAAGGTATGATCTTGAAATTTTTAAGGCCCTTCAACCTGTTTTTCAGCACATTATCCAGGTGTGCCTTGATTTTTTTCTGCTCCTTACCCATTTCCACGAATACCCATTTTATTTCTATGGGCTTGAAGTAGGGTTTTACATCCACATCATCCTCAGTTTTAACCATAACCTCATTGATAAATAGATTCTGACACACGGCACTGATCCTTTCTTCTTCCCCACCAGGAGACGCTGTTAAACCAAGTATCAGAGGATCTTTCCCTTCACGCATGTACCGGTTTGCTAAAAACACGTAGGCGTAGTTACCAGTACCCCTGTGGCATTCATCGAATATAAGAAGAGAAATATCTTTCAAATCGTACCGGCCAGCGATAACATCAGATTCCACAGTCTGGGGGGTCGCAGAGATTACCCTGCTTTTTTCCCATAATTTAACACGTTTATCAGGAGTTATGGATCCGGTAAGCACGTTTACCGGTGCCTTCAGGAATTCCTTTAAACTTTCCTCATGCTGAACTGCCAGGGGCTTGCTTGGGGCCAACATGAGAATTTTAGATGAAGGAAACTTATTTAAACGTTCAGCAGATACCAAGGCGGCGACAATTGTCTTCCCCAGGGCGGTGGGGGCTACTATCATACTGTTGCCCTTCTTTAAAACCTGTGCAGCCAGTGCTTGCTGGTAAAGCCGGGATTCAATTTTCTCTGGCTTGATGAGGGGGTGTTGGATCCACTTTTCCATGGGATTATATTGGACTTCGTAGTATAAAATGTTCAATTTTCAGAATACAAAAAAAATTAGAATTATTTAAAGGACTGACCGCCATCAATTTATAATGTCATCTTTTTTCTCCCGTAAGATACCTAGATGTGTAAGAATTCCCACTATTAAAGCTGTTATAGCTATCATAATACCAAAGACCACGTCTTTAGATGATAAAGGTGTATTTTGAGTTATTATCCAGATGCAGACAATTATTAAAATTCCAATCCCTGATAATATGTCTAATATTGTGGTTTTATGTTCCATTATACTGGAAAGGACAATAACTATCCCTATAAAAAATAAGATGAATGCATAAAGTTCTAATTGAAGATTTAAACCGTAAACTAAACCGTAATATATTGAAAAAATCAAAGGAAACATCCATAATAGTCCAAATCCAAACGATCCCACATCTCTTATTTTCACCATTTTATTACCATTAATAGATTAACTATTATGATATAAAATAATAGGCATTTAGCTATCTGTAATACCGTATTTCATTTTTCAATCAATTCATCCAGTTCACCGTAGACCACGTCTAACCCGCACATACTGGGCACGTAATTAGCTGCCTTGGCTGAATCAACCCCAATAACCTTGAAACCAAGGTCTTCTATGGGCGAAACTACCATACAGGTATCGGATACTACTTTACCTCCAGCTTCTTCTATAGTTTTAGTGTAACCTATACGATCTGATTCCGCTTTAACTGATATCGAGGTGCAAATCCATAGGGGCGTGGAGAGTTTCCGACTGGCAACTTTCTCTGCGATGGCTTCAATCTCATCTAATGATGCGTGCGGACACCCGACACAGATTAAATCTGGTTTCCGGGTGGTCGTGGATAGTTTCTGGTGGGATTCGGTTATCTGATCCTTATCCACCACAATTTTTTCTATTCCACCAATATCAACCCCTTTAAGGGCATCATTATATTCTTGGGTGACTTTTTCCACATGATAAAGGGCTACGGCACCCGACGATGCCAGTGCAGCGCCTAGACTTTTTAGTTCATTGATTGATGGGGTGTTTTTTAGCTTGAAGTAGGGCACCCCATCACCCACTATTTTTCCCACCAAGTAGCCTAGTGCACCATAGTCTGTACCTTTTAACTGGGTTTCAAGCTCGAAAATGTAATTTGCCTTCCTGTTTTCATCTAAGTGATAACCATACTCGGCTGTTTTTCCACAGATGGCTGCTGCCAATGCTCCCGGGCCGCCTTCCCTATTGGTCCGGGCTCCGAGGACTGAGTTGGCATAGGCCACCGCTGAAGATTCTGACCAGGCGATGTGACTTCCCAGGGCAGGCACGTTACCCACCAGGTAGGGTGTGCATGTACAGGTGGTGGTAATGCCCATTTTACTGTAGGCCTCGATGATCTTCAACTGTTTATCAGCGAAGTCTGCTGGGAAGTTCAACTCTTTCCATTTGACCAGGTCTATTCCTGCCGGGTTCAACGTGGAGGGGACTCTCACTTTAACACCAGTACTTGCCAATTCCTCCAGATATTCTAATCCAGCATCTCCGATGGTTTTATAGGAAACCCCTGCTATCTGGGCAGAAGTTATATCCACCATCTTTTCTGCTCCGTAGATATCACCCAGGGCCACCAGGATCTCCATGGATTTCTCTACGGCGATTCCATATTTTCCATCGTACATATCCTGTTCTTCTGGCGTAAGCTGCATAGAGGACCTCTTTAAAATTTAATTGAATGTTATCTGTTTGGATTTGTTAGATTTATCTTCTTCCAATTGGGTTTTAATGATTTCATCCACTAGGTTCAGGAAATTATCCTGATTATTACGGGGAACAACAGCTCCAGCTGCTACGGTATGCCCGCCCCCGGTACCGCCGTAGCTATGCGATGCTTGTTCGAAGGCCTGGCCGAGGTTAATCCCTTTTTCAGTATTGGCCAGAGTGGTACGTCCGGATACTTTGATGAGGGGGTCCATACGAGAAATCGCTAGGACAGGTTTATCTTGATTAAATAATTTAAGATCCAACCCCACATTGGCCAGAGTCCCCATGAAACTCTTTATATCCTTATCCTCTGTGTATATGTACTGGATGTGGTCCATTTCCCGGGAGCCCTCTTTTTTAATCCATTCGATACCTTTTATTATGGTGTCCTGGTAGTTTTTTAGGTAGTTCAGTCCTTCCTGGAGGGATTCTTCCCTGTCTCCCAGGCAGATACTCAGGCCGTAGCCGTACTTTTTCTTCTTTCCGCAGGCGTCTATTATCTGAGAGTAATCGTCTATATTTCTAAGTAGTGGTATTTCATCTTTTATCTGGTAGATTTTACCGAAAATTTCCGGGTTTACCTTCACCAACTCGTTTTTCAGTGTGTCCTTTTCTTCGTTGCTGAGGTCGGGGAATTTGATTTCATAGGATAGTCCGATCTTCTCCAGGAAGGTTTTTGAGCCTTCAAAATCACCGGAAATACCAGGTAAAGGTAGAAAAGTGTAGGAAAGCGCTTTATACAGGGGTTCTTCATTCAAGAAGGAGACCTTCAACCCGTCGTTAATTTCTAATACTCCTTTCTTTATTCCTTCCTGTAATATGGTGTGGTTAACCCCGGTAATGTTGTCGTTGCCCTGCATGTCTCCGAAAGCACCTACCATGGCTAATGCGGTGAGTTCATAGTGGCCCATGGGCCTTACTGCCAGATAAGTTACTCCTGAACCACTGACATCCCTGGTTCCGTCCAGTCCGAAGAGGTGGGGGTTGATGTGTACCAAAGTTTCCTGGTCTTCGGTGGAGTCAATGGTTTGGTGGTGGTCTGCTATTATGGCGTCTCCTTTAAGCTTACCTATACGCTGGGTCCAGGCGCTGCCCATATCACAGAAAAAGAAGAGTTTGTATTTTTCCTGGGAGATCTTATCCAGCACCTCAGCTTTCAGCCGGGGCACTATGGTAACATGGAATTTACCCTTCTCCCGGGTGATGGCGTTGCAGATCACACCAGCTGCGGATATTCCGTCAGCATCGTTGTGGGAAATTACTCTCACCACATGATCCTGATCTAGATGCTCTTTTAAGAGTTTATGGGCTTCTTCGGCTCTATTTAACAAGTAATGCTGCTTGTTTTGGCTCATATCTCCATCCTTCAGGAAGTACTCCTTCATTCCTGTAGTATCTCACCAGTCTCCTGATCTTGGATTCCACGATACGCAGGCCTCTCCTGGTATGCAGGTCTTTGGGGTTCTCTTTCAGATGGTCCCTGATGTTAACGGCTTTCCGGATGAGGTTCATTAGGTCCTCTGGGTATTCCAGGCCCTGGTTGTGTTTTTCCAGGATCTGGGTTATTTTGAGCCCGGTTATCAGTTTAACATCGGGGATACCGTACTGGTCCCTCAGGATGATTCCCATCATGCTGGTGGAATTTCCTTCCTTTTTAAGTTTTAATATCAGTTCTTCAATCTCTTCGTTGGAGTATTCTATCCATTCTGGCTTAACTGCCATTATTTCACCTCTAAAATATTATTTTGATACGTGGTTAAAGCAGGTTGATACATTTCATTGTGGATTCAGTCCATTTTTATGATTAATTTATCCCTGGTCTTTATACCACAGTGCAAACTTCTCGAGTGATTTACGACGGTGGGAGAACCTGTTTTTCTCTACTCTTTGGAGTTCTCCGAAGGATTCATCATATCCCTCCGGGATAAACAGGGGGTCATAGGCGAAACCGTACCGGCCCTTTTCCTTGTATCTGATGCGTCCTTTGACAGTGCCTAAAAAAACCTCGGGCTCGGTTTTGGGGGTGCAGTACCCAACTACCGACCTGAACTCGGCGTATCTGTCTTCAACATCACTCATAAGCTTCAATATACCCTTATTACCTAATGTTTCTTGGACGTATGATGAATATGTCCCTGGAAACCATTTAAGGGCCTTTATGAATAATCCAGCGTCTTCTACTATCACTGGTTTACCCAGACGCCTGCTAGCATACTGTGCACCGTACAGGGCCACATCTTCCAGGTCTCCCTGGATTTCAGGGTAGCCGAGATCAGCATGCTCCAGTGAAATTCCCAGGTTATTCAATATTCCCTGGGCTTCTTTAACTTTATGGGGGTTACCGGTTATAAAGGTAATGATTTTTGAATTGATTTTTTCAGACATTTTTAAGACCAACAGTAATTCTAATAGTAAATATTTATTAGTTTAATCATAGGTTTTAATTGTGGATTTATCTATTGTTATCTGTAAATTAGACTGTTGAAATAATATTTTTAATGAATGAATTTGGAAAAATAACGATAATGGCCTTTAAAAATCCAGATCTTATACAAGTGATACACATCATGAACGATACAGATTCAACAAAATCGGCGGCAGAGTTGACCCCCATAATTTTAGTCCATGGATGGCGTCCTAGGAAGGAGGAGGATGTCCTCATAGAATGGGATGTGATGAAAAAAGCTTTAGATGACGAGAACATCCCTTATTATGAGTTTAGTTATCTACCCGCCACCGGCGATCCCTATAATTACCCTACCGATTTAGGGAAGTTCATCTTTGATATCAGGGCGTCTACCGGATACACTGGTAAGTTTGACATAGTATGCCACTCCATGGGTGCTCTGGTTTCCCGGTTCTACATGATGAAAAATGATAATTACAAGAACATACGGGAGTGGATCGGTATAGCACCGGTAAATCATGGTAGTGCACTCGCTGATTTAATCGACAGTAAACGCTTGCTTTATCTGCTGCTTAAGCCTTTACTCTACCTGTATTTCAGGGACATAGGTTCTTCAGGCGCAGTGGCTAACATGCGTACTTATGACCGCCAGACACTTGAACTGAACAGTTCAGGGCCCGGTCAAGATGGATTAATGCCGGGAGTTACCTACCACATAATAATAGGCCACCAAGTGCCTGCACAAACCAAATTCATATCTAAATTGATGGGTATGGTAGAATGGTTGATAGGAACCTCAAAAGAAGAATATGAAAGCTATAAATCCGTAAAGAGGAAGGGGTACGTACCCACACGGATTAAGTTAGTTGAAAACGGTGAAACTGTTTACAGATGGACGGCCGAAGGAGACGGGGCCGTGGCCAATGAACAGAGTATTCTGGGCAACATTACACCCCAACTAATCCGTGGTGTGGGGCATAATGACCTGAATAAAGACCATATCGTGATAGAACTGGTGGTGAACTTCTATAAAAACTACTAAAAATCTTAAACATCGAAGAATGGGTTTAATTATCGGAGCGGTTTAATTATTGTTGTCTGTATAACGCCTTCTTACCTCAATCTCCCCTATTTTCTCTAAGATTTCCTGATAATCATCTGCATCCCGGTAACCCTCTAAAATAGACTGGAAACAATCCTCTGCAATGTCGTAGTGTATACCGGTAAGTGCTTTCTTGAAAACCAGGAGGTCGGTGCCTTTATCCTCCACCAGGTCGGAGATCTTTCCCAGTCCGAAGTCGATGAACACAATTTCCCCATCTTCTAGCAGTAAGTTGCTGCTGGTGAGGTCTCCATGGATTATTCCACAGTTATGTAGGCGGGCAACCTTTTCACCTACTTTTTCACAGATAGATTTTATCCGAGATAGGTTTGATCCGTTGAACACGTCTTTAACCGGTTTACCCTGTATATATTCCATGGTTATGGTCTTATTTTCCTTATCTATATCGTATACGAGTGGAGTGGTTACTCCGCAGGTTTTGGCCAGATGGAGGAGTTTGGCCTCACCCTTCGTTCTTCTCTTCCTTAATCTGTGATCAATTTCTTCTATACGGTAGCTTTTAGATACCCTTTCCTTCAGGAGCACATCCCGTCCCATCCATTCCCCCGGATAGATGTTGGCTTCAGCTCCCTTCTCCAGCATATTGGATGGTAATTCTAAATGGACAGGAGAGGTTTTCATCCAGGGAACATTCACCTGATCGGTACGGTACCTCTGAATCACAGTTGTGTCCTCCACTTTCTGCACCGAGCCGTATTGGAACATCAACTGGCCCATCCAGGCGATCATAGCCCCGTTATCTCCACAATATTTTATAGGGGGCTGGTAGAAGTCGGCGTAGTGTTCTTTGGTCATGATGGAGATCATCTCCCTTAACCGGCTGTTGGCTGCTACCCCACCACACAACATCACTTCCCTTTTCTTGGAATGGGCCAGGGCCCTTTCGGTTATCTCGGTGACCATGGCGAAAGTCGTCTCCTGCAGACTGTAGCATACATCCTCTAAGGGTTCTCCAGCTTCATATTTCCGAATGGCGGCGGTGAGTAAACCAGAAAAGGATAGATCCATACCCTTGACTGTGTAGGGTAGTTTAAGATAGTTTTGAGATTTAAGGGCCAGTTCTTCTACCCGGGGACCGCCAGGGTGTCCTAGGTTAACTGAACGGGCGAACTGATCCAGGCAGTTACCCAGGGCAATGTCCAGGGTCTCCCCGAAAACCCGGTACCTTCCCCGGTCATAGGCGATTATCTGACTGTTACCACCACTGACGTATAGAGTTAATGGATCTACAGCTCCGGTGGTGAGACGGCCGATCTCCACATGTCCTATGCAGTGATTAACCCCAATTATTGGTACTTTTAAAGATAGGCTGAGTGATCTGGCCGCAGTAGCTACCGTCCGCAGGGCGGGCCCTAAACCCGGGCCCCGGGAGAAGGCTACCAGGTCCATATCCTTTAGTTCCAGTCCAGATTCGACTAACGCCTCTTTGAGGAGGGGTACGATGTTGTTTGCATGGTGTTCTGCTGCTTCCCGGGGGTGTATCCCTCCGCTTTCCGGTATGAGGGATTTGCCCACCGAGGCCAGTATTTCCCCGGAGGAATCAACGATCCCCACGCCTGTTTTTTCTGCGGTACCCTCCAGTCCGATGCATATCATTGGTAATCAACTCGATAATCGATAATTTTTCCCAATCAGGGGTGAAATTTAATTTTCCATCAGTTTATTTATACTTATATAGATGGATTAACCATTTAATTTTATCAAACTACAATATAAAGGTGGAAGAACTTGAAGAATATCATCAGACATTTTGGCTCACCAGGTGAATTACCCATACTGGAAGACTCCAACCCTCTATTTTTGTGCGTGATAGCCAGTACCAGAACTTCCAATATCCCTGGCATAACTGGTGCCGGTGCCACACCAGAATTAACCGATTACACACCAGCGGCTGATGTGGAGTTGATCGTGCATGGAAAGGCCCTGTGTCTGCCGGATATTCCCCAAACCGTGGTTGAAGGCACGGCTTCACCCACCCCTGCTGTAATTACCAAAGCAGCCCTGGAACTGGCGGACATACCTTTTTTAACGGCCGATGCGGGTGCGGCAGTTAAACCTAATGTAACCTTTTTTGATATCAACCATAAACCAGGGGAAAATATCCGGAGTGGAAAAGCTGTTTTAAACCCGGAACAGATATTTAAACGGGGAAAATTCCTGGGAAAGATGCTTTCACAGTTTAATGATCATCTGTTCATTGGGGAGAGCACACCTGCGGGAACCACAACAGCACTGGGTGTTCTGACTGCTATGGGCTATGATGGTAACCGCAAAGTCAGTGGAAGCATGCCGGAAAACCCTCACGACCTAAAGCTGGAGGTTGTCTCTGATGGATTGAAAGCTGCCGGCTTTGAAGCAGGAGACTTAGCCCGTGATCCACTTAAAGCTGTGGAAGTGGTGGGTGACCCTATGATTCCTGCCGTCGCAGGAATTGCAGCTGGTTCGCAGGTGCCGGTGACCCTTGCTGGGGGTACCCAGATGACTGCGGTTTGTGCGGTGATCAAAGAGATGGATAAAGATTTTGATTGGGAGGAACTCTCCATTGCCACCACGATTTTCGTGGCCAGGGATGAGACATCCGATATTAACTATATCTCCCGGCAGATAGCTGATTATTCCATCTTTGCCGTTGATCCTCAATTTGAAAAATGTGGCAACGCAGGACTGAAGAACTACCTTAACGGATCGGTTAAAGAAGGGGTAGGTGCAGGGGGAGCTATGATGGCTGCTCTGCTTAAAGGGGTCGGTGTTGATGAGATACGAATAAAAACAGAGGAATTCTGTGCGGAAATATTTTAATTGCTGATTTTTTTGGGATTTTCTATTTTTAGTCAGATTTTTTTTATAATTTCTATAGAAAGATTTAAATACCTGGATGTTAGAATTATACAACATCAAGTTAGAAATATTTAACTTTTTGTTCGAAATTGATAACTTCGAGGTGGGATGAAATGAGTGGAAATACCGAAAAGACAAAATCCAACGTTGAAAGGGATTATAATTCGTACAGGGTAATACTATGGATTGGATCAGCTCTTCTAATAGTTAGTTCTCTGAGTTTAATTTTGTGGAAGACCATGAATGATATCATAGTTACTGGGCTTCTTCTGGGAATTATGTTTTATGTAATTAGCTTCTTTGCATATATTGGAATGGGTGATACAGTAAAGGATGAGCGTTTGAGAAAGGTAGGAACCCTGGCAGCAACCTGGTCATGGTATATAACCTTGACGTTTGTGGGTTCTCTGGTGGTTTCAATGTACTGGGCAAATAGAATCCGCGATCCGGTGGAACTAATGGGAGTGACTATTTTTGTCATGGTAGCTGCTATGCTGGTGGCCAACGTTATTTTAAGCCGCAAGGGTGATGTAGAATAGTGGGATTTCATGAGGACGAGAATAAAGGAATTCAGGGCTAAGTACAACCTTACTCAGGCAGAACTGGCTGAGAAGGTGGGAGTTCGAAGGGAGACCATAGTTTTCCTGGAGAAGGGTAAGTACAATCCCTCCCTGAGGTTAGCTCATGATATTGCTGTGGTTTTAAAGGCCAGTATAGATGACCTTTTCATTTTTGATGAAGAAGAATAAAAATTTTGAGAAAAATAAAAAAAGTGGGGGTATGGCCTGATAATTTACATAAAGAAGAAGTAAATTATTATAGCCAGAGGCCCAACAATCCAGCAGTAGTAAGCGAATATCAGAAGGTCCCGCTCAGATATTAATTTTAACATCAATTTAATAGCCAGATAACTGGATATAGCAGCAGCTATAAAACCAGCCACCGTAACGGTGGTTGTAACGTCGAATATTGTGGATATGTCCTTTATCTGTACCAACGCCGCTCCCAGGATGGCTGGTATGGAAAGTAAAAAGCTGAAACGTGCAGCTAACTCTCTTTCTATTCCTAAAAATAGCCCGGTGGAAATTGTGGCTCCCGAACGTGATATTCCTGGGGCGATGGCACATGCCTGGGCTACACCAATTATCAGGCCATTTTTAATGCTCATCTCTTTTAATCCAGCTTTATCCGGGGTTTTCCTGGATATCATTTCTGATCCGTAGAGTAGAAAACCAGTGATTATTAAAAATACACCGACTGCCGGTATATTAGTGAATAAACCTTCGAAGAAGTCTTTAAAGAGAACCCCTACTAATCCAGCAGGTATGGTACCGATAAGCACCATCCAGGCCAGTTTTTTGAACTGGTCTTCCCGGAGACTTTCCCGGAACTGTCCCCGTGTCAGGTCAGCCAGGCTGGAGATGAATGATTTGAACATATGCACTATGTCGTTCCAGAAATAGACAACCACTGCAACTAATGTTCCTATGTGCAGCAGGGTGTCAAATGCCATGCTGGATTCAGTTCCCAGTAGATAAGGTGTAAATACTAGGTGAGCTGAGCTGCTCACCGGCAGGAATTCAGTCAGTCCCTGCACTATACCGATTATTATTGCTTGTATTATATCCATTGAAAGTCACCAAAAATTAGATTATTTTTTTGTTTCTAGGGGGCTATGTTCATTCTACATAGGTTAGCCAGTTGTATTTATCTTCTTGGTATCCGCTGATGATGCTGAAGAATTTCTCCTGTAGTTTACCGGTTATTTCTCCTTTTGCACCGTTACCTATCTTTATCTGATCTATAGATCTGATGGGTGTAACTTCAGCGGCCGTGCCGGTCAGGAAAACTTCATCGGCGATGTAAAGCATTTCCCGGGGGATATTCTCCTGTCTGACTTCTATTTCCATTGATTCGGCCAGTTTTATTATGGAATCCCGGGTGATACCGGGGAGTATAGAGGAAGAGAGTGGTGGGGTGTACAGGGTTCCGTCTTGTACCAGGAAAACATTTTCACCGCTGCCTTCACTCACGGTGCCCTGGTAGTCCAGCATTATTGCCTCTTCGTATCCGTTTTCCATGGCTTCCATTTTAGCAAGCTGGGAGTTCATATAATTTGATCCAGCCTTGGCCATGTTGGGCATGGTGTTGGGTGCTAATCTGCGCCAGGAGGAGATACCTACATCCACCCCTTTTTCCAGGGCTTCTTCTCCCAGGTATTTACCCCAGCCCCATGCGGCTATGATATACTCTAACGGGTTTTCCAGGGGATGAACGCCCAATTTATTATAACCACGGAATATAACTGGTCTTATGTAGCATTCGTCCAAGTCGTTGGCCTTGATGGTGTCTATTATTGCCTGGGAAAATTTCTCTACGCTGTAGTCGATGTCCATACGGTATATCTTACCAGAATTAAAAAGACGTTTTACGTGTTCTTTTAGACGGAATATGGCCGATCCCTTCGGGGTTTTGTAGCAACGTATTCCTTCAAATACGCTGGAGCCGTAGTGAACCACGTGGGATAGAACATGTATGTTCGCCTCTGTCCAGTCAACCAACTCGCCGTTGAACCATATTTTACCTGATTCATTGAAAACCATTAAAAATCACTTCTCTTATCTACTTCTTCCATAAAATTTGACTGCTCAATAAAAATTTGATTGATTTAAAATTAAATATAGAAACATTTCTTAGATTAGAACATTTAATTCCTTTATCCTTATATAATTGTCCTTAATATAAAAATAACACTGATTTATAATCAGAAGATTTATATACACTGTCTGTCTAATACTGAAAATACCATGGGGCCGGTGGTCTAGGGGTATGATACCTCGCTTACAACGAGGTGATCAGGAGTTCGAATCTCCTCCGGCCCATCTAAAAATATTTATTTTTTACCATAGTTTATTAGAAGAAAATCAAGGTCCCGCATGGGCCGGTGGTCTAGGGGTATGATACCTCGCTCACACCGAGGTGATCAGGAGTTCGAATCTCCTCCGGCCCATCTAAAAATAATTCTTAAGAGGCCATTGATGGGTAAGCATTGATTGTGCTGGTTTAAATTATTAATGGGTATTCACCGATTAGGTGGTTTATAGTATTAGAAGTGTTAAAATTAGACTGATTTAGAATGCTAAAATAATCACAACGTGTATAATCAGTGTCACGAAGAATACCGTGGTTCCCTTAACTAACGTGGACATTATATCCCTTTCGAAGAAGAGGACCAGTCCATAGGACAGGATGGCTGCCGATAAAATCGTTGCTATGCCTATGAAGGCCGTGTTTTCATCGCCGCTGTAGCTAACCAGGTACTTTATCAGGGTTGATATCAGTAAAACCAGTATTATCAGTACTATGGTATTACTTAAAATATTCCTTAACGTAGGTCCTATAGAACTGCTGGTGGGCCGACTCGTTTTACCGCCCTTATCTAAACTCTTTTTAGGACCGCTGAAAAAGGATATGCTAGGTGATTTTCTGGTGGGTGTATATTCTTCATCTGCTATTTCTGCATCTTCATCCAATTCATCATCATCGACGTAATCTCTTTTGGAGAATTTTTTAGCCAGGTTTACCAATCCATCTTTATCTATGAGTTTGATGTTTCTCCGACCGGCGTAGTTGATTGCATTATCTGTGAAGTAGGAACTGCTGACCACCACTATTTTGGATGCCTTCAGGGTCTTGGCCACCATCTCCATCTCCTTTAGAACGTCAAGTCCAACTTCCCATTGTTCATCGTAGTTTTTAACCCCAACTACAACTCCGACATCGCCTAAAACAGATGGTAGTACTCCATAGATATCGATAATATGTCTGGAGGTTTGGAAGTTTTTATAGACCTTGAAACCGGATTCTTCCATGACCTTGGCCACGAAATCAACTAATTTTGTTTTCTCCATTAACTCACCTTGGGCAAATAGGTGAAAGATTTAACATTTCATCTCTATATGGACACTATTATGTATATTATATTTGTTTAATTGTTTTATTACTTAAAACTGTTCCTATTTAATATCCTCAAAAACTTTTTGAATGGTTAGGCAAATATATGCCTATATGAGAATTCTCATTACCAACGACGATGGAGTTAACTCGTCAGGAATCATAGCTGCCAAGAAAGCAGTGGAAGATCTGGGATCAATCGATATCGTGGCACCAGCCACTCAACAAAGCGGCATTGGACATGCATTAACCCTCTTTGAACCCATCAGGGTTACTTCAACCAATTTAAGAGACGGAAGTGAAGCGTATTCGGTGTCCGGCACTCCTACAGATGCGGTACTGGTGGGTATCTTTGAAATTGCCAAGGAAAAGCCTGAATTAATTATTTCTGGAATTAATATAGGGGAAAACTTGGGAATGTCCGAACTCACTACGTCAGGGACAATAGGAGCTGCTATGGAAGCGGCTGCCCATGATATACCTGCTCTTTCTGTTTCTTTACAGGTAACTCGTGGTGATATTAAGTTTCATGACGGCCACGTGGACGTGGACTTCACTCATGCCCAGAAGATGACCAGAAAGGTCGTGCAGAGGATAACTAAGAAATCATTACCTGAGGGGATAGATTTCCTGAATCTTAACATACCTTCTTCTCCAGATAATGATAAATTAAAGCTAACCCGACTGGGGAAGCGGATGTATAAGGTACATATAGAAAAACGACTCGATCCCCGGGGTAGGCCGTATTATTGGATTGATGGCGTACCCCAGGAGAAAGATGATCCTGGTACGGATGTGCATGTCCTGAGAGAGGAGAATTGTGCCACTATAACACCAATATCCTTAGATGCGTCCACTGATCTTGATTTAATACGGGAATGGCTGGATTAAAATATCTTTAATTTTTCTACCGTAGAAAAATCTGGTTTGAATTCATTAAATTTGATCAATTTCGAGGTTAAAATTTCCGTGTTTGTCCATTTTTTAGTTGT
>DAGC01000002.1:515325-628449 GCA_002495625.1 Methanobacterium sp. UBA375 | reverse complement strand
TCTGTGATCACCGTCAACTTAACAGTGTACGTACCCGGAGCACCATACGTATGCGTCGGATTCTGAACATCATAAACAAGGTCACTACCATCGCCAAAATCCCAAATCCAATGCTTAGGAATATTAGATGAAGTATCCACAAAACTCACATCCAAACCAGAACCCGGCGAAGAAGTGAAATTACCTATAAGATCCTGGAACGCGTAGAATAATACAGTCCCGCTGGTAAAAACGTATAAAGTACCGTCAGGTCCAATCATAGGACTTGAAACTGAGTTAGACGCGCCGAGGTTGAAGCTGTACTGCCATTTCACAGTTCCATCAGGATTAAATGCATATAACAATGCATTTCTATTAGTTCCAATGTAGATTGTTCCATCTGCACCAACAGCAGCTGTACTAATGATAGGTCCTGTGTTGTAACTCCATTTTATGTGATTGGTGGAATTATTGGGGTCTAACACGTAGAAATTACCAGTAGTAGCAGTTGGTTGGGTTCCGATGTATATCAGCCCATCTGAACCAACCACAGGAATAGCACTATTGACTCTCTGAATTGTGCAACTCCATTTTACGCGATTCTCAGAATTGTCGGGGTCTAAGGCATAGAACGTACCATTATATGTTGCAATGTAGATTGTCCCATCCGGAAGAACAACAGGAGTAGATGCAACTTGACCTGTAGTATAATTCCATTTTTCTGTTCCATCAGCGGTGTTCAAAGCATAAAATAAAGGATCACTACTACTATACGATCCAAAATAAAGAGTCTTAGCATCTGGAGAAAGTGTCACCCCACCCCTGATATTGGAATTAAAATAAACCCATTTTGGATCTTCTTGATCTGGATTGGGTAGAGTAGTATCAATTGCATAAACACCATTAATGCTTGTGGCAAAGTATATTATACCATCAGGTCCCATCACCAGATTACTATGAGTTGTAGTGGCTCCAATATTGTAAGTCCACTTTTTCGTTCCATTAATGCTGTCAATTGCATATAAATCATAATTAAGGACATAAATGGTTCCATTATTTATAACCATAGGTAACTGACCTTTTGAAAAACTTTGACCACCTAAATCATTGCATGTCCATAATACAGTTCCATTAGGGTTAATTGCCTGCAATTGACCATATAATGCACTACCATCAGAATACCAACTATAGATATATTTAGTTCCATCTTCTGTAATAGCCGTTCGTGGAGCAGCTCCGTTTGCGCCACTTATGCTGTTGTTGATCCATTTTGTGGTGTTTGTCTGAGGGCCAATATAATTAGATTGTTTATATTGGTCCGATGTGGTGCTGTTGTTTCCAGCAGCGCTAACACTGCCCATGACCGTGATACATATGACCAGAGAAACCACAAATAGGATCAAAAATTTATTAAATCTCATTTTAACCTCCATCCTTTTTTCAATATTTTTTAAATTAAATAATTCCCAAAAATTGAAAGGAATTACTTTGGAATAATAATATACGACATGATTATATAAACATATCGATTGAAAACAGAATATTTAAAATATTCGTAAAATGTTTTATAACAGTTATAAATCAGATATAACGATAGGAATAAATAAACATGTCAAAAATAGAAAATATTCAGTTGTCATCAACTTAAAAAAATAAAAAGAAGTGATTTATATCACTTATCAAACAAACCTATATCTTTATGGAACCGAATAAGCTCCGGGACCAGTGTTATTATGTGCCTCACTAGTTACTCCTTTGAAGTCATCAGTTGCGTTATAGCCAAGGTAATTGAAGTTCACAATGATATCTCCAAGTATATCCCCAGTAGCAAATACATCATTCGTTAATATGCTGTATTCTGTATCATCTACCACACCTGTTATAATATTATAACATAGTTCAAGGAATGATATATTTGGGACTTCTACGGCTATACCACGGTTTATAGTGTTGTTGCATATGGTTGCGTTTAATATACCGTTGGTTGCAGCTCTTTTTCCGGTTATGTTCATTCCTGCGACTGTACCAGTTACATCGTTATTCGTAATAGTTCCTTTGAAGTTTCCGCCTAGGAATATACCGTATTGAACGTCGTCGATGGTGTTGCCTTCAATTAGTGTAGGGGCATATGTATCCATGTCTATGGTGGTATTGTGGTTTACTAGTGAGATACCGTCACGGCCGTTGTTCATGTCGGTTATTGTGTTGTTTGCTATTATAAGGCCCCCATAGTGCATGAAAATGTTGATCCCGTCATCACCATTCATTATAGTGTTGTTTGTAATGTTACAATTGTAGACGTTGGATCCAGTTATACCGTCTGCAGTGTTGTTGTTAATGTTGATGATGAAATCTCTTATGGTCACTCCATTTGTGCCTGTAATTGTGAAGATTGAACTTCCACCACCAACAAGAATTGCCCCATTACCCTGCAGATTCAGAGCCTTATTAACTGTTAAATTAATGCCAGTATAATTTAATGGCCCTGATTCGAAAGTAACGTTCTCTCCAACACTAGCATTATTAATCTTTTCTTGAATCACGGTATTGTTATCTCCTTGATATATATTTACAGCAGATACTGGTCCCATCAAAACAGATAAGGCGATTAATAAGGCAAGTATGCCTGCTTTATTTATATTTTTCAAATAGATCCCTCCAGGGTTTTATTATACTCATTTCAAGACATTATTCAAATTATTATCGATATAGATGCATTACTTCATTTAATTCATTTGAGCGAGCTATTTTTCTGTTCCCTTGACTTCACCACCTCCTTCTTGTCATCATATGCTTTTCACTTACGTGGCTTAAAAAAAATCGAAATGCATATAATAACGATTCGATGTTAATTGTAGTATACGGTAATATAAATAATTTTTGAATTATTAACAAATTCACAAAAAATTAAAAAATTTAGCTCCAATATAACAGTTTTAATACGGAATAAGACATCATTAAAACAATATATAACATATATACTACTCAACATCTCTTTTATAAGATAAAAGTCCATGATTAACTAAAACAACATGAAAAAATCTTAGTTATAAATTATTTTGTTGTGAATAAAAATCACAACCATCGATCAAATAGACAAAATGTAATCTATTACATTTCGTAATTTTATCATGTGTAATCGAACGCTAACGACCTTAAATTCTACTAATTATTACAAAGTTCTATTCACATTAATCAGAAGATTAAAACCATCCAATAATACAAAACAGAACAATTTTTCCCCTTTCACTACACTAAACACACCATTAAAACCTTTAAAAAGAAATATAATAATTAGGATATAAATTAACCATTTATAATACAATTAAATAAAAAATTGAAATTAAAAAATCAATCATGAGACAACTTTATTCATAAACAAATTTTATTTAAATAGAAGACAATAATTTTTGATGTTGCGAGTTAAACTTCCCGGAGTATTTCTATGCCCAGAATACTATTAGAAAACCAGAACAACCCAGAGTCGTTTGACCTGATAGATAAGGATATATGGGTTATTATACCTGCATACAATGAAGAAAAAATAATCGGAGAAGTCCTGGAGGAACTCTTCTCCAGGAATATGAAACTGGTGATTATAGATGACGGTTCCACTGACAGGACCTACCAGATATCCCGGGCTATTGTGAAAGATAACCCTGGAAGGGGGTATCTGTACCGCCATCCTATAAACAGGGGATTGGGCGCTACCCTCAAGACAGGTATAGAGGTCTGCCTGGAGAAGGGTGCAGATATAATGGTGACCTTCGATGCCGATGGACAGCACAACCCTGATGACATACTACCAGTCTGCCAGCCAATAATTAAGGGTCAGGCAGATGTGGTTATTGGTGTTAGGAATTTTAATGACATGCCTGAAGTAAAGAAGGTTTCAAACCAGCTGATGAACCTCATCACCAGTATATTCTACGGGGCAAATGTAAAAGATTCCCAGTCAGGCCTGAGGGCCTTTAACCGGAAAGTAGCCATAGCACTGGATATTGAATCGCGAGAATACGGAATTTCATCCGAGATAATCAGGGAGATCAAACGGAAGGACCTCAGGATGGCTGAAGTTCCCATAGAAACCATTTACACAGACTATGCCCTGGCAAAGGGTACCAACCTTAAAATAGGCATTAAGATACTGGTGAAGATGATCAGGGATGTTTTAAAGTGAAATGATATTTTAATGATAATATTACCTATGATTTGATTATATTTAAAGAGTTAAGAGGTTAAAAAGATGGCATTGATGTTGTATCAATACATTGGGATTGTTATTGGAATAGTGGGAATAATATATACATTATTAAGATTCAGGGAAAGCAAGATGTCCCCGGGAATGCTCTTATTTTGGAGTATAGTCTGGATAGTTCTCATAGTCTTTTCCATCTTCCCCGACGCCACGGGATTCTTTGCAAACTTAACCGGTATTGGCCGGGGATTGGATGTGATACTGATATTGGGACTTATCGGATGTTTCTACCTTATCTTCAGGATATACAATATGATAGAGAATATTGAACAGGAGATAACCAATATTGCCCGGGAAATTGCTCTTTCCAAGGAGAATATGGATAGGGATGATGAGAAAGGTAAAAAATAGATGTTATTGGACTTATTCACGAGTTTATATCAATCTAAACATGCTTTAATGATTTATTTGGGATATTTAAAAATACCATACAATTTGAGAGGCCGAAAGATTATTAGCTTAAAATAATTTATTATTATTGTTCGTTAATTATTTATACTTAGTAAATAGCCCAAAAATGGGTATGAGTAGGTAGATTTATGAAAGTCGTTATATTATGTGGGGGAAAAGGAACAAGGATGAGGGAAGAAACGGAATATCGCCCTAAACCTATGGTTCAAATAGGTAATAGGCCAATTTTATGGCATATTATGAAAATTTACGCGTATTATGGATTTAAGGATTTCATCATCTGTTTGGGTTATAAAGGGGATATGATCAAAGAATATTTCCTTAATTATGAAATGATGAACAATGATTTTACTATTCAACTGGGAACCCCCAAAAAAATAGATGTACACGGAAATAATGAAGAAGATTGGAATGTTTCACTCATCGATACCGGTGAAGAAACTTTAACCGGTTCCAGGGTCAAGAGGATTGAAAAATACATCGATGATAACACATTCATGCTAACCTACGGAGATGGATTAGCGAATATAAACATACAAGAACTCTTAAAATTTCATAAGTCACATGGAAAGATAGGCACGGTAACCGGTGTGCAACGCTCATCTCAATTTGGTGAAATTACAATTGAAGGTGAACAGATAATTGAATTTAATGAGAAACCGGATACAACTGAAGGTTTTGTTAGTGGTGGTTTCTTCGTATTCAACAAAGAGTTTTTTAACTACCTTAAAATGGATGAAAATTGTATACTAGAAAGGGAACCACTGGAAAATCTGGCGAAAGATAATGAGCTCATGGTTTATCGTAACAAAGGGTTCTGGCAGTGTGTAGATACCTACCGTGAACTGGAACTCGTGAATAATTTATGGAACAGTGATCCCCCATGGAAAATATGGAAGTAGAAACTGATTCAAATGAGCATTGGAAGGATAAAAACATATTTATCACAGGGTGTACGGGTTTATTAGGTTCCTGGTTAACCAAAGCTCTAGTAGGAAGGGGAGCTAACGTTATTGGCTTAGTAAGAGATTCCATTCCCAAATCCAATCTTTATAGACTGGGGCTTGATAGGGATATCACGATAGTAAAGGGGGCGCTTGAAGATTATTTCATACTGGAACGGGCCCTCAATGAATATGAAATTGGCACCGTCTTTCACTTAGGGGCTCAGACCATAGTGGGTATTGCCAACGCTAATCCGATCTCCACATTCGATTCAAATATCAACGGTACATGGAATATTTTGGAAGCATGCCGCAGGTCGAAAAACATAGAAAAAGTTGTGTTTGCCTCCAGTGACAAAGCATACGGTGCCCAGGACGAATTACCCTACAGTGAAGAAACTCCACTGGAGGGCAGACATCCCTACGATGTTTCAAAAAGCTGCGCAGATTTGTTGTGCCAATCCTACCACCAGACTTACCAACTTCCAGTGTGCATAACCAGATGTGGAAACTTCTATGGTGGTGGAGATTTAAATTTCAACCGTATCGTTCCCGGAACAATACGATCCATCCTCAACAATGAAAGACCAGTTATCAGAAGTGACGGATCGCTCGTAAGGGATTATTTTTACGTAGAAGATGGTGTTGAGGCTTACCTTACCTTGGCAGAGAATATGGATAACCGGGACATCTTAGGGGAAGCCTTCAATTTCAGTACTGAAAAACCTTTAAGTGTGTTGGATATAGTAACTAAAATACTTGAAGTTATGGGCAGTGATTTAGAACCCCTGATATTAAACGAAACTTCCAATGAAATCGAAAAACAATATTTAAAAGCAGAAAAGGCCAGGAATATTTTAAAATGGCATTCACTCTACGATTTGGAGGAAGGGCTTGAAAAAACCGTGGAATGGTATGAAAGGTTCTTTTCCATTTAACTCCCACCTTAAGATAATAAAAAAATAGATTGTAAATAGTTTTAACTTTAAGTTGCAGGTAATTGTTTTTGGTGATAAATTGATTAGAGTATCCGATTTTATAGCAAGTTATTTAGTAGATCAAGGAATTACAGAGGTTTTTTTAGTGTCTGGAGGGGGTATGATGTACCTGCTCGACGGACTGGAGTGCAATTCTGATATCAATTTTATCTGTGCCCATAACGAGGCAGCAGCAGCATTAATGGCTGAAGGATATTCGCGTGTTTCGAACAACATGGGGGTGGTCTATGTTACCACCGGTCCTGGTGCTACCAATGCCGTTACGGGAGTGGTTGATGCTTGGGTGGACTCTATACCTATGCTTGTTATATCTGGACAGAGTAAAAGGTCGCAAAATGTGTATAATTCGGGTATTGAAGGATTGAGAACCCTGGGAGGTCAGGAAGTTAACATCCTCCCCATAGTAGAATCATTTACCAAATACTCGGCCATGGTTAATGAACCAGGGAAAATCAAGTACCACCTTGAAAAAGCGATTTATGAGGCAAAACACGGACGCCCAGGTCCATCATGGTTAGATATACCCTTAGACGTGCAATCTACATCTATCAACGAGAAGGAGTTGGAAGGATTTGTACCTGAAATACAACCCCCAGAACTGATACAAGGGGATAAAATCGAACAACAGATAAAAGAAACATTGGAGCTACTTAAAAATTCTCAAAGACCGGTAATCGTGGCGGGTAACGGCGTCAGACTATCTGGTGCAATAGATGAGTTCCATGAATTAATTAGAAGGACAAAAATTCCGGTTGTCGCTTCAAAATTAGGTCAGGATATTATAGACAACAACAGTCCCTACTACGCCGGTTTTGGAGGTACTAAAGGTACCAGGGCAGGGAATCTTGCCATGCAAAATGCGGACCTGATTTTAAGTATAGGTTCCAGGCTGGCCATACCCTTCGTTGGCTATGAATATGAACTGTTTGCCCGGGAAGCAAAGAAGATAGCAGTAGACATAGATCATAGGGAACTTGAAAAAAACACCATCAAACTGGATTTAACAGTAAATTACGACGCTAAATTGTTCATAAAAAAGTTTCTCAATTTACTTGAGGAAACGACATTACCAGATTACACCACATGGGTAAACAAATGCAGAAGCTGGAAAAAGAAATACTTCAAAGTACCAGAAGGTATTTCTAAAGTGGAAAGTCCACTGTCTTCTTACAATCTCTTCCATACTTTTTCAAGGATCCTGGACGAAGATGCCGTTGTAATCGCTGATGCCGGTACGGTGTACTGCATCATCTCCCAGGCTTTCCATGTAAAATATGGTCAAAGGGCTATAACACCGGCCTGTCTGGGGTCCATGGGCTTAAGTCTGCCACTGGGTATAGGGGCATACTATGCAGCCAGAAACTCAACCGTGGTAGCTGTTACTGGTGACGGTTCCTTACAAATGAACATACAGGAATTACAGACACTTTACCATTATCAAATCCCGCTCAAACTCTTCGTAATCAACAACGAAGGATATGTATCCATAAGAAATACTCAGGAAAATTACTTTGAATGCCGGTATGCGGGGTGTAATCCTGAGAGCGGGGTTTCCTGTCCCGACCTGGACAGAATAGCCGATGCCTATAAAATTAAATATGAAAGCATATCTACCCTGAATGAACTGGAAAATAAGGTAAAATCTGTTGTTAACTTTAAAGGACCAGTTATCTGTGAAGTTTTCACTGACCCGGCACAGAAGATCATTCCTAGCGTTTCAAGCAAAGAACTTGAAGACGGAAGTCTGGTCTCAGCCCCACTGGAGGATATGTGGCCGTTTCTTTCCAAAGAAGATCTGGAGAAGGAAATGATAATAAAACCGGTTGAATATAAAAAAAGGGTTTAAAATAATAAATTTTAGGTAAACGATAGGTGCTGGCTCATGATTGATTTATCCATAAAGGATGAAACTTACGAAGACATCGAACTTTTAATATTTGACAAGGACGGGACCTTGTTTAAGCTCTATCCCTACTGCAGCAAAATGGTTTATGAACGTACCAATGCGGTTCTTAAAGTTATGGAAAATAACGACCAAGCATTCAAGAATTGGTTGGTCAAAACCATGGGGGTGAATCTGGAGGAGGAGAAGATATATCCGCAGGGTCCCATCGGAGTTTATTCCAAATATTACGCTCAGAACATGTTGTATGAGAAACTTAACAAAGACCGTGAAGTGATCAGTCGAGAGATGTTAAAAGAAGCTTTCAAAGAAGCAGATGAAAATATAAACGAGATTACATACTTAAAAACGGCTTTAATACCGGTCCCTGGCATGGTTGAATTTATAAGGAAAGTTCAGGGCCATTGTAAATGTGCTATTTTTTCAAACGACATGACCCAGCGTCTTAAAGATAGTATGGAGATTTTTGGTATTGGTGATTGTTTTGGTTACATCTTAGGGGGGGATTTGATGGAAAAACATAAACCTGATCCCGAAGGAGTTATAAAGATCATGGAAAAATTAGGGGTTGAACCTGAAAACACGGCTCTTTTTGGAGATTCCAAATTGGACGTTGAATCCGGTCATAAAGCCAGATGTAAATATATTTTTGGAGTAATTTCAGATATCTCCGATTTAGAATACTTAAAATCTAACTCGAATGTTTCAGTTAATGATTTTAACCAGATAAAAGTGATGAAGTAAAAAAAAATAATTTTTATAAGTTTTTTTGGAATAAATTTTTTGGAAATAATCGTTCTACATTGATCGCATTAATACATTTTCAAAAATTGTTATAGGGATATACTATATTAAATAAACCACAAATTGATGTGGTGGGAAAGGATTGGAATTTGAGTTAAAAGTGATTTTATGAATCTTAAAAAGTTGAAAAAAGATTATTATCAAAATAAACTAGTAAAAGAAGAGTATATAACTAAGATGCATAATATACATCAAATTCTTTTTGAATATAGTGAATTCTTAAAGGATACGGATATTAAAACCATTGAAATAACTGATGGCACAGTAATAATGACATCCAGAGAATCAGAAATTAAAGTGTTGTGTGACCCTGACGATCATCGTAATATCCCACTTGAGATTTTAAATTTTGGAACATATGAAAAAGAAGAAATGGATATGGTTTTGAAATTAATGAAAAAGGGATCATATTTCTATGACATAGGAGCTAATATTGGTTGGTTTTCAATTAACATAGCTAAAAATGTAGAAAATGTGAAAATCCATGCATTCGAACCCATTCCAAAGACTTATGGATTTTTAAAAAAAAATATTGAACTTAACAAAATTACAAACGTCAGTATACATTGTTTCGGATTTTCTGATGAAGAAGATGAACTTAAATTCTACTATTATCCCGAAGGTCCGGGTAATGCCTCTTTAAACAATCTATCCGAACGGGATAGTGTTAGAGAAGTATTCGGTAAAGTTAAAAAACTCGACAATTTTGTTAATAATAAACCTGTAGATTTTATTAAATGTGATGTAGAAGGAGCTGAATTACTAGTATTTAAGGGTGGTTTGAACACAATAAAAAAATTTAAACCCATTATTTTCGCTGAATTATTAAGAAAATGGTCTAAAAAATTTGGTTACCACCCTCAAGATGTTGTTCAAATGTTAATCACTATAGGGTATAATTGTTATATTGTTGACGGGAAAAACCTTGTTGAAATTAATAAGATTGATGAAAAAACAGTGCAAACTAATTTTTTGTTTTTACACCAACAAAAACATAAAAATATTGTTGACAATTTTGTTAAGAGTATGTACAATGTAGAATAATAAGTGCTGGATGAGTTCATGTTAAACCAAATTGTGAGAGAAGATTTAAAATTCATCACTAACAGTGATAATCCTTGGAACATTCTAGAAGGGAAAACCATTTTAATATCGGGGGCTAATGGATTTTTACCATCTTATATGGTTAAAACTATCCTATATTTAAATGAAACGCAGTTTAAAAATAAAACAAAAATTATTGGCATGGTTAGAAACGAAAATAAGGCTTTAAAACAATTTCCCGAAAAAAGTGAAGATTTAATCTTATACATACAAGACGTTTGCCAACCATTTAAAAGCATAAGAGATGTTGATTTTATAGTGCATGCGGCCAGCCAAGCCAGTCCCAAATATTATAACAAAGATCCCGTAGGGACACTTTGTCCCAATGTGATAGGAACTTATTATCTTCTCGAATTGGCTAGGAAAACCGAAGTTGAAGGTTTTCTATATTTTAGTAGTGGAGAGGTTTATGGCGAGCCTAGGAAAGTGCCAACCAGAGAGCACGATTATGGTTACCTTGATCCTACAACCATAAGATCCTGTTATGCTGAGAGTAAACGAATGGGAGAAAATATGTGTAACTCCTGGTTTAAACAATATGGTGTACCCGTTAAAATAGTCAGACCATTTCATACTTATGGTCCCGGTATGAACCTTGATGATGGCAGGGTTTTTGCGGATTTTGTTTCTGACATCGTTAATCGTAGGAACATTATAGTGAAAAGTAGTGGGGAAGCCCGAAGAGCTTTTTGTTATCTGGCTGATGCAGTTTCTGGTTATTTCACAGTATTATTTAAAGGTAAGGATGGTGAACCTTATAATGTGGGTAATGATAATGGTGAAATTAGTGTTATAGACTTAGCAGAAAAATTGGTGAACATGTATTCTGAATATGGGTTAAAAGTGCTTAAAAAACCACGGAACGATATTAATTATCTTGAAAGTAAAATACAACGGAGTTGTCCTGACATATCAAAAATTAGATCGTTAGGATGGGAACCTTATTATTCTATTGAAGAAGGGTTTAAAAGAACAATAGAAAGCTATAAAATTTGATATAATTCCTTTTAATAGGGACGTGAACTTTATGGATAATTCAGAATTAAGCAGAGAAATATTAGAAAAAAGTTTATCCCAAGATCACTATTTAATCAATGATGGGATCACTTCTGTATTTGGTTAATACTCAAATAAGTGAATCTCATCATACTATAATATGATTTCTACAAAGCCAAAAGGAGTAAGATGTTGAGAGATTATGGGGGTATTAGTATGGATTTATTAGAACAGGAAAAGGATTTATATTCCAGATTATTATTTTTAAAGAATGAATTTGGATGTTCTGGTGTTAAATCTGAGTTTGAAAATGAAGCCAGTGATTTCACTGACCTTATCTTCTTAAGATATTTAACGGCCAAGACTGGTCTTAAATTTTACATTAAGCTGGGTGGTGTGGAGGCATTCACCGATCTTAAAATGTGTATAGACCTCATAGCTGATGGTATCATAATTCCCATGGTTGAATCTGAATTCGCCCTGAAAAAAAGCCAGAATATGTTAAAAGACATATTTGGGGATGATCCCTGCTTCGATGTCGTCGTGAACATCGAGACTAAAACCGCTCTGGAAAACCTGGATGGAATACTGGAGACCATGGATAACTCCATTACAGGGATCACAATTGGAAGATCAGACTTAACCTATTCCTATGATAAGAAAGGCCAGCAAGATTCAGAATTTATAAACAAAAAGATTGAAGAGATTCTAAAGAAAGCAGAGCCATATAAAAACCTTAGAAAAACTGTGGGTGGGGGTATAAGCAATAAAACCTTCGAAAATCAGTATTTAATAGACAACATCATCCCCAAACTAACATATATAGAGACCCGTAACGTAATTCTAGATTCGGTTTGTATTAAAAATCCAACCTCCCTGAAATACGCCCTGGATTTTGAACGGAACTTTTTAAATTTCAAGTTAAGTAAAAAAGAGATATTTACCAAATTTGATGAAGAAAGATTCAAAACCCTCAATCAAAGAGGATAACAAATTCAAATTAAAATTTACATGGTTAAGAACCTGTTGGAAATGCCTGTAGTTATCATGCAAATGTTTACTTCGATTGGATGTACATCAAAGATCTGGTTCGTGTAGCGGTGTAAAATCAAAAATTAGTACAAGGTTTTATCCATATGAATGAAGAACAACTGAGAAAGGAAATATTTGAAAGGGTCAAGTTAATCTGTAAGCTACGCATGGATGTTGATGAGTTTATACCAGGAGAGTCTCCGGTTCACTACGCTGGACGGGTGTACGATGAACATGAAATGGTTGCCCTGGTTGATTCTGCACTCGATTTCTGGCTAACTTCTGGTAGATATGCGGAGCAATTTGAAAAGGAATTTGCAGATTTTCTGGGTGTAAAATACTGTTTATTAACCAATTCAGGATCTTCGGCTAATCTTCTCGCTATATCTGCACTTACATCACCTAAATTAGGGGACAGAAGGCTTAAACTTGGTGATGAGGTTGTAACCACCGCTTGCGGGTTTCCGACCACCCTGAACCCCATAATACAAAATGGATTAAAACCGGTACTGGTAGATGTTGAATTAGGCTCCTACAACATTCAGACAGATGCCATTGAAGGTGCCCTGTCTGAAAAAACAAGGGCCATGTTCATTGCTCACACACTGGGAAATCCAGTCAACATTGGAAAAATACAGGAATTGGCCTTGGACTACGACTTATGGTTTATTGAAGATAACTGTGATGCACTTGGCTCCAAGTATCATGGAGAATACACCGGATCCTTTGGGGACATATCCACCTACAGCTTTTACCCCGCCCATCATATCACCATGGGTGAAGGTGGTGCGGTTTCAACCAACGATCCAGAGTTAAAAGATATCTTAGCATCATTCAGGGATTGGGGTAGGGATTGCTGGTGCCCACCGGGATGTGACAACACGTGCGGGAAACGTTTCGGATGGAAATGGGGGGATTTACCCTTTGGATACGATCATAAATATGTTTACACCCACATCGGCTACAATTTGAAGGTCACGGATATGCAGGCAGCGATAGGTGTTGAACAGTTAAAAAAACTTCCAGGTTTCATCCAATCGAGACGTGATAATTTTAATGTATTGTATGGCTATTTAAAGGATTTCGAGAAATATTTCATACTCCCTACTGTAGGGAAAGATGTTTCACCTAGCTGGTTTGGTTTTCCAATCATGGTAAAAGACGACGCCCCCTTCACCCGGGACGACATAGTCGAACATTTAGAAGACAATAAAATCGCAACTAGAATGCTTTTCGGGGGAAACCTGACAAAACAGCCGGCATATAAGGATGTTGATTTTAAATACGCGGGCCCACTTCTTAACACAGATCTGGTTATGAATAATCTGTTATGGATAGGTGTGTATCCTGGAATATGCCCGGATAAAATGGATTACATACTCGAAGTTTTCAAAAAATTTCTTAACAAATTTTAATTTTTAACTGGGCTTTGTATAAACACCAGAGTTCAAATTGGGATTCGGATCGAAGTAGGAAGTGATCCCCCCATAAAAAACCAAAAAAAACAGTTATTTGACATGATACTCTACACAAAAACACTTATCTATCGTAATTCAAATATCAATTTCAAAGAGCATAGTTTACTTATAAATCATGTGCGAGATGATTTAAAAAGGATATTAATCGGCACTAAATTGGTATAACATGAAATTTTCTGAATTATTAAAGAATATACCCGGCGTAAGTAGATTGATATCTGCATTGGGAATTGATAAGGCCATATTCTACAACATAATAAGTGTTTTATGGTCCTCTGTTGCAGGAATCATAGCCATCTATTTCATAGTAAGTTATCTTACCTTAGCCCAACAAGGTTACTGGTACACATTTATAAGTTTAGGGGCCCTGGCCACCTTTGCAGAACTGGGGTTTACCACCATCATAACCCAGTTCATAAGCCACGAGTACGCACATCTAAAAGAGGAAAACGGTAAGTTAACGGGAGACCCCACCTTTGTTGAACGGGCCATTTCACTGGTAAGATTTTCCCTGAAATTCTACCTAGTAGTAACCACCGCAGCCTTCATATTCCTCTCGATTGTGGGAATACTCTTTTTAATGAGCTCCACCAATGATTTATATCTTTTCATGGCATGGGTTGCTTATTCGTTCACTGGGGCATTTTTACTGCTGGTTTCGCTATTTGGCGCTGTGCTTAAAGGATTCAACAAGGTGGACGTGGTGCAGAAAAATATCACCATCGCTGCATTTGTCAGTAACGTTGCTACTTGGATAGCCCTTTTCGCTGGTTATAACATATGGGCTTTGGCTGTTGGGGGTATCGTAAATATTATCTTGAGTTTATTTCTTTTTATACACTCTTTTAGACCTTTATGGGATCAAATATTCCATACAAAAATTGAAGGGAGCTACAATTGGCTTAAAGAGACTTTGCCTCTGCAGTGGAGGTATGCCATCAGCTGGGGATCGGGATACTTCATTTTCCAGTTCATAGTTCCAGTAACCATGTTCTACGCTGGGCCGGATATCGCTGGTAAACTGGGATTATCTCTGGTTATTGCCCGAGCAGTACAGAATATTGCTAATTCATGGGGAATGACCAAAGTACCTCAGTTTAATATCTACGTTGCCCAGAAAAAACGTTATAATTTAGATAAACTTTTGGAAAATATACAGAAGCAGAGTTTGCTTGTTTTCGTAGCGGGTTCTCTGGTGGTGGTTGTAATCTTGATCTACGCTTTTCCTATACTAAACTGGGATACAAGAATACTGCCTATCTATGAGATTGTAATAATTCTTATAGCTGAAGGTGCTAACCTGGTCGTGTTTAACTGGGCCTATTATTTAAGATCTCACAAAAAAGAACCATATGTAAGGATATCCGCCGTCAGTGCTGTGTTGATCGGTGTTGGTGTATGGTTAGGGATGTATCTAACCCACTCCACACTGGTAGTGCTTTCTATATACTGTATCATAGCCCTGGTGATGCTTATTCCTGCCTGGAGGATATTTAAAAATGAAAGCAAAAGATATATGGATAACTATTATAATCAGGATGATGAATTATTAGACCTATAACACCATGAGGTAAGTATGATCGAAGAAAAACTCGAAATTGTTCTCGTTACCTATAATCGTGCTGATTATCTTGAACATACCCTTAAAGAGGTTTTAAACAGTCCATTCTCTACTTGTAAGATAACGATTCTTGACAACCATTCGAGTGATAACACCCCTGAGGTATGTGCAAAATATCAGAAACTGTATCCCCAGATGTATGTGGTAAGGCATAAATTGAATATTGGGGGTAGTCCTAACGTCTTACGGGCGGTTGAAACATCACAATCAACCTATACCTGGATACTATGTGATGATGATGAATACGATTTCAGTGACTGTGAAGATGTGATAAAAGCCATCGATTCTGAAAAATTTGATCTCATTTCAATCGGAGCTCCCGGCCAGGAAGACTGGGAGAGGGGATTAGAAACCACCAGCCAAGAGCTAGTTCGGAGGGGTTCTAAATATTTTCACATCTTCACCTTCGTACCGGGATTCATCTACAGAACAGATCTGTATGATTCCCTGTGCATACATGAAGGCTACTTCAATATCCATAACACTTACCCCCACTTCCCCTTTATAAATAAATCATTTGAAGAAAATTTCAGTGTCTACATCTCAAAACAAGAGATAATAATAAGAGGTATAGAAAATACCGGGTATTTCACCGTACTTTTCTGGTTTAAATCCTGGTTAAATAATTGTAGCACAATTAAAGATAAAAAGGTCCGAAGAAAAACTATCTATGAATCGCCGGTAGATGACATTCACATCGCTAAGAGGTTGACATTTTTTATTGCTAATGAAAAGTTGAACGCCAAGGATTCCAGGACGATGTTAGATTTTATCACCGCTTTTATTATGGCGTTTGGTTACAGTAGAGACCAGTTTCTTCTGTTGTTAATAATCCCACTGGTACTAATTCCTTCCTTTTTTTATAAAATTCTATTTAAACTTTATTTATCAATAAAAGAAGATAGAGATGAATCAACAGTGATGATGGATGAAGTTGATCCTTTCCGCAGATGGTAGATCTAAAACAGATGGTGTTATCTAAATACATCATTTGAAAGAGGGAAAATGACTGATTTTATAATTATAGGTGCCGGATTAGCTGGTATCGTGATGGCTGAAAGAATAGCAAACGTTCTTGGCCGGGAAGTTTTGATCATTGAAAAAAGAGATCATATAGGGGGTAACTGCTATGATTTCTATGATGATAAGGGAATTTTAATCCATAAATACGGACCTCATATCTTTCACACGGATTTTGATGAGGTATGGACTTATCTTTCCCAGTTTACAGAATGGAACGATTATCAGCATAGAGTATTAGGTTACATCGATGGATATAATGTTCCTATCCCCTTTAATTTAGGTTCATTACACCAATTACTGCCTGAGGATTTAGCCGGAAAGTTAGAGTCCAAATTGATAAAAACATTCGGATACGATGTTAGAATCCCCATATTAGAGTTAAGAAAATTGGAAGATCCGGAGTTAAAGTATTTAGCTGATTTCATCTACGATAAAGTATTCCTGAATTACACTAAAAAGCAGTGGGGGGTGGAACCTGAAGAACTGGATCCATCTGTAACGGCCCGGGTTCCAGTATATATTTCCAAGGATGACCGTTACTTCCAGAACAAGTACCAGGGATTACCCAGAAATGGTTACACTCAGATGTTTGAGAATATGCTTTCAAGTGAAAATATCCAAATTAAGCTCAGTACAAACTCTAAAGAAGTAATTAAACGTGATGGAGATAAATTTTTAATATTTGATGAGGAATTTAAAGGTAAATTAATCTACACGTGTAAAATCGATGAGCTTTTTAATTATGGCTTTGGGGAGTTACCTTACCGTTCCTTAGATTTTGAATTTGAAAATCTAAACCAGGAATACTATCAAGAGATAGGGACTGTGAACTACCCAAACGATTATAATTTTACCAGGATAACAGAGTTTAAACATCTAACCGGGCAAAAAGCTGAATCTACCACGATAGCACATGAATATCCCCGGAAGTATGTTAAAGAAACCAACATACCCTACTATCCCATCCCTAAAAAAGAAAACAGAGACATTTACTACAAGTACAAGATGAAAGGTGATGAATTAGATAATCTGATTTTAATAGGCAGACTTGCCGAGTATCAATATTACGATATGGATGAAATAGTTGCAGAGGCATTGAAAACTTTCGAGGAAAAAATACGATGAAGGATTACAGGGTTTGTGCGGTTGTTGTCACATTTAACAGGAGGGATTTGCTGATTGAATGCTTGGAATCTTTAAAAAAACAATCATATCCATTAAATGGTATCTATGTGGTTGATAATGCATCATCAGATGGTACTGAGAAATTGTTATTTGAAAAAGAGTATATTGAAGAGATACCACCGACAAATCACAGTGAAACCTGGAGCAAATGTTACATCATTAAGAACTCTGTAAATGGAGAAAATATAAAACTCCACTATGTACGGCTGAGTGAAAATAGCGGCGGTGCGGGAGGTTTCTATGAAGGTGTTAAAAGAGCCTATGAAGAGGGATATGATTGGTTATGGTTGATGGATGATGATTCGGAACCTCTTGAAGATGCTCTTGAGAAATTATCGGAATATCTTGATGAAGAGGATGTATCAGCTTTAGCAGGAGTAGTAACTAATCCTGATAATGAAATTTTACCACATAGAGGTTATGCAGATTTTAACAGCTTTAGAAACTATTTTACAGTTAAAGAAGTGGATCCTGATATAATAAAAAATAATGAAAAACTTATAATCGACGACGCTTCCTTTGTGGGTATCCTTGTTAATAGAAAATCTATCGCAAAGATTGGATTTCCAAAAAAGGAATTATTTATTTATAGAGATGACACGGAGTATTGTATTAGATTAAGAAGTGTTGGAAGGATTATATTTATTACAGACAGTGTGATTTTACATAAAGAGAATAGATTTTCTAATAAACTGCTGGGCCGTAAGATAAATCAGATTAAATATGAAAATTATTGGTTATTCTATTTTGAGATACGGAACCATATATGGTTGTTGAATAAATACAGAAGACCGTTACTATACCTTTGGATCATGATAATAGTTTCCTGGTTAATTCGAATTGCAGATATTTTATTGTACGATGATCATAAGTTAAAAAGGATAAATTTAGTCACACAAGCATATAATGCAGGATTAAAAGGCAATTTCGATAATGAAAAACCAAAAAAGATATTATATGGTTAGATCCTTTAGAATTTTAGTCCATTGGTTGATTATCTTATCGTCATTAAAGATCTTAGCTAGGTCTTGTCCTTGGGAGTAATTTTTTCTTAATCCAGGATTCTCTACCAATTTTATCATTAAATCGGCTAGCATCGATTCGGGTTCAATGAGTGGAATCTGATTTATATCTTCAAAAATCAGTTTATCCGGGAACAGTTCGGTTAAGATTCCATATTCTCCAAAGTAGGGGTATTCAATTTTTTCACCTAAATCTAATTCAGGACATAGTACTTCTCGTGGGCCGCTTTTACAATCAGTTGAAATTACAGGAAGGTTTAATGATAGGGCTTCTGTTAAAACTAAGCCGAATCCTTCCCATAGGGAGGTGAATGTGAAGCAGTGGCTGTTTTTAAGGAAGGGAAATATATTTTCTTGCTCACCTAGGAGGAATACGTGATTGTTTAAGTTAAGCCTGTTTATTAAAGTTTTTAGTTTGTCTTTCAGGTCTCCGTCGCCTATTATGAACAGTCGGCCGTTTGGGTGTTTGTCTACTAGTTTACGGAAGCTTCGGATCAGGAACCATTGGCCTTTCTGCCGTGTTAACCTGCCAACGTTGATGAAATTGAAATTCCCATCATCGAAGAGTTTCTCATATTCATCTGGCAGCTTTTCCTGGGATAATCGTATATTTTCATTTAAATTCATCATATTGTAGATCATTTCAGTGTTGGTAATTCCATATTTTTCATTGAGGACTCTTTCAATATCTCTGGAAACACACACAGTCTTATCAGCACGTGGATAGAAAAATTTAATTAAATTAGATTTTAATGGACTGTTCAGAAATATTTCGGGATTTATATGTTGAGTGGCAATTATTCGAACCTTGTTTCCATATAAATATCGACTTAAAACCGCATGAAAGTTAGCTACTTCAGATACTGAGATAATAGTTTCAATTCCCTGTTCTTCACATAGTCTAGTTATTTTAGGAGCATATCTAAAGAGATCAAAACTCCGTTTAAAAACATTTGCATAAATATCATCTTCGTTTAGTGTATAATAATTGCCTTTAAAGTGATGTTTAGGATTCAAATCCATCAACGTTAAAAAAGATACATCATAATCATTCTCATAAAGTTTGGTTCCCAAATTTGCCGCGAATTTTTCGGACCCTCCTTTAACTTTAAGAGATTCAACGAGTATTAGAATTTTCATATTCACACCATTCATTAGAGTCTTTTCTATGTATATATGATGTTAACCTACTACTAATCCCTTTAAAAAGCCAATTCCATATCCTATATGAATGGCGGGAAATATCAACAGGGCAGAAATATGTTTTAGACTGCCATGCCGGACCATGATGATGAGTGTGTATATTATATCAACTATCAAATAAAGAAAAACTGGTATAAATATTAAAATCAAATGATCAAGACTTATTTGATTAAATACGAATAATATCAGACCGATAACCACCAACAAAAGATAAAATATGGCAAAAACCGGAACTAAATGGTAATACTTCAATGTTTCCTTATATTTATCCACCAGTTTGTACCTGCCTTCCCCGTATTTGAACATCTGTCCGGTGAATTGTCCGATGTTCTTCCGCCGGTACTGGTATACCAGTGCTTTGGGGTGCTTCAACAGCACGTAACCCTTGTTTCTTAGTTGATGGTTGAAGTCGGTGTCTTCACAGTGGGTCATCTTTTCATCATAGATTATTCCTTCATTAACCAGAATGGACCTCTTGTACAGAGCGAAAGCCACGGTCTCTACCTGATGTATTTCTTTTTCTTCGGTAAATGAAGTTCCCAGTCCCCCGAAACTGGTTTGCACGCAATAAGCTACAGTTTTCCCGAAAGGTGTGTCGTCTTCTGGACTGGCGTAGGTTGAACCAACACCACCCAGGTGATATTTTCCTTCCAATTCTCTAAATGAAGAGTAAAGGGTTTCTAACCAGTCTTCCCCCACAAATGCATGTCCATCCAGGTAGGCGATGTAATCTGCTTGGGAGGCGTTTAAACCTATATTTCGGCCGGTGCTTATGGTTTCATCTTCATTTTCAAATAACCTGATCCTCTTATCTTCATCCATCAATCTACGCACGATATCTCTGGTATTATCATCGGAAAGCCCGTCAATGACCAGGATATTGATATCTTTGAGGGTCTGGTTCAATAACGATTTGATGCATCTTTCGATGTATTCCTCTTCATTCTTAACACCTACGATGATGTCTACAATCGCCATGAATCCACACCAGTCCATCGATCTATTTAAAAAATTAGATTTTCCTTTGATAATTGATAACCAATCTATCCTAATATAATTATGGTCTAAAAGTACATCAGCCTTGTGGACTAAAAAGGGGGTAAAAAAGGAATATTTACTGGAACGCATGAAAAAAAAGAATTTTTTAAGTTGTATTTCCTTTTTAAGTTACTATTTTCCCATCCATCATGTTTATCACCCGATCAGCACTATTTGCAACATAATCCTCATGAGTTACTAGAACAAGGGTTACATTCTCTTTTTGATGGATTTCCCGTAATAAATTGAGGATGATATCTCCCATCCTGGAATCTAATGCTCCAGTTGGTTCATCGGCCAGGATGATGCTGGGATGATTTACCAGTGCCCTGGCTATGGCTACCCTTTGTCTTTCTCCACCTGAGAGTTTGGTTGGAAGTTGATCTAATCGATTGCCCAGGTTTACTGAGTTTAGTAGTTCAGCCGATCTTTCTATCATCTCTTCATCTGTTACATCTGTTTCGATCAGGGGTATTTGAACGTTTTCATGTACTGTCATGTTTGGAATCAGGTTATGGAGCTGGAAAACGAACCCGATTTTATTCAACCGGAATTTGCTAAAATCTTCACTCTGCATCAGATCAATTCCTGCCACTTTAATCTGGCCAGAATCAGCCTTGTCCAGAGCCCCAATCATATTAAGGAGAGTGGATTTACCAGAACCAGAGGGTCCCATTATAGAGACAAACTCTCCTTCTTTAATTTCCAGATTAATTCCATCCAATGCAGTGATATTCCCACCATCAAAACTCTTGGTTAGATCTTTAATTTCAATGATATTCCCATCACTCATAACGCAACGCCTCTGTTGGTTCTAATCTACTCGCCCGGTATGCAGGGTATATACCTCCAATTATTCCTAGTAACAGTGCTACTCCAATTCCTTTAACAAACAGGGAAACAGAAAATGAAGGCATTAAGCCAGGGATCATCCCAGTAGAACCCAGTATTTCCACAATCCCTATTCCCGCGATTAATCCGACCACTATGGCGATTAATGATAGAAGTATGGATTCTCCAATGATCATCTTAATGATCCGCTGTCTGGTCCATCCTATGGCCCTTAAAACTCCTATTTCTCTCGTCCGTTCAGATACGGCTTTCAGCATGGTGATGACCACGATAATACCACCCACTAGAATGGCTACTAGTGATATTGCCCATACAGCAGTGTTTATCACATCTAATCCCTGGTTCATTCTATCCATACCCGATAGGGATGTAGAAGTAGTTAATTCATCTGGATATTGTTCCTGTATTGCAGTTGCTAGTTTGCCTGAATTTGTACCGTTTGATGCTTTAACCAGAATCAATGAAACTTTTCCAGTATTATTGGTGAGGTTTTGAAGCTTGTCCAGAGACATTACAATTCCACCATCATCCTGGAAGTTTCCAGTTTCGTAGATTCCCACTACTTTGAAGGTTTGATTGGAGATGGAGATGGTGTCTCCGATGGTCTTATTTGATCTTTCAGCAGCTGATTTACCTATTATAATCTCATTTGCTTCATTAGAGTATACAGAGCCATTGGTTATCACTATATCGTTCATGCTGATGGAGTTGCTGTCAATACCTATTAAAGTAGTCATAGATCTGAAATTATCTCCACCAGGGCTACTTGAGTTGGTGGTGGTACTGGTGGTGTTGTCCAGGTTTGTCATGGTTCTTAAAACTCCGACTGCACTTCCCACCCCTGAAATTTGTTGGATTTCACCTATTTTAGTTTGATTAATGAGCTCCTGACCGCCAAAACTTCCAACTGGTCCTCCTTGTCCGTTTGGCCCGTCTGTATTGGAAGTTTTTGCTATCACAGAAAAATCTGCAGCCCCCTCTGTAAGTGCACTTTGAGTTGATGAAGGAAGACCTTCAGCTAAAAGGCCCAATCCGATCACGGCGGCCACACCTATAGCAATTCCAAATATTGCCAAGGCACTCCTTGACTTATTCCGGGATATATTTTTAAAAATTAAACTTCTAAATTTCATGAATCTTAGTTAAAAAGTCAGTATAAAGTAGTTTTTCCCAGATCACGCCTGAAATTATCCCTTTATATCCCAATTTATGCCCAAATCTAATTTTAAATGTGCATAAAGGGCTTAAATTTTTTTAAATAATTAAAAGAAACAAATCTGGTTTTGAATTGAAATGGTTTCTAGAAAAAGGTATCCTGGAGTATTCTATCTCCAGGTTATTAATAGAAGGATGAGTAGGGCTGAAAATTCAGTTACATTTACTATAAATAGTGGTAGACCTAGATCTGCAATTTGGAAAATGGGTGCAAATAACAGAAAGCTCGTGAATATTATATTCTGGAGTAAAAGGATACTGGCGAACATAATTAAACCTATTGTAAAATTAGATTTGATTTTTTTATAGTTACCCCAGTAAACGTAGAGCAACAAGAGCAGCAAAATAATATTACCCAGGGATACAATGATATCCAGGTATAAGAGAGGGGATACGTCAACTTGGACTACCACGGTTCTAGGCCCGTCCATCGGGACTCCATTTTCTAACGGTATTCCTCTCTCAAGCATGAATTCCTTCACCAACCTTTATAATCCCTTATGAATTTTTCATATATAAACGTTTGATTGAAACTAAACTTTTTACATCAACTTAACCGGTGGAGTGAATTAATAATAGTTTCAGATCAAATTTTAACTTTAAATATTACCGTTAATTTTCATCCTTAATATTCTCCCAGATTTCTTCAAAGACGGATAAATTATTCTCCATATCACTGGATAAGAAGTACACCACCCCATATTTATCTCCAGAGGATACTATTACTTTATTTTCTTTTAACACTTTAAGGTGATGCCTGACGGTTTTATAGTCTAAATTCAAATTATCCGCTATTTGATTAGCATTATAAGGTCTTTTTTGGAGACATTTGATAATTCTGGCCCGATTGATTCCACCCCTTGTACCGGCAATTAAATACCAGAGTAATCTCTTCATCAAACATCCCCATATAATTTCCAATAGACACAATCAATATTATTTGAAACGATATAAAATTTTTATTTGGATTCTTAAGATTAAATTTTTACTATAAATGATGTATAAATCTTGACTATCGTAGTGTAATAAATTTTAACTCACCTGTTCTTTTATTTCATTTTTCATTGGGCTGGGTAATAATATTCAATAAATTCTTATATTCTAAAAAAAAATTAGATCAGAGTTTAAGGTGTTACAAGATTCTTACTTTTTGTCGTTTTGAAAGTATAAATGTCAAGTTTTCCCAACTAAATAAAGGGTATTTAAATCAACAATTTAAGATAATAAACTGATAAAGGTATAGGATTCCATGTTATATTTCAGAGGCTGCACAGTCAGGGAGAAACTCCCCCGAATTGAAATGGCCACCAAATGGATTTTAGAGAAAGCCCATATAGAATACCGCATTTTAGATGATGAAGAGTGCTGCGGTTCATTCCTGCTTCGAACAGGCTTTACAGACGACGCCCGGGATGTGATGGCCAGTGCTGCGGAGAAGTTGAAGGGTGAAAAGGTAATCGTATCCTGTGCAGGGTGCTATAACACCTTAAAAAATGACTACAAAGACCTGTTGGGAGTGGAACTGGATGTAATCCATACCTCAACGTTATTTGAACAACTGATAAAAGATGGAGCCATTAAACCAAAGAAGCTCCCGGTTAATGTTTCCTATCACGACCCCTGCCACCTGGGAAGGCACAGCGGAGAATACGACTCTCCCCGGGAAGTTTTAAAGGCCACAGCCAATCTGGTGGAGATGGAAAACATCAAGGAAAACGCACGCTGCTGCGGAGCAGGAGGGGGAGTTAAATCAGCCTATCCCGAAGTCGCATCTAAACTGGCCCAGAGAAGGATAACTGATGCACTGGAGACTGAAGCAGAGATACTGGTAACTTCCTGCTCTTTCTGCCTGGTAAACTTAGAAGGTGCCTGCCAAAATCCAAGGGGTATACGGGTTATGGACTTATCAGAAATCCTACTATGGGCGCTGAGTGACTAGGGTAAAATTACAGGTGAGTACAGTTAAATTTAGAATTAGGGGAATGTAAAGATAATGAACACTCCAATGGATGAATCAGAAATCCAGGCCATGAACAACTCCTTCAAAATACTCCATGAAAGAAGGAGGAAGCTCCTGGATAACGATAAAACAGGAAAACTCAAGGAAAGGGTCCGTGGGATCAGGGAATACTCCATCGACCACCTGGAGGAGCTTAAAGTAGAAGCCGTGGAGAAACTTCAAAGCAATGGGATTGAGGTTGTCTATGCCGAGGATTCGAAAGAAGCGTTAACAGCCATATATGCATTGGTAAAGGATGAAAAGTGTATAGCCAAATCCAAATCCAACACAGCCAGCGAGATAGGGTTAACAGATTTTCTCCAGGATAAGGACATCGATGTGGTGGAAACAGACCTGGGAGATAGGATAGTACAGTTCACCGAGAAAAAGAGATCATCCCATCCCATAGGCCCCGCTGCCCATCTTAACCTGGAAGAAATAGCCCAGGTCATCCGGGAAAAATTCAACCGGGAAGTAAAAAGTGATCCCCAGGAGATCCTGGACATGGTGAGGCAGGACGTCCTGGAGGAAATTGCCCACTGCAACGTGGGGATAACCGGTGCCAATTCACTGGCTGCCGAGGACGGTTCCCTGGTGATGGTGCACAACGAGGGTAACATCAGCCTGGTATCCCTCCTGGACACCCACATAGTAATCGTGGGTATAGATAAGCTGGTCGGGACCCTGGAAGAGGCCATATCCGTGGTGAAACTGGAGACCATCTACGCCACCGGAAAAACAGCCCCGGCCTATATGAACGTGGTATCCTCCCCATCGAAGACAGCAGACATCGAACAGATCCTCTTAAATGGCATGTACGGAGCAAGCAGGGTGGTTGTCATTTTACTCGATAATGGAAGGAGTGAAGCATTAAAAGATTCCAGGGAAACCTTGCTATGTATAGGCTGCGGTAGCTGCATCGTAACCTGCCCAGTGTACAATGTCCTGGGCTACCAGTTCGGCTACGACCGACACCTGGGTGGTAGGGGGGTTGTCTTCAGCCGCTACGTACGGGATAAAGAGGTCTGCTTTGAATCTGGTCTTTTCACCTGCACCCTGTGCGGGCAGTGCACCCTGGACTGCCCCATGGAAATCCCCACCAACCAGCTCATCGAGAAACTCAGAAGCCAGTCAGTAAAATCAGGCATACTCCACCAAAAACATGAGGAAACAGCTAGAAAGATAAGGAAAGATGGTTCCCCCTTCTCTGGGTAACTCTCCATCTACCAGAATATCATATTCAGCCCAAGTTTTTTAACTACCCAGTACGATAGTTAAATAGATATAGATGATCCGGTAAATATGTGATATAAAATTATTTACCCGGCTCTTTAAGAATTTCAGTTCAAAAAAATGCCGGATTAAATATAACTGAGTGATCAAATCAATTTGCAGGTGAAAATTTAAATAAAAGATTTGAATTTATAAGAAAAAAAATAAGATTTGAATCTACATGGAGGAATCATATTTGCTTCTATTAATCAGTCCAATAAATACAGAGGAAGCACTGGAGGCCATAGAGGGCGGTGCGGATATCATCGATGTGAAAAACCCCAAGGAAGGGTCGCTGGGAGCTAACTTCCCCTGGGTAATTAAGAGTATAAGGGAATTAACACCAAAAGATATGCTGGTCAGCGCCACACTGGGTGATGTACCCTACAAGCCAGGTACGGTGTCTTTAGCAGCCGCCGGGGCAGTGGTATCCGGGGCGGATTACATCAAAGTGGGACTCTACGGTACCAGGAATTATTCCGAGGCATTGGAAGTAATGGAAAACGTGGTAAAGACAGTTAAAGGTTTTGATGATAATATACTGGTTGTGGCCTCAGGATATGCTGATGCCCACAGAGTAGGGGCGGTGGATCCCATGGAAATACCCAGGGTAGCCGCGGATTCCGGTGCTGATCTGGCCATGGTAGATACCGCAGTTAAGGATGGTAAGACACTCTTCGACTTCATGGATGAAGATGCCATCAGCAAATTCACAACCGATACCCATGACTACGGCCTTAAATGTGCACTGGCCGGTTCGGTTAAAGAAGAACAACTGGAAATACTCTACGATTTAGGGTGTGACGTGGTTGGTATTCGCGGGGCAGCCTGCACAGGTGGAGATAGAAATAAAGGCAGCATCCACCGAAGCGCTGTTTCCAGATTAAAAGTCAAGATGTCCAATTTTTAGTCGGAAAACTAAAAATTTATTTATTTAAAATATCAATATAATTTAAAAATAAATGGAATGTTCCCTTAAAAATTACATTCAATTTATTCTATTTACTAATTGGGGTTATTAAAGATGTTCACTCGAAAACTTAAAGATGCACCACAAGGATTTACCTTCGACGATTTTTTAATGGTACCCTCTGAATCTACGGTGGAACCAAAGAATGTGAAAACCAGAACCCGTATATCGCGTAACCTGGATATCAACATTCCCATTATAAGTTCAGCCATGGACACCGTCACGGAGTCAGAGATGGCCATAGCCATGGCCCAGGACGGAGGTTTGGGAGTTATACACAGGAATATGACGGTAAGTGAGCAGGTGGAGGAGGTGAAGAAGGTGAAAGCCTCCGGTGATCTCACCATAAGGGATGTTATCACCACCACACCAGACGCATCCATTGCCGAGGCCAACCAGCTCATGGATGAAGAGGGAGTAAACGGCCTTCCAGTAGTAAAAGACAGGAAGGTTATCGGTATCATAAGCAGGAGGGACATATTACCCATCGTCAATTCCGATGCTGATAGCAAGGTGGAGGAAGTGATGACCGAGAGGGTGGTTACCATAGAGGAATCCACCACACCAGAGGAGGCCCTGGACATAGCCTATGAAAATAAGGTGGAACGATTGCCCGTGGTTAAGGACGATGAAATCGTGGGTATCGTAACCATCAAGGACATCCTGGAGCGTAAAAAGTACCCCAGCGCCTCCCGGGATGAAGACGGACGGTTCATGGTCGCCGCAGCTACAGGACCCTTCGACCTTGAACGAGCCATAGCACTGGACAAGGCCGGTGCAGATGTAATAGCCGTGGACGTGGCCCACGCCCATAAACCAGACATCGTAAGTTTCGCCCGTAAAATGAACAAGGAGATATCAGCGGACCTCATAGTGGGTAACATAGCTACCCGCGAAGCAGCTGAAGCCCTGATAAGCGCGGAAGTCGATGGTCTAAAGGTAGGTATCGGCCCGGGATCCATATGCACCACCCGTATAATAGCCGGTGTAGGGGTGCCGCAGCTTACAGCTGTATCCAGCGTGGCGGATGTTGCCCATGATGTGGGTGTGCCAGTAGTGGCCGATGGCGGGTTAAGGTACAGTGGAGACCTGGCCAAGGCCATAGGAGTTGGTGCAGATACAGTTATGGTGGGAAGTCTAGTAGCAGGTACACACGAAGCACCCGGTGACGTGGTTATAATGAACGGCCGTAAATATAAACAGTACCGTGGTATGGGAAGTCTGGGGGCCATGACCGGAGGATCCGGCGCAGGCACCGACCGTTACTTCCAGGAAGTGAAGGGGCCTATGAAACACGCCAAACTGGTACCGGAAGGGGTGGAAGGAGTGGTACCCCATAAAGGAAAGGTCGGCGAAATACTCTTCCAGTTAATTGGAGGACTTAAAGCATCCATGGGATACAGCGGAGCATCCACTATAAAAGAGATGCAGGAGCGCGCCCGGTTTATCAGGATAACTGCAAGTGGAGTAGCTGAGAGCCACCCCCACGACTTACTGATAACCAATGAAAGTCCCAATTATCCCACCACCCGTTTGATGTAAAAAATTAAATTTTCCCCATCACTTTAAACCTCTTTTTTAGGATAAATTATGAAGTCAATGATCGTACTCTGCGGAGGCCGTGGGAAGAGGATGGGCCAGGATAAGGGGCTCATGATCCTGGAGGATGAGCCGTTAATAGTTCAGGTACTGGAGAATGCATCTGAACTTGCCGATGAGATAATCCTGGTTTTGCGTAGTAAGGAACAGCAAATGGCCTATGAATGTATTTTAGAAAAGCAGAGCTTCCAGGAGAAGGTCAGGATATGCACCGATGCCGTGGAAGATCAGGGACCCCTGATGGGTATCTGCGCCGGGCTTAAATGCATAAGCACGGATCATGCCCTGGTGATCCCCTGTGACTCTCCATTCATTCCCCAGTCCTTCATTAGGAATATTTTTAATTATTACAACATAATCTACGATGCAGTCGTCCCGGAATGGCCAGATGGAAAACTGGAGCCTCTACACGCCATCTACAACAAGAGGATAACGGGTCAAATAGGAGACATCTTAAAGGATGGTAAGCGCGATGTCCAATCTCTACTGTTAGAGATAGATGTAAGGTACGTCCCGGTTTATTCCCTGGATGAAACAGCCCAGAGTTTCCTGAATTTAAATTATCCAGAAGATGTGGATAGGTTTTAAGGAAATAGTTAAAATGCAGATATATGTTTTAAGGAAATAGTTAAAATCAATATTTTTTACTAAATTTAAGGGGTTTTCAAATTGAATGGGTTTATTTAAAAATAGTAAGTGAAATTGTTCATTTAAAATAGTAAGGATCTTAAAAATTTAGGCTGGGTTACCCTATATAAAATCAGCCTGTCTTTGATTTACCGCCTCAAAGTGGCCAATGTTTCCGAGCACCACTTTTTACTGGGCTAATATCTTTTCCGTTTTGGTGAATTCAGTTCTTTCGATTTCAACACTTCTGGGGTTTCTTCCCATTTCCAGGAAGAATCTGTTCACCCTTTCGATCATGTCGATGTAGTCTTGCTTACTTATGCGACAGCCGTCAACCGTGGTATATTCGGGTAAATTCCCATTGAGTCGCTTGAAATCTATTACTTCTTCCACCATCTTTCGATATTGTCCGAGAGTCAAACTCTCCATAAATGAACCACATCTATATATTTTTTTATAAAATATCAACGTACTCACTTAAATAGGTTACTATGGGGGAAGTACAGTACACATTATGTGTTAATAACAAATGTTGATCTTCAACATACAGAAAACAGGGCAGTAAAAAACCCGGTCAATTTACCTCTCCTAACCCGGTCAATCTATCTCTACCTTGGCATGTGGATCAAATGGGTTAACCCTCATGGCCAGTGAAAACAGGTAAGGATAATTGTTCATTAAATGTTCCATGTACATTATCCATTCAGAGATTAAAAACCCGTACACTCTCTCCACATCCCCATTCAAATGCATATAATCAGTAGGGGGCAGCTTAGTGAGGTCCTTCCTCTTTTCAAGTTCCTCTGTCACGTGGAACACCGCCCTTAAAAGATCTGTGAAAGTTTCATGTTCCAGGAGGTTGGGGTTTTCCAGTAATCTCAAGAGAAAGTCTCTTCTTTCTTTGAGAAATTCTTTTAAGTCCTGTAAAAACTCTATAGACTGCTGGTCGTCACCAATTTCCAGACTGTAATCGAACTCCTTTATGGTACTTGCTGCGAATTTAAAGTCTTTTTCTGTCCAGTCATCGGTTATAATCAGGCTTTGCCGTATTTGCTCTGTATCGATATCGAATTTGGTTATTTTTCTCATGAGGTCTGTTCCCAGCTCACTGAAGAAGGTCCCTATGACCATGTTGAGTTTTTCCAAGAGGATGCTCTTTTCCCGGGCGCTGATGGCGCTTTCTATCACCAGTACTACAAACAGGATCTCTATGGGTAAAAAGGCCGTATCGATACTTAGATAAAACTCTAAATCATGGAGATCATGGAAAACAGTGAAGTTAATCAGGTACAGTATGCCGGCCATTACAACCAGCAGCAGTCCTAACCGCACCCTCCAGCCCAGGTATTTGGATATCTTCATACTCATTACTTTTTTTATACTTTTTATTTTTAAATTTTTTGGGTGGAAATGATGGTTATTGGATTTTGGGCCGTCAAAAGCGTCCCCCTCTCCAGTATCCTGCCCCGGGAGATGGACACCTCAACCACTTCCGGGACCAGGCCCAGCTCCTTCATGGTTGCCACGGCCTCTACACGTGTTTCCAGTAAAATAGAAGTCACTATGATCCGGCCATCATCGTTGAGCTTTTTGTATCCTTCCTTTAATATCTGTGACAGTTTTCCACTGCTTCCGCCCACCAGGAGGATGTCGAACTCGGGCAGGTCTTCCAGTACCTGGGGAGCAGAGGCATCCACCACTTCCACTTTAGGGGAAAGCTGGAACTTCTCCAGATTCAACCTGGTGATTTTAAGGGCTTCTGGATTCTGGTCCACGGCATAGACCTTACCCGCCCTACGGGCGAATTCAACGGTGAGCCCACCGGTTCCGCAGCCGATATCAACCACGGTATCTTTTTCTGTTACCTGTGATTTACATAACACCAGGCAGCGGATCTCTTCCTTGGTGGGCCCTGGTATGTCGGGGTCCTTTATGAAGTCGTTGTCTTTGATCATTTCTATTGTCCTTTATTAAATTCGTTTATTAGATTATCCTCATTCCTGCCAGCGTTTGAAGAGGTGGTTGTCGATTTTTAAACTGTCCAGTATCTTACCCACCAGGAAATCAACCAGATCATCTATTTTCTCTGGCTGGTGGTAGAAGCCGGGCATAGCAGGTAGTATTATACCCCCTTCCCTGGCGATTTCAAGCATATTTTCCAGGTGAACCGGGCGCAGCGGTGTTTCCCGGGGGACAAGGATAAGCTTCCTTTTTTCTTTGAGGGCTACATCCGCTGCCCGGGTCACGGCGTTATTAGCGTAACCGTTTGCTATGGCGGCTATGGTTTTCATGGTGCAGGGGACGATGACCATGGATTCAAATCGGCAGGAGCCACTGTTTATATCTGTGGTAAGGTCTTTGGGGTCGTAATTTCTGTTTACCAGTTTGTCCAGGGCTTCTTCGGTGATTCCCATTTCATATTTCAGGATTATCTCTGCTGGTCTGGTCACCAGGAGGGTGGTATCTATATCCATTTTCTTCAGGACTTCCAGGAGTCTTACACCATATACCACGCCACTGGCACCGGTAATAGCCACTATTATCATATGTTTTCACCTGTTTTCTATTTTTTTAGAAGATTTAATATTTAGCTAGGAATGTAATATTTAGAGTTTAAATTTAGCGGGAATGCTATTATTTGAGTTTTAAATTTCCAATGGAATGTAATCATTGAAAGGAAAATTATCGGCCTTATCAGAGTATTCCTTGGGCAGATAAATACACAGATCCGCATGGTCAAAGCGGGCCACGTTTAAAGCTTTTACAATGGATGAGATGTCCCTTAACTTTTTCCTGTCTCCGTTTATAGCTACCAGGGTGCTCATCTCCTGGAAATCGGGATACTCAGGTATATCTATTATAACGTATTCCTCGCCAACTCCCAGGTCCTCAGATATTTCCTGTTCTAGTTCTTTAATTTTCCCAGGGGGTATGTCGAACAGACGATGTGGTTCTCGAACCTCGTCCAGTTTAAGGGAATAAACAGTTTTATATATACTTCGGTTGTCCAGCCGTGTTATAAGTTCCTGTACGTAGCCCTTCTGGGCTCTCGCGGCAGATATGATATCGGCATCGTCGTAGAGGTAGATCTTCTCCGGATTTACCAGTTCCATCTCCATGAGTTTAAGCAGGCACCTGCGGAACATGCTGTTGATGATACGGGTAGTGTGATGCTGGTAAACACTGGGATACATGAAGTAACGGGCCAGGAGCATTGATTCGGCCGCCTGCACTCCCTTTCTCTTGAGCATAAGATGTTCGTCCAGTACCATGTTGTATATCAACCTCTCCACATCGATGACACCATAGGCCACCCCCGTGTAGTAGGAATCCCGGAGTAAGTAGTCCATACGATCTACATCGAGATCTCCTGATATTATCTGTCCCAGGGACCCTTCACCCCTGATTATCTGGGTTATCTCCTTCAAATCGAAGGTTTCCTGGAGGATGTCACCCAGCAGGGATTCTTTCACCAGTCGGGTGGTGAGTTCCTCATGAGAATAGGGTATAACCCTCTCTGAGACATGGGAGAATGGTCCGTGCCCGGCATCATGGAGAACAGCACCGATACGTACCATCCTTTTTTGATGTTCATCCAGACCCAGATGATTAGCCAGTTTAGAAGCCAGATGCATGGCTCCAATGGAATGCTCGAAGCGGGTGTGGTTGGCACCGGGATAAACCAGGTAAGTAAATCCGAGCTGTTTTATACGTCGCAGTCTCTGTATCTGGGGAGTATCAATTAACCTAACCTCGAGTTCATCCACCTTCAGGTTTCCGTGTAAGCTGTCCCTTATAAATTTCAATTACTTAACCCCCGGTTGTTAATACTCGTACATTATTATGGGGAGTTCCCCATCTGTGATTCTTCTTTAAAGTCAAATTCCCATTTAAAACTCTCTATATCCCTTCATTTAAAGCTATTGGGTCGGCCTTTTAAAATCTACATTTCCTTTTGAGATAGATGCTTGATCCGGTTTATACCATCTATCTCTTCAATTACATCCACCACCTGGGGTGGGAGTAAGGATTTCCAGTCCCCATCTTCCAGCATCCTCCTCCTGACCTCTGTTCCAGAGTATACTTCCCGGTTGAACAGGGGCGGTGTGGACACTTTGTGCCCTGCTTCGATGAACAGCCTCTGCACCAGGGGATTTCCCGAGTATATTATTTCAAAAGGAGGGGTTAGCATCTTAACCTGGGCCACCCACAAGGAATTTCGAGCCACATCCTGTATAGGGGTGATGTAGTATCTGCTGGGATGTATTCCATTCTCGGAGAGGGCCTTGTTGATCATCATGGTCCTCTCCCCAGCGGTGAAGGGATCCTTGAGGGTGTGGCTGAGCTGGGCGCTCCCAATACCAATTATCACTTCGTCTACTTCCGCGAGTATCCGGCTGATTACGTCCATATGGCCATCATGGATGGGCTGCAGCCTTCCCACCAGCAGTCCTCTTACTTTATCCACCATTTTCAAACACCATTAAAGATATATTCCTGTTTATTAATAAGCTAATTTGTTGTATTTATTAATAGCTGAAATAAACTAATGAGTATAATTTAATAGTAGGGATTTACATCAAAGGGATCCATGGAGATTATTTTTAAATCAATTTTCTAAGACTTTAAATGGTGAAAAAGTATGATAAAAATCCAGAATTTATCCAAAACTTATAAAATGAAGGACGGAGCAGAAATAGAAGCTTTAAATAACGTTAATCTTAACATTGAAAAAGGGGAGATCGTGGGCATCATCGGGATCAGTGGCTCGGGAAAGAGCACCCTCCTTAGAATATTAAGGGGAGTGGAGCCCTTCGACAGTGGAGAAATAGAGATAGGGGATGTGAAGGTAACTGCCGACTCCGATCCATACGAGTTCCGGAAGTTGAAGGAAGCCACCGCCATACACCTCCAGAGATCCTTTGGGTTATGGGCGGAGACTGCCATGCAGAACGTGCTTCGCAAACTCTACGGAGCCAAGTATGGGGATGAAGCACTCACCGATTTCAACTTCGCCTATGACGAGTTTGGAGATGAGGCCATGGAACTCCTTAAACTGGTGGGCCTGGAACATAAAGCTGAGCACTTCGCCCCAGTCCTAAGCGGAGGGGAGAAACAGAGACTAATAATGGCCCGGCAACTTGCTAAAAAACCGGAAATACTACTATTGGATGAACCGGCCACCATGTCCTGTCCCCGGTCGAAACAGGAAATCTTAGATGCTATAAAGAGTATTAACCAGGAGTTGGGTGTAACCGTACTACTGGTATCCCACCTTCCCGAGGTACATAACTACCTCTCCCACCGTCTGCTCTTAATGGAAGAGGGGAGGATAACCGATGAAGGCCAGCCCCAGGACATCATCAAAAAGTTCGTATCGGATATGGAACCCGCAGAACCACTCCGTGATCCAAGGGATATAGGTGAGACCCGGATTAGTACCAAGGATTTAGATAAGAGATTCACCCTGCTCAAAACCGGGAATGTGCTTAACATAAAGGATGTGAACGTGGAAATCAAGGACCGGGAAATCGTATCTCTAATCGGCCCCAGCGGTGCGGGTAAAACAGTCCTCCTCAGGATGATAGCTGGCCTGGACACACCAGATACCGGTGAGGTCTACTTTAAACTCAACGGGGAATGGGTGGATATGCACCGGCCAGGAATAGAGAGGATGAATATAAGGAGGAAGATGGGGTTCATGCACCAGGAATTTTCACTCATCCACCACGCCACAGTCAAGGACCAGATAGCCGCCAGGTTAGGGGTTAAAAATGAAAACGTGGTCTGGGAGGCCAAGCAGAAGGCCAGGGAACTGGAAATTTCGGATCAAATACTGGACGTACTGTACCAGCTTACCGATCTACCAGAAAATGAGGCCAAAACTCGACTGGAACAGATTGGTCTTTCACCGGATATCCTCAACGTTCTATTCCCCCGTTTTCCAGACACCAAGGTAAAAGAGTATGCCAAGCCCATATTTGAAGCACTGGACCTTCCCCTGGAAATACTGGACCGCATGTCCTATGAACTATCCGGTGGGCAGAAGGTAAGGGCCACCCTGGCATTGGTACTGGCTTCACAACCGGAAATCCTGATACTGGACGAACCCTTCGGAGACCTGGACCCCATAACCCTTAGAATGGTTTCTAATTCACTTAAAAGGATTAATAAAACCTTCAACACCACCATCCTCATGGTCAGCCACCACATAGACTTCATAGAGGAAGTCACCACCCGGGCGGTGATGATGGAAGAGGGAAGGATCATCATGGAGGGTGATCCACACCATATGTGCCATGAGTTCATAACCAGGTGTAAAGCAGATTATCTTAAAGATTTAGATGCTTTAAGGGAGCAGATGAAAGGGTAATCCCCTATTTTATTTACTTTTAAATTTTTATTACATGAAAGACAAAGATATACTAACCAATAATTTTTATCTGCACTGGTCTAATTTCAACTGATACAGTTTAATTTCCACAACGTAGATCAATGGCCAATTTCAAAACTAATATAGGTGATAGATGTGTTTGAAACGATAATGGTTCCCACAGACGGTTCTAAATGTTCACTTAAAGCAGAAAATATTGCCATATCCATAGCCAAAAATTTTAAGGCTAAACTGGTGGTGGTTCATGTAATCGATGAAAAACTCATCTACCCCTTTGAGGTTCTGGAGGAGGAGGGGAACACCATATTAGATGAAGCCGCCCGTAAAGGTAAAGATGAGGATGTAGATGTGGAACAGGTATTAATTGTCGGAAGTCCGGCCCATGACATGGAGAAGATAGTTGAAAAGACAGGGGCTGACCTGGTGGTAATTGGAACCCATGGAAAAACTGGTATCAGGAAGATCCTGATGGGCAGTGTAGCAGAAAGCACCATAAAAACCGTTAAAGTACCTGTTTTACTGGTTAAGTAGCTATTTTAATGATAATTTCCCTATTTATTTATGTATTCCGATAGAAGCCCGTTATAAAAGCTTTATATTGCAAAAATATCCTTTTATTACCTCATTTAATAATTTTTACCAAGTATTAAATATTTTAAAGCCCAAATATTAAGATTAAGAAAGGTAATTTTCTGAGGATGGGCATAATATGAAAAGGTATAAATGTAAAGTTTGCGGGTACATATACGACCCGGAAGCTGGAGAACCGCGAAACGGCACAGAACCAGGCACACCATTTGAAGATCTACCAGGAAAATGGTACTGCCCCCATTGTGGTGCTGGGCAAAACCGTTTCAGACCAATGTAAAGTGGGATGGTGATTATGGATAAATATAAATGCAGAGCCTGTGGCTATGTCTACGATCCCAAGAAAGGAGAACCAAAAACCGATACAAAGCCAGGAATATCCTTTGAGGATCTGGATAACCAGTGGATCTGTCCCAGATGTAAATCTGGAAAAAACAAGTTCCAAAAATACATTTAAATACCTCTAAATACAATAAAAACCATATAAATTCCAAACATCAATTTATATGCAAATTTTGGAGGTAAATAAATGGATAAATACATCTGTACAGCATGTGGATACGTTTACGACCCGGAACTTGGAGATCCAAACGGTGGCATAGAACCAGGAGTTCTGTTTGAAGATTTACCAGACGACTGGACCTGCCCCCTCTGTGGAGTGGGTAAAGCCATGTTTAAAAAACAGGAATAAGTCCCAGTAACGTGAATTTTTTTACTAAAAAAAAATGGGATTTATATGAAAATTTTTTTTACTAAAAAAACATGAAAGCGGAGGTGTAAGAGATGATTGATGAAGAAATGGTGAACGCCTTAAACAAGCAGTTAAATGCAGAGCTTTATTCCGGGTACATGTACCTGTCTATGGCTGCCTATTTTGAATCCATAGACCTTCCAGGCTTTGCAAACTGGAACCGAGTGCATGCCCAGGAGGAATTCACCCATGGTATGAAGTTCTACGACTACCTGGTAAGCAGGGGTGCACGGGTAACATTAACCGAGATCGAAGCCCCACCTACAGAATGGGAAGGTGCTTTTGCAGTATTTGATCACGTACTCCAGCATGAACAGCTGGTTACAGGGCTGATCAATAAGCTAGTGGACCTGGCCATATCCCAGAAGGATCATGCCACCAACAACTTCCTGCAGTGGTTTGTGGCTGAACAGGTGGAAGAAGAAGAAACAGCAGGCGGCATACTAAAGAAGGTGAAGTTAGCAGGAGACGATTCCAGTGCCCTGCTTTTACTGGATAAGGATCTGATGGGATCTGCAACTGGATCTGCTACTGAGTAAGGGATCTGCTACTGAGTAAGTTACTTAAAGTTGAATAATTTTATTAATTTTTTTTTAAATCAATCTGTGTTTTTCCTTTTTTACAGTCATAATATTCCCTGTTTTAGTTAATTCTTTCTATCCTCCTTTATTTTTTTTAAAAACGAAATTAATAAATAAAAATTTAGCCAAAGATATAAAAGTAGTATTGACCCTGAGGGGGTAAATTAAATGGGAGAAAAAATTTACGAAGTAAAAAAATACAAGAAGAAAGACCGTGGCATGCCGCTGATAGGCGATAAATTCCCGAAAATGGAAGTTCAAACCACAGAAGGAATGATGAAACTACCCAAGGCTTTTAAGGGTAAATGGTTCGTACTGTTCAGTCACCCTGGAGATTTCACACCAGTCTGTACCACTGAGTTTGTGGCCTTCCAGTTAAGGTACGATTTATTCGAGGAAATGAACTGTGAGTTGATAGGACTATCCGTGGACCAGGTGCACTCACACATGAAATGGATAGAATGGATATCAGAAAACTTCGATATCGACATAGAATTCCCAATAATAGCAGACACCGGGGCTGTAGCCGAAAAATTAGGACTGATACATCCAAATAAGGGTACAAATACGGTCAGGGCAGTTTTCATCATAGATCCTGAAGGTATAATCAGGGCGATGTTGTATTACCCCCAGGAACTGGGTAGAAACATCGATGAAATATTGCGCATGGTAGAAGGGTTCCAGACCGCCGAGGAGAAAAAGGTAGCCATACCAGCCAACTGGCCATGCAACGAGATAATAGGTAAAGGACTGATCATACCACCACCAGCCACTATTGATGAGGCCATTAAGAGGCCGGAGGAGTATAAATGCTTCGATTGGTGGTTATGTTACAGAAACTACTATAAATGGTAAATAATTGGAGGTGAATGATTTGGTAAAAATGTACGAACTCCCACCACTGCCCTACGCATATAACACCTTAGAACCCTACATATCAGAAGAACAGCTACAGATACACCACGATAAACACCACCAGGCCTATGTAGATGGTGCCAATGGTATACTGAAACTATTTGATGAATCAAGGGATAAAGGAGTGGATTTTGACCTTAAGGCCAAGGCCAAGGAACTGTCCTTTAACATGGGCGGCCACCAGCTCCACAACCTGTTCTGGCAGAACCTGGGCCCGGCCAGTGAAAACGGTGGCAAGCCAACTGGGGTTGTGGCTGAAAAGATAGAAGAAACATTTGGAAGCTTCGAACGGTTCAAGAAGGAATTTTCCCAGACCGCGATAACCACCGAAGGATCAGGATGGGCAGTCCTGGTATTCTGTAAAAGCACCGGACGCTTATTTATCCTGCAGTATGAAAAGCACAACGTGAACCTGGTGCCCCGCTGGGTCCCACTATTGGTCCTGGATGTCTGGGAACACGCCTACTACCTGGACTACAAGAATGTCCGGCCAGACTACGTGGAAGCCTTCTGGAACATCGTAAACTGGGACGCCGTAAATGAGAGACTAGAAAGCTGGATTGCTTCAACCTATTAAAAGAAATTTTAATTTCTTTTTTTTAACTTTTTTTAAGGTTTTGAGTCAATATTCGCTATATTTTTATATGCTGATTCTCTAGACAATGTCAAGAAGGTACATATCTTCAGGTGATTAAATGGATTCTTGGCAGGATGAATTTAAGGTAGATCCAGTACCCACACTCTTATCTACAGGAAATGATGCTATAACATATTTTACACTGCGTGATCTCTGCCATAGAAAGGTTGCACCTATCGAAACATTGTGGGAATTGCCAGGAGTAAAAAAACTCCTCAAGAAACAGGAAAACGATGGTTCATGGAGTTATCCTGGAAACAGAGCTATGAAACACCAGGACTACGACCAATACCAAACTTACCTAAACTTAGCGGAGTTGGTTGAAAAATATGGATTGAATAGAGGTCATGAATCAATACAAAAAGCTGCAGAGTTTCTTTTTCAATATCAAACTACAGAAGGCGATTTCCGTGGGATATATGGCAACCAGTATTCTACCACATATTCTCCCGCCATAATGGAGATCTTAATCAAGGCAGGATATGAAGATGACCCTCGTATATCGAAGGGATTGGACTGGCTACTCTCCATCAGACAGGATGATGGAGGTTGGGCTTTACCTTTTAGAACAGTTGGAAAAAATTTAAAGGAAGCCTTTGAGATTTCAAAACCTCTGGAGCCGGATAGATCCAAACCATTCTCCCACATGGCCACGGGTACGGTGCTTCGGGCATTTGCTGCCCATCCAAAGTACAGGAGGCATGATGAAGCTAAAAAGGCAGGAGAACTTCTAATTTCCCGTTTCTTTAAAAGCGACAAATATCCAGATAGACGAAGCAAAGATCACTGGGAACGGTTTACCTTCCCATTCCTGTACACCGATATAGTGTCTGCACTTGATTCTTTGTACTACCTGGGATTCAACAAAGGCAATCCAGAAATAGGGGGAGCACTAGAATTTCTAAAAGACAAACAGAACGAAAAGGGAACTTTCAATTTAAAAATAACCAGAGGAAGTGATAAACACTTGCCCTACTGGATGTGTCTGGCTATTTACAGGTTGTTTAAACGGTATTACAGTTTAGGTTAGAGATAAGAAAATTTAGGGTGAAGAAGATAATATCTTCTCAGAAAACCTATCTATAACAATCCTGGCAGCTTTTGGTGTATCAATGGGTCCTCCCAGAATTTTTTCTTCAAAAAGTATCATTCCCTTTTTTTCCAATTCCTTCCTTATCTGTTCTGGAGCACTTCCCACGGTATATATTGGATTATAAGGGTCACTCCTATTTGAATTCGATTCTCTGGTTACTGTGGAGAATTTTTTTCCTTCACAATTGGTTAAACTGGAAGCGTACTTCATAATATAGGAAGAGGCAGAGGCCGTTGCTGCAGTGGAAACTATAACTAAATGATCAACATCGGATAAATCTGTTTGGCATGGTTTTATACCTGCTTTAAGTTTGAAGTACGATCTCATACTGTCTATTCCCTTCAAAAAGCCAATACTTGGCTCTATATTTACATACTGGGCATCTAATTTATTGGCCAATGCTTCTGCTATCCCACCTATTTTACCAGACGCGGAAAAACATGCTACTAATACATTCATTATTAAACCCCCCCATTAAATATTGTCTGTTACCACAATATATAGTTTACTGAAATACATATGATGGGTAGATTTATTGAAATAATGATATCTCAGATATAGAACGGACTTTTAAATCATAAAAAGGATTTAATATCCATATAAATTATTAAATGTTCCATTACATTTTTGAAGGCAATTCACCCATGTTACGCCCTTTTTATTCCATCCAAAGGCAATGCTTTTTAACTATTAAAATTAATTAATAACTGATATTTTAAAAATGTCTGTAAATCTTAAACAATCTATTTATTTATAATCCCAAGGAGGCGAACAATGATCTGGAACAGAGAAGCGGAATGTATGACCGCAGGGGAAATGGAAGAACTACAGCTTAAAAGGTTACAGGAAGTTGTAAAACGTGCATATGAAAATGTACCTTATTACCGGAAGGCATTTGATGATGCCGGTGTCAGGCCAGAAGACATCGAGACCTTACAGGATATAGAGAAGCTTCCATTTACCAGTAAAACTGATTTAAGAGATGCTTATCCATTTGGAATGTTCGCAGTGCCGGATGATGACATAGTGGAGATACACACCACATCCGGTACCACTGGTAAACCAACCGTATCCGGGTATACCCAGAATGACATAGAACTCTGGGGGGAAGTGGTGGCCCGGGCACTGGTCATGGCCGGTGGGGATAAGAAGGATAAGATACAGAACTGTTACGGCTATGGGCTTTTCACCGGTGGAATGGGCGTGCATTATGGTGGCCAAAAGATAGGCGCCACAGTCATACCGGTTAGTGCCGGGAACACCATGAGACAGATCGAGATAATGCAGGACTTCGACTCCACCATCTTAACCTGCACCCCATCCTATGCCATGTACCTGGCAGAGGTACTGGAAAACCAGGGCGTAGGGCACGACAAGATAAGCCTGAAAGCTGGTGTATTCGGAGCAGAAATGTGGACCGAGGAGATGAGGGCTGAAATAGAAAAAAGGCTCAACATAGACGCCCTGAACATCTACGGATTAACAGAGATAATCGGCCCTGGAGTAGCCCAGGAATGCATGGTAAAAGACGGACTGCACATCTTCGACGATCATTTCTATCCAGAGATAATCGACACCCAAACCCTCAAAGCATTACCAGCAGGTGAGAAGGGGGAACTGGTTTTAACCACCCTGACCCGGGAGGGGATGCCCGTGATCAGATTCCGTACCAGGGACATAACCGCACTGAGATACGGCCAGTGTGAGTGCGGCAGAACCAATGTGAAGATGGACCGTATCACCGGAAGAAGCGATGACATGCTTAAAATCCGTGGTGTTATAGTGTTCCCATCACAGATCGAACGCGCACTCCTGAAGATTGAGGGGTTAGAGCCCCAGTACCAGATCATCGTAAGCAGGCCCCAGCAGCTGGACGAACTGGAAGTACAGGTCGAAGCATCCCCCGCACTATTTTCTGACGAGGTGAAGTATGTGGAGGAAGTTAAAAAGAACATAGAACAGCACATCCACAACGAGATAGGAATAAGGGTCAACGTAACTCTGGTGGAACCCCAGAGCCTGCCCCGTAGTGAGGGAAAGGCCGTAAGGGTTATTGATAAACGGGAATTGAGTAAATAGTTTAGATTAATTAGATATATAATTTAGATTGTAAGGTTGCATTTAGGGTGGAAGGTGAGTATGATGAAATTGAAACAAACATCAGTATTTTTAGAAAACAGGAAAGGCAGATTATGGAAAGCTATAAGCACCCTGAGGGAAGCGGATATAAATATCAGGGCATTATCCATAGCAGACACCTCAGAGTTCGGTATTTTAAGGATGATCGTCCCTGACCCGGACAAGGCTAAAGAGGTGTTGGAGGAGAACACTTTCGTAGTTAAAACCAACGAAGTGATCGGAGTGGAAATACCCGACCAGCCAGGGGGTTTGGACGGTATCCTGGAAATATTAACCAAGGCAGATATCAACGTAGAATACCTCTACGCCTTTGTAGAGAAAAAAGCAGACCAGGCCATAGTGGTCCTGCGGACCGAGAATATAGATGCCGGGATAAAGGCCTTAAAAGAGGGTGGAGCGAATTTACTTTCACCTGAAGAGTTATACAGGCTTTAATAGTCCTTTTTTATGAATGGATGAAATTTTAAAAAGAAGATGGATGAAAGAAAACAAATTTCATCTGAATATTATTTTTGATTGAAGAATATTTAATCTAAATATCATCTAATCTATCTTAATCTCATCTAATCTAACTAAATATCATCTAAATACTCTTTTTTAACTGAATCAAATTCTTCCTGATTTATAACTCCAGAATCCAGCAGGTTTTTACCTTTTTTTATTATTTCCACAGGGTCGGGATCTGATTCCAGATATTTATTTTTAATACCAGCGAACTCTTCAGGGGTTATAGCCTCTATATCCAGCAAGTTTTTAGCCTTTTTAATCCTTTCGAGTGGGTCTGTATCTGATTCTAGATATTTATTCTGGATACTATCGAACTCTTCCTGGGTTATAGCACCTATATCTAACAGGCCTTTGGCTTTTTTTATCCTTTCTACTGGGTCAGAATCGGTTTTTGGTGTTACTGGAGATTTTTGGGTTTTTGGTGTTACTGGGGTTTCTTGAGTTTCTTGGGTTTCTGATGTTTCCGGCGTTTCTGGTGTTGGTTCGGGTGTTGGAGGTACTATGGGTTCCAGTTTTTTCTCTGTTCCAGTGGTTGGTTGAATCTGCTGTCCACCGGATCCTCCGAAACCAGCGTCTGGGGGCTGGGTAACTGTAGAAGTGGTAGTGGTTCTAGAATCTGATTCTGGGCCTTTAATTTCTGGTGTAAATCCAGTCTCTGCCGGTGTTTCCAGTTTCTGCCCGCACTTCACACAGAACTTGGATGTAGCTGGGTTCGCGGCGTGGCAGTTAGGACATTCTTTGGTATTGGTACTGCCGGTTGTGGTACCGGTAACAGTTTCAGCTGGAGTTTCCAGTTTCTCCCCACAGTCTATACAAAACTTAGCTGTTGTTGGATTGGTAGTGTGACAGTTTGGGCATTCCCTGGTACCTGCCGTGCGGGTTGTGGGTCTTCCTCTCGGCCCTTGGTAGTCAACTCCTCTCCTTCTAGCCTTCAACCTTCTATTTATTTCATCACTTGAAACCATGAAAAACACCTCTTTTAATAAGTTAAATTTTGCCTATAATTTACTTTTTTTACTTTTTCTATTAGTTCTTTTTTATTGTTATGATTTAATAATTTTTCATAGAAAATATTATATAGTACTAAACAACTAACAAATAATTCGATGTGCAGAGATGATGAATTCGATTATCGGGATGATGAAATTGAAAAGTAGTTTGGTTAAATTTAAAGGTTTTTTTATAATTATTTGTTCTATGTTGGTTGTTTTTTGTTTTATGGGTGTTGTTAGTGCAGCTAGTTTAACTGTAGATGAGGTAGCTTATGGTTCTAACGCTGTTAAAGATCATACTGCTAGTCATGGTAAAATACCCGGTTACGTGAAGATAAACGGTAAAAACAGCACCACACCCTCATTTTTAAACACCCTTACCAAAACCGTGGTACAGGTAAACCAGGACGTGGAAACACCTGTGACAATAAGCAGTGTGAATCCTGCCCCCAGTCCTTCTGGATCCGCAACAGGTACAATAAGTAAATCAGAGTACATCACCATTGCAAGTAATGTTAAATCTTTCATCAGCTCTAATGGACGTGCACCAAACTACGCTGTAAGCTCCAAGGGAAACATCCGATATGAATCCTTGGTATATACGTACGCTAGGATAATGGATTATTACCGAATCAATGGTCAACTACCCAGCTCGGTAAATATAGTGAACATCGTCGGAACCACCGGAGGAGTAAACATACAAGACACCACACGTCCCACCGTAACCAATGTTGACCCAGCCAATAACAAAATAATAAATGTAGCCGATAAAGCATTGGTAATCACTTTCAGTGAGAATATCAAGGCAGGAAGTACATTTACTAATATCAAAGTCACTAACCCTGACGGAGTGTCGGTAAATCCATTATACAAAGTAATAAACGGTAAAACATTGACCTTAACGCGTAACGGCTACTACATAAACGGACTAACCTACACCATCACCCTACCCACAGGAAGCATCACCGACCAAGCTGGCAACGCAATCACCACCTTCACCAGCAAATTCACCATAGACTTCGTAAAACCCACAGTAACCAGTGTTGACCCAGCCAACAACATGGTAATTAATGTGGCCGGTAAAGCATTGGTAGTCACTTTCAGTGAGGCGATCAAGGCGGGAAGTGCGTTTAGTAATATTAAAGTCACTAACCCTGACGGAGTGTCGGTAAATCCATTATACAAAGTAATAAACGGGAAAACTCTAACCTTAACACGTAACGGTTACTACATAAACGGACTAACCTACACCATCACCCTACCCACCGGCAGCATCACCGACACAGCAGGCAATGCACTGTCTACTTTCACTAGTAAATTCACCGTAGACTTCGTTAAACCCACAGTAACCGCCAACCTGGCAACAGGTGTCTATAACACTACCAAATCCGTGACTTTGACTGCAACGGATAATGTTGATTCTAATCCTGCTATTTATTACACCACCAATGGAGGCACGCCTACCATTTGTAGCACCCGATACACCACCCCCATTACTATTTCTACCACTACTACGTTGAAATTTATAGGGAGGGATATTGCAGGTAATGTTGCTGCAGTTCAAACAAGAACTTACACTATTGACAAAATTGCACCTACTATTTCTAGTTCTGATCCTGTTGCTGATGCGTTTAATGTTTCAGGAGATAAGGTGATTAAGGTTACTTTCAGTGAACCTGTAAAGGCTGGAACGCTTTTTATAGAACTTGTTAACGATGCTGGTGTTAATGTTCCAATTTCTTCGTCGATCAGTGGGAAAGTTTTAACTGTTACTCCCAGTTCATTTTTAAATGCAGGAAGGTATTCTTTTATTCTACACACTGGTAGTGTTACTGATTTAACTAATAATCCTCTTGCACTTACAGGCTTTTCTTTCTATACTTTTAGTGATACATTGGCTAAAGTCAAAGTAGACGATCGTTTTTATTATTCTATTCAGTCGGCTATTGACAGTTACCAAACCACTGCTGGTGATATCGTATACGTAAATAGTGGTGTATATACGGAGAATGTGTTAATTAACAAGAAAATCACCCTAGCACCATCTTCTGATGATGATGTGGTGATAACTCCATTTGATAATTCAAAACCAGCATTTAAAATCATCAGTACGGGTTCTGGGTCTGTTATTAGTGGTTTTACTATTAATGGTTCTGTTTTGTTAAATTCTACCGGAAATTGTACTGTCTTAGGTAATATTTTCGCTCATTCTGGAGGTGTTCATCTTATTAATTCCGGTAATAACATTATCTCTAGTAATAGTTTTACTGGTAATAATGGGGTCGTTCTAGAGGATTCAAGTGGCAATAGTATATCTGCTAACAGTATATCTGTTGTTGGAAGTAATGGTGTATTGATACGTAATTCAATGGATAATATAATTCGGGGAAATGATATATCTTCTGATGGTGAATCGGGAATTATTGTTGATAATTCTTCAGTGGAGATACATTTCAATCGAATAGCAGGGAACTACACTTATGGAATGGAGGTATTAAATAATAGCTTAGTGGATGCGACCAACAATTGGTGGGGAACAAACAATGTAATTTGCATTAACTCGTCTGCACCGCCCTCATCATGTACTATCTGGAATGATTACAGTTATGTAATATATGATCCATGGCTTGTTTTGTCTGTAAAGGTGAATAATGTTAATTCTGGTGGAAAAGCAAGTGTAGCAGCTGATTTAACTCATAACAATCAGGAACAAGACACTTCATCTGATGGTCATATTCCTAATGGTATACCAGTCAATTTTACTACCAACTTTGGTACTATAATTGGATCTGCATACACTGTAAAAGGAAAGGCAGATACTATACTGAATTTAGGCAGTATTCAAACTGTGACCGCTACTGTTTCAGCACATCTTGACAGTGAAACTGTTTCATCCCAGACGGTTATAACCATTGGGATGGCGGTTATAAAGGTTCAAAGCACTGCAATAGACTATTCTACAGGCCAAAATGTTAATTTAACTTATACTTTACCGTTAAATGCTTCTGTGACTTGGGTAAGTGTGTTATGGAAGGCTACGGGTCTATTTAAAGGTGAGTTAGACTTGATAGTCGATGGAAATGTGGTCCAAAGTGTAAATTATTTTAATAGTTATTATGATATGGTTAAGGATGAGTATAGGCAGAATGTTTTCCTTGCAATTTTAGATTGTCATCGGTGGGGAGATATTAGTGTTTCTCAATCTACATTGGATACCATGGCATATAGATATGGTTTAACTGATGATGAGTTGCAGTATATTGAATATTATGGGCCGGCTTTTATAGATGAGCTATCAGTAAATATAGAGTACCCGGGAGTAGATGCACCCTCCTTTATAACACTTCCTGAAGATTATGAGTATCCATATATTTACTTCACTGGAAAGTCTATTAACAGACATAGTGCAATGATGTATGTAAATAGTCATGAACCTTTCCATAGCGATGGGAACGGTGGATTATTCCAAGATGAAGATGCTTTTTATGATGGTATTAGGAGTTTTGCTATTGCCACTACACGTGTTACTGATGATATTGTAGAATATTGGGCGAATCAGATAAATGCAACAGATGTTAATGGAAATCTCCTTTATCCGAAAGGTTCTATGAAAGCTGCCTACGGAACGTTTTTCACATCTCTGATGATGATATACTGTCATGATATAATAGCAACTGATGCAGCAAACGAATCAAATATAACATGGGGTCGTACCAGCCCCATAATTGTATCAGTATGTGATGATCCACACTATACTTATATTACACTGGAATGTGACCATAGCATGGGCATGACAGTAGTTGGATCAATCAACAATATGTGGACTTTTAAATATGTTTGTTCCTCTCTAATACCATTTATTGAATCTATAGTAATGAATAATATAACTTTATCCATGTATGAAGGCGAACAAGTATGGAATTCCGCCCCAGAACATATATTAAATGCTTTTGAGAATGGATCTGATATAGAAATGTTTACTCAGGATGGTTATGTTATAATGAAATTGGTGGATCAGGATAATGTGTTTCTAGTACTGGATCTGGAAACAGGTCTTATGCGGGACGTAGTTTTCTTCGAAGTATACAGAAACGAAAATTATAATGGAGCATACTGCTTCCATGACACCCTAACAGAAAAAATCCATGACTTTGGTAATTTCATCCTTGATCATCAAGCAACAATCCCTGGAGACGTAACAAATGTCATAATGACCGTAATTGGTGCTTATGAAATGTATACCCTTGTTTTTGGAGTTAGTAGTGTGTTAGGTCCAATTGGTGCAAGTGTTGCTTTTATGTACGGATTTGGAAACTTGATGCTTGATTTAAGAGATAATTATGTTCCTGTTGAATACTGGAAATATTTTTCCTATCATCGTACTTGGGTTCATGGATATGAATTAAGGACTTTTAAGGGGGATGATGGTATTTATTACACAGAAATTCCTAAAAATCCTGATGGCACACTTAATTGGGATGAAGCTGTTACTTATGGAGGGAGTGATACGACCCTATTAGATCTTTTTGGCATTGATTATCATACTTAACTAAGATAAAACTGTCAAATGGTAAGAGAATAATATACATTATCATTACTTAGAAATATAAACACTTATAATTTCTTCGGAGGACAAAATGAATAGTAGTAATCGAGAATATCAAGCTGTAAAAGGAATCCGTAAAATAGTTCTGGTTTCAATAATATTAATTAGTGCTGGTGGTATTCTAAATATTTTTAGTAATTATATTATTAATTTAATGTTTTTAAGCTCTATTTTAGCAATTACCGGTGTTTTTATTTATATATTATGTTTATTATTACTATTTAAGAGAAAAGAAGAACCTGAAATTAGGGAGTTTGGCAAAAAAATGTTATGGGGTATTGTTATGATAATAATAATCTATTTAATTGCTTTTAGATGATATAAAACCAATAATTTAAGAAATATAAATTTTAAATCAAATGGCCATTACTATAAATTTAATACAATACAATGGCTGTTGGCACATATGAATGAAAATAATAAATACAAATATTCAGATTCAATTCAATAAAACACTCGACAAACGAACAAGATTCATATAAGGTAGTGATACATAAATAAATAGAGGATATAGTGATTAATGTGGATAATTCAAACATATTCGTGTTATTAATTGGAATTGCTGTTATTTTAGGTTTTTTGTTTAGCTTATTTCCCTTTGGTTACTTTTTTAATATTTGGTGGGTTAGTATTGGCTTGGTTTTCCTCATTTATGGGTTTTACATGGAAAAACAGGATTCGGAGGGAGATATTACTTATAAGTTTAAAGATAAGATTGCATATGTTTGGCTTTTTGGTGTTAATATATTTCAGTGGGCTGTTGTGATTTATATATACTTTTTTAATCGAGTTTTCATAAACATTGGATTTTATTATATGTTAATTGGTTCTTCGTTGTTTACACTATGTATCGTAGGGCAATTTTATTATATCCCATATTTTTCTATTAATAATGATAAAAAAGTTACAGAAAGCGTTAGAAATGAAAATAGGTGGAATTGGAAGCAAATTGTCGCGTTTTTATTTGGGGTATTAGTGGTTTTTGCTGGTTTAATTTCTTTTATTCAGTCTGAATCTCTTTTAGGGTTATATTTTAGTTTATTTGGAATTATGATGATAATTTATGGTTACTATCTTGAGATTAATAAAGTTGAGATGTCTTTTAAGTATTTCATTTTGATGACAAGTGTTATTATTATTCAATACATTGTTACCCTGATTATTTGGAGATTTGATAGTTCCATAACTTCTGATGAAAGCGATTTTCTTTCAATTTTAACACTTATTATCGGAGCCAATTTAATATATCAAGTTCGTAGAAGTAATATGAAGTACTTTGGTATGTACCGGGAAAAGCAAGAAGATGATTTGATCCTGTAAATAGAGATATTGGTTCTTATAATGATTTCTATGGTAAGCTGGATGTAAATCTTGTGCAACGTACTCCTGAAGCGTTCATTGGAGAAAAAGTACAGATAACCGGACAAATTATAAGTAAAGAAGAAGTTATAGAAGAAAGTGGGACAAGAACAGACATGGCGCTTACTGCGCAGGGACTATCAAATAGGTTTTATTTAATCCTGTCTTATCCTAATGTTCTCCCATTTAAGGAAAAAGATGATGTCACTGTTTATGGGGAATATTATTTCCCTGCAGAAAATCAAAGACTAAAAGAAGTGGCAGGCAAAAAGTTACCTGGAATTAAAGTTGCATACATGAAAAAGGCATGAGAAAATAATTTCAAGCCTGAATTGTGTATATTATAAGAGGGAATAATGTTGTTATTAATCCTACTTGATTCAGGACTATTTTTTTCTAGTCTATGATATAACAATTTTTGCAGGAATATGGAATTGAAAAATGAGATGATATGTTGGAAGTATAGTATTTTAGGGGCAGTTTTGGTTGTGATATTGGAAATGGTTTTAAGAATGTTTGAATATGGTACTTTTATAGGGATTTTACTTGGTTTATTCCAGGGATAATTGTGGGATATCTTGTAAACGACGGATATAAAAATGGAGCTATAAATGGATTTATTGCAGGTTTGATAGGTGGATTCATACTGGGAATTCTGCAAATTACATTTGATAGTATTCTATCACCTCTTTTTAATCGAGGATTATGGTTCATTTTAATGTTTGCATTTACCGCTGCGGTTTTTTTGCAATTTTAGGTGCTGTAAGTGGAATTATTGGGTTTCTGATAAGGGGTAAATATAATTTATATATTATTTAAAGAGGGTTGGGATACAGCATTCTTCGATAATTTTTTTAGATCCATGGAGATGGAAAAGGAATGATTGATTGGTGATCCAGAGGATGTAAAGGCTTTCCGTTATGCTTGTTCATCGGCTATTAATCCTATTGAAAACTGGGTTTTTAAAACCCTTTTCCCTGATGATGATGGACCTTCCCCAATGAATAGTTTGGGGAAGATGATCTTAAATGGTGAAATGGTTGACATGTTCACCAGTAATGGTTACCTAGTGATGAAATCAGATTCAAATGACCTGTTTTTGGTTTTTGATCCTGAAACTGGTATTGTAAGGGATATGATGATAGTTCACATACCACTCTCCGGCGCTTACTGTTTCAGTGACCTACAAACAGAATGGGCCAGTGATCTGGGTGGAGAGTTGTTAAACAACCCGCCGGCATGGTTGGATATGGTTGGTGGTATTAATTTGGGTTTGGGTTCATCTCTTTTAGGGATGGATGTTACGCCGTTTGAAGTTCCAGAAGTTGATTTGGATAGTTGGTAGAAGTTTGATTATGACTGCTGGATTAAATCACTTATGTTATGAGTATGGCTGGCTTTCGCAAGAACAATCCCGAGAAATGATAGAAACACCATTCTCTACAACGATCCTATTCTTGAACGGTGCACAAACATTAAATGAAATATTTTATACAATAATCAGCCAAGATGACCATATGATCGTAATACACAATGGTATCTGCAACAAATACGTGAACTACAGAAGATAGCAAATATATTGGATGGTATAGGAAAACCTGATGATGACGATTACGATGAAGTAGGTAATATTATAGAAACCATTTCAAGTGATGCGGGTAAAAGAATTGTTAGTGGAATTTCTAAATGTCAATCAGGTGACGTTACAGGTGGTATGGTAGAAATAGCGATAGCATTTACTGAAATTCATACAGCTTTTACACTAAAAATAGCATATCCTTAGATAGATGAATAAAAATTCCTTAAAAACATCAATAGATTATGAGAATGTAATATGATTTCATATATTAAAGAAGCTAATAACCTGTTTAATCAAGGTAAATATCGGAAAGCCTTAGAATTGTATGATAAAATTTTAGAAATAGTTCCAAACCATGCTAAAGCGTGGTATGGTAAAGGTATAGTTTTAGAGAGATTAGGGGAAACTCATAAGGCCTTACAATCTAATGAAGAGGCTTTAAAGATAAATTCTGAATATGTTAATGCATGGTATAATAAAGGTGTACTTTTAGGGGAACTTGGTAGGTTTAATGAAGCTTTAGAGGCTTATAATAGAGTGACTGAGTTAGATCCTAAATGTGTCAATGCTTGGAGTAATAAGGGAGTGCTTTTAGGATGGTTAGGTAGGCATCAGGAGGCATTGGAAGCTTCTAATATTGCTTTAAAGTTGGATTCAAAGCATCTTAATGCATTGATTAATAAAGGGTTAATTTTTTGTGAACTTGAAAGATATAAGGAAGCTTTAAAATGTTTTAATAGGGTTTTAGAGTTAGATCCAGCAAATACTACTGTGTTGGATTATAAAGGTGTTGTAAATGGAAAACTTGGTAATTTTCAAGAATCATTGGATTGTTTTGATAATGCTTTGAAACTGGATTCAAAAGAACCTAAATATTGGTTTGATAAAGGATTAGCACTTGAAAAAATGAAGAGATATCAGGAAGCTTTAAAGTCATATGAAAAGTCTTTAAAGTTAGATCATGGGAATTTTGAGGCTTGGATTAATAAAGGGGCGGTTTTAGGTGAACTTGGGAAAATTCAAGAACAGTTGGAAGCTTATGATAGAGCTACTGAATTAGATTCTAATTCTGTCGATGCATGGTATAATAAAAGGTAAAACTCTTAATCAGATTGGAAAATATCAGGAGGCTTTAGAGTCATTTGATAATGCTTTAAAAATAGACTCAGAAGATTGGGAAGTGTTGTATAGTAAAGGTAATGCCTATTTTAAGCTTGGAATGAACTTAGAATCATTAGAGTGTTATGATAAATCTGTTGAAATAAATCCCCATGTTGATACTTGGAATAATCGGGGAAATGCCCTTTTTATGCTTGAAAGATATCAAGAAGCTTTGGAATCATATGATAATGTACTGGATTTAGATCCAACTATTTTTACAGCATGGAACAATAAAGGCGAAGCTCTGGAAGAACTTGGTAAGTATCATGAAGCTTTACAATGTTATAACAAATCTCTGAAATTAAACCCGAAACATATTGAGGTATTGTATAATAAAGGACATGTATTAGGAAAGCTAGGAAATTACCAAGAAGCATTAAAATACCTTGATAAAGCTTTAGAATTAGATCCTGATTATGAACCAGCTAAAAAAGCAAGGGAAGAAATTTTATCATCATAACCTTTAAAAAACTTATTCCATCCTCCAGAACTGGTTCAAAGTACCCTTCAAACCGTGTTCAATACTTTTCCTGGTGAAATTTCCCGCTTTCCGGACAGTTTCTTCAAGAGAATAATCTCTCGAGAGATATACCGTGCAGGCGGCTGAGTAGGTGCACCCGCTCCCATGAATATTTTTAGTATTTACTAACTCCCCCTCTATGATCTTTATTGATCCATCGTAGAGCACATCATTTCCTTTAAGGTGGCCTCCAGTTATCACCACATCACAGGTTTCCCCTATTTTATATGCAGCATGGATTGCATCTTCTTCATCTTCGATGGTGATCCCGGATAGTGCCTGTGCCTCGTATACATTAGGTGTGGTTAAATGGGCTAAAGGGAGGAGATCTTCTTTAAGGGAACGGACCAGGCTATCTTTAGACAGGCGTCCTCCAGATCCGGCGACCATCACCGGATCCACCACCACTTTTAGATCATATTCCTCTATCTTAGCCGCCACGGTTTTAATTATCTCGGATGAGTACAGCATCCCAGTTTTGGTGTATACTATTTTTTCTTCCTCTAAAACACTATCAAGCTGTTTTTTAATGAATTCCACATCAACAGGGAGTACCCCTTCCACTCTCTTCACGTTCTGCGCGGTTAAAGCGGTGATAACTGCGGTTCCGTATTCTCCGAGGGCGTGGAAGGTTTTGATATCACTTAAGATACCAGCTCCACCAGAGGGGTCAAAACCAGCTATGCTTAAAACAGTCATATACAGGGCATCTCCTGGTCATTTTATAATCATAAACTTCATTTTTTTAATCTCGCAGGACGTGCAACCTCTCCACACCGTGGTTTGAACGTACCTCGAGGTTTAAATCCTTTAAGTATCTCTGGGTGTAGGTACCGTCTCCATGAAGCATGATCTCACCCAGGTCCTCGGCGGTGTTAACGTCCAGCGCTAGGTAAAAAGAATCGTAGATCGTATGGGTAAAACCGTTCTTTCCTGCTTCTTCCATGTGTTTAAAGAAGCTGCAGTCTCCAAACTGCATATTCATCCCCTTCACTGGGCATAGGAGGGCGTTTGTACCCCCGCCTTTGGCCGGGGCGATGACCACGTCGAATTCTGCACCCATCTTCAATATACTTTTTACATGTCCCTCCTTGAGAAGGGGTATGTCGGAGGGCACGATCAGTACCTTGTCACAGTAACTGGAGCAGTACTCTACGGCCTGTTCCAGTGCGCCGTTTAAATCAGTTACCCCCTGTTCCTTGAGGATCTCTATATCCAGCTGGTGTATATAATCAAGCACATCCTTATCAGAACTAATAACCAGCACCCGGTCTACGGTCTCCTTTAAAACCTTTATCACATCTTTGAGCATGGCTTTTAAGAGGTTCTCCCTTTCAATGGGGGTTAAGGTCGGTGATAGTCTGGTCTTGGCATGTGAAAATCTGGATACCGGGATGATGGCGAATGTTTTCATATCTCTTACCTTGCGTTATGTGATGTTGAAAGCATTTTTAATCCACTTGATAAATCCATTGATCAGGTCGCCTATATCTATGGATGAATCGGACTTTATATCTTTAATTTCTCCTTCTGTAATGTTTAAAGATTCTAGTAGGTGGTTTCTGGCATCAGCTAATTGTCTGTTTATCTCTGCTGTACTTATGCTTTGTTTTTTTACAAGTGCGGATGTTTCCCCCTGATTTATGTTTAAATTATCTCCAGAGACTATGATCCATATTTGTAACTGGGTCAAGGTGGTGTTCTGGGTGCTCGTCAGGTTAGAGTTGTCTATGATATGCTTTATTTCAGAGGAGGCCTTACCTTCTGGATTTAGTTTCTCACCAGGAGTAGCGGTCTGGTTGGGCTCATAACAGTAGGCTCTGATGTAGCCACTGCTGTTCTGGTTTATCCTCTTACTTTCGGCTGCCACCAGATCCTGGGAACTCTCGCTCCAGAGTATCTGCCCTGACTCTACCATAACCGGCTTTTTCCCATTGTTTGTGACCATAACTACATGGGGTACTGTACCTGCTGTGGTGTTCAGGGTGATCTCCAGGTTTCCATTATGGTAAGCCTCCTTTAAAGATGTGGCTTCAAAGGAAAGCACACTGAGATAGACACCGCTCACAGTGAAGATAAGAACCAGAACCACCAGTAGAATTACCCTTAAATTCATACATTTTTCCCGTAGAATTTATTCATCATTTTGCTGTTTCTTAGTAGGTCCGGGCCAGAAGAGTGATATGCTTTGCAGGGGCACCGCAGTTTACACACTCTGCTTCTCCTTCTAGATCCCCCTGCACTCCTAAAAGATCCACCCGTAACTTCTCTTCCAGGTCCTTACCACAGGAAGTATCTCCACACCAGGAGAAGGATATGATGCCTTTATCTTCATCTAAAATTTGCAGTGCTTCATCTACACTCTTTACAGGTTTTATATTCTCTTTCATTGTTTGCCAGGACTTTTCTAGCATTTCTTTACTTATTTCATCCAGTTTCTCCTGGACGGTTGCGGTGATCTTCTCCAGGTCGTAGTCTAAAAATTCCTTTTTCTTGGTGTTGCGGGGTACGACCACGAAGGTACCGTTTTCTATGTCCCGGGGTCCTATTTCGATCCTGATAGGCACTCCCCTCATCTCCCATTCGTAGTACTTTTTACCGGCACGGATATCCCGGTCATCAAGGTGAACCCTTAAACCACTCTCTTTTAAGACCTCCTGGGTCTTCCTGCAGAATTCCAGCACCTCTTCCTTTCCTTCCTTGAAGATTACCGGTACGATAACCACCTGGATTGGTGCCACCGCTGGGGGTAAGCATAGTCCACTTTCATCACCGTGCACACCAATTACCGATGCAATCACACGATCTGAGAGTCCGTAACATGTCTGGTAGGCGTACTGGTGATCCCCGCTTTCTGTCTCGTAGGTTATCTCGAAGGTGCGGGCGAAGGTCTGGCCCAGGTTATGGACGGTCCCAATCTGCAATGTTTTACCATCGGGGAGCAGGGTGTCGAAGGCCACGGTGTAATCGGCCCCGGGAAACTTGTCCCAGTCCGGCCGGGTGGTGATGACGTAGGGCACGGCCAGGCTGTCGAAGATGGACTTATACAACTTCACAGCTTCCCGGACCTGTTTCTCGGCATCTTCTTTATCTGCATGGACGGTATGGGCCTCGGTAAATGTGGTGATCTCCCGTACCCTTATAAGGGGGCGGGTGTGCCTGGTTTCGTACCGGAAGGTGTTCACGGTTTGGTAGAACTTCATGGGCAGGTCGGAGTGTGAGCGTACCCACAGGTTGAACATGGGGTACATGGCAGTTTCACTGGTGGGCCTTAAGGCCAGTTTCTTATTTAACTCGGTGAGTCCACCATGGGTCACCCAGTAAACTTCATCTTCAAATCCCTTAACATGTATGCCCTCTTTGGCCAGTTCATCTTCAGGAATCAGTAGTGGAAACTGGACTTCCTCATGATCCCGGTCTAATACTTTCCCAATTATCTCCAGGGTGTGTTTCCTTAATTTAAATCCCTGGGGAAGCCAGACATGCATACCCTTCACCGGGTATCTGGTATCGATTATCTCTGCCTCTTCTAATATGTTATGAAACCATTCACTGAATTTAGACAATTATTTCACCTGGTAAACCTGAGTAGATAAAGAGTTTAATTAATATATTTTTATATATTCTTATTTTAAATTATATCCCATTTATCAGACTTTTTAATTTATTAAACTAATACATATAAATTAAGAGTCAGTATATAAATATTATCTGTTAATTGGATTTGATAGCCATGGAGTATAGAAAGATACAGCTTCCACGTGAAATACACACCGGCCCCGGGATAATAGAAGAGACAGGGGCTATTTGCCGTGATCTGAGATTTAAAGGGAAAGTTTTAGTAGTGACAGGTACCAACACCTATAAGATCGGTGGTGAGGATGTAATTCAAAGTTTGGAGGACCATGACTTTGATGTAGAGGACGTAACCATCAAACAGGCCTCTGTTGATATTGTCAGTGAGATCCAGGATATGCTGGGTGATAAAAAACTTGTTCTGGGTGTGGGGGGCGGTAAGGTTATTGATGTGGCCAAACTGGCATCCACCCGTGCTGGTTTAAACTTCATCAGCATCCCCACTGCGGCATCCCATGATGGCATAGCATCGCCCCGGGCTTCCATAAAAAATGAGGGCAGCAGTGTCTCCTTACCTGCAGAATCACCTATAGGTGTTATTGCTGATACGAAGATCATAAGTAAAGCCCCATTCCGGTTACTTGCCGCGGGATTTGCCGATATAGTGTCCAACCATACGGCGGTTCTGGACTGGAAACTTGCCAATCGTCTTTTAAATGAAGATTTCAGTGATTCAGCCGCGGCACTCTCCATGATGACCTCCAAGATGACCATGAAATCCGCCAGTGCCATTAAAGAGGGTTTGATTGAAAGTGCAGAACTGGTGGTTAAAGCTTTGATCTCCAGTGGTATGGCCATAAGTATAGCTGGAACGAGCAGACCAGCCAGTGGCTCGGAACATAAATTCAGCCATGCCCTGGACATGGTAGCACCAGAACCAGCTCTCCATGGGGAACAGTGTGGTGTGGGGACCATAATGATGATGTACCTCCATGGTGGGGATTGGAGATATATCAGACAGACTCTTCAAAAGGTTAAAGCACCCACAACTGCCAAAGAACTGGGTATCAAAGAGGAATATATAGTTGAAGCCCTGACTATAGCCCATACAATCAGGAAGGAGAGGTATACAATTCTGGGTGATCGGGGATTAACAGAGGAATCTGCTGAAGCCCTGGCCAGAAATACTGGTGTTATCTGATTTCCTCTTAATTTTTCGTTTTAAAATCATTGAATAACTTTAAAACTGTTTAGTACCATATCGAATACCGGTTTTTCTGAATCAAACTCTCTATCCGGAGCCTGTAAGAGGATAACATATACAGTATTATTTTTGACAAACACTATCTGGTGCATCCTCATCAACTCCCCGAAATTTTGGGTGTCGTTAACCCGATACACAGACTCGTAGGCTGTTACACCGTCTATGGTGAGGGTGTTGTTCGAGATTTTAGTCCAACCTGGAGTTTGCATGTTCCTGTAAAGGGAAATAACCGCTTCTTCAGACATGCCCTGGTCGGACATTGGTTGTATCGTTACCTGTGTCGGACTAAATGTGTTGTTTGCTTTTTTAGAGACACTTATGGTTCTGATTCCTGTGGCATTTTCAGAAATTACCATCCAATTTCCGGGATAATTAAAGGTAACACCGTAACCAGTGTAATTTTTGGTAGCGTTACTATCAAAGAAATTAAAATCCTGAAAGGTACATCCGGCCGTGCCTACAACCAGTAAGATCAGTAGAAAAATGGGTACATAAACTTTAATATTAAAAAATCCTCCCTATTAGATGTTTATCCGGTGTTAATAACCCTGAAACTGTTTAAAACCACATCAAATTTTGGTTTTTCGTTATCAAACTCTTCTTTGGGAACCATTATGTTGAAGATGTAGATCATATCATTCTTTACCAGTACTATATATTGATTGGTCATAACTTCCGGAAGAGGAGGCAGACGCCCCTCATAGACCTCTACGTACGCCGTTTCATTGTCTATTATAATGGTATCATTTGATACTTCATTCATCCCCATGACTATCCCTAAATTTTCTTTTTCTATGGCCAGTTCCTTCGATCTGTAAATATTTGGTTTAAGAGTTATCGAGAGAGATGATTGGTTAACAGGCCCACCTTTATAGAGATCCAAAGTAACGTAACCATCCTGACCTTCAGGGTCTATACCCAGCTCGTAATCTCCAGTGTAATTAAAACTAACGTTGTAGCCGGTATAATTCTTGGTTATGTTTTCATTGCCTGTATTTACAAAGACGCAACCTGCAGTACTTAAAACCAGTAAGATCAGTAAAAACAACGGTACATAAACTTTCAAGTTAATACCCCACCTATTACACTCATAAGTAATAGTTAACAATAACTAATATTTAAATACATCAGAAAAGATAGATAAAATTATATTATTAAATAAGAATAACTAGTAATAAGTATAATCATCTATTCTCATCGTTTTATAGAAAATTTTACCACCTTCCCATGGAAGGAAGTGATATTCATGATAACCCTTATCGGAACTAATCTGGCTCAAAAAGGACTGGAATTTGTGCATTGCGGAGGGGCATCCCCCTGCCAAAGGTGCAGATTCAAAAATACCTGCATAGATACCCTGGAAGACGGCAGGATTTACCTGATAACGGAGGTTAAAGACACCCAGCACCCCTGTCCCATCCATGAAGGCGGTAAGGTGAAGGTGGTGGTGGTGGAAAAATCCCCTATCAAGGCACTGATTGATTCTAAAATTGCCTTTGAAGGCAGTAACATCCTCTTCAACCCCATCGAATGTGATAACGGCTGTTTAGATCAGGACCTCTGCGCTCCGGAAGGGCTCTATGAGGGCGACCGCTGCAAGATAATAAAGAATCTGGGAAAGTCACAGTTCAAATGTTCCGATGGAACAGATCTCAGCTTAGTGCTTTTAGAGGTCTTTTAAGGGGGGATGTGGCTTTATGGACTATAATATTTGGCTTTATGGAATAAGATGTGGCTTTATGGACTATAAAATACGGATTTATGTACTATAAATTATTTGGTTGTTTAAACTAAAACTGGGGAAGGAAAACCATGAATCTTAAAAAACAGGTAGGTTTCCAGGCGGCAGAACTGGTAAGGGATGGTCAGGTAATAGGTTTAGGCACGGGTTCCACTACTCATTACTTCATCGAAAGATTAGGGGAGAAGATAAAGGAAGAGGAAATGGAGATATTAGGAGTACCAACCTCTTATCAATCTTTATTCCTCGCCCGGGACTCGGGCATCACGGTGACCACCCTGGATGAGCATGCCGTTGATCTGGCGGTTGACGGAGCCGATGAGGTAGACCCCCAGCTGAACCTCATCAAGGGTGGGGGAGCAGCCCACACCCTGGAGAAGATAGTGGACAGTTCCGCGGAGAAATTCATAGTAGTAGTGGATGATTCAAAAATGGTGGATAAACTGGGAGCTTTCCCGGTACCCGTGGAGGTTATACCCCCGGCCTACCGGGTGGTAACAGAGAAGCTCGATTATATAGGTGGAAAACCCTGGCTCCGGATGGCGGAGAAAAAAGACGGTCCGGTGATCACCGATAACGGTAATTTCGTAGTGGACATCCAATTTCCGAAAATCTCCAAGCCAGAAGTACTGGAGATGGAACTCAACACCATCCCGGGTGTGGTGGAAAATGGGATATTTACCGGGATCGTGGACGAGGTCATGGTGGGCACCCCAGAGGGTCTCAAAATTCTAAAATAGTAAAAAAACTTATTACACACTTAATCACTAAAAAATATTATGAAAATAGTGAGTAATAGGCCTGGATTTTTATGGCAGGCCGTAATTATCTTCTTATTATTCTTTGATGGTCTATTGCTATTTCTATCAATAATCTCTAATTTAAGAACAAACACTCTGTATATAATCAGTGAAATCGATTTAATAATCTCCCTTATTCTTTTAATTTTATTTATATGGAGCATATTTAAAGTTGAAGATAAAAAAAATTATATAAAGAATCAATGGTCTTTACTGCTTTGTTTTGTCCCCATATATTTCATTGCCATTAACTTGGGCCTGCTGGAGTATACGATTCTGCTTAAGTTGTTGAACATCGTAAAGATCATCAGTCTCTATTTCTTTGGTCATAAATTCTCCCGGGATGTTATAAAATATCAGGAGAAAACCAGACTGGTTTATGCTATAGCTATATTTTTACTGGTGTTAATTGTATGTTCCTTTGTGTTCTATGCTGCAGAGCACAGTGTAAATCCCCAAGTTTCAAACTTTGAGGACTCCATCTGGTTCGTCCTCCAAACCATCACCACGGTGGGATACGGAGATATAATCCCCATAACCGCCATCGGCCGGATAATGGGTGTGATCTCCATGCTCAGCGCCCTGGTACTCACCAGCATCGTCACCTCTGTGGCAACTTTCTCCTTAATCGAAAAGTTCAGAAAGGGAACCGAGCTTGTCACCCATAGAACCAAGGAGAAAGTGGAGGAGCTCGATGGTAAACTGGATGATATCAACCATCGCCTGGATGGGATGGACAATTCTGAAAGTATAGGAGAAATGAAGAGGGATTTGCAAGATTTAAAAACTGATATTGATGAGATAAAGGAGTATATCAGCAAGAAAAGTTGATATTCATGGGATATATTTACCTAGAAAACTTGATGCATATTCTCATCTGGAGATTATAGTACATGGATTACTTTTACTACATCTTAACCCTGATAGTAACTGGTGTGGGTGTGGGCTTTACCACTGGTTTATTGGGTGTTGGGGGGGGATTCCTGTTAGTTCCCATACTTTTCTTTCTGATTATGGGGTTAGGTATTGATCCCACCGTGGCCATACGATTATCCTTTGGAACCAGCCTGGCCATCATCCTACCCACGGCCATAAGCAGTGCCTACGGCCATTACCGTAAAAACCAGGTGGAAGTTAAAGCCGCCATTTACTTTGGAATATCCGGGTTTCTGGGAGGTTTAACTGGTGGATACGTGGCCACCCATACCCCTGAAGATATTTTAAGATTCCTATTTGGACTAATCATGTTATTTGTGGCCATAAGACTCCTTTTGTTTAAAAATTCCACAGATCACAGGGTGAAAATTGAAAACATACTCTTGTTTCTACTCTTCGGGTTCCTGGCCGGTCTGGCCTCTGGTCTCATAGGAGTTGGTGGGGGTATAATCATAATTCCGGTGATGATCCTGGTCATGGGCTACACCATGAAGGAGGCCAGCGGAACCTCCAGCGCGGTGATCATCATAACCTCCCTGGGAGGGATAATATCCTACGTCCTGAACGGACTTACCGTCACCGGGTTACCACCATATTCCTTTGGATACGTGAACCTGTTACAGTTACTGGTCATAATCATCTTCAGCATCCCCATGGCCCAGGTTGGTGCCTGGACGGCAAATAAACTTCCCGATGATATTTTGAGGTATATTTTAGTTACATTACAGTTTTACATAGCCCTGAAGATGTTAGGGGTGTTTACGTGGCTTGGATTACCTTTATGATTATACTGATGGCTGAGATTACCTTTATGATTATACTGATGACGGGATTGCCTTTATGATTATGCTGATGGCTGAGATTACTTTTATAATTACACTGGTTTCGTGTTTCCATAATTGGTTCCATAAATATGGAACTAATTTAAAAATGGTCACATTGAATCACGGTTAACAGTGAAATATTAAAATAGGATGGGTATTACCGAATGTTATTAAGGCTATACATACTGGATTTTACACTTGAAACCCACGTCTAAGGGGCGGAAGATAATTTCACATGCCGGTTAACCATTTTTTGTATTACCTGATCCAAATTGCTAATTAATCAGGATGGTTTACTTTAATTTATAACTAACCAGAATAGTTGAATTTTTGTTCATTCGTTATCCTGCTGCTTTAAAAGTAGTTTAAGCTTGAATATCACAGCCCAGGCCTCTTCAACCTGCGGTGAGTATTCCCCTGCACTCAATTCTATATATTTCTCCAGGCTATCCACCGCTTCCTGGATCTCTCCCAGGAATCTATGGGCCGATCCCTTACCTGCCCAGGCCAGGGGATTTCCCGGTTCAATTTCTATTGATTTATCGAAGGATTCCAGAGCCTCCTGGTAACGTTTCAAATTGAAGAGAGCGGTCCCTTTGTTGTTCCAGGTGTCAGAATTTTCTGGACCAAGTTCCAGAGCGTGTTCCAGGGAGTTCAGGGATTCTTCAAACCTCCCCATAGACCCCAGGGCCACGCCCATGTTGGACCAGGCTTTAACGTTATCTGGTTTAAGGTCGAGGGCTATCTCAAAGGATTCCACAGCATCGGCATATCTTCCCGCCTTAGAAAGGGCCACACCCCGGTTATCCCAGATCTGACTGTTGTTTTCATCCAGTTCCAGTACCCGGTCGTAGCAGAAAACAGCGGCGCGGTACTCTCCCTCCTTAAGGTACTGGTTACCCTCCTTAATCAGGGCTTTAATCTCAGTTTTTGTTGAATCGGACATGAAAATTCCACAATACTAATTTATCCAATAATTACTTAATAAATACTGTTTTACTTCTGCCAGCTGTACCGCTCCTCAGTCCATGGATCTCCATGCATATGATAGCCGTTGGACTCCCAGAATCCAGGCTTATCATCTTTCATGAACTCCACACCGTTAACCCATTTGGCACTCTTCCAGAAGTAGAGCCTGGGAACCACCAAGCGCAGCGGACCACCATGCTTGGTGCTTATCCTCTGGCCGTTGTGGTGGGTGGCAAAGAGTACATCTTCCTCTAGGAAGTCCTCCAGGGATAGGTTGGTGGTGAAGTTTCCATGGGCATGCACCATCACATATCTGGCATCCGGCAGTATTTCCACTTCATCCTGGAGCGTGGAGGTGCTTACTCCTTCCCACAGGTTGTTGAGCTTCGACCAGGTGGTCACGCAGTGTATATCCGAGAAAACCTTGACCTGGGGGAGGGCCAGGAATTCTTCCAGGGTGTATTCCCTCTCCTCCTCAACCAGACCCCATACTTTGAATTTCCAGTTGTATATATCGATTTTAGGCGCACGGCCGGCATGTAGCACTGGCCATCTGCTGGTTTCATGCTGTCCTGGGGGGATTCTCACATCTCTCCGGGTGTCAGGACTTATTATAACATCTTCTTCCTGGAGGATGTTTTTTATGTATCTGTCTTCCTCCTGGTTGTTTCTAAAAAGACGTTTCAGATTCATTGGCTCTCCTGGAATTCAAATTTTAATGTTAATGATGATAATTATATATGGACCCAAGGGTCTATTGAATTTTTTTTTGTTCTGGAAATTTGGTAAACCTTAATATCCAGCTGGAGTGATATTTATCCCCATGGATGATGAAGATTCTTTTATTTCCTTTAACCTTATCTGTCCAGAGTGTGGGGTTGGAAATCCCGAGGGTGCTAAATATTGCCTGGTGTGTGACCGGGACCCTGCAGGAAACCATCCTTTTTATGGAGGATGACCCATTTGACCTGGAAGTTACCAAGGATTTCCTTATAGAGTATCGTAAGAATTTCTGGGGCACACGGAGAACTGGTAAAATAGAGAAATACTCCTGGGATAAGATGGAAAATGTCCAGTTCGGATCACCAGTAACCCGTTTTATTTTTAACCATGATGGTAAAAGGGTGGTTCTACCATTAAGGGAAGAAAACATGGAGTTGATAAAAAAACTTTTTAATGAGTAGAAACATCAATTATATTATTGATAAATGTTACTTATTAATATATAACAGATTATACCTGGTGCTTAGAGTAAATTTGAGATGTTTCCATGCATAAGTACAATAGAAAATTGGTGGAACTACCCAAAAAGGGTAAAGCCTTAGTTATTACCGATATCCATGGAAATTTAACCGATTTTAAAAGGTTCATGCATATCTGGGATGAATTTGAAAATGAAGACAACCATCTGATTTTAACTGGGGATTTCATCCATGCTCTGGGTGGGGAGAACGATAAATCGGTGGAGATACTGGAATACGTTAAATTTTTATGTGAGAACTTCTCTAACATCCACGTGCTCCTGGGTAACCATGAATGGTCCACCATATCCCAGAAACTGGTCTTTAAGGCGGGGATAAATCAATCTTTCAGTTTTGATAGTCTCCTCATGGATAAATTTGGTGAAGCTCGCTACCGGGATAAGATGAAGGAGTACGTCCAATTTTTCAAGAAACTCCCCATCGCAGTCCGGACAGATAATAAGATATTCATCAGCCACGCCGGCCCACCTACCAATGTGAAAAGCCTGGATGATATAAGGAACATCACCTATGCCGGGTTTAACAGCGAAAACTCCCGATTATTCCAGATTTTATGGAACAGATCAGAGAATTTCACCAAAACCCAGCTGGACTCCTTCCTTAAGGCAGTAGACTCTAAGTTGATGATCGTAGGCCATACCCCCGTCGATGGTATAGAATTGCTCTATAAAAAATTGCTCATCGTCTCCTCCAGTTACGGTAAGGGGAAAAAGGCCTACGTGGAGCTGGATCTGGAAAAAGATATCAAGGGGAGTAAAGACCTGTTGAAGATGGTTAAGTACTTGGAATAATCGTTATTTGGTGGTTCTAAATTTTTCCCAGGCATCGATGTAACCTTGACTGAATCCTCGCCGGTAACCCTTTTTGAATAGATTCAAATCCGGTTTAATTTTTTCTTCTTCAATAATATCCAGTTTAGCCGCTTCATATCCTTCATCATATGGGTCTTCATCTTCTTCTTTGGTCATCAGATCTATGAAGTTCTGGAGAACTAGTTTATCAGTTTCATCTGCACTTGACTCTATCGTATCGGCCGGCGTTTCAAGTGATTCATCTATTGATCGGGTTTGAACTCCCATATGGGCCTTCATGACTTCATCAGAATCGCTTATGGAGTTTATCCCTACTAGTGATTTAGCACCATTATAGGAATTACTATTAGGGTTGGATTTGTCGTCGAAATTTCTGTTAACTGTTACCCCTGGGAAAGCATCACCATCATCCCCTGTAAGTTCTTTCCGGGCTACTTCCACTCCTATTTCTTTAATTAGAACTGTCATATCCCTCTGTAATTCATTTTTCCCATCAGATTGTTCCAAGGTTAAAAAGAAGTGTTCAGGATCCGAGTTCGGTGCCTGGTACACACATCTACTTTCATCAACATGCCATATCAACAGACCGTTTCCTGGTAAATACCGATCAAATCCTTTTTGCTGCCGATTTTCCAGGAGGAAATACTCCCTTCCACCTGAACCCTGAACTTCCAGTTTATAGATAACTCCATCACCATCTAAAACCGCTGGTATATCCTGGATCTCGGGTGGTTTCTCTATAAGTTTCGGCTCCCTCCAACCCAGATGTATCTTACACCAGGCACTGGGATGGGCGGGTGTTCTACCATTATCTAGATGGTCTCCAATACCCATTAAACACCAGCTTCCCACCACTGGAGAATAGCCTTCCTTATAAAGATCGGGCAATCCCAGTAAATGGCCTACTTCATGACAATAACAGCCAATATCATCAAAGGGGAGTTCAGAAACCAGACAATATCTATCAGCCCATATACCATTCTGCACTTCCAGTGGTTCCTCTAGTCGATCCTGATGGGGTCTGATATAATTTATATCCAGACCAGTATCCAGACCTTTACCAGCGTAAACCACGATCAACATATCGATTTTACCAGCACTGGCAAAGGGTGTAAAATCGATCTTACCTTCATTTTTAGCTTGGAGAATGGTTTCTTTAACTAGTTTCCGGGCCAGGGGATAGTGTCTGTTTACCGGAACTTTATCAGCATAATCTGCCCTATTACCAGCTGCAGAGTACCACTCCTCATTAACTTTGCCAGTTATATCCAGCTGATTCCAGGATGCTTCCAGGTAGTAATCCCTCATACTCTTATGGGAACCTTTAGAAAAAAGCAGATCCTCAAATTCCCTGGGATCATGGGCCTGCTTCACATCATTAAATTCAGTTAAAAGAACCAGAACGTTTCTGGTACCAATGACCGGATCTATCTTCCTGCAAGGCCCTACTGTAAGAGGGGCAGCCTCTAGAGAACCATACTGGGAAACTAATTTCTGTTCACGATTCACCATGGTCTGTTTCTGATCCTGCCGCCTCTTTTTAAGGGCTTCGAAGGTTCTAAGATCCAGTCCACCTTTATCAGGAAATTCTTCCGGATCTAATCCTTTCTGGATCAGATCTCTGGTTTTTCTTATTTTTTTATAAACTGAAGGATGGAGATGTCTTTCCTGACATATTCTATCCTTTTCTTTAGGAAACAAACCTAGAACCCCCGTATATGAATTTATTTTTTCCTTGTTTATCTTGTATTCCTGTAATTATATAATTTTTTTTATAATGGAATGTCATAGATATTCTAACATATCTGTTATATAAGATTTAATTAACCCATGATTAAATAGAAAGATTTAAGAATTTCATAGGAAAACTTAAACATAATAAATAAAATAATGAACACCTCAAAGGGGGGATTTTTAATGGAAGAAGGAAAAAGAAGTAAAGAATATAACAAAGGATATAAAGACGCAGAAAAAGATTTACTCGATAAAGAGAACATGAAACTCTTTACAGAAGGGTATAAATCTGGATATAAGGATGGTTATAAAGCAGCTATGAAAGATGTAAAAAAGATGATGCTACTTAAAGTACCACCTGAGATCAGGAAGCAAATGGAAGAAGAAGGGGCTCAACCACAATGGCCTTGGCCTTGGTAACTTAAGAAGCACTCCAATTATTAATTCTAACATTGTAGCAGGGGGAACAATGAGTGAATGCAATTAATAGAGATAAATGAATTTTTAACTTCAAATCAGACATTAAATCCTCTTGACTTATCTACTTAATAATCATCAATAGTAATATATTTGAGTGGGTGAGAAATTTGGACTTTAAAATTAAATCGTTTAAAATTTTTTTAATAATCATTTTATTAGGTTTTTTACTTATTCTATCTTTAAACACCGTTTTTGCGCAAGATAATAAACCTAAGATTTTATTTGACGAAACTGGACCGGATTATGGGAAATTTTTTACCATTTATAACATAGGAACTTATGGATCATCAGGTTTTGCTGCATTGCTTGAATCAAATGGTTATAGTATCTCCAGAATAACCGATAAACCTATAACCTCAGAAAAACTTAAAGGATACGATGTGTTAGTATTGATGGGTTCCTTTCGTAATTATACTGATGATGAAGTTAATGCTATTAAAGAATTTGTAAATAAAGGTGGTGGATTGTATTTAGTGGGAATCAACTGGGGAGATATAGATGGTGATCAGAATTTTGCATTTAATAAAATCGCCAAGAGCTTTGGAGTATCCTTTGCAAATAATGAAATAGTAACCGATACTCAGCACTATATCTTTTTTTCCAATTTTGTTGCTGTAAATGACATTAGGCCAAATCCAGTAACCAATAACGTTTCCAGTTTCTATCATCTCATGGGCACTTATATTAAAGATCCTGGGAATTCTACTGTTGTTGCATATACAGACGCTGATTCATGGGGTGATCAAGGATATACCACTTCCCAAGGATACACTTGGAGTAATTTTCAAAAGGATCCTAATGAACAAGGTGGACCCCTTCCAGTAATTTCTGAAATGAATTACGGTGAAGGAAAGGTCGTTTTCATGGGTGCTGCGGGTACCTTTGCTAATTCATTTTTTTACAGAGGGAATGGATGGAAATTGGGATTAAATGCTATAAATTGGTTGGCAAATCGCCCAGTACCTTCCACCTACCAACCTGTAGATATGATTCCGTATAACATTGGGGATTTATGGTATCGAATTATAGGAATGGGTTTTTTAGCCTTAGTTCTAATTTTAGGTCTAATATTTAAAGCCAGACGTGATAAAAATTGGGATGATTCTCAAACAAAAATTGAAACCATCAAGAACTGGAAATTCAGATCTCTAATCGTAGTAAACGCAATTTTTATGATTTTAGCCGGACTTTTGTTTATACCCATTAACTTCTATCTTTTTGATATTGCACAGTTTGCGGCATATGATCCTAATTTGGGTTATGTATTGATCACTACTGGTGCCCTATTTTTATTCTTTTTAGGAGTGATATTATATAATATCATCGCCCATCAGGTTCTCCCGGTAAAATATAACTTCTTTAACATCGTTATCCTCCTTCTTTTCGCTGGTCTAACCATTTTAATGGGGGATATATTTAGCTTTCCCTATATGCAGATATTCACTGTAGGCAGCTTGATTCTTTTGATCCCTCTCGCGATCAATTTATGGCTCCACAGGAGTTATGGGCCATACCTTATCATTGAAGGCAAAGAATTTGACCGCCTTGAGAAATTATCTGCCAATGCTTTGCTCTATGAGTTTAGAACAATATATACTGATTTAGATTATCTTGGAGAGGGAGGTTTTGGCCGGGTTTTTAAAGCAGTGAATAAAAAAGGGCAGAACGTGGCCATAAAAATACCCAAAACCTTTGATAAAAGGGCTGAGAGAACATTTATCACAGAAGTATCCAATTGGAGTCATTTGGATCATCCTAACATAGTAAAACTCTATGATTTCAAGATATTACCAATTCCGTACATTGAAACAGAATTCTGTGATTATATGCTGGAAAAGAAGATGAAACCATTAAAAGAATCCGTTAGCATTATTTATGAGGTGGCTAAAGGGTTACAGTACGCTCATAATAGGCATATCATTCATGGGGATGTGAAATTTTCCAACATCCTGATAAAAGATGGTACGTATAAGATCTCCGATTGGGGGTTGAGTAAACTAAAAACTGAGGAGTCTTTGAGTTTATCAGGCGCCACACCTTCTTATGCTGCTCCAGAACAGATATCTCGGGATTTTGGGAAAGCAGATGAGAGAACAGATATTTATCAATTGGGAACTGTATTTTACGCGCTTCTAACGGGTAAACTGCCCTTTAAAGGTGATGTTTTTCAGATTTACACCTCTACGTTAACTAAAAAACCCGTGCCTCCTGTAAAAATTAATGCAAATGCACGGCCGGTAAATGACATTATCATGAAGTGCCTGAACAAGAATAAAGAAGACCGATACGCTTCAATGGAGGAATTAATTGAGGACCTAAAAGAATTCATGGGAAATGAGTCTGTTTTATTTGATGATGAAGAAAATTCAAAATAGTAATATATATTGTATTTAATTGATAATTTGAAGGCTCTAAGTGAGGGAGTTTATTTGGGTAAAAGAGCACTTCTAGGGATCCTTGGTGGTTTAATCATTTTAGTGGTTACTTTATCCATCATCCTATACAGCGATTCTGATTTTGATGCACAATTAATCGATCAGGTTGACAAGGGGGTGCCTGCAGAGGAGTTAATTGTTCAAATCGATGAGGAAACTCTAATAATGCAAAGAAATGCAAAAAAACGTTTAGAATCTGTTGTGATGGATAAAAAATACTGGGGAAATGGTGATTTAGCTTCACCTACCGATTATCAATACTTTACCACTTTTTATATAACTGAAATGAATGTAATTTCAAATTATGATGGTGTCCGAAAAAAGTTTGCCAGAAGAGAAATAACTAAAGAACAGTTTTTACAGGAAATTAAAGTCTTTAAAGAATTTTTTAATATATATTGAGAAGTTTTAGCCTAATCTCTAATTAAAAAGCTTTAAATTAGCCCATATTCATTGAATTGATTAAAATAATCTAAAGGAAAATTGACCATGGAAATATATACAGATGTTGGAGGAAGACCAGGATTAGATTGCGGTGGTTTCTGCAAGTTCTGTTTCTATAAAAATGTAGATTTTAACAATTTAAAGGCGTTGAAGATAGGCTGTATTAATTGTCCTCCTGGTCAAATAGGCTGCAAAAAATGTCAAACATTGATCAACAGGGTGAACAATGATTTTAAACCACTTCCCAAGGTTTTCATGGATCTGGAGAACAAATTAATACAGAAATCATGGGATGCACTCAATGGAAACCTTAAAGTCGTGATTGGTGCTGGAGCTGACATATTTTATTATCCCCAACTTACAGAGCTGGTATCAATTATAAAAGCATCAAATTTGCCCCTGCATCTGGGTTACACCAGTGGAAAAGCTATTAAAGATGAAAGTTTTGCCCAGGAACTTATTTCCCAGGGACTTGATGAACTGAGTTTTTCGGTGTTCTCCACCGACCCAGAACTCAGAAGGAAATGGATGAGGGACAAAAATCCGGAGGAGGCTGTTAAATCCCTAAAACTATTCTGTGAAAATATAGATGTTAACGCATCGTTAGTGATCATTCCCGATGTAAATGACGAAGAACAGTTGTTCCAAACATGTGGTGATCTGGAAGAGTGGGGTGTGAAATCCTTTGTTTTAAGGAGATTTGCCAACTTTAAAAGTCAAGGATTAATATTAAACGATGAACGCCCCATATTGAAAGGAATAAAAACCCATGCCTATGAAGAATTCCAGGAACTGGTTAGGAAAGTTTCCGACGAATTCTCCTTTAGAGTACTGGCCTTCCCTTTCTACGACCCTGAAAAGGATTTCCCCTTCGCCATCTTAGAAAAGAAAAACAGAAGATATTTAGAAGAATTACCCCAAATTAAAATGGAGGCCACTGTTATAACCAGCAGTTTAACCGCACCGTTCCTGAGGAAATTCTTTGAACTGGTTGATGAGTCAGATCTGGTCAACGTGATAGGTGTGGATAAGGAAATAGCTGATTTAATAACTCATGAAGATTTACAATCCCTAGATCTTTCTGAAGTTAAAAAGAATGTAGTTCTTCCCAGTGGAGCTTTAGTTCATGATGAACAAGCCCGGAAAATTCTAGATAAAGACGGCACCCACAGGAAAATCAAGAGAGGTCCTTACGTTTTAACCCACCCTTACTATGAGAGCGTTGATTTTAACGTAGAAGAGTTAATAGAATATGAATTAAAATCCTTCAAAGATTTAATAGATAAGATAAATCTTCTAATTTAAGGTTTACATCAGTACACTAAAATTCATTTATAATAATAAATTACCATGGTAATGGCCAATATGCTTGAACTTCTTTTTCTTCCATCTGTTTTCGAATCTCAGGTGGCATTTCCTGTTTCATTAAATTTTTCAGATCATCTCTGGCAGAGAGATAGCCGTCACGGTACGATTCAGATTTTTCCACATCTGTAAAGAGTGTTGAAAGTTTTCCATTAATGAAATCTTCCCGTGCGTCTTTATATCCCTCATTATACTCTGATCCTTCCATCTAAATCACCCCCAATTTATTAATAATTTTTTAATTATTATTGATATCTTTTTATATTTATAATTTTCTAAAGCCAGAATTAAGTGAATAGAGCATTATTTATACCCTTTGTAGAAATATCATACATTGATAAAATATAACTCTAGGAATTCTGTCACGATTTAATGGTTTTTGTCTCCATAAAATAAATTCAATTACCATTACATCGGTAATATGCAACCGTTAAATTAAACAGATGGATCTGTGAGGATCATAAATTATGATGTTAAATGCCGTGGTGGGAGGCACCCCTGGAAAGGATTGTGGCGGATTCTGTAAATTCTGCTATTTTAAAAGTGTGGATTACAAGAATTTAGATTCACTTAAAATAGGATGCCAGTATTGCCCACCAGATCAGGTCGGTTGCAGCCATTGTAGAGAAGTAATAAATGATATACAAACAGGTTTTAGACCTTTACCCAAAGTATTAGGAGATATAGAAAATCTTCTGCGATGGCAGACACTACTGGGTAATCTTAACTATAAGGATCTTAAAGTGGTAACCGCCAGCTGGGCAGATATAATCTTTTATCCAGAGCTTAATGAACTTTTAACCACCTTAAAGGACTGGGGACTCCACACCCATCTGGGATACACCAGTGGTAAGGGTATAAAGGATGGCAATTTAGCAGGGGAACTGATTTCCTTGGGAGTTGAAGAGGTGAATTTTTCAGTAGTATCCATGAATCCCCAAATAAGAAGTAAGTGGATGGGAGATAAAAGTCCTGAAGAGTCATTCAAGGCTTTAAAAATATTTTGTGAAGGTATCGACGTAAATGCATCCACTGTTGTAATCCCTGGAGTAATAAATGAGGATGATATATTTAAAACCTGCAGTATACTGGAAGATTGGGGAGTTAAAACATTTCTGATGACCAGGTTTGCCAATTTTAAAAGTGAAGGTTTGATCTATAATGATCAGGCTGTGCTTGAGGGGGTAACTACACAACCTTATGAACAATTCCAGAAACTTGTGGAAAAGGTTTCCAGGGAGTTTTCATTCAGAGTATTGGGTGCTCCTTTTTTTGATCCAGAAAAAAATGCCCCTTACATCTTAAGCCAGGAAAATAACTGGAAATATTTGGATAGATTACCAGAAGTAACCAGGGAAGCAACTATTATAACCAGCCAATTATCATATAAACCCTTGCATAAAATTTTCAGTAAAATCGCTGCAGACAAGGTGAATGTGGTTAAAGTGGATAAAGAAATTGGGGATTTGATAACCCACGATGACCTGGAATCTGTGGATCTTTCCATGATAAAAAAGAAAGTCATCATACCTGGCGGAGCCCTGGTCCATGATAAACAGGCCAGTGATATATTAAATAAAGATGGTGATAGAAGAACCGTTGTCAGGGGTCCTTTATGGCTATTTTACTATGATTTTGAATTATTGGATGATAAAAATGTCTTAGAGTATGAATTGGGATGTTTTAAAAAACTGATTGATAAGATTAATCATTAAAACTTAACCTTAAAGATAAAAGTTTTTTCAACCGCAAATTTTATATATTATGATAGCGTTAGTATAGGTAGGTGTGTGTTATGCACACCTCACCCCCCCTTCTTTTTATAGCAAGTATTAACTAAGAATAATACCTTTTTAGAGGAAAAAGAATATTCACTATAGTTATAAAATATTACACTTGAAACGAAACTTTTATATATGATGAACTTGATCATATGATATAGGTGTGTAGTATGCACACCAACACCCCCTACTTAAAATAAGATTTCAGCAAAAGAGCTTATTTTCAGTTGAAATCTAGGGACGGCTTCCAGAGAGGGCTTATTTTATAGTCCATTTTTTCCCTCCTACAACACACCTCCAATCTCTGGAAGCCAAGGTTCCCTACCCTTAATAAATATTCGAAAATAAATCATAACCAGTGGGTGGATGGGATAATACCCTACTCTTTTGTTCTATAAAATTTTCATAGTTTAGAAATTTTCATCTTTTAGATTTTTTATTAAATATTATACATGGATTTTTAATTCTTTTCATGGATTTTTTAAATTTTCAAACTTTGATAGTTATCTTTTGGAATTAAAATTTTTGATCTGGGTTTACATAAATTTTTGATCTAACTGAGAAATTTCTCCATGGCTCGACTTACAAGTTCCAGGATTAATTTTTAGAAAATTTTGTTTTCTAATTTTTCATCTAAAGTCCAATTCTTATGGTTAGGATCTTATAAATCCATTTCCACATTTTACCAGAAAATCAAAAATCGTAGAAATGTAACTATTTTCTCTGGCAGATATACACTAAACATATAAAATAGGGTGATTTCTAGTAACTATACTTTTTTTTAAAATTTTATTTAGAAAATAGTTCAGGAAACAGGTTTCATCTAAAAATTTTAATCGGTAAAAATTACCAGTAAAAAGAAATCCTTGTTTAATTTCAAATCAAAAAAAAGAAAATAAAAAAAAAATGGAGTTAAGTGTCAATTCCATTTTTCTTCAGTAAATCAATGATATAGTCTGATGAAAGGAAGAAATTGTAATTCCCAGTGTTACCTGCTCCAAGAACCAGAACTCCTATAACCTCGTTGTTTGCATTTATAACGGGACCTCCACTGTTACCATGGTTAACTGCGGCGTCCGTTTGGAAGTAAGTCGTTCCTTTAGGACTGGTTCTCTCACCACTAACTGTACCTTTAGTTAATGTGGCGTTAGCCACACTTTCTAAAAACTGTTTTTGATTTCCTGCAGATGCTATATATTCGGTGAAATCCAGCTGTTCTTTAGGATAACCGAAGATTTCGATATCATCACCAGTTACAGGTTTTTGATCACTTATAGACACTGTCGGAAGGTTTGCTGGAGGTTTTTCAATCTTAAGGAGAGCTAAATCCTTTTCCTGGTTGTCTGTGGCTGCGAAATCAATTATTTGGGCTAAGTAATTTTCTTCACCAGTCGAACTGTTTGGGAAAGCGGGTCCAATGATGTATATATCATAGTTGGCCTTTTCTACTGTAACAACACCTGTGGTATAGGCTGCATCGGTTAGTGTATTTAGATCCTCATAGGTAAGTTGTCCAAGATTTTCTGGTTCATATTGTTGCATATAAAGAATAAGTGCAGCCTGAGCCACATACCACTTAATATCCTTGTCTTCCATCTTCCTGATGTTTTGCTTGTATGACAGATCAATGGGATCAGCAACCACATGAGCAGCAGTTACGATGTATCCCTCTTGATCCACGATGAATCCAGAGCCTGTACCAAAAGGTTTATCATAATAATCAACGGTAACTGGGATTTGTTGTCCATCTAAGGTAATTGTAGCAGCTCCAGATACTGCTGGTGCTACTAGAACCGTGGCTGCCTGGGGTGAGGCATTGAAAATTGATGGCAACAGGAAAAACGCTGCAGCCGCCCCTACCACAACAATCGCTACAATAATTATCAAAATAGCCTTTGTACCAATCCCCGATCCCTTGCTCTGGGGCGGAGGAGAGGTTACTCTTTTTTTAGTTTCTACAGGTTTGGTCTCTTCGGTACTTGGTTGGGAAGCTGGCATTTTAGTTCCACATTCACTGCAAAATTCAGCTCCTTCCGGATTTTCTGTACCACATTCCGGACACTTCATATTATAACCCCCTTTTTTATTCAGTACTTATGAATTTTACTCAGTACTAACTGAATTAAATTATTATCTCAAATAAGTTAAATAAATACTTTACTATATGATTTTTAGTTAAATCAGAAGGTAAGGATCACTTCTTTTTAATCTTCACAAAATTTAATCCTTTTTTTATGAATGTCACATAAAGCATGGAGGCTAATATTAAATAACATCGTAACTGGGATTTCTAAAAAATCTATTATGGATGTTGTTACAGTCCTGATAAAATTAAAAATAAGATGCTTAGATGTATCTATTCAGTGTAAATCATAAAAATTAGTAACTTTTAAATAAGATGCGTGGAAGGAGGTAAGGTAATCCAAAATAGAGGTAGTTATGGATTTTGGGGCAGCTAATAAAAATTAGACCTTACCTCCCACTAACATTAATGTGTTGAGGTTAGTATATATGATTATGCACAAATTATGCACAAATTCAGAATCTCACTTATAAAGGATTATTTAAAAGACCATTTTTTGCAGTTGGAAACTCCCTGAGGTTGGAAAACCTCAAAATGACATGTTAAATTAATAGACATATATGATTTATTTTACTTCGTTAAACGTCTCTATAACGAAATAGTTAAGGGAATAAACGAAAACAGATTTTATTATTGGGGATGTAAAAAAAAATCCGTTAAACTAGTTTATATTAAATAAACCACCTAATATTTAATAAGGAGTTTATATATGCAGCCCGAAGTGTCAATCATAGTACTCAACTGGAACAACTGGAAAGACACCATAGAATGCCTGGAATCCCTCTACAGAATCAGCTACACCAATTATAACATCATCCTGGTGGACAATGGCTCAGATGATGATTCAGTAGAAAAGATAGGGAAGTATGTCCAGGGAGAATTAGAGACAGGATCAGATTTCTTCGAGTTCAACCAGGATAATAAACCATTGGACTACCTAGAATTAGAAAAAGACAACTATGCTGGATTGGGTTTAGAAGAACCCTGGGGCAGGAAGTTGTTCATCATAAAAAATGATAAGAACTACGGCTTTGCAGAGGGAAACAACGTGGGGATAGAATTCGCCCTGAAATATTTAAAACCAGATTATATTGAGATTTTAAACAACGACATCGTGGTAGAGGAGAAGTATCTGGACGAGATGGTGAGGGTAATAGATGCAGACCAGGGTATAGGGGTTGTCGGTCCGAAAATTTATTTTTATGACTACCAGGGCAGGCAGGATGTGCAGACCGCACTGGGAGGATACATAAACTGGTGGATCTACCCAGGGTATAATTACATGATGGATAAAATAGAAACCGAAGAACCAATAGAACTGGACTGGGTAACCGGCGCTTCTTTACTTATGAGGGCGGACCTGAAAGACCCCTATTTAGGTAAGGATTTTTTCTTCGGGGCAGAAGATATAGACCTGTGTTTACGGGTTAAAGAGGAAGGTTATAAGATTTATCTCGCACCTGCATCAGAGATCTGGCACAAGATAAGTCTTTCCCGCTATAAGAAATTCGACAACTACTTCAAACGGTTTAAAAACACCGTCCGAAGCCACTTCACCCTGGTAAGGAAGCATAAAAAAATGTATCCCCTCTATTATATCTTGTACTCCGTTGAGATGGTCTTCATTTATGCGAAGAAGGTTTTAACTGAAAGATGACACTCTTGGAGTATTTAAAATGGGAAACTTCAGATACGGAATTAAAAATTTAATGTTTTGATACCATTTTAATATAATAAAGAATAGATTATATTTAAGGTAAAATGAGAGAAGAAGCTATTAACTGGTGGGAGCAAGCTCTTAAAGATCTTGAAATCGCAAAAAAGAATCTTGATATAGAAAGTTTCTATGTCAGTGCTTTTCTATCACAACAAGCCACTGAAAAGCATTAAAGGCCCTTTATATCCATAGATTAAGGGATACACCAGGAAAGACTCCTTCATTATTGCATCTTGGTAGAGAAGTAGGGATTCCTAACGAGTTTTATCACAGTTTAAGAAAGCTCAACCCGGATTTTGTCTTAACCAGATACCCTGATGTTGCAGATGGCGTTCCATATGAACTTTACGATGAAGAAATCGCATTAGAAAAAATTGGATTTGCTGAGAAGGTATTAAAATGGGTGAAAAAGGAGCTGAAGAAATAGAAAACTTTTTAGTTCAGGTTAAAAAGAAATTCAACCCAGAATTGATCCTATTATTCGGTAGCCGGGCTCGTGATGAACATTTAAAGGCAAGTGACTATGACCTTTTAATTGTAAGCGAATCCTTCCAAGGAGTCCATTTTCTAGAACGAATATACAAACTTTTAGAGTTTTGGGACTACAATTGGGATGTGGATATTCTTCCCTACACACCTGAAGAATTCCATAAGAAAAAGAACCAAATTGGAATAGTAAACCAGGCAGTTAAAGAAGGAATTATTCTGGAAGGGTCCTGTTAAATTCTGTAATTTAAATTTTTAGTTAGTTCTATCATTTGTTATTTGGGATTACAGAAAGGATTTAAATGTATTTCTGTTATCCTGGAATGACAAAAACTGATTAAAGATGAAATTTTCACTCCAGCAGCCTGGAAGCACCAATCTAACTCATTCACTATTGAAAAATGTTCAGAGATCACGAACTTGTTATTTTTTTGCCCATTTTATATAGAAAGTATAACTGTAAACTAAATTTTACCAGTAAAATTTCCGATTTCATGTGTTTTAGCACATCCCTTTATAAGCGATTAAAGCCAATAGGGATGTAAGGCTTAAATTTATTTTTTATTTTAGGCCCCAATTTTGGAAAGTGATTAATTTGTTTGGAAATGACTACAACAATGAAAGAAGAAGTAACTCTCCTGTAAATGAAGGAGACGAATACGATGTTAAAATTGAAGATACTGGCCGTGACGGAGACGGAATCTGCCGTATCGATGGATTTGTGATTTTTGTATCAGGCGCCAAAGTAGGCGATGAAGTAAAAATAAGGATAAACACCACCCGCAGAAACTTCGGCTTCGCCGACGTGGTGGAATAAGTATTATCTAATAAAAAATTACAACTTAAAGTAAATTTCAAGTTTATAAGATTCATTTATTTTTTTGGATTCTTACTTTTCTCTTTTTTTTGTTTAACCAGCCCTTAATGATTTTTATCAAAAAACCTCAACTTATCTATTAATTTTATAGAATTTATACTCGCATATCTATCTAATTTGTATTCAATTTGATATGAGAAACATTATTGGTTTATCGTTTCATAGCAAATTATATTTTAATGTGGTACAAAATTAATATCAGTGATTAAAGTGGCAGACGTGATTTACAAAATCAAGAACCTAGAGGAATTAGCCCGTCTAGGTGATAAAGATGAAGTTTTACTTTTAACAATAAATAAATTAACCAGATATAAAATTGAAGAGTTAGAGAGGGATCTGAAAGAAATAAACACCCAATTATCTGTATTTGAAAAGAAATATAAAATGAAAAATGAAGAGTTCTTCTCCATGTTTGAATCTGGAAAATTAGGCGATAATTTAGATTGTATGGAATGGTCATCTCTATTAGATATGCGTGAAAGAATAAAAAAGAGATATAATATCCTTAAAGGTGCATAACTTTGATTGGGGAATATTTTTCCAAAGTTAATGCAGCTTTGATAATATCTCCCGTAATAAACTCATTTTCTATCAAAAGAGAAATTAAAAAGGAATTGGAGGGATATATTCGGATTGATGCCGTTTTAAAAAATAACGATCAGTTAGAAATATTCCTTTATGTAACTGTTAATGAAAACATAAAAATAGAAAAATACCGGGTTCACTGGCAAGATAAAAATGGAAAACTTATAAGAAGATGGGATAACGCACCTCACCATAGAAAAATCGAAACATTTCCACATCACATCCATAAAGATGGAAATGTTTACCCTCATAAACCTATTGGTATTATTCATTTAATTGAGTATTTAGAAAAAGAAATAAAATAATTTCATACTTTAAATACTTAAAATGTTCATGCTAGCTTATATTTGGTCGTTTTATAGAATATTCATACTTTTCGAACAAAATATTAAGTTTGTAGAAATTTTTTAAGTTAAGGAGGGCTGACCGAGTGATCCCTCTGCATCAGGCACCTTTGAGCATCGACCTTCTCACCTTCACGGGTAATCCGCTCATAGTCACCCTCAGTATTGATCTTCCTGGCTTTTACATTGTCGTTGAGCATGACCTCCATCATATTCCTGATCTCATCTTTAAGGCCGGAATCATCAACAGGGAAGGCAATTTCAACCCGTTTCTCAGTGTTCCTGGTCATTAAATCCCCGCTGGAGAGATAAATTTTAGCGTCCTCTCCTGTTCCAAAACAGTATATCCGGTGGTGCTCCAGGAACCGGCCCACGATACTGGTAACTTCAATATTTTCCGTTTTACCCGGTAACCCGGGTATTATACAGCAGATACCCCTGATTATCAACTTAATTTCTACACCGGCGTTTGACGCTTTAGAGAGCATGTCGATCATCTCCCGGTCGGTGAGGGAGTTCATCTTCATGATGATACTGGCCGGACGACCCTTCTCCGCCTCTTCAATCTGCTCTTCCATCATCCTGATGAGCCTGGATTTAAACTTAAAGGGCGCCACCAGTAACCGGTCATATTCCCCATTAATATTGGAAATAGACATGTTCTTAAAGTAAAGCATGGCGTCTTCTCCGATGTCGTTCCTGCTGGTTAAAAAACTCATATCCGTGTAGAGCCTGGCTGTTTTTTCGTTGTAGTTACCGGTACCCAGCTGGGTGAAGTACTGAATATCCCTCCCCTCCTTCCTGGTGACCAGACAGATCTTGGAGTGGACCTTATACATTTCAAAGCCGTACTGGACCCGGCAGCCAGCTTCCTCGAGCATACTGGCGTAGTGTATGTTTCTCTCCTCATCAAAACGGGCTCGAAGCTCAATTAACACCGTCACATCCTTCCCATTTTCCCGGGCTTCCCGTAAATATTTTATCACCGAGGAGGACTGGGCCAGCCGGTAGATGGCGATTTGAACCGACACCACGTATTCGTCGTTGGCTGCCTCCTTTAAAAATTTCAGGAAAGGATCGAAGGAGTCGTAGGGATAGGAGAGTAAAATATCCCTCTCCCTGAGCTGGGGAAGGATCTCCCCTGGTTCTATAATCTGGGGTGTCCGGGGATAGTAGGGGTTGAAAGTTATGGTATGGAATTTTAACGCATCCGCCTTCTCTATGTGCTCGTATAATTTATACACATAGGCCATGTCCAGTGGTGTATGGGAGACTTGCACCTGGTTTTCCTTAAGATTCAACTGTTTACGCAGGAATTTGGTCAACTTCTTATGGGAGTCCCGATAGAATTCCAATCTGATAGGGGCTAAACGGGTTCTCTTCTTTAAGATCTTGGTCATGGCACCCCGGTAATCCTCATCCTCATCGATCTGGTCGTTGGAAAGGGTGATATCCGCGTTTCTGGTAACCGAGAGTATGGTCTTAAACAGCACCTGGTAGTTGCTGAAGACCTTATCCACGTACTGGTGGACGATCTTCTCCATTAAGATATAGCGCAGCTTATCCTCAGGCGAATAGACGATGGAAGGTAAAGAGCGAGGAACGTTGATGAGTCCAAACAGGGTTTCGCCCTTACTTTCCAGGATGAGCATGACGTAACGGGACTTGTTCGCGAGGTGGGGGAAGGGGTGCTGCACATCGATTATCTGGGGGGAGAGTACCGGGAAGACGTAGTTCAGGAAGTAATCCTTGAAGTACTTGACCTCGCCTTTGGTCATATCCTCGAAATCCAGTTCAAATATGCCCTTCTCCCTGAGTTTAGAGTTAACACTTTCGTATACTTCATCCCTTCTTTTGTAGAGATAGGTGGTCCTCTTGTAGATAGCATCGAGCTGATCCTGGGCATCCCAGCCCGTCTTGTTGTCCACGTAATCCTCATCGATGAGGGATAAATCGTAGAGGCTACCGCAGCGTACCATGTAAAACTCGTCCAGGTTACTGGTAAAAATAGATATATACTTCAATTGTTCAAGTAAAGGGACGGAATCGTCTTCTGCTTCTTCCAACACGCGGAGGTTGAACTTGAGCCAGGACAACTCCCGGTTCTGGGTGAAACTGTAGTCTGTTTGGGGCATGTCTACTTCAACACCTTCCGGTACAGGTAGCCTTCTCTGATACTGTATTTGCTGACCTGTAATTTTTCACATCCAAAGTAAGAGGTGAGTTCATCGGTGATGAGCAAGGCAGGGACTAAGGTATGGATCCTGGCCGGTTTAACATGTAATATCTTGTTGTAAGTGGGCTTATCATTGTGTTTTAACTCTGCTTCCAGCTGCTTCAGGAGTTTAACATCCATCAGATCCTCTTTAGGCTTCTTCAAATCCAGATCAACCAGTAAGTGTTTAACCGCCCGGAGAGCTCCCCCCACACCACACATGTAGGGGATCGTCTCTTTAAGGCCGGTTTTCTCCAGTTCATGGTGTACCCTTTCTTTGATCTGCTCAGCTTCCTCCCTGGTGGGTATCATCTGGGAGACGTATTCATCGAACATCTTCAAGGATCCCACCGGTATGCTGCGCTTTTCTGTTATCTTTTTATCCTGGAAAAGGACCAGCTCCACACTGCCCCCTCCCAGATCAATCAGGATTCCATCATCCTCCTTTATGGTGGCCAGGGATCCGTAGAAACTCAACTCACCCTCCTCCTCACCGGATAAGACGTCAACTTCTATACCAACCCGGTCTCTAATGACCTGGGTGACTTCTGCACTGTTTTTGATGTTTCTAAGGGATGCGGTGGCGAAGAAATGGTAACTTTCTATCTTCAACAGATCCAGGAGGTCCTTCATCTCCTTCAGGTCAGCTACTAATTTTTTAACTCCCTTAGCAGTTAACTTTCCCTTCTTTACATATGAGATCAGGCCCAGGATTTCTTTTTTGGAAACCACCACGTTTACTTTCTCATCTTCTACACGGTAAACATTTAATCTGATGGTGTTGGAGCCGATGTCTATGATTCCATGTAACATGATAGATAAACCTCGAAAAAATGAGTTCTTCTACGATTTGTATGTATATATTTGGTCAGTTTTCTATTTCTATTTTATTAAAGTTAACCATCTTGTATCCGTGAAAAAGAAGCAATTGGTAATATGGATTCTTAAATTATTTTATTTAATCTATTAAACTCTAGAGAAAAAAAATAGAATGGGGTAATTTTAATTGTAACCCCTACTCAAAGTAACTACAAAGATATCTGTTTCACCTACAACTTCACCGTCATCTTCACAGGTTATCTCATAAACTTCATGATAACCTGCCATTTCAATCATCAAAATCACAGTGTCCTGGACTTCCAGATGGCCAGTATATTTCCTATCTGCTCTTTTATGAATCCATGGCAGGTCATCAAAATCCGGGGGGATCGTATCCAGTTTCCTGACCTTATTAATTCTTCCCTCCTGGTTGGGGAGGAGAAGTGTTAATATATTCACCGCTTTAAATCTACACATATAAAATCCAGCCATTATAAGCATCTATTTCTGCTCTTGTTACCCTGTTACTACATAGCATTGTCCTGCTATATAAATATATTGCTCTAATGCCATAAAGCAGAATATAATCAGTGCAATATATAAAAATATAAAAATGGCGACAGGGATAAAAATCTTCATGCCAAGAGAAACACCAGAACTTAGAAAATTCGAGAGTGAATGGTTGAAAGCCGAGAAAATTTTAGTACGCGGATCAGTACCCTCTGATGTAGCAGAATTTCTGGAAAAAAAGGCTTTCGAAGACTTTGGCATGATGAAAAAAGGCGCAATAGGAATGGAACTTACTAGATTACTTCGTATTGCTCGAAATTGTATAGAAAAAGGGGAAGCTGAGAAATAGTACTAACTTCATTGAATTATTAATGACATGTATTTATTTTTTCTGAAAATTTAAAATAAAAAAAAGGGAGAGTTTTTTCTGATTCTTATTTTGAAAGACCCATTTAATATTTAAGGATTCAGTCACTATCCTAAAAAGTCTAAAAGCTCCGGGTTGATGTACTCAGAGTGGGTCCAGTTTAGACCGTGTGGGGCGTCTTTTACTTCCACCAATTTACAATCTTTAATAAAATGGGGCATGTTCTTTCCAGAGTTTTCTATAGGGACTATTCTGTCTTGTTCTCCATGGATTACCAGTACCGGGATGTTGATACTTTTTAGATCCTCCCTGAAGTCGGTTAACCAGGCTCCTACACAATCCAGGGTGCCCTGGGGTGAAGCTACCGAAGCAGCATTCCAACTGGAGGTGACGACTTCCTCGCTTACCTTACTGCCTTTTAAAACGTCTACGTTGTAGAAATTTGAGAGGAAAGTGGATAGAAAGGCAAGCCGATCTTTAGCTATTGAATTTTGGAAATCCTCAAAAACAGCACCATCCACACCCTTTTCATTATCAGATGTCTTCAACAGGAACGGAGTTATGGCTCCCATGAAAACAGCCTTATTTACCCGTTTAGATCCGTAAACGCCCAGATACCGTGCTACTTCACCTCCGCCCATGGAGAAGCCTACGAGTGTGGTATCGTAGAGATCAAGTTCCCTTATAACCTTATCCAGATCGGCAGCGAAGGTATCATAATCGTATCCCACAGTAGGCTTACTCGATCTACCGAAGCCCCTGCGGTCGTACATGATAACCCGGTAACCTGCATCTAACAGTGCTGGAACCTGCTTCTCCCAGGAATCACAGTTCAACGGCCATCCATGGATTAAAATGACCGGTTTACCTGATCCATGGTCCTCGTAGTACAGGTCTATGCTGGTTGAATTCTCATCTCCTACGTTAATAAAATGGCCCATTTATATCACCTCATTTTTTTTTTAAATCAATTATTTAAAAATTAAAGCAGAAATAGGGACAATTTAACAAGTTAATTATTTTTTTAATAAGCGATGAAAACCCGATTCAAGATAAATTCAAGTTTTTAGAATAATTTTTTGTTAAACACCGATGATTAAATATTATAACAGCTTATTTCACCTTATTATAATATTATCCAGTTTAACAAATATATTTTGTTGTTCTTAAAAAGTGGATGAATCACTTTAGATTTTTTTTTGTTGTGGAAAATGATTTGATCATAAATCCAGAAAAAAAATTTTTTTAATACTTTTGATTGTAAAGATAGGCTTTATATGTGATGCTGATCAATATAGAGTTGTAGAAGATTGTGTAATTCACTTATTCTTAATTATTTTTTGCTAAATTTATTAGTGGAATATTTATTTTTAAAGACTTTTACTTTTAAATAAAAATTACCATTTGGAGGGCGTTATAACGTTTGATATACCTTATAATCCCATAATGGCCACAATTTTAGGTGTCATTCTGGGATTGGCGTCCAGTGAATTCAGTAACTGGCGCAGAGATAGAAAGAGAAGACGAAGAAAGAAAAATTCAACCAGGACCCTGATCTCCCTTGAAAACGAAAGGAACATGGAGCTAGTTAAAGAGTTCTGGTACAAGTTAAATGATACAGAAGAAAACGAAAGAGATGAAGACCAGGAAAAAATCGGCCTGGCCCACCGGCTCATTAAGATGCCCCTGCCATCATGGAACCAGGTGATGTGGAGCAAACAGGCACCACTACTCGCCATAAGCTTCACCGACAAGGAGATAATAGAAATATCCTCCTTCTACAACTGTCTGCAGAAGCTGAAATCCATCTATACTAAACTTTTGGATTTAGATGCCAAAGACAGGGAGTACAACAGCACCTATGCTGGAAATGGAGTAGATTTTTCTTCCATACCACGTTCAAAACGTTTCCATGAGGAAGCGCCTGGATTGTGGGATGAGTTTGAAGATATAACCGTGGGATTGATTGAAGAGGGTACACCACTCGATCATACTATGAACTAAGTCTTATTTGAATAATTTAACCGGTATGTGCACCTTTTTTTATCTACTTAAATTTTTTTATTGTACTCTTAAACTCTATATCTGGGCTTAAATTCGGTGTGTTTGGTAATTAAATCCCCAGGGACAGGAGAACTCTCATCCCAGTATTTATCGAGTTCGAGGGCAAGTTCAGTTAACTGGTCTATAGGTCCCATAACAACCACTTCCACACCCTCATTAAGACTGTACCAGTACCAGTTGGCACTGCCCAGGAAGAAAATTTCATCATCGATTAAGATGACCTTGGAGTGGAGGTTTTCTAAAGCTTTTGCCTGGAAATTTTTGAGATTCTCTCTTGCCAGGTTCAAAGCAGAGAGGGTTTTACCATCTATCACTCCATCATCTACTCTGACCACGAACTTAACTTTTAATTCCTTATTAGGTATAGAATCAACGATTATACGGGTGAAATAAGCATCGAGCCAGGGGCCTACTATGAAGATGCTTCGCTCTGCATTGGAGATACTTTCTTTAAGTTGGGGTATGAGCTGGCCCTTGGTTAGGAGTTTTAGAGTATTAGATGGTTTCCACATAATTTACCTCAAAAAATACTTAAAAACCATGGATTTTGATTAATGATATTAAATCTCGATTTCTATCCTGTTGAAGTTGACTACAGGTTTTTTGGCGTTCTTGGGGCCTTGTTCCAATTTGAGAAGTCCAGTTTTAGCTAATTTACTAACTTTAGGCTGGACTGATTTGATGTCCTTATTCAATATATGGGATAGATTTCTTATGGATTTGGGGTGCTCTTTTTTAATTATATCTAATAGCTCCAGATCCGACATCTTGAGGTCTGTATCCTTCAGGAATATAACATCCTCGGTTTCGATAACCTCATCTGGATGTTCCAGATAGTACAACCAATCGTCATAATCAAGGGGGTATAACAGGTTGTCAGGGTCTTTTTTTATTAACCTCTGTAGATTTTCCATTGATCCGTATTTATCCTTTAATTCCTGGATAAATTCACTCCCATTCCTCCTTTTAATAAGTTTTAACATCATAATCCTAACCCCCTTCTCAATTTTGATTCTATTAATCCCCCTTCTCTATGGATGTGATTACAGATAATATTGAAGATTTATACTATGAATTCTATTCAGATGTATTGAGTAGAATTGATTCCTTTTTAACGGATTACTTTCCGTTTAACTCTCTTCTAGGATGTAAAAAATGGGTCACTAAAGAGATAAACAATTTTCTTAAATAATCCCTCTGGCCTAGATAATGAGTCATAGTGTCGCAAGTTTAAATTCCCGACGCACCGGGGTTACTAAATAAAAAGCCTAATGTATTCTTTCTATCTGGTTTACTTTATCAAAGTCCTTATCAAAGGTTACTACCTTTTTTATGCCTAATTGCATCATAGATTCAACAATAGTACAATCTGTAAATGATAAATCACCATTAAATTCTAAATATGTTTTCATTATTTTAGTATTATAATTACTAATTTCCGTTTCGTTAAATATGGTACAAGTATCTCTTAAATAGTTATATGCTATTTCACAGGTACTCATATCTGTTTTCATACCGAGTAAAGTGATTGTTTCATTTAATACAGCTTGACATATGATCCTGTCTTTTACAGGTATTTTTTTTATGAGTTCACTTGCTCTTGTAAACCAATAATCTGTTTTGATAAAAAGCCCCAAGAAAAAATTAGTATCTATGAATATCAACTCTTTTTATCCCCTTTTTTGTATAAATCTTCCACTAACTTAACGGCATTTGTTTTTTCTTTTAAGGATACCATCCCCATTACATCATCATCAGTGACTTTTTTTCTGAAACTCAGTTCTACTTTTCCCTTATCATTTATCGTCCATTCAATTATATGATTTTTAGTCAATCCCAGTGTTTCCCTTATTTTTTTAGGAACTACGGTTTGAAATTTGTCGTAAATATTAGTTTCAACTTTAATCATGGTAACCACTGGAGAATAATTATATATTTCTTACTATTTATAATTTCTTACAATCCATTTCTACCTTACACTTGGTAAATGAATGATAAGCTACGAAAAGTTCAGGGATATTAATAGTTCAACAAGGCGGCCACACTAATCGGGGTAAAATTCCTGCATTCTTTAATACCTTCCGCTAGGAAAAGAAAGTCAAATGAACTAACAGAAGTATGGGTGTAGAATCGTTGAAAAAGTTACAAGATGATCTTTGGTAAATACCATCATAATTGGTAAAATGGATGAAGAACTAAAAAAGCTCAGGGCGGAATTTGGGTTTAAGCAAATCCTTAAAGGTGAAGATATAAAACCAGAATACCGTGTAAATCCGCCGCTGAGATTATAGTAGGCCGAATAGTTTGAGAAATCTTTAATTGGTGTTACTATCCTTTTTTTTAATTTCGTTGGTTTTTTTAAGGTAACTCAGTTGACCACAAAATTTAATACTTATATTCTGTATAGTATTAAATAAAGTATTGTAAAATATGGGATATTTAAATTGATCAATGCAAAATTATATTGAGGTTATTAATAATGACGGGGAAAAATGCAATTAAACTTTTTGAAAACCAAAAAATAAGGGCTTTGTGGAATGAAGAGGATGAAGATTGGTATTTTTCAGTAATTGACGTTGTAGGAGTCCTAAGTGAAAGTAAATCCCCATCAGATTACTGGAGAAAGTTAAAACAACGTCTTAAAGAAGAGAGTAATGAAACCGTGACAAATTGTCACAGGTTGAAACTTCAAGCAAAAGACGGTAAAATGAGGTTAACTGATGTAGCGAACACAAAACAATTATTAAGGATCATACAGTCCGTTCCTTCACCTAAAGCAGAACCATTTAAACTTTGGCTTGCAGAAGTTGGAAAAGAACGTTTAGATGAAATAGCTGACCCTGAACTGGCGATGGAAAGGGCAATAAACACATACAGAAAGAAGGGTTACAGTGAAGAATGGATCACACAGCGACTTAAAACAATAGAAATCCGGAAAGACTTAACAGCAGAATGGCAACGATCCGGAGTGGAAGAAGGAATTGAATATGCCATTTTAAACCACCTGGTTACATTTTACACGGCCTAAAAAATTAAGTATTTTGAATTAGATAAATAATGTTTAATCTTACTTTGAAAGCCCAATTGGGAATTAGATTAAGTAATTAATAGACTAGAAAAATGGGAGTAAGAAATTAAAAAAATTATATTTTATGGGAGGATGATTTTCTATGGTTTATGAACCTAATCTGGCTATAGGATTGATTTGCACTCATCATATTATTACACGTTCCCTGGATGTGGCTATTGAGCATTGTCGTAAATCTTTAAGTTCTGATGGGCTTGATGAAACATCTAAAAGGGGATTTATTGATTATATTGAGTGTATTAAAACAGTGCTAACCACCCACCATCATCTTGAAACTCAAATGGTATTTCCGTATTTCAGGGATAAAATACCTGATTTACCGGTTGATAAATTAAATAAAGAGCATGGACAAATTGGAATGCATTTAATTAAATTCGATGATATAATCCCAGATTTAAAGGGTGATCCGCTAATTTCATCTTTAAAACAGTTGAATGAAGCATTAACTGGTATTAATGACATCTGGCACCCCCATATAGATGTGGAGGAGATATACCTCACCGTCGAAAAGATTGGTAACCTGCTGGATGAAGATGAAATGATAAAATTGATAGAAAGTTATCGAAAATTCAGTATGGAACGTTACACACCAGACTATCTGGTTATCCCCTTCCAATTCTACAATTTACCACCAGCCCAACGTGAAATCTGGGCTCAAGAACTACCAGAAAATACTCAAAAACACATATCTGATGAATGGAAAGATAAATGGTTACCAATGGCCGATTTCCTTTACCACGATGTTGAATAAAGGGCATATTGAGAAAATAACATTAAGAAGGTGCAAACAGCTGAAAAATGTAACATAAGGTTACACGACTATAATTCAATTCAAAATCAATCCTTTTTATACATCACCTTATAATCCTTATAAAGATTTCTCCCAGATTTCGAGGGCTTTTTCCCCTGAAAAATAATTTTCACTTCACAAGAAAGCGGCACTTTTTCCAGTAAATTATCTAAAACAGTAGACCCCCAGAATTTAATTTCTTCTCCTTTCTGGTTTTTAATGGTGTAAAGATTACTTTTAAATTTGCCCACACTCTCCTCTTTATCTATATATTTACCCTGAATGGATTCACCTACTGCATCTGGTTCCCACATCTTAACCTGTTCTTTTTCTTCATCATCGCTTGAAACTTCAATCCAATCGCTCATTTTTATGTCTCCTACATTAATATTACAGAGCTATTCTAAAATACTTATAATTTCAGTCTTTTTAATTTTAACCCAGAATTTTTAGATGATCTAAGTTAATTTTTATAATATGGCATATAGTCATGGTACAGTTCTAAGAATAGTAATTTTTCCATTTTTAATGAAAAAGTTAAAGGTTTAATATCATAATATATGATAAGTGATTTTATTGGCGGAAAAAATTGATTTTGCATCTATAGAAGAAGTCCCTCTTAGACAATATTTCCCCAGAGAGGATACAAGTTTTACCCCATGGTTGAAGGACAATATTAAATTGCTGGGAGATACTATCGGTATTGACATTACTGATCCTGAAATTGAAGTCCCCATTGGAAGTTATAGATTAGATATACTTGCCCAAGAATCTGATAGTGACAGAAAGATTGTAATTGAAAACCAATTTGGTGAAGCAAACCATGACCATTTAGGGAAACTTTTAACTTATATGGCAGGATTAAATGCGAATGTGAGTATTTGGTTAGCTGAAAGTTTTAGAGACGAACATATAACCGCCGTTAATCATTTGAATCAAATTTCTGATGAGAATACAGCTTTTTTTGTATAAAACCTAGATTAATTAAAATTGACAGCAGTAAACCTGCCTTCGAATTTGTTATAATAACACAACCCGATGAATGGGAAAAAGCTAACAAACCGACCGGGTTAAATCCTATTGAAAGAGAATATAGAAACTTTTGGTCAATTTTAATAGAAAATCATCATAACATAGTCCCCGAATTAAAAAATAAAAAACCAGTTAAATATAATTCTATCGGATTTAATGCTGGTAGACCTTATTTTACTTATGGTTGGAGGTTTACAAAGAACAAAACCTTCGAAATTTGTTTATGGATAGATATTCCGGATAAGAAAATCAATCATGATCTTTTCAAACAGATTTGTGAACATAAACTAGAGATAGAAGAAAAATTAGGGGGAAAAATGGGTTATTACTTTAAAGAAAAAGTCAGATTGGTCATGTTTTATTTAATAAATGATATTAATCTCTCTATCATGGATATGTCTGAAAAAGATAAAAATAATTTAATAAAATGGAGTATCGAGATGCTGCCTAAATTTAGAGAGACTTTTGACTCTCTTATTAATAATTTAGACTAATTTAATCAAAGTTCGTATCGAAGGATTTGTATTTTTTTATAGCAGGCGCCTAAATTAAGAATAAGTATCACCTGCAAAACTCAGCATTCAGATTTTGGCATAATAAAAATTTATTTTTTTATTAAATTAAATATTTAATATTCAATAAGATAATTAATTTCTTAGATCTTAATTAATTCTGTTTTCTTTCTACAAATATAAAATGTAGATACTTATTTTAATCTACTTTAATCAAATTTGAATTTTTCTGGAAATCCAGGAATTTTTAGAAACATTTAAATACTAATGTCATAAAACTATTTTATTAATACAATAAATTCATAATTATTACGAATTTAATCATAATTATTATAGTGATTATCTTGATAGACGAAATTGATAATAAAAATGTATTATTAATTGAGCCTGATTTTCCTATTCCAAAAAAAAGCAGAAATCATAAGGATTTTTTACCTATAGGACTTCTAAAAATAGCTTCTTATCTAAAAAAAGAGAGAAATTGTGACGTGCAATTGATTAGATTAGGATCCGAATTTAAAAATTTTGATAATATATTCGATTTTTATCCGGATATAATATTTGTAACATCTCTATTCACATATTGGGCTGATGATGTTCAACGTGCAGTTTCTTTTTCCAAAGAAAAATTCACTGATGCTTATATTGTTGTTGGGGGTATTTATGCTTCATTACTTCCTAAGCATTGCAAAAAACATACTGGTTGTGATGAAGTTTTTGAAGGTGTTTGGAAAGAAGCTGAGGAATATGACCCTGATTATTCATTGGTTGACGTAGATTATCAAATTATCCATACATCTAGAGGGTGTGAAAGAAGATGTCCTTATTGTGGAGTTTATATTATTGAACCTAAATGTGCTTATGATAGATCAATTAAGCAAAAAATTGTTAAGAGAAAACTTGTTTTTTACGATAATAATTTCCTTGCAAATGAAAACATAGAATCTATATTAAAAGAATTAATTGAACTTAAAAAAGAACGTAAAATTTTAAGTTGTGAATCTCAAAGTGGTTTTGATGGTAGAATTTTGCATGAAAAACCGCATTTAGGAGTTTTATTAAAAAAAGCAGGTTTTATTAACCCAAAAATAGCATGGGATGGGCCTTTTTCTCAAAAAAAACTTATTAAAAATCAAATTGATGTTTTGATCAATTCAGGATATAAACCTAAAGAAATTTCTATTTTCATGTTGTACAATTATAATATTAGTTTTGAAGAAATGGAAAATAAAAGGATTCAATGCTGGAAATGGAACGTACAAATAACAGATTGTAGATTTAGGCCTTTAAAAAAGTATTTTAAAGATAATTACAATCCTTATACAAAAAAACCCCAATCAGATGATGATTATTATATTCATCATAATTGGACTGACAAGTTGATAAGAATGTTTAGAAGCAATATTAGAAAGCAAAACATTTGCGTTAGACAGGACGTTCATTATTATTCAGCTGATATAGAAAGAAAAAGAATTTCTAAAGTGAAAGCTTCAAAATATAAGAATATGGGATTTGAAGACGCTAAAAATTTTATAAGTGACGCTTGGAATCCTGCAGTAACTCATAATGACATTTAAAGTTATTAATTAAATTTTAAGACCGATATATTTTAATATCACATCAATTTTATCATCAACAACTTCTTTAGATTTAGTATATGATTCATCCAAAACATATTGAAGATCTTCTTCACTTTCCCATAATTCTTCTAAAAATTCGTAATCCATCTCATTTATAATCTCTTTCAAAACGTATGCACAAACGAAGATATCATCAATATATCCTTTAGGGCCATAAATTGTTTCAGGAATTATGTCAAATGGAGCGACATAATATGCAATCGCAGCACATGCTTTTAATCGTATTTCTGGCTTTACTTCTTTTACATTTAACACTTCAGTTAATAACTTATATAAATCAGGCCCAAAGTCTATGAATTTATCATATTCTTCTTCATAAGAATTTAGATTTTCCCTTAATATATCATAAAAATCCTTAAAATTAACATCAGATATTTCTTCATCCTCATAAATTAAATCTGGTATAAATGGCATAAATTATCACCTAGTTTTCTTTAATGTCTACAACTTCATAAATTCCATTTTTAACTTTTTCATAGAACATAAATTCTTCGTAATCTAATTTTTCAGGTTTTAGTTCTTCATTCTCAAATATTATTGTTTTAATAATTTTTCGAAGTCTTCTTCCAGTCATTCTATGAATAATTCTTACTTTATCAATCTCAGCGTCCATAATCATATAATGATTTTGTATTATTTCATTATCTATTACTTTCCCTATAATTAATAAGTCTACAGGATTTCTAGGTCCTAATACTCCGCCTTTAGCCCAATTACTAACAGCTTCAAATTCATTTTGTCCACCATTTTTAGAATATTCATTGTAAAATTCGTTGATAGCTAATTTATTCTTATTTATATGCTTTATTAATGCTTTTTTCCAATATTCTATTAAAGATTTTTCAATATTTTCTTCTAAACCAAACATGTCAATAATTAATTGAAGTAATGATTTTCTTTCGTCATTATCTAGTATCACAATATAATTTCCTGGCCTTAATATTGAAGGGACTCCCTCTTCAACATTCCCCCCTAAAGTTTTCAGGTAAAAATACGTTTTATATCGGGGTAATTTTTTAAGATATTTGTTGTTATTCGTTAAATCCCTTAAATACACTTCTACATACTCTTCAGATTCAATGTCAATTTCTATATCTATTTTTTCTAATTCTTTTAGTTTTTCTTCAACTAGATCAATTTGATCTTGATATTTTGATGTCCTTGCTTTTTTAATTATTATGTCTCTAAATTTATCAAATGGATTTATATATTCAGAATCTGGTTCATACGTAGTATCATCAGAAAATTCTCTCTCTCTTTTCTCGAAATCATTAAATAATAGATTATTTTTATCTACATCAAAATAATCAAATACCTGAGATATATAGCGCATTGCAAATTTTTCTTCTTCAAATGAATACTCCAAAATTAGATCTATTTGATCATTTGCTCTCTGGGAATTAAGACCACCATAAGCTAAAAAATGTATTTCTTTATATGGTAAAAATAATTCAGTCAAATTTTTTGTAATTAGAGGGCCGGGAAGTATCAATTTCGTGTTACTTCTGTCTAAATATCTATAAGAAATCCATTTTATATCTTCAACATTAAATGAATTCAAACCTAACTTAATAAATTCTTCTTCTAAAATACGTTTTTCAGTAGGAGAATATGTTACGAAAATTGTGTTATCATCAATTTCGATATTATTAGCAAGTTCTAAAACTCTATAATCCTTTCCTATTCTGTTATATGTTTCTTCTTCAAAAAATCTCTTACATTGGCTTAATTCAGAATAAGTTGAATTTACATCAGACAAAAATCGCGCTAAAAGAAATTGATTTTCATTTTCTTCCTCTTGTAAACTATTTTCAAAACCATTTAATATTTCAGATATACTTTGATGTTTCCATTCCCCATCATCTTTAATCTTTAACTTGTATTTAGAGGGATTAATAACTAAATCTGGCATTTTATTTAGAATTTTTTGGGCAGCATAGTAGCTTCCTTTATTCTTTATAGTATTGTTATTTATGTTTTTAATTGTGTTTTGAGCTTTTTCATAGTGATAATCAATATTTCCTTCTTCTAATATTGGTTTTATTATACTTAACACTCTATTATCATCATAAAAACTCAAAGTATCTAAATTAAATCTATTTAGTATATCAATAATAGGTTTTTGTTCTTCAGCATTGAAATAATCAATAGATTGCTGTTTAATGGCTTCATTATTTTTTAATAGATTAGGAGTAAAAGGAAGAACAAATGAATTTGTGTCTATTTGGAATTTATTTATAAATTCTAAATTCTGAGGGTTAGAAAAATGGAAAATTAAATTAATATTAGTGGGTAATATGTTCTTCAACCACTTTAAAAAAACTTTAGCTGTATAATCTGAATAGACAAATCGATCCAAATTTTCAAAAATTATACAACCGAAATCTAGCCTAATTTTTTCATTAAACTTTCTTTTATCTATAATTAGATTTTGAATATTACTTAATATTCTACTACCTTTTTTATCATGATATAACAATATTTTAGGCTTTTCACTTTCTAAAAAATTTTTTTCTTGTCTTAAAACTAAACTTTTCTTTCTTTCTCTATTTTCTACTCTAGGTAGGTAAATTCCTGCTTTAATTTCATTATTATTCATTATTCCAATAGGTATATCATAAAAAAGATACTCTCCTTCCCAATTTAACATATAATAATTTCTTAAATGTAAATCAATAGGACTTACATCAATTCTTTGACCTTTTTGAGTGAATACTAACGTTGATTTACCACTAAGAAAAGAATAAAAATATGAGAGTAATGGGACAGGTCTTAAAATAGAATCAGATGCAAAAACAATTAAATTTTTTTTGTTAATAATATTTATAAAAGTGTTTAAAAAAAAGTTAGTACAAGGACTTAATTGGTTAGAAAGCCGATTATTATCATAGTAATCCATAGGATCTCTACTATTTGGATTGTATGTTAGAATTTCATGAATTTTATCATGCCATTGTTCCATTTATTTCACCACTTAAAATATTATTTCATTCGAAACAGAAAATAAATTTTCGAAAATTAAACTAAGTGTTTCAACTTTATCACCTTTTAAAATTAATCCTAGCTCAAAATTCTTTTCAAAAGAATTTTTTCTTAGCTCGCCACTTCCTACATATGCAACTTCATTATCGCAGATTATAAATTTTGCATGTGTACTACTTTCAACAGATTTTTGGGCTTGATAATGATAATTTCTAATTTCAATTTTACAATTTTTTTCTTCAAAATAATCTACAATTCGCTTAATATCAAAATATCTATTATTTTTATCATTTTTATCAATTTGTCGTGATAATATCCTCATCTTCACTCTTGATTTAGACGTTAATAATGGTAAAAATTCTTCTATACCTTTATATTCAATGAAAGGTGAACAAATATCTATTGATTTTTCAGCACATTCAAACATTTCCTTTATTCCATCTTTAATTGAAAAAAATTCTATACCTGATTCTTTTAATGAATTTTTTATACCATAAAAATCATAGGGTGGCAATGTTATTACAATTCGTGGATAAATTGGTTTATTGTCATCAATTAATTGAATATTTGGTTTTCTTAATAATTTTAAACTGGTTTTTTCAAATTTCGTTATTCCATCGTGTTTTGAGAAGAATTTTTTTGAAATTAAGTATCTAATAGATTCCTTTATGTCACCTTCATTAAAATCGTTCTTTAAAACATCTATTATTGCTTCAACTTTGATATCAGGATTATTATTTACAATTTCAACTAATGATGTAAAAAGATCATAATAGATACCTTTAGCATTAATATTTTCTTTACCAATAACTGTGTTCATATCTTCTCTTCCCTAAAAAAACATCTCTATCCAAATTACGATTAAAATCACAGCAGACAAATTCAGGCAAGTATATACATGAAAAACATGCTCCTTTTTCAAATATACATGTTGGATCAAAAGTACAATCATTTAAATCTAATTTAACATCATTAAACCAATCAAAAAGAGAGTGTTCAAATACAAATGAAAACCCACCAGTATTGATGCTTGATTTAGAATAAATCAGCACCGCAGCAGCATTTGTAAATATTAATTCCCCACAAGATTCACTATCCAAACCTGTGTGCATGGGAGAACGTCTTATAAGGATATGAGATAATGTATGTAACAATTTTTGGAGATGTGTATATGCTCCATCCTCTTTGTTTAACTGTAATATAATTTCAATTGCTTTTTCATGTGTTTCTGGTACTTCTTCGTTTAATAAACCATTATTAATTAACCATTCACATATTTTTATTTTATTTAGGTCTATCATTATCCCTTCTGTTTCAAATGGGTAGGAATAAGCATAAATTTCTTTTTTTTCTTTGTTATTTTTCCAAATTGGGCCAAAATGAGGAACAAAATCTTCTTTGTAAAATTCATTTATTCCATATATAATTCCTATAGCAGAAGAAATTAAATTAATATTAGAAATGTAAGTTACATCTTCGATGCCAAATTCATTTTGTAGATCTTTATAATTATTTTCCATTATTTCCTTTTTAATCGGATCTTCATACGATTCTATAAATTCAGAGTAAGAAATCTTATCCATTTTATTAGAAAATGCTTGATCACTAAATATTCCTTTTATTGCATAATAATCATTGAAATTTTCTAAATCTGTATTAGCATATGTTACTTCCAGGCTCTTTAGAATTATTTCTAGTTCATCAATAAACTCCATTAACTTATTTTTATCAATTATAATATCATCAGATGAATGATTATAAAAATCATAATATCGATTTATAGATTCTAAATCTACTTTATATCCTTTATTTACTAAATTAGAGAATTTATTGAGATATAAACCTAATAAAATAAGTTCTAAATTATTTAATTTTATATAATTTGTTTCGGGAATGTCAACAATTGTAATTACAACTGGATTGCTTACTCCCCCTTCACGTACTGTTAGTGGTTTAAACTTAGTTTTACTTTCATTGCATATTTTTTCTCCATATTCTTCGTGATTACAGTCAAATCGAAATATATCAATAGGTCTTACTCGTCCTTCTTTATGACATTTATCACAAACAACTTCCCATGTACGTAATGAATCCTTTTTTTCCCAATTAATTTTAATTGGATGATCACTACACGAATACGTTAATGGTTTGATTCTACCACAAGTAGGACAAAATAAAACTATTTCTAATTGTTCATATTTACCATTGCAATTCCTATTTCTGCAATTATTGGGGTTGAATGAATTTAATTCAGTATCATTTCTTAAATTCCTATAATCTCCACACTTTGTGCAAATAAAAGTTCTTGGATATAATGAATATTCACCACTATAATTTTTTTTATCTCTTTGATCGACGAATTTATATTTTAGGATTTCTAAATTATCAAAATCTCCTCTTGATAATAAATCATAATTAAGGTTTTTTACTTCAATTCTTTGATTATATAACTTTAAAATTCGTTCAAAAATTACTTTTCTCAAACGTTTTTCGTTATTTATTTTATTATTATCATCGTTTTTATCATTTAATAAATAATTAACTTTAAATGAGAATTTATCAGATGTAACTATAAGATTTTTTACAATTTTAAATAGAGCACTATTTGCCGGTTTTGAATAGCGTAATGAATTAATATCCATTTACACAACTCCTATATTCTACTAAAAAATCGAAACTCGTAATCAGAAGGGATAAGAATAACTTCATCTTGAATACCTCTCATTCCTGTAGGTGTATTGTAATATTTATTGTGATTTTCTCTGAGAGCTGCAGGGAAAAAATAAGAATTTTCACCAGTATATCTAGCTAAATAATTTAATCTAGATTCAACTTCTTGAGCAATTATGTTTCTAAAATAATCTGCACCTACCATTGAAGATTCAATAACGTATGCATTTTCTATAAAATTAATTATTTTTTCCTTATTTTCTTTTGATTGAAAAACTTTGTTAACTTCATCTACTGTATAAATAGGCCTTTTTAATATGTCTGACATATAATTTAAGATACTTGCATTAAACACTGAAGTAATTGTCTGTTTAAATCCTAATTTAGCCCATCTAGATAATGGAACATTTTCAACCTTGTGATTTAATATATTATGATAACTATTGAAGTTTTGATAGAAACTCAAATCTCGAGTTCTATTAGGATAGAACCATAAAAACACAATTCCATGATATTTCCTTCCAATTCTACTTAATGATTGTATATACTCCGCTGTATTTCGAGGCATGCCTTGAATAATCATTAAATTCCATTTATCAATGTCAACTCCATGAGAAACAATACTAGTAGCAAATACTGATAATAATGTCTCTTTGTCTACATCAGGATCATCGAAATAGTTTGATATAACATTTATGAGTTCTCTAATTTCATCTAGAGTATTATCTCCAGTAAGAACTTTTGGTGTTATGAAATAATTTTTTAGATTATTATTGACAACTGTATCCAAAAATTGATTCATTGCTTTGGCATCGTTCTTTCGATTATGATATGTTAAAATACTTTTATAATTTTTGATAATATCTTCTAAATCTTCCTTATTTATTCCAATGTCATTTGAAAATCTTTCAATATTATTTTCAACATTTTCAATAAATTCGGATAGATATTTAAGAGTGAGTAACGAGGCAAAATGGTTATCTCTTAAATTAGGTTTTAAGCCTATTAAACGGCGTTGAATTATTGAATTATTTTCATCATCTTTTTCATATTCAAAAAAGAAGTCATTTTCATAATTTTCAGATAGATTTCCTGGAAATATGCGGGCCTCTTTATGATATAAATGTTTAATTTGATCTCTTGCGCCGGTTACAGTTGCAGTCATAGCAATATTTTTGAATTTATAGCCACAAAGTTCCTTCTGTAAATTTTCAATTAAAGATTCGAAATGAGAGTCTATAGTACCAAAACCTTCTTCTACCAAGTGCACTTCATCTTGTATTATGAGTGTTGGGCCTGTACTAAAGTTTAGATCGATTGGATCACCTATCTCTTGACATTTATACTTCTTCGCATCTTTACAATTTTTATCAATGATTACATCACACCAATCGTTTATTGGAATACAACCCCCATGCTCTGGACATATACTAAGTTTACCTCCAAAAATATTTTTAAATCGTCTATTCAATCCAATGTTAGCGAATTTATCATCAGTTGCAACTATAAAGGTTGGCAGGAATCGATATGTTTCCTGATCGGTGAAATAAAGTTTGAATTCATTTCCGCACGTTTTACATTTGTGTATTACACTAACTTCGTTTTCTCTGCAACTTAAGACTACATTCCCTTTACAGATTGGGCATTTGTCAATAATTTTTCCCGGAATGTCCTCATCGTTTTGTGCAGCTGTTTTAATGTCCTCAATTATTTCACAAGGAAATTTGGGGAACTCAGTTGAATTACCAACAAAATAAGAGACAGAAAATTCTTCACCTTCAATTGATTCTTCAAGGCGGACTTTTTCAGCCCAAATAAAGATATTAGCTATTCTTTGCAATTGTTGAATAGATAACATTCTTAAAGGGAATTTGGTAATTGCGGTTGTTCCAAATTTTTTCCCAGATAAGCGATCCCAAAACGCAGAAAATACAACTAAACCAAAATAAGCTTCTGATTTACCACCACCAGTCATAACGTGCAATATTTCGCAAACATCTCTTTCTGATGATGATTTATCAACAATATCTGGTATTATAGATACAATAAAAACTATTTGAAATAAACGCCAGCTATTATATTTTTTAGCGTTTCTAGAAAATGTTTCGTTCATTAGTTTGAAAGCATATAAAACAGTATCATTAGATTTTAATATTTCTAAACCTTTATTGAATCTATTTTTAATATTATCAAAATTGTCAATACTTCTATTATAAAGTATATCTGTTCCATCATTAGATGATTTATTTATTTCAGAAAATTCTTCCATTCTATTACTTACATTTTCTAAAAGTTCTATACCAGTGTCCGCGCTTAAATCATCAAATGTTAAATATAAATTGTTAATTTTATTCTTAGAAATCACCTTTCGCTGTTCAAATTGAGCAAAATGTTCAGTAATTATTGTATTATCTTCTAATTTTCCATGACAATTTAAGCATCTAAACAAATCTTGATGATTTAGATTTGCATCTTCAAATTCATATTTATATTTAAATGGAACTAATTTGATAATATCCAGATCAATTTCGATTTTAGCATTAAATAGAAAGGTTTCATATTTTTGGCTTGAATCTGTTAAATTTAATATACCAATTTCCACTAGTTTTAAACGTTCTCCATCTTGCATAAAATCCTCAACTGATAAAAAAACTTTAGCTTGCCATTTAAAATCAGGAATACCTATTTTTGCATTTTTTTCAATTTCTTCACGATACAGCTCTTCGTTACTAAGAATCTCTGAAGAAACTGTTCTTAATTGTCCTAATGTATTTGGATCATCTTTTATTGTTTCAATATTGGTTTGAAAATCTATTAATGCATCTGTATAATTTTCTAAAGCTAGAGAAATACTAGAGAATTGAAGATCTTTTCTTTTCCAAATAGGCTTTAGCTTAATTTTTTCTGGAATTAAATCATAGTTTTCATTGATATATATGCATTGTTCTTCATATGTAGGGATAACTCTATAAAAAATTGATAAAAATGGTTTAATCTTAAATAGAGCTTCTTCATCTTTTATTAAAAATTTGACAGATAGACTATTATTTTTAACACTACTTTTAGTTATTTTTTCTTCTTTAGCTTCATTCGAAACTTCAGAAAATTCTTGCCTAGTCTCATCACTTAATGTACCAATAAGGATATTCCTAGAAGGTTTATCTGGGCTTTCAAAATTTAGAAAATCATCATGTGTCCCATTAAGTTTAGATATAATATCTTTGACTAATAATTCACCAAATTTAACATATTTAGACAATATAATCACCATATTTTTTTTTAATTAACCGAGACCCACATAAGACAAAACCTTATCAGTTTTATCTCCAAGAATCTCCATCGATTGTTCATAACAAATGTCAAGCACATCTTCCAGTTCTTCTTCCCCTTCCCATAAGTTATCTAGAAAGTCATAGCCCATCTTCTTTTCCAATTCATTAATTACATAGGTACAGAGGAATACATCATCGATGTAACCATGTGGACCATATATCACTTCTGGAAATAAATCGTAAGGAGCAACAAAGTAACCTAAAGCCGCGCAAACTTCCAATCTCAATTCTGGTTTTAAACTCTTTTCGTTAAGCACATCTGCAAGTAATTTAAATAAATCTGGCCCATAATCTACGAATCTTTCATATTCTCCTCTATAGGAATCTAAATTTTCTCTTACTACATCATAGAAATCTTTAAATTGGTTATGCATATTATTCACCTGCAACAGAAATTAAAAATACATTGTGGACAGAATTCATTTTCTTTAGGATCAAATTCTTCATTAGTTATTTTTTCACAAATATTTTCCAATTTGCTGTCTAATTTTTCCAAATCCTTTTCATTCGTTTCAAAATAAGTTTTAGCTTTATCTTTAAAGGTGTATGCACAGAGTTTATCGATATGATATTTATCTTTTAATGCATAGTCATACATCTTAAGCTGAAATTCCACTTCTAATAGGTCTATTCCTTTTTTATCCCTGGCTTTAAAGTCAATTAGTTCTATTTCATCTTCTTTGTTTTTTATAAGTAAGTCTGTCCGTCCATTTATTTCCATGTTCTTTTTGGAAATAGAAAATGGCTCTTCTGTTGATATAACTTCCTTTATATATTCTTTTGTATCATAGTAATAATCTAATAAGCTTCTTTCCAATCTTCGTTTTTCTAGTTCATCGTTTTTCTTATTTTTATGGATTTGTATCCAGCATCTTTCAACGATATGCTTTATTTTAGCCCCTTTGATTTCTTCATTCATCTTCATGGATGAGTGAAGTTTGTTTAAACAGTTATGGAGTATGATTCCATAGTTTTGCATGAAAAATGGTGGATACTCAAAACCATAGTCATAACTCATTAGGTATCTAAATGGACATGTTTGATATGTGTCAATAGAAGAATAGTTCAGGGATATGGGTTCGTCATGAGAAAGGTTTCTTAATTTACAACCTTCATTAAGGTCACATGTATTTAAAACCTTCTCAATTTTCTCTATCTCTTTAACATAAGGTGAATAACCAACCTTTTTGACGTTGATTTTATTAGCTGTAGATATTACTAGAATATCTTGAGCTCTGGTCATGGCAACATAAAATAATCTACGTTCTTCCATTTCAAATTCATCGTGTTTGTCCAAATCATCGTGCATGATCCCCTCAGTGAGATTTATAACATCCTTTTTTCTATTTTTTAAAAGGAGATTTTGAGGTATGGGTACTAATTCTCTCTTTTTCCTTTTCATGCCTGGAAATCTATTTTTAATAACTGAACATACAAAAACAACAGGAAATTCAAGCCCTTTGGCCTGGTGGACAGTCATGATTTTAACTGCGTGAGGATTATCAGGTATTTCTTCATCATATTCCATGCCACGGGGTAATAGGTAAAGATACCACATTAAATCTTTGATTTTAGGTTTCTTATTCATATATTCAAATTTATTTAAAATGGAGCTTAACTTAGCTAAATTGTATATTTTAGCCTTACTTGACTCGCTTCCCTCTTCTAATAGCCATTTAAGATAACCAGAAATATCCAATATATCATAGAAGGTATACAACATACTCTTTACTTTATTTGACAGTTCCTTTTTTAATTGATTGAGCCTCAGTAATTTCTCGATATCTTCCTCATCCTGTATGCCAATTTTAATGAACTCTTCTTTATCAAGTAAGTTGCTCAAGTCAAATTCTTTATCCAAGTTATTGAGTGAATTTATCGTTCTTTTACTCAGATTCATAAATTCTGTCTCAAACATCGATAGATTCCACCAATGTTTCCAGGATTTAAATCGGTCCCCATAATTTGGTGGATCCACATAGGACATCATATAAAGAACCGTCTTAATTTCACTTCTATTTAAAAATGAGCCCTGTCCCTTAACATTGAATGGGATATCCTGCCTTTTTAATTCCTCTATAATTTTGGGGGCATGATTTCTAACGCTTCTAAAAAGTAATGCCACATAGCCATAATCAGGTATAATTCTTGTTTCTTTAAGTTCTTTAATGGCATTTACAACGTTCTTTGCTTCATCATGCACATCTTCACTCTTTAGAAGGATTATTCCATTCCCATCTTCCCTTGAGGTTTTAATTTCCTTGGGATAAAACCTATATTCCTTCATAAAACCGTTGAATAATTTGATTATATTAGAAGTAGAACGGAAGTTTTTATCCAAGGTTACACAGTTAGAATCATATTTTTCTTTAAATCTTATAAAATTCCAAGGGTCTGCCCCCCTAAAAGCATAAATACTCTGATCCTCATCTCCTACAACACAGATGTTTTGATTAGGTTCGGAGATTAACTCAAAAAATTCATCCTGAATGGGATTGGTGTCCTGATATTCATCTATTAACACAAATTTAAATCTATCCCTTATATCGTCTAAAACTTCTTTATTATCCTTTAAAAGATCCAAAACATTTTTTTGAAGACCAGGAAAATCAATCTTACGTTCTTCATCTATAAGATTTAAGTATTTCCTATAAACTTTACAATATTCCATGTATCTATCTTTATTTGGAGAATCTTGTTTGGAAAATTCTTCAGCTAGCTTCTCTGGTTCGATACGATTTTCTCCACACTCATTAAAAAATTGAATTACACCAGGTAATTCACTCATCTTCACTAGCTTATTAATTCCTAATTTATAGAAATTGCTTCTTAGAAACATTAACTGCATTTCTTCATCTAAAACATCAAAAGTAGCTCCTAATTCATTATAATCAGAATAAATTTTCAAGATTTCATGACAAAAAGAGTGAATTGTTGATATCTGCATTGATCGAATTTCAGGACCTATACATCTACTTAATCTGGCCTTCAATTCTTCTGCTGCTTTTATGGTGAATGTTATGACAAGAATATTAGAAGGATCAACTTTTTTATTTTTTACCAAGTAAGCTACTCGTTCAACTAATACCCTAGTTTTACCCGCACCAGGCCCAGCAACTATTAATAATGGTCCTTCAAAGTGTTTAGCAGCTTTAGCTTGACATTTTGTACATTCCTCACCATCGGTGCATAATGAATTGATCATATTGAATTAGAGTAACAAGGGATGATATGATGATCTTATATATTCAATTATATTAAGTAATAAACGTTTAAATACATGATAGTAAATAATAAGAGTGTAATAACTATGTAACGAATTTTAATACAAATGTGATTGAAATGAAGACTAAATTCAATATTAGAAGCATATTTGAAGCTATTATCATAATTTTAATAATAGCAGACATTGTTTTACTAATATTAATCACATTTTATGATTTAAACCCTTATTTAACTAATATAATCATCGATTTTGATTTAGCTGTCTGTGTTATATTGTTTTTTGACTTTATTTATAGAATGAGAGAAGAAAAGAACAAATGGGCTTTTATAAAGAAAAATTGGCCGGACATCATAGCCATGATTCCATTTGATTTTTTCGCACTCAGACTATTTCGTTTATTTAGACTGGTCCGAATTTTAAGGTTATTCAGATTAGTGAGGATATTTGCACTATTTAGAAGAGATTTAAAGTACATATTAGATTTTTTTAGAGAAACACATCTTGATTTCGCCGTAGGTATATTAATTTTCACTATTTTCTCTGGAACTATAGTATTTTATATACTGGAAAGCGGTATTAATCCAGAGGTTCATAGTTTATGGGACTCTTTTTGGTTCACCTTGACGACAACCGTTGCTGGTAGCAGTGACATTAATCCTGGTACCTTTTATGGTAGATTAATTGCCGTTCCAATGATGCTGATCGGGATTACATTTATAGGGATGCTAACCGCTTCTATAGCATCGTATCTGGTGAAAAGATCCGGAAAAGAAGAGTCTGAAAAGGAAGAATCTGAAATTAAAGAATTGAAGAAATTAGTCATAGATATGCAATCAGAGATACAGAAATTAACTAATTCCAATAAAAAGGATAAATGAATCTTTATAAGATTAAAATGATTGTCTGTAACAATTGCGGCACAGAAAATCCTGATAACGCTCGTTTTTGTGAAGAGTGCGGTACTGAACTTGATTTAATATATTGTCCTAGCTGTGGCCATGGCAATACTGGAGACGCTAAATTCTGTCAAGAATGTGGTGCAAGTTTAACTGAAGAAAAGGATCCTGATTGCCCGGCATGTAACACCGGATTCCTAACGGAAAGTGTTCATAAAGGAACACTGGGAATTGGAGATAAAGTAATCTATACTTGCAGTCATTGTGGAGCTGTATTTGAAGAGAAGGGTGATAAATACAAACTTACACGTATCCATGAACTTAACAATCCAATCTGGCAGAAATATAAAAATAAACCTTTAACCTTTGAGGAATGGACCAGGATAGCTAATGGTGGAGTTTCCGATGAGGAACAGAGAAGAATTGACAGAGAACATAAACAACGAGAGATACAAGAAGCTAAAGCATTAGAACAGAGAAAAAAACAGGAAGTGGAAGAACAAAGAAATAGAGACATCAACCTTTTCATGGATAAACTGGTTAATGGTAACGTAAACCTTACAAACAGTTCAACATCCCCAATTATTCCTAAAAAGAATGAAAAAACCAACTTAGTGATGAATAACGTTTCATTCCTTGAAGCACGATCTGTAAGACAAACCATTGGGGGTTATGGTGGTCCTTCTTTTAGGGTGGCTAAGGGTGTTTCTTTCCGTCTTGGTGGTGTTTCAGCTCGTAGTGTGTCTCATGATGAAATTAAGAAGATTGATCAAGGTACCTTAATCTTAACTAATAAGAGATTGATCTTTTTAGGTGATAAAAAAACTGTAAATATTGATTTGAGGAAGATAGTTGCTATTGAACCATTTAATGATGGAATCGGCTCACAAAGAGAAAACAAACAGAAAACAGAGTATTTTACTGGAACACAGAACACTTCTTTGAATTTCACTGGTGAAAGTGGAAGAATATCCTTACCCTTAAATGGAGTGGTTCTTAGAGCAGCTATCATGGGGAATATTGCTAAATTAGAATAGTTGTAAATTATTTTCCTTCATTGTAATGTTATTTGTATATATACTTAATTTAGACTATTTATATGAAATTAACAATTCTATCATGGAACGTAAATGGTTTAAGAAAAAGACACACCGACAACCATTTAAATCAGCTAACAGAAACTAACCCAGAAATAATCTGTATGCAGGAGACTAAAGGATCCGAAAAACAGCTAAGAAGCACTGTTAACTGTTTTGATGATTATCATTCCTATTATTCTACTTACCATGATGCACGATATGCTGGAGTAGCTATCTACTCCAAAATAGAACCATTAAATATTGATTACAAATTCGGGAAAAATAAGTATCCTGGTAGAATTTTAAAGGCAGAATACACCGATTTTACTCTTTTTAACATCTATTTTCCCAGTGGAGCAGATTCGGATAAAGTAGTACAAGAACAGAAATTAAAGAATAAATTTACTTTCTACTCCCATTTCTTAGAGCATATGGAAGGGTTAAGCAATGCTGGCGAGAAAGTAGTGGTGTGTGGTGATTTCAACATTGCACATAATCAACTGGACCTGGCCAACCCTAAATATGCATCTAAAAATCCGGGTTTCCTACAGGTTGAAAGGGCACTTATTAACCGCTTGATAGGCCATGGATTCCTTGATACTTTTCGGATGTTTAATAGTGAAGGTGATCAGTATACTTGGTGGAGTTATGGCCATAATGCCCGGGAGAAGAATATTGGTATGCGTTTAGACCATTTCTTCATAACTGAAAGTTTAAAGGATAAAGTTAAAGATGCATTTATCTGTTCAGATGTTGTAGGATCTGATCACTGCCCCATCGGTATCGAGCTTGTTACTAAATAGTAAGAAATATATATCATATCTTGTGATTTATTTTTAGGAGATAGTATGGGGGACAATAATTCTAAAGAAACTATTTTTTGTACTGAATGTAATGCTGAGATACCAAAGATTAGTAAATTTTGTTTTGAATGTGGTAAGCCTGTTAAACCTGAAACTCAGGATCAACCTAATGAGATAATAACCTGTCCTAATTGTCATACTGAACTCAGTCCAGGACTTAACTTCTGTACAGAGTGTGGAGTAAAAGTTGGACAAAAATCTGGAGATACAGAAAAATGTCCCGAATGTTCAAGTGAAATCTCACCGGGACTGCAGTTTTGCACCAAGTGCGGGGCTTCTCTCAAGGCTAAAAGATCTCCAACAAGTGCCGATATCAATGAAAGGTTAAGGCAAAAGAGAGAATCTAATGGATTCAAAAACCCACCTAAGGATGAGAATGTGGAACAGTTCATTAGTTCTGGTAAGAGTGTGGTGAAAGAATTTGGTGGGATTTTAAATCAGGCCGTTGATGATCTAGGGCAGATGATTGACGCTGCAGGGAACTCCAATAGTAAGAAAAATCCAGAGATAAAACCCCGTGTTAAGCCTAAATTAAGCCCGGGATATCTGGTCTGTGATAATTGTGGTGGTTACTACCACTTGCAGCCTGGTGAATCTGCTGATGATTTTACCAGTGAATGTGAATGTGGTGGTGTCCTGGAACATAAAATCAGTTTAAATAAGGAGTAAAACTTTACTATTTTTTTTAATATAGGAGTTAATTTACATGGATAGAAAAAAATTGATTTTATTAAGTCCTCAGGAATATGAACATAGCCTTGACAGACAAGCTTTAAATGCACTGGAGGGCACACCTGGATTGGAGAAATTAGCAAGGAAGTACAACAAACACGCTGTTGAAAGATTTTTTAGATTGATGTATACTGGTAGTTATTTAAAAGTTAATGAAAAAAATTTTCCAGAGATTTATGAAATTTTAGAGGAAGCTTGCTCCATATTATACCTTCAAAATATCCCAGATCTATATATTCAGTGGGATTACAGTGTAAACGGTTTTACTACTGGTTCAGAAAATCCTTTAATCGTCATCACATCCGGAGCTGTGGATTTACTGGACCATAAAGAATTACTCTATCTCATTGGCCATGAAGTGGGACATATCAAGAGCGGTCACATGTTATATCATGAAATGGCAATTGTCTTTCCTATTTTAGGTGATGCTATTGCAACGGCAACGCTGGGCATAGGTGGATTGGTATTTGCCGGTTTAGAATTATCATTATTATACTGGTATAGGATGTCTGAGTTTACAGCAGATAGAGCAGGTTTACTGGCCTGTCAAAATGAGGATGCGGTGGTAACCGCTTTAATGAAGATGTCAGGTGTTCCTAGAAATTTCTATGAAAAAATTGATAAGGACATTTTTTTACAACAGGCTAGGGAATTTAAAGGCTTTGACTATAATACTTTGGATAAAATCGGTAAATCAATCATTATCATGGATAAAACTCATCCATGGACTGTGATGAGGGCCTCAGAAATAATTAAATGGATAGATTCAGGGAAATACCAGGAGATTCTTCAACGGCATAGTGAGGAAAATGGGGATGAACTGTTTATCTTCTGCCTTCAATGTGGCGAAAAATTAAACGGTCATGAAATGTTTTGTGGAGTGTGTGGATCGAAGGTAGGAAGACGATAAGTGATAATTTAGCGTTAAATCAGTTATTTTATACTAATTTTTTAAACAGGGTTCTATGTGTACAATAAATTCATGTTAGATTAATTTCAATAATATTGTGATTTCAATGAGAGATAAATTTGATTACTATAAAATTTTGGGCGTAAGTTACGATGCTACTCCTGATGAAATAAAAAAGGCCTATCGGGCTCTAGCTAAAAAGTACCATCCCGATGTAAATGATGATCCCGATGCTGAACATAAAATGAAACAGATAAATGAAGCCTATGAATTTTTAATTGATCCCATTAAACGGGAGTTCTATGATTCTGACTATAAAAATTGGGGTACAGTTTCAGATAAGAAGGGCTACGGTAGCAGTTTAGAACAAATAATCATCAATTTAATTAGTTCATTGAATGATCCAGATAGTAGTATGCGTAACCATGCCGTTCAAGCCTTAGTAGAGATAGGGGAACCGGCATTTGAAGCAGTCTTAAGACTTACACGTAATACGGATGATGTTTTAAGGAGAAAAGCCTGTGATATTCTGGGTAAGATGGGTAATCCTAATGGTTTAATGCCTTTAACCGTGCTTTTAACCGATACTAATAGTTTCGTTCGTAGAAGGGCGGCTCATGCACTTAACTTGATCGGGGATGAAAGAGCTGTTTCTTCCTTGATAGCAGCCCTCCATGATCAAGAATGTAAAGTGAGATATCGGGTTGTTAAAGCTTTAGGTAAAATAGGTGACCGGCGTGCAGTTGAACCGCTTATTTCTGCATTGAAGGATGAAAGAAGTGAAGTGCAAAACGAGATATACAAATCCTTGAGTATGATCGGATGGGTTCCTTCCCATGATGAACTAAGTGCCGAATATTATATTTCTAAGAGAGAATGGGATAAATTACTTAAAATAGGTAAACCAGCAGTTAAACCACTGATTAACATATTAAATAATCCTGATAAAGAAGTTAATTATTCAGCTGTAAGGATTCTTGCAGCAATGAATGAAGTTGCCTTTGAAGATGTTATACTTGCCACTAGAAGTGATGATGATGTGGTTAGAAGGAAATCAGCAGATATTCTTGGTCAGATGGGTAACCCTCAAGGTGTTGAACCTTTAACTGTGTTGTTAAATGATAGGGAAAGATTCGTTCGTAGAAGGGCAGCCCTTGCATTATCTCTTATTGGAGACGAAAGAGCTGTTCCCCCACTGATAAGTGCCCTTCATGATCCTGAAAAAAAGGTACGTACCCGATCAGCAGAAGCTTTAGGTAAAATCAAGAATCTTCGTGCCGTTGAACCTCTGATTAAATCATTATCAGATGAAAGTAGCACTGTGCGCCGTTTATCAATCATTGCTCTTGGCGAAATTGGTGACATTCGAGCCGTTGATCCTATAACTAAGTGTTTAAAGGATCCAAGCAAACAAGTTAGAACAGTTGCAAAGGAAATACTTGCAAAAAAATTCAACATACAACAACGCCCCAGAATCCAACCACCCAACAGAAACAAAACCCATCAAGGTCAAAAAACACATAACAATGATCCTAATAGATGTCCACGATGTTCAAGTCCCATTGAACCAGATAATAAGTTCTGCGGAAATTGTGGAGCACCCCTTGATAAATCTGAAATAATATGTCCAAAATGTTCAACAACACTGCCTTCCAATTTAAATTTCTGTACTAAATGCGGTACAAAGGTTAAAAAAGGTTAATTATGAATTTAATAGATGCTGATGAACCATGGCTAAACTTAATAAGGAAATAACCAATAAATTCAGAGGATCCCTCATCGGCCTGGCAGTAGGCGACGCCCTGGGTGTCCCCCTGGAATTCCAGTCACCAGGTACATTTGAGCCTGTAACTGATATGGTTGGTGGTGGAGTATTCGATCTAAAGCCGGGTGAATGGACTGATGATACATCTACCGCTCTATGTTTAGCACAGAGTCTTATTGAGATGAAAGGATTTGACCCGGAAGACCAGATAAACAAATACCTGAGATGGTATCATGAAGGATATTTAAGTGTTAATGGCAGCTGCTTCGATATTGGAAACACCACTCGTAAAGCATTAAGGAGATACGAAAGAACTGGTGAACCATTTTCCGGTCCAGATCATGAGCGATCAGCAGGTAATGGTTCTTTGATGCGCCTTGCTCCTGTACCCTTATTTTATTTTCGTAATCCCAACTTAGCCATTGAACTCGCTGGTGATAGTTCCAGAACAACCCATCAACACCCTTTAGCTATTGATGCCTGTAGATACGCGGCGGGTTTGATTGTTGGTGCAGTTAATGGTGGGTCTAAGGAAGCAATTCTCTCTCGAAGGTACTCTCCTATCCCGGGATACTGGGATGAGAATATACTGGAAGGAGAGATAGATGAGATTGCCTGTGGCTCTTATAAAAATAAAAATCCCCCGGAAATAAATGGGAGGGGATTTGTGGTCAGGTCCCTTGAAGCTGCATTATGGGCTTTCCATAACACTGATTCTTTTGAGGAAGGATGTTTAAAAGCAGTTAATCTGGGAGATGATGCTGATACTGTGGGAGCTATCTATGGCCAGATAGCGGGTGCTTACTATGGTGAATCTGGTATTCCAGAGGAATGGCTAAACAAATTAGCTAAATTTGATTTTATAAGTGATTTGGCTGATAAATTAATTGAAACCTCGAATTAAACCTTAATATTAATTTTAAAGTATTCATGTAAAGTTAAAATGCTTTCAGATAAACATAATGTGTGACCAAATCTAATGTAATTATAAAATTTAGTCAAAATTTCTGAGGTATATTAAATGAAAAAGTATAGAATTTCCATTGTAATCGAAAAGGACGAAGATGGCTATTATGCATTTACTCCAGAACTTCAAGGATGTTACGCCCAAGGAGACAGCTATGAGAAAGTATTGGAGAATATTAGGGATGTTTATAAGCCTACATATAGAAGGATCGATTAGAATCAGATGAATATGATTTGGATATCTAATGGAAGTTTATATTGTATGTAGTTAAAGGTTTGAACTCCATGATGATCTTAACCTACCCACATACTTATTCCAATTTTAACATCACAGGGAAACCTTTCCGGATCTGTATTAGCTCGTCTTTTATTCTAGTGGTATAATGTTATCTCTATCGTCTATGAGCTTATACTGGAATTCATCAGTTAGGTTGTGAAATTCTTCACTAGTTAACTTTTTACTTTCTAATAATCCATCAATAACTTTTCTATGTTTAAAATAGAATTCATCCGGAACAGGCCCTTCATCGGGTAAAGCATAGAACTCTTCATTTAATTCTTTTATTTCTTTAACAGAACGTTCATATTCCTCTTTAGACATAGTATCAGAACTTTACCATTTTTATATTAATCCCTTGAGTTTCCCCTTCTTTTAACAGATTTCAAAAGTTTATCACTGAATACGTCTCTAACCCATTCAATATATGTTCATTTGTTATATCCATTTTAAAACCCCAACTGATCAAAAATTGATCATAAATTTTATATGATCAAAAATTGATCACGTGATCTAAAA
>DAGC01000002.1:345648-515104 GCA_002495625.1 Methanobacterium sp. UBA375 | reverse complement strand
TTGATCATAAATCTTAAATGATCAAAAATTGATCACATATAATAAAATAGATCACAGGTGGGTTTATAGTGGATAATATTGCTTTGGGAACCAATACAGAATTAACCGATGAACAGTTTTACAATCGTGTGGATGATATTTCATGGATAAAAAATTTTCTGGAATCTACCTCAAAGGGTTCTCCCCCTACAATAATGGTTACAGGAATCAGAGGTGTGGGAAAGACTGTTTTACTTAAAAAAATTAAAAAAGAAATGGAAAACGACTATTTAATTTGTTACGTAGATTTATCCATTACATCTGGTTACCAAAAAGGAAAATTAACAGAAGTAGGATTAATGCATGAATTTTATGATTGCTGGATGGAAGAATGTGAAAAGAAAGGTATCACAACCATATTTAAAAAGATTTTAAAGATGTCTAAAAAATCTTTAGGATTAAGAGAGATTGTTGAGGTAGGTGGGTGGCCGTTGCCCATTCCAGAAACAGAAGATGATTACAAAAAGCTTTCTAAGTTCGTTTTTGATCTTCCACAAAGGATCTATGAATGGGATCAAGAACGTATTAAAGGTTCTATTCTAATTATTGACGAATTCCAAGCAATTAAAGATTTAGGAAAAAATTTAGAAGCCTTTCTATGGTTTTTTAGAGGTGTTATCCAGAGTCAGAGAAATGTGGCTTATATCTTCTCTGGATCGGTGCCATCTACGGACTCTATTGTAAAAGAAATGGCGAGTAATGATGGTGTTTTTGGTGGGAGGATTTTGACATTTGATATTCCTCCTTTCACCAAAGAGGTAGTGAGGGAATATTTGGAAGAGAAGGTACCATCATTGATATTTGAAGAAAATGGTTTTGAGAGATTCTATCACTGTACAAAAGGTGTGCCCTTTTATGTTAATACATTTGCCAGGATACTTCCCAAAGAAGTGCCATTGGACAATGATAAAGTAAAAATAGAATTTAAGAATTCCTTAACCTTTTTAGCAGTGCACTTCATGAATCAATGGAGTAGACTTACCTTTCAGGAACAATGTGTTATAACTAAAGTCATTGATAAACCTATGAAAAGATTAGATATAGCAAAATCTATGGATAAAAAACCGGGTGCTTTGAGTGTTTCTCTTAGAAAATTACAGGATCGTGGATTGCTGAAATCTGAAAATGGAGAATATAAGATAACAGAACCTATATTTAAAGCTTGGCTCAAAAAAGAATATGATGAGAAGGGAGTTTTCCCTTTCAGGAGTATTTAGAAGATAAAAACACCGACTCATTAGGGGAAGATGTTTAAGTATGGTTACTTTGAGTAGTCTTTGCTAGTATGCTTTTTTCTCCTTAAAAAGGTTTATTTAGTAAAGAATATCAATAGGATTAACGATTTGTTTACTTAAAAAATATATGGAGTTTAATATGTTTAAGAACGATTTAGAAAAGCTAGACAAATTAACCAGAGAATCTTCTATTTTAGAGACTGAATTAATTAAAAAAGCCGATTCTAAAATCCTTGAAGTTAATAGGGAATATAATGATGTCCTAACTAATTTCGAGGTAAAAGTAAGTCCTTCACAATCTGGTATCTTAATAGAATTTGTGCTTTCGGGTAGTGAAATGCCTGATGAATTTTTTGATGAAATTAAGGACAGATTAGGTGCTTCGAAAATTACTCGAAAGTTATTTGATAATAATAGTAAGATGAGAATTTCATTCATATTTGAATGAATCCTTTCCCTATCTAATTTTTTTTTGCACCTAATTTTTTTTGCAAATGTGTATCGGGTTTTATATTCCCAAAAATCTGTGGGGATTAATTTAAACAACTGTTCTTTGAACTATTACCACCTGAAATAATTATTTCCGTGATTCTAACCAGCACATATTTGTGAACAATAATTAAATTTTAATAGAATAACATTGAAAATATATTTGATGGTAAAAATGAGTGAAATAAAAATAAATGTCCCAAAGGGTATTCCCTTATCTCCTCTCAAAAGAAAAATCGATAGGTTGGTAAAAGAAGAGGAAATAAAATGGACTCTTTTTGAAAAATGTAAAGATGAGCTTTTATTAGATAAAAACGATCTGGAAGAGCTGGAAAACATAAGGGAAAAAGCATGGAAGGAAACCAAGAAAAAATATGCTTTATAGTGGATACCAATATCCTTATGTCGGCTCTACTCAAGGACGATTCACAGACAGCTAAACTAATAAAATCGGATTTATTCCACTTATATTATCCTGAAGATGGATTAACAGAGTTAGAGTATTATAAAGAATATATCATATCTAAAAGAGATAAAAATTTACAAAGAAAAAGTTTAGAATATGCAATAACATTTATATTTGAATCTGTTAATACAATACCTTCTAATTTTTATTCTGACAAATTAAAAGAAGCTTATAATATAATGAAAGACATAGATGAAAAAGACACTCTTTTTCTTGCTTTGGCATTGAAATTAAAATATCCAATTTGGTCTAATGATAAGCACTTCCAAAAACAAGGTAAAATTCAAGTTTACACTACTGAAGATGTTTTAAAAAATTATTATTAACATTAGATTCAGCTTCTCTAACCCATTCTTCGCTCAACATTTTCCATCAACGGTAGTAATCTTCTATTCCAACCAATATTATGTTATTTTTTATAGCTTCCCTTACCACGCTGAACTCGTAGCTTTGGGCCATACTTAGGAATTCTTCATAGGTAAAGAATGTGTAATGGATGTTCAATGGGATGATGAATTTCTTCAAAAATAACAGTTCAACTTATAAACAGAAGAACCACATACTCTTTCTATAATAAAATTTTCTGATATCGATAATCTTTTTATACAGTGATGAACATGGAAGGTAACGATAATATTGATAGTAATCCTAATCCGGGATCGGCTTATCGGACCAAGAAGGTTAGGGGGGATAGGAAGGATGGATGGATTTTAAAGGATCTCAGTTCATTCAGTAAACTGGTCCCTCACCTGATGACTTCCCGGGATTCGTCGTCCATATATTTTAAGGAGAAGCTGGATGTAACCCTATTCGTTGAATATATCAACCAGAAAAATCTGGAATTATCCAGTAACCCCATAGAAACACCATATGGTGTGGTGGATAAGATCACCTATTTTAACGTTTTTATAGCTGCTTTAGTCCGGCTTCTCACGGTTAAGCCCCATATGAACCGTTTTATAGCGGGTAGGAAGTTCTATCAGAGGAAGACCATTGATGTGTCCTTTGTGGTGAAGAAGGAATTCACCGAGGAAGGTGAAGAGACCATCATCAAGAAATCCTTCACCAGGGATGAAAACCTGTGGAGCATAGTCTCCAAATTACATAAGGAAATTAGAACGGTTAAATCAGAAAAGGCCGCTGAAGCTGATGATATAATAAACATGTTTGCCAGTTTTCCGGGTATCATAGTAAATCTGGCCATGAGATTCCTTGATTTCCTAAATAGTATAGGCAAGTATCCGGAGGACATCCGCCGGGATGACCCCATGCATGCCAGCGTATTTATAACCAACCTGGGAAGTATAGGAGTACGGAATGTGCCCTACCACCACCTTTTTGACTGGGGTACCAACTCCGTCTTCGTCTGCCTGGGGGAAATCTATAAAGACTATATTTACAACCCGAAAACTGGTGAACACGATGAAAGGTACCTGGTTGAAGTTTCCACCACCATCGATGAACGTATCAGTGACGGATTCTACTACACCAGCGCCATGAATAAATTCAAGGAAATCCTGAACAACCCAGAAGAGCTGGAAGAAAAACTAACCAATTACCCTGTGGATCAATAAAAACATCAATGGATAGGTTACCGATATGAACATCTCAAGCTTAATTGTAGAAGATGAAGACAGGACGAACTACAAACGGCCCTGGCTTAAGCATTACAATAAGGAAACACCGGCAAATCTCACCTACCCAGATAAGACTATCTACCAAATGTTACAGGCCAGGACGGAGAAAGATCCAGGTAACATTGCTCTGGAATTCATGGGGAAGAAGACCAGGTTCAAAACGCTCCTGGAGAAGGTGGACAACTGCGCCCGGGCACTCAAGGAAATTGGTGTAACAGAAAAGGACGCCGTTACCATCTGCATGCCCAACACACCCCACGCGGTGATCATGTTCTACGCTGTAAACAGGGTAGGGGCCATCGCCAACATGATCCACCCCCTGAGCGCGCCTAAAGAGATCGAGTTCTACATGAATAACGTGGACAGCAAATACATCATAATCGGCAACTTCTCCTATCCCAACCTGAATAAGGTGGAAGGGGATCTCAAACTTAAAAAGGTTATAGTGGCTAAAGTTAGCGACTTTTTAGGCAAACGTAATCGGGTGGGCTTCTGGGCTTTAGGAGGCCGTAAGATACCTAAGGTTAACTATAGAGATAACAGTTTACTGGTTTCCTGGAAAAATTTCATCAAATTGGGAGAAAATTCCAGCCATGATGTGAAATCTTCCATGAAGTGCAAGGACCGAGCTGTGGTATTATACACCGGCGGAACCACGGGGATACAGAAGGGAGTGCTGCTTTCCAATCATAACTTCAATGCCCTGGCCATCCAGTGCCTGGCGCATATGAACGATGGGTATCTGGGAAAGATTAAGGAGGATAAGATGATGTGCATTCTGCCCATGTTCCATGGGTTCGGCCTGGCCGTCTGTGTCCATCTCCCTATCAGTGTAGGTGCCAGTACTATTCTGGTCCCTAAATTCGATGCTGAGATCTTCGCGGGCCAGTTCGCCAAGCACAAGCCCCAGTACATAGCAGGGGTTCCCACCCTGTACGAGGCACTTCTTAGAAACAAGAAGATGAAGGAAGCAGATTTCAGCTCTATCAAGGGTGTTTTTGCAGGTGGAGACTCTGTACCTGTGGAATTAAAGAAGCAGTTTGATGAATTTATAGCAAAACGAGGTGGGAAGGTAACCGTGCAAGAGGGATACGGTTTAACAGAAACAGTGACTGTAAGCTGCCTCATCCCTAACAAGAACGATAAAATGAGCAGCATGGGAGTTCCACTACCGGATATGTTCTACAAGGTCGTTGATCCAGATACTGAAGAGGACCTGCCCCCTGGTGAAGAGGGGGAAATCTGCATTGCCGGACCCACAGTGATGCTGGAATACTATAACAACCCGGAAGAAACAGAGAATGTGTTAAAAATCCATAGTGACGGGTTTAAATGGGTTCATACTGGTGATTTAGGTTATATGGATGAGGAGGGATTCTTCTACTTCAAGGGCCGGATTAAACGGATGATAAAAAGCTCTGGCTACTCAGTCTTCCCCACTCAGATAGAGAATATAATAAATATGCACAAAGCTGTCAGCTTATCCTGCGTGATAGGCACCCCAGATAAATACCAGATAGAGAAGATCAAAGCATTCATAGTACTGAAGGAAGGACACAAAAATACAGAGAAGATAAAAACTGAGATCATGGACTTATGCAATGAATACCTGGCAAAATGGAGTGTCCCCCGGGAGATAGAGATCAGGGAAGAATTACCCACTACTCTCATAGGCAAAGTGGACTGGTTGAAACTTAAAGATGAATGTGCGGGATTATGAAATAGTTATATTAAACCATAGTTTAACAATTTAAAAAGATATATTATCATAAAAATATGCATAATTTTGTATTTATCCTCTCATTTTTCGTAGTTAGGGGTAAATAAGTCAGTTTCCAATATAATTACATAATTTTTAATATAATCTAAACAATATTTATATTATAATATTAATAATGTTTTTGAGAGGTTGAAAATAGATGGCTAAAGAATCGGGTCCTAACGTTGAAACTGATGATTTCAGAAAGGGAGTTAACTTTATTAGAGATGTACTAAAAGATAAAAAAGCTAAATTCTACTTTGAACCCGCTAAAACGGGTATAATCTTTAATAAACCTCCTACTAAAAATTCTATACGTAGTTATGATATTAATGATGAAAAAATACAAGATATAGTAGATGAAATTATTGAAATTGTATCTATTATTTTAGCCGGAGAGAAAGAAGAAGTTATTTCGAACATTCAGGAAAAAGAAGAACTAGTTCAAACTTTTAAAAACAGATGTGAAATTGTTGAGAAAGAAATTGTTGACTGGAATCTTATTAAAAGGTTTCATCTTCAAAAAAATTATAAAACATCTTTGTTAGATAAATTTGATTGGGACATTATTATTAAAAAAAAGGAGTTTAATAATAAGGAACTCACATTCCCAACTGCTATGTTGAGGATACGCACTAGAAAACCCTTTTCAGATAGTCCGCCAGTCATGAAAACAGAAACATTTACTTTAGAAACTGGAATTGAGGATATCAACGATTTAATTGATGAGTTTCAGAAAATAAAAAAGGCTTTATATGATGAAGAAATTTTAGAGGGGTGATTTTATCTCTTACAAAGACACTGTTACAACATTGGAATTTGAGAGCTCTAATCAACCTATTTTAAAAGAAATTGTATTAGAGGAAGAACCAAGTATTTATTTTAGAGAAGAAGGACTGGATAACTCTGAAGAAATTAAAGATAGGAAGATTGAATTACTTTATGGTCAAAATATTGATTTAAAAAATGTAATTGTAATTCATCCAAAATATCATAGATATAAAACTAGATTTATAAAGGAAAAATCCCCCTTCTTTAGGTATGTTCAAACAGTTGATACTCCAAAATTTCGATTTTGGCCTTTTTATGGTGCTCAAGAAAGTAATTTAGAATTAAGTTATAACCGAATTTTTGATAGTGTCCAATCTAATTTAAAAAAAATTGATTCATATTTTGATGATTTAAGATTAAGACAATTATGTTATACAGAGATAAAGGATCAAATAGATGAATTATGGGAGATTAGACCGTTGGATGATAATTACAACGAATTAATAGTTCTTATTATCCAATTTATGAAAAATAATCTCCCTGAAAATCTGACTAAAGAACAAGTTAATTTACTAAAAGTCTCTCTAAATAAATTAAAATCTAGAGAAATTAACGAAAATGATGTAGAAAAAACATTTGATGATCTAATAGATTCTGGAATGATTTTTTTCCCTTCAATCAAAGGGCTTTCAGAATTATATGATTATGTGATCTTTTTTGCCTCAAAATCTTTTTTTAGATACTAATATTTGCATAGAATGGATGTTTAATAGGGATTCAGAAATTTCTGATTGTATAACTTCTAAAATCCCTTTTCATAGTGTACATATCTCTAAATATGTTTTAGCTGAATTTATTAGGACAATAGTAACAGATGCATGTTCTTTACATTCTATTTTAGAAGAAGAAAAAGATTTAAAAAGCGTAGAAAAAAGGTTATATGCTATTTTTGAGAAAGAAGACGAACATCTAAACCGTATTGTAAATCGTTATATTTTGTTAATGGAATCAATTGAGTATCCAAGAGACAGACCAGATATAAATTTTGCCAAAGGTATCATAAAGAATTATGCACAATGTTCAATTAAAATATTGAAAAAACAATTTAATATTTTAGAAAGCAACGTTAATTGCCAGTTAGCATCAACTAAACCAAGAAGGGATGGATCTAAATTTAAAATTGATTTTCCATGTGAATCTGGAATAAATCACATTGATTGTACAATAATTCATTATATTACATCTAATGGAACTTTTTTGAATCAAATAGAATCCGGAATTAGGGCAGAAACTGAACCATACTTCAAAGAGTTAAGAGAATTAATTGAAAAATTTAATAATCGCACTATAATTAATTGTTCATTACAATATTGTAAAATCTTAGGCGATTTAATTGTTTTAAATGATTGTCCACGAAATTATCATTTGGTGTCGAAGGACCATCATTTCGAAACATTGTGTCCTATAACAGGCCATAACTTAATAAAAGTTGATTGATTTTTCTAAAAATTAAGTATGATGATAAAAAAAGATAATATTTAACGTTTTCTCTCACGATCAAAGCAGAGGTCCTTTTTCGTATTGGTCCGGAAGACCTTACCACACCCTCTACAGTGGACTGTGACCAAGAGTGATTCCTGCCTTTTAACTGCCGGGTCTTCGCACTGGCATCTGATGTCGAAGCTTTTGATTTTTTTTCTTTTTGGACATATCGTATTATATTCATATAAAAAAAGAGGCTTAAGTTATCTCAACTTTGTTTGCTTAAAAATTCGGTATAGCTGGCAAGGAATTCTTCTACATCCTTTATATCTTCTTTTATTATACTATATACCACTTCGTCATCAACTTCCCAGTAGATGTGCACCAGTCGGTTTTTGAATTTAGCCATCTCCATCAGTCTCCTGGAAAGGTCTTCCTCGATTACATTGGATTCAGCTAACACTTTAAAAGTGTCTGCATAGTTTTCTGGAATCCGCAGTTTGTTTTGTCTTATCAAGTAGTTGGAGAGGTCTATAACTGCTTCTATTGAAACCACCAGATAGTACTTAGCACTGGCAATCATATGATGATTCTCGAGAAATTCTTCCTTAGATAACTCTGAAATCTCCTGCAGCCCATTTATTGCATTTAATATTTCAGAAGACAGTTTGGTTATTCGATTTTCATCAAACTTCAAGTCCGAGAACCTCCCTCATGTACCTCTTGCGGAAAAAGTTAAAGTCTAAGTATTCTCTGATACTCAGGGACTCAAAATCACTTCTTAAATTTTCATTTCTACTTAAAATAAGGTTTCCATCCTTAATAACATTATATCTAAAGGATAATGGGGAGTAGTTTAATATTCTAACATCCATGGGTAGTTTTATTTTCTCCTCCAGTTCTCTTTCCAGTTTAAGTTCCAGTTTCAGTGCCTCTTTTTTGTTAAGGGTGGTTTGAACGTAAATTGCCAGATCTATATCTCTGAAATGGTTGTCCAGGAATGATCCATGCAGATAGGAAAAAATAATAGAATCTTCATCCATTAGTGTATCAATAATTTTTCCCAGGATTTTTTCTTTCCCAGAATCCGATATTTTATGTTTTTTAAGGCTCTGCATATTAACACACTTAAATAATAGCCAGCTTCCCAGCCGAGGTTATCTCCAGCCGGTTTTGGTGGATAAGGCCCATATCCCTCAGTTCACGTATGTGGTTGTAGGTCATTCCCCGGCTGATCCCCACCTTTACTGACAGGTTCTTAACACTCATTTCTCCTTCCTGCAGTTCTTCCAGGATGAATCGTTTGGTGGGTGATATTCCGAAGTTCAGGATGGGCAGGTCGATTATTTCATTGTCCTCCTCTGTTACGTAGACTATCCTCTCTACTTCTTCATGGCGGGCGTAGCAGCCAAATAATGCCCCCAGTGCCTGTGTTTTGCGGCCTCCGCTGACGTTTATAATTATCTTCCTTCCCTGGGCTGCCTCTTTTTCTATGGCTTCGGTGGTGTCCTGGGCTATCTGCACCACGTCATAGATGCTGGTTATGTGTGCGTCTACTTCGATGACCGCACCTACTGTTTCCTTGAGCATCCGCTCGGCTTCTAATTTTTCCTTGGGAGCATCCTCCTCCCGTAGTAGAATGAGTTTTTTAGGGGTGAAATGGGTTATGCAGGCCATCACCGGCGCTAAAGAATAGATGGTTGATATTAGGGTGTTCTCCATAAGGGATCACTTTCCTATATTAAACATATTTCTGTGCAGCTAATGCATAGTTTTTTATTGCTTTTAATTCTTATGTTCCCACCTTATATAATTTTGTTAGCATATCTCTGCTGGTTAACATGATTTTAGTTGAATTTTAGTTTTATTCTATCAAATTATATTCCTAATCATATAAACTATAAACTATTGCATGATTAATAGATGTTGTATATAAAAAACATATACATTTATATACTACTGTGCATAATATATAATTTTATCCTGACATGGAAAATATAAGTTGGAGGTGTATTGGATTTGGAAGTAGAGAGATCCAGGACCCTGGAAGTTGTACTGGGTGTTCTGGGAGGAGTATTTGGACTTTTAGGAGGAGTCTTTGCACTGATATTTTCGGCTTTTGAGTCCTCAATATTTGGATTGGGAGTAAGCGCGGTACTGGCATCCATAGTGGGCCTGGTCGGCGCGGTTTACGTAACTCAAAATCCTAAAATTGGAGGGATAATCTTAATTGTCAGTGCCATATGGCTTTTAATCAGCATTTCCGCATTTGGTGTGATAGGAGCGGCGCTCCTGGGAATCGCTGGTTTAGCTGCTTTGATAAGAAAATAGTGGGAGGGAAAAATTATGAAGAATGGTTTAATGTTAGGAGTTGTGGTTCTACTGATCGTTAGTATTGTAGCCATTAGTGGTTGTACCAGTAATTCTGGTGAAAGCAATACTCCACCGGTTAATGTTACAGGTATAACAGTTCAAAACAGTGGCTACGGGAGTTATCATGTTCTTGGTACTATTACACCAAGTAAAGATTTCAGTTACCTGGAAATAGTACTAAAATGGTATGATGCAGAAGGTAACGTCATCGAACGATCATCATTAGCATGGAATACCAACGATGCTAAAGCAGGAGAATCCATTAAGTTTGATGCAATGTCATTTATACCAGAGGGTAGTACACCAGCAAAATTTGACTTATTAATCTTTGATTCTCCCTTTGGTGGTGGCGATGAATCAGATGCCATCTACAAAACTACACAAAACTTAAACTAAATTTTAATTTTTTATTTCTTTTTTCAATAAGGGGGATTAATCAGTGAAAAATATCGTTTTAGTAGTAGATAATGTCATCATCGCCATGGTGATCAAGAAAAACTTGGAAAGTAATGGATATCTGGTCCCGTTTATCACCAACACCCTCAAGGAGATGTTAGAGGCGGACTATGAGATGGATCTGGTGATAATTGATATGGACTTCATCTCCCTGGACCAGATCGAGGAGGTTCAAATTCCCATCATATTTCTCACCAGCCAGAGTGAGTGCGAGATTGGCCAGGATGAAATATCCACCCTGCAGGTTACCTACGATTTCCTGTACAAACCCTTCACAGATGACGAACTTCTCGATAAGACCAGGCAAATACTGACACCTGAAACTAATAATTTATAGGAGGACTGAATATTATGGATAAAGTAATGGAAGAATATATATCAAACCTGGATTTAGGCCCAGTAACCGAATATGACGATATGACGGTTATACCCATCTTCTCCCCAATAACCGGACCAAACTACATGACCCTGAGGGAGGCCATGGAAAAGGACCTTCTACTCATCACCGAAGTAGATGAGGAAGGTAGTGTCGGTGAATTACTGGTGAAGAACCTGGCAGATATGCCCGTTCTCCTCTTGGACGGGGAGGAGATCATCGGAGCCAAGCAGAACAGGGTATTGAATACCACCATACTGGTAGGTCCTGGGGAAGAAATTCCAATCCCGGTAAGCTGCACCGAACAGGGCAGATGGGCTTATAAATCAAGAAGGTTCCGCGACTCTGACGATGTAGCTGCACACCGGGTGAGAAGAAGCAAATCAGCATCTGTAAAGGATTCACTTCGGCGTGAAGGCCAGTTCCGATCAGACCAGAGGGAAGTATGGAACGAGATACACTGCTTGTCCGTGGATGCTGAAGTTCACAGCAGCACCCAGGCCATGAAAGATGTCTACACATCCCGGGAAACAGATCTATCCAAGTATATAAAAGCCTTCCCCTACATGGAAAAACAGAAGGGTGTCCTGGTCCTTATAAATGGTGAAATAGCCGGTTTAGAAGTGTTATCATCAGAGAAAGCATATAAATTACTACACGATAAGCTGATTAGAAGCTATGCACTGGATGCTTTGTTATCCCCTGAAAAGGAGAAAGACGGAAAAGATGCTGTCCAGGAAGCTAAGGAGTTCATGGATAAAACGAAAAAGACAGAGGAAAGCAGGCATAAATCAGTGGGGCACGGCTGCGACCACCGGTACACTGGAGATAAACTGGTCGGTTCATCACTAACCGTTAAGGATAAGGTTATACACAGTGTGTTCTTTAATCTGGCCTAGGTTTAACCCCAGTACGCACTTGGAGCGAACGATAAAATAAAAGTTATAATAAGAAGCAAGATAACTATTATCACAATACTAATTAGTAAAATCCTTTTAGGACCTTTTTCAGTGGTCTGGCAACTTGTGTCTGGATTTGTTATGTCAAGACAAGCTTCTACCTGATCTAATAATGAGGCTCCACATTTCTGGCAAACCTGGGCGTTTTCAGGGTTTGATTCTCCACAGTTAGGACATTTGATTTCACTCAACTAAACACCGTTTATATTCTGTTGATTCTCAAATTTAATACTTCCCACAAACCCACAGTTAGATAAAGTCTTTAAGCTTGAAGCTTAGAATCAATATTATACAATTATATGTAGGGGATATCCTTGTTAACTCGAAGGCATTTACAAATTACAATAATTATCATGGTGCTAATCCTATCCACGCTTCCCTCTGCCGTGGCCTGGACATGGAAAACCCACGCTGATATAGCGGAGGCCGTATACTGGGGACTGCCACCAGATGTCCAGAAGAATTTAAACCTGGAGATCATGAAAAACGCATCCAATGAGCCCGACGAGGTATTTAAGGATTACAGACACCACAGCTACCCGAACAGCTACCAGAAAGCTAAGTCCTGGTTGGACAAGGGTAAAATTGCCTACGACCGGGGAGACTATGATGAGGCAAGCTTCGACTATGGTGTGGCCACCCATTACATCTCAGACTCCTTCGCCGCCCCGCACTGCGTAAGTAAAGAGGATTCCTCGGACCATTCCCGCTATGAAAACCGGGCCAAGAAACTGGTACCAGTCGCCACCTACAATAACAGTTTGGATCTAAACACCAGGATGCAGAATGGTTACAATCAGGGCAGTGAAAGCTGGACCCGCTGGCTGGAAACAGGTGACACTTCTATCATCCAAAGCAACCTTAACGATGGGACTTCAGCATCTCTGGTAGCTGTAAATGAGAGTATAAATGGTGATGCATCCCCTGATTTGTGGACTCAGATCTTGGACTTCGTCTGGAATTACGTGTTTGTAAGTCCAGAAGCGACTGGTTAACAGGTAAAAGAAACTGGTTAACTCTAAAGGAAATTTGATACTATTAAAACAAGAAAAAGATAAGAGTGTTACTCCCAGGAAAGTGGTAGAGTAAAAACAATTTTTAGGGGTAAGAGTTGAAATCTACCATAAAATCCCTGGGAGAGTTTCGTCGAAGTGGTCCAATACTTCGTGAATTTTTGTGGGGAATATTATCTATACACCTAACTATATAAATACTTTACCTTTTTTGGTGGAATTTGGATATGAAAGTGTGTTACACAGATAATCATTATTGTTAATTTATGGAAGCGTAGTTGGTGGATTGAACTTATGGTTGTTACGGGTAAGTGAAATAACTTCGTTATATTCTGGTATATGGAAGTGGAAAATTATCATTTCCTTATATATAATTTAAAAACAGCAATGTTCCCTTCCAACATTAGTTTTTGGTGACTGTTATATTAAGGAAAACCATTAAACACCCTTATCTTCAGCATGATACTGTTCATGCAGCTTCTTTTCTGCTTCCTTTTTAGGGAATTTGAAGTAGATGATGGCCACACCAATAAGGATGGCGATAATCCCTGCAATATGGGCCCAGTCAGTTCCAGCCAGGAAAGATGACTTGGCCGCTTCTATGATCTGAGTTTGATACTGGGGATGGGCCTGGGCTATGTCCGCGGCGCTGCTGAAGGATTTCAGGAGGGTGGCCACCACGTCACTGGAGATCTGCTGCTGATCGCTCGTGGGAAGGCCGGTGATGAGTTTATCGAATGCCCGGGAATATCCGGCGGTAAGGAGCACACCGAATATGGATGTCATGATGGCTCCACCAAAGTCCCGCTGGAGATCCGCAGTTCCCGATGCCATTCCTTCACGTTCCACAGGCACACTACCAGTGAGTGAATTAGAGGCAGGGGTACCTGCAATTCCAACACCCGTACCGATTAGTGCGTAAGATAGTCCCACTATCCAGTAGGGTATGCCCTCTTTCCACAGGAACAGCATGGTCAGGAATCCCAACAGACAGAATAAGAAACCTAAAAGCAGGGTGAATCTGGAACCGTATCTCTCAACCAGTCGGGCGGAAAATGGAGCTGCAAAGACCATGGAGACCGCGCTGGGTAATATGGCAATCCCCGCGTTCAGTGTGGAGTAGCTTAGAACGTTCTGCAGAAACTGCTGTCCGATGTACATGGCCCCCATCAGGGAACCGAAAACTATGGTACCGGCGCAGGCAGCCACCAGGAAGGTTGGTCGTCTGGCAATCCCCAGATCGTAGAGTGGGTTTTTCGCCCGGCGCTGGCGGATGATGAAGAATACTCCGGTAACTACTGCTATTATCACCAGTAGCGCTGTTATGGTGATGGCACTGTGTACTGGTGCGAAGTTAATGGCCAGGATCAATCCACCGAGAAAGATCAATGAAAGGAACCCGCCTAAGTTATCCACTGGTTTTTCTGTTTCGTTGATATGGGAGGGGATGAACTTGTAGATCATGATAAGAGCCACCACTGCCAGGGGCAGGGTAACCATGAAAACAGAACCCCAGTCCCTGAATAACAATAAAAATCCGGAGATCATAGGTCCCATGGCTGCTATTGCGGCTCCGATACCGGACCATAAAGCGATAGCCCTGGTCCTCTCCTTACCGGACCAGATGGCTGCTATTAGTGCTAAGGTGGTGGGGAATGCCATACCAGCTGCCAGTCCTCCGAAGATACGGGCGGCTATGAGGATTTCAATAGACGGTGCAAAACCGGCCAGTAGAGATGATGGTATGGCCAGGAAGGTCCCTATAAAAAGCATCATCTTACGGCCGTGGCGATCCCCTATAGCACCGAACCATAACACCGACGCAGCAAGGCCCAGGGAGAATCCCACCGCCACCAGGTTTATGAGTACCTGTGATGCGTCGAAAGCCTGGCCTATTGATGGTAGGGCCACGTTGGCCACTGAAAGGTTCAGGTTGGCCACCGCCGCTCCCATGATGAGCGTGGCCAGGACCATCATCCCCGGACTTTTATTATCTGTGGCAACTGTTTTCATGGAATAATCCCCTCCCTCAAATTTTTTTTTTATTAGTTTAAATAATACTAGCATTATTGCTTTTAAAAATAGATTTTACTTTCTAGTATTAATATCTGTAAAGGGAGAATTAAAGTTTTTGAAAAAACAGTATGCAGATTCTAATAACAGATGAATCTTTACAATAAAAAGAAATGATGGGAAATGTTCCCCAATAGACATATTTTTTCGGGTTTCAGAAGATCATTTAAGATAGTTGTTCCAAGCTTCAGATATGGATGAATCACCGGACATCTGTTTGTCCTGTTCTATGTTCCGTTCTACTATGTTTCTGATCTGTTCTGATTCCACCTCGCTCATTATCTGGACGTTTCGTGATACGTTGCTTACTGTTTTATCTATGAACTGTTGTTTGTCCTCTACGTCAAACCCTGCATTCATTATAGCATTTTCCAGTGCATTCCTGATCTTATCTTCATCGTAGGATTCTTTTCGTCCACTTCTACTTCTGATGACATCAGTCATTTTATCTACCCCCTGATGGTACATATTTATGATCGGCAGGATATAAAAAACTGACTCTCCATGATTTAAAATTAGATTAGACACAATATTTTAGCAATTATACCTAATAAAGTTTTTTAGATTACTTATTTAGGATTTTATATTGTATCAAAAAATATATGATAAAATAAGGCTTTGTAAATAACATTTCCAGCGGTGGAGTTTCTTGGAAATTAAAAATGAGAGAAAAAGTAAAGGACACCATAGATTTAAAGACAACATACCTCTTCTAATATGAATAGAAAACTTGTGTTTATCAAATTAGAAACCCTTCAAACCAGGATAACAGGGGGATCCTAGAACACAAATAATTTAAACACCGTTACATATACATAAGGATATGGTAACAGTAACCTTAGATCAAAACATGCTCTATATAATCATAGCAGTTTTAGTGGTTGTTATTATACTCCTGGCTGTATTCCTCGCCCGTCGGCGTTCCCGGGATGGACCGTCCAACGTCAACCAGTACCTGGCAGACGAAGCCAAATTAAAGAAGGTCCACATCGTAGAAAAGCAAACAGGATTCCAGAATGATATTCCCATTTACATGAGGAGACCAGAGGATGATCTAAAGGATATCACCAATTCCACATCCGATTTACTCCATAAAACTATCTACCACAACCGTAAAATAGAAGACAAAGCAGAATACCTGGGATCCCTGGACAAAGAGATCAACCTGAAAAAGCAGGTTGCTAATATTCAAAAGAAATATCTGGAACTCACGAGTCCAGTTAAACCAAAAAAAGAGAAGTAAAGCCATCAGATACTATTTTTAAATGAACATCTACCCACCAATTCCACCGAAGGGCCCATAAATTTTAGAGGAAATTTAATGAAAGATACAGAAGCCCGAATTAAGGAGTTGGAAAAGAAACTTAAAAGCAGGGAATCTGACATTGAAAATCTCCAGGAAAAGCTTAAAACCAACGAAGATATGCTGCAGGATGTAATCCAGGAAAAGAATCAGATAAAATTACGATTGCAGGAGTATGATCTGAACCTGATAGATGCCAAACTAAGCCAGTACCAAAAACTCCAGGAAGACCACCAGAAATTAGTGCACCGCCTCCAGGTGACGAAGAAACATCTGGACGATGCACGGGATGAAATTGCTATTTTAAGGGAGATAATTGATGATCTAACCCATCGTGGATTGTTCGATCGTATTAGGAGTAGGTATCCTGAAAGTTTAAAGAAATATAAAAAGTAGACTAATTTCCGGGATTAGGGTTTGTCCCATCATTTAAAACAGGATTTTCTTATAAATAATAATTACAGGCGGACATTTTATGGGGTTGTAAAGGATCCGGGGGGTGGTCTGGTTGTTGTTTGCCTATCGGTGTGGTGGTTTAGATTTCACCTTCTTGATATTATCCCTCTTTTATGAAACCACCAGCGATGACGTTAAATTTGTAAGGAAATTTTTTTTTAGTTTGAGATCCATAAATTAATATACACTTTACACCAAGAAGGGAGAATTTTTTTTGTTTTGAAACTTCAACAATTGATTCTCATAGTTAAACTGGGCCGTTTGCATTTTATAGTAGCCGGATTTCTAGTCTATCTGCTAGGGGTTCTATTGGCGGTTGTTTTGTTTAACCAGTTTTCCTGGGAGAGGTTTTTACTGGGCTACGCTGTACTCTTACCGGCTCATCTGATGGTTAACTACAGCAACGACTACTTCGATGTGGAAGTGGATCAGTATTCCAGTCCCACCCAGTTTTCAGGGGGAAGTGGGGTACTGTTGAACCATCCTGAACTCAGGAGTTTTGCCAGAAATTTCTCCCTGGCCATGATAGCACTTTCCCTGTCTCTGGGAGTGGTGTTCAGTTACCTGTTTAATTCATCGGTGTTCCTTCTTATAACCATCTGTGGGAATTTACTGGGATGGTTCTACGCCGCCCCTCCTATCAAGTTAGCATACAGGGGATGGGGAGAGATAGCCACCATAGCCAGTGGTTTTTTAATACTCGGGCTGGGATTTGCCGCCATGACCAGTATTATCAACCTGGAGTTCATACTGTTTTCTATACCGGTTATGCTCTTATACACTCTCTTCATACTCAGTGTGGAGATACCCGACCGGGAAGCAGATAAAAAAGGGGGTAAAAACACCTTCATAGTGCGCTTTGGACTGACCAATGCACTGCTATTGACGGTCATCGCATCTGCACTGGCCTGTGCCAGTTTCCTCATACTACCCCAGGATCTCTTCTACCCCATAAATCTACAGCTGGTCGCTCTTCTATCCATCATCCCACTGGTAAGTGCGGTTATGGCATTGTTATCCCGTAAGGCATCTTTGGATGTGTTGGATAAGAGTGTGGGTAGGAATGTGAATGCCCTGATACTGGCTATTGTCTTGATGAACGTTTACATTTTCATAATTTAAGATAAGGGATGGGGAACTATGTCCATAGTCTACTATACCTAAGTATAGAACTTTCTTTTAGTATATTTTACAGCTTACTGTATACCCTAATTTAGAACTATCTTCTGGTGTTATTTATGAATCTATATTTTACCCACCGGCGCGGAATAAATCACGAACTCCTCCTCACCATCCAGACGTAGTAATTCGTCGAAGTATTCCTGGTCATACGCTCCGATGGTGCAGGTCCCAGCGCCGATGGCCTCACAGGCTAAATACAGGTTTTGTCCAACGTGGCCGGCGTCCATGGCTATCACCTTATGGGAGTCCAGTCCATACCTCCACTCCATACGGTAAGGAATTGCGGTCCAGATGAAAGTCACCGCTGAGTATCCGGTGAATATCTGGCCGAAGGCGGCTTTGATCATCTTTTCTTTCAACTTCCTGTCGGTAAACTCCAGGATCAGTTCATGGCTCAGGGGCAGGTAGCGGTACAATCCGGATTCTAGATCTTCCACGTTGAAAACTGCTAAATAAGTCTCCAGGGCATGTCTGCACCCCGCGGATGGGACGTTACGGAAAGCATGTCCACCGGAAACGTAACGCACCCCCTGGACTGACCATAAGAGGAAGGATAGTTCATCTAAACTTAGTGATTCATTGGTATAACTGCGCCTGCTCTCCCTGTTTTTAATAGCGTCTGCCAATCGTATTGGGTATTTATCACTCCAGTCAGCGATTTTAAGCTGTATCTTCGCACTGTCTGGAGGGTAGGGTTTCTCTACAGGCGGGACTTCCACTCCCCTGCTCTGGTCTGTCTTTGAAAAGTCAATGGTCTTGCGGATGCTGTCTTTGAGGAAGTATCTGAAGCGTTTGAGTTCTTCATCAACGATTTTAACACCTCCTTAATTGAATCTTGATTTAATGCCGAGTCTTTTTAATTACCATACTATTTTTAACTGTACTGTATACTGCGGAGATCCAGAAGACCATCTTCAATCCCTGGAACTTCGTACCTCCACTTCCCACTTTCTGTCCATCAAGTGTGCGTATGAAAGCATCGATTTGGGATCCAAGTGGAAATTCCACTGCTTCCATTCCCGCGATGGTTATTTTTTCACCTTCAACATCAACCATGTTAAATATGTCACTGTTTAAAATTTGGCTTCTGATTTGACCTACTAACTTAGTCCCGTTATATATTTCTAGGGAGATACTGTCATCTTTTGACTCATCAGATACATCTAATCCTTCTGGAATTTTGAATTTAATGTAATCATTTTCATATACAAAACTCGTGATGCCCTGTAAAGCCTGTTCAATATCAGCTGCTGTGACCTCATTGATACTTTCAGTATATTTTAATTTTCCCCACTGACAGGACTGGAAATCATCTGGTGATTCGTCTTCTTCTAATATGTAGGCTCCATCACATTTACTACACTCTAAATAGCCCTTGCTTTCTTTTGGTTTCTCGGATGATTTTTTATTTGTTCCGCATATCGGACAGTTATCTGTTTTATCCATTTCACCACATCATTAATTTAGATTACTAAAATTTAGATTACTAAATAAAAGTATAGGTCTCCTAAATCCCTTAATCATTTACTATACTATAATTATCACTTAGACTATAATAATTAACTGAATAACCATGAACTCTTATGAAACCATCATAGCCATTGTAGTACTGATTCTCATCGGCTATATATGCCGTAGACTGGAATTTTTAAGGCCGGAAGATGCCAAGACCCTCAACAAGATCGTGGTGTATATCGCCATCCCCTCCCTCATATTTTTGGCCATGTCCCGGGCAGATCTATCCGGCATCGCGACCCTGGGGACCATCACACTCATCTGTTTAATGGTGGGTTTGGTCTGCGGTGTTATAGCCTACATTTTCGCTCATTTAATGAATTATTCCAAGAAGACCAAATGGACTCTGGTTACCACTTCGGCCATGTTGAACAGTGGATTTATGGGTTACCCTGTAGTACTGGGTGTTTTTGGTGGGGCGGGGATGGTAAGTGCAGTTTTCTATGATATAGGCAGTGTTATCATCTTTATCTCCTTTGGTTTGTTGTTGATACTTGCCTATGGAGGTAAATTCCAGGATATCCTCCGGGAATCTGTGTTTTTCCCCTCAATTATCGCCATTACACTGGGTATTCTGGCCAACCTGCTAAATATGCCCCTGGGCAATATAGTACCCAACATACTGGATTATCTAAGTGGGGCTGCCATACCCCTCATAATGTTATCATTGGGTTTGTCCCTGGAATTTAAGGAGGTTAAGGAGCGTTTCAATCTCGCCTCCTTTGTCACTGTGATCCGACTGGTTATCTCACCACTAATTGCCATTGCCCTGGCCACTATTTTGGGTCTCTCTGGACTTAATTACTCGGTAGCCGTGGTACAGGCTGGAATGCCATCGGGGATGCTCACCATGGTCCTGGCCATTGCCTACAATCTGGATGTTAAAGTTACAGCCGCGTGTGTATTTTTAAGCACGGCTTTGAGTATGGTATCCCTTACCGTGTTGATTTTATTACTTTAACATTGGATAAAAACTGATTTTACAATTTAATATTCAGATAATCCAATTAATTTAGATTTTAAAAAAAATTTTACGATTAAAAAATATATAGATCGGTTTATCTTGGAAGTTACATTTTTATAAACCGGTTGATGTTTGCTCCGCATTTGGGACAGCGCCATTTACCATCGAGTTTGTCAAAAGAAGTTCCCGGGGGAGTGTCTCTTCGAGGTTCGCCAGTTTCAGGGTCGTATATATAGCCACAGACTTTACATTTATATCTTTTCACCTATATCACCTCTAGAATCTGAGTATTTGCTTGCTAGTGAATCCACATTTCTAATTAAAATTAGTTCTAATATTATAGAACTAAATATTTTATATCCCACTTGATTAATAAATATTTTGGAACATCGCAGGACAGGGAATACCAAGTGATTACTAGAAATTAACCAAATGATTATTGGAAATCAAGTCAAAGATTCCCTGATCTTTCTCAAATCTTCTCTTATTTTATTTATGGTGTGTCTGGTTCCCACCAGTCTTCCAATCATAACTCCCGCTGTGATGGCGAAGATAATACCAAAATAAGCAGTTCCATGGACCCAGTAACCCACAACTACAGATCTACCAATCATGAAAATGATGTAAAGGACAAATATTACAGCGCCGATCCAGTCGATGTTGCTTACCACCTGCTGGCTCTCACTATCCCAGCTTAAATGGTACTTCCGGCTGACAACGATGCCGACCAGTAAACCTATTAAAATACTGCCCATGGCTTGAAATATATTAAAACCAGCCACCAACACTTCATAAATGGTGATTACTATAAATAATATGCTTAATATAATTAAAACCCTCATCCTGGTGAAAACAGGTTTGTCCAGATATTTCCGATACCGACTTTCCTTACGGGCCATAATTATAATTTAACCCCCGTGAATTATTAATTTTACCCCTCTTATCACAGGGACTCATACCATAAAAGGCAAAAAATAGGTTGGATAATTTAGTAATAGGATAAATCGGGATTAATGGGTATATATGAAAGTCATCATTCTCCTATAAATTAAAAAACATACACTCATTATCCATACCGGTTCTAATCATCATCCCATCACATAAAATATCTATAACCCATTGTGGCATGTTTTTGGCATAACTATATATAGTAGTTGGTAATACAGATATATCCAGGGTGCAAGGTTTAAGAATAAGGAAAAGTTTTTTATTAAAAAAAATTGTTTAACCGCCTCAATAGAAACAGAATATAATAAATAAAAAATACTATAAAAAAAAAGTATTCTTAAAAAAAATTGCACCCTACTTCTTTTAGGTTCTTTTAACGCTTTAAATTGTTTATTAGTAAATTATAGAGTAGTATATTAAATTTTTCTAGATCATAGTTTATAATTTAATTTTTTCTAAAAAATTAAAGAAAAAAATGGAGTTAATTTTTTTTTAGAACCAAAAAGAAAAAAATTGATTATTTTTAAATAAATAAAAAAAAAATAAAGGTTGCTAATTTAAGTCCGTTACTTTCTGGCTCTGTAGATAGCTCCGATTATAATTATTATTCCTATGATAATGACCAGGAACTCCCAGAAGTATTCCCAGATGTTCCATCCAAACAATGAAGAGAGCCCGACCAGGATTAATATCACCCCACCAATTACCGGTCCAATGATACCTCCCCATGGAAATACTGATTCTTCTTTTTCATCAGCCACTAATATCACCTCTTTTATTTGCAGTGTATGGTTATTTCAATTATTATTTCATTGCTTCCCGGGCCAGGGCATAAATTATTACCAGGTAAGCCAGGGTCCTAATTACTATGATGGAAATTTCACCACTCGAGGCTCCCAGGAGTGTTGCCAGGTGGGAGATGGCGAAAAGTCCGAAGCCAATGGCTACGAATATTGCCAGGACTATTTTCTTTGCCTGGTAAACCCATATACCAAGGATCAGTATTATCACTGCAAAAATTAAGTTCAGTAAAGTTGTTGGGTCAAATGCCACTTAGTCACCTCCTAAAAATTTTTAATAGGAAAACTTCTCCTATGATAAAGTTTATTATTCATCCATATTAAATTGTAAAGAATACCATCCCCATAGATCAGCAGATTAATTCTAAATAAAAGAAACAACAATATTAATTAATTAATTATTCACGAAATTAAGCTCGCTGGAGAACCCAGATGTATGAGAAGATCTTAATACCCACTGATGGCTCAGAAAATGCCAAAAGAGCAGCTAAACATGCCGTTGAACTGGCTAGCAAGGATAAAGCAAACATCATAATATTGCATATTATCGAAGAGTTCACCACACAAACTGCTGTGTTACCCATCTCCACCCTACCAGAACCCTGTGAAAGTATATGTGAGGAGTTGAACCGGCAGGGAGAAGAAATTATACAGGATATTAAAGAAGAGATCCTGGAAACCTGCCCGGGAAACTGTGAAAATATCACCATAACCTCCCTGATCACCTATGGGAAACCGTACCTGGAGATACTTAAGGTTATGCAGGATAAAGACGTGGACCTGGTGCTTATGGGGGCTTCAGGCAGACATGGCCTGGACAGAGTTATACTGGGCAGCGTCACAGAAAGGGTGGTAAGAGAATCCACCAAGCCCCTGATGATAATACCATAGGGTAAAAACGAGTTATTTTTTGAAATCAACTATATAGGACAGGTGTATTTTTGGTAAGTAACGTTAACGTAGATAAAAATGGAGCTGGAGCACGTGGCTCCAGCTATAAATGGGTAGCCCTATCAGTGGTGGTCATATCCTCCCTGATGGGTTCCATCAACATGAGCATCGTGCTCATATCCCTTCCCGCTATATTCAACGGGATCCATATCAATCCCCTCACTTCATTCCAGTATCTATTATGGATCTTAATGGGATACGGACTGGTAACCGCCACTCTTCTTTTAAGTTTCGGCCGTCTTTCCGATATGTACGGTCGGGTTAAGATGTTCCGACTGGGTTTTCTAATATTCACCCTGGGGAGTATTTTACTCTACCTCACGCCTTCCACCGGAGATGCCGGTGCCCTGGAAATCATCGGCTTCCGGGTGATACAGGCAGTGGGTAGCGCCTTATTCATGGCCAACAGCGCCGCCATACTCACCGACGCCTTCTCACCCAACGAACGGGGAAAGGCACTCGGCCTAAACATGGTAGCATTTACAACCGGACAATTCATAGGTCTGATACTAGGGGGTGTACTGGCCTATTTCGATTGGAGATTTGTTTTCCTGGTCAGCGTACCCTTCGGACTTTTAGGTACCATCTGGTCTTACCTCAAATTAGAGGAAACATCTATCCCTGTTCCGGATACTAAAATAGACATATGGGGTAATCTCACCTTCGTGGTGTCCATCACACTCCTCCTACTGGGAGTGACCTATGGACTCATGCCTTACGGTAACGATCCCATGGGATGGAGCAACCCCTGGGTAATAGCGGCCATGGTAATCGGAGTCGTGCTTCTCCTTTTATTCCTGTTTATTGAAAGCAGGGTTGAATCTCCCATGTTCCGTTTGGATCTCTTCAAGATAAGGATGTTCAGTTATGCCAATGTGGCAGGTTTGCTGTCTGCCCTAAGCAGGGGTGGGATGATGTTCATGCTCATCCTACTGCTTCAGGGAGTCTGGTTACCGCTTCATGGTTACAGCTATGAATCCACACCCTTCTGGGCGGGCGTCTACATGCTGCCGCTTACAGCGGGGATAGCCATTATGGGACCTATCTCCGGGTCTTTATCTGATAAATATGGGCCACGCTGGATAGCAACTATTGGAATGGTCATCAGCGCCATATCCTTCCTGATTCTTGCTGTCCTCCCCTACAACTTCAGTTACTGGGAATTAGGTTTAACCATCTTCATGATGGGTATAGGTGGTGGAATGTTCGGTTCCCCCAACACGGCATCCATCATGAACTCCGTCCCTCCCCATGAAAGAGGAGTGGCTTCGGGGATGATGTACACCATTGTAAACACGGCTTTCACCGCCAGTATGGCCATATTCTTTACCATCGTAATCGTGGGGATCACCCAGCAGTTCCCGGAAGCCATCACCACTTCACTGACCAGTATCGGTGTTTCTCAACTGGCTCCTTCCATGAGCAGCATTCCACCTACTGGAGCGTTATTTTCAGCGTTTCTTGGTTACAACCCGGTTGAAGCCATGTTATCTGCCCTACCACCGGCACTGGTGGCAACCATACCCAGTTCTACCCTCACCACCTTAACCGGTACGACCTGGTTCCCCTCTACATTTGCCGTTGCATTCATGCCCTCACTCCAGACCTCGTTTTTCATAGGTGCTCTCTTATGTGCAATTGCAGCTGTATTATCCGCTCTTCGTGGGGAAAGATATATACATGAGGAGGAAATCTTTATAGACAGTAGTGCGGGGAAGAAGAGTTAAAATCATGTGTACTTCCCTTAGAATTTTTTAAATTCCCTAAATTTTATTTCTTAATTTTTTTAACTAATCTGTTTCTAATAGGGTTTCATTTCATGAATAGGGGCTAGAAAATGGAGTGTAATGAAAACCTTTATATACTATGATGACACATGTTCTATTATATGACAGTGTGTCAGTTAAATGGTGTCATGTCTAAAAAGAATGATGACTGTTTAACATTGTTTCATATTGTCATAAGTATAACATGATGTCTATGGAAATAGGCATCCCCTAAGTGAGAAACATTGACAAAAGCTAGCCGAAAGGAAAGAGAACGTGAATTACGGCGCAACGATATTATCGATGCGGCAGAAAAGTTATTTTTCTCTAAAGGTTACGATAACGTGTCTATGAGTGAAATAGCCAAAGAAGCAGATATGGCCAGAGCAACGATATACCAGTACTTCAAAAACAAAAAAGACATCAACGCAGCCATTGCCGGACGGGGAGCCCAAATCTTATATGAAATGTTTGAAAAAATCCCCGAGGATCTTACAGGCATTGAAAATATAAGGGCTCTAAGTAAAACTTACTACCAGTTCTACAAACAACACACAGGATACTACAACGCTTACTACCACTCAGGGGCCTTCGAATACGAGGACAGCCCCTACCTGGAAGAACTGAAAAAACTAAGAAAGAAGAACTTCCAGTACGTAATAAAAGCCATCAAAAAGGGTTTCAAAGACGGAACCATCCGAAAAGACATAGATCCAGCGGCAACCACCCTCATAATGATCCTCATATCCAACAACGTCCATAACATCTTACCATTAACCCGGATGTACATGGATGAATACAACATGACCCAGGACGACCTGTTCGAAGTCAACGTGGACCAGATCATACGTGCTATTGAAAACAAGTAACCAGCCGTGATTTAGAGAGACCGTAGATTAGTAGAATTTTAAAGATTGATCTCTTACCCTTAGCGAAAGCTATCAACGATTATTACCATCTATTGCAACACAATCCATAAACAAAAGTAGAAAAATCTGAAAATATTCAACATAACTTACTCATCCAAAGCAGGAAAACAGAACGGATGACCATTTAAAAAAGATTTGAATGACCAATTAAATTATCAAAACACTGAAAAGAGAAGTAAAGTCTTTTCAACTTCATTGGAAGAACCATTGAAGAATTTCATATGTACCTAATCACCAAATCTGGTGGAATTACATTCACGTAATAGGTACTGTCTATGAGCTTCTCCTTTTAGGATGTATCTGGATTCTTATTTTTGATAATAATACCGCCTCAATTTCAAAAAATTCAAGGTACACCTTTAAGGAGTTGTTTCTAAGACAAAAAATACCTAAAAAGAAATAAAAAAACAAAGTCCACCAGAATAAAACCTTAAAACAGGAATACAACTTTAAAAGCCAAAATACAATTTAAAACTTAAAATACACTTTAAAAACTTATATATTTTTTAAACCGGATGGATTCAAAGGATGAATTCCAGTTGAAGATAATCCATTTATAAGTAACCCTTTTTTTAATAGATGGATTGAATTTCCTTTTTTAGAAAATTTCCACTTTTAGAAATACGATCAATCTCTTTTATGCAGGCAGTTGCCTTTGCCAGAATCAATGCCCTACGGACGCTCTTCTCCATCACTTTCTTGTGAGTCTTGGCTGTTTCCATCATATGGTGGGTTATAGTCTGATGATTGGTCGCCTGATGAATCACCGTCTGATGTGTCGCCTTCTGATGATTCATCGCTTGATGTTTGTGGGCTCGTACACCCGGATACAGCTACGACTAGGACAACTACAGCGATTAAAAAGAGATATTTCTTTTTTATCATGGTTTGTTAACACCCCGGTTATTCTATGTACATTATATATTATTGTTATCTAAAAAAAATTTCTGCCTCTAATCAGGGTTTCGGACAATTTATGCTAAAAAAAATAAATTTCATCAGCCAGGATATCGTGGATTTATTACTGGATGACTGACTTGATACCGGTAATAATCTGGAATCAGAGGAGAAAAAGGTCCCTGAAAGAGAGAATCCATCCTTACTCTACAGATGATTCTTTTTTATCAATCTATAAATATGACCTTCGACCAGATAGTATTGCTATTTGGAAAATTTTTTTTTAAAAGAGGTCATGTTATTTAACAAATGGTTATGTTTTTTTTAACAATGGCTGAAATTCTAACCCCTAAGGTGAATGTAAGATGCTGTACCGGGAGATGGGAGAAACAGGGGAGAATGTATCTATCCTGGGTTTCGGTTGTATGCGACTTCCAACCGATGGTAGATATGAGCATATAGACCGTAAACGAGCCTCTGCACTCCTGGATTTCGCCCTGGACAGTGGGGTTAACTACCTGGACACCGCCTACACCTACCATGGGAGGGATAATTCAGCGGGTGGTGACAGTGAAGTATTACTGGGAGAGTATTTCGCTCGAAACGGTCGCCGGGAGGAGATTTACCTTTCAACCAAATTACCGGTCTGGCTGGTCCAAAACAGGGAGTATATGGATAGATTACTGGACTCCCAGCTTAAGCGTTTGCAGACGGATTATATCGATTTTTACCTTTTACACTCGGTTAAAGAGAGGAACTGGTCACTCTTGGAAGATCTGGGTGTTCTGGATTTTCTTGATAACGCGGTATCTGATGGGAGGATAAAATACACCGGATTCTCCATCCATGATGAAACGGAACTCTTCAAGGATGTCACTGATTCCTATAACTGGGATATGTGCCTCATACAGTACAACTACCTGGATGAGAATATACAGGCCGGCCGGGAAGGTCTGGAGTTTGCTGCAGAAAGAAACATGGGAGTAGCAGTTATGGAACCACTTAAAGGCGGAGTTCTAGCACGATACACCCCACCTGAGGTTAATGAGATCTGGGATAAAGCACCCGTGCAGAGAACCCCTGCTGAATGGGCTTTCCGTTACCTGTGGAATCACCCGGAGATAACAACGGTACTAAGCGGTATGAATACTATGCAGCACCTGGTGGAGAACATATTCACCGCCATCGACGGTGAGCCTTACTCTTTAAGCTCATATGAAATGAAACTGATGGATGAGGTAAAGGAAGCTTACCAGGAGAAGATAGAAGTGGAGTGCAGCGCCTGTGACTACTGCATGCCCTGCCCCAATGGGGTGAACATACCACAGTGCTTCAGCTACCTTAACCAGGCAGCCATGCTCAACGACCCCACACATATTCATACCCAGTATAACTTCATGTTAAAGGATGAAGAGAAGGCGGACAACTGCCTGGGATGCGGGGTCTGTGAGGAACTATGCACCCAGAAACTACCCATAAAAGAGAAGATGAAGCGAGTGAAAGAGGAGTTCCGTTAGTTTGAAACTTCGAATTCAGGCAGGTTCAACTTCCAAATTCAGATCTCTAACTGCCCACTGATATTTTCTCCTATCCTCCAGATAATAATAGAAAATAAAGATCAAAAGCATCAGCAAACTATATGATGCCCAAAATACAATTGAGGGATAGACAATCGTATCTTCTCCGAGATTTATCCTTTGCACGCCGATGATTACAGAAACAGCTAAGAGAAATACCATCACTAAAAGCGGTGCTAAATCCTTAAAAGACATCTGATACACTTCTTTTTTAGGTGTTACCCTGAATTTAAGCTTTCTATTCAACATCCCCATGACAAATGCCCGGGTATAGACTGGAAAAAGGCTGAAAAAGAGTGCCTGGGCCAGGATTAATTTTATGATAGAGTAGCCACGTTCCACATGGCTGCTTAAGGTCTGTATAAGAACCATGGATACGAAGATATAGAACGGGAGATTTAAAGGGCCTAAAACAAGGGGCTCCAGATCAAGGAGTATTATGGTAACGGGATACAGCAGCCAGATGAAGATACCCACTCCAATGAAATACCAGGTACCGTTTAAGATCAGGTACTCCCACCACTTGAGGAGTTTCATTTTTCCCGGATCCTTTAAAAAAGTGGAGATCACCTTTCTGGTGTTCTGGAAGGTGCCGTAGGACCAGCGTAGCTGCTGACCGTAATATGCAGATAGGGATGGGGGTGACAATCCCTCAGCATAGACCTTATCAATGTAGAGGGATTTGTATCCGTTACTGTGGAAGGTGAAGGAGGTGGCTATGTCCTCGGTGATGCAACCTTCATCCATACCCCCTATCTCCTCCAGGTGCTCTGTCCTGATGAGCACGTTGGTCCCGCAGATATATGAGCTGTCATTAACACAGAGCCCACGGCAGATGTGCTTATAGAATATGTGCTGCTGGTAGGAATAGGCCAAACCCAGCCTATCACCATCCGGCCCATTGAAGTACTGGGGTGTCTGGATAAAGGTTAGTAAAGGATCATCTTCGAAGTAGGGCACCAGATCATGGAGTATGGAGGGCTTAAGACGGTGGTCAGAGTCCAAGACCATAACATATTTGAAACCGTTGTCCAATATTTGGAGGGTGTCGTTAATGGAACCCGCCTTGTAACCCCTTAAGTTATTCCGGAATAGGTATCTTATCCCAAGTTCTCTACATAACCGGTAGGTATCCCTGCGGATCTCCGGGTCGGTGGAACTGTCCATAAGAACCACCTCAAAGTTACCATAATCAACACCTATAGCCTTCCGGAGAGTTTCTCTAACCATCTCCGGGTCTTCATTTAAGGTGGGGATGATGATGGCCACGCAAGGTTCTACACAATCATTGTTCGATTTATTTAGTGGTGAAGGGTTCTGTGATTTTTTCAAAGGAGAATAACCATGATATAAGGTTAATGACTTTATGAAATGGTCCACATAACCTACACAGTGCAGGGCACTGTAGATAAAGGTAGAAATTAATATTGTAGAGATGAATTTTTCAAATAAGGATAGATTCACATTAACCAGTACTGGTAAGAGATTGGAGAGGAGTAGGACAGATATAGTGGTAAAAAGGACCACGGAAAATAGTGTTACCATGGTGTTTAATTTACCATTGAATCTGGTAGAAAAGTTGATATGAAATTTTTTCCTCAGGGAAACCAACTTCATATGTATTTAATATGGATTTCCGTGGGGATAATAATTTTTATTTTCGAAAAGAGGATTTGTTACCCCCTCAGCATATCTGAAATCCCCACATCAGGGTGATGATAGCCTTCGGGTTGTTCACCAAAGCCATGGATGGCCTCCTGGGGGCACCATTTGATGCAGGCCAGGCAATTCTCACACTGGTGCTTCCATACTGGCTGGTTATCAACTATTTCGATATTGCCTACCGGGCAGATTCTGTAGCAAGTTTTGCAGCCCATGCAGTTTCCACCCGTATGGTAACTCCGGTCAATGAAGGGTATAATTTCACGAACAGTAAGATCTGAATCTCTTGGAAACTCCGCTGTTTCTTTCATAGGTTTTATAAAGAGTGGTCTGAAAAATTCATTTTTCATCAGCTGTAATAGAATAGTCCCCACTATCTTCATAGAGAAGTTATCGGTGTCGAAATGAAGATCTCTCTGGTTTACATGTTCACAGATGGAGTCGAGCTTTTTATCCTTCCATTTGCTGTATAGTTTTTTTCTGTTTTCAAAGGGTTTACTGAAGGCATTTTGTGGCATCTGGACCCCGAAACCTGCTTTTAACCGGCCACCGCGTGCCCTGATCATCTCATCCAGTATGGTCAAAGTGGGGCCGGCCCCACCGCCATATGTGCATACTGCGAAGATATACTTGTTACCTATATTATCCAGTTTACTCGTAAATCTCTGGACGATAAGGGGAATATTGATCAGTCCTACATAGTAAACAGGGAATACGATTCCGATTACATCGGCATCGGTTGTTATTCTTTCTTTATTTACCACGGAATGTATGGGTATTAAATCTCCTTCAAGCTTTTCTGCAATATCTCTGGCAACCACCAGGGAGTTGCCTGTGCCTGAAAAGTAATAGATTTCTGTATTATTCATTCTATAACCTTCCTGATTCATCTTATTCATCTTTACCCTCCTGGTTCATCTTATTCATCTTTACCCTCCTGGGTTGTTTCTCTTTGAATGGTGGATATTAGAAGATCGAAGGAGTATTCCTTATACTGATCAGGAGTTATCTTGTGCATTTTTAAGAATCCTAACATGTCCAGCCCAGGGTTTACAAGTTTTTCACAGCAATTCACCACAAAAACAGCAGTTTCCATTGATTTTAGATTCTTTTTCATACTGCCGTCTTCTATCCCCATTTTAATGGAGTCACTCAGGGCATCCATAAGCTCCCCGGCCACCATGACCTGCTGGTCTGCATTTTCTATTTGACTGATATCGAAATTCCCAGCCCGCAGGTAACTTAACTCACGGTAATATCCCGGGTATTCCTGGTAATAGTCGAAGAAGGCCTGACATAATGAGATGAGTCTTTCCAGCCCATTCTGGTCTTCTTGAACTGCATCCTGGAATGCTCCTCTCATGAGATTTAGACCGCGCAGGAGCACGGCGAAGTAGAGTGTGTCCTTGTTCTTAAAATAGAGATAGAGGGTTGCCCGGTTTACCCCTACTGCCTCTGCTATATCGCTCATAGGAACGTTTTCATATCCTTTATCCAGAAATAATTTCTCTGCAGCGTCGATTATGTATTCACGCCTTTCTTCTTTTTCCTTTTCCTTTAAATTTTTATACGACAATTTTCTCACCATGAAAGAATGGGGATTAGTAACTCAATGATTTTTTTATAACACTATGTTATTTATATAACTTACTGTTATTCTTGGTTTTGTCACATAGATAGGATATTTTTGTGAGATAATACGAGTATTTATATTGGATGTGGTTCCATTGTTTATTGAATCAGGGGATTAATACTTTCAAAAATTGATATTACTCCATATGTGATTGATTCACATAAACATAGATTTATATCCATCTAGGATTAAAATATTATATGAGAAGAAGTGTTTGACTGAATTTTCCATTTTTTAACTATATTTGGAGGTTTATAAGGATGTCAAAGTCAAAGAAAGACAACTTAATCAAAGCAAAGGTTGCATGTTTAAAGGGAAATACCAGGGAGAATACAGATACCATCCAGTTAATTGTCCCTGTGGATGAAGAGAAAGGTTTCAGTGAAGAAGAAGATATTGTGGTTTTAAAGTGTTCTGAATTCCCGGAGTTAACCTCTGTTAAAAATTCAGTGGAACTCAGGAGAAAGATCGATGAACACACCGATCATCTTAAGAGGGTGCGGGAATTAAAACAGAAACTGGAGAGTGCAGAAGAATCCTTCAACGAAAGCCTCAACGTCCTCAAAGTCAAAACAGACCTGGAAATAGAGAACCTGAAGAAAGAGAACGAGACACTCAAGAAGGACAACAAAGAACTAAGTCTTCGTTTAAAGGACGTGACCAGAAGAATAAATGAACTCAACAGTTTGTTGAATGATTTATAATCCCTCTCAAGGTTTTTTTAATAAAAATATTACTTTTTAATTTTTATCCTGTGCTGTTAATTTATTTTTCATCGCTTTCTTATTGGTTTTTATCCCTTTCTTTAATTTAGTTTTCTTATCCTGTTCTTATTTATCCTAATCTTATTCATCCTATTTTTATAAATGGTGGGAAGTTCACCCCTTGCCCGCCGGTAATCACTATGCCCAGATGGTTAAGTGTAGTTGTGGCTGTGGTGGTGTTGTTTCCTGTCTCGTTTCCTGTATTATTTCCCGTGTCATTTCCTGTCTCATTGACTACCAACTGTTCATGCCACCTATCCAGGAATTCCTGGAGGGGTATGTATCCCCTGCTTCCCATTATGGCCGGGTCTTCCACGTAGATGTTCTCTTCATCCATCCCGATAACCACTAGGTAGTGGCCGTCTCCGGTATGGTTGGTCCAGTTACCGGTGGTGTTATCCGCCCAGGCCTGGCAGAGTACGATGGTGGGTATTCCCTGGTTTATATTATCCTGCAGTTCCTTGAGGGTCATGTTCTCCTTCACCTCTGCAGTGAAACCAGAATCCCGTGCTGCCTGGGCAATATCCTCTGGTAAGGTCCCGTTTTCTGTGGTGTTGGTCATATTTACCAGGGTATCCAGGAAAGTATCGGTACCGTAATAGGCCAGGACCGACTGGAGCGCTGCTGCTCCGCTGGAGGAATTGTTCGGTTGTCGCACGTCCGGAACGTTTAAAAGGGTGGTGTTGTTCTGGGTTATATTGTTTTCCTCGAGGATAGTGGAATAAATGCCTAACGGTATAATAGCTACCAGAAAGAGTGAAATTAAAAGCAAAATTTCTAATCTAAGCTTCATGTATTACTATTAGGGGTTTTTGTTATTTATAATTTATTTTTATTAAAATCTGTATTTAAGTATAAGTAGTGGTATCCGTACCGTTTGTATCGTTTATATATGAACCATTGTAGGCCCACATGATGAGATTGACCAGTACCTCAGCCTGCTGGGGTGACAACTCGGGGTGTACACCGCTTAGGACTATTCTGCCTTCTCCGTAATGGTCTCCTATTATGGCTGCGTAGCCTTTATAACTGGAGTTATAATCAGCGTAGGTGGCGAAGGTAACCGTACTGTAATCTGTGCTATACATGGCCGGTCCGTTGATATGGGATATCCATCTATCTGTGCCACCCATTATTTCTGTTCCTGATGAGGTGGTCTGGATGGTCACATTCCCCACATCCACGTATGGTAGATTTACAACGTTAGGTGCCAGTCCCCAGCCATAATACCAGTTATCAGTATATTCGGCTGCCGAGTATGCGCCGGCACATATCCCCATAAAACCTTTACCACTGGCTACGAAACTTTTAAGGTCGGCCACATTTACATCGTCGTTATTTATGTAGTTAAAACCTGTTTCGCTTCCAGCCATGATAAGCACATCGTAACCGGATAATGTTTGATTGTTAATTATCTTTGAAGTATCATAAACGAATTTAAAACCAGGAACCAGGTTCTGGGAGTTAGCTTGGTCCATACACTTTTTTATCTGATTTATGGAATTTTCACTGGTGTCATTACCACTGTACACCAGCACTTTAACCACTTTGTAATTATTTTGGGAACCATCGTCTCCTAAAGATAGGGTGATGCCTAAAGATAGACTGATAACTGTTAAAATAATAATCAGAGGAATAAAAATCTTGTTTTTTATAATATGCCTGTTCTGTCTCCCTTTTCTTCTTGGATTTAACGAACGTTCCGCCTTCACCATTATCTAATACTCCTGAATTAACCATAAAAAAGATTTTACTGGATTGTTTTAAATATAAAAAGTGTAATATCCTGTTTTATCTAAAAATCACCGATTTATAAAGATATTTTGAATAGGGGGGTTACCCAGGGAATGATGAAGTGTTACTGACCAAATTAACTGTTAATTTTCCCTGGGGACTCTTAAGAGTTTTACAATATTTAATCGGAGCTTAAATATTCATTTTCCCAAATTTACCTCACCTACTATAAAATATTTAAATTGGGGGTTTACCCAGGGAATTATGGAGTGTTATTGACCAGATTTGCTGATGTTTTTGCCTGGGAACTCTTAAGAGTTATTACAACAATCAACAGGAGCATAAATATAGATTTTCCCAATTTAAGCCCAAAACAATACCAGATAAACCCAAAACTATACCAAATCTATAAATAAACTAATCTACAAACTAAAATCAAAAATGGGAACTGTTTTGGTAATTAACATATATTCCAACTGAGGGATTTGAAAAGAGATTTAAGCAGGGGTTTGGTGTCTTTAATGGTGGATGATGAACTACTTAAGAAGATTAAAATAGTAATAATCATTGCCCTAATAATCGGAGTTGTTGGGGCTGTTATTTTTCTGATCTATGGTTTTGCTTTAATGTGGCAGGCCATGGCCGCCACGGTGATGATTATATTCCTGGCTATTGCGACCATTCTATTTCTGGCACTGTCCATTTATCTCTGGATAAAAAATTGGATACTTAAAAGGGAACTGGACAAACAAAGGAAGGAACTCGAAAGGATGTCCCATAACCTTAAAAACTGCAACCGAAGGTTAAGGACGATTAAATCTACAGATGAGGAATGAGAAAGGAAAATCCCTTTTTTTATCCTATTATCAAAATAATTCCATTATACTAATCACCTGTGTTTAAACTAGTTGCATCCTTTACATATGAACCATTATAGGACCACATGATCAATTTTGCCAATAGTTCGGCCTGTTGGGGTGATAACTCAGGGTGCACGCCACTTAGAACGATCCGGCCTTCACCGTAATGGTCTCCAACTATAGCGGCGTAGCCATTATATTTGGAGCTACTATCAGTGTAGGTGGCGAAGGCAACTGCACCGTAACCAGAGATGTGCATAGCGGGTCCGTTGATATGTGAAATCATCCTAACATCCTTGCCTATTATCCCTGTTCCCTCTGAAGTGGCCTGAATGGTTACATTTCCTTTTTCCAGGTAGGGTAGGTTCACGATGCTAGGTGCCAGGCCCCAGCCATTATCCCAGTAAGCTGTGTAATTAGCTGCCGAGTATGCACCGGCACATATACCAATAAATCCCTTACCACTGGCTACGAAACTTTTAAGGGCAACCGTATCTACGTCGTCGTTATATATATAATGGACACCAGTTTCGCTCCCGGCCATTATAAGTACATCATAACCGGATAGTGTTCTATTGTTAATCACCTTAGAAGTATCATAAACGAATTTAACACCAGGAGTCATGTTCTCCAAGTTAGACTGGTCCATACACTTTTTTATCTGTTCTATGGATATATCACTGGTGTCATTACCACTGTAGATCAGCACTTTAACCACCGTGTAATCAGTTTCAGAGCTGTCCTCCCCCAAAACCAGGCCCACACCCAGAGATAGGCAGCTAACTACTAAAACAATAACCAGGGAAATCTTAATCTTCATCATATTCCTGTTATCTTTCGGCTTTATATCCGGAATTAACGAACGCCTTGCCCCTACCATTATTCATACCCCATGATTTGACCTAAAATAGATTTTCCAGGATTAGTTCTAAATATGGATTTTCTATATTCTATTTTTCTTATTTCACCTAATTTTTCATTGAATTTCAAAAATGAGCCCCTTTATCCCCTCTACCTATTTCCAAAATGTATGACATTTCCAAATGATAAAACCTTTTGTGTTTTTATAAACACTTAAAAGGAACTGGAATATATATTTTCCCCTGCTCAAAACTTGATGCACCAATCCATGAATCGACAGATAGACAGGGATAGTTCATGATAAGTCACACCTATCACCATGGATGGTATAAAATAGTATTTAAGTCTAATGGGTGTCTTTAAATGGAGAAAAATGAATTATTAACCTTAAAATGGGGTTAGGGAAAATTTATTACCCTCCCATCCTATATTATTAATGTGAGGTGTATTTCATGAGATCCATATGGTCAGGCCACGTAGTATTTGGTACGATTTTCATCCCGGTCCGGTTGTACGCAGCCAGCGGGAATCTACACGTCCCCTTCCACCAGGTGCATAAGGAGGACTGCGGACGGGTGCGATACAAGAAAGTATGTGATAAGGATGGTGAGGAATTATCCCGTGAGGATATAGGGAAAGCCTATATAATAGCCGGTGAATGCATCCAGTTTACCGATGAGGAGATCGATGCGCTTAAACCCGCAGCCACCCGTACCATGGAGGTGCAGGGGTTCTGCGACTTTGATGAGATACCAGTGATTGCTTTAAACAGGTCCTACTACCTGGGAACAGAATCACCCTCCCGGGGCGGTGTGGGGCAGAGCTTCCAGTTACTGAGAGAAGCCATGGTGAAGAGGGGTAAAGTAGCCATTGTGAAATGGGTGGCCCGTAGCAACGAGTACATCGGTGTACTGCAGCCCCACCACGACGGTTTCCTGTTAAAACAGCTACTATACCATGAACAGGTAAGGTCGCCAGAAGAAATGGAAGTAATTGAGTCGGAGGTAAACCCTGATCTGGTTGATAAAGGGGCTCAGGTGGTGGATAGTATGGCCTTCCATTTCAACTGGGAAGACTATACCGAAACCTACACCCAACAGGTGAAGGAGTTAATTGAGAAGAAAGCCCTGGGTGAGCCCATTGAGATACCCGAGTTTAAACCGCCGGAAGTGAAATCCTTAGAGGCGGAGCTGGAGAGGATGCTGGCTACCGTTGAGGATTAAATGGTATTTCTAATTTATTTTATCTTCTAGGATGTAATGACCTATGATGGAACCCATGCTGGCCAAACTGGAAGATCCAGATATAAAATTGAGTGGAACCTGGATCAGCGAACCCAAATATGATGGGCAGAGACTAATCACCGAGTACGACGGAACCACCATGAAGATGTGGACCCGGAGACACCTCCAGGTTGCCAAGAAGTTCCCAGAACTAACCGAGGCACTGAAGAAGAATGTGAAGGGTAAAAGCTGGATTTTAGATGGTGAACTGACCGTGCCAGGAGGCCTGGCCAAGCTGGTTAACCGTAACGTGGACGATAAATTACGCATCAAAATACTCTCCAAGAAAATGCCCGCCACCTACCACATATTCGATATCATGGAGTACGATGGGGAAAACCTCATCAACCACCCCCTGAAAGAGCGTAAAAAGATACTGGTAGAGGCCCTCCACCCCGATGAACGCATCCGCCTGGTGCCCTTTAAATTGGTGGACAACTCCACTATAAAGGAACATTTCAAAGAATACACAGGGCAGGGACATGAAGGGGCTATCCTGAAAAATATCGACGCCCCTTATGAGCCGGGTAAGAGAACCGGCCAGTGGATCAAGATCAAAAGAGAAGACACCGTTGATGTATACATCATCGGGGCTACCAAGAGTGATAGTGTCCCCTTCGGCGCTCTGATGATGGAGAGGAACGGGGAGTACTTTGGAAAGGTAGGTACTGGTTTCAGTGACCAGGATAGACGGGACATGCTGAAATTCCTTAAACAAAACGAAGCTCCCCTCCATGTGCCGGTACCGCCAGATGTGGAGGACCAGATACTAATCACCACCAAACCACTCTTTGCCGAGATCAAAGTCAACGAACTCATCAAGGGGGGTAAGTCACCAAGGGCTCCGGTCTGGGTGAGGTTCCGATGGGACTAGAATCCAAAAAAAAATTACTAAGTTGGAGTACTCATGGTCAATAACCAGTTAAGAATGGAAGGTTTGATATGCCAATCCATAAGGGATAAAAAACTCCTGAAAATCCATTATAGGGGAGGACCTGAAAGGATCATCGAACCCTATGTTTACGGACGGGATAAATATGGTCTGAAATTAAATGCCTACCAGATTTCCGGTTACAGCATCAGTGGAAGCATACCTGAATGGAGATTGTTCAAGGTTGAACTGATAAACCATATTATGCAGCTGGACAAGCAGTTTAAGATGAGAAATACTTATAATCCTGATTATGAGATTGTAACTGAAGTTATCTGTAGAATCTAGGATTTATTCATATTTTACTTCGTAAATATGCCTATTTTTTCAGAATTTAGTTAAATTCACAACTTAATCAATTACCAAAATTTTTATCTAAATAAAACATAAAATAAGACCATGACAGATCTCTCTTTCTACGGTGGTGTCGGTGAAATTGGTGGTAACAAGATCAAGGTGGGTGGGAAAGAGAATTCATTCTTCTTCGATTTTGGATTGACGTTCGGCACGGCCAATAAATATCTTGACGAGTTTCTACAACCCCGTAAATCTAACGGAATACTTGATTTTGTTACTTTAGGATTGTTGCCCTGTATTAAAGGGGTATACCGTGAGGATTACCTGAGGCATTCGGGTCTTTCCTACGAAAAGGAGCCTGCAGTGGACGGTGTTCTTATAAGCCACTCCCATGTGGACCATGCGGCGTACATCCATCATTTACGAGAGGATATACCAATTTACCTATCTGAACAGTCTTATCTGATTTTGAAAGCCCTGGAGGAGACTGGTATTGCATCTTTTTCTGATTACACCCAGCTTAGGAAATCCTTCCATCTGGAGCCTAAAACACGTGGTGATGGTTATAAACGATCCAAAGTCACGGTGGATAGGGATATCCAGGTTTTAAAGCCATATCAAGGTTATGAACTCGGTGAATTTGAAATCAAACTGTTGCCTGTGGACCATTCCCTTCCAGGGGCGTCTGGTTATATCGCAGATAACGGCGAAGACATCATAGCCTATACCGGTGACTTGCGGTTCCACGGGCGGAGGCCGGAACTGACCCGTAAGTTCACAGAGCTTGCCGCTGAATCAAACCCCACCATCATGCTCAGTGAGGGAACACGGATAGCAAGCGAAAACAACATCAGTGAAGAGGATATAGAAAAGCGTGCAGTAGAGGTGGTTAACAACGCCAAGGGTTTGGTTATGGTTAATTATCCAATGCGTGATCTGGACCGTCTGTTGACCTTCTACAAAGTGGCCCAGGATACCGACCGGAAACTGGTGGTGAGCCTTAAGCAGGCCTACATACTCGGCCTTTTCAGTGGGCAGGGATATCCCGATATTAAGGATGTTATTGTTTACAAGCCCCGTAGGGGGTGGGGTATGGTAGATGACCAGACTTTCGCCTGTGTGGAGGATGAATGGCTGTGCACTTCGGACCTCGATTCTGCCCAGGTTGAGAGGGATTATAAAACCTGGGAGAGGGAGTTCCTGGATATGGATAACCTCATCAACTACAGGGACCTGCAGGAAGAGCCGGGTGAGTACCTATTCCGCTGCGACTTCTTCGAGTTTAAGGAACTCATCGACATAAAACCGGTAGATGCTATATATATAAAGTCCAGCACCGAACCATTTGACGCGGAGATGGAGATAAGTGAAAGAAAGGTTAAAAACTGGCTCGATCTATTCAACATCCGCTATGTAGATAAGGGCTTCCATGCATCTGGGCACGCGAACGGTAAAGAGATTTTAAACATGATCCGTGAGGTAAATCCAGAAAAGCTTTACCCCATACACACCCAAAAGCCAGAGGAGTTCAAGGTTTTGGAGGATGATGGGATCGAAGTGGTGTATCCTGTAATCAATTAGTCTTGTTTTATTGATATAACAAACTAGAAATTCCCAGATCTCTCTTTTTTTATTTTTCTGAAATTAATAAAAGGAAAAATTAATTATATTCGGTTTATAAAAGAACATAATGAATGCCAAACATCTGATACCATCCAATTTCATCAGTATTCAAAGATAAAACTTTTAAATGGAATATTCACTGCAAAAGTTTACAAAAATTACTTTTAAATTTGGTCGTTCAAAAAAAAAAAAAAAACGAAGTGGAGGTGAAAATAAATGAAAAAATCAATAACTCTATTTTTACTAATAATCTCCTTAGGCCTCGTATTTGCCGGGTCGGCTGCTGCAGCACCAGAAGTAACTGTAGAGGTGGATCAGAATGGTACACCAGTCAATGTAACCAGTCCTGGCGAAGAAGTCAACCTCACTGCCAATGCAACCACTGATGAATACCTGTACAACCCTGCAGTCTTAATCACATTGGACCCTGAATCCGGGTTAACCTTCAATGAAGACGAAGCAATAATGATCTACGACGGTGAACTGTTTACCAATGACCCTAACGACCAATTCTTCTACTGGGACGACTACTACCAGGCATGGATATGGTGGGTAGGCTGGGTTTACGGCGACCAGTACCCCGGAGAAGATGCTCAACTATTCGTACCAGCCACAGTTTCAGCTCTTGGTAAGATAACTGTAAACGCAGATTATATGCGGGTGGATGAAGAATTAAACGAACCAATAGTGGTGGCCACTGACAGTTACACATTCCTATCAGTTGAGCCAACACCAGTTAACCCGGTTAACGGCGAAACCATTCCAATGCAGAACACCGGTGTACCAGTGGCTCTTGCAGCACTAAGTTTGCTCAGTATCATTGGTGGAACACTTTACGGTAAATTGAGGTAGATTCAACTTGGTTTACCCACTTTTTCTATTTTTAAAATTTGTTCCTAAACATACTTCCCAACAAATTTTAAATAATCCAGAAATCAACAGATCACTAGTCTATTTTAAAATTTTAATTATAATTAGAGGAATCCAATATGTCATCCATCAATGAAAACTATCTGCTACTGGAGAGCAGTTATTTATTTGCAGAAATCGATAACCGTGTCGAAAAATACCAGAATGAAAATCCTGATGCCAATATTATCCGTATGGGTATTGGTGATGTGACAAAACCCTTACCACCAGCGATAATTGACAAATTCAAGACAGGTGTCGATGAAATGGGTCAGGCCGAGACATTCAAGGGCTACGGACCATACCGGGGTTATGATTTTCTCATCGAAGAGATCATCAAGCATGACTTCACACCACTGGGGATCCAATTAGATAAAGAAGAGGTATTCGTAAGTGAAGGGGCTAAACCGGATACCGGGAACATCCAGGAGATATTCGGTGTAAACAACGTGGTAGCCGTAACCGACCCGGTATACCCAGTATACGTGGAGAGTAATATAATGGCCGGCCGTGGAGGTCCTATGGGAGAAGATGGTAAATATGAGGGCCTGGTCTACTTACCCTGCACTGAAAAAAACGGGTTTGTACCGGAACTCCCAGAAAAACCCGTAGATCTAATTTATCTATGCTTCCCCAACAACCCCACTGGTACTGTACTTAACAAGGAAGACTTGGCCAAATGGGTGAATTACGCCCGGGAAAATAAGACGGTAATCCTATTCGATGCTGCTTATGAAGCATATATACAGGAAGAGGATATCCCCCACAGTATCTATGAGATTGAAGGTGCTAAAGAAGTGGCTATTGAATTTAGAAGCTTCTCCAAAAACGCTGGCTTTACCGGTACCCGGTGTGCATATACTGTGGTGCCCAAGGAACTGGTGGGTTATGATTCAGATGGTAATCCCCATTCTTTAAATGAATTATGGTACCGGAGATTAACCACCAAGTTCAACGGTGTCTCCTATCCCATACAGGTTGCAGCATCAGGAATCTACACCCCACAAGGACAAAGGGAGATTAAAGATCTGGTAGATTATTACATGAAAAATGCAGCTATCATCAGGGAAAGCTTAACTGAGATCGGTTTGAGCGTTTACGGTGGAGTAAACTCACCTTATATATGGATTAAAACACCGGATGGTATCGATTCCTGGGACTTCTTCGACATGCTCCTGGAAAAGGCGCACGTCGTAGGCACACCAGGGGTTGGCTTCGGACCCAGTGGAGAAGGTTACCTGAGATTAACCGCCTTCAACACCCTGGAAAATACTAAGAAAGCCATGAAACGTATAACCAGGTTACAGGAAGAAATTTAGGTTTAAGTTCTCTCCCTAGGTTTAAGTTCTACTTCTAGGATTAAGTTATTCCTCTAGGTTCAAGTTCTTCCCCCTAGTTTAAGTTTTACCCTCCAGGTTTAACTTCTTCCCCACTTACTGTTTTTTTAATTTTTTATACGAATGATGTTTGTTACCATAAACATTATTTATCAGGAATGACAATGATTGATTGTGGGGGGAGTTGAAGTGGAATGTCACTATTGTAATGAGGAAATTCCAGATGATGTTCAGGTATGCATGAACTGTGGAAGTGACATCATCTACAAAAAGAAATCCTGGCATTCATTACACAAACTTCTCTGGGATAATAAAATCAATCAGGATATATTAGAGACCTTAAATGAATTAAGTCACCAGGAGAAATAATTAAAGAAAAGCATTTTGTGGATGTGGCCCGTAATTTAAATAGAACCAGGGAAAGATGATCCCATCTTTTTAAGATGTTGGATTTCCCCTTTATTTTTAAAATTATATTGATTTAAAATAATTAGAAATAATTATTTCCCTGGTGATGGGTGGGGGTTTCCCACGGTTATGGCGCTGTCTGTGGTGTTCTGCAGGGCTATGCTGAAGCCTGGTTCGGCACCGATCACTATGGTCTCCTTACCATTTTCCTTGGTCTTGTTTAAGAGTGGCAGGAAGTCAGCGTTACGGGTCATCAGGGCCAGTACATCTATGTTAGGGTTGTAGATGAGTTCCATTGCCTCCATGGCCAGGTGTACGTCGGTATCACCGGCTACCACGATAGGGGTGAACCCCTGATTTACAATGGCTTCTATCAATTTGTCCGAGGCGTACTGGTTTAATAGGACCTTTCCCACCCTCATCTTTCCGTATTCAGACATCAGTCCCCGGATGGATTCCAGGTCAAGATTGAATTCCTTACGGAGCATGTTGGGACCGTCCACCAGCAGTCCTATATTTTTCTGGGCGGATACTTTCTTTTTAAGTGGAAGATAATCTCTTATAGAGCTAGGTTTATTAGAATTACCCATTTAATTTCTCCTTCTTTATTTTCTCATGTATTTCTCTTTTTTTATCTTATGCAACGTTTTTTTTTAATCTCTTATGCAAACTTTAAATTTAAGTAACTTTATGTTGAATTTTATTAAAGTAACTTTATGTATGATTATTTCTATTTAAACTTTGCCTAAAATAGATATGCCCAAATTATGCCCAAATTAATCCAACCACCCAAAAACTGGTTAATTCTACAAGTTGGGATTTTAGGCGGGGGTGCATCTTAATCTTGTGGAGTATACAATCTTGTGGAGTATATACTCTAACATGAGAAGTTGATCAAAAAAAAGGATGATATAAACCAGTGGGAATTAACTCTCAAGATGCGGCCAAAGAGCCGGTGAGTGGACCAGGAGGCGGTGAAACTCCTAAGAAGTGTTGGTCCACTGGGATATACAAAAACGAGTTTGATTATAGCCGGCCAGTTGGATGAAACCACCTGTGAGAGTTAATACCTACGTAGACAGATAGTTAACACCCATAGACGGGATTGTTAATCTTACGTAGATAAACTGGTTTATAATCAACAGATTCTAACCATCAATTCCCATAGGGAACTAGAAAAGCTTTCGAGATTATTTTATCTCCACTTGGAAGCTTTCTTCTTTTTCCTCTTTAGGGACTTCCACGGTTAAAACGTCCTGGTCAAAGCGGGCTTCTGCTTGTTCTGGTATCACTTTTCTGGGGAACCTTACTGTTCTCCTTAAATAACCACTTTTCTGGTCGTTTATGGTTATGTGACTTCCCCTCTCGACTTTGCTGGTGATGTCGAATTTTGCTTTGACTTTCATCCTTTTATCGGTTACGTTTAGTTCGATGTCCTCTTTCTTGATGCCGGGCAGATCCACGTGCACTATTACGCTGTCGTCTGTTTCTATTATGTCCTTACCTGGGACGAATGTGTAGTCAACTATGGATTTTTCAATGTCGTATCTGATGTTGTCGATGGTCTGGGCCGTGTCTTCCAGCATCTTCTCGACTAAACCTTTCCTATCTAAAATAGTCCTGTTTCTTCTTCTCATTTTTTATCGCCTCATATCTTGAGTCATTTAGTATGTTACCTAAGGATTAATATATAGTTATCGTTATCTCACAGGGGGTTTACGAAAAGAGAGTTTAAAGGATTTTAAGGAAGTACGACTGTTAAAAATATTAAAAAATTAGTTCATTAGATAAAAAAAGTTAATTTAGATAAAAGAGAGTTAATTAGATAAAAAGAACTAATTAAATTTAAAAAATGATGTTTTTCATCATCAATCCCTGTAGATCAATCCCAGTATGAACCTGACTATATGGACTACCAAAGAAATAACAGACGCCACTATCATCAGTGCGATGAGGATCTTCAGGGCTATGTCCACGCCTTCACCCACCAGGAAGGGGAATACCGTGAAAAAGGTGTAGGCAGTTATTATAAACAGCACATCGACTACGGCTTGTAGGAGGTTCCTTAACCAGTTAGGGTGATAGAATATGAATATCAGGTTTACTATGATGACCGCCAGGAGGGAATAGTTCACAATCCATAAAACATCGGCGAAAGTAGGGGCTATGAAGCTGATATGCCAGTTCAGGAGGTTGTTGGCTATATAGTAGAGTATGATGTTGACGATCACCGCGACGATGAACTCCGCTCGGTGGTGTTCTTTACCCTTTTCTAGAAATTTATCCATCTTAGATAACTCTTTACTGTCGTTAGTCATTTAAAATCTCCCTAAGTATAAAAATTAGTTTTTATATTTTAGAAAATCAGTCATGATTCAGGGCTATCTTGTATCTGCATAGTGGCTTGTTGATGCTGGCATCGGAAAGTGATTCTATATCCCCATCAATACCGGTCCAGTTTAAGGTCTGTTTCAGGATAGCCTGGCATATCAGGCAGCAGAATATGTTTTCATAGTTTCTCTCACACCAGGTGCAGTCCCGGAAGGTGACTATCCATTCATCCCTTTGATCGAATACATCCACTTCAAAGCCCAGGTTCTGGAAGAAGGTGATGATCCAGTTGAGGTAGACCTGCAGTTTACCTGTTTCTGGGAGTTTATCGAATACCCCCTTATCGTATCTCCCGGTTTCCTTGAGGAATCGGGGTTTCATGAATTTTTCGAATTTCTTGTGGAATATCCCCAGGAAGGCCCCTCTCTTATCAATGGATAGGTTGGATGATAACTGGGGAATCATGCTCTGGAGGAAAACCTGCACATCACTTAAACTTTCGGATTTAGTGTTTTTGAGTTCTTTCTTGTTATTTTTGTAGTTGTGAATGGCGATTTCGATGTTGCTCATCAATTCTCCTTCAGAGATAGGTTTAACCAGGAACCCTGCGCCTTTGGTATTTTTAAGCCGGTTTGGTTCCACTGATTCGAGAGCGGTGATGTAGAGAACCGGGATATCCATGAATTCCTTGATCTTACGGGCGGCGTCTATTCCATCTATTTCTCCCTTCAGGATGATATCCATCAAAATTAGATCGGGTTTTAAGGTTAGAGCTTCTTTTATAGCGTCTTCACCACTGTATACCACGGATAAAACTTCGTAATCTGCTGATTCTATTACATTTCGAATTTCTAAGGCAGTAATGGCTTCATCTTCTACGATCATTACCCCTGCTTTTGCCATCTGTACTCTCCCTTCTACAAAACTAATAGTAATTCCTAACACAACCTTTGATTTATTTTATATATAAATATTGGGAATTGGATTTTAGTTAACTCCTAGGCAACAGATTTTGATATAAAATTTAGAGAAAACTTATTAATAGGTTCGTATAAATAAAATTACGGTGATGGGGATCTGATTGCGGAATTTATATTTATTTTATTAAAAGGAGTCCATATGGTCCGGGTGTAAAAACCCATCACCATCATCTTTATTTTATTGTTATTAAACATCCTCTGGAGCATTCATCACTTCAAATCCAGATTTTTCATACATCTCCTGGGCAGATTCCCACTCACTCAGGCACATCTTCACCTCTTCAAGCCGGCACAGCATCCTGTGTTCTAAGGCATCGTAGAAGCAGTGCTCAGGGTTAATCCAATAAAAAGATAGTCCTATCTTCACTTCGAAGCTTTTAAGAAAAAGTATATCCGGTACCTCTATGTCCCTTCCCAGGAGATATTCATTCAGGACTTCAGTTACCTTTTCATCTGTAACTTCAACTCTGCGCTCAACCCACACCCTCATTTTCTCACCAGTTATATTATATGTCCTGGCTGGTACTTGATTTTTTAGTTGGTAGTATTCATGGGGGGTTTCAGTTAAAAGGTATTTTCACCTTTTAGATGGTATTCCCTGGTGGTCTGGCCCACAACGTAGAGGTATATATGGTTTTTCAGGTCTTCCTGGACTGGTTTCCACCCATTGAATTTCCAGTAATAGGTTACCACCCTGGTCCCTGGCTGGAGTTCGACTTTCAGTTTACGTTTTAAATTCTGATTCGCTTTGCGGGAGAGAAATAGAGTTACCACCGTAGCCTCGCTGATATCCTCCCGGAAGAAGTTACCCCACCGGATATCCACCTGGTTCTGCAAGCCCAGAAGTAACACCTTCGCCTTCGACCATAAAAATCTCAGTGGATCGGCTTCAATCCCCACTGCCCCTGCGTTGAAGCTCCGGGCGGCTTCTATCACTATCCTGCCATCACCGGATCCCAGATCATAAACTACGTCACCTGCTTCTACCCGGGCCATCTCTAACATATTTTTAACTATTTTCCGGGAGGTTGGTTCGAATCCTGCACCCAAAACATCTGACCAGAAAATCCATAACATGAAAACAGCGAAAATTATTAGGGAGATGGTGATGAAGTCAATTATCTGGCTGGTGATTAACATAAAACTAGGCTCCTGTATTTAAATATCGATTTTTTTCACTTATCAAGTTATCAGGTGAAATATTATAAAAAGGGATTATTGTAACAAAAATGATTGTATTTACTATCTTTTTATAAATAAACTTGTACTACACCTTATTTCTCTTATCTGTTAATTATTATCAAATTAGATGATAAATAAGTCCATATAAAATGTTATTACTAAGTAGGTTTGTCCAAGTTGATTCAATTGGCTGGTGAAACACAGTCCTATAGATGATTAAAATATAAATAGATAAGATTACGGTAATTAAGGTTTTAAATGGATTCATATTTTTAATAAAAAAACTAAGAACGCTTATTTAAAATTGTCATGTTAGATAACATCACAGCATGTCTTAAATTGGTTAAGGAGGTTTGTGAACGACTTTTTTTGCCTAAAAAACCAAAAACTATATATGTAGTCAAGAAATGATCAAAAAATATCCAAATAAATTCCTTAAAATGAGTTTATAGGATAAGGAGGCGGTATAATAAACAAAAAAATTTTATTTACAGTGTTAATTTTGTTGTGTTTAACACTGACCCTGAATGCTGTTTCTGCAGCAGCAAATACTACAAGCACTGCAGATACTACGGCACAGGATAAGAAAGTAAATACTACAACTACAACCAAAACGACCAGTACTAGCACGAATTATGCGGCGGGAAGCCCTACAACCATAAAGGTTTTAATCTACAGCGGTCCAGAAGCTGCATCAGACTGTGTTGCTGGAGTGAAAACGTCTCTGGCCACTGCCAACTCACAGAATCTGGTAAACGGAGTTAAATTCAGCTACGCTACTTCCACCAGAATTACCACGTCAATATTATCAGGTTACGACCTCCTGGTTATGCCGGGAGGAAGTGGTGGTGGGTACTACCTGAAGAGTAGCAATATATATGGTACAGCCATAAAAAACTTCGTTAAAAACGGTGGAGGATACCTGGGTATCTGCGCTGGAGCATATGCTGCCGCAAATTTTGTCCATGGCTATTACAATGGATGGGGAATAGCTCCCCATGTAAATGCATATGCAGTCGGTTATACGGGAAACCTGCCAGTAACCTTCACCTCTGACGGAACTAGTGTGATAAAACGTAGCGGTACACTAACCCTTCACCATTACAACGGAGCAGCTATGTACCTCAGATCCTCTGGAGCTAAGATCTTCGCAAAATACGCAGACAGCAAAAGTGGATACAAAGGTTACGCTGCCATTGTGGGCGATTACTATGGTAATGGAAGAGTTGTTCTAAGCGGACCACACCCAGAACTGAGTCCACAGTACCCAGATATAATCGCCAATCTGATTGTATGGGCTACCAAGACCACAGTCAGTACTACACCTACTACACCTAGTACCCCAACCACTCAGAAAGCCACTGTAAGCCAGATACAAACAGCAGCAGCCAGTGTTAAAACTTTCTATGAAACCAACAAGAGATTACCCAACTATGTAACCGTCAACGGCGCCCAGTTAACTATGCCTAAATTCATGTACCTTTTAGCTACAGCAACTATTCAGTTAAACAGCGGATCAACATCGACGATTACAGTTAAAAACGTTAACCCTGCCCCTAAAATATCAGGGAACATCAAATCAGGCAACATCCTAAAGGCGGAGTACATAACCGTGGCTAAAAACATCGTGAAATTCATCAACATCAATGGAAGAGCACCGAATTTCCTGACCACCAAACTGGGAACCTTGAGTTTCACCAAGGCTGTCTACACGTTTTCCAAGGTACTGGCTTTCTACAAAACAGATAAGAGACTGCCCAACTTCGTGGCGGTAAGTAAATAGGAAAGTATACCAAAATTTACTTTCTATTTTTTTATTTTTTCAAACAGGGTTTTACCTAGATAAGATCAAACTTTTTTTTATATCATTTACACCAACCAAGATCAAACTTTTTTATATCATTTACACTATCTGCATATTAATTTTAGATAAATATATGAAATAAGAATGAGAACTATTCTATTGATAATCTAAGTGTAAGCTCTTATAGGGGAAGATCATCATGACCTCCCAGGATGATCAGGGAAATGTTAGAGACGATTTTACGTTACATCCCAGTGACGGTAGTTTCACCATAAAACCCAGGAAGATCAGTTTGAAAAAGCACAAGGGTAAAAAGAAAAAGGACGTACGAAGTGAACTGGACAACACCAAGATGGATATGATACAGTAATTCATTCGGGATGTACTCAGTAAGATAATTCATGAGGGATATACCCGGTAAGATATTCATGGGGGATCAAAGTAAGATATTTGTAGAGTGTAATAAAATGGGAAATCAAATAACATTCTCTCCAAAGAAGGATAGATCTGTCACCGGTGAAGACACCCTGGAGATAGAAAACATCCAGCTTAAGGCCACCAACCGAAAACTGATATCCAAGTTAGACCAGCAAAAACAGTTGATCAAAAAGTTGAACCGGGAACTCCAGATAGTTAAGACCAGCAAGGAATCTAAAGATTATAATCAGCTTAAAAAGGAATATCACACCTTAAAAAGTAAGAACGATAACCTGGAAACCCTACTTTTACAATCCAAGAAGGAGATAACCCACCTTAAAAGGGAGTTGAGTAAATTAACCGGGGATTCTGGTGAGCCTAAGAGTTCCCCATGGGATAAGCTGAAGAAGATAAGGAAATAGTATATAAAAACTTTGAAAATTTAGAATTGAAAATAATAAATGTTTAAGAATTTAAATTGTTTTTAAAAAAATTTTTAGAAATCCAAAAAATTTGAACATAAAAAAGCAAAAATTTTCTGAATTTAAAGAAATACTGAATTTTAAAAAAAATAAAATTTTTACTTCTATAAGGCGTTACTTCTTCCTTTTCTTAGTGTTCTTTACTTCCTCAATGGTAGCTCTACCTGAGATCTCAATGGAGTACCCGTTTTCAAAGGCCATGGTCATCTGGGGATTGAATTCATGGTCCTGAAAGGTTATGTATTCCAGGAATTTATTCCCCTTCAACTGGGCTATGCCCACTTTCTTAAACTTCCCGTTTTCACCTTCGCTTAGTCCGATTTTTATTGTCTCGGCAGTTATGCTGATGGTGTAGGTTTCGTCTTCATCCAGGCCATCTGTATCTTCAAATGTTAGTGTAATCCCCTGGACGTTACTGGTTTTTTTCTGACGCTTCTTTTTAGCATCTATAACCACTTCGCCCCTGGCCTGTTCCAATTCCTTGTATGTTTCTTCTTCGAATGCCTCTTCTTCGAACCATTCATCTTCATAATCCATTTCCATCTCAAATTCCAGTTCTTCAATCATTTAATACCACCTACTTAAAATACGGTTCGGGAACCTAGAATTTCATTTTTTACTAAAGATGACACACCCTATTACATCTTAATTCATTATAATTTCTTGGCTCATATAATTTATATATGTTACTCCCCAGATTATCAGGTCAGCTTAATCAGGATCTTTCTGGACATACTGGCTATTAAACCCCCTATTATACTAAATAATGAAGGTACCAGGAGATAAACTGCACATAAAGCTAGAAAAAATGCTATACCGTCTGGCAGGGAAGATTCAACCTGGTATATGGGGTTGCTCAGGTAATAGTAGGTTACGATCACCAGCAGCCCGGAGATACAGGCCGCATAAAAACCGTTGGACACACCGGATCTGATGTTTCCACCGGCAATTACTGCAGCTGCCAGTCCACCAGCACCCCACAGGTAAAAGGAGATGTTGTTGTTATATACGAAGTTGGACGAGTAAGGGTCTGGTGAAGAAATATAAAAGGACACCAGTATAACCACCGCACCTACGATTATACCGGATATCCTCCGGATGTTTAGGGCAGAAGTTATTTTATCGGTTATCTTCTGGTCTTCAATTTTCTCCACGTATTCCAGTTTACCTCCACACTGGCACCGGTCAAAATCCTCTGGATGCTCCCCCTCCTGAAGCTGATAGTACCCATCACATTCCTTACAGATTAGATAGCCCATAAATATCATCTAACAAGGTTAAAAGGTTAATATCTCTTGTGAGTCTATATCTACTCTTAATATGTTTATAAAAGTTATGGGTTAGGGTTAATATAGTTATCCCATTTTCACTTTGTAAATCAATGAAAAAAAATCATGATGAAAAATTATATGATTAAAACAAAAAAAACTGAATAAAAAAATTATACAATTTAAATAAATCGCACCAAAATAAAAAAAATTAAGTTAAAAAAGTCTTACCTGGTTGTTTTTAAAAAATTGAGTTTTATCCTTTCTGTCGTCTGGGTTTTAGAGGGACATGGCCCATGAGACCATCGATGAACTTGGATATGAAACTTTTTTTAGGTATTTCGGGCATTAAATAGTCTTTATCAACCAGGTAAGATGCTAAATCTAGAAATGAATGTGATACCTCGGATTCTGGGTCTTCTATAATTATTGGAGTACCCTGGGCATAGAATTTAATTAACTCCGTGTCTTCGGGTATGATGCACAGGATGGGTGCTTCCATGATGGCTTCCACTTCTTCTGGGGATAGGAAATCCCGGTCATTTTTATCCCGGTTTAAGACCACGCCTAAAATGTTGATTCCCATCCTTTCAGCCAGTAATTTGGTCTTGAGTGTATCGGTCAGGGATGTGACCTCTGGGGTGGTTACCAGGATCATCTCATCTGCGGGTGACATGGCAGCCAGGGCGTCTCTTTCGAGACCTGCTGGTGAGTCTATGAGGATTATGTCCACGCTCCCAATGAGCTGGTCGAAAACCTTTTCCATTCTCTCCCTTTTTATGTACTTGAGGTTGGGCAGGGAAAGACCGGCAGGGACTATGTGAACTCCTCCTGGGCCTTCATATATGGCGTTTTGGATGTTCTCTTCTCCGGCTAAAACCTCCTGTAAGGTAACCTGCTTTCCCTCCAGTCCCAGGATCAGCTCTAAATTAGCCATGTTAATATCCATATCAAGTATTAGCACGTCCTCCTCCAAGAGAGAAAGGGCTATGCCTAAATTTGCAGTAACTGTTGTTTTTCCGACGCCCCCTTTACCAGAAGCAACTGCAATTACCCTTGTCATATTTTCACCTTGCCAATTTTCTAAATTATTAAGGAAAGTTTAGATAATTATTAATATTGCACATGCATTTTTATTTCACATTAAAATAAAATTTTAAAAAATTTTTGTGAGTAATATCCCAAACTTATATTCATGACCAGTTAAAATCATGCCAAAAAGTATTATAAACACATCTCATATTGATTAACAATGTGAGTTCTCTCTTACATAAAAACCAGGGGATAATACATAAAAATACACTCTAAAATCGGCAAACAACTCTTTTTTAATAAAAACGCTCTAAGTCTATGAAAACTTATTTAACTATTTCAAATTTTTTTAAATAAAAATTCTCCACCAATTAAACTAGTTTTCCTCAATGGAACTTTTAATTAAAATACAACTACTAATAAACCGATAATCATACGGACTCAATAACAATTAAAGGGGCTTTTTTAGGCAAATAAACTTTTATTTGACTTAAATTGTTAAAAATAACAATAAAGAAGGATTCTTCCAAATACACCCTTAATTAAACCTTTCAGAGTGTCTTAAATTTAAAAAAGAGCTCTCTAATCCTATTTTTTCGGAAAAAAAATCAAAAACTTTATATACCATACGCGAATGAGTATAACTATTGTTCAGAATATATCCAATTTCTAAATTTTGGACAAGGAGGCGGTAAAATTAAAATTAAAGTAATATTATCAGTGCTTTTACTTTTCTCTTTAGCACTGTTTATAAATGCAGAAAATGTTTCTGCTGCCACTACTACTACTGTAGATGCGAATTCTATAATTAAATCATCAGATACAGTGAAAAATTACGTGGAAACTAAAAAAGCAGTTCCAAGCACCGTAACAGTTGGTAGTAAAACAGTGACAAAAGAACAGTACCTGTACCTGTTAGCTTCAACTACGACCAACCTCAATAAAAACAGTAAAACATCAATTACAGTGAAAACCGTTGCCAAAGCACCCAACCCCAATGGAAATTTAAAGACTGGTACCCTAACCAAAAGTGAATACGTCACACTAGCCGGTAAAATTACCACTTTCATAAACACCAACGGAAGGCTACCCAACTTCATGTCTACTTCCAAGGGAAACATGAGAACCGAAAACCTGATCTACACTTACTCCAAGATCGTGGCATTCTATAAAACCAACAACCGACTACCCAACTTCGTATCAGTAACACCATGGACTAAAAGTGAAGGAACCAGTTCATCAACAAGTACAGCTAACCCGGCAACCAGTGGAACCAGCTTCACCATCCCTCAGATAGTCACCGCAGCGAAAAACTACAAAAACTACGTTGACAGCAACCATAAAACACCATCCACAGTAACCGTAAACAACGTAAAAGTTAACACACCACAGTTCCTGCAGCTATTAAGCTACGCCATAGTCCAGTTGAAAACCGGATCCAAAGCGTCCATCACACTAAAAACAGTCACTGGTTCTCCAAATCCTACTGAAACGGTTAAAGCCGGTACTTTACAGATGGCAGAATATGTTAAATTAGCACAGAGTGCGATATCAATCATCAACAGTGCAGGCAGAGCACCTAATTTTGCGGACAGTACACTGGGAAAGCTGCGATACGAAACATTGACCTACAACTTCGCCAAGGTCATTCAATTCTATGGTACAAATGGTAGATTACCCAACACCCTTGAAATCGTTCCCTACTCCGTCCTGAACAGTAATGTTCAAGGGACAATAGACCAAATAGGAAGAGACGAAGCGAAATACGGAACAATACAGGGTAATAAATATTCATACCTAGATGTCTTCCTTGCCGAAGGTAAAGGAAACTGCTGGGGTAGTGCTCTGTATCTATACTGGAGACTAACTGCTTCAGGAATTCAAGCTAGAATAATGGGTTACATAGGCGGTATAGCCAATAACTCATTCAAACACGCATGGACACAGGTCCTTATTAATGGTGTATGGACAAACTGGAATTACGCAAAATACAGTTCAAAACACTGCGGTGATGTAGGCGGCGGAACCAGAGTAGTTCTTGTAGATCAATATGAGGGTAAGGGATTAGGTACATCCTCTTTAACCAATTTATTAATCCAAGAATACTACGCGGTCCTATAAAAAAAACCAAAATTTTGAGAGGTAAATGCAAAAATTACCTCCAACTTATCTTTTTTTAAACTTTCTGCATTATATAAAAAATAGAACTATTAGCCTCAGGATTATTCTTAAACATTTCAACTTCAACTTCTTCAATCTTCAAAGCCTTTAGTACTTCCTTATTTTCCTGATACTTTTCTATTAAATTTTTAACGTGTTCTTCATAGGGCTGGTAAAAGTAAGACCACCAGATACTGTGGTGGACCAGGAAGAAGTCCAACAATTGGTATCCTGAGGCTTTAATGGAACTTATCCTTGCCTGGTGGTTCTGGTGGGGTATATGAAGCACCATGAAACCATGGTCCCTGATTAAATGTCGCCAGTCCCTTAATGCTTCTTCAAAACCAATCTCAAACAGGGACCCCTCAGCCCAGATCAGGTCGAAACTTCCACCGGGAAAATCCATATCAAAAAGTGAACGGTTGATGGTTTTAATGCGACCTACAAGTCCACTGGCCCTTATTTTCTCGTCAAGGCAGTTCAGTGCCTCCTGATCTATGTCTAGAGCTAATATTTTCCCGTCACTTATCCGGGCCAGTTCCAGGGTGGGGACTCCAGTACCACATCCCACATCGAGTATTTTAGGTTTATCCATTATAGGGAGCTTAATAAAAGCTTTGCGGGTGCATTCATTTAAATTTTCCCTGAAATGGTCTTTGTCTATTATCTTTAAAATATCAAAGGTCATAGTGATTATTTAACAGTGCATACTACCTTATTTAACGTACTGCTTCACGTTTCCCCTGATCACAGCGGATGCACCGTAACCTTTTATTCCCTGTAACATTTCCGGGAATTTGTTCTTAGGGATGAGTACGTTTACCTGGGAATAGTCGCTTCCCTGGGATATGGTGGGTTCATCACTGCAGTACTTGCCCTCCACCAGGAATTTCTTAACTTCCTCCACGTTTTCATTGGATATGTTGAATTTTATATCGAAGTACTTCCTGGCCTTCACCGCACCAAAGAGCTGGTCGTAGATCATCTCCGCCTTATCCATCTTATCACCAGTACAGCTGGGGCCAGCGTAGAGTCCGGCGCTGGATTCCATTATGGTCTCCAGGATCTTAAGGCCGGCTTTTTTAAGGCTGCTCCCGGTCTGGGTGTTATCCACGATTAAATCAGCACCCTTGGCTATGTATACCTCGGTTGCACCGTCTGAGTTTATTATCTGGACCTGTTCATTGTCCCCATTGACCAGTCCCCTTATCTGGACCAGGGGTATGCTGTCTAAGTAGATCTCCTGGTATCCCTTATTGGCCATTATGTGCTGCCGGGTTAAGTTGGGGTACTCTGTGAAGCACAGGATGGGCGACTCCCGATCCTGGTTATCCCTGAAAAAATCAGTTAAATTCTGGTAAGGATCACTGCTGGGTACAGCCACCACCAGACGGGTCTGGCCGTAATCCAGATCACCTAACTTCTTTATTGACTCTTCATCGTTGGCTATGGACTCCTCTTTAACCCAATCTTCACCTATAATTGCAATATCAACCATCTTACGGTTGAGCTCCACTGGTGCGCTCTGCGGCCTGGTGAGGTAGGCTTTAATCTCTGGATCGTTCAGGACGTTTATTTCATAGGCCTCATTTCCAGGTTCGTATCCTTTAACCTCATAGCCTGCGTCAACCAGTAACTTGTGGGTGTTTCCCCGGTTAACATTATTTAAACTCCCCTTGGGGAGTCCTAACACTATTTTCTCCATATACAATAAGCAAATGATTTTGGGATATATATTTTTCTATGAATTATTACTTTTTCCAACGTATTTTGAAGTTTAGTAATAATAATTATGATATGAAAAGTATTATATATTAGGTGTTACTAACACAATTTTGGTGGTTATTATGAGGAAAAAGTACATATTTATTATACTAATAACTTTGTTTTTGATGCTTATTTCAGTTATGGGAACTGTTTCAGCAGCTAGTTACACTATTAGTGAGGTAGAACAGCTTTCGACTGGGATTAAAAGTTATACTGAATCACATGGTAATGTGCCGGGTTATGTAGATATTTCCTCTAAAAATAGTACCACTCCCTCATTTTTAAAAACACTTGCTAAAACTACAGTTCAGCTAAATTCAGGTTCGACTGCACCAGTAACTATAAGCAGTGTGGCTAAAGCCCCTAGTCCTTCTGGATCTGCAACTGGTACATTGTATAAATCGGAGTACGTTACTGTTGCCAATAACCTTAATTCGTTTATAAACACGAATAATCGAGCACCCAATTTTATGAGCAGTTCCATAGGGAACATTCGTTACGAATCGCTGGTTTACACGTATTCAAAGGTGGTGGACTTTTACCGTTATAATGACCGGTTACCTAATTATGTGACGGTGAGTAACGTTGCAGGTATAGATTCAACCGGTGTGGTGATAGATAATGTTGCCCCTACTGTAAGCAATAATCTTGCTTCTGGATCCTATAACACTACGAAAACTGTGACTTTAACAGCCACTGACCATGTCGATCCCAACCCCAAAGTCTATTACAGTACTAATGGTGGCTCTACATGGAGTTACAAGACTAAAACTGTTACATTAACCTTTGGTCAAGGGGTGACAACTTTGAAGTACTATGGAAAAGATGCAACAGGAAACACAGGATCAACACAAACCAGAACTTACACAATCAGCACAGCAGCTCCTCCAATAGTCACTAGTATAGATCCAGCAAATAATGCAATTAATGTACCAGTTAATAAAGTAATCAAAGTTACTTTTAATGAGCCAATTAAAGCAGGAAGTCTCTGGATTGAATTAAAAAACAATGGCGGAACATCCATACCTATCACAAAATCTATTAATGGCAGTATTTTAACTATAAAACCTATTAATTCGTTGGCAGGAGGCAGATATACTTTAACTTTACATACTGGTAGTATAACTGATCTTGAGGATAATCCACTGGCGCTTTGTGGCTTTAGATTCAATGTCACAAACACTGTGCAAAATGTTAATACCGGCACCACATATCCTAGTATTCAGGCGGCTGTAAATGCTGCATCAGCCCATAATACAATCCAAGTTGGTACGGGAATTTACACAGAAAATATCGTTATATTTAAAGCACTAAATTTAAAAGCCGCCACTGGGGCTAATGTTATCATTCAAGCTTTAGATCCAGCCTATGCGACTATTGGAATAGATTCAGGGGGAAATGGAACAAAAATTACTGGTTTCACCATACAAGGCGCTACAAATTCAACAGGAATACTGTTATATTATGCTAAAAATTGCAATATAACCGGAAACACCATAATGAATAATGAAAATGGAATTTTTGCATATTATTCAAACAATAATTCTATAAGTGAAAATTATATTTCACATAATTCTGTGGGTATTTTCACTTACTGTTCAAATAATAATACAATATCTAAAAATGATGCGGAAAATAATGATGACGGAATTTTCCTTTATAATTCAAATAATAATACAATATCTGAAAACAATGCAGAAAATAACAATAATGGAATTTGTATAGATACTTCAAATAAGAATATTATATCTAGAAACAAAGCAATTAACAATGCTTTAAAAGGAATCCTCGTTGATAATTCAAATAATACAAATATAATTGGAAATACTGCTACTGATAATATTCAAGTTGGTATTTTCCTTAGTTACTCAAATAGTACTTTGATATCTGGAAATGATGTGAAAAACAATGGTATAAATGAAACGATTTATGGCGGAATTATTATTGGTTATTCAAATAACACCATCATATCTGGAAATAATGCAACGAACAATACTGAAAACGGAATTCTCCTTTATAAATCAGAAGACAACACCATATCTGGAAATAATGCAACAAAAAATACTGTGGGAATTAATCTTCAAAACGCAACTAATAACACAATATCTATGAATAAGGCCGTGGAAAACATTAGAAATGGAATTCTTCTTCTTTATTCAAGTAATAGCTCAATTTTAGAAAATACTATAAGTAACAATCTCGATGCCGGGATTTACCTTGATAACTCAGATAGCAACGAAATAACTGAAAATATAATAACAAATAATCACAAAGGTATCTACCTCTACTTTTCACCAGCTACTGTTAATTTCAATAGAATCACTGGAAACAATGTGGGTGGACTCGTTAATGCTTATAGTAACCCTGTAAATGCAATCAATAACTGGTGGGGAACTAACACACCAACTGTCTCCTCAAGTAGCATCAGTGATATTTGCATTTTAGGGGGAAATGTCATTTACAATCCCTGGATTGTACTGACAGTAAATTCTGTTTACTTTAGGGATGGTATTTTTAATGTAACAGCCGATTTAACACATAATAACCAGGGAGCTAATTTATTGCCTTTAGGGCACATTCCAGATGGAATAACTGTTAATTTCATTACAGATTATGGGACCATTGGAGCAATTGCAAATACAATTAATGGAAAAGCAATATCTCAACTTAATTCGACAACAAATGGTATAGCTAACGTTACAATTTCTTTGGATAATCAGATAGTCTCCACAACAGTTAGCTTATATAAAATATTTAATACTGTAACTCAGAAAGGATTTGCCAGCATACAAGCAGCCATTGACGATCCTTCAACCTCTGACGGTGATGTTATTGAGATTAGAAGTGGAACTTACAGAGAAAATGTTGTTATAAATAAAAGTTTAATAATAAGGGCATTATCTGGAGGAAATGTAACATTACAAGCTTTGAATTCTTCAAGTTCAATAATTACAATAAATCCAGGCATAACTGTTACAATATACAATATAACCTTTAAAAATAGTGATACAACTAACGGTGGCGCCCTCCACAATAGAGGTAATTTAACCGTCTCTGGCAGTACTTTCACAGGCAACCATGCAACCAATGGTGGAGCCATCTACAATGAGGGTAATTTAACAGTGTTTAGCAGCACGTTCACAAATAACACTGCAACTAATGGTGGTGCTATATACAATTACGGTGGTAATGCTAGTATAAATTTAAATAGAATAGTTGGAAACAGCGCATATGGCCTTTATAATGCAGGTAATGGTACTGTAAATGTTAAAAACAATTGGTGGGGTACCAATACTCCTATCTATTCCACTTCATCGTTGCCATATGCAGACATCTTGAATCAAAATGGGACTGTAAATTACAGCCCATGGCTTGTCTTAAATGTAAGCGCTGCCCCTGTAAATACCAGTGGTAACTCCACAGTTACTGCTGATTTAACTCATAACAGTAATACCGAAGATACCTCCTCCGGAGGCCATGTTCCAGATAACATTCCAGTAAATTTCACTACAAATTTAGGCACAATCACCAGTACCGCTTATACCAGAAATGGGAAAGCCACCCTAACATTCAACCCAGGAACAATCACACTAGGAACGGCCAATATTACCGCTACATTAGATGGAATGAGTGTGCAAACAAATATAACCATTGATGCAATTGCACCAACTGTAAATGCCAGTCTTGTCGGTGGACTTTACAATGATACTCAACACGTGAATTTAACAGCATCTGATAACCTTGATCTGAATCCTGTTATTTATTACACCACTGATGGTAGCACTCCTACAGTTTCAAGTGCAATATACACCAGTCCTGTTACCCTAACCACAACCACCACTTTAAAATTTATAGCAGTTGATTTTACAGGTAACCAGTCTCCAATCGGCACTGAACATTATATCTTCACACTTATAGGTAATCTTAATACGGGTATGGGTTATTCCAGTATACAAAGTGCTATTGATGATCCTTTAACAGTTGATGATAACGTTATTGTAGTTACAAATGGAACATACACCGAAAACATTGTGGTGAATAAAAATCTCATCTTACGTCCTTATGATGGAAACGTAATAATTCAGGCCGCTAATCCAAACAACCCAGTTATCACTGTTAATTCCAGTGGAAGTGGATCTATGATTCTAGGATTTACCTTAACTGGAGCTAATGGCACATCCTCATCGGGAATCTATCTCAACCAAGCCAGTAACTGTACCATCACGGAGAATATTTTAATTAATAATTATTATGGATTGCTCCTTTTCAATTCAACCGACAATATCGTATGTAATAATAACCTGACCAGTAATTTGATGGGAGGAATTCAGCTTAACAGTTCAAACAACAACACCATATATTCCAATAACATAACCAACAATTCTGGAAATGGAATTTACATTAACAACTCTGAAAACACTTTAATAATGGCCAACATAATACAGAACAATCTAATGAACGGTGTTGAGCTCAATAACTCTAATAATAGCACAATCTACGAAAATACCATAGTAGATAATCATCAAAATGGGATCAAGGTTATATCATCATCTGCTGATGTTAATTTCAATATAATCACAGGAAATACTCATTATGGACTTTATAATATTGGTAACGGGACAGTAAACGCCACCACTAACTGGTGGGGAAGGAATAATCCCGTAGTTTCTTCAAGCATCGGAAGTGATATTTACATTGCTGGTGGAAGCGTTACACATGATCCATGGCTCGTGCTTAATTTAACCGGCTCTACAATTACAGTGACACACGACAGTATTTCTGATTCTGATGTAACCGCTGATTTAACCCATAACAGTCAAGGCGATGATACTTCTTCCTCTGGAACGATACCCGATGGGTTACCTGTGAATTTCACCACCACACTAGGAACTATAAACAGTACAGGAACCACTCGCAGTGGTAAGGCAAAAGTAACACTCACCTCCAATACATCAGACGGCGCAACAACAGTCACAGCCACATTAAATAACCAAGAAGTTTTAAAATCATTCCATAAATCCTTTAACAGTATCCATGCCGCTGTTAGTGATCCTTTGACAGTAGCTGGTGATATTATCCTGGTTACCAATGGAACATATAATGAAAATATTGTGGTAAATAAAACCCTTACTATAATCTCTGAGGGTAACGTAACAGTACAGGCATTGAATTCTTCAAATCCTGTTTTTAATATTAATTCTGGTGGTAGTGGTTCTATAATTCATGGTTTTACTGTGACTGGGGGTAGTATTGGTATTTCTTTGAATTCTGCTTATGGTTGCACTGTTTCAGGAAATAATGCTTCCTATAATGCTTACCATGGTATCTGGCTTTCAGGCTCAAATAACAACAAAATTTATGGAAATAATGTATTTGAAAGTTGTTATGGTATATTCCTCACTAATTCTTCAAATAATATACTTTCTCAAAATAATTTAAGAAGTATAATGGAGTATCCTGACTCAACAGGAGTGCATATCGATACTTCCCAAAATAACTCAATTTCTGATAATAATATAACCGATAATGAGAATGGAATCTTTCTTTCAAACTCTCAGAATAATTTTGTTTCAGGCAATGTCATAACAGATAATAATACTGGAATGAGAGTATGTAACTCAGACATCCATATTTATGGGAATAATATATACAATGGAATTTATCTTTATGACTCTTCAGGAGATATTCATTTCAACAGTATTATTGGTCATGGGCTTAATAATATAGGAAATGGAACTGTAAATGCCACCAACAACTGGTGGGGATCAAACAGTGTAATGTATATTAGTTCACCTAACTGGCCAACTACGCCTCGCAATATCTGGAATCAAAATGGAACTGTTATTTACGATCCATGGCTGGTTCTTACAGTCACCCCTACATCCTATAAGGTTTCTGATGGTAAAATCTATGAAGCAACCATCACAGCAGACCTGAACCACAACAGCGACGGTGAATATCTTTCAACTCTAAATTACGCTCCAGATAATATACCAGTTAATTTCACAACAGATAATGGTACTATTACCAATACTAGTACTACAGTAAAGGGTGAAGCTTCCTCTACTCTGGTGTTGGATCCTAACCTGCAATCCGGTTTAACAAATGTAACTGCGGTTGTTGATGGGCAAAGTGTATCTACCGCAGTTGATCGCAGTGCTAATGCTAAAATATATATTATTAGTACTGCTATCGATTTATTTACTGGCCAGCCGCTTTCTTTGTATTATGAACTACCTTTAAATGAGTCTGTTAGCTGGGTGAGTGTGTTATGGAAGTCCAAAAGCAGCAACTTTGGAACATTCCAGAACGAAGTTAACCTAATTGTAAATGGAGTGGTGGTCTTAAACAGAACTGTTTCAAACCTAAATTATCTCAACAACAAGGATTTGTATTCCGAGAAAGTTTGGTACAATGTAAACTTCTTAAACTGGTTATTTTCAGAGTCAGAAGAATCTAAAATGGCACTGCAAAGTATCGTTGGCCAGAATCCTCAGTTACAGAATTTAACAGGTAATGAATTGGAAGCAGGTATCTTAAATATAATTAAAGAAAGGAATGGTTTTACAGATAGTGAAATGTACATGATTGCAAATTACAGGTACTTCACTGATGACATAGCAACTTACATTGAATATCCCGGTGATGCAGCTAAAAAGATAACAGTTGAAGATCCAGATACTGGTGAGTTAGTTGATATAAACTTCCCTGGTAATCCTATTTACAGAATTAGTACAATGATTTATGCCAATGGGGGATATTTCCATGTAGATGATCATGATAATCCTACTTCTTACATTTATAAGGATGAGGGTTATGATGGTGTTAGGAGTTTTGCCATAGCCACCACCAAAGTTACAGATGATATTTTACGTTACTGGCTGGATCAGAAGGATAAGAAGGATGAAAATGGTGCTCTCCTTTATCAGGAAGGACCTATGAAGGCTGCTTATGGTACTTTCCTGGAGGCGCTTCTGGTTATCTATTGTCATGATATGGTGGCTGATGCTGCAGCCTCTAAATATAATGTAACCTGGATGCGAACTACTCCTATTGTGGTTTCGGTGTGTGATGATGCAACTTCAACTTATATAACTGGTGAGATGAATCATCGGATGGGTATGGATGTGTTTGGCGATCCGGATCATGTGAAGGCTTTCCGTTATGCTTGTTCATCTGCCTTCTCACCTATAGAATACTGGGTTGGACAGGCTTTATTCCCTTCATCTAACTCTACCAGTGATCTTCTGGGTAGTGTGACTCTTGGTTTGGGCTATATGATGCTTAATGGTGAGCCCTTAGAGATTTTTGAAAGTAACGGTTACACTATTATAAGAGCAATTGGTGACAATCAGAGAATATTGATTATCGATCCACTCACAGGTATTGTAATGGATGGAATGTTCTTAAATGAGATTATCAGTGGTACCAAGTGTTTTGGTGACCAGCAAACCGAATGGGCCCATGGTTATGGTAACTCACTACTCGACAACAAAGACGCTATAAACCGAGCCATGGAAACCGGTGAAGACGTGGCCACAGATTACGGCCAGGATAGTGATGAATGGCAAGACGAAGCACTGGGACTTGCAGGCAGCACAGCAATATCAATTGGAATGGCAATTGCACTTGTTGGTGGCCCACCAGGATGGATTATTGGAGGTTTATTGATAGCTGGAGGATTGATCAGCTCATGGTATGCTGCTGACATGGATGAGGATATGTATTCACCATCGAATCAATTTAACTTTGCTTTGAATGTTGTTCCTTCTTTTATACCTTTTGTTGGTTGGGAAGGTAGTATTGGTGGTAAGTTAGCTGTTAAAACTCTCACATCTAAAGGAGTTTCGAGAGAGCTCTTTACTATTCCTAAAGATTATGATGGGTATATGGTTCAACTTATTAAGAGTGTGGGACCTGATTATGCTAAAGGGCCTCTTACGGGGGGATCTATTACCAGTGTGCGTTATGTTAATTATGGTTCTACGGAAGGAGTAGTTAGGATAGCGTTTGGATGGACACCAAAAGAAGCTGCTGAGAACGCTTTTAAATATACTTATTTACCCGATCGTGCTGCATATGTAATAGATAAGTATAGTGATGATATTGACGGAGCTTTTGGTTATAAAAAATATGATAGTACTGAGGAGTACCTTGCAACAGTCTAATTTATATGAATAAACTTTAGTCAATTAGGTACTAACTAATATAGGTATAAACTTCAACTTCATGACATAATAGCATTTTACAGGATGATTATTTAAGGGGATTAAAAATGAGACAAAGAAGTTTCTCTAAAATATTTTTTAAAATGCCTTATGAGTTAAATGAAGCCGAACGTAAAACTCAGGCTTTGCTTTTGATACCGTTCGGTTTAATTTCATGTTTAATTGTAAGTTATATTTTTGTTGGAATTTTAATGGGATTTAACTTTATTCCATTTTTTGCAGTACTTTGTCTTATTGTACTGGGAGTCACATTGGTTCTTTATTTTTGGGATAAATTGGATGAGAAATATGGGATGCGGCCGGTTAGATCTCCTTTTCAGCTTTCTTATCAGGGTTATGTTATCATTTTACTCTGTTGGGCACCTGCATTTTTCTTTGGAATGTTAATGTTGGGTATAATGACTGGAAATATCTTTTTTGGTATAGGGGGTGCTATTGCTGTTGTTTATCCCATTGTGGGAATGTTTTTAAGAATTAAGGCTTTTAGTGATGAGAGTATTCCCCATGGGGGTGGTTTTGGTTTTATGCCTTTTTCTTACTGGATTTTGGCTGAGGCGTTGGGTGTTTTCACTATTGGGGGAGGATTTTGGAGTATAAGTTCTTATTTAAGTAACGGCATTCCTTCCCTGGAATTTATTATTGCTTCGATTCTTGTAGGTTTATTATTACAGACGGTGTATTTGTTCCCTGATAAGCTTAATAAAATTGTTCCAATTGATTTAAGGACTAAAAAAGGATTTTTATTTATGTTTGTACTGGCTTTTGTATTGTTTGGTATTTCACAGCTTTTAATTAATTTTGTGATGTTTTTAATTTCATGAAGGATTTAAAACAACTTTTAGTGTAAATATAAAGAAGATGTTAGGGAAATTTGGTAATTCTACTTCCAGGGTCAGTCCAATGATCTATGCTAATGGCGGTTATTACCACACTTATGGTGATCCTCTTAATCCTACTTCATTTATTTACAGAGACGCTGGTTATGAAGGTGTTAGGAGTTTTGCATTTGTCACAACCAAAGTCACAGACGAAATACTACAGTACCGGCTGGATCAAGAATATAAAACTGATGGTAATGGAAATCTGCTCTACCCTGATGGACCTATGAGAGCAGCTTATGGTACTTTTCTCACTTCACTTTTGATGATTAAAGCACATGATATGGTGGCTGACCAAGCTGCTGCTCAGTATAATGTTACGTGGAGTCGTACTACACCAATTGTGGTTTCAGTGTATGATGATGCTTACAGTACCATTTTGACCTTAGAATGTGATCATCGTTTTGGTATGGATGTAATCGGCGATCCAAGCAGTGTTTGGGCATTTCGTTATGCATGTTCGGCAGCCATTAATCCTATTGAACACCAGGTTATGGAAACATTATTCCCTGGCGGTGGTGGTAGGTCTATAACCATTGGTTTGGCTCAGATGATCTTAAATGGTGAAATGGTTGACGTCTTTATAAGTAATGGTTACCAAGTGATGATGTCTTCTATTGAGGATCTGTATTTAGTTCTTGATCTTGAAACTGGTATTGTCCGGGATGTGATGATAACTTACATAACAATGTCCGGTGCTTACTGTTTCAGTGACCTACAAACAGAATGGGCCAGTGATCTGGGTGAGGATTTATTAAATAATCAGTCTGGATTGTTTGATTCTATTGGTGACCTTTCAGTTTATCTGGGTGCAATTGTTGGAACAACTGTAACAGCTACTTTGGAAGGTTTGAGCTTGACTGGTATGGCAATGTTTGGTATAGCATCAGCATTCATATTAGGACCATTTGTATTTCTTGAAGCTATGAATCCCCATATGATAGAACAAGCCGAAAGAGAGGGGAATTTTAACACTGCTAATTGGTATAAACAGAATTTTCTGGATCGATGGAAGGATGCCCTGTACTTTACCATCTTCCAATCTGGAGAATGGTCTAATGTATTGAATGAGCAAAATGCATATATTGATATGATTAATAAGCCATTATATGAACAAAGAGACAAAGAATGGCAAGAATTTTATGATAGCTTAGGGGGAATTTTTGACTTGTATAGTTATGAAGATTATAAAGATGATGTAAATGACTCTAATATGACGGATGAAGAGAAACAAAAAGCTTTACAAATAGGCCTCGATTTTGTATTACGCCTTGCCAGTGGTGGCAGTGACGATGATAATACAAAATATATTCCGTTGGGTACTGCTATAGGAACAGGTGTAAAGCTTGTAAGTGAGGGGATATCGAAAGGAGATGTTTATCAAATTGTTTCAGGAGGTATTCTTGTACTTACTGGCTTAACTATTGCTGGAGCAAGCCTTATAGATGGGATTTCTGAACCATTAAAAGTAATTATAAAAGTAATTACAACAGATAATAATTCTGCATCCGGTGGAGGTGGTGGTGGAGTATTTTAGTAGATGTTAATTAAATAAAATTTATATGCATAATTTCTAAAAGACAATTAGAGACTGAGTTATATCAGTAAATATTCAATTTTTTGGTGTCTATAATGTTCTTCAGGAAACGGAAAGGAAGTTCTCAAGATCAAAAGAAAGTTCTGCTAAACAAATGTATGAATTTTTATAAAAAAGAGAAATTTGAAGAGGCAATGGTTTGCCTTGATGAAGTTTTAAAGTTAGATCCAGATGATAGTGAATTATGGGATTTGAAGGGTATCATTTTCACACTAATGGATAAATATGAAGAAGCTGTTAATAGTTGGGGAAAAGCTTTAGAGGTAGATCCTGGTGATATAACTGCATTACAGATGAGGAGCAAATTTTTCAATAAATTAGGCAAATATCAAGAATCTTTGGAGCTTTCAGAAGAAGCATTGAAATTGGATCCCAAAGATTATAGGACGCTTTCTAATAAAGGTTATTCTTTTATAGGGCTTAAAAGGTTTCAAGAATCTTTGGATTTCTTTGATAAATCCATTGAACTGAAACCTGACTATTTCAAAGCGTGGTGTTATAAGGGGATGGCTTTAGGTTACCTTGAAAGACATGATGAAGCACTTAAATGTTTTGAAAAGGTTGTAACCTTAAAACCGGAGAATGCACATGGATGGTCCGGCAAAGCATTAACACTTGAAAAACTAGGAAAACCTGAAGAAGCTTTAAAATGTTATAAAAAATCATTAGAACTAAATCCAAACTCGCAATTCACTAAAAATGCAATTGAACATATTTTATCCATGAAGTCCTAAAAATATGGTGAATAGATGGGTGTATTTGATAGTTACCGGAAAAAATCTCTGGTTAAAAAAGCATTTACGCTAACTGAAAGTGAAAACTATCCTTCTAAGAGGTATATTGATGAAATATTGAAGTTAGTTGATGAAGCATTGAAATTGGATCATAATTATGCTTTAGCATGGAGTTTGAGGGGAGCTGCTTTTACAGATTCAGGAAATCCCCATGAAGGAATTAAATGTATTAATAAGGCCATAAAACTAGATCCTGAAAATTCATTATTTTGGTTTGGTAAAGGAGCAGTCCTCCATAATTTAGGTAGATTTGAAGAAGCAATTGAATGTTATAATAAAGCGATGAAATTAGGCTTTAAAAACTTTGATATCTTATATAGGAAGAGTAATGTGCTAAATCAGATTAAAAGACATCAGGAAGCTTCTGAAACTTCTGAGGAGGCTCTCAATTTTGATCCAGAGAACTTCAAAGGATGGATTATAAAAGGAGATCTATTAACCAATCATAATAGACTTAAAGAAGCCATCAAATGTTATAATCAGGCTTTGAAAATCCATTCTAAAGACAGTCAAGTATGGAACAAAAAAGGAGTAGCCTTAGAAGAACAAGGAGAATTTCAAGAAGCCATCAAGTGTTATAATAAATCCTTGAAAATAGACCCAATGGATGGCGAAGTATGGAATAATAAAGGTTCTCTTCTCGGAGAACTTGGAAAACTTGAAGAAGCCATCAGATGTTTTGATGAAACAGTGAAAATCGATCCTCAAGACATTTCTTCATTGTATAACAAAGGTTTCATCCTCCACAAACTTGGAAAACAAAAAGAAGCACTGAAATATTTCAATCAAGTTTTAGAAATAGATCTTGATTTTGAACCCGCAAAAAAGGCTAAGGAAAATATTCTTTTTTCCAAATCTTAAAATTTACATTATTACAACTCATGTTCACGGATAAACGTTTACGGTACTGGCTGGATCAGGAATATAAAACTGATAGTAATGGAAATCTTCTCTACCCTTATGGGCCTATGAGGGCGGCTTATGGAACATTCTTAACCTCTTTACTGATGATTAAAGCCCATGATATGGTGGCAGATCAGGCAGCGGCAGAATTTAATGTTACCTGGAGTCGTACTACACCAATTGTGGTTTCAGTTTTTGATGATGCTTACAGTAATGTTATGACTTTAGAATGTGATCATCGCTTTGGAATAGATGTAGTTGGTGATCCAGAAAATATTTTATCATTCCGTTATGCTTGCTCTGCAGCCATCAATCCCATTGAACACTGGGTTATGGAAACATTATTCCCTGGAGGGGATGGTACTTCTATTACGATTGGTTTAGGTAAAGAAATTTTCAATGGACAAATGCCGGATATTTTCATGAGCAATGGGAACATGGTGACGAAATCAGAGAATAACACTCTGTTTTTGGTTTTTGATTCTGAGACTGGTATTTTGCGGGATGTGATGATGCTTAATAATACAGTTTCTGGTGCGGGGTGTTTTTCGGACTTGCAAACGGAGTGGGCTACAGATTTCGGAGAAGTTATCCTGGGTTATGAGCAATTAATAATGGACATCTTTAATGGTGATGTTACTATTGATTTTAGCCATCTTGCTACCAATATCAAAATAGGACTCACAAGTTTCATTAACAGTGCTATGATATCTTTGGAAATAGCAAATAATTTGTTTAACCTTAAAGATTCTCCTTTTAATATTTTGGGGGTTTGCTTGATGAACTCTCGAATTGATGTTTACAAGGATTCAATAGGAGATAGTTGGAGTCCTGTAACATATTGAGTTGGGGTATGATTCAACTACATGGGATATTCGAGCCAATCCAAAGAGCATGATAAATTCAATGAAATTTGAGATAACTTGGAAACTTATAGTCCTTGGTATTGTATATGGTCCGGGAGAAGCTGCTGCTGCAGATGCTGTGCTTGCTTGGAAAATTGGTGTATCCGGTGGGATTGGTCTTTTAATATGGGATGTACTTGAGGGATCTTATAACCAAATGGTTGAAGATCCATGGTTACAAATTAGAAACAATGGAAAACTTGTTTATGTTCGATATACAGTTATTCCAGAAAATAATGAAGATATTGTAAATAGATTATTGACAATAATTTACTCTCCTGATATAGGAGTTAATTGACATGAAAAGTCCAGGTTTAACATTAATATTAATGGGAGTTATTTTCTCAATATTAGGCATTACTTTGTACTCGACTAATCCATCATTCATACACATTCCATACATTAATTTCTCAATAGTAGTCTTTATAACAGGCTTGTTCCAAATCAGGGAATATTACAATAAAAAGGTTTATTTTGCGGTAGTGTCTATACTTTTACTGTTAACATGGATACTTGGTTTAGGTCAAATAATTACAATCTTTGATTATATATCTTTAGGAGTATTTACAATTGTAATCATATTTTTTGCATTTAAAATCGTGCCTGACCAATGGAAAATATCAAAGGATATAGAACATTATAAAAAAACCGGTATATGAAACTAAAATATGAAAGGGTGTTGAATGGACAAATATTAATGTATAAAATGTATAAACTACCTTAAGAAAGTTTCGGAATTAGAAATCAGTGCAAAGATAGTAAAGGGGATTAAAAATGTTAGAAGAATTAAAAGAAAATGAGACTAAATTCAAAATACTTTTACTCTCTACATTTCTATATATATCCGGGACTTGTAAACGTAAGTAGACTTAAATATGAAATAATTGATATCCTTGTCGCAGTAAACGTTGTTATTTTACTTTATACACTGAGAAAACCACGGGCTAATGGACATGAGGAAGAACTTAAAATATTATTAACGATGTTTCGATTTCTTTTGGTAGTGTTGTTGCTCTATTGGGAACACTTACAGGTTTAGGAGAAGGTTCAATTCTTTTGTTAGGGAATGGTTAGCACCCGCACTATTTGTATTAGGGCCATTGGCGTTTCTTGAGGCTATTCGACCTCTTGCGATAGAGGAGGCTGAAGAAGAAGGAAATTTTAACCGTGCTACATATCTTATAACTCTTATGTCTCAGTATTGGGGAGATTCAGGATCATCAAAATGGTTTTGGGATCACTTAATAGAAGGATTACAAAAATATTATAATGATATAACACCTTCACAATCTGATCTAGAAAAAGAAATACCAGAAAACTTAGTACTTGAGCCCAGATTTACAGATGATTACAATTTCATTTGTTTTCCATATGGTGGTGAAGAGGGCGATTATATTTGGCGCCATTATAAAGTCAATAGAGTGCCCGGCAATGATGACTGTTGGGTTATGGAATGTTCAGTAATTTACTATGTGAGAGGCGAAAGACATACAGAAAATCAATATGCTGTTTTGTTGCCTGGAAAAACATATGCGATGTTATATGAAGGTGATGCGCATACATTTGATTATATAATACCATGGGATGCTACTGATATAAATTGGGTAACGTCATTTTATTGCTTTCAAAAAATGTGATTAGGAGAATATAAATGGATATTACAGGATCGTCAAATGTTTATTATCTTTCGCCAGCTTATTTGCTGATCATTGTTGTGTTAATTGGTTTTATTTATCACCTGATTCGTAATCAGGAATATAAAAACACAATTCTATCAAGCACTATTATCGGAATCATTTTTTCAGTAATATTAGTCCCTATAGATGATCTGATGTATTTTTTATTACGAATGGGCATGTTTGTAGTTCTGGTAATTTTCGGAGGATTTTTAGCTGTTGGATTTAAAAAGTTAAGAATTATGAATGAGACGGAAAATTTCTATGAACTTGAAAATAAATTAGAAGGCCATAGGAAATGGTGGTCTGATCAAAGCCATAAAAGTCAGACCATCACCATTTGTATTACTTCATTATTGGGTATTGTTCTGATAATCAGCGCAGTTTGTCTTTTAACCCCGGTCGAGAATCCTGTCCAACTTGATCTTGAATTTACTCCTTCAAATGGATTTATAAATGCGAATTATACTGATGATGGGGAAATGATTGTTTTTATAGCTAATAATACCACTCAATGCGTTTTAACTGGATCTTCAGAAGCAAATGCAACTGTTACAATCACGTCAAATGATTTGGGTATGTATAACCAAACTGTACCCTTGGACCCGGACGGTAACTTCGCTTACAATTTGGATATACCTCAAAATGTTTCCATTATTAAAATCTCATTAGAAGCCACTAAACCTGGAAAAGATAATAGATCTATTACCTTTTTCATTAAAAAGCAATAGTAACTAATATTTTATAACGGTATAAGAACAGGGAATGCAGTAGAAATTGCTAAAGGTGCTGCAGGTACAGGTATTGGTGTTTTTATATTATCTGTGTTAGCCAGAGGACTTTCTTATGATCTTATCGAAGAACCTTATCAGAAATTCATGCAATTTTGGAAGGATGATTCTGGAAGTTCAGGTGGGGGTGGAGGAGGCGTAATTCCTTAACAGGATTTCAATAAGTAGTAATATTTCATATATCGATTGGAGGATAAATATGGGATTATTTGGTAATGTTAAAAATAAATTGGATAAAGAAGCGAGTATTGTGGATGGTAATAACTGTTTAAATGAAGGTAATTTTGAAAAAGCACTGAAATATTTTGATAAAGGCCTAAAAATTGATTCAAAAGATCCCCGTTTATGGAACAATAAAGGATTAGCTCTTGAAGGGCTTAAAAAATTTAATAAAGCATATGAATGTTTTGATAAAGCTTTGAAAATAGATCCAAGATATGTTAAGGCATGGTACAATAAAGGTTTGCTTCTTACAAAAAGTAAAAAATATCAGGAAGCTCTTAAATACTTTGATAAAGCTTTAGAGTTAGATCCGACCTATGTTGATGCATGGAATTATAAAGGCATATCTCTTGGATCTATTAAAAATTACCAAGAGGCTTTTAAATGCTTTGATAAAGCTTTAGAATTAGCTCCACAAAATGTTCATGTATGGTATAGTAAAGGCTTAATTCTTGCAAAAAATAGAAAAGTTCAAGAGGCAATTGAACACTTTGATAAGGCTTTAGAATTAAAACCCGATTTCGAACCTGCTAAAGAATCAAAAAAGCTCCTTAAAGCCATCCATCGAATACCCTAAAATTCACTGGCAATTCCCAATAAGTATGGAGATGATCCTCTTAATCCTACTTCATTTATTTACAGAGATGCTGGTTACGAGGGTGTTAGAAGTTTTGCTATAGTCACTACCAAAGTCACAGACGAGATCTTACAGTATTGGCTGGACCAAGAAAATAAAAACTGATAGTAATGGGAATCTGCTCTACCCTGATAATAAAAATTTAATTTGGCCTTCTTTTATAATTTCTTAATTCAATTCCTCCGAAACGATCGAAGGAAACCCCCAAACACATCCTTAATAGACTGTAGCAGGGGATTTTTAACCTGGGGGGCTGTTTTCATACCTTCCAACCGGTCCACTCGGAAGTGTATTGGGGGGTGGGTGTCGAAGGATAGCCAGGTGGGTATCCTGGTCATTGCGGATCTTTCCATCTGTAACCTGGCGTATCCTATCTTTCTAAGCGCGGAGGCCAGTACTTCTGGCTGTCCGATCTTCATGGCACTGACCAGGTCGGCCCGGGTCTCGAAGAACTTACCGATGAAGAATATCACCAGGAAAGCCACTATGATGTAGATAATGGGGTTTATAAGGACGATGGGTAGAAACAAGGTGAACCGGAGTATGAATTCCAGGGATATTATACTGAATAGCACCAGCGGGTCCCTTCCCTGGAGATGGCCCAGTTCATGGCCCAGTACACTGAGTATCTCCTCTTCCTCCAATTGCACCAATAATCCGGTGGTTATCAGCACGAGTCCCCTGCGGGGGCTGGGGCCGGTGGCCGCTGCATTGGGCACCATGGTATTGGAGAGCACTATTTTAGGCACTGGTAAGTCGAATTTGTCTGTGGCTCTTTTGACCAGGCTGTATACATCGATTACCTTGTTTATCCTGCTTTCCGGGTTGCACAGGAAGCCGTAGTACTCCATGACTTCCTCCCCTACCTGGCAGGTGGGCTCCTTACCCACGGCTAAGGTCCTATCGTAGATCTCCTTCTTCATCCGGGTGATGGTTTCCTTGCCGAATTTCTCCTGGAAATCCTTATATTCCTCTACAGGGAGCTGGTATTCTATGATGTGCACCTGGGGGTTTTCCGGTGTGATCCTCCACTTGTTCCGGAGGAGGAATAAACGGTCGGATAGGAGTACGATGGCTAGCTGGAATATTATAATTGCAGCAACAGCATATACCAGGCCTAATGTTAAAAATAGGGCGATGTTTACCATGAAGAATAGGATGTAAATGAGGATCATGTTGCTGCTGAAGAGCCGGTCAGACATCCTTTTACGGGTGGATGGGGGTTCTTCCGGTATCACATCCTTCCCCTCTATCCAGGCGAAGTAGAGTGTGGAGTGGCGGAGGTTATCCTCGAAGAACTGTACCAGGAAGAGTAAGTCTTCCTTTATTACATCCAAGAATTCTGGTGAGGTATCATGTGGTGTTAATATTAACTGTAAGGGATTGGTGGATAGGACTTCCACCTGTATGGTTCCCTGTTTTTCTGGTTCATGGGCCGTGAATAATAGCCGATCACCTTGCAGGTCAACATGGGTGAAGGTGTCCTTCTTGGTCACCAGGTAATTTTCATTGATAAATTCCAGTACTTCCCTCATGTGGGCTGGGGCTATCTCCACATCTACGGTGAATATCCTCTGTTCTGGCATTTCTTCTCCCATGGTCAGATTTTTCAAGTGGTTTATTAGTCAATTTTTTTAAGTAGTTTATAATATGTCCCTGCGTTTAAAAAAATGGTTCTATTTATTCCCACGCCAATTTTTAATTCTCCATAGGAATTAATTCTCCACACCCTAATCCGACTCATATTATGATTAATCCGCTGTTAAGTATTATAATGGGTAAATATTTACGTCTCTGTCACAGAATCGTATTTGAAACTCTAATTAGATGCTTTTTGTAAAATTGAACTTTGGTTAAAATTATGTTACTGAAAATTGAACATAACCCCACAAATTTAGAAGCCACCGAGCTAATAAACGAAGCAATCTCCAAAAGAGCCTTCATGATACTGGTTGTCTGCTGTAAAGTTAACTATGAGGGTAGGGCAACCAGTAAACTAGGCTTCGGGGAAAGAACAGTGTTGATTAAAGGGGACGGATCCTTCATAATTCACCAGGATCGCAACCTGGAACCAATTAACTGGCAGCCACCTCGCACCAAAATAGGGGTGAAGCTGGAGGATGATGTAATTAAGATCATGGGTAAGAGACGAAAACCCAAGGAACAGTTGGAACTGGTAATCCGCAATGTCCACCTGATCTCTTATCATTTAGGATCTGATACCAAGGATATTGAACTGGCCGGCTACGAGGAAGACATGCGCCAGATGATCATGGACAACCCCGAGCTAATTGAGAAGGGCTTCCGGCCCACATCCAAGGAATACCAGACACCCCAGGGATTCATCGATATCCTGGGAAAGGATGATGCTGGTAAGTTGGTGGTCCTGGAACTTAAAAGCCGTAAAGCAGGTGTTAACGCAGTTAAACAGCTGCTGAGGTATGTGGACTGTTTCTCTGATAATAAAGAATTTGTGAGAGGTATCCTAGTTTCTCCATCGGTAACTGAAGAGGCCAAAGAAATTTTAAATGAATACCAGATGGAACATATATCCTTATCCCCTCCTAAGGAATTAAAGGTTAAAAGCAGTACTACTCTGGATTATTTCTTTTGATGGTATGAACGTTTCTATGCATTAAGGAAATTTTTTTATAGGTAAAACAACCAACGATGGTTAGACAGATTTAAGGAAAATAACCTGATTTGTTGGTTACTTGTCAATATAAAAAATTATTTGAGGGAACCCAATGGCCTACTGGATCTGTGAAAAATGTAAGCTCCATATACCGACTACGAGTCGACATAAGATAAATAAGAAATGTAAATGCGGGGGGCAACTGATTTGGCATGATAAATTGCCACAAAACTCTGAAGAAGAGGAGGGTTACTATTATAAAGAGATAAGCCCCTTCATGCATAAGATAATTAAGGGATATGAATCTGCTATATCCCGGATCATACTCAACTGTGTCGATGAAGTATATTTCCCAGTGAGCACCAAGATCACCATGTTAATCTTACAGGGAAACCTCACACCATTCATCACCAAGTACCAGTTAAACGAACTGGAAACCTATTCCATGCTCTCCAATTTCACGCAGAAGCAATTATTAACCATTTTAGATATTCTGATTACCTATAACTTCTTAAAACTGGAGCACCAATCCCGTTACAGTGACAAGCCTGTCTCGAACCTGAGGGATGAGGGTATGAACTACGTGAGTATACTGAAACTTACCAGTGAGGGTGAAGCGTTCTTAAACAGTGATAAAAACATGTACCTAGGTTTCCTGGATAAACTGGGAATATTGAAAGGGTAATACCAGTTCTAGGGAATATTAAAGGGTAACATCATATTTTTGGGAATATTAAAGGGTAATATCCAAGTTCCATTAGCTGTACTTCATCGTAATCCTATTACGGGCTTTAAGATTTTAAGTAAAGATATAAATATTATTGATAACGTAGTTTGTTATTATCAATTGTTTAAACCAATGTTCTAAATAAAAGGTTAAGGGTCTTTGAAATGAACATCTTTTCCGCATTATCCTTGATTATATTCCCATTTTACATATTCATGGGATGGTACGTATATAGGCTGGACCCTAAATCCCGGTTAAACCGCCTATTCATTTTCTTAGCCTTTTGTTTTTCTATCTGGGCCTTTACCTTTGCTTTCTTCTACTCCGCCCCCGATAAGGCAACCGCCGGGTTCTGGTATGATCTATCTGCCATTGGAAGATACTTCTATCCAGTGGTGCTTTTAGATCTGGCCTTGATCTTTACCAGGAACAGATTCAGTAAAAGATGGACCAACTCCATCATATTCTATATCATCCCTGTTATCTTCCTTATCGCCACATTAACTGGTCCATTCATAACCCAAGACCTGGTATTCATTAACGGGCAGTGGTACGAAACCCTGATCACCGATAACATCTGGTGGTACGCGTATACTATATATTACCTAAGTTTCCTCTCGGTAACCTTCCTTGCCGTCGGCTGGTGGGGATATAAGTCTACTGTCTTAAGAGAAAAGAAACAGGCTATGATAGTGATTAGCACTGGATTAACCGCCATCGTACTGGGAATACTTACCAACACCGTCTTCCAATTCTTCAATCTCCATATTTTACCTTCGATGGCCCAGATCATCGGTGTAATATTCTTCACCGGGATCACCTACGCCATCGTAAAATATAAACTGTTGAAGCTGACCGCCACAACAGCGGCCAATCAGATCATCAGTAAGATCACTGATCTGGTATTTTTAATCGATAACTATGGTAAAATTATCAGCACCAACTCCCGGGCCCGGAGACTCCTGGGATACTCCAAGTCAGAGCTGGAAGGTCAGGACTGGGAGTTCTTAATTAAGGATGCCCAGGACAGGGAACGGATTGGTAAATACATAAGCAGTGAGTTAATCGAGGATGATGACAGCTATAAAAATATGGAAATTAAATTAAACACGAAAAAAGGAAATTACATACCTGTTAATTCCTTCCTGTCTGGTGTTAATGATAACTTTGGACCCATAGGGGTGCTCATGGTGGCGCAAGACCTGAGGCAGACCAAAAAGTTGCTACACGAGATCCGGGAGAAGAACGTGGCCCAGAAAGCGGCTAAAATCCATGAAGAACAGCTTAAAAAATCCCTCAATGAGAAGGAATTACTTTTGAAGGAAATCCACCACCGGGTGAAGAACAACATGCAGATCATATCCAGTTTACTCAACCTGCAAGCAGGGTATTTAAAGGACAAAGAAGCTGTGGATGCATTAAAAGAATCCCAGGCCCGTATCGTTTCCATGGCCATGATACACGAGAACCTGTACCGATCTGACAATCTGACCGGTATTAATTTTGAAAACTACATCAACCACCTCATAAGGAACCTGTTCCACACCTACAACGTGAGCATGGAGAAGATCAAGTTCAACATCATAGCTCCGGATGTATTTTTGAACATCGACACGGCCATACCCTGCGGGCTCATGATCAACGAACTGGTAACCAATTCCATCAAACACGCCTTCCCCCAGGGAACCTCCGGGGAGATAACCATCGAGATGGTACAGAACCAGGACGAATATCACTTAAAAATATCCGATAATGGTGTAGGTCTCCCTTCAGACCTGGATGTCGATGAAAGTTCCACACTGGGTCTTCTCCTGGTTAACAGTCTGGTGGGCCAGTTAGAGGGAACTATGGAAGTAAACCGGGAACAGGGAACCACTTACCATATCGTCTTCAAGAAACTGGAGTATTTGGATAGGATTTAACTGGATATGAGCAGATTTAACTGGATAGAAAGAATTTAATAGGAATAAAAAAATTTATTTCTTTTTTTTACTCTCCTCCACCATAGGATTCCATTATAGCATCCACGATACAGGGAGTGTTCCAGCCGACCACGTCAGTTGCCATTTCCTCTAAGTTTAAAGGAACGGTTTCCATTCCATAGGGCCTTACCACCACTATGGGTTTTTCCAGTTTAGAGGCAGCGTCTATCATCATTGTTAAGAGTTTTTTATCCTTGGATATGAGCCCAGAGAGTATGATCACCACATCTGCCGGTTCTACCTGCTTTATTAGATCATCATGTGTTGTGCTTCCCTTAACTGCCGTGTCTTCCCATTTGAAGTCGTATGCCGCTTCTAATTTAGATAAAAATAAGTCGTATTCCTCATCGTCCTGGTTGAGGTGGCTGATGAATAGTTTGTAAACCTTTAATTCTTCCTCGTACATATCATTTTCCCCAGGGAATTTTTATATTATATAATTGTTTAAATTAATAATAATAGATTTACCATTGACACGTAGGAACTTGGAGGTTTAAAACATGTATTTCACCGTTGGACTGTTGTTCATCATCGTGGGATGGATAATTCAACTATTTAAAGTCTTGAAGCAGGATAGAAATATCAGCCCATACATGCTTATACTCTACACTATAGGTGTATTGTTCCTTGTGGTGGGTAATTATTCAATTGGAGATATAACCAGCACCTTGTTAAACATTATAGCAGCCATACTGCCCCTGATTGTGCTGATATTCCTGGTAAAAAGTAAGTAAAAAGTAATTATATAACTTTTTTTTAGAAGAAATTATTTAAACTTCTTCAAAACACGGTTTGCCACTTTCTTATAGTCTTTATCCCCAGTGGCTTTCCTTCTTGCTTTTTTTATCGGGTCGACTGCCCTTTCATCCCCCAGGTCTCCCAGGGCACGGGTGGCTGCTACCTTCACCCCCCAATCTTCATCCTGGAGTAGCTCGATCACTGGTTCCACTGCTTCCTCGTTTCCTATCTCCCCAAGGGCCAGGGCTGCAAACTTACGGACACTCCAGTCATCATCCTTCAGTGCTTCGATTAGGTTGCGGACTGCGCTTTCATCCCCTATATCCTTAAGGGCGTAAGTTGCGTATTTGCGTGCGTTACCTTCTTCCACCTTCAATTGCTCTATCAGGGGTTTGACTGAAAGTTCACCAATCTCTGCCAGGCTTTTAGCAGCCTGCAACCGGACTTCCGGGTCGTCGTCGTTGAAGGTTTTTATCAGGGCATCCACCGAGGCATCATCCTTTACCGTGCCCAATGTCGTTGCTGCTTCCAATCTTTCCTCTTTATCTCTACTTTCCAGTTTCTTGGTGAGTGTTTCTAAATTTAAATCCGTCATATCCATTACCTTTTAATAATTTTATTTGTGTAACCATTAGCTGGTTAATTTACCACATATAATCGTTTAGCTGGTTGAAATCTATCCCGTTTGTTTAAATCCATATTTGCCTTGGGTTTATTCTTATTATAAATTTAATTCACTTACCTTTTTATCTAGTTTATGGTGGTATAGAAATCTTCTTAATCTTCAACTAACATAGTGTATTAAAGTGTAGATTCTCGAATTAGGATGATCCAGTATCATTCTACCAATAAAAATGTGAGGAGGGTTAAAAAATATGCCTAAAATCATACATTTTGAAATACCTGCAGACAACCCGGAAAGAGCAATTGAATTCTACGAGAAAGTGTTTGGATGGAAAATTATGAAATGGGAGGGTGAATTTGACTACTGGCTGGTTGAAGCCGGGGGAGAAGATGAACCTGGCATCAACGGCGCTATAAAGCCGAAAGATTTTGGTTCCTCTATAAGCGATGTTATCAACGTTGATTCCTACGATGAATTCGCTGGGAAGATCCAAGCAGAAGGCGGGAAAATGTTGACCGACAAGATGGCCATTCCCGATATGGGCTACACAGGATCCTTCCAGGACACCGAGGGAAACGTCCTGGCCATAATAGAAACTACCATGACATATATCACTCGTATCTTCGATGCACCCCGGGAGGAGGTATGGAAGGCATGGACCGACCCTGAGATTTTTAAACAGTGGTTTGGTCCGAAGGATTTCACAACGCCTGTGGCCAAGATCGACTTCAGGGTAGGGGGCTCTACCTTTTTCTCTATGCGATCCCCTGATGGTGAGGACACCTGGGGTATCTGGGTTTATAAGGAGATAGTTCCCATGGAGCGGATTGTATCCACAGATAGCTTTGCTGATGCAGAAGGTAACGTTGTCCCGGCTTCAGACTATGGAATGAGTGGGGACTGGCCTTTGGAGTTAAAGCTTATGGTAAACTTCCAGGAAGAGGATGGTAAGACCAGGCTAACCATACAGCATAGTGGCTTTCCTGACAACGAAAATGCGAGCATGGCCCAAGCTGGCTGGAACGAGTCCCTGGACAAGCTTGCAGATCTCCTGAAGTAGAAGTATTAGAAAATTTATAATGAAACAGCAAGTTCTTATATGGACACAGCAAGGTTGAAAAGATATAATAAGTAGGGGAGTATTTGTGAGGTAGTAAATTTTGCAAAAAGTGAGTTCAAAGGTAATCTCCAAGGACGGAACCATCATCGGTTTTGATAGGTTTGGTGAGGGGCCAACGGTTATTCTGGTTGATGGAGCATTGGAACATCGGGCTTTTGAGGGAATGACACAACTGGGGGAGCTTCTGGCCCAGGACTTCACCGTATTTCATCATGACCGCCGGGGGCGTGGCGAAAGCACTGATACAAAGCCGTATGCAGTTGAACGTGAAATTGAAGATATTGAAGCCGTTATCAATGTAGGGGGTGGATCTGCTTTTGTTTATGGCATATCTTCTGGTGCAGCTCTTGCCATGGAAGCAACGATCAAAATCGACAAGATCAAGAAACTGGCAATGTATGAGCCACCTTATAATGATGAGGAAGAAGCCCGGCAGGCAGCTAGAAAATACAATCGGAAACTCAAAGAATTGTTGGCTGAAGGTCGGTTAGATGATGCACTGGGACTTTTTATGAGGTTAACGGGTATGTCTGCCGAACAGGTTGATAAGATGCACCAGCATCCCCTGTGGCCCTTGTGGAAAGCGGTAACACCCACCCTGGCCTACGATGTCACGGTCATGGGTGAGGATTCATCTGTACCCCTGGAACGAGCCGCCAGTGTTAAGGTACCTGCCCTGATCATGAACGGAGGGGAAAGTTATCCCTTTATGCGTAACACAGCCATAGTACTTGCAAAAGCCATGCCTCAGGGAGAACACCAGATTCTGGAAGGTCAAACCCATGATGTAGCACCTGAGGCAATCTATCCTGTTTTAAAAGAGTTTTTCCTGAACTGAAAAATATAAACATGGAAGGGGGTGGATGAAGATAAATAAAAATAACAAAAGAGAACTAACGAGCATCTGCATGTCAGATGGCCAGAACAGACATGAAGAGCTCACCAAGGCAGAGGTAACCCGTCAACTCCAGACCCTGGGTGTTAGGAAAGGAGGGGTACTGCTGGTACACACATCCTTCCGAGGGGTAAGACCTGTTGAGGGAGGACCAGAAGGTCTAATCGAGGCTGTTCGTGATGTTCTTGGGCCCGAAGGCACACTGGTGATGCCTTCCTGGTCGGGGGATGATGAAATTCCATTCAATCCCCTAACCACCCCAGCTTCACCAGATCTGGGGGTGGTAGCGGATTTATTCTGGCGGTTGCCCGACGTGCTTAGAAGTGATCATTGCTTTGCCTTTGCGGCTCTCGGACCTGAAGCCCTGCATATAGTCTCTGATGAAATTCCTCTTCCACCTCATATCCCTGAAAGTCCTGTAGGTCGGGTGTATGAGTTAGACGGGCAGGTGCTCCTTCTGGGTGTTGGTCATGAAGCCAACACCACACTTCACCTGGCAGAGATCATCGCTGAAGTTCCCTATCATGTACCCAGGCACTGTACTGTACTTCGAGACGGAAAACCGGTACGAGTAGATTATGATGAGAACGACCACTGTTGTGAGCGTTTTAGGCTGGCAGATGACTGGTTAAGAGGGCGAGGCCTCCAATTAGAAGGTTGTGTGGGACATGCCTATGCACGGCTGGCCCGCTCCAGGGATATCGTAAAAGTCGCTCTCGAACATCTGGCCAAGGATCCGCTTCTATTTCTCCACCCCCCAGATTCGGGATGTGAAGATTGTGACGAGGCCCGAAAGAGTGTTAAATCTGATGGGAATTTGAGTTAAAAAATGATGGCAGGAGATGAAAAACGATGCTAGTATCGGATAATGATGGAAAAGCACTGGTTATCACCAGGATCTTCGATGCACCCCGTGAACTTGTATGGAAGACATGGACTAAACCTGATATATTCAAAAAATGGTGGGGGCCCAAGGATTTCACGACACCCGTCTCCAGGATGGATTTCCGTGTGGGAGGCGAAACTTTCAGTTGCATGCGAGCACCTGACGGCCAGGATTTCTGCAGCAAAGGGGTTTATCTTGAGATCATCGAGTTGGAGAGGCTGATTATGACAGATTCGTTTGCAGATGAAGAAGGTAACCTGGTTTCACCCACACATTATGGATTCAGTTCAGATTTTCCAACTGAAATGCAGATCGAAGTGATATTCGAAGGAGAAGATGGTAAAACCAGACTCACTTTAAAACATTCTGATATAAGTAAACTCATTGAGGAAGAATTAGAGGATATGCGGCAGGGATGGGATGAATCCCTTGATAAACTCGCTGAATATCTGGAGAAGTTTTTAACAAACTTTGAATAGAAAGTAGATTCGACAGAAAATATAGGATGAGGTGTGATCAATTTGGTGGAAAATACTATGGAAATATCTGCAGAGCCAGGTAAACAGGAAATCTTAATTACCAGGGAGATTGACGCTCCCCGTGAACTGGTCTTCCAGGCATTCACCGAGCCCGAACTCTATAAACAGTGGATAGGACCCCGTGAACTTACCACAGAAATTGATGTCTTTGAAACAGTTAATGGGGGAAGCTGGAGGTATATTCAGAAGGATCAGGAGGGAAATGAATACGCATTCCATGGGGTGAACCATGAAGTCCTACCTCCAGAGCGGATAATTGGCACCTTCGAATATGAAGGCCTCCCAGAGACGGGTCATGTGATACTACAGACCCTGAAGTTAGAATCACTTCCAGGTAACAGGACTAGGATAGTTGACCAGTCTGTATTCCAGTCAGTGGAGGACCGAGATGGTATGCTACAGTCTGGCATGGAACTGGGTGTAGACGAATCCTACCAGCGCCTGGATGAGTTGCTGGAGAAGATGAAGAAATAGTTAGAATCACGTAGAAAAATATTAGTTAGAATCAAGTGAAGGTTCAAATGACTAAATACGTGGCTTTATTACGTGGAATCGGTCCCTCAAACCCTAACATGCGTAACGAGAAATTGCGGGGTGTTTTTCGAGATCTTGGCTTTGGAGATGTCCAGACGGTGATCTCCAGCGGTAACGTCCTGTTTAAAACCCAGGCTGGAGATGTGAAAGAACTCGAAGCTACCATTGAAGAAGCGCTGCCAGAGAATCTTGGATTTACAAGTACCACCATCGTCAGGAGCAAAACTGAACTAGAGTCACTTGTTGATAAGGAACCGTTTAAGGACGCGAAGGATTCTCCAGAATCCAGATTAAATGTGACATTCTTAAAAAATGAACCCACCACAGAGATTCAATTCCCATACCATGCTGAAAATAAGGGTTACACTGTTTTAGGTATATATGACCGGGCCATCTGCAGCATAGTCGATTTAACCCGTACAAAAACCCCTGATCTCATGCGCTGGCTGGAGAAAGAATTTGGGAAGGATATAACGACCAGGACATGGAAAACTGTCGGTAGAATCATCAAAAGGATGAATGAATAGTTTTAAACCCAATGAATAGTTCAAAAAAAAAAATTTATTTCCTCTCTAAGTGATTTAACTTTAGAAAAATAGAAGGAGTGGTTTAAATGCAAAAGATCGTACCGTTCTTATGGTTTGAAGATAGTAAAGCTGAAGAGGCAGCTAATTTCTATACTTCCATCTTTAGAAATTCAAAAATAGTAAATACCGTGCAATATGGAGAAGCCGGTCCTGGCCCGGAGGGATCGGTTATGTCCGTGACCTTCCAGCTCGAAGGACAGGACTTTTACGCTTTAAATGGTAACCCCCAATTCAAATTCACAGAAGCTATATCCTTATTCGTGAACTGTGAGACCCAGGAAGAGGTGGATGAGTTGTGGGAGAAGCTTTCTACGGGTGGAATGGAGCTGGGGCCTGGCTGGGTTAAGGATAAATTTGGATTGGCCTGGCAGATCATACCCACCATTTTAGGTGAGTATTTAAGCGATCCTGATAAGGAAAAATCCCAGAGAGTGATGCAGGCCATGATGCAGATGAATAAACTGGACATAGAAAAGTTAAAGCAGGCCTATGAGGGACGATAATTAAGTTGTAGACCTCAAAAGAAACGGATTCAAAAATTAGGGTTATATTGTTAAGAGGTTAACAAATACAAGATATCATTACATCTATAGGGTTCAAAAATAAAGCCGAAGAAGCAGCGAAATTCTATGTGAATGCTTTCTCCAAGGTGTTTGGAAACAAAAACGGGGGTTCAAAAATTCTAGCCATGACCCATTTCGGAGAAGAAGAGCTTGCCGCTCTTTCCAACGTGCCCGAGGATATACGACCTGGACCAGCAGGCAGTGTAAATATGGTGCGCTTCAAACTTATTGGACAGGAATTTATGGCATTTAACGGAGGTAATTATTTCGGGAAATTTCACGAGAGTACATCGATCTATGTCAATTGTAAAACACAAGAGGAGATAGACAAGTTATGGGGGATATTTACAGAGGATGCTAAGGAAATACAACCATGTGGATGGGTTAAAGATAAGTACGGTGTATCATGGCAAATAGCTCCCGTGGAATTACTGAAAATGGCCGAGGACCCGGATCGAAAAAAGGCGGAAAGAGTCATGATTGCCCTTTACGGAATGGAAAAGATTGACATCAAAGGTCTGGAACGGGCATACGAGAGCGGTGAATGAAACATACCATGGAAAGGATCTAATAATAAAAAAGAGTCTTAATTTCAAATTATAAATGGAGGAAAAAATATGGGAAAACAAAAACTACAATTTTCAATAACAGTTAACGCAACTAAGGAAAAGGTCTGGAATGTGATGCTTGGTGAGGAAACCTATCCCCTGTGGACTGATGTGTTCATGCCCGGTTCACATTTCGAGGGTGACTGGAGTGAGGGAAGCAAGATACTTTTCCTCGCACCCGATGAGACTGGTAAGATGTCCGGTTCGGTATTCCAAATAAAAGAGAATAAACCGTACGAATTCGTCTCAATGGAAAACATCGGTATGGTACAGGATGGGAAAGAAGATACTTCGAGCAAAGAGGCTACCATGTATGCTGGTGCGCTTGAAAACTACACGTTTAAAGAGGCAGATGGCAAAACTGAAGTGCTGGTGGATTTAATCCCAGTTATGGATATACCAGACGATTATAAGGAAACGTATCGGGATATGTGGCATACGGCTCTGCAGAAGCTTAAAGAACTGGCCGAAAAGTAAAATTTGGGGAAATCTATGTCAAAAGATGAACCTACCACTCCAGAGGGTTACCATACGGTTAATCCAATTTATTATCACCGAAGAGTGGAAAGTTCAGTTGGGATGAAGCAGGTACAGAGACAAACGGTACGTGGAAACCAACTGAGGAAGCAACTTACATACGTGACACGCTGATTAAAGGCAATGCGCGACCTAAATAAAGACTAAAAACCCCAGATCACGAATACGTATCCGGTTGAGATAAATGAGTAGCATATGTATTATAAAATTCAAAAAACTGGTGAAAAATTAAAAGGAGGAAAAATTCATGGAAAAAATGCAGTTTTCAATTGTTATAAATGCATCAAAGGAAAAGGTTTGGAAGACCATGCTTGATAAGGGTACCTATGAAGAATGGACGGATGTTTTTATGCCTGGTTCAACCTACGACGGTGACTGGACTGAGGGAAGTAAAATACTTTTCCTCGCACCCGATGAGTCGGGTAAGATGTCTGGGGGGATGGTAAGCAGGGTAAAAGAGAATCGTCCGTACAAATTTATTTCCCTAGAAACCGTTGGTGTCGTGTATAACGGTGAAGAAGACACAACAAGCAAAGAAGCCAGAGAATGGGCGGGTTCACTTGAAAATTACACATTTAAGGAATTGGATGGTAAAACTGAAGTGCAGGTGGATCTGTCTTCAGATATGGATGTAGATCAAGAAATGTTAGAGATGTCCGAGAGAATCTGGCCTAAAGCTCTAAATAAATTAAAAGAGCTGGCAGAGAAGTCGTAAATCAACCAACATGTATGGTGAAAAAATCTGGACAGTGGTGAATTTAAATGAAAAAAGGAGAGGTATTACATATCAATCCAGAAACTTTACATATGAATCCTGCTTTCACCAACGTCTACGGTAACCGGTCATGTAAAGACGATCTATATCGGTGGACAGGATGCTGTGGATGCATCCGGTAAGATAGTGGGGAAAGGAGATCTCAAAGGGCAGGTTTTCCAGGTATTTAAAAATATACAGGAAGCCCTGAAGGCTGCCGGTGCAGGATTAGAGCATGTCATCAAATGGAACGTGTACCTGGTTGAAGGCCAATCCCTGGAGCGGGGCTTTGAAGTCTTCCAAGAGGTATGGGGCAGCCGGCCAAATCCACCGGCCATCACCGGGATGTTTGTATCTGGACTGGCCAACCCCGATTTTCTGGTGGAAATGGATGCAGTAGCTGTTTTACCCCTAGATTCAACTGATTAACCCTTTTTCAATGAATTATTTTTTAGTTTAAGAACTTAAAAACCATGAATCAAATGTTGATAAAAAAAATGACAGAGTGAAAGATATGAGTCCTGAATCGCGGAGATTAGCCGGTATACTGTATATACTCATTCCCGCTGTTGCCTGGGGAGGTGCCAGTATACTGACATTTTTAATCAACGACCCCCAGTACATGCAGAATGCACTTCGCCAGGATCTCTGGCGGGGCAGGCCATGCCCATGCCGGGGTTCTTCTTATCCTATCTCTAGTTAGCTTGCTTTATGTGGATCAGGTTAACCTGTCAGATAGGGCTAAAGAAATGGCTAGAAGTGCTATACCTATTGCAGCGATTTTAATGCCTTTAGGATTTTTCCTCTCGGTTTTAACTCCAGATGCAACCTCCCCCAACACGTTTATTTATCTAACCTATCTTGGTGGTGTTTCGCTGGTGGTGGGTGTTTTATTGATGGATTTCATGAAGCAAATCAAAGGAGGAATAAAAATATGGTTGAAACAGAAGGTAAATACGCCAATGTGAATGGGATGAAAATGTATTATGAAGTCTCCGGTAAGGGCGATCCACTAATCGTATTGCATGGTGCTTATATGAACATAATATCAATGGGAGAAATAATCCCCAAGCTCGCTAGGACCCACCAGGTCTATGCGCTCGAATTACAGGGCCATGGTCGGACCACTGACATTGACCGCCCCATCACCTATCCGAACCTGGCAGACGATGTAGCTGCTTTTATGGACGCGGTAGGTCTTAAGAAAGTTAATGTGTTCGGTTATTCCATGGGAGGTGTAACAGGACTACAACTCGCCATACGCTACCCAGAGAAGGTTAGCAGACTTATCGTAGCCTCAGTCGCCTACGATCTTGAAGGTTGGCAGCCGGAGTTCAAGAACTTCATTCCGCAAATGAACGTAGAAATGTTTCTCAACCTGCCATTTGCTGAAGAGTATCGTAAGCTTGCCCCTGATCCCGATGGTTTTCCTGCACTTGCCGAGAAGTTGATAGCTCTCGAGAAGGAGCCTATGGCATGGGAAGAAGATGTTAAGAATTTGAAAACTCCGGTGCTGATCATCGCTGGTGATGCTGATGTGGTAACGCTTGAACATACGATAGTTATGTTTCGGTTACTTGGTGGTGGTGTTATGGGTGATATGGACAAGCCGTTACCAGATTCGCGTCTTGCCATTATGCCGGCAACATCGCATACGGCTGTCATTATTCAGCCCGATCTTTTAATCGCTTTTATTGAACCTTTCCTGAAAGGAGAAACGCCAAAGGGATTTATAGAATAGAGTATAGGCAATGGGATGAATTAAATACTCTGCTGGGAGTTTTAATGTAAATCAGGTCAAGCGTGGGTATAACTATTCTTTTTCATCCCTACTCTTGATCCAGATGGTTCAACTGTTCGCATTCACAGATAGCATTATCACGGGTCTTTCGTAAGTTTAGCACGTTTTAACTTGATTCACATCCATCATGAGATGGTGATCATTAGTTAAAAAAATCGATTATAAAAACTGTTTATATAGAAAAAACCGTTTGATAGAATTATTTTTAAACCCTAAACTTTATAAACATAAGTTCCAAACCCTTAGTTAAGTGAAATAGGAAATGTACTTCCGGCTACCATATAATGTTTCATTATCTCTCGAATGTTAATAAAGTTAGGTGAATCCATGGAAAATTTAGTATTGTTAATTGTAATTTTCGTTGTAGCCGTTATCATAGCCATTAAGTCTGCTGAAATATTTATCGATAATTTGGTGGATGTAGGATCAGCTTTAGGAATATCTGAAATTGTGCTTGGTGTTACAGCATCAGCTATAGGATCATCTCTTTTAGAGTTTGGATCTGCAATGACCGCCATATTCACTGGTACTCCTGAAGTGGGCTTGGGAGTTGTTTTAGGCGCTAATATATGGAACATCGCGGGGATACTTGGTATTGCAGCCATATTTGCAGGTACCATGAAAATAAATTCCAGGGAAATAACTAGAGATGGAATAATGGCGCTCTTAACTGCCGTAATTTTCATGATCTCTATTTACTTTACAGGTAAAGTGGATATAATAATTTCAGCGGTAATGATTTCAGCATATGGTATTTATCTGTGGATATTGATTAAAGATCAGGAAAATGATTCCCTAGAAAATAAGGACAAAGAACGCACACCAATTAATCCTAAGAACGTTATGTGGGTAATAGTAGGTATAATTGGGCTTGTACTGGGTTGCCGGTTGTTGGTTTATTCTTCACTGGAACTGGCAAGTTTATTTAACGTTTCAGGAATGATCATTGGATTAGTTATACTCGCCCTGGTAACAACAGTCCCCGAACTTATTGTTACAGTTACATCTGCAGTTAAAGGCCTGCATCAGCTGGCATTTGGAACCATACTGGGAAGTAATGTATTTAACATTCTGATAGGGGTAGGTGTGCCTGCAGTTTTTACCAACATACATGTAGAGGAAATGGCTATAACTTTTGACGGCCCGGCACTTATCTTTATAACTATACTGCTGTTGATATTGATGAAAAGAGGCATGAAACTTACCCGGTACGAAGGAATAGCTTTGTTATCAACTTATGTAATTTACATCGGAACAAGATTACGTTTTATGGTTTAAGAATCTGGTATATTAATTATTCAACTATATGGAGAATGAAGAGTTTTCTAAAGTCAATATTTATTGGACTTGAAACTCTATTTATTTTTTGAAGAAAAAACTTATAAAAGAGAAAATCCTTATTAAAGTTTAATAATAATTAGTTAAATTTTATTTTTCTGTAATTCACTATTTATTCAAACAAACATTTTTTGGGGCTATATCAATTAACAGAGTCAACAACAGATAAAAAAAATTAATGAAAAAGGATCAAGTAATGCAGTTTAAAAAGATACACAGTGCATCTATCGCCGATTTATCCTTAAAAGTGGAAGATTACCTGGTTATTTCCGATCTACACCTAGGCTATGAGCAGTCCCTCAATGCTGAGGGTATCATGATACCCAGATTCCAGTACCCACTCATAATAGAACGGCTGGAGGAGATACAGGAGAAATCTTCCTGCAACAACATAGTGATTAACGGTGACTTGAAGCATGAGTTCGGCCAGATAAGCCGGCAGGAATGGAATGAAACCCAGGAGTTCCTGGAGTACCTTAAGTCTAATTTTGATGATATCATCTTAATTAAGGGAAACCATGATAACTTCACCCGCTTCATAGCCGAAAAAAGCGATCTGCGAGTGGAGGAATGTTACCAGATCGGTGATTCCCTGATCCTGCACGGGGATAAAATCCCTTCCTACCTGGATCAGGCTGAGGCAGAAAACCTAATCATAGGCCATGAACACCCCTGCATCGGACTTAGAAACGGTGAACGGGTGGAGAAGATAAAATGTTACCTCGCCGGAAAATATAAAGATTGGAACCTGATAGTGATGCCCTCCTTCAACTTCGTAACCGAAGGATCAGACATCCTCCAGGAAAGACCACTATCACCCTTCTTGAAAGCCATTCCCGGGGGAGACCTGGAGATTTACGCCGTGGAAGATTTTGAAGTGTTCGATTTTGGTAGGATAAAGGATATCACGGCTGTTAGGGAGAAATTTTATTAGAGGATTTCGCTTTATGAAATAAAAGAAGTGCTGTTTTATTGATAAAACATAACTAAGATAACTATCAAATAAAGGAGATTAAGATAACAAAATGATTACCATACAGGAAAAAAGATATGAGGATAAGGATATCCATAAAATATTACACCCCTGGGTGAGGCAGTGGTTCAACAGCCAGTTTGAAACCTTCACCGAATCCCAGAGAATGGCTCTTATGGACATCCACCAGGGGAGCAACCTCTTAGTTTCATCACCCACAGGATCCGGTAAAACATTAACCGCCTTCCTCTCCCTCATAAGCCAGTTAACCTACATGTCCGAGATGGACATGCTCGAGGACAAGGTCTACTGCATCTACATATCACCCCTTAAAGCCCTGGACAACGACATAGAGAAGAACCTGGAAGAACCTTTAAAGGGGATAGAGAAAATAGCTGGAAAAGAACTGGGGATCAGGAAGGCGGTACGCACAGGGGACACTAGCAACTACGAAAGATCCAAGATGCTCAAGAAGCCCCCGCACATCCTCATCACCACCCCTGAAACATTATCCATACTACTCGTCGCCCCTAAATTCCGGGAGAAACTCCAGGGAGTCAAATACGTTATAGTGGATGAGATACACTCCCTGGCCGATAACAAACGGGGAGTGCATATGAGTCTCACCCTGGAGAGGCTCCAGAACATAGCAGGGAACTTCACCAGGATAGGACTAAGCGCCACCGTCCACCCATTAGAGAAGATGGCAGAGTTCCTGGTGGGCTACGAAAACGGGACCCCCCGGCCATGTAAGATAGTGGATGTGAACTACCTTAAAAAATTAGACATCAAAGTCCTCTGCCCAGTGGAGGATATAGTCGAGGCCGATCCTGAGGAAACCAACGATGCCATGTACGACATGCTCTACAGTCTAATAATGGAGCATAAAACCACCCTTATCTTCACCAACACGCGCAGCGGGACGGAGAGCGTTGTTTTTAACCTGAAGAGAAGGTTCCCGGAAGACTTCAATGAAACCAACATCATGGCCCACCACAGTTCACTCAGCCGGGAACTACGATTGGAGACCGAGAACAAACTCAAAGATGGAGAACTCAAAGTGGTGGTATCCTCCACATCCCTGGAACTGGGAATCGATATCGGATATATCGACCTGGTGATCCTGGTAAGCAGTCCCAAATCCGTCTCCCGGGCCCTGCAGCGTATCGGCCGTAGCGGCCACCGATTGCATGATAAATCTAAGGGCCGGATAATTGTGGTGGACAGGGACGACCTTGTAGAATGCTCTCTCATCTTGAAAAACGCCCTCGAGGGTAAGATCGATAACATCAACATCCCCCACAACTGCCTCGACGTTTTAAGCCAGCACATCTATGGGATGGCCATCGAGAGGAAATGGGATATGGATGAGGCCTATGAACTAATCAGGAGCAGCTACCCCTACAGGGAGCTTACCCATAACGACTTCGTAAGTGTACTCAGCTACCTGGCCGGGGATTACACCAGCCTGGAGGAGCGGTACGTATACGCCAAGATCTGGGTGGATTACCGTGAGCACATGTTTGGTAAGCGGGGGAAACTCGCCAGGATGCTCTACTCCACCAACATCGGCACCATCCCTGACAGGACCGCTGCGAGGGTTAAATGCAACGGCCAGGTGGTAGGTCGTATAGAGGAGGACTTCATGGAGAAACTCCAGAAGGGAGATACCTTCGTACTGGGAGGTAACATCTACAGGTTCAACTACGCCAGGGGGATGACGGTGAATGTCACACCATCCAGCGGACCACCCACCATACCTTCCTGGTTCTCAGAGCAACTACCCCTCAGCTATGACCTGGCGGTGGATATACAGAACTTCCGGGACATAATGGATGGTAAGTTCCGGATGGAACGGAGTAAAGAGGAGATCATGGACTTTATACATGAATACCTCTATGTGGATTACAATGCTGCCAACAGTATCTACCATTATTTCCGGGAGCAGTACCTCTACGCACAGGTGCCCGGGTTGAAGAACCTCCTGGTGGAATTCTATACAGGCTTCGGTGGTAGGAAGTTCGTGGTGTTCCACAGCCTATTCGGCAGACGAGTTAATGATGCCCTCTCCCGGGCAGTGGCCTACGTAATCGCCAGGAAACACCATAGGGATGTGATGATCTCCGTCAGTGACAACGGGTTCTACCTTTCAAGTGATGGTAAGATCGGGGGATTGGAAGCCTTCAAGGAGCTTACACCGGAGAATCTGGAGGAGATACTCACACTGGCCATCGATAAAACCGAGACTCTGGCGGGCCGTTTCCGGCACTGCGCCGGCCGATCCTTGATGATCCTCAGAAGGTACAAGGGACAGGAGAAGAGTGTGGGACGCCAGCAGGTCAAGGGGAAGATACTCCTTAAATTCGTGAAGGACCTGGACGATGACTTCTCTATTTTAAAAGAGGCCCGCAGAGAGGTCATGGAGGACTACATGGACGTTAAAAATGCGAAGAAAGTCCTTGAAATGATTCAATCTGGTAAAATGGACTTAAAACAGATAAACACCAAAATACCAACACCATTCGCCTTCAACCTGGTTGCTCAGGGCTACCTGGACGTGCTGAAATACGAGGATAGGATTGAATTTATAAGAAGGATGCACCAGGCGGTTATAAATGAGATTGAGGGATAAAACCACGTTGACAAATGTTAAAAAAGGTTATATCACGAATCCCACAGCCACCGTTACCAAATTAGCTTCGGTTGATATCAACAAAGCCCATTGATACTTTATTTTAAATAACAGCTTGATTAACAGGCTTTCAATTATGATAATCAGAAACTCAATCAACACCAGATTGGGAAGGATATAGTTGTAGCCATAGGTAGCAAGTGGTAGGGTGAAACAGTTAATCAACACGATGTAGAGCAGGATCAGAGTTATCTTCTCTTTTTTTCTTAAAAATGGCCAGATAACAATAAATTCTATTAAAATGGTTAACAGTAACGCGTATAATAATTCGTACATTTACTTCGACCTTCTACGTAATAATACAATTAAAATAGCTGCTAGGGCGATTAAAGGCAGGCCGAAGTACCAGATCATATCCGTGCCAGAGGGTACCGGGCCCGGCTGTGGAGTGGTGTTCTGGTCCTGGTAATCAGCGCTTTTTACACCCCCACCCTCATAGGTGTATATTATCCTCTTTTTCTTAATCTCCAGGTGCGTATGGTTCAGAGAGGTTATCTCTAACTCTATCAACACCTCACTGAGTGGGTTCGCCACGTTTACAGTACCATAACTCCCCTCAAGTTCCAGATCTGAGCGTATAACTTTGGTGCTGTTTGCAAAATAGTCCTGTAACTGGGTTTCATTTAACTGTCGCAGCTCGTCCTCATTGAAGTTCGACTTTTCCACCGCATAAACAGAGAGGGTGCTGAACTTATAGAAACTGAACTGGCTGGAATTTAAGACCACAATATCATGGTAAAAGGGGTAACCATAGAGTAAAAACACGTAGTCTGGATAACTATCTAGGTTGATTATCTGGTAACTGGTCTGTACTTCCTTCTCATCTGGATCGATAACATCAGCGTATACGGTGGGAACCACAGAAAGGCAAATTAACATCAGACAAACAGGTAATAAGCTCCCTTTCATTGTTCTTAATCTACTGCTGGTGGTATAAAAAATCTCCTCTTTAATTGATGTAGGAAATAATCTCTCTTTTCATTCCTGGATAAAATAGGAAATAAATAGAGCTGCTCCCAGTACGAGTATTATGGTAGCCCCAGAGGAAAGGTTGAAGATGAAGGCCAATATCAGTCCCAGGGAAGTTAAGATCGCCCCAATAATCGTGGAGCTTATCATGAGTTTGCGTATGTCGTAGGTGTACTGTTTACAGATGGCCGCCGGTATGGCCAGGAGGGCTATCAACAGGATGATACCCACCACTTTTATGAGAACCACCACGCTCAGGGCTATCAGCGCCAATAACAGCATGTTGATGAGGGTAGAAGGCAATCCCACCACCTTGGAGAATTCCTCATCAAAGGAAACCCCCAGAAATTCCCTCCTAAAGAGGAAGACCACTATTAAAATGATCAGGTCTAAGACCAGCATGATATACAGGTCGGTGTTTGAGACGGTGAGTATGCTCCCGAAGAGGTAGCTGAAGAGATCCGGGGCGTAGCCAGACTTTAAATTAACGAAGATGATTCCCAGGGCCATTCCTACACTCCACAGTATACCGATGGCCGTGTCTTCACTTATCTTCACCTTCTCCTGGACAGCGCCCATGGAGAGGGCGGCTACTATGCTGAAGGGTATGGCCGCCACCACCGGGTTTACTCCAAGTAAGTAGCCCAGTCCTACTCCACCAAAGGCGGCGTGGGAGATTGCTCCGCTCATGGATACTATTTTTTTAATGACTACGTAGGTTCCCACGGCTCCACAGGCTACACTGACCAGAATAGCTGCTATGAAGGCCCGCTGCATGAAATCGTATTGTATAAATTCAAACAAGGTTTCTAACACCCACTATGATTTATTTATTTAAGCTCTGATTATCCTTTAAATTTCTGTTATCATTAAAACTCTGGTTTATCGATAAAATTTTGTTTTATCCATCAAACAAATAATTTGTTTACCAATCAAACAAATGGTTTTTATACCTCAGTGCTTCCTGAGCACCCTGTGGGGAATCCCGTGGCTGATATGTTCTATGGAACAGTGGTAGATCTCCTCCAATCCCTCCCCCGCTTCTTCAGCCGGGCCGTGATAGTACAGTTTCTGGTTTAAGCAGGCGATCTTATCCACGTGCATGGAGACGGTTCCCACATCATGGCTTACCAGTACCAGGGCCATCCTATCCTTTAAATGGGAAATGAGCTGGTAGAAGGAATTCTGCATCTCCGGGTCGATGCTGGCCATGGGCTCATCCATGAGGAGTAGTTTCGGCTCCCGGGCCAGTGCCCGGGCAATGAGCACCCGCTGCATCTGCCCACCGGACAGCCTGCTGATCTGCCTGTCCTTATATCTCTCCATATCCACATCTTTTAACGCCTGTAATGCTATTTCCCTATCTTCAGACGTATAATTTTTAAACATACCATGATATCTGCCCATCAACACAGTCTCAAAAACATCTATGGGAAAATCCAGGTCAAAATGAGTATGTTGTGGGAGATAGCCCACTAAATCCAGGGCTTTCTTCGGTTCCCTGCCAAAAACTTTGACTTCACCTTTATCTGGGGTTAAAAGGCCCAGCACTATCTTTAAAAGCGTACTTTTCCCACCCCCGTTGGGGCCGATTATGGCCACGAAATCCTTCTCCTCTATGGTGAAGTTGATGTCCTCCAGGACCTGCTGATGGTTATAGCTGAAGGATACATCCTTCATCTCCAGGGCATTTAAAGACATTATCTCTCCTTTTTACTTTTTATCATGATTTAGAAAACGCTATGCCCACGTTCTTCATGTTCTCCAGGTAATTTTCGTCCAAGTCATTGACAAACAGGACTTCAGCTCCAATCTGGGATGCTATGGTCTGCATGAATTTAGGGTCGTACTGGGGTTCCACATAGACCACGGTGATGTTGTTTTCCTGGGCTATGTCCACCATCATAGCTATCCGTTGTGGTGAGGGTTCCTCGTCGTTTATCATAACCCCGGTCATGGTTAGGTTGTAGTCCTTGGCATAGTAGGCAAAGGCAGGGTGGTAGATCAGTATGGGTTTGGTTTTATTTTCTAAGAGTTCTGTGGTGTTCCTATCGAGCTCATCCAGTTTTGCCAAGTACTCATCCCTGTTTTTCTGGTAATATTCCTTATTTTCAGGATCCACCTCAACCAGGCCTTCATAGATGTTGTTCACCATTATCTTGGCGTTCCGTGGGCTGGTCCAGACGTGGGCGTCCATTATTCCATGTTCATGGTGGTCCTCTGTTTCATCCTCATGAGTTTCGGCTGTTTCATCCTCATGGGATTCTTCTGTTTCATCCTCATGGGATTCTTCTGTTTCGTTTCCCTCAGAACTGGGTATCAGCTCTATCCCCTCTGAGGAATTAACAACCAGCATGTTGGGGTTGGATGATCTAAGCTTGTCCATGTAGTTATTTTCAAATTCCAACTGGGATCCTATCATCACGTACATCTGGGCGCTGGACACCTTGCTGAGCTGGGAGGGTAAGGGTTCATAGGTGTGCACATCAGCAGTGGAAGGCACCATAAGAGTTACATCAACCTTGTCTCCGCCTACCGCCTTTACAAATTCCACTTCTGGGGCAATGCTTACGATCACACCTATCTTCTCCCCTGGATTTATCGGATTTACTCCGTTCTCAGTATTATCTACCGCTAGATAACCTAAAACTATGCCGGTGATAATTATAACTATGATTACCAGGGCCAATCTATTTTTCTTGATCCTTGTCATATTCTAATATTATGATTTTATTAATATTTAAAAATAATCTTAATAATATTTAGTACAATTTGGGTAGAAATCTAATAAATATCAAATGTAAAAAATTAACAAAACAAACTATTGTAAAAACAAAAAATAACCAATCCTACCTTTTAGGTATGGTGAAGTAGAAGGTTGATCCTTCCTCTGGCTTTGATTCCACCCATATATCCCCGCCGTGGATTTCTACAATCCTTTTGCAGATGGACAGTCCGATTCCGGTTCCCTCATATTCTTCCCGGGTGTGCAGTCTCTTGAAGATGTCGAATATTTTATCCTGATGGTTGGGGTGGATGCCGATACCATTATCACTGACACCAAACCGCCATTTACCATGGGATTCCTCGGCAAATATATGGATTTTCGGTGGTTTTTCATGAAATTTAATGGCGTTGGAGATTAAATTCTGGAAAAGCTGCCTTATCTGTGAAGGGTCACATTGTACCGTGGGCAAATCATCATGGGTGATAGTGGCATTTTCCGCCTCTACAGATGGTTTGATACTCAACAGGACATCTTCTAATACCTTGTTCATGTTGGTTGGCCGGAATTCCCGGGATGCCGTGGACAGGCGGGAAAATGTCAGAAGGTCGTCGATCAAGTCCTTCATCCGCTTGGCTCCCTCCACTATAAATCCGATGAAATCATCGGCATCATCATCAAGCTCTCCTTTATACCTTTTCTCCAGCAACTGGGCGAAGCTGGAGACCATCCTCAGGGGTTCCTGGAGGTCATGGGATGCTACATAGGCAAACTGCTCCAGTTCCCTGTTGGAGATTTCCAACTTTTCAATGGCCTGCTCCAGGGAATCTTTGTAGGAGGTCAGTTTCTCATTGGCCTTTTGGAGTTCATTAGTGGTGGATTGTAGTTCTTCATTGGAGGTTTGAAGTTCCTCGGTGATATCCTGCAACTCCTCATTGGACACCCTTAGCTCCTCAGTCAGGCTCTGTTCATTTTCTAACATTTCCTGTATACGTAACTCCGCTTTTTTACGCTGGGTTATATCACGTAAGACATGAACGCCCCCTGTAATCTTCTGGTTTTTGTTGTAGATGGGAGATGCGCTGACTATAAAGTCACCGTCCAGATTGTCTTCATGCATTTCCCGGGTGTGTTCTACATTATCTTCCATCATAAGTGTGTGGGGACAGATGTGGGGAGGTTCATGGGTGCCGTGGATTAACTCGTAGCACTTCCATCCCTTACAATCTTCTGGTTTAACGTGTACCCTGTCTGCCAGGGATCGGTTAACACGTAAAATATTATAGTCGGTATCGACCAGTGCAATTAAATCAGGTACGGCATAGAATGTATCTTCCCAGTCCTTCTGGGCCTTTAAAGCCTTTTCTTCAGCCTCCTTGTGGCTGGTGATATCCATGATCAGGGCGATAAATTGTCTGTCCTTGGGTGGGAATGCGTAAATCTCATAGTACTTGTTGGAAGATGGGCGGGGTAGTTCAAAATGTGCTTTTTCACCCTCCAACACCACCTTACCATACTTTTCAATGAGTTCAGTGGCTTCTTCTGGGGGCAGTACTTCGGTAACCTTTTTATTTAAAACATCATCCCGGGTTAATCCGGTGAAGTCTTCAAACGTCTTGTTCACTTCCAGGTAGATGAAGTCGGATGGTTTTCCCTCATCATCCACCAGTAATTCGCAGAGTGCAAAACCATTCAAGGGGCTGTTGAAGAATTGCCTGTATAATTCACTGTTTTCCGGGAGGGTTTCGTTGGCCGATTGAAGCTCCTCGTTGGAGGATCTCAACTCCTCGTTGGCCACGTCCAGCTCTTCAATCAAATTCTGATTTTCTTCTTCCCTCTTCTTTCGATGGGTGATGTCCCTGCTGATGCTGAGTATGAACTCTTCACCACCCACATCTATGAACCGGGCAGAATTCAGGATATCCAAGAATGTCCCATCCTTCTTTCTGACTCTCATTTCAAAATTGAACAGTTTACCTTCCTTCTTGATTGCGTCAATGTAGGTCTGGAGTATCTCAGGGCTGAAGAGGTTAAGATCCATTGAGGTATGTCCTATCACTTCCTCCCGGGAATATCCTGTTTTGTTGAGAAATTCCGGGTTACAATCTAAAAACTTACCATCGGAAACCCTGGTGAAGATGATTGCATCTGGATTTAAGTTGTAGATGGATAATAATATTTCTGAGCTCTGATGGAGTTCTTTACCAACCTGATTGTATTCTTCACCCATACTTGTAGATCTCCCTTGAAAAATAGTAGTATCACATAATTTAATTTGTTAAGATAACTATTTATAACTACATGAGGGTCAGTTTCTATTCCCCATTCCTGGGTTAAAATGTGAAAATGGCGAAAATTCAGGATAGTTCAGCAAACCCAGTTATATAATATAATTAAATGGATACCAGTTTAACATAGTCCATTTTCCTGCTGGTCTGGAATAACTTCCGGATGGTGTTGGTGCGCTGGGCATCCCCTTTCATGATGAATATCTCCAGACACTTGTTATCCTTGAGGTGGCTGTGTATCTGGGTGTTGATGATATCCTCGAAGTCGTGTTTAATCTCCGTCACCTTATCCTCGGCCTTCTGGTCATGGATTAAAATTAGGATAGAATTTATATCACCCTTCAGGGCCTTTTTCTCCTGGTTATCAGCGATTAACATCCTGGTACTGGTCCGGATAACCTCTGACCTCCCGGAGAAGCCTAATTCTTCCTTTAACTGGTCTATTTCCTCCAGTAGCTTTTCACTGAGGGAGATGCTGATGATGGTCATAACAATCAATATAATTTAATTATTTGATTTATTTAATTCTTTTAGTTTTATATCTTCAAGTTCAATCATTTACTCAGATGGGCAAGCAGTTCACCCGGATCTGTAATGGGCAACCCGCAAACTCCCTGTTTACAGACGTATGCTGTGACCTGGCCTTCCACAGGTTTTTTCTCCAGGAAAGTTTCCACTTTGCTTTTCAACCACTCTTCATCAGGGGAATTAAGGGAGTACACCGCCCGGGGGAGGTAGTTCTCATTGAAAATTTCCAGGAGCTTCTCGGTTCCAATTTCATCTTTCTCTCCGGCGATTACTACTTCATAGAATGGTCCTAACCGGTTGATGATCCCTATAAGGAATATGATGTGGCCGGTGGGTGCCTGGTCCACCAGGGGTGCGAAGGCCTTCTCCTGCTTCAAGGCCCATTCATTTAACTCCTGATCCTCCAGTAGGCTGGAAAGCTGCTGAAGGTTCAGAAGGATTATCCCGTTTCCAGATGGCAACGCCGAGTCATTTAAATCCTTTTTACGCGTAAGCACTTCTTGGGCATCCTCAGATGTCAGGTAGAATCCCCCGTTTTCTTGATCCAGATATTTATCCAGGATTACCTGGTTGAGCTGGTAGGCCCATTCCAGCCAGGATGAATCCCGGGTGGCTTCGTATAATTCTAAAAGACCCCATACCAGGAATGCATGGTCTTCCAGGTAACCTTCCACCTTGACTTCTCCGTCCCGGTAGCGGTGGTGTAACTTGCCATCCTGGTAGAGGTTACCCTTGATGAACTCGGTTGCTTTTATGGCGGCTTCACTGTATCTTTTTTCATTAAGTACACGCCCGCTTCGGGCCAGGGCGGCTATCATCAGCCCGTTCCAGTCGGTTAATACCTTATCATCTTTACGGGGATGCACCCGTTTCTCCCTTTCCTGGAATAATTTCTCCCGTATGGTATCCAGTTTAACTTTAAACTCCTCCACCTTAAGATCCGTTTCTTCTGCCGTTTCATCCAGTGGTTTTTCCAGGTGAAGGATGTTTTTTCCAGTGAAAAGACCGGTTAGATCATCCAGGTAGTTTCCCCTCTCCTTTACCCGGTAGATCCTGGTGAATAATTTATATTCCTCCACGTCCAGTATTTTCTTTATTTCCTGCTGGGTCCAGAGGTAGAATTTACCCTCAACTCCCTCACTTTCCGCGTCTTCTGCTGAAAAGAATCCGCCTTGCTCGGAGGTCATATCCCGGAGGACGTACTCTAATATTTTCTCCGCTGTTTCACGATATTCATACTTCCCGGTGGCCTGGTAGGCTTCCAGGTAAACCAGTGTCAGGAGGGCCTGGTCGTAGAGCATCTTCTCGAAGTGGGGTACCATCCACTCTGGGTCCACGGTGTACCGGTGGAATCCGAATCCCACGTGATCCCATATTCCACCCATCCGCATGGCCTGGAGGGTTTTCTCCACCATATTCAGGGCACCTTGTTCTCCGGTGTGTTCAAAGTAGCGTAGCAGATAGAGGAGTAGGTTGGGGCTGGGGAATTTCTGGCTGGTTCCGAATCCCCCGTGTTCACTGAAGCTGTTTGTTAAAACGTTATAGCCTCGGGTGAGGGTTGACTCAGGTAGGAGTTCACCGGAACTGGTACTCGAGAGCTGGTTCAGGGCATCTGTGATCTCTTCTGCTGATCCCAGTAAATCTTTTCTATTTTCTCCCCATATACCCTTCACTTTCAAAACTATACTCCTGAGACCTACACTTAGCTCGCTGTCATCCTTCGGGAAATAGGTACCTGCAAAAAATGGTTTCAGATCCGGGGTCAAAAATACGGTTAAAGGCCACCCTCCCCGGCCAGTCATGATCTGGCACGCTGCCATGTAGGTGGAATCTACATCAGGATGCTCTTCCCGGTCAACCTTAACCGGGACGAAAACCTGGTTGATGAGCTCCGCCATATCCTCATCTTCAAAGGATTCCCGGGCCATCACATGACACCAGTGACAGGTAGAATACCCGATGGATAAAAAAATGGGTTTATTCTCCTTTTTAGCCTTCTGAAATGCCTCTTCACCCCATGGATACCAGTCCACAGGATTCTCCGCGTGTTGTATGAGGTAGGGGCTTTTCTCGCCCTTAAGATGATTGTAACGTTTACCTGTATCATTAACCTTTTCTTGTACCATTAAAAACACCATGGAAAATCAGTAATCCATATTATAATATGAACTTCCCATCATTTAATACTTAAAATAGAGGATAAAAAAGAAAAATTAAAAAGGATTTAACACAAAATATTACATTCTATTATTCTGGTTGCAGATCACAGAGTAAACAGCCCCGCACACCCACATTTTCTGGTTCACATTCCCTGATCAGCACCACCATGGCCTCCACCGGGAGTCCCGTAACCCTGCTGGCTGTTTCGGAGAACTCTTTTACAAGTTGTTCCTTCTGATCTTTGCTGAGTTTAGGACTGTCAATAGTTATAACTGGCAATTTCTCACCTCTAAATTTTTTTAACTATTTTTAAAAATATTTAGTCGTTATTCTATTGATTTAAAAGAAAATAAATGTTTTCATAAACAGTACGTTTTCATAAACAGTAAAAATTAGTTTACGATTGTTATTTAACCGTACGGAACTGGAAAGTGTAACTGGCTTTGAGAATGTTACCCGCCGCATCCTTCACAGAACTGGCCAGGATATATACCTGGTAAAGATTATACCTTAGACGACTGGCCGCCATCTTTAAAGTTAACGTTTTTCCACTTATGACCTTCGATGCCAGGGCAACCTTTTTTCCGGTAGATAAATTTTTTATGTATATTCCAGAGAAATTGGTACCTGCTTTGATGTTCCCACCGAAGGTTATGGTAATCGCGGAAGTAAGGGAAACAGTCTTTATAATTCACTACTAAATAACGTTTACTGTGAATCAGGGGATAAAGTTTCGTTTACAGAAAATGTTAGGATGGGTAAAAAATAAAAAGAGCAATTCATCCCCTTTTGGACATCCAGAGACCACCCGTAACAGATATTAAAGCCATCAAGAGCAGGTTAAATGGTACTCCCGTATCCTGCATAGGTACCGTACCTGGTGTTGGTTCTCCAGCGGCACTCACCCTGATTCTTAGAAGTTGATCATCGACCCGGGCTGTAACTATACTAGGATCCCTTCCTGAAAAATGGGTAGTGGCTCTACCACTTACCGTATAACTTACCGGAGGGTTAAAAGTTCCACTGGCAGCATAGAACGTCACCGGTATCCCATCTGGTACATGACCCAGTGCTGGGTTGTGATAATTACCATAGGAATCATATAATATACTCACCGTGATGATGTAACTACCAACTGGTCTGGCTGTGATGGTGGCAACCAGCCAGGGGCGGACCAGGACATTTCCACTTACCTTACTCGCTGGGTCACGGTTGGAACCCCACCAGTTGTATCGGGCGTCCACCCTTCCCTGTGTTGAAACGATCTCTTTCAGGGAATTCCGGTAGATACGGTTAAAGTGAACGATACCAGTACCTACTCCCCTGTTGTAGATGGCACCGCCGTTTTTAGCCGTGTTATATGTCAGGTTAGAACCCGTCACTGTAAAACTACCGAGGGTTCCGTTTCTTTTATTTAATTCATTGTATATGGCACCACCAAAGCCATGGGCGGTGTTGCGTGTGATATTAGAGATATTAACCCTCAAAACACCGGCCACGCTGATTATGGCCCCACCATTTTGTGGGGCTGTGTTTCTATTGAGTGTGGATCTGATTATGTTGAAGTTACCCCCATAATTGGCGATGGCGCCACCAGCCACTTTAGCCGTATTACTAGTGAACATGGAATAAGTCACAGTAACCAGATGCCCTATGAGGGTGACACCGCCACCATTGAGGATGGCTCCCCCATTTTGACCGGCAGTGTTACCCCGGAAAGTGGAAGTACGCACAGTAACCGAACCAGCACCATTTACGATGGCCCCACCACCAGTATGTGCCGTGTTACTAGTGAACGTAGAACCAGTCACCCCCAAAGTACCGAATCCGTTGACTATGGCACCGCCGTTACCATTACCACCAGTAGCCTGGTTAGCTGTGAAAGTGGATCGATTAACGGTCACTGTACCATCACCATTCACTATGGCACCGCCACCATCATGGGCAACGTTACTCTGGAAGGTGGAATTAGACACTCTCACCGTACCATGATCAGTGACGATGGCACCACCATTGACATCTGCAATGTTACTGCGGAAAGTAGAACTGAACACTGTTAAAATACCACGATAATTGATAATGGCACCGCCACCACCGTTATTATTGGTATCATTACCGGTAACATGGACGTTATGTGCACTGTTACCAGAGAATATGGAACTATACACGTTTAAGACACGGACATTACGGATGGCACCGCCGTTACCATTGTCCTGGCCAAAATGACCATTATTTGCACTGTTACCAGTGAATGTGGACCCGGTCACCGTCATATAACCGCCGTTTGAAATGGCTCCACCACCACCACGGTGGTCTGCGAGGACGGTGTTATGGGCACTGTTACCTTTAAAAGTGGAAGTAATTATCGTTAAATTACCATTGTTTAGTATGGCGCCGCCGTTTGCACTGGTAGTTCCGTTGGTGAGTGTTAAATTTCCAATGGTAACCCGCACTCCACTGATGATCAAGAATATCCTGTTCTTCTTTTCAGCGTCGATTATGGTACCAGTCTGGCTCTGGCCGATGATGTTCATGGTTTTGTTGATGGTTATGCCCCGGTTACCAGGTCCCTTGTAGACTCCATTTGCTATGTGGACTGTTGAACCGGAAGTCACGGTTGCTGTGGCATTTTTTACGGTTAGTTTGGCAGTTGCCGGTGACAAACCATTGTTGGCATCGTTTCACCCCGAGGCATTCACATAGATATCTGCTGCAGCAGAGTCATCCGTGGAAAAGGCCAGCACAGCCAGAAATAGTAAAGGTATTAAAATCAGTATTTTAAGATTTAAAACGTTAAGATTGGTGTTATTTCCATTATCAGGATTTATTTCCCCTTCTATTTTCATCCCCTGACCTCGAACTTTACTATATTATAATTGTAAAGCATGATACTTAATACTGCTTATTTCACATATTTACACCCTATTTTATACCTACAACTAATCCCTTTTTTAAAGGGGTTAAAAAAAATTTTTAAGAGTCCCTGAGGGTGATCCCATTGAACAGATCACGGTGAATGAAATCATTATTGTAAAAAAGAGATCCTATAGGAAAATGTACAGAAATAAATCAAATAGTAAAAAAATGTATAAGAATAAAGTAAATATTGAAAAATGTTGAGAAATATCAGTAAAAAAAGATTTGAGAGGGTTTTAATTAAAATGGTAACGTTGCGTAGGTACCTCTGTTTGAATAATTCTTCGTATTCCAGATCTTTATGGTTCCAAAGGTGTTTTTAAGACGAATAGCGTCTGCGTCGTACCATTTACCATTCACCCATACATGGGCCCATACATGTCCAAACCATCCACCCTCATCATAACCATCTATATCATCAGCATCCCTTGGGTAGAAGTAACAGTATGCGTGCCTGTATCTGGCTGGTATTCCGGATGCTCTGTAGAGAGCGACGAGTAGGTGGGTTGTATCACAGCAGGTGGCGTTTCTAGCTTTTAAAGTACCTAGAGCGCCCTTCTTGGTGTTGTAGTACATGGGGTCTGTGTATGTGATGTTGTCCCTGACCCAGTTGAAGATGGCCGTGGCCTTAGCAAGTGTGGTTGTTTTACCCTTGGTTAGGGTTGCGGCCAGGTTTTTGATGGTGGCACTCGTTGAAGGGGCATCTTTGGTGGGCTGCAGGTATGTTTCCCATGGGGCTACTGCAACCGTGTTCGGTAAACGTTTGTTGTCGCCGTAGAAAACGATTATCCTCGTGTACGCATCGATCATCGATTCGTACCTCATATTTCCCCGGCTGGTGATCAGGAAGTTGGGTAACCTTTTGTTAGTGTCCACGAATTTTTTCAGGTTCCCTGCAACTTTTACATAATCTTTTTTGGTGAGTGTGCCTGATTTAACAGTCTGTGAAGGTTTTGGTGCTTTATTTATGGGGATTTTGACCGAAACTGAACTTTTTTTCTTACTGTTCAGGTTGGTAACGCCGTAACTTAGAAGGTATAAATATTGTGGCATGGTAACCTGTTTACTGGAAATAGTCACGTAGTCGGGTATCATCTTGTTTTTAGCGATATATGCCTTCACGCTTTCTGCAGACTTATCCAGTTGACTTATGGTCACTGTAACCGTTGTGGTGGGCGAACCAGCAGCTTTGTAAGTGGATGTTGTGTTTTTCTGGGTTGTGCTGGCCGCTGCTGCAGAACTGATACACATTGCCAGGGCTAAAACGAGTAATAATACGGTGAAAATTAATTTTTTCTTAATATTTGCCACCTCCTACGTCTAAAAGTGCTAGTTTTTTTTAAATTTCATATCACTTTAGACAATAATATTAAGGGAAAGATGACATTATAAATATTTCGATTTATTTACCAAAAAAAGGAATGTATAGAACTCTTTTTAAAACATACGGTACAAATAGAGGGATTTATTATATTCCATCTAAGGGTAATAAGTCTCCTTATTTTATTATTTTTTCCTTGATAGTAACAGACCACTGCCGATATTCATATAATTGGCTGATTTTATAATACAAAAAAACCAGTTCTAATTGAATTAAAAAAGGTTCTAATTAAAATTAACAGTCTGTTTCTAAAAATAGAAGTCCACTTCATAACAATAAATAAAAAAAAGAAAAAAAGATTTTAAGTTTTTTAATTAAAATGGTAACGTTGCGTAGGTACCTTTCAGTTTAACTGTATTTGTGTTCCAGTTTTTTATCGTTCCAAACGTGTTTGCGTCATTGATGGCGTCTGCGTTGTACCATTTACCGTCCACATATACCTGGGCCCATACATGTCCAAACCATCCACTTGAAAATTGACATTCCCCGTGCTGATATCTGGCAGCTATTCCTGCTGCTCTGGTCAGCGCGACGAGCAAATGTGTTGTATCACAACAGTTAGCGCTTCTGGAACTGTAAGCACCTAGAGCACCCTTTATGGTGTTGTAATAGAATGAATAGGTCAGGTTGTCCCTTACCCAGTTGAATATGGCCTGGGCTTTAGCATAGGTTGTTGTTTTGCCCTTAGTTATAGATGCAGCTAAGTTTTTGATGGTGGTATTGTTTGATGGGGCGTCGGTTGTGGATTTCAGGTACTGTGATAGGTCGGTTGTGGTGCTGCCTTCTGAAGTGGATTTCACTGTCCAAGGAGTTACTGAAACTGTGTTTGGTAAACGTTTGTTGTCGCCGTAGAATACGATTATCTTAGAGTACATGTAGACCAGTGATTCGTACCTCATATTACCACTGGTGGTGGCTTGGAAGTTTGGTATTCTTCCGTTGGTTTCAATGAAGGTTTTCAGGTTTCCAGCGTATTTAACGTAGTTTGCCTTGGTGATTGTGCCTGATTTTGTGGTTTGTGTGGGGTTGGGGGGAGCGTTTACTGATTTTTTAAGGGTAATTGATGTGGTTTTGCCGCTGTTTAAGTTGATAACACCGTAGCTTAGTAGAGTTAAAAACTGTGGTGTGGATATCTGTTTACCAGAAATAGTCACGTAGTTGGGTAATCTTTTATTAGTTTCAATGAATTTCTTCACGCTTTCTGAAGACTTATCTAACTGGCTGATGGTCACTGTAACTGTTGTAGCGGTGGTTGTGGTGGTTGAACCGGCTGCTTGATATGCCGTGGCATTTCTTACCGTGTTATTGGTTGTGGTGGCCGCTGTTGCAGAACTGATACATAGCATTATGGCTACAGTTAGCATGAGCACTATAGCAATGGATTTTCTATTAATTTTACCGCCTCCAAAGTCCAAATTTTATAGAGAACCCATAGGAACCCTATTTAGGACTATTATATGTCAATTAAAAATTGCATATAAATGTTGCGGTTTTTTTCTCGCTGAAACATCCTTAAATAATCTGTTTTTTAAGTTGAAGCCTTTTAAGAGGGTTTTTTTATAATTTATCTGGATTCTGGTTTTTTAATTCTTCTTTTAGTAAATGGAGCACTCTGGAGATTGATTTTATAAATATTAGAGCTTCTAAAACCGAAATGTTATAGAAATCATCTCTTAACTTTTTATTTTAAAAGATGTCCCCTTTGATATGGGCGGAACCTGATAGCATAAAGGGGAAGACAGGTTAAATAATTAATTTAAAGCATTTAATCAGATTTAAAGAGTGTTAACGGCTCTAACTAGAATTTTAATAAATTGGGGGTGGAAATTTATTAATAAATAAGGGGGAATGGAAAGTTAACACTGATTACCAAGATGGGGGTAAACCCTAAAAAAAGAAAAAAAATAGGGGGTTTAATATGGCAAATTTTAAAGTGGGTTTTTAAATAGCAGTTCTCTCCTGGGTTTAAAATGCCTATGGCCAGTGGTAAAACGGCAGTATACCTAATGGTTTAAAACGGGGCAGTATACCCAGTTTAAAATGGCAGTATGGTCTAATGGTTTAAAATGGCAGTGATGCGTATGTGCCGTGTAAGGTATACGTGTTAAGGTTCCAGTTATTTATGGTTCCAAAACTATTTCTTGTACTTACAGCATCTGCGTAGTACCATTTTCCACTTACATACAGTTGAGCCCATACATGCCCATAGGTTCCACTGGAGAACGTGCAGGTTCCATGCTGGTATCTAGCTGGTATGCCCGCTGCTCTGGCAAGTGCCACTACCAGGTGCGCCATATCACAACAGTTAGCGCTTCTGGAACTGTAAGCACCTAGAGCGCCCTTCTGGGTATTGTAGTAGAAGGAATAGGACACGTGGTCCCTCACCCAGTTGAATATAGCCTGGGCCTTGGCATAGGTCGTTGTTTTACCAGAGGTTATAGACGCGGCCAGATTCTTGATGGTGGAACTGGTTGACTGGGCATTAGCTGTAGCTACCAGATACTTCTGCAAAGCGGGATCTGTAGTGGTATCTCCTGGATTAGTACCACCTGTCTGGCTGGTCCATGATTTCACTGACACGTAGTTGGGTAATCTGCTGTTGTCGTCGTGGAAAGCCACCACTCTAGAAAATGCGTACACCAGTGATTCGTATCTGATGGTACCCAGTGAACTGGATGCATAGTTAGGTGCACGGCCATTACTGCTCATGAAATTCAGGATATTCTTGGCCAATTTAAGGTACTCAGATTTCTGAATATTTCCTGATTTAACCGACTCTGCGGGATTTGTAGGTCCTGACACACTTCCTACCGTCAGTGAACCGCTTGAACCGTAGAGATTTAATGTTTCCTGGTTTACTAACTTCAGATACTGTGACATTGAGACCTGTTTACTGCCGATAGTTACGTAGTTGGGTAGCCTGTCATTTTTTTCAATGAAGCTTTTAACTCTGCCTGCTGCATCCTTAATCTGACTGTCAGTTACAGTCCAGGTACTTCCAGCACTGGCGGTGGTTTTCACTACTGCAGAAGACCCTCCAGCTGCTTTGGTGGAAGATCCGGCTGCTGCTTTTGCAGAAGACCCTCCAGCTGCTTTGGTGGAAGTTGTACTTGCTGCCGTTCCTGCAGAAGTTGGTTCACCTGCTGCTAATTTTTCCTCATTGGTTTGTGCTATATTTTTATCCGTATTTTCGGTATGATTTCCCGTAGAACTTTGGTCCGCCAACACTGTCTGGTTTGCTGGTTGGTCAGCCGCCGCTATAGAGGTCATACCAGTGGATAGTGTTAATGTAAATAGCATCAACACCACCCATTTCTTTTTCATATAAATTGTACCGCCTCCATTGGTCCAAAAGTGTTGTCTTTCCAAATTTTATTTTACTTTTGGACAATAATACATAGAGAAATATGATCTTTATAAATATTTCGGATTTTTTCCGAAAAAATAGGCTTTAGAGAACTCTTTTTTAAACTTAAGGCACGGGGAGGTGGTTTTATAATTTTCATCAACTAAGTACTGCCTCTCGTTTCTTCTTTTATTAATACAGACCTTATTTTAGCCTTTTTCTGTATAACTCATAAATCATGAAGGGAAAACCTATAAAACAAGCTCTTATCTTTCCTTGAAACTGGATATACCACCATTATTTCCCAAAACAACTATCCAAAAAATTGATCCGGGAAAACGAGGTTTATTCAGGGGATTAGAAGTGGATCGTCCTTCTAACCTTCAATAACTGGTTGATACTGATAATTTCTTAAAAATAGTCTGTAATAAGCTGAGCTACGGTACTGTCGATAACTTGGCCATATGATGTTACCACTTAGGGTGCACATGATGTCCTCATTGGATATCCATCATCTGCTGCTTAGATCGGTGCCGTCTATGGCCCGGAGTAGTTTTTCCGCCTGATCCTGACCAGTTTCCGGGGAGTCGTACTCATATGCTTCATATAGGATAGCCGGTGTACCATTCCTTATTAATGGTACGGTAACATATTCCGGGCTGGATGCAATTGGTGGGTCATAATCTCCTATGCCCGGGATCTTAGCCCGGAGTTCCTGGGCTATTATGTTGGTATGACTATCGTTGTAGGGCACGAATAAGAACCAGCTCACTGCATAATAGTCATCCCGGCCCTTGTTGGAGTGGATGTCCACGGCCAGCTGATAGTTGTTCTCCAATATATCAGGGACCACGTATCTTAGAGCCAGTAGCTGTCCGTTCATCCGGCCGGTCTCATAGCCGGCGTTAACACCTCCGGTCACGTTGACCTGGTAGATGTAGTAGCAGTACCTCAGTGATTTATCCAGTTTCGTGACTGCCTTCACCGCATCCTCATGGGAGACGTGTTCTAACGGATGCACCCCTACGATATAGGCCACCTTAACCGGGGATGAAGCGTTACCATAGGGCCCTTCCCTGGTCACGTTTCCGTAGTCTGTGGTGGCCAGGACTTCAGTGGTAGGTTTGACAGTCTCATTGGTCTCAGGTGAGAATAGATGGGGATAGGTGAATACTGCGACCAGACACACCGCCAGAAAGAGTATGATATATTTAATGGGGAAGTTGATATCCATTATGATCCGCCATGGTAAATTATATGGAACTTTACAATTGTTGAATTCTTATTTAAAGCGTATCTATTCATAGTAAACACTATTACCAATCATTATTAGAGTTTATCTGTTCAAATAATCCAGTATTTGTTTGATAAAAAACTCTTTATTCATTTTCCATCAGAAGAAAAAGTCTTTCAGTTTCTAGTCTTGTCTCCATGTTATTTCAATTGACTTATGGCTTCTTTTATTCTTTCAAGGAATTTTTGAGCATCTTCAATGATTGACTCTGCTTCCTTAAGTGATGGTCGATAATCAACATCATAATCAGCCATGATCCTTTTAGTTTCTGCCTTGACTAATATCTTAGCATAAACATCTTCAATAGTTCCATTTTTAACAAAATGAAGACCAAATTCTGATACAAGTCCCGAATGTGGTTCTTGGATGTATATCTTTAAGGATGAGAATGGCCATGGTGGCATGATATATGGAATAATAAGCTTCCCCAATGGAATCTGTAGTTTGATTATTTTCCAGTAAAATACGGGCAGATTTCAATTTATCCTCTGATCTATCCAAATGCTTTCTCAGTTCGATCAAACAGAACAACACCCTCATTTCTTACGTTGTTGATGAAGGAATAACCTTCGTTTAACAGCCGTTTGAAGCGTGATTCCTTCATATCCTGTGCAGATATGTATTTACCATGTTGAAGCAATAGGGGAACAGTGACATCCACCAGTTCATCCAAGGTTACATCTCCCACAACCAGTATATCAATGTCGGAGTCTTCATTAGCTTCTCCCCGTGCCGTGGACCCGAATAATATGATGGTGTCCACTTTATCATCGTACCTCTTTAGGATCTCATCCCGAAACTCACGTGCAATGGCTTGGTACTTATCCTGGATATTCATAGTATCATTCTATCTTCAGCTTTTTTAATAAAACTTTTTATATAAATAAACAGTTGAATACAATATCAGTAGCTCTTAAACCATTTTATACAGCCAAACTTATTTTACAGGTACGAAAACGTCGTCAATGGAATAAATATCACATACACTTTAACACCTTTTGGTTTTCCAGCTTCCTTAAACTCTATTATTTGAGAAAATATTTGATGATAATATACAAGGATTACCAATGCCTCGAGATTTACTTTATACTGTTAATATATGTAGATTACAAAATCGTACTGGAAAGTATTTTTTAGTATCCTTCCATTAACTTTATCCCCTTAATAAATAATTATTCCATTAATTTAAAGTAACATCACCAATGATATTGAAATAAATTTTGAGGATACAATTTACATGAACAGATACTGGAATATATTCACCCGCAACAGAATAATTACACTGTTGATCCTGTTTTTAATACTGGTAGGATTCTGTATCTATTACTATGATAACTTCAGGAATTACCAGGAACATCCAGGCACAGGGACTATCATAGCCAGTTACCCGGAGGGTGAACTGGTGGCTGTCTCTGGGAAGGTGACTGAAACCTTCCCCGGTGGATTCATCCTGGTGGATAACTATCAGGGCGAGCCAGTGGCCTACAGGATTCTAAGTGATGTCAAAATCTCTCCGGGTGACCGCGGCCAGGTCCTGGGGGTTTTAGGTTCAAATTACCAGATAACAGCCGCTCAAATGAAACTCACAGAGAAATGGAGTTACGAGTTCACGCTCCTCCGTTCTTTTCTGGCTTTCCTATTTCTGGCCTTCATCTTCCACCGCTACTGGAGATTTAACTTCAAAGACTGGGAATTTACAAGGAGAAGATAGAAAATGCCGGACTGGGTAACCCATATTGCCGTGGCTTACATCCTCTGCACCGTTATAGGATTTAAATACAGGCAGTTTAACACTTCAAACACGGTGCTGGCCATGGTGGGGGCGGTTCTACCCGACGTGGTTAAGCTGGGCCTCATCGGCGAATTTTTAGGCTATGAAGTATGGGACCAGATATGGGCGGTGCACCTTCCAGTGGGGACTTTGATCATAGCGGGGATGGTGTCGCTATTCTTCCAGGATAAAAGGACGGCCTTTCTGTTTTTTGTCCTGGGAGCGGCCACCCATTACATATTAGATCTGCTTCTGTTTAATGTAAGCGGCGGTATAGCCCTGTTATATCCTTTCTACTGGGGGGAGTGGCAGCTGGACCTTTTCACCACCGAAAATTTCTACGTACCCACCGTTGTTTTGGCAGTGGCTGTATTGACCTACCTACTATCCCGTAGGATGGCTAAAAAAGGTTCTAAAGAGGCAGCTGTAGATTAAACAGTTTGTCATAAGGAGGATTATAGAGTTTGAATTCATAATACACAGTTACCTGGGGATCTCTGTCTTCACCCCTAATTTCCCGGGCTGCAGATCTATAATAATATAGGGCAAAGATTACCCTTTTATTCCTTCTCAGTTATAAAAATTTTATCAGTTGATTTTTTAAATCCTGAAGATAGTTTTTCCATGATAATTTATATATTACTAATAACATAATTATATCAGGTGATAGTTATGGGTGAAGTAACTAATTTATATAAAGGATTCCAAACTGTAGTTCCATCTAAAATTAGAAAAAAGCTTAATTTAGACTTAGATCATGTTATCGAGTGGAATATTAAAGAAGATGGTAAGGTTGAACTTGTATTTAGAAAAAAAACTAATTTCATGGATTTAAATGGTATCGTTAGTTCTAAAGATTCAATTGATTCTGTGAAAATACAAAGGAAGATAAGAAAAGGTGAAGAAGTTGATTTTTCTTGATACTTCTTTCATCGTAGCACTTGCCAACAGTAGCGATGGACGACACCAAATGGCTGTTAATCTAGCCGAAAAAATTGAACACGAGGAAAAAGTAATTTCTAACGTTATTATCATCGAAGTGATGGATACACTGAGGAACTTCAAAGAAGGAAAACTCAACGAGTATGTTTATCAGATAATTAAAGACAACTTCAAAATTCATGAAGAGAACCTGGCTTTATATGATGATGCTTTAACAACACAGTTAGAATATAAGGGGAAATTAGGATTTGCAGACTGTATCATAATTGAAATAATGAAAAAATCAAATATAAAGCAAATAGCTTCTTTTGATAAGCATTTCGATGGAAAAGAAGGCATTGAAAGAATCTTTTGAGATTAATAGCAAATTTCCTTGCAGTATCTTTAAGCTTGGCAAAATAAATTTTAATCATTTTAAAGCCTCTAAAAGGGCTAATTTCTCCTTTTTAAGCTCTTGATGGATCTTCCAAGAGGCTTTCCATTCGAAGAATCTCTAAGTTCATTAAGTTCATGGGATCTGCCAGTAAAATATGATGGAAAAATACCTGTTCTCCTTCTAAAAGGATTCATAGTCTTACCCAAGGTTAATTTTTTTTCATAGTAAACATAGAAATTTTCTATGATCGCTATGTTTTCTATGATTCAAAATTTAACTAGGAAATGACCTATCTCGCAATAAGAAAATTGCCCCGGAGGTTGTGGAAAACTTTTCGCATCTGATTCTGGTATTAAATGGGGAAATCCACAATTCTGAAAATGTTTAAAATGAGCTATTACATAAAATATAATATGAAATCATAATTTAAATTAATCAACAGTAATTAAAATGGGATTAATATGAGTATAAAATATATATATGACTCAAAAGGTAAAAAAAACTGGTGTTATAATCCCAATTGAACTATGGGACAGTAGTAAGTCCAAAATACTAAAGGGATACCAGGAAAATAAAGGTAAAAAACGTTTTAAACCTCCAAAATACCGAGGCATCTATCACAATTTAAATCCAGATGTAGATAAAGAGGCAAGAAAACTACGAGATGAATGGAAATATGAAAAAACTACTTGTTAGATACTAACATTCTTATTTATAATCTTGCTGGTAATATCCCCCCAAAAATAGTTAGATAAAATTGAAAAAATTTTAAATAAATCCTTTAATATTTCTATCATCACTAAAATAGAATTTTTAGGATGGTATAAAACAGGGGCTCATTTGTGGGAAGAATGTAAATTAGGTTTTTGAAGATTAAACTATAAATTCATTTAAAAATCAACTTAGGAGATTTAACTGTTAAATTGATGTAACTCATTCCGCCCATAAATTGTAATTTCGGGGAAAGAAATGGATTTGTCTCTTAATTTATCAATAACTGCTTCTCTTTTCTCAAAAGATAATATGTTAGCCTTTAAAATTTCATTCGATTTAAAATGGATATCCCTTAAATTCTGGATTTGTGCGGCGATTCTTTCATCAGATATTGCACCCAATCCAAGTTTACATTCAAAACAGTCTCCTGATGTTGAATCCTGTTTTAGTACACCAACATCCACACTTCTATCACTTCGCCAGCCATTTATTTTTACTTTACATTCTACTTCAATGTGATCAGCACCATCATATCTTTTAATCATGGCTTTATGTGTATAAACTTCTACAATAGCTCCTTTTAGATTATCAATATTATCTGTGTCGTTATATATGTTGGATAAATGGACATAAATTTTAGTTATCATATCATGCAATTCTTCAGAATTCAGGTAATGATCTTTTTCTAATTTTCTTCTCCATTTTCTTATAATCTGGCTTGAAATATTGGTAAGTGGATTTATATCCTGAGAATTTGTTAGTATGATCGCTACATCTTTTACAAAAACATTCCCTTCTTCTAATAATATTTCCGCTATATCTTTAACCCTGTCATCTCTATGGTATCCCCTTCTAGAATTTCCTTCTTTTTGAACGAAGGAAATGTTCATTTAATCATCACCTTTAGACGAAACTTGTGAAACAGAAGGTACATTGGTTCCTAAGAAATTATTCAGTTCTTCAATTTTTTTATCGATATTTGGGTTTAGATCATCAACCAATTTTATTATAGCATCGGGAGATGGTTCAGCTTCCAATTTTTTGGTTAAATCGGCTGAAACGATTAATATTAAATCAATTTCGTATGGGATTTTTTCATAGCCAAAGAGATAATTTAATTCCATATTAATTTTATCGTTATCCTCATCGATACCAACAGAATAAGACAATCTGACATTTCCTTTTTGTTTTTTTAATGATTCTAAAGATTCACATTTAGATAAATTAGTTACTATCAGTTTCTTCACTGTGATTGAAGGTTCTTTAATTAAATCTGATAATTCCATTTAATCACCTGGTAAAAGCAGTTGCTTGGCAGCATCCTTATTAGAAGTAGCAATAGGTAATACTTCCTTTGATTTAGAATATATAATCCTGTTATTGGCATCTACAGTGGCTTCAATTACTTCTAAAGTTACGTTTACAGCGAACTTTTTCTTTAAAAAGTTATCTTCTTTAAGTCGATCATCAAGCTGATATAAGATTTCAAAAAAATACCCATCTTTATCATTTTTTTTCCTTGATTTAAAGCGGTGATTAAAATTTCTTCAGTGATGCCTAATTCGACTACTTCTTCCAGATTTTTTATTTCCAGTTCCTCCAGAATTCTTTTCAATTCAGGAGCACACTTAACTTTTAACCACTGAACCAAATAGTCATCTTTAATTTTATCTACTACATAATCAAAGTCTTCTTTTTCGAGTTTTGAAAACTCTTTTGATGTAATAGTTGGGATATTATGTTTTTTTTGTAAATTTTCGTTTACGTGTGCCAGGTAGAGAAGCATGAACTTAGAAAGCATATAATTGGCCGAGATCTTTGAAATGGTTTTTTCAAACTCTGAATCTTCTATTAACCAAGTAATAAATATATTATCAAGGGTTTCTTTAGAAATTTATGAAAAAATCTCTGATTTTTCATCTTTTCCAGTTCATCTAAAATTTCTGAAGGTAAATCATTCATTTTAAAAACCCCATATTCCAAATTATAAGATTGAATTAAATATTAATTATCTGTTATAAAATATGTTCTACTATAATATAAGATTATAATATATTAGACTGTCATTAATAATAGAAAAAATATCAAAGGTTTTTTCCACAGCGTCTTTTCTTTGTGATCTATATGCACTACACGTAGCTCAGCCAGAGTTATCACAGACGAAAACCATTCATTACCCTTTCTGAAACTATAAAAAACAGGCCTTTGAAGATTTATTCTCACTCGTTCTTAGAATATCAACGAATATAGAAGTATCCATGAAAATTTACATTTTATTACTCTAAAAATAGAGTAACTATTTATATAAGGATACTCTAAAAATAGAGTATATGATGAGGGAATTTTGATGGAACCTGATAAAGTACTATTATTACACTATATTTTAACCAGATTAAAGGAAAATCCCATATTATCCCAGGAGAACATCAATAAAAAGGGAAAGAAACTGAAACCCAGGGAAGGATTTGAAAATCTTAAAAAGTTGGCTGATGATTTCTTAAAAGGAGATGTGGAAAACCGTTTTATTGTAATGCCGGGTTTAAGAGGTGTGGGAAAAACCACACTACTATTTCATTTATATGATTATTTAATATCAAAGGGGGTAGAAAATAAAAGAATTTTATACCTGCCCACAGATTATCTGAAAGACTTTTTGGGTTTCAGTCTATTTGATGCCATAAATTTATTTGTAAGTGAGGTTCATCACAAGACACCAGTAACCCTGGATAAAGAATTATTCCTTCTAATAGACGAAGCCCAACACGATGATAAGTGGTCAGAGACTGGTAAAGTAATTTATGACCAAAGCAAGAAAATTTTCATGATATTCACTGGTTCATCTGCGATAAATTTAGAGATGAGTGTAGATGCCGTACGAAGGACTAAAAAGGAATCTATATTTCCCCTGAATTTCAGAGAGTATCTCTATTTAAAATATGATATAAACACTCCACCAGGAACCAGTGCTGCAATAAAAACCCTTATCTTCACTGGCGAGACCAGCCAGTTAGAAGAAAAGGAAAATCAGATCATGACAGAGTTACTGAAATTAACAAATCCCCTGGATAAAGAATGGGAAAGATATTTATCTCTGGGAGGATTTCCCCTGAGCTTATATCTAGATGATTTTGATATACAGGAGAGAACCTTTAACATGGTGGAAAGAGTGGTGGAAAAGGATTTATCCACCATCAGATCATTCCGGAGCCAAACCAGAAATGTTATTTTCAGGATATTGATGTTTTTAGCACTGCAAAAACCTGGTGAAGTCTCTGAAAATAAATTAGCCAATCATTTGGATGTGTCTTCCTCTCTCGTAAAAGATATCTTACATTTACTGGAGAAAACCCATCTAATCTTCCACGTGGCGCCTTTTGCTGGTGCAGGGAAGACAGTTAGAAAATCATGGAAATATTATTTCCTAACTCCCTCCATTAAATCAGCTATCAACTCGAAAATTGGTAAAAACGCCCTTTACAATCGGGAATTAATGGGAGTACTCCTTGAGAATTTAATAGCATCTTACCTGTTTAAACTTAAAGAAACCACCAGACGACCAGAAGGGATATTCTATTCACCCCAGAAGAAAGGAGTGGATTTCCTACTATATGATTACTCCGGTAAGATAATCCCCATTGAAGTGGGTTTAGGTAAAAAAGGAAGAAGTCAAATCAAAAAGGCCATACGAACTTACCATTCAGATTACGGCCTAGTGATATCCCATGACAGACTAAAAGTCACCCGCCAGGATGATGTGATATTTTTACCAGTAAACACATTTTCCCTTATGTAAAAATATCATTCCCTCATTACCCTGTTTAAAATTAAAGCCATCCTTAAGGAGGGTAATATCCGTCGTTTTCTTTACGATATTTTAGCCATGAACGTAGCATTATATCTTCGATGGCGTACTTTTTGTTTGTGTGAGAAAGGATGCCTTTATTTTTTAACCGGTTTGTGTATTTAAGCAGGGTTTTGTTGGAATAATCCACTTTAGATAATAGCTCTTTCCAGCTTAATGCTTCGGCTTCGGTTAGGATCTCGATTATCTCCTTTTCATATTCGGAGATGGTGGCCCATATGGACACCCACATTATGGCTATTTGATCTAGCTTGCTGTAGAATGTTTCAATTACCATTTCACTATCGTATGTTCGTCCTTCGGACATCGTGTTACAGAAACTATTTATATAAGAAGGATATCCGCTGGTGCATCTGTAAAATCTCTTAAGGCCTTCTGGTGTGAATTTGATCTCCGAGATCATTTCTTTTAGATAATCGTTGGTGTCTTTTTCACTGAAGGGCTCTATTGGAAACTGGATCATCCTGCCCCCGAATGCGCCCTGGGCACCGTTTATCTTCTCCACTATTTCGCTGGTCGCGGAGGTAGAGCCGGTGAATATATAGGTGACGTTGTCTTGATGTTGAGTATAACTTCTTATTAACCAGAAAAAGGCTTCTGGATTTTCAAATTCGCCGATGAGTTGGAATTCATCCAGGATAATTACGAATCCATCGATATTTTCCCGGTTGTCATCCACCACTTTCTGGGGGAATTCCATAACCAGAGAGCTCAACTTTTCGTAGTCATCGTCTACCTGGGGTATGGGTATGCCTAAAAGATTACCAGCAGCCTTAAAATCATAATTTTTGGCGGATAATTTTTTTAACAAGCTGTCTTTAAGTTTATATATCTTCCTTAAGGGGTCCTTATTTTCCAAGGATCCTAACATTTCCTCAAAGAGCCCATGCATAACCTTTTCCTCTGTGATTTTACCCTTCTGCATACCATGAATTTTAGATAGATCAAGATACGCGGAGAGAACATTCTCTGGAAGTTCCATCCTGAATTTCATCAAAAGAAAGGATTTCCCAACACCCCTACGGCCAGTGATCAGTATTTGATTGGCCACGTTTTGTTTAAATCCACTTATAAATGTGTTTAATTGTATTAACTCCTTTTTACGGTTAAAAAAATATTTATCTAAATCTGAAGGTATTCCCAGTGGCAAGTTTGGCATATTATATACACCCTAAAAAATTTTAGTACACTAGTTACTTTAGGTACACCCCCTATTTAAGTGTATATATTTACACCAGTTACTTTAAGTACACTCTTTATTACAGGTGTACTGATTTACACCAGTTACCTTATTGCAAGGATACTACAACTTCATTTAATAATTATCCTAATATTCAATGGGAAATGCACAATTCTGAAAATGTTTAAAGGAGTCAGTATATCATAAATAGGTACCAATTTTCTTTGTGAAATTTTGTATGATTTAATAAAATACCACTTGTAAATTCTTCTCATCAAATCTAGGAACTGAAGATTTAACCTGGAACATTCTGTACCGACCCTTGGAGAATTGTGCAAATGGCAGATCATAGAGTAATAAAGAATATTTGGTAGATCATAAATAAAAAAAATTTAATTATTGTTCATGAAGTGGTGGAATTATAAAAAAATTTGGTGAACTTTTTAATCAGTATCTGATCCTGACCCTTCAAGATTGTTAATTTGTTAATCCTGAAAATTTTTTTTTAGTGACTATTGTCACTAGCATTATGTTTACTTATAACTTGTAGTAAAATATAAGGAAACCGTATAGTGATGACTAAATTCTAATGGTTTATACAATTTAGGGAAATGTTTATATTAAATGAAATCAAACTATCTACTCGAATCTGAATTTCGTAGTGACTGTTATCACTATTTAAATAGAGCGATTGTGATTATAGTCACTAATTGATTATACAGATAGATCTATAAACACAGGGAGGTGTGCTATACATGAAAAAAATTTTTGCAACAGTTCTCCTCATGTTGGCGATATTAGCCATTGTAGGTTATGCAGGGGCAGCAAGCAGTGTAACTCAACAGGCAAGTGTAACCATAAGTCCAGTCATCGCTTTAAGCGGTCCTGCTACCATAGATTTCGGTACAGTAGCAGACAGTACTGCAGGTTCAACTCCGTTAACTGTGACTAATACACTGACAGACGGATCTAACATGGCTATAGACGTTTACACCAGGGCTAACGATACCAAGATGGTGAACACTGATTCCAGCATAACAGATGTTATAACACCGATTCAGTTTACCCCGCACGGTGGTTCAGCAACAGCCTATACAACTGGATATCAGATGGCTTACGCTAACTGGCCTAAACCAGTCCAGGGCGGAGCACCTGTAACTTGGGGACAGGTCCTAAACATAAACGTACCATCATACACCAACAACGGAACCTACGTAGTGACCATCTACAACACAGCAGTAGCCCACGGTGCAGTAGCACCAACACCATAAAATAAAAATTTCTAAAACTTTTTTTATTTTTTTTATATTTCTTAATAAAATTACAAAATAGAATTAATTTAACTCAAAAATAGGATTAATAATTATCATGATTCTAATCATCATTTAATTTGGAGGTTAATAACATCAAAAAAACAACTATATCCAAAATCTTGGCAATCACCCTGATTTTAGGATTACTCGGAGCTATCATACCAGTCTATGCAACTGGACTTTTAGCCACCCCTCCACAATTCCAGTATAAACTGGATTCATCTAATCCAACGGGTTCTGGAGAAGTAACCATCAAAAATATAGGGGAAGAGACTGTCAACGTTACCATAGAGAAGAAGAGGATGCTGAAGGATGACCTGCATCTGGAACTAACCGATGATGGAATAGCCGAGTGGATCACCATAACATCACCTACTAACTTCACCCTGGCACCGGGCCAGAGTGCTAAAGTGGCCTTCAAGATAACTGCCCCTGAAAATTTCGACTACAACGATGCTGTGGGGGCCATCGTCGCCAATGCTGTGCCACAAAACACCGACAGCAAGCCAGGTTTAACAGTCGTACAGGGTATACAGTTAGTTATTCCCATTGCTGTTGGTTTACCCGGGTCTATAGTTAATTCATTGGAGATCACTGACCATTCTGCACCTCAGGTACTGTTAAGCTTCATACCTGGTGTTTTCACCTACGAGCTGGATAACAATGGTACCGTTTATGCAAATGTTACCGGTGAAATCAAGTTGAATGGGTTGTTGAACAGTGCAACCGTGCCCATAGAGACTGGTGTTTATCCTGGAGATAACTACACACTCCAAACCAAATGGGCACCGGGATTCTTTGATTTTGGTTTTTACTCCGCGGATACTACCTTAAATTACGGCCGGTACCAGCCGGACAACACCGTCACCACCCACGACACGGTCCTGGTCATACCTGTATGGCTCATTATTATCATAGGGATAGGGGTGCCTGTATGGTATCTCAGACGAAAAGGGGTTAAATTTCCAATTAAGATAAAGATACAGAGGAAATAACGGGTTTAGAATTGAACTAGGGGATCTAAAAATTGTATGAAATTATTATAACCACAGGGGATATTAAGAAGATAGTATTCGCCGTATCTCTGGTATTGTTGATCCTGGTGAGTGTACTGACTGTATTTGCAGATAACAACACTACTAATACGACCAACAACACTACCAATCGATCCATGGCACCGCTAGGCATTGGTGTGGCTGTCACTGTGTCCCCATCAACAGTAAATCTTGGAACTTTAATGCCAGATGGGACACAACATGATTACCCTGGGAGAGCAAGCGTTCATGTAACCGGTTTTAATTTATTTACTTACACAAATCTATACGTCAGGGCCAGCGGCGCATTCGTCAACACAGCAGATCCATCAAGCACCATACCCCTAAGTAACTTTGAATATGATAATCCTGATACAGGTAGTGAAATCCCTTTCACAACCAGTGACGTCTTAGTTGACCGTTGGGGGGTTATAGGTTTCGTCGATGAAACTGTATCCATGAATTATCATTTAACCATACCCACCTTTACAACCAATGGGACCTACACCACGACGATAACTTATAGTGTGACTTGATTTTTCTTGAATTAGATTTTTTGGAGTCATGAAGAAAGATTAAGATATCATCTTAATTTAATTATATAACACGTGTTATGAGTATAGTCTGGATCGAAGGCGTTGAGAGTAGTTATTCACTAGTCGTGCTAATAATCCATTCACACCTAATATTCATCTTTAACGATTTAAAAAAGCCGAATGCTAATTTCCGTCTTCAAATTAGTTCAAACATCCAAAACTTTTACATCTTCACCTATTTATATTAATTTTATCAGAATATAATAACATGATATCTACATTATCACCATATACGGCAAGTACTACTACTGATGTGATGTCCTTTAGTATTTTCATGTTCACCATTGCCTGTTTAGTGATCTTTCTTTCTCTTAAGATTTTACTCAAATCAGAATCACAGAATAAATCGGTGCAGAAATTTTTGGGCGGTATAAACATGCTGTTACTCCCCCTTCAAATAATTTTTATTTTATTTGTTATAGAAAGGATTGTATCGTTGATATAAAGGTTTGCTGGATAGAAAAGTAATTTGTTGTTATTTTCAATAAATTCAATTATTTTTAACAAAAAATTTTAAGTTAATTCATCCCATTTATTTTAATCAGGGTCCTGTTTTTATGTAGATTTTTATAACATGGCTAAATAATAGGGAATGATCAGTAATAGCATGGTGTTGGAGATTCCGTGAGCAAGGGAAATTCCGATTATGCTTCTAGTTTTATAGAAGATGTAACCGTAGAATAATCCTACCAAAAATATGAATATTACATCGGGAAGGGAGTGGCTGATGTTCAGGGCTGTGAAGAGTAATGTGGAATACAGTATTCCCAATCCAGCGCCAAGAGCATTTTGAGCATTTCGCTGTATTATACCCCGGAACAGTAGTTCCTCGGCGAATCCGGTGCTTATAATTATTATGATACTTCCGATAACTAATGATTCCAGGTTAATGGTGGAATTTAATGGTAGAGGATGTAGTATGGAGTATTCCAAAACACCGAATATTATACCAGTACAAGCGATTAACAATTGTAAAGGCAATGCACTCCAGGTTAACCCCACATTTTGCCTGGTTAAGCTCTGTGCTTTCATCAAAGTATATGAAATGGCAAATAAGATGATTCCGGATAGGATAAACCAGTACACTTGTGGAATGGGTATCATCGGTAGTGATAATCCAATTATCAGGACGATGGGAAAGGCCGTCATACTGCATAGTAAAAGACGTAGCGATGGTGATCTGGTTACAGATAAGTGAATTAGAAGGGCGAAGATTATCACCGCTTCAAGTATTAACCCTAATTGTAAGTTATAGAAAATTAAGAAACATTCTGCGGTAATCAATGCTAATAAATAAAAGATTAGGAAAACTAATTCTATCCGAGTTGGTTTTAAATTCTCTATCATTCAATTAACCCTTTTTTGGTTAAAAAACAGGTGATTTATTTTCCACTATTTGGAATATTATTCAGTAAAACTGGTTTATTATATGGAATTTTAGCCGTTTTAAGATGGTTTTACTATTATTTAAGATATAATCCTTTTTTACTTATGTTAACTATCTATTTAATACTTTATAAACTTGCATACATTCTTATGAAAGTTAGAAAGACCATGCCTTCCTTTTAAATGTTTAATGGTTCGTATATATTAAGTTTAATCGTAGTGCAGTTCAACAATGGTATAATTCTGGTTTTCAAACACTATGTTGGCATAGGTAGGTATTATTAAACTGGAATCATTGTAATAAATCACGTTATCAACCCAGTGCACAGTGGTCTCATTGTGCGATACGTACTTCAAGGTTTTATCGTACAGTATGTACCCGATTCTTTTTTCCATAAAAGTCGGTATATGATCGGTTTGATAACCCAGAAGATGGAAATCCTTATAATCAAAGGGCTGTCCCGTGGTAGCGGCCAGAAATATGCCTAAATAGTAATTGTTGGTTAAAACTACCTCTGATTTATTTCCATTCTGCTTAAACCAGTTTGACACTTCTATCTCAGATGGAGTGGGTGGTGCAATCTTCACCATCCCGAAATCGGTTTTAAGATCAAATTCCACCATACTGGGACTGGTTACTGTTAATATTCCCTGAAGCGTGGCTATTAAGAAAATTAAAATCAGAAACAGAGAAGCTTTATGCTTACTTTTTACATGGGGAAAGAAATTTCTCTCAAACAGACCGTTCTCTCTTAACTTATGGTAGATGTAACGCACACCACAGCCCCCCAATATGGAAAGGGGAATGATCATGTATATTAAAATTCTGTAGGAAATAACGTTTACACCCACCAGATAAGACAGGCTGAATAAGAACATGGATAAAACCCATAAGACTAAAACTAAATCTTTAACCCGCCTTTTCTGGAGTGCCAGGATAAATCCCACCAAACCAAAAAGTAAAACTAATGGACCGATATTCCTCAGATAGCCCAGGAAACTAATAGGCCTGGTGTCCACGGTGATCAACAATAGCCCGAGAGATGTGAACCCTTTTTGAAGGGCATCAAAAATTAACTGATGTTTAAAGATAAGTAGCAACGTTATTATAAGTCCGGTGACTGTTAGAATCACAGTAATTAGGGTTCTATGCCTGTTAAAAACTAAAATATATCTCTTGATTCCTATAATCAAAAAGGATGCCATTATTATCAAAACGCTTAATAAAGCTCCTAAATGAGTTAAAGCAATCAAAACCAGAAGTAATCCCACAATGAGAGAATACTTGTACTTTTTATCATTTATAACCAGATAAAAGAAGTAGAGTGCAAATATTAAAAATATTAAGGCAAAATTCTCTGGCAAAGTTAACACGAACCTACTGAACAAAAGTGAGGATAACACTAAAAATCCGGCTGAAATTCCAGTCAGAAGTCCGTACATTTTTTTCCCGATATACGTAGCGGATAGGACAACTGAAAAGGCAATGAAGGGTTGCAAAAATCGTGCCAGTTGAAAATAATCGGCATTCAACAGATTACTCACTGCTCCCAGCATCAAATGGAATAAAGGAGGATAATAAATAGAAACACCCTGTGAGACAGGATCGACCAGGGGATCGGTGAATATCAGCCCATAGGTACTGTATATCTTAGCTATATGAACGTGCCAAATTATATCAAAACTAAGGGGCCATTGATTGGTTAATGTGGGATATAAAGCCAGGGAAAAAGCTAATATGGCAGGTATAAATAGTAAAAATGAAGAATATCTATTTTTAAACATCTTTAACCTCCAACTTTTAGAATGTAAATTTTAGGAATTCATTAAAAGCACTACATTGGATTATCAACTTTTTCCGTTCAACATTTATCAATAGTTTTAGTAAAGGTAGATAAGTTTTTATTCTAAATTAAAGAACATCAAACGAATCAAGAAAATATTATTGTGATCCAGTACAAGACTCGTGGGAAAACATATATTAATGCATTCATCATATTGTTATATGGACTATTTTGCACAGCGGCTCAAAGAGTAAATCATCCTGGAATTAATTTTATTTAAAGGGACTAGAGAACAATAGAGGGGACTATTAAAATAATGGATCATAAAAAATTTTCGTATACAGATCTTCTGCTAATTCTGATCTTAACCATTCTTTGTGCTTTATTCTTCTATACGCCTATATTAAATGAAACCATCGTAAAATCCATTTTAGGACTGCTTTTAATTGTTTTCATACCGGGTTACGTAGTTATTGCATTTTTATTCCCCAGAAAAAGTGATTTGAGTACTATTGAACGACTGGCGTTAACTGTAATTTTAAGCATGACTATTACAGTATTAACCGGTATGGTTTTAAATTACACACCATGGGGTATTCACGTAATAACAATTTTAACACCACTAGTGGTGATTACTCTGGTTTTATGTGTTGCGACGTTCTGGAGAAGAAGCCGCATACCATACGAGGAACATTTACGGCTTGATCTTGGCAATTTCTTTAGAAGGATGAAACTTGGTTTTTTCCAGGAATCAAAGACAGGTAAGATCCTATCGGTAATTGTGGCAATTTCAATTGTTTTAGCATTATCATCCACAGCATATGTTATAGTTATGCCTAAACAAAATGAATCATATTCTCAATTCTATATATTGGGCCCTGATGGTAAGATCAACAATTTTCCAACCACCATGTCTCCGGGACAGGAAGGTAATCTGATCATAGGCGTTGTTAATAATGAGAACAAACAGAAATCATACCGCCTGTTTGTAACCTCAAATGGAGAGGTTCTATTTGATGAAGTTTTTACCTTAAATGGAAAACAGAAGATGGAAATACCCTTCAACTTCACCGCCGGCGACCCGGGAATAAGAAAAATGGAATTTTTCTTATACAAACTCCCTGATAATGCCAACACATATCGCTATCTGTATTTATGGATCAACGTTACCGGTTGAATCCAAACAATTTGACTCATAAAATAATAACAATTATTCTTATTTTTAGTTTAATCATAATTATGTTCTTATTTTCATTCACAAAAACCATGACTTTTCAAGCGGACACATGGACTATATATGTTTTTTTAACAACAACTTATACATCCACCACTTTTTTGTGATATTATTCACGAATTTCGGTTTTTATCCAAAGTATTAAAGGTTATTAATAACAAAAGTAAAGCTTGAAACATCAAAATATTTTACCAGAAATTTGCATTCAAATAACGATCTTAAAATCAAGGAATAGGACCTCCATATTATTATATCTGAGGAAAAAAAATGGATTCAAACTCGAATTTAAAACCAAAAGTAGCTATAATAGGTAGTAGGGGCATACCCAATAAATATGGTGGATTTGAGGGATTTACCGAAAGATTGAGCGTAGAAATGGTTAAAAGGGATTGTAACGTTTCTGTTAGTTGTGAAGGTAAACGGGATGTTAACTGCCCTAAAATTTATAAGGGTGTTAATATTTTTTATTTCCCACTGAATCCTCCCCAGTCAAGCGCCCTTAGAATATTTTATGAAGTTTTTTACGATTTTTATTCACTGATCTGGGCGGCTCGAAATGTAGATTACATATACATGCTGGGATACAGCGCAGGAATTTTCTTTTTCATTCCACATCTCTTCAGAAAAAAGTTAATAGTAAATCCTGATGGTTTAGAATGGAAAAGAAGTAAATTCAGTTCATTCATCCGGACACTGCTTAGGATCAACGAAAAATTAATGACTCTCTTGGCCGATGAAATAGTGGCCGACTCCAAGGAATTAAAAGACTATTTAGATGCTAAATATGGCACCAACTCCAAATTCATCCCATACGGTGTTGTTGAATATTTCGAATCTTCCTGGGACGCTGATAAACTGCCGGAAAAATTACAGGGAAAAATCACGAAAAACAATTACTGGCTGATAGTGGCCCGTTTAGAACCGGAAAATAATATACACACCATAATACAGGGTTACCTCGAAAGTAAATCAGAACTGCCACTAGTAGTGATTGGCAATTATTCCTCTCCAAAATATCAGAAACTTATTGAGGATACCATCAGCCAAAAAGCCGATGACAAGAAGATAATATTTACAGGAGGCATATACCAACCAGATCTTCTGGAAATGCTTCGTAAGAACTGTTTTGCATATCTACATGGTCACAGTGTAGGGGGAACAAATCCCTCTCTTTTAGAGGCTATGATAAAGAAAAATTTAATTCTGGCCCATAATAATCAGTTCAACAGAGAAGTATGTCAGGATTCTGCTTTATACTTCGACAGTGCCCAAAAATTAAGCAAAATAATGGCCAATACAGACCTAAAAAGTGAAGAATATCTTAATTTAAAGTATGAAGCATATTACAGGGTTAAAAAAGAGTATTCATGGAGCAACATCGTCGAAGATTACATGGGCCTATTTTCAAGCCAAAAACCTGCTTTACAACAGAACGAGGTTGGTTCAACAGTAAAGGCAGAAGTTAAATACTCGAAATAATGATGAAAAGCATACTTAGAAAATTTATAAAATAGACTCTATTATGCAGTTCAGGAAATTTATAAAAATTGTAGATAAATATCTGTATGGGATTCTCCTTTTTTTATATTAAGAAAATCCGTGGAACAGATACCCTAAGGCACGGTATAATATCTCAAGTTATTTGTAAACTTCCCTAAAGAATATTAGAGATAACCTTATAGAAAAGTTATTCATCTCTCTATAACATACAGATATATCAAATTCACATAATAATAAACTTTCCAGGATTCTGGCACTTTAAATGGTGGTTAAATGGGTGAAATGCCTTTAGTTTCCATAATAATTCCAGTATATAACTCGGAACATGTTCTGGGGTTGTGTTTAGAGAGTATTGAAAAACAAACCTATGACAACATCGAAGTTATTATTGTTGAAAGCAGAGAATCTTCAGATAAGACTCTGGAAGTTGCAGCCCAGTATGAAACCAGGATATTCAAATTAAAAGACAAAGAGAGGTCACCAGCCGTAAATTATGGGATTAAAATGGCTGATGGAAAATATGTTTACAGAGTAGATTCTGATGTTGTTTTGGATAGAAATTTGGTTTCAGAGGCTGTGGAGTTATGCGAAGTCCAGGGATACGATGCAGCTTCCATTTTATGGTCCCCCGATCCATCAATAAGTTTTTGGGCCAAGGTCAGAAAGTTGGAGAAAGACTGTTATAAAGGGGATCTGGACCATGCCGGAGTGAGATTTTTCCGTAAAGATGTTTTTGACGGCCTAGGTGGTTTCAATGAAAAACTGGTTGCAGGTGAAGATTACGATCTCTACAACCGATTCAAAAAGACAGATTATACCATAGGAGTAGTTAACGCGGAAGAACTGCACAAGGGAGAGCCAAAATCGGTAGGAGACATTATAAAAAAACAGTATTACTATGGAAAATCCCTGAATAGTTTTTTAAATGAAAATAAAGGTCAGGGTATAAAGCAAATGTCGCCGTTTAGAATCGCTCTCCTTAAAAACTGGAGGAAATTTCTACAAAACCCGGTGTTAATCCCGGGATTCTTCACCTACTACCTGATCATATATTCATCCACGTTCATGGGAATGCTAGCCGGTTATATCAATACTAAAACCGATAAACAAAATATCGATAGGGTTTAATGGACAATAAATATGAATACAGTAACCATTGTGAACTGTTCGGAGATTTCTTGGATAAAAAAATTTATCTAACAACCTCTGAAACTAAATTAAAATTTTAGAAGAAAATTTAATCTATTTTCCTAGGAAATTATTTTCTACTGTTTGAACAGAAAAAAACGGATTAAAGACGGAGCCAAATGAAGATCTTGATAATTAACGGAGGGGAGAACAGCTGTCCGGGGGGTGTTAATAAGACGGTTCGTGAAACAGCTAAAAATTTATCTGTCCTGGGTAATCAGGTAGTTCTTCTCCAGGAAAATCCTTACAACAAACCGGAAAGAGAATTTATAGATGGTTATGAAGTTATAAGGGTAAAATCATCCCTGAGGAACTATTTATACGGATTTAACCTTGAACTCTTTTTCAAATTCAAAGAATTATACCGATCTTTAACACCGCAGATCATCCACATCCACGGCTACCATGCTCTGCTATCTTTAGAAATGATTTCATTAATTAAAAATACTGATCCACATATCCCAGTGGTTTTTTCTCCGCACCTGGATGTTTACAGAAGCTCCTACGCCGGAAAATATTTATGGGAAATTTATAACTTCTTTGGTAAATCAATTTTCAAAAAAAGTGATCACATCATCTCCCCATCCAATTTTGAATCTTCTAACATCTCCAGAAATTATGGGGTGGATGAAAAAGATATTACGATAATTCCCCACGGTGTAAATTTAATTGATACCCATAAAAAGCACCTGGATAAAAATAAACCCTGCAAACTGCTATACTCCGGATACCTAGTGAAGAGAAAAGGTGTAAATCACATAATAGAAAGTTTAAACCATCTGGTAAATGTGTTGAATTTTAAGGATGTGGAACTCACAATCATCGGTGATGGACCGGAAAAACCAAACCTAAAACTGCTGTGTAAAAAATACAACCTAGACAAATTCGTGGTGTGGAAATCCTTCCTAACGGATAAGGAATATGTAAAGGAGATAAAAGACTCTCAACTATTCTTACTCCTATCTAATTCAGAAGCTTACGGTATAACCGTGGCAGAAGCATTAGCCCTGGGAACACCTTGCTTGGTGTCCAAAAAAACAGCTATAAAAGAATTTTTAGACGAACCAGGATGTTTTGGTGTGGATTATCCCCCGGATCCAGAACAGGTGGCCGAGAAGGTTCTCGAAATCTACTATGATGAGGTGCAGGTAGGCCCATTCAGCGACAAGATCCGGACCTGGGATAAAGTAGCCGACGATTACGAAAGGGTATACCAGGCACTCTTAGGGGGTTTTACATCTTGAAATCTGGAAAAACCCGGTCTGAACCGGGAAAAAAACGGTTTGAGAAGGGAAAAAATCATCTTGAACTGAAAAACCCGCCTGAATCAGAGAAGATCCCGAAACACATCGGCCTGGTAACTTACACCATTGGAAAAGCAGGCCTATCCCCCTTACAGGATCTGATTGAAATACTAAATGAAATAACAGATGAAGTCTGCCTGATAGTAACCAAAGATCAGGAAATCAAGGACATGAAATTCAATTCTTTTGCCGAGATAGACCATGAAGGCGGGGGAAATCCATTTAAAAGATTCCTAAACATTTTCATAACACAGATGAGAATCTGTTCTGCAATTTTTAGGATGAAGAAGGCTGAGAACCTGATTTTTTTTATGGGCGGTGAAATATTGATACTCCCCATGTTGGTGTCAAAAATTTTGGGGAAAAAGGTGTTCCTGGCCCTGGCTGCCTCACAAAAAAGCATGAGCAATGTAAATAAGGATTTTTTCCGATTTTTCTCCTTCATATGTGACATAAACTTTTATCTTGCCGATGAAATAATCGTATACTCACAAAACCTGGTTAAGGAGTGGGATTTAACCCGGTATGAGTATAAGATTAGCTTCGCTTCCCAGCACATCATTGATCCAGACAAATTCTATAAATTTAAAGAGATAAGTCAGAGGGAAAACCAGATAGGTTACATCGGTCGTTTAAGCCCTGAAAAAGGTGTTCTTAACCTGGTCAAAGCGGTTCCCCTAATTTTGGACGAGAGGAAAGATGTAAAATTCACGGTTATTGGAGATGGGAAGTTGATGCCTGAAATAGCAGAATACGTCACATGTAACCGGCTGGAGGAAAATTTAGACCTGAAGGGATGGGTGGACCACCAGGAACTGACTGGTTATCTGAATGAATTTAAGGTTTTAATTTTACCATCCTACACTGAGGGACTTCCTGGTGTAATTTTAGAAGCAATGGCCTGTGGAACTCCAGTATTAATCACAGGTGTGGGTTCTATGCCAGATATAATCGATGATCATGTGAATGGCTTTCTATTAAAGGATAATTCGATTGATTCTATTAAAAATGGAGTTATTGAGGCATTGAATTATCCTGAATTAAACAGGATTTCCGATAATGGAATTCAAACTACCAGATCATTTACATTTAATGAAGCTATCAATAAATATAAGAACATATTACAATAAAAGAATAATAAGGTGCCTAATTGAAAGAAGTAAACCTGAGATCTAAAATTATACCTTTCGTATGTTTCATTTGCGTGTTTTTACAGGCCTACATAATCAATAATGTAGGCGGAACCAGCCAGTATGAGGTCTCAATCTACACGGCTTATCCCAACTACTTCTGGATTCTGATGGTTATAATCTTCTTTTTAACCTTTCTGAACGTGTTCTTCTTTGTGGAAAAAAAGACAAGCTATATGTCAGTCATATTAACTTTAATCGCATCTGTCAATTCATTATCATTATTCCTGCTGTTACCGTTTTTTAGAAATTATTACTTCTTCAATCCCTTTGATTCCTTAACCCACCTTGGCTATGTTAACGATATATTCATGAGCGGCAACTTCACCATCAACTACTACCCCCTGATTCACATCTTCATCTACGCGGTGTCTGATTTCTCCGGGATAGATCCTAAGGTGGTGTTCTTCTTTATACCTCTACTTTTCAACATGTTTTTCATAGCTTCAATGTACATACTTGTGAGATCGGTAAACAAGAAGGTTGCCTTAATAATGACTTCATTTTCAATTATGCCAGTATTGTATAACAGTACTACCTATGTAACTCCATCTGGAATGGCCTTCTTCCTAATCCCCATCTTCTTATATCTGTTCTTAAAAATCAGGACAGAAAATTCAAATTTAACTTCATATTCCATATTAATGGTATTATTCCTGTTAATGCTGCCCTTCTTCCATATGGAAGTAGCGGTACTGCTCATAGTAATTTTAATGGCCGTATTTCTATACTTCAGATTTGGACATCCCACCCTGTGGCTGGAGGAAAGAAAAAAAAGCTTCAAAAAGATGATAAAAGAAAGCAGGATAAAAACGGGCAATTGGATGGAAAACAGGGAAAGATCTACAGAAATGGCAGATGGAAGTGGATATTATTCCAAATTAAAGTTGTTCATCAAAAGAAACAGCCTGCTTGAAGTGGAAATAATGTTTATACTCATCTTCACCTGGTTTTCCTTCTCCATAATATTTGTCTCCACAGTTAAGGAAGTTCAGCACGCATTTCTGTTTAACACGGAATTATCTTCAGCTTCTATACTGCAGTCAACATCTTTAACCTCATTTAAGGTGATCTATGCCATAGTAAAGGTTTATGGCGCTGATATATTCTTCATAGGAATCGCTTTATTGATACTGTCATTCATATTTGTTTTCAGAAAAAGACAGTTCGGACCTGTTTATGGTTCTTTGGGATTGACGTATGTTTTTCTGGTGTTTTTAAATTTCTTAACTTTCTTTAGAGGTTTAATTCTCGGACAGAGGACTGTGAAATATTTAGTATTAATATCCATGGTCATAGTGAGCATAGCCATTTACACCCTGCTTAAAGTTGAAAAACCCCGGATAGAACGGCCATATAAACTTAAACCCCGGATTAACCGGTCATATCTATTTTCAATCATAATGATACCGGTAATTGTTCTATCAATTTTCTCCACATATGCCTCCCCCATAACCTACGGCCTCAACCTGCAGGTAAATGAACAGACATTCAATGGTTATTCGTTCTTTGTTTCACATAAAGAGAATTTAACCACCTTAGATTTTCCTAATAATCCTCAGACATTCCAGAACGCAATTCTAGGCAGCCATACTCAGTACACTGACCAAATTGGTGCAATGCAGCCCGTGGACCATTTCGGATACAGCACTGATCTGGCTAACACCAGTAAAAATTTCGGATCCACCGGTTTGAAGGATATAGAACTTGTAAAGCCACTGGTGGGCCATCTCGGTAATTTCTATCTGGGTAACGTTTACTTGATAGTGGATGATTCCACCAGACAGGACAGTCAGCTATATACCAAGGAAGATTTCGACAAACTAATGCAGGACAACACGGTTAACAGAGTCTTTGATGATGGAGGAGTAAACCTGTACTACATCATACATATATATTATTGATGTAATTGAATGAAAGTTCAACTTGGATTCAATAATTGGATATTTCAATAGAATATATTATTTAAAAGTACATTATCTGATACGGATTTAGTCAGATATTAAATCATCAACATGGGTTTTATTAAAAACAGATATGAGTTTTTCAAAGTCAATCCTTAGAAAGCTGCATAAAATGCAGATGGACGTGTAAAATTTGATGGTGCCCGATCCATGCAGGGATTTTTTGAAGTACTCCCTGCTTTTGGCCCATTCTTTTTGGTGCAAGGATTTTCTTCCTAATTTAAAATAGACCTCCATCAAATCGTTATTTTTTGCTTTTTTGATTTGCTCCAGGTTCACCGATAACAGTTCCTTTCTATCGGTAGGTAAATTGTTAAAGAATTCGATGGAATAATCCATATCAGATCTGATCATTTCAAAGGCGTTTTTCAAGGTGGCCTGGCCATGGTGGTGCCTCCAATATCCCATCACATCATCGGTGTAGTGGAAATCTCCCAAGGTGCTCAGATTCAGCCAGGTTGAATAATCAACGTAAGGGGAATTGCGGGGCTGTTTAAATCCCCCCATCTCTAACAGGGTTTTTTTCCGGCACAACACCGTACATGCCGGTATGAAATTTTTCAGCAGAAGCCGATCTAGGGTTTCCGTGGTTCGGGAGATCGCCGGATAAGACCCTGGTGCGTGAAAAAGCCTTTCCGGGTTACCTTCACCATCCACGATCTGGGCGTTTCCCCAGCTTAAAACAGTGCCCGGATTTTTAAAGGCCTTTATCTGCTCTCCCAGTTTATGATCCGGCCAGTAATCATCCCCTTCTAATACCGCGATATATTCGCCCTTAGATAGATCCAGGGCTTTATTATAGGTTTTATTGAGGTTCAAAATACCGATATTATTTTGTTTGACATAGATTATCCTCTTATCATCATATCCTAAGACTATATCTGACGTGTTGTCTGTGGACCCGTCATCGATAATTATATGCTCCCAATATGGATAGTCCTGGGCTGACACGCTATCTATACACGTCTCAATGTTTTTACTATGGTTGTAGGTGGGGGTGATAATTGAAACTAGCGGATTATGTGACATATATTTTCAACCCTTCCCTATGGGGGCCTTTTTAATGAAGAATATGGCCTGATCTCCCATATTTTTATCATTTAACTCTTTAGCTTTCTTCTTATATTCCTGGATTTGTTTTTTGGTGAAAACACTTTTATTCGGGTTTATTAAATAGGACCTTTCGGATATTAGTGGGATATCCTTTTTAATCTGTTCACTTGCGTAAAACTGATATTCACTGGAGTCAAAAACTATTTTTTTGATTTCCAGGTTTGACTCATTAAGTAAGGTCTGGAAACTCTGTGTGGTGTGTATATAGAAATGACGGGGGGCGTCTATCTGCATCCAGCTGGTGCCATAGAGGTCCCATATATAGTCATTTTTCACAGGCATCCTGATGATACATAACCCCTTCTCTGATAAGATCTCTGAAAGCTTGGAAATGGTCTCTGAGGGGTGGGATAAGTGTTCAAGTGAATGGTTGAAGATAACCAGATCGAATTTTGCATCATCAGGGATCTCCTGGATCGATATCCTGAAGATCTTCAGATCTTCACCGATGATCTCTTTGCTTATATATGGGTCAATCCCGGTTAAGTTATTGAAACCCAATTCCCTTAAATAGTATAGAAACGCCCCGTTACCGCAGCCCACATCTAATATTTTACAATCTCTTTTTAAATCAACATCATTTAAAACATAGAATATGGAATCACCAGGATGGGGGAATATTTCATTTACCAATTTCCCTAATCTGCCCTGGTTAAAAAGTATATATTCGTTCCTTTTTATCCGGATAAACTTAGTTAGGGTGTTCCTTACTTTTCTTAATTTATCGAAAGAATAATATTCTTCATCGGAATAGTATCGTTCTATATCTGGGGGAACATCTATGATTTGGAGGCAACCGCAGCTGTTACATTCGAAATAGTCGAAAACTTCCTTGGTCCCAAACATCATCTCCTTGACCTTGAAGATTTCGTTGTTTTCTTCATTCCCACAGATTTTACATTTAAGATTTATCAATATCACCTCTTGTCGGCATACCAATAAAACCAGGTTTGATGAGTTATTTATTTTAATATGTTTCCTTAATTAACAGAGTATGTATTTATTTAATTTATCTTTAAATTACTGTAGTTACGATATTAGTTTAAATTTTATCCTTAAATTACCAGGTACGATATTTGTCCAACAGAGATATCCACACTATAAACAGTACCAATAGCGCGGGGAGGTTAAATACCAGACTGGCGTATACGATGATGAAAATCTTAATCAACATGTAGGGAAGGGCGTTGAACAGGTATTCATTCACTACAAATTTGTTCTTAAATCCATATAAAATGGTGGAGACTATCGAGATTAAAAACAGTGCCGCGAATATCACGTTGAAGGTGGCTGAATTTCCTATTGAATAAGAACTTATTATTAAGAGTGCAGACGCCATTATCAGCAGTAAATATTCTATTATCGATGAAAAACCCCTACCCACTATAACGGCAAATGTTCTGACGTTATTTACCTTGTCCTCATCGTAATCAACCACGGTGTGCTTGATCTCATGGGCAAGGTATATCATGAAGTAACTTACGAGCAACAAGTTCGATGGATAGTTGAAGTAATCAAAATTTACCAGGAGGATTAAGGGTATCAGGAAACCCATGGAGGAAGCGATGAATGGGCCTAAAAATGTTTCCTTAAACCTTACTTTAAAACCACTGTAGGTTAACCAGAGGAAGATATAGGCTAAGAAAAGTACAAATGCCAGGTAGGATTGATAGAAAATCACAAAGAACAGTAAAGAGATCAATATTGAAAATATCATCCCTAACCTGGTGGTTTTTTCTGAGATATCCCCACGGGTAATTGGATTTTTGTGCTTAGGGTCATAGGGAGCGTCACATATGGTGTTATACATGAAGCCTGCAGATATTGCCCCAATGAAAGGTAACACTAAAAGTAATGAATAAGCTGAGTCTATATGTCCATTCACCGCTAAAATCGCATAAAAGGGAAATACCATGATTAAATTATTCAGATAGGGAAACATCCTCGCAGCGCGGTAAAGACCTTCCAGGGTTTTTATCATCATTTTTTATCTCCTTTTTTTGTTCAACATTAAAGCCAGTAATCCTATTAGAATGAATGGGGCCATGGTAGTAACGCCTATGAGTATATATTCTATTTTTTCCAAGTTATATGCTTTGACTGCGTTAAATAAGAGGTAAATTATGTAAAGAATAATTATATACAGATAGGAATATTTGTCTATTTCTGGTTTGGAATCTGTCGATGAGGGTGAGAATGCTTCATAAAATCTGAAAATGAATATAGCAATTACTGTAACTTCAAACCATCCTATATAATTACTTATGGGAACACCAAAGTAAGGCCCACCCCCATAATAGACCCATTGGGCCACCTGCGGTGCAACAGAAACGGGATCAAGTATCATATCTAAATTAACCGCTATAAATCCGCTGATTGATGAAATTAAAATTAATGAACCTAAAAGATACCATAAATTGTCAGTTTTTTTCGGTTTTTCGCCGCCAAATCCAAATAAAAATAAATTGGCTAAAATGTAGCTTACGTATATTATGAAGATCCATGAAATAGGCGTTGCAAATGGCACTAACCCGAAAAAGAAATTTGGAATGGTATAATAATAAAGGCCGATTAAGACAGATAATAATTCAGAAGCAAGACCAAATATAAATGCAATAATAAAGAATATCACTGTTTTCTTATTTCCAAGGACACTGGAAGAATGTAATAAAATAAAAGATATGGTTAAAAAGAAATTAAAAGATCCCACAATACCAAGAATTGATAATGAACTGAAGTACGACAATAAATCACAAAAAGAAGCAACTAAAAATAGAATAAAAAACAGTTTAATATAAAAGTTTATATTAAGATTTAAAGGCCTTTCTAATATTATTATTAAGATTGCAGCTATTATTATGAGTAAACCAATTAAAAGACCCAAACTAATCATAATTTTTCACTAATCCTATTGTTATAAATCAATATTTATGGTTTAAACCTTTCTATACGATTTTTTCTATTAAACAGTAAAGCCAATAATCCAATAAGGATAAATGGGACCATAGTGGCGGTTCCAATGAGTGTATATTCTACTTTTCCCAACGTAAATGCTTTAATTGCATTGAATAAGAAGTAAATCAGGTAAATAATGATTATATATAAATATAATTTTGTATCTAATTGAGGATCATCTTTTGGTTGTGTTTCGAATGCTTCATAAGACCTGAAAATCAACACCGTACCAGCCGTGACCAAAAACCATCCAATAAAATTACTTATCGGTATACCAAAATAGGGGCCTCCCACAATCCACACCCACTGTGCCGCTTGTGGCGAAACAGAAACTGGATCTGCTATCATATCTAAATTTACCGCTATTAGTCCGCTGATGGATGAGGTTAAAAGTATTAGACCCGTTAAATACCATGGTTTATCCGTTCTTTTCGGTTTTTCACCGCCAAACCCGAACAAGAATAGATTTGTTAGGGTATAACTGAGGTATATTATGATTACCCATAAAAATGGGATGGTAAACGGGACCAGACCAAAGAAGAAGGTGGGAATGGTATAATAAAATAATCCAATTTGAATGCTATTGATCTCTGATAACAGGCCAAATAGGAAGGCGAAAATAAAGAATATCGCTGTTTTCCTATTGCCGAGTACTTTTGAAGAGTGTAGTATAACAAAGGCAAATGTGAAGAAGAAGGAGAAAGATCCAATAAAACCCAGAATTGATATCGAAGTCAAATAAGATAACAGGTCACTAAACACGGTGAGGAGAAGTAAAATAAAACATAATTTTATATAAAAATTTTTATTAAGATTTAAAGGACGGGCCAGTGTTGCTATTAAGATTGCAACCAGAATTATCAGTAAACCAATTATAAGACCAAAACTGAACATTGTTTTTCACCAAATCGTATATCAAAATTTATTATTACATCCTTTCCAATTTACAACTAACGCCAACAGTCCTATTAGAATGAATGGGGTCATGGTTGTAACGCCTATCAGTATATATTCTGTTTTTCCCAATGTAAAAGCTTTAAATGCGTTGTTTAAAAAGTAAAATAAATAAACAATTAATATATACAGGTTTAATGGTATATTTAAGGTTCCAAAATCTTCCGATGATGATGAAAATGCTTCATAAAATCTGAAAATGAATATGGCAACTAACGTAACTGAAAACCATCCTATAAAATTGCTTATGGGAACACCGAAATAGGGACCTCCTAACAACCAAACCCAATCTGGTACTGGTGAAGATGCAGTTATGGGCTCAACCATCATATCTAAATTAACTGCAATTAATCCGCTAATGGAGGAGATTAAAACTAACAAACCTACAAAATACCATAAATTATCCTTCCTTTTGGGTTTCTCACCGCCAAACCCAAATAAAAATAAATTTGTAATGGTATAACTGGTGTATATCACCACCGCCCATAAAAATGGGATGGTGAATGGGACCAGACCAAAGAAAAATGGGGCATTATAATGATACTGGCCAAATATCCATCCATATTTAACACACAAAACTTCAGAAAATAGACCAATTAATATGGTTATACTGAAGAATATAACTGTTTTCCTGTTTCCAAGAACCTGTGAGGAGTGTAATAATATGAAAGCAAAGATAAAGAAGAAAGATAAAGATCCCAAAATTCCTAAAATGGTTGATGGAATCAGATGGAACAATAAGCTACAAAAAGCTGTTATTAAAAATAAAACAAAATATAATTTAATATACAGGTTTTTATTTAAATTTAAGGGACGTGCTAGTAACGCTATCAAGATTGCAGCTAGAACACTTAATAACCCAACCAAAAGAGTGATGTCCATGAAATATTCACCGAGAATACTTACTTCAAAATAGTATCTTAACTAAATTGACCCTATCTTTATTATAAAACCCTAAATGATATAAAAGTTTTGGAAAAAAACATTTAAAATCAATATTTATGCATATAAATTGGGATATATTCCAATTAAATAACAAAGAATACTCCATATCTGAATAACAAAAAATACTTCAATTTGAATAAAAAAGAGATTAAAAAAATTGGATTATTTAAAAAATTAAAGTCGTATTTACGGTTGCGTTATCAATTTTGGCGGTTACCGTAGCCGTTCCACTACCAGACACATTTAAAGTGGTGACAGCCTGGCCATCGGACATAGTGGTGCTGTTAATGGTCCCCAGGGTGGTTGAGAAGGTTACCAGTCCGGTGTAAGGTATGATGTCGTTTACGATTGCTCCTGTGTTATCGTGGAGAAGGTCCACGGTTACAGTTGACCTGCCGTTTACCGGGTTTGTGGCTGTGATAGAGAGCACAATCCACCTGTTTACATTACTGTTTATTCTTCCATTGCTCTGAGGGTTGGTCCCCTGGAAGTTATAGCCCCACCAGTTGTTTTCAGCATTCACCGTACCGGTGTTGTTGTATATGTCTGTTCCGGTATTTGCTGTTATACGTGAGAAGTTAAGGTTTAAACTTCCCTGGTTGAAGACTGCACCACCATAACTTGCGGTGTTATTGGTGAAGGTGCTTTTGTTTGCAGTGAAAACTGCGCCAGCATCGTTTAAGATAGCCCCGCCGTAGCCACCGGTTGAACGGTTGTCCTGGTAGGTGTTGCCGGTTACATTTATGGTCCCCTGGTTGAAGACGGCCCCTCCACAGTTTGAGGTGTTACCGGTGTAGGTGTTCTGGGTCTCATTCAGGGTGACATCAGCCGCGTTACAGACAGCCCCACCAGTGGTGGCAGTGTTGTTCTGGAAGATACAGTTGTTCAAGGTGGCGTTGGCATGGTTACAGAGCGCCCCACCGGTACTTGCGGTGTTGCCCGTGAAGGTGTAGCTGCCGGTTAGACTGCCCTGGTTAAAGACAGCACCACCCACATTTGCACTGTTGGTGGTGAAGGTGCCTGTCCCGCTTAAACTGTTGGAGTTGTGGATGGCTCCGCCGTTATAGGTCGCCATGTTACCGGTGAAACTGCTACCATTTAAAGTTATCACTCCCTGGTTGAATATGGCCCCGCCATAACCGTTATCTGCGGTGTTAGAGTTGAACTGACACTGGTTTAAGGTTAAAATTCCCGCACCATCGTTTAAGACAGCCCCTCCGTAACCACTGGTTGAACGGTTGTTCTGGAAGGTGTTATTGGTTTCGGTTATGGTCCCCTGGTTGAAGACGGCCCCGCCGTAGGTCGCGGTGTTCTCGGTGTAGGTGTTCTGAGTTTCATTCAGGGAGACGTTGGGCGCATTGTAGACAGCCCCACCGTTGGTTGCACTGTTGTTTATGAAGTTGCAGTTATTCAATGAGGCACCGGAACAGTTACTTACGGCTCCACCGGTAACCGCCGTGTTATAGGTGAATGAACATCCATTCCCATTTATATTTCCCAGGTTGAATATGGCCCCGCCCATACCAGTTGCCGCGTTATAGTGTAAGCCGCACTGGTTCAGGGTTAAACTTCCCAAGTTGAATATGGCCCCACCGTTAAGTGCGTTGTTATGGTTATAGTTGTTCCTTAACGCAGTTATTATTCCGTCGTTGAAGACCGCGCCACCATAGGTTGCGGTGTTCTCTGTGTAGGTGTTCTCGGTTTCATTCAGGGTGACGTTGCTGGTGTTGTAGACTGCTCCACCATAGATTGCGCTGTTGTTTTGAAAGTTACTATTTTCTAATGTGGCATCAGCGAAGTTACTTAGCGCTCCACCAGTAACTGCGCTGTTATGGTTGAAAGTGGATTGGGTTTCGTTTAAAATTCCTCCGGTATTGTTTAATATGGCACCGCCGTAACCGTTGGTTGCAGAGTTATAGTTGTAGGTGTTGCTGTTTCCAGTTAAATTTCCCTGGTTGAAGATGGCCCCACCGTTACTGGTCGCGGTGTTGTTCTGGAAGGTGTTGCCGGTGCTGGTTATGGTTCCCTGGTTGAAGATGGCCCCACCGTAATATGAGGTGTTTCCGGTAAAGGTGGTCTGGTGAATGTTTAACGTTCCCTGATTGTAGATGGCCCCACCCATACTGGTTGCAGTGTTACCTGTGAAGTTGCTGCTGGTGTCGGTTAGTCCAATACCTGTATCGTTGTAGATGGCTCCACCAATATTTGCGGTGTTGTTCTGGAAGGTTACATGGGTTTCAGTTAAAGTTCCCTGATTGTAGATGGCCCCGCCATTACTTGCATGGTTATTTTCGAATTTACAGTTGACCAGTGTGGCATCAGAAGAGTTTCCCAGTGCTCCACCGGTAACCGCCGTGTTATAGGTGAATGTGCAGCTGGTTTCGTTTATGGTCCCCTGGTTGAAGATGGCCCCGCCGTAACCATTGGTCGCCGTGTTGTTCTGGTAGGTGTTCCCTGTTTCAGTTATGGTCCCCAGGTTGAATATGGCTCCACCGTTACTGGTTGCCGTGTTGTTCTGGTAGGTGTTCCCTGTTTCAGTTATGGTCCCCAGGTTGAATATGGCCCCGCCGTAGGTGGCGGTGTTGTTTTTAAAGGTACAGTTTTTAATGGTTAAATTATCACTTTCATTGTAGATGGCCCCCCCATAACTTCCTGACCCGTTTATTATAGCCAGGTTCTCCAGATAGACGGTTGAATCAGGTTTAATGCTAAATATTTGTGAGTTGTTGCCGCTTATAATGGCTGTACCGTTGTTAAGCACGTTAATTGTAAGGTTTTTATCGATGGTTAAGCCATTCTCGGTGAAGGTCGATCCATTTAGGAGGGTTATAACGTCACCAGGCTGTGCCGCACTGATAGCTGCGGCCACTGTGCTGTAACTATTTATGATAACCCCGTTTCGATATAGAATTGCGGGTAGCGAGGAGTTGATGGCTACCGTTGTGGAAATCGTTACGTTATCAACGGTGGTGGTTATGTTAGCGGTGCCTGCACTGGTCGAGGTGAATGTGGAAGTGGCCTGGCCGTTAGTCAGGGCGGTAGATGAGGGGTTGAGACTGCCCCTGGTTGCCGTGTAAGCTACAGATACCCCATCGGGCACATGTCCATTGGCAGGGTTATAGTAGTTGCCCTGGTTGTCGTGCTGCAGGTCGGTGGTTATGGTTGAACTTGCACCTTGTATGATAGTGGAGGGGCTGGCGGTGATGGTTAAGACCAGCCAATTAGTGACCGTAGTGCCGTATAGGCAGCTCGTTGCCGGTCCGGTATTTGAACCCCACCAGTTAAGGGTTGCATTCACTGTACCGCTGTAATTGTAGATTGCAGTGCCCCTGGTGGCCTGGTTGTTGAGTATTCGGCTGTAATGTATGGTCAGCTTACTGCCGGTGTCGTTGTAGATCGCTCCACCATTGGTGTTCCCGGTGTTGCCTGTGAAGGTGTTGCGGGTTTCGTTTATGGTTCCCTGGTTGAAGATGGCCCCACCATAATTTGCAGTGTTGCCAGTGTAGGTATTCTGGGTCTCGTTTAAGGTGACATCCTGAGCATTGTAAACCGCCCCACCATAGGGGGAAGTGTTGCTGGTGAAGTTACTGCCGGTTATGGTGGAAGAGCCATTACGGTTGATGATGGCACCACCACTTATCTCCGCATCGTTTCCAGTAAAGGTGCTGCCTGTTACATTTAAAATTCCCCCTTCATTGGCTATGGCACCTCCTTCGGTCTGTGCCGTGTTGGTGTTGAAGGTGCAGCGGTTAACGGTTAAGGTACCGTTGAGGTTGATTATAGCCCCACCGCTGGTAGCGGCCTGATTGTTGGTGAAGGTGCTGTCGTTAACTGTACAGATTCCTCCCTCCTCATTGTCGATGGCCGAGCCAAAGTTAGCGGTGTTTCCAGAGAAGCGGGAGTTGTTAACGGTTAAGTTAAAGTTATAGTTGTAGATGGCGGCACCATCACCATTACCGTGACTTCCATTACCTGGTGAGGTGTTGTTAGTGAAAGTACAGCCCGATACCAGGCCCGTTGCCCCGCTGCTAGACTGGTAATTGGCTATGGCACCTCCCTCAACCACCGCATCGTTACTGTTGAAGGTGCTGCCGGTTATGGTGAAATTACCGCTTAAATAGTTGTAGATGGCGCCACCACCCATCTGGGCGATGTTATCTGTAAAGTGGCTGCCGTCCACGGTGAAAGTGCCTCCATTCTCGTTTTCAACTGCACCGCCGAAATTGGAGGTGTTGGTGTTGAAAGTCCCGTTTGAGACGTTTAAGGAGCCGTTGAGGTTGATTATTGCTCCACCACCCACATCGGCGTGGTTGCTGGTGAAAGTATTGCCGGTTAACCTGACGGTTCCCCCGTTATAGATGGCCCCGCCCATATTGGTTGCCTGGTTATTGGAGAAGGAGTTGGTGTTTTCGATGAGGGTTCCGATGTTGTAGGCGCCCCCACCATTACCGGCAGTGTTCCCGGTGTAGGTGTTCCCAGTTTCGGTTAAGGTAACGCCGCTGTTGTTGTAGATGGCTCCGCCGTTACTTGCCGAGTTACCCTGGAAGTTGCAGTTGGTTAACGTGGCATCTGCGTAGTTACAGACCGCCCCGCCGGTGCTGGCTGTGTTTGTGTTGAAGGTGTAAGATCCGGTTAAACCGCCCTGGTTGAAGATGGCCCCGCCCATGGGGGCGTTGTTGCTGGTAAAGGTTCCGCTCCCGCTTAAAGTGCCGGAGTTGAAGATAGCCCCACCGTTGTAGGTGGCGGTGTTATTCTGGAAGCTGGTCTGGGTTACAGTTAATGTTCCCTGATTGTAAATAGCCCCTCCGTTACCGTTGGATGCCGAGTTCTGCTTGAAAATGCTGTTGTTATTGGATGTCACGCCGTTGTTGTATATGGCTCCGCCTTTGTTGGTTGCGGTGTTATTCTGGAAGGTGTTGCCGGTTTCGGTTAAGGTTCCGCCCTGCTCGTTGAAGATGGCCCCTCCGTAACCGGCGCTGTTACCTGTGAATTTACAGTTGGTAACCGTTAAATTACCGTAGTTATAGATGCCTCCAGCATTGCCGGTTGTTTTTCCGTTGGTGACTGTGAGGTTGCTTATGTTCGCATTCACTCCCGATGCTATGTAAAATATGGTTCCGCTCTGGGTCCCGTTGATGATGGTGCTGTTTTGTCCCGCACCGATGATGGTCATATTCTTACTGATACCTATACTGTTTTCGTTGTAGGTTCCACCCCCGATGGAAACAGTCCCCCCGGATGTTACCGTGCCGGTTGCATTTTTTATGGTGGCTTTCGGCCCGTTTATACCGCCGATATATGTTGAGTTTAAACCGTTCCAGCTGTTGTTTCCCTGGGTGCTGACGTAAATGGTTGAGCTCGTGGCTGCAGTGGAGGTGTTAAATCCAAAAGAACAGATAAAAATAACTCCTAATAATAGTAATGAAGTTTTAAGCAGTAATGTACTGTTTTTGTTCATCCATATCCCTCTCTTAGAATGTTCATTAGAGTTAATTTAAGTTCAATTTTTACAAATTTGGGTCAATATTGAGACCTTTAAAAATTGTTTTTATATATACATTCACATATATTAGTTTTATCTAATCTTTTAGTGACTATTATCACTTGTGGATAAAAATTTTTCAGGAAATAATCATAGGTTTTTGAAATTTTATACCGATACATATCCCATAAAAAGGCAGATTTATAATCAAATTTTAGTTAGTAATAACGGGTGATTCAAGACTGAGGGATGTATTAAACAATTAAAATAAGGTGGATGTGTTTAAAATATGACAATTAATTTTAGAATGATAAAATTAAGAATTATTTAGCATAATTTAAATATATTGTTAACATAGGGAAGTTAAAGCTGGGCAAGGATAACCATCTGTAATGATTAATCCATCCCTTAAATAAGAGTTTCCATCACTTAATGAATATGTACTAATCGATCTGGAGAAGGGTAAATTTGAATGCAGTACAAAAATTAATGAAGAACATAGGATCACTGTTTATTTCACAGACTCTGGGTTACGTTATTGTATTCATCTACACCATCTACCTGATCCGGTATCTGGGTGTTGAAAATTTCGGGATACTGTCCTTTGCCCTGGCTTTGACCAGTATACTGGAAATTCTAAGCGATTTAGGACTGAACATTCTGATGACCCGGGACGTTGCCAGAGACAAGAGTCTGACCCAGAAATATTTTAATAACATCATAGGCATAAAGTTGATCCTGCTGGTGATCCTGGTTAGCGGAACCGTTCTAGGTTTAAACTTAATGAGTTATCCCCTAAACGAGATCTACGTCATCTATCTAATACTGTTCATGTTCATATTCAATACCTTTTCCGGTGTTTTTTACTCTCTGTTCCAGGCCTACGAGAAACTGGAGTATCAGTCCATCGCCAACATATTAAACAGCATCCTGATGCTCGCCGGGGTTCTACTCATAATAAAATTCAATTCAGGACTAATTCTTTTATCAATTCTCTACGCTCTAATTGGTGGATTAGTACTGCTATTCTACGTGTATATATCCTTGACCCGGTTTAAATTTCCCAAACCAAGGTTTGAGTTTGACTTCAACTTCTGGAAACCTACCCTAGCCCAAGCCCTCCAGTTCGGCCTGATTGGGGTGTTCACTACCATCTACGTCTGGATAGACTCGGTGATGCTGTCCTTCATGGTGGGAAATGAGGCGGTGGGAATATATAACGCCGCCTACCGGATAGTACTCGTACTGCTGTTTATACCCATCGTGATAAACGCCGCGGTGTTCCCGGTGATGTCCCGACTCTACGGGTCTTCCAGTGACTCTCTGCAGAGAATCACCGAGAAGTACTTCAAGTTCATGCTGCTCATCAGCATGCCCATGGGAATATTAATAACCTTCTTCGCCGGCAACATAATACTGCTCCTATTCGGTAACCAGTACTACCCCTCGGTGATAGCCCTCCAGATCCTGATATGGGCCACTGTTCTCACCTTCATAAATTCGAGCTACGTTCAACTGTTCCAGTCCTCAGATAAACAAATGACCGTGACTAAAATAGCCTTTATTGGGATGATTATCAATATAAGCCTCAACCTACTCTTAATACCGAAATATAGTTATATAGCTGCCAGTTTCAATACATTAGTAACTGAATTAGGTGGTGCAGTTCTTATATTAACCGTGGCCACTAGAAATAATAGTTTAAATCCAAGAAAAGTGTCCCGCGATTTTGTCAAAATAAGCATTTCCGGTCTAGTAATGTTTTTATCCCTAGTTATATTTAAAGAATTAAATATATTCATATTAGTTATAATTTCGACAATAATTTATTTAGCCGTTATTTATATAACCAGAACCATAGATAAAGAGGACATTAGGATAATAAAACAAATAAGGGGTTAGAGACTTATTATCTAATCAATCATTAAAAAACTATAGAACATATCCATTTCTTTACAAAAATAACACTTCCATTTTGTGATGCAGTTGGGGTCTGTTGTTATGATGCTGGAGAATATTATTCTATGCAAAAGTTACATCTTGAAAAACAGGCTGCTTGCAGCTTTCCATCCTATTTAACAATAATTTAGTGCCTTTTATAATAGATTAAACATCCTAATGATTTTTTCCTGTAGAATTTATCTGCTAATTTTAAATTCTTTGAAGTTCTGTTTTTCCATTGTGACAACCCAGGATTGGTTATGTACTCTCTATCGCCTTTACTCTTAATAATATTACTATAACTAAAATTTGATATAATTATTCTCACAAATAGTAAAGGATTTTCATTTACAAGTAATCTATTATAACAACTCTCCATCGAAACAATATCTTTATGCATAAAGTTAATATATGAAGAATTAGAATAGTACTCTTTATCACATATTTATAAAGGACAATGTGAAATGGAGATTTCAAACTTGCCACATATAACAGCGATTGTACCTGCCTATAATGAGGAATTATCCATTGGTAGTGTAGTTATTGGTGCCGATAAATTTGTAGATCAGGTTATCGTGGTTGATGATGGTAGTATAGATAACACTGCAGAAATTGCAAAAAAAGCAGGAGCTAAAGTCATACAACATTCCCAGAACATGGGTAAAGGTGCTGCCCTTAAAACTGGTTTTAATTCAATTCCCAATACTGATATCGTGGTGACCATAGATGGTGACGGTCAGCACAATACCCAAGAAATACCCCTGCTCATCAAACCCATAGAAGATGGTGAAGCTGACATGGTTAATGGCAGCCGTTATCTGGATAGAAAACCTAACGGAACACCAATCTATAGAAGACTAGGTCAAACAGTTCTGGATAAAACCACCAACATAAACAGTGGTCTTAAAATTACCGACAGCCAGAGTGGATTCCGGGCCTTTGCAGCCTACACCATCCCCTCATTCAAATTCAACAAAACCGATTTTTCCATAGAAAGTGAGATGTTGATGGACGCCGCCGGTGACCTTAAAATAGTAGAAGTGCAGGTGGGAGTAAGCTACCATAGTAACAATAATGGCGGTATCCACACCAAAAACCCGTTAAGTCATGGACTTAGTGTTTTTGTAAAACTTCTGCAGGATATGGAGTTTAGAAGACCTTTGTATTACTTTACAGTGCCCGGCTTAATTCTTATTATCACCGGTTTAGCACTGGGATTGATGTTCTTCGGCAGATACCTGGACGGACAGATGACTACTCTGATGCCCACCATAATGGCTGGTATGGTTGGATTGGGCGGTATATTCACCGCTTTCACTGGGATAATCCTCCACTCCGTATCCGGAATGATACAGCAGAGCATGGGGAAATAACAACAACCAAACACCTTTTTGTGGTAATCACCAACCTCCTTTTTCGTAAATAATTGAAAATCTTTATGAAGGTACTAGGAAAATAAAACGAAAATTTATTTTGTAGAGTACCTAATTTATTTTAGAGATCTTATCAGTATTAATTAGGTAAAGAATCAATCAAATAATGTTCCAGAAACTGAACAATTGTTTTCCGATCAGTATGAAAATCTACATCTTATCCAGTGGTAAATACGGTAAGAGAATAGTGAACAACCTGGCAACCACTTTATCATCAGAGATGGTAGGGATCCATGAAGTAGAGGGGGATCTACCGGAGTTCATTGAAGATCTAACACCTTATATCCCGGAGATCCTCCCGGAATCTGACCTGGTCATAGCCGTTGGTTTGAAGGGCGATATCAACCTGATAGTGCCGGAGGTGGCCCGGAAGACCGGTGCCAAATCCGTGATAATCTCCATAAACGACCACACCCAGTTACCACCCGGGCTTAGAATGGAGATAGAAGAAGATGCCCTGGATATAAACGTTGTTTTTGCCAAACCTTTCTGTGGCCTGAAACCCATCGGTGACCAGTATATAGATGAGTTCACCCAGTACTTCGGGAAGCCAGAATTAGAGATTGAATTCGACCAAATAACTGGAAACCCAGATGAGGGTGCGGAGCTTATAAAGAAGGTCACCGTCAAACGGGACGCCCCCTGCGGCTGCACTACATTCGTTTCCCAGGAACTGGAAGGCGTACCAGTGAGGGAGGCGGAGTTTATAGCCGCCGAGAAGTTCCACAACTATCCCTGTTTAGCCTCCATGGCGAAAGACCCGGAGTTAAATGACGCCATACTCCACGTGGCCGGCTACCAGATTAGAGAAGCAGTAAAAAAAGCCCTAAATTTCACCTGTAAATCAGCGGTGATCGACGAGGAAGCCTGCATGGGTGGGGATGGATGCGAACATCTATGCCTAGGAGTATGTCCCCAGGTAAACGCCGGAAACGGTACCATCATCATCCAGGCCGATGGGAAGGCCTACATCGATCCTGCTTCCTGTGGAAGCTGCCAGCTCTGTATCAGTGAATGTCCATACGGCTGTATAGAGATAGTTGAAGAGAAAATGGACTTTTAAAAGGCAGTTAAAAAGGCTGAACATTAGTGGGTTAGTACACTTTTAAAAGGCAGTTTTAAAAAGGGAAAAAGTCAACCTCACCCCTGTGATCATAGTAATGTGATATTTAGGTATTCATGACCCTCATGAGAATAAAAAGACATTCTTATCTGCTCCGGGTTACCTCCAACACCGTATAGGTGGGAACAGATAATAAACCTGGAGGATGGGGCAGAAAATGAAGATACCCTTTAATTACACTGCTGGTAGGCAGAAAGAGGAAGATGGAATTTTTACTCTTTAAACTCCCGAATAAAAGTGATGTCTATTGTTTCTGAAATCTGTGGCTGAACATCACGGGTTTGTACAATTAAACATAAGAGTGATAGTACTCATAATCACCTTTTTACACCTTTAATAAGAGTGATAGTACTCATAATCGAGTATTTCCTATTTATATATGTTTTGAAGGTTAATTTTTAAATATGATTTCAACGGTGACTACGACCATCACTGCAGTTATTACCGCTCAGGTTATGGCTTACAGTATCATAGCCGTGGTGTTTCTGATTATTTTTCTTGCTCTTAAGGAGATTTTAAGTTCGGAAACAGACCGGCCTTCCATTAAAGTTGTCCCTGAAAGGATCAAAGTTGCAAATCATACCCTTACTACTTGTTTTCGTAGATTATTGTTTGTTTAAAAAGTAGTAATGGTGCTATAGGAGGGGAGATGAAATGAATAAGAACGTGATTTTAATCACGATAATATTAATGGCAGTAGTTTTAGTCGGTGCTTTTGTAGCATTTACACAAAATACTCCTGCAGCAGAAGATGCCAGTCTTACTGTAAATGGGAGTAAGGTATCCGTCGTAAACAACAACACAGACGTATGGGTGAACTGGTACATGGAGGTTGAAGATGCCACCTATAAAAACGGCACCCCACAAAAATTCTACATGAATGCTTTCATCAAACCAGGAGAAAACGTGACCTTCGATTTGAGTGATATGTTAGAGTATGGAAACGAAACCTTACCCACCAACACCAATTTGACGGTACTGGCCTGGGGAGCACTTTTAAATGACACCACCGGAAACACCGGTCAACTGACCGCCACCTTCTTTGGATGGACCGAAAACCGGATCATTCCGGATCCAACGACCTTCTGGAGAAATGCAATAAACCCCAGGGTAATAGATGAAAACCAGCGGCAGCCCATTGGTCAATTACCATCAGGCCTCACCGGAAGTACTATACTAATAGGTACAACCCCTGGTGACGTGGACACCTACCAGATTGATAATATACAGCAAACATTCGTACAGCTGGATGTAATCATCGATGATGAAGGAATTCCTCATTTCAAGTTTATGAATATGATCATAGATGATGAGGGAGAGCCTCAAATCAACTATAGAGTACAACCAGTAGTCTGTGAATATATGGCTCAAGTGTAAAACCCTTTAACTCCATTTTTTATGTATTTTTACAGATAGGATAACATGAAGAAGAAATACATAATCATGATTCTATTAGTTGCCACCATTGGCAGCATTTGTATACTGGAATATAGCATGGGCACCTTCAGTGCCCTGGCCTTTGACCAGATGAAGTACAGCCAGAGCTCCAAAGTAACCCTACCACCTCCCACCCCCGGCGGAAGCTATCTGGGAGGATCTTATGATATAAATGGAACTGGAAGGGACTTCAACATCCTACTGGTCCTCTCGGGGGCAGAAAAATCCGAAAGCCCCCTGGATTACACCTCCGATGGTTTGAAAGTCAAGGGACATGTTGATATGATCAAAGTAACCCCCCAGACCATCAACTACCTTCTTCTGCAAAAAGATACGAAGACCGCCATGTTCAACACCATCTTAAGCGGTAACATGAACATGACCTGCGCAGCCTGGAACGGAACATCCCAATTTGAAAACAATGGAGCAAACTTCAACGGAACCTTCTTCATAAACGGGGTGGTGACCGACTGGGAGGGAAATTACACACTAACCCTGGAGGAGGGCAGGATCGTAATCACTGCAGACTACTTCTACTGGTCCAAGAAAACACCGGAAAATAAAAAGTTATTGCACAGTGTGTACTACTTGTAAAAAAAAATGTTTTACTTTTAGAAGAAAAAAATGGATTTAAAAAAAAAGACAGATTTAAAAAAATAAAAAGGGGAAATTAAATAATTTAATAAATAAAAAAAAGGGGGCAATTAAAAAAACACTACCTACCGTCCCATACTAACATATTTAAACCCTTTTTCTGCCATCAGTTCAGTGTTTAAGATGTTTCGCCCGTCGATGATGTTAGGAGAGGCCATCAGTTTCTTTATTTTATCCAAGTCAGATACTTTAAACTCATCCCATTCGGTGATTATCAGGAGGGCATGGGAATCTTTAACTGCTTCGTATTTGTCCTGGAAGTAGGTTACATTCTCATTTTCTGGTAAATGGAGTGAGAAGTTGTCTTCAGCTTCGGGGTCGTATAACTTCAACTTGGCCCCTCTATCCTGCAGTTTTCTGGCTATATCAATGGCCGGCGCTGCCCTTATATCATCTGTATTGGGTTTGAAGGCCAGTCCCCAGATAGCTATGGTGCTTCCCTCTACTTCCCCCAGGGTTTCCTGCACCTGCTGGTAGAATATCTCCCTACGGTTCTGGTTTATCTTCTCTGTTTCCTGTAACAATCCAATATCCAGGTCGAATTCCTTGTAGGTGTGGATTAGTGCGTTTACATCCTTGGGGAGGCAGGATCCGCCGTATCCCAGGCCGGCGTTCAGGAACTTGTCCCCTATCCTGTGGTCCAGGCCTACGCCTTTAGAAACATCGTCGATATTGGCACCTGTACGCTGGCACAGGTCGGAGATCATGTTGATGTAGGATATCTTAATGGCCAGGAAGGCATTGGATGCGTACTTTATTATCTCCGCGGAGGGTATATCTGTAAATAGCAGGGGGAATCCTTTACTGGTGAATGGTTCGTAGATCTCTTCAAATATCTCCCTCGCTCTATCTGAGTCCACCCCCACCACTATCCGGTTGGGGTTCATGAAGTTGTAAACCGAGGTCCCTTCGGCCAGAAACTCTGGATTTGAAGCGACGTCAAATTCTATATCTGTTTCGGCCTGTACCAATTCCCTTATCTTAAGGTGGGTGTTTACCGGGACCGTTGATTTTTCGATGATGAGTTTATAGCCGTCCATGTGTTCGGCGATGGAGGATACCACATCTTTCACCTGTGACAGGTCAGCTTTACCTTCAAGGGTGGTGGGTGTCCCCACGCAGATGAAGATGGCATCACTGAAGTTAATTGCCTCTTTTATGTCGGTGGTAAAATCGATCCGGTTTTCTTTAAGATTCCGCTGGAGCATTTCACTTAGTCCCGGTTCATATATGGGTGATATTCCCTTTTTTAGCATTTCAAATTTCTTTTGACTCTTCTTTGCACATAACACCTGGTGGCCCACTTCGGCGAGACAGGCCGCGGTGACCAGTCCCACATATCCCGCTCCGATTACTGTGATTTTCATATTTATCTCTCTTTTAACTTTACATTAACTATAACCCGGGCTTTTTAAATAAGACCCGGTTTTAATTAATAAAAATTTTTTTATTAAATCTAATATTCATTTTATAGAATAAATATCCAGGAATTCTCATAAAATATTAATTCTTCATTTGTTTCCTTAAGATAAATGCTTTATTGTAGGTATTAAAGGTTTTCCCAAATCTATATTTGTCATCATACCAATTATACTTAGTAATATATATAGTAAGATTTACTAACTTTATACATTATTTACAGTTTTTTTAAAATTTTTTCATTGGAAGCCTAAATATCTTAATGGAAAATTAATTTGAAGAAACTGAAAAGAGAAATATTTGAAAAAATTTCAGAAATAAAAAAATAATTCAAAAGAAGCCGTAGAAAGAGAAAAATAGAGAGGTAATGGATATGCGAGGATTAACTAAAGTTTTAATTGTGATTGTCGTGATACTGGCAATTGTAGTTGGAGCATTATCTTTTTTATATGTAAATGATGAAGGACCTCTGAAATCCACCCTGAACGCTAATGTTCTGGTTTTATGTGTGGATCCTTCAGAGGGACGGCCCGGACCTGGTGCCGTGGACATGGCCTTTATGATTGGATTACAGGATGGAAATGTAAAGAACCTGACACCAATCTATCCTGGTGGTATGAGACACCCCACAGCTGAAGCCCCTGATTTTGTAAAGACACAGGGCTTATATGTCCTGGTACTGCATGATAGTTTATGGTATGAGAATACCACCTACGATGCACAGCTGGCCCAGGAAATCGTGGAATATAATACCGGCATGAAATCTGATGTGGTGGTGATGGTTAAGCCAGAGGCCATCGATGCGGTTATACAGTCTATAGGAGGAGTTAACGTGGAAGGCCAGGGTTATGTCCAGGGTGATACGCTGGAGTTCCTCAGGGCTGAACAATCAGAAGGCGGGATGAGCAGGGGCAATGCCATCGAATCAGTGGCCAATGCCATTAAAAGCGCTGCCCAGGATAAGGATAAGCGTCAGGCCATAATGACCACCATAATCGCCCAGTACAATGCAGGGAATATAATAGTGGAGCCCAACGACTGGGCTGTTAGGTTCATGACTGCTGAGAGTATTAATAAAGTATTTGGATAGGTTAACTGTAACCTACAACCTTTTCTTTCTTTTTTTAATCTGTCTTTTTTTTTAAATCCTATTATAAGCTACATCAACTTTTTTCCGTGATAAAAACATTATTTGTTATCAATAAAACAGCATTTATCGATAAAACAGTATTAATCATCTGCACTATAAATGAAGATACAGTTTTAATAAATAGGTATTTATACTATTAGGTTTGATATAGTATTTATAAAGAGAAATTACCATATAAAATTCTATAGAAAATAGTTCTGGTATAATTTATTTCAGGATTATATATTTCCAGTCACAGGATGGAAAATTTTCTAGAATATGGGGGAATTTGATTTGGAAAAGCGATTTTATGATGACCTTTTGGTGGTCTTGATCCTGACCCTTATCACGGTAATCTGTTTGCTCGTTCCCGGGTTGAACATCACCACCCCCTTTATCTACATACCATATATCCTTCTTTTACTGTTTTTACCAGGATATTCCCTGTTAGCTGCTACCAATCCCGAGTTCGCCCAGTATAGCCTGTTAAAACGTGCGATATTAAGTGTTCTTCTGAGTCTGGTGTTAAGTGTTCTTATAGCGGCACTTCTAACCTACACCCCACTCAAGATTTTAAATGAAATAATCGTCTATTTCATGGGGGCATTCACCATCATCCTGCTCCTGGTTGCCATAATGAAAAGGAAAAGTTATCATTACGTACATTTCATTGAACCATTCGGAGAACCAGTGCCTGATCAAGGACTGACCCGGTTTGAAGAACTGGAAGCACCATTAACCCATGTTGAAGACCAAAAAGAAGAAGAATTAAAAGGGGATACCCGGGAAATAAATTCTGATGAACCTGAACAGGATAGACCCGCCCTTAAAGAAGTGGTTATTGAACCCATAAAGATAAATAAGGATGGAATAAAGAAGATAAATAAAGATGAAATGAAACCCATTGAAAGTAAACCAAAAAAAAGACCAAAACGTAGACCACCCCGGAAATCCGCCTACCTGGATTTAATTATTGTATTAGTTTTAACCATCGTATGTGCAGCTATTATACTGTATCCCGGCTTAAATAGAACAATCTTTGACGGTGTAACAGTTAACACGATAGTGGGCCTTTTTTTAATGTTGTTCCTACCAGGATATGCATTGATATCTGCTGTTAATCCCCGAAAATACGATTTAAATATACTCACCCGCCTGGTTTTAAGTTTTGGTATAAGTTACTTCCTGACAACAGTTGTCGGTCTCGTCTTACCCTATACCTCCCTGGGCAATGGTCTAGATCCTATCCTGCAGGTTCTCTCTGGTCTTACTCTAATATTCATTGTAGCCGCCTTCGTGATGAGGATACGCACCCACCAGGAAGACCGCTTTGGAGTTGGATTAGGAAGATCTCCAAGCACAACAATCACACCATACCCCAAAACTGACTCTCCAAGCTCCGAAACCACATCTCACAGCCCCACTACTACACCATCCCCTACAGGTGGCCATCGGAACCGAAATATCCTGATGGTGGGTGTAGTAGTCATCATAGCCCTGTTAATCGCCGCTCCCACGGCTTTTAACTTCATGAATACTGAAGAGAATGTAACATCTACTGAATTCTATGTCATGGGATCGAATGGGAACATCCTCACCAACTATCCCACTAATTTAACTCCTGGTGAAAATGGTACCGTGACCATAGTCCTGGTGAACCATGAAAACGAGGAAACCAGCTACAGAATAGTAGCCACATCCAACCAGACGGTTATCGGCGAGATAAACGTGACATTGAAGCCTAACGAGAGAAAGGAGATCCCTTACACTTTCACAGTGGGAGATCCCGGAACCAAAAAAATAGAATTCTTCCTGTACAAGTTACCCAACATAAACGACGTATACCATTCCCACAGCTTCTGGATAACCATCCTTGGACTAGTAAACGAAACAGTTGAAAGTGAAACACCCACTGGTGGAGATACCGGCGGAAGTCAGGAACCCTATGTACCCCCATATCAACCGCCTTACACACCATCAGAACCTGAACCCACTCCGGAACCAGAACCAGAACCTGAACCCATTTTAGATGATTTCATGAATTAGAATAAATAGTAAAGTTTATTCTTTCCTTTTTTGACTGTATACGGATATAACTACTTTCTTCCCTCTAATTTAAGCGATATGGGAAGTTAGATTGATAATAAGTATCTGTGAGGGAGTAGTATATAACAACTGTAGTATAATATAAATCATGATAAGCATCGACAGTTGTAGTGCGAAAGATGGACATCATTTAAAATAGTTGATCAAAGAATAGAATAATTAGATTACAATATTAAGGTGAGGGTAGATATGTACACGGATAATCAATTTGTCATTGACATGGATGAGTTAAAATCCGCTGATATCCCTGTAAACAGGTTTTTTCATTTGCAAGTCAATTATAACAACGTTAAATATGAATTCCTAATCAGATTTTCAAGTACCAATAAAAATTTAGTCTGCTTCGGTTCTGGAGCATATGATCCTACTAAATTTAAACCACCAGTTTATAACAGACATAGCTGGGGTTCTGAATTTGAAGAATCTGTGATTTACTATAACGACCCCACCCTGTACAACGATGATAAATTGACTTGTGGTTGGGGGGTTGGTAAAAATGAGGAATGGTATCTACAGGTTATAGCCGATATCCTAAGTATTTTAGCCAAGAAAACCCTCATTGAAAATGAAAACGTACTATTTTTCGGCACCTCCGGCGGTGGTTTTACCTCGGTAATTCTTTCCACTCTATTAAAAGGCTCCTCTTCCCTAGTAAATAATCCTCAAATATTTCTTAGGAACTATAATCCAACTCACTTTAACAATATGATGAATACCTGTTTCGACGATCCCCATACTGATGCCATTTTAACTGAATATGGATACAGATTTGATGTTATAGAACTTTTTAAAAGGAAAAATCATATGCCAGAAATCACTTACGCGGTGAACATCAACTCTGAATTTGATGTAGAGTGCCAGCTCATTCCCTTCATCAACAGTTTAGCTTCATTTGAAAATTTTGATGACCAGGTAAAAGTTATATTATACTCCAGTGATGGAGGACACCAGGGAGTGCTGGATAAAGAAGAAACTGTGAAATTGATTAAGAATCATTTTAAAGATGAATCAGCTCAAATTAGTGTGTTAATAAAGCAATTAGAAACTAAAGACAGGGAGATTGCCGAACTTAAAACCATCCCCGGTTACATCGATTATAAAGTAAAAAACATCTCCATGAGACTCAAAAGACGTGTATTTAAGGGACGTAAATAAAATAAAATAAAACCTTACAACACGAAGATAAAATTTCACTTAATTGAGATAAAACTTCTTCTGGTCCTTTCAATACTCGTTTTAATTCACACATCCCTTTGATCTCACTTATAAAGGCTGTTACAAGTTACCCTCTTTATGCAGTGTGTTATTATTCCAAAAATATTTTATGATACCCGGTCAAAGATTATTTATAAAATAGCATTTCTAAATCATTTAATTCTAGTTTCCATATTTTAATATTCAGATGAAACAGAAAATAGTTTATAAATTTATTTCAGGATAAGAAATTATGAAGGATTTAAGGTTCACCATCAAGGATAGGATAACATCCAATAAATATCTGAGAAACTTGAAGAATAATTATCAGGATTATATGGGTTTAACCCAATACAAAATCAACAACTGGAGAAATAGAAATCAAAACCAGTCAGTGAAAGAATTAGTGCCGGAACTCAGTGAAGAAGAGCGTAAGCAGTCGTTAAAAGATAAATTAAACGGAATTGGAGAACATCCCCTTAAAGTAGCCTTCGTGGTAACTGAAGCTGGTAGTAATGTTTCTGCTGGAGATTACTTCACCGCCTCTGAGCTGGGTGATAGTTTAAAGAAATTTGGCTGGGAGATCATTTTCCTGTCTAAGGATGGGCCGGGTAACTGGTACTACGTCCCCGATGATGTTGATGTTTTGATATCCATGCTGGAATCCTACGACCCCCGTAAAATCAGGTGTCAGAATAAATCTTTAATTAAAATTGCCTGGGCCCGGAACTGGTTTGAAAGATGGTGTTTCAATTCTCACCTTTCGGATTACCATCTTATCTTCGCCTCCAGTGAAACTGCCTGTGATTATATCGAGAAAAAGACCGGAATTAAATCATTTCTACTGCCAATCGCCACCAACCCGGAAAAATTTAACAATGACATCCCTCCAAATGAAGAATACCTCTGCGATTACTGTTTCACCGGCAGTTACTGGGACGACCCCCGGGATATTATGGAAATGTTAAATCCTGATACCTTGCCCTACACCTTCAAACTGTTCGGTGAAAACTGGGCGGACTTCCCCAAGTTCCGTGACTATTATCAGGGATTTGTAGATTATTCCCGCATGCCTGAGATCTATGCTTCCACCAGGATGGTCATCGATGATGCGGGCCGGGGTGCTAGGAATTTCGGCTCGATCAACAGCAGAGTATATGATGCCCTGGCCTGCGGAACCCTGGTTGTAACCAATGGAGCCGTCGGTGCTCGGGAAACTTTCCAGGGCAAATTACCAGTCTGGACATCTTCCCAGGAGTTAAATAATTTAATAGAATTTTACCTGGAGAATGAAGAGGCACGCCAAGAAAAAATATTAGAATTACAGGAATTTGTGCTCCAAAACCATACCTACCCTCACCGGGCTGATTATCTAAAAAAGACACTGAAGAACCTGATCGTATGAGATAGTAACAGTTTACCATAGCAAAAAAATTTATACCAAAATTATGAGTGATATACCTTGAAGGATAAAGAAAATAAAATTAACAATCCAGACTCCCAGGGGAGTCTGGATGATCCTCGCAAAGAACTAGAGAAAAGTGAAAAAAGGTTGGATCACCTGGAAAGGGAACTCATCCAGGCAGAGAAGAAACTGGAAACTTCAGACAACCTATCAAAAGAAAAAGAATCGCTCCTCAAAGTTTTCAAAAAGGGAAAAAGAGAAATCAAAGATTTAAAATCACAAATTGACACCCTCACATCCCATATTTATGAAATAGAGTATTATAGTAACAGCAGGAGATCATTTAAGCAGAGGCTGATCTCCAGATTCCCCACCCTGTATCTTCTTTTTAACAGAAATAATCAGGGTATCAAGAATGCTTTCATTAATATAAAGGGTTACAATGCTATTAAAAGGCATCAGCTGTTTGATACTGGTTATTACTTGAAAAATAATGTAGATGTCAGGTTATCTGGAGTGGATCCCCTGATCCATTACCTGTATTTCGGCTTTAAAGAAGGGAGAAAGCCTGATCCATCCTTTGACGGTGATTATTATCTCCGGACCTACCAAGATGTTAAGGATTTAAATATAAATCCACTGGTGCATTACAGTTTATATGGGATAAACGAGGGAAGGAAAACCTTCAAAAGCTCCAATGTAAATAAATTCCCATCTAAATACAGAGAACACCTGGAGAACAAACACTTCGTCTCTGTGATCATGCCCACCTACAACCGGAGGGATGTAATCGGGAGAGCTATAGACTCCGTGTTGGATCAGACCTTCAGAAATTTCGAGCTTATAATTGTAGACGACGGCAGTACAGACGACACACAATCTCTAATCATAACAGATTACGGAGAACACCTAAAGAGTGGTAAGATAAAATACTTCCTGCAAAAAAACTGCGGAGTGAGTAGTGCCCGTAACCGGGGGTTGAGTGAGTCTCTGGGAGATGTTATAGCCTATCTGGATTCAGACAATTACTGGCATGACACCTACCTGGAGAAGATGGTCTTTGCATTATCAGATAATGATAAAAATACTGCCTATGCATCTGTTGAAGTAACAGATAACTACCGAAACCGGAAATTCACAAGGAATACTGAGTATGATCGAAATAAGCTCCTGAAGGGTAGTTACATAGATCTCAACGTTTTTGTGCATAAAAAATTCCTTTACCACCAACTGGGAGGGTTTAATGAGTCATTGACTCGTCTGGTTGACTGGGATCTAATCTTAAGGTACACCCGCCTGAACGAACCCTACTTCGTAGATGAAGTCCTGGCCCAGTACTTCTCAAGCAGCGAACTTAACAACATCTCCAACACCATTGACTTAGATGAGAACCGATTGAAAGTGCAAAAACTATACAGGGACGAAATCATCGGGAGGGGAATTGATGATCTACGCATAGGGTATGTTTTATGGGATTTCCCCTCATTTTCACAGACCTTCGTAATGAACGAGTTGAGGTGGCTGGTGGAACATAATTACGATGTGAAGGTGTTCTACAAGGTGGCGCCTGATAAAGAGGCCGAGCTGGATTTTAATATCGAAGCTGTGAAGTTGAAAAACTCCTCAGACTTGGTTAAAAAGATCGAAGAACACAACATCAACATGCTGCACTCCCATTTCGTATTCCCCGCCTGCACCCGGTTAACCTATCCCGCTGCAGAAAAAGCAGGGGTGCCTTTCACCGTGTTTGCCCATGCCATTGACATCTTCCACAAAAAAAATGATAAACGAAATAAGGTGGAGGAAATAGGTAATAGCAGGTACTGTAAGAGGGTCTTCGTCCTGGGAAAGTATCATTATGATTACCTCAAAGAGAGGGGTGTCCCGGAAGAGAAACTCATGTTCCTAAGGCAGGCCACCAGTTACCACCTTGAAAGAGGGGTGAGTATTGATTCTCCACGATTTAACCGGAAAATAAAAAACATCATAACCTTGGCCCGTTTCGTGGAAAAGAAGGGTATAGATGCCCTTATTAAGGCAGCCCATATCCTGAAAGGGGAGGATTTGGCCTTTAAAATTTATGGTTACGGCCCCCTGGAGAAAGACCTTCAGAAACTCATAAATAAATTAAATCTGACCAATGTAACTATGGAAGGCCCCCTGAAAGGTGATGAAGCACTTAAGAAGGCATATGAAGACGGGGACCTCTTCGTACTGCCCTGCAGGGTAGCTTCTGATGGGGATAGGGATGGGATGCCCACGGTTATCTTCGAAGCCATGGCTTACGGCGTCCCTGTAATCACCACCAATGTTTCCGCTATTCCAGAATTTGTTTCGGATGTTTATTCCGGATTTATCGTTGACCCCGATAATCCTGAAGCTCTTAGTGATAAAATCCAGCAAGTCAGAAGTATGGATAAGGATGATTTATTTACCATCACCCGACACGCCCAAAATCAGGTCCAGAAATTATCGAGTGTGGAAGACACCACTAAAACCATTCTGGATATCTGGAATAACTACAGAATTGACATATTCATGGTCACCCATCAAAGAGGACGTTACAAGGACCTTGAAACCATGAAGGAAATCCTGGACCGTATCTTTAAATACACCAGGATGGAGTTTGATTTAACCATAGTAGACAACGACAGTGACCAGGAGTCTAAAGATTTCCTCCAAGAATATGCCCAATCACACCCCAACATACGCTTGATATTCCTTAAGGAAAACATATTCTGCGGCCCGGCATCCAACGTTGCCCTGGAGGCCATGGATAATGAATTTACCATCTACCTCTGCAGCAATGAAGCCTTCGTTTTAAAACAGGGCTGGGAATTAAAGGCAGTAGAGTATATGAGAAACCATGAAGATGTGGCTATAGCCGGTGATCTGGCATACTCTCCCGGTTATTACAATGGCGAAACCTATAAGGCTCAAAAATTCTTTGAAAAGTTCAGAAACAAGGAACACATTGAAAGTAAGGATAATATCAAGTTTAAACACGTTCAGGGCGGTATCTATATCCTGAGAAGAGATGCCCATCTCAAAAGTGGTGGTTTCAACCCCCTGCTTCCCCAGGACCATATGGACGTTGAATACAGTTACTACCTCCAGAGTGAAGGCTGGAAACTGGGGGAAATTCCAGGATGGATATCCCAATCCGTGAAAACCCTGCCCAAATTCAACACCCATCTGGATGAAAACACAGCAGCTGTACATCCTTTAAAGTTAAAAGAGGCAGGAAACATAGAAACTATGGCTTTAGATAACTGTAATATCTGTAACAGTAAATTAGTAGACGATATTTGTAGTGAGTGTAAGTCGGACGGTTCCCAGAGGGCCATATACAGGATCATTGGAGAAACTGATAAACCTTACCGTTCACTTAAATGCACACTCTTATTAAAGAATAACAGTGTGCATGGGGTGTTTCGGAAGATGTTCTCACTAACCAGGCATTCCACAAAATCGGTGACTGAAGACCTGGAAGGTGTGCTGGGAAGTTTGGAGAACACCGATGTTTTAATTGTAAACACTGGGTTGGACCATTCAAATTATGGGAAAATCCTTGAAGTTATGATGGAAAGGTTAAATGGAGATGGCCTCTTAGTCCTGGAACTGGGTTATGACCAGTTGTTGAATGATAAACTGAAGAACTCTTTAAATGATGATGACAAATTAAAAGTAGGGATCAAAGAATTTACCCCCCATAAATTGTCCAATGATGAATTCATCCTGGTTAATAAGGTTAAATAATCTTTGTTTGATTAAGTCCTTCTGGTTCAATTAGGGGGCATAAAAATCGGTGCCATGGATACATTTTTTAAGTAGAGTTTATATAGGTTGAGTCGGATATTAATTTAACTACATTCAAATCGGAATTATTAAAACTCTCCATTAGATTTATGTTATTTTATTCAGTGATACTATGGTAGTTGAAGGTATAAAAGTTCACAGATTCATTGCTAACTTTTTGAAATACAGATACCTGCTCATCGAGCTGGTGAAGAAAAATATAAAGATAAAGTATCGTAGATCCGTGCTGGGAATATTTTGGAGTTTAATGGAGCCTCTACTCTTCATGATTGTTTTAACCATCATATTTTCGACCCTATTTAAAAGTGACATAGCTAATTATCCAATTTATCTTTTAACGGGACGGTTAGCATTTACTTTCTTTTCAGATGGGAGTTCGCAATCCATGGACTCCATCCTCATCAATAGGGGTACAATCAAGAAATTGTATGTACCAAAATACATCTTCACTTTAAGTGTGGTACTGAGTAGTCTGGTGACCTACCTGTTATCCCTCATAGTCTTATTCGCAGTGATGATAGCCACCACGACACCATTCACCACCTTTATGTTTCTGGCTGTGGTACCCACCGTACTGTTACTGATATTCACCATAGGTGTCGGTCTCATACTGGCCACTTACACCGTATTCTTCAGGGACATAAAACATCTCTACGGAGTTTTCCTGACCCTCCTACTCTATGCCAGTGCAATTTTCTTCCCTGCAGACATCATACCAGCCCAATTCCAGATCTTCCTCCAGATAAACCCATTATTTGTTTATATAGAGATGTTAAGGGATGCATTTTTATATGCAACCTGGTTCGATCCAATTCAACTAATTTACGGAACTATTGTAGCTATAGTGTCTCTAGTCATAGGTATAATTGTTTTATATAAAAATCAGGACAGATTCATATTGTATATTTAAAATAAAAGCAAATTAAATTTAGAAAAATACAAGTAAAAATAAATTTATAAAAAAACGTTCAGGAGTATCACACTTTGAAACCTTACCGGGACCTATTATTTATATTCATATTGGCCATCGCATCACTAACCTGGTCGTTGATGATTCCCGATTTAAACATCTACCCCCTTAACCTACCACCCCTGGCGCTTTTCGTTCTCTTTTTACCAGGATATGCCCTGTTAGCTGCTTTAAAACCATCGATATACCGGAATAACCTTTGGATAAGGGCAGTTTATTCCGTTAATTTAAGTATCCTCATTACCATTCTATTAATAATATTATCTATACCTCTTAATTCAAATGACATCCCCTTAAGAATCCTTTTATTTTCGGTGACTATCATTTTCACCCCCATCGCCTTTATAAGAAGGAATCTGGTGGAAACTGAAACAGAACCATCAAACACCCCGGTAAAAGAATCTGATATAGTTACCTTCCCTGAGTCCATGGAAGGCATAGCTATACGGGTGGAAAATGTGGGTATGGAGTTTAATTTAAGCCAGGAAAAGGTGGATAACATAAAGGAGTACTTCATCAAATTGGTCAAGGGAGAACTTCTCTATCAGGAATTCTGGGCACTTAGAAACGTGTCTTTCCAGGTTAAAAAAGGAGAGAAATTAGGTATAATCGGGTTAAACGGCGCTGGTAAAAGCACATTACTTAAACTAATTTCAGGGGTTATGAAGCCAACTGAAGGAAAAATCAAAGTAAACGGCGGCGTGGTGCCCCTATTAGAGCTCGGGGGCGGATTTGACTCAAACTACACCGGTAGAGAGAATATTTTTCTTCGAGGAGCCCTTCTAGGTTATTCAAAAAGCTTTATGGAAAGGAAATTCGATGAAATAATGGAATTTGCAGAATTAGAGGAATTCATCGACGTACCCCTTAAAAATTATTCATCAGGGATGATTTCTCGTCTGGGATTTTCCCTTTCCACCATGGTACTGCCTGAAATACTCATCCTGGATGAAGTATTTTCTACAGGGGATATAAAATTCCAAAAAAAAAGTGAAGAACGAATGAATTCACTCCTTAGCAAGGACACCACAGTTTTACTGGTGTCCCATTCCATGGCCCAGGTTAAAAAATTATGCACCCATGCAATATGGCTGGATAAAGGTAGACTGGTCATGGAGGGTCCAGTTGATGAAGTAATCGCTGAATATGAGAAGAGTATCAGAAAATAATAGTTAGAGGAGCTTAAAATAGGATGAAGGATTTAAGTATCATCATTCCCAATTTCAATGGAAAACTTTTTTTAAAGGAGTGTCTCGAATCATTACTGTATCAAAAGACCTCCTTCGATGTGATCATAGTCGATAACGGATCCACCGATGGAAGTTCAGAGTTCGTTAAAGAGAATTACCCCCATTATACCCTGATAGAAAATCAGACAAATCTTGGGTTTTCTAATGCGGTAAATCAGGGAATAAAAGCTTCTCAAACGGAATATGTTTTTCTGCTTAACAACGATACTAAATTGGAATCTGACTGCATACCCCATCTCTTGGAGTGCATCAGAAAAGATGATGATATCTTCGCTGTCTCATCGAAAATGGTCCGGTTTGATGATCCGGGTATACTGGATGATGCTGGGGATGAATACACCATCCTGGGCTGGACCAAAAAAAGGGGTGACGGTAAATTCTCCCATCTGTATAAAGATGAAGGAGAAATTTTCAGTGCCTGTGCCGGGGCAGCGCTCTATAGGAAAAGCATATTTCAGGATATAGGCTATTTTGATGAAGCCTTTTTCGCATATATGGAGGATGTGGACATCAGTTACCGGGCGAGGATCCAAGGATACCGATGCGTTTATTGTCCACAGGCCATCGTTTATCACCGGACCAGTGCAACCAGCGGTAGCAGATACAATGAATTTAAAATCAGGTTGGCAGCCCGTAACAACGTTTACGTTCCCTACAAAAATATGCCCCTCCCCCAGTACGCTCTTAACTTTCTCTTTCTCCTGGTGGGTTATGCCATTAAATATATCTTCTTCACCAGAAAAGGACAGGGTAAATTTTATTTAGAGGGTTTAAAGGAAGGCTTTAATTCTTTAGACCGAGTAAATAAGATAGAATATCAGAATGGAAATTTAAAAAATTATTTAAAGATAGAATGGTCTTTGATAAAAAATACCTTCAAGTTTCTGACTATATAACAATGAGTCAAATAATTCCCCTATAAAATAACGGTGCTCTCTTCAACTACCGGGATTTCAGCCACGTTTAAAGGTATTTTAAGGGATTTATAGACGTTATCATTATCTGGTAGCTTGTACAGGTTAAATTCCATATCCCGGGTTCCAGGTGTACCCACGGTGAAGCTTAAGGGGATGTCCTTCCTCTCCTCGTTTTTCAGGGTTACAGTTTCATCCATCAGCACATTTCCCCCGGATGTGACCAGTAGCCTGTAGTCCGTCCTTTTATTTTCCTGATTTATGATGGAAATGGTTAGGTTATCATTCTCCCCCGATGTCAGGTTAATGGAGTTAACTGGGTTTCCATCGGCTCCCAGTACATAAAAGTCAGTGTATGTTTCTTCCAGGGGGTTGGCCGTGATGTAAGTGATGGAAACCATCAACACCAGGGATATAACCAACACCAGTGAAAGGAGTTTTTCAGTGTTGGTTCCACCTAAAAACCATTTTGCCAAGGAAAATAAGGATCCACTGAAATCTATGCTGAAACGATACTCTTCCCTGGTGAGGGCTCTTCTAAGGAATGTTGCTATGAGAAAGATAACAGTCAAACCAGATAGAGCATATAGAATAGGATCTATCATCACACCATAACTGCCATAATTTAGAATCAACCCTACCAGGGTGGTTATGGCGATACTCGATGCAATACTATAAACCACACGTTCAATACTGCTCAAACCATATTTTCTGGGATACACCATGCTTATTAAAGCATATCCCGGTAAGAAGAGAATTAAAATGAATTCGATAATGGTTTGGTAGGCAGGGTTTGCCAGTTGAATACCCACCAAACAAGCTATGTTTACCAGTAACACCAAGAGCAGATCCAGGTAATAGGATCCCTTCTGTACAGGTCTGATTTTCTGTTCCAGTGTGAAGGGCTCTCCTTGGGGTTTTTCAGCATATATTAATTTACCCCCGCACTGGCAGCTTTCGAAGTCATCGGGAGACTCATCTTCTTCCAGTTTGTAGTATCCCTGACACTCTTTGCACCAGACATATCTTTCTTTTTTCTGGGTTTCAGGAGTTGAATCTTGAGTTTTAAAAGTTGTATCCTGAATTTCAGGATGTAAATCAAATACAGCCATTCTCCTTGCCCAGGAGATAAGGACCAGGTCTACGATTAAGACGGTTGATAAAATAAGTGCCAGGGGGATATATATCTCCAGTGGAGATACGTAAACCTCCAGTGGATTTAAATATTTCACCAACGGAGTTAAATAAGTTATTATGGGCGTGTAGATCCACAATAAGTATGCAGTTCCCATGAGGATCGCTCCCAGCACAATACTGAATAAGATACGTTTCCAAACAGCTATTTTATTAACTAACGGTTTTATACTAACTAGTAAAGAGTAACCCGGTAAAAATAAGAGAAGAAGAGCATAGGAAACCATATTCTGTGGGTACTGGTTTAAGCTGGGAATAAATAGGAACATCACCGATAAAAAGGTGAGAATTAGAACGATTTTAAGATCGGTTAAAAAATGCTTGACCATATATATTCCTACCTAATTTATTGAAACTACTCATTTTCCTATTTAAAAAATGTATTATAAATGATTTGTGAATTTACAAATCTTTTAAGGTTTACTAATCTCAATTATTTGCTTTTTGGTTAATAAATTTTTTAAAAAAAATTCATTTGTTTCCTATTTTGATTTATATTGCGGAACAAAAAAGAAATGTATTAACATGAAAACTAATATATAAAAAATTATTACTATCATTTATAACCTGTAAAGTGCTTAATTAAAAATTGGGGGGTATTGAAAATGTTGAGCCGTTTTAAGGATTACCTGTTGAATAAAAGTGATCGATATCGTTTCTACAAATCAGAATATACGAGATTACAGCAAGAAAAGGATACTTTAAAGGAAAAGATTGAAAAATTAAGTTATGGTCCTCCTCCAGGACATTTTTATTCTCCAATTGTTGACCTTGACTTTTTAAAACAGAGAGAAGATCTGATCTGGCGGCCAAAATTCATTTCAGGCGTTCAATTAAATGAAAAAGAACAGTTAAACTTAATTAAATCATTTACTAAATACTACCCAGAAATGCCCTTTAAATCGGGAAAACGACCAAATTTACGTTATTATTTCAGAAATAATTATTTTGGTAGAGGAGACGGAATACTTCTATATTCAATGATTAGATCACTGAAACCCAATAAAATTATAGAAGTAGGGTCTGGGTTTTCCTCTGCTCTAATGATGGACGTCAATGACCTTTTCTTTGGAAAAGAAATAGATATAAAGTTTATAGAACCATATCCATACAGGTTAAATGAGCTAATGTCTGAAGAAGATAAAAAGAAATACCAATATATACCAACAATTGTCCAGGATACAGATTTAGAACTGTTTAAGCAATTAGAACCTAACGATATACTTTTCATAGATGGTTCTCATGTTGTAAAGACTGGAAGCGATGTTCAACATATATTCTTTAAAATTTTGCCAGAATTAAAAAGCGGAGTTTATACACATTTCCATGATATATTCTATCCTTTTGAATATCCTAAACATTGGATCTTCGATAATCATTGGAGTTGGAATGAGTACTACTTTTTAATGGCATTTTTGATGCATAACACCCAGTTTAAAATAGTTTTATCTGCTAATTATTTAGGACATTACCATAAAAAGGATATTAGAAATATAGGGGTTGACGGGGGAGGTTCTGTATGGATAAAAAAGATTTGAATAAGAATTTGACCATATGTTAAACATCGGCGCCTTCCGAATTGAATAATTTATGATAAATCATGAAGATTATCAGGATAAGGGAAAGACAGGGTGAGTTAATGATCAGATTTCTAAAAGAGCCTATAAAAAAACAGATGAGAAAAACAGGCATGGTAAGAGAGTTAGAAATGGATAAACAGAGACTAACAGAGGAAAAAAGGAGACTAACAGAGGAAAAACAAAAACTA
>DAGC01000002.1:309154-345399 GCA_002495625.1 Methanobacterium sp. UBA375 | reverse complement strand
CAGAGGAAAAACAAAAACTAACCAAAGAAAACGAATACATGAAAAACCAGATAGAAAGCCTAAAAGATGAAAAAGAAACACTTTTAATCGAATTAGATAGAAGCGCTTACAGTCTATCGAAGGATCTTAGGGGAAACAGTGCTGATGAAGGTAAAGCTGCTACTATCAAATATATCTTAGAAAATGTAGGTAAAGGCGACAAAATTCTAGACGTGGGTTTTGGTTCTGGAGTTTACGGTAAATTGCTAAGAGCTTTTTATTACCAAAATATCGATGGTGTAGATGTTTATGATAAAAACATAAAAGAATTAGGATTGGATAAAATTTATGATACTATTTATATCGAAAATATTCTAGATTTTGATCTTGATTACTATGACCTGATTATATTTGGAGATGTTCTCGAACACATCGAGTTAGAATTGGCCAAAAATTTGTTGTCAAAATTAATCAGTGAAAATAAATGTGGAAAAATTATAGTTTCAATTCCATATAAATACGAACAAGATGAGATCTATGGAAATCCATACGAGAAGCACTTACAACCGGAAGTCACCAGGGAATATATGGAAAAGCATTATCCTTATCTTAAGTTAATTGATGAATCAACCCTTCCTCTAGGCGGGATTATAGGTGTTTATGTATGGGAAAAAGAAACCTCACCATAATGTTTATCAAATTTTCGTTATTTGAATCAATAAGCATTTTTATTAACGAATCCCCTAATGAAGGTCAGGAAAAATATTTTAATATCCAGTAAAACAGTCCAGTTCTCCACGTAGTAGATATCATGCTCTATCCTTTTTTCGATGGAAGTGTTACCTCTCCATCCATTGACCTGAGCCCATCCTGTCATACCAGGACGTACATAATGTTTGATCATGTATTTTGGTATTTGCTCTCTGAACATCTCCACAAACACCGGACGTTCTGGTCTAGGGCCAATTAAACTCATATCACCTTTGAGTATGTTGAAAAATTGTGGAAATTCATCGATACTTGTTTTTCTGATGAAGGAACCAATTCTTGTCTTACGGGGATCATCTTTGGTGGTCCATTTTGGTGATGTTTCATTTTCATCCCATGGCCTCATACTTCTAAATTTGTATATTTTGAATTTTTTACGGTTCAAACCCACCCTTTCTTGCTTGTAGATTATGGATCCCGGGGAGCTGAGTTTTATAAGTATAGCAGTTACAATTATTATTGGTGATAGGATGATAATAGCCAGTGTGGCTGCGATACAATCGAATATCCTCTTTAAAAATTTTTTGTAAACATTATCCAGTGGCACGTACCTAACATCTATTATGGGGATATCGTCCAGCATATCGATATTTGGCCGGGCTGGGAAATATCTGGAGAACTCGGGTATAATCACCGCTTTCACCCCATGCTTTTCGCATAGGTCTACAATTTCCATGATATTATAGTCCTGCGGAGACAGGGTTATCACCACCCTATCCAGGGGATTGATTAAAACCATATGCTCCAAATCCTTTACCTTACCTATGACCTCTGAATTTAATATTTTATATCCCTTTTCCAATTTGTCATCGAGAAATCCGATGATATGGTAGCCTATATATTGATTTTCCTCTATTCTACGGCCGAATTTATGTCCAAGCTCATCCGCCCCAACTACTAGGACATGTTTGAGGTTGTAACCTTTGCTGCGAATTAGTCGCAGCGAATTCCTTACAGACATTCTTTCAACAACAGTAAACATTGTGGTGAAGATGGCAAAGGCCGCCAGAACATACCTAGAATAATCATCTGCACTGATCAAATATAAGAGTGCGGTAAGAATTATCAGTCCGGTGAAATTTGCTTTGATTATATCTCCAATTTCGGATATGAGTGTACTGGTTCTTTGGGGCCTGTATAAAGCGAAAATATAGTAGAGCACCAGGTAAATGGGTATGATCACCAGCAGCGGTATCATGTATTCGGTAAATCCCCAACCACTTTCACCAACATCACCAAATACAGTAGTTCTAAAACGGAGATACCAAGCTAAAATCAAGGATATTATAATTACCGCGCTATCTGCAACGATTAATATGAAGTTGAAGTATTTCTGATTCTCCCTAATCATTTGCCTAACCCTGTAAGTGTTAAAGTTATTATTAATTTAGAATTAAAGTCTATTACTATCTTATTTGATATATAGATATTTATAGTTATATTTATAACATGATTTAATTTTTGTTGTTAAAAACTTTCAGATTTATAGATCTTAGAACTTACAGGACCATAATAGGTGATTAAAGGGTATGTGATTAATAATCGATCAAATAAAGAAACAAATCAAACTAAATTATGATACGTTACATCTCTACGAAACCATAATTCAGACTTATTATAAAAAACTGTTCCTTTGGTTATTTTATTTAAGTCATTACTTTGATCATTTCAAATCCATATATATTATATCAAAAAGAAATAAAAAGGCCCATTCACAAGTTAATCAAAGGTTCATAAATTGAAATCATATATTAACTGAACAGTTTCAGTTTAATTCATATCCCGGCTAAAATCAAAGATATTACGATTACAGAACATCTGCGAGTATCAGTATGAAGTTTTAAGTATTTTGGTTTTCTCTTATCATTTGACTTAACCTTCGTGAGTGTTGATGAGATTATTAATGGATAGGGTTTATTTATATTAAGAACAATATAACATATAGTTTGTTTGTACACAACAACATTTATAATAAGAGCAATCCTTGGAGCGGTATATTCCTGTTGGATTGAATCTTAAAAGATTAAAGTCATAAATATCGTTAAATAATCTGTTTATCCTTCGGGACTAAACAATATTTATAAATATAGACAGGAAATAAGAGGGTAACAATTGCATCATAGAAACTGAAATTTGGACAGTGGATTTCCAGTTGGGGGAATATACATAAAGAACCGAAAATACAGTAACTACGGATATAAAGACTGTGAATGGAATAAGAATGAAATTAGCCATCGATCTCTTTTTTGTTATAACCTCATTTTAAAACATTTGCCCAAATGGCTAAAAAAAGAAATTTCTCATGAAAACTTGAGTATATGTGACTGGGGCTGTGGACAGGGTGAAGGTGTTAATTTACTCAGCAGATATTTTAAAGACTGTGAAGTTACGGGAATAGATCATTCTGATTATGCCATAGATGAAGCACGGAAAAAATATCCTAATCTCCCATTTACATGCGCGGATATAACTGAATTTAAAGAACATCATGATGTTATATTATCATCCCAATCTTTAGAACATTTTGAATGTCCACATAAAATATTAAGAAACCTCATAAAATTGGCCAATAAGTATCTAATATTGATGGTTCCCTTAAAGAGAGAAGAACTAGGTGAAGACCGATTTTTCTTCGATTACGATTTTTTCCCAATAAATATAGAAGATCATCAATTAATCCATTTTAAGGAAATAGATAAAATTTTCATGGAAGATGAAAATTATTGGACCCAAGAACAAATCCTGGTTGTCTTTGCTAACGAAAATAACGTGGATATGGAAAAATTATCCTTAGAGGAACTTAACGACCATTACTTTACTGAGCTGAAATTAGCTGAGAAAAATTTTGAAGCAGATTTATTAATTGAAAAAATTAAAAACAACGAACTTAGAAAACAAAACGAAAAACTATCACATCAATACCAATCTGAGAGAGCCAGATGGGAAGAACTAATAAAAAGTAACGCAACCCTTAGATCACAACTAAATAATGAAAGAATTAAAGTTGGAGAACTTAAAAAACAAAATGAGCAATTTTTATCTCAGTACATATCGCAAAAAACAATACAAGAAAATCTTGTCAGGACTAATCAATATTTGAAAGATCTAATAAACGCATACAAGAAACGGAACATAGTTAGACTCGCTGATAAATTGATATTAACTTATCGTAACTTTAAATCACGATTTACAAGAAATTCTGATCTACCTACCATAGAACCTGAACTTAAACCAGAAGTAAAACCCGAACCTGAGATAAAACCAGAAATTCTACACAAAAAACATGAGCCAAAAAAACTAAAAGACATTAAAGTAGCTGTTATAATGGATGAATTCAGCTACAATAGTTTTAAATATGAATTTAAAGCAATTCCCCTTGAACCTTCAAACTGGCGTCAAAGATTAGATCAAGAAAAACCAGATATCTTTCTATGTGAATCTGCATGGAATTGGAAGGGAAAAATTTATACAAATGTAAATTCTGAGACAGAAGATAGGGGTGATTTACTTGATATACTTAAATACTGTAAAGAAAAAGGTATAACTACTATTTTTTGGAATAAAGAAGATCCTACCCATTTTGATGACGAACTTTACAATTTTGTAGACACAGCTTTAAAATTTGATCATATTTTTACGACAGCCGAAGAATGTGTACAAAAATATAGAGATGATTATGGTCATCCAAGCGTTTATCCTTTAATGTTTGGAGCTCAGCCAAAGTTATTCAATCCAATTGAAGATAGAAAGAGATCTGAAGATGTTATTTTTGCAGGCAGCTGGTATAATGAACATGAGCAAAGATGTAATGAAATGAGAGATATCTTTGATAAAGTCTTAGATAGTGGATATAACTTAAAGATATATGATAGGGTTTATTATACTGCCAGAGATGATAAGAAATTTGTATTTCCAAAAGAATATAGCAAATTTACTAACACCCCATTGCCTTTTAATCAAGTTAACAAGATATATAAAGAAAGTAAATATTCTTTAAATATCAACACGGTGGTTGATTCAAATACAATGTTTGCTAGACGTGTATTTGAATTGATGCTTTGTAATACTTTGGTATTATCAAATTATTCTAAAGGAATGACCAATTTGTTTGGTGACAATGTAATTATCGTGGGAAATGACAAAGAACTTGATCTATCCGATTCAGAAGAAAAACGTATCAACAATTTATATTCTGTCTTAAAAAACCATACTTACCACAATCGTTTTAAGCATATATTAAACAGTATCAACTTCGAATATTTAGATGATGATAATTCTATTACCCTCTATTACGTTGTAAATGAACAATCTGATATCGAAGATGTTTGGGAACACTATGCAGCAGTTGAGTATGATTCAAAAAAATTAGTACTGCTCCTATCTGATCAAATACCCCATCACAAAATTAAGAATATCTATTACAAACACTCAAATAATGAAGTATCAGTATACTCTCTAAATTATCTCCTAAATCAAGGAGGAACTATATCTAACCATACACCTTATTTTGTATTTGCTAACCTTAAATTAATTCCAGACTTTGTAGAGAAAGGGCTTTTACACTATTCTTACATCGATAAGAAGGTGGGAATTGCCTGGGGAGATAAATTCAGATTAAAAAAGGCGGAAAATGTAGAAAATGTATTGTTTTCCCATGAAAATTTCATGAGGGTATTTAATAAAGCATTTAAAGGCACTTCTATTGAATTTCCAGTTTACTCCATTCAAATTTCAGCTAAAGAAAAATTAGAATCAAAATCAACTCCTGTGTTAACAAATCCTGCTAAAAACCTAATTATAGCATATGTTTTTCCACCAAACGCTGATTCAAGTGGTAACTGCATGGCTAAACGAGTTAGAAAACATGGCCAAGTCGTAGATGTTATACAAAATGATATGAGTGATGTTCGAAATGTAGATGAACATCTCAATATTTTAACGGAAGGATTAGTCGAAGATAAAATAGTAATTGATTCCGGTTCTACCTTTGAAAATTGGGATCTGATCTGTGATTTTTGTAGTAAGGGGTTGAAAAAATTAGAGGAAAATGTTGAAAAAAAGGGAGAATATGAAGAAATTTACAGTATGGTTTTCCTTCCCGCGTCCCATTTTTTGGCATTTGAATTTAAAATTAAATATCCAAATACCAAGTGGATTGCAGAATTTTCAGATCCAGTGTTATTTGATGAGAAAGGAGTGCTTAGGTATTCAAAAATAAATGATCCAGAATTCATAAATAAGGTGAATAGCCTATTATCAAAACATAACCTTCCAGAATACCGTGATGATAACTTACTCCTTCTATGCGAATATTTACCGTACGCCTTTGCAGATGAAATCGTGTTTACCAATGAAAATCAAAAAACCCATATGATAGATTATTTCCCTATTCCTGGAATATCAGAAATCGTGGAGAAAAAGGCTAAAGTTAGAGATCATATCACTTTAAGTAAAGAATTCTATTATTTATTTGAAAGTGATTATCTGGTAAATGATAATTACGTAAACATCGCATATTTTGGTAGGGATTATGAAACACGAAATTTAAATGACATTTTTTATGCTCTAGATGAAATAGATGATGAATACAAGAATAGATGTAAAATACACATTTTCACCTATAACGTTAGACAATTCAGAAAATCAATTGAACACATTCCAATAGCAGATTATCTGGAAATTAATCCCTATATCCGCTTTTTAGAATTTTTAAACTTAACCACAAAATTCGACTGTTTAATTGTAAACGATGCCCAGAAAAAAGGGAAAATAAATCCCTTTTTACCGTCTAAATTAAGTGATTATATGGGAAGTGGAACAGATATATGGGGATTATATGAAGAAAACAGTACATTAAGTAAAATTGATCTCAGATATAAATCAATTATTGGTGATATAGAATCTTCAAAACAAATACTTAAACAGATAATAGAAGACCATTCTTAGAATTGATTTTTAAAATATCTATAAAACTACAAAATTCATTGCAGGTGGACAAGCTGTGTATTATTACAAAAATATTAAAAAAAACCAGTTTAGTGTGAATTAATATGAAAGATATTTCCGTGATTATAACAACATATAATGCTCAGGAAACTATTAAAAAAGCAATATTGTCTGTTCTAAAGCCTATCGATCAATCAAAAATTGAAATAATTGTTGTTGATGACTTTTCTAATGATGATACTGTAACAGTTGTTGAAAATATCGCTCGTGAACATGAAAATATAGAAATAATAAGACTCAAAGAAAACAGTGGAAGCCCATCGAAACCCAGAAATATTGGTATTAAAGCAGCTAATGGAAAATATGTCACATTTTTAGATGATGACGATGAATTAAACTATGATAATTTGTTAAATATGGTAAATTACGCTAATACTCATAATCTTGACTGTATAAAGGGCTACCTTAAGGTAGTTAAAGGTAATAAAATAGTAGATATGAATAAAATTGAATGTGACAATGGTGATAGCCTCGACGTGATGGAAAGTATAATATCCAAACAAAGTACCACCTCGGACATCATCATCAAAAGAGATTTCATAATCAAAAATGATATTCGTTACAATGAAAGTTATAAAATAGGTGAAGACACCCTTTTTTACGCTGATTTATTCAAATGTAATCCTAAAATTGAATATTATAACTCTTTTATTTGGTATCATTACAAAAGAGACAATATTAAAAATCTTTCTTCCACCCAAAGTTATCAGGATAAAGAGTTGAATGACCATATAAGTGTTTGGGAACTTACAGAAAAGAAGCTGAGAAAAATTGGTATCAGTTACTATGAATTAAGACTTCCCACTGCAGTTAAAAATACTCTCAATTTTATTATTTTATATTCAAATGGCAATATATCCAAGCAAAGCTTCAATAGACTAAGTAAATTTCTTAATGAAAACATAGCATACCTCCAAAACAAGATAACACTCCACGAAAGATTTAAATCAGTTTATAATTCTATCTTAGAAGATGATTATGAAAAATTTCTGAAGTCATCAAAAAAAAGACTTCTGGTGGCGGGTGCCGATCTAAAATTTATTAAACCAGCGTTAAAATATCTGGAAGATGATTATAATATTAAAATTGATAAATGGATAGACAATCATTCTCATGATGAGAATAAAAGCAACAAACTATTGAACTGGGCGGATTTTATATTCTGTGAATGGCTTTTAAACAACGCAGTGTGGTATTCCAAAAGAAAACTAGGTCATCAAAAACTTATTATAAGAGCTCATAAAGCTGAATTAAATGTTAATTACGGGTATCAAGTAAATTATAACAATGTCGATCGTGTAATTGCGGTAAGCTATTATTATCTCGAATTATTTGCAATTACCTTTGGAATTCCTCGGGAGAAGATGATCCTGTTAAACAATTATATTGAAACAGATATCTATTCTAGGACAAAAACAGAGGACTTCAAAAGTAATCTGGCCATCGTAGGGTATGTACCTAAATGGAAAGGATTGCTTAAAGGTCTCCATATTCTCAAAATTTTGAAGGAACACGACCAGAAATTTAAACTTCATCTATTTGGTAAAAATTACAGAGACGTTGATTGGATATGGAACAAACTTGAAGAAAGAACATATTTTGGAAAATGCGAAAAGTTCATAAAAGATCATAACCTCGAAGATTCTGTGATTGTCCATGGGTGGACAGAACGTTCAGAAATATTTTCTAATATAGGGTACGTTCTTTCAGTTAGTGATATTGAGAGTTTCCATCTTGCCCCGGCAGAAGGACTTTGTGATGGTACATTAGCACTTTTACTCGATTGGGACGGGGTGGAATATGTGTATCCCGATAAAATAATATTCGACGATATCTATGATATGAAAGATATGATACTATCCACATATTATGATGAAGATAAATATAACAAACTCCTCAAGGAAATGAGTGATTACGCCATAGAAGAATTTAACGTTGAGAAATTTATAAATGAACTGAAAACAATTTTACACAGGATTTCCTTATCATAATAAACAGGGGCTTATATAATTTTTCAATAAAATTTAAGGGAAATTTTCATAGAATGAATTCCTTTTCTTGGATTACTCCAATTTGCGAATCGCGAAACTTTTTTCCACCAATTCAGAAGTAATATATATGATTTCCCAATCGTATTTCCTACAAAACTCATAAACTGCATTTATCACACCATATTTAACACCATCAATCCAGTTACCCATGGAAAAATCATGCCCTGCAATTATGCCTCCTTCTTTAACTTTTTTACGGCATATTGCTAACTCTTGAGCAGTTATGTTATAATCATGAGCCGTATCAATATACACCCAATCAAAATAATGATCCTCAAATTCAGGTAAAACATCCATCGATAAACCTTTATTCAAAATAACTTGTTCTAATTCTATTTCCCTTGAAAATTTTTGTCTAACTAGACTTTCAAGTGAGTGATTATATCGTTCGGAATGCCAAGCATCGATTAAGTGCAGCTTTTTTGGCCTATTTTTTTGCAGAATCATCTGTGAAAAATCTCCATATGCAACACCTATCTCTGCACATACGCCCTCTTTAGTTAAATTTTCCAATAGATCTTCCCGATTAAGCAAAAATTTAGTATTATTTATGTTTTCTTGTTTTAATGGTATGTCTGGCATTTGGTTAAGAGTTTTTTCCCTAATTATGCGTTCTTTTTCTCGGAACTCTTTGTATAATATTTCATACAACACATTAGGATCTTCTTTAGGATGTTCATTTATAAAATTGTTCAGGACTTCTTGATTTTTGTAGTAATCCGATATAAATCTTTGATATTTCTCAAAGTTTTCTAAATAAAGATTAAAAGCTCTATTAGCCTTTCTTATAAAATTCAATGGATTTTTCATTTTTCTCATCTCAAAATCAGACTAAATATTATAATATCAGAAAGGTTACCATAATGTTCATGAGATCGTTTAATAAGCTCATCTTCAATATAATCTAAAGAAACTAATAATAAACATTATCAAATCCTATTTACCTTCCAATCCCCCGGAAGATTATTCCACTGTCTTTGAAATCTTCTGGATCTAATATGGGCCTGGTGCAGATTAAAATGGGGCTCTTCACCATCTCCGGCTTTATATCCTTATATTCATCGTGATCCGTTACCAGAACTACACAGTCGCACTTTAAGATCTGTTCCATATCTGCTGGTTCTGCACCTAACGCTTTAATCTCTTCTTGGGCGGTGTGGGGATCTGTGGCATAAACTTTGGCGTCCTTTTCCTTCAATATCTTTATTAAAGCTTTAGCCGGTGTTTCCCTGGCGTCGGCCACGTTTCCTTTATAGGCCACACCTAAAAGTCCGATATCTGCACCTTTTATTTCCTGGTCTGCCTCCTGCAAAGTGTCTGTTAATATCTTGATGACATGGTTGGGCATCCCCTCGTTGATGTTCCGGGCAGTGCTGATGAGCTGTGCTTTCATTCCCTTTTCCTCGGCAGTCTCCACTATGAAATACGGATCGATGGCTAAACAATGACCACCTACACCAGGACCCGGTATATGGAGGTTTACCCGAGGATGATAGTTGGCCACCGTTATGGCCTCAATGGCATCCACGCCCAACCCCTCACAGATCATGGCTATCTCATTGGATAAAGCAATATTGGCATCCCGGTAGGTGTTTTCTATGAGTTTAACTGTTTCCGCGGTTATGAGGTTTTTAACCTTTATTATTTTGCCATCTGTGATTTTCTGGTAAAGATCAGCTGCTTTATTAGTACTGTCTTTATCTACTCCCCCGATAACCCTGGCGTTATGGGTCATCTCATAGATGGTGTTATTGGGTATCGCCCTTTCCGGGGTGTAGGCAACACCAAAATCTTCTCCAGCTTTAAGTCCACTCTCCTCTAAAATGGGAATCACTATATTATCACAGGTGCCCTGAGGCACTGTGCTTTCTACAATAACCAGATCACCCTTTTTTAGTCCTTTTGAAATGGTTTCACATGTTTCTTTTACTGCAGTTAAATCCGCACGGTTAATTTCATCCATGGGTGTTGGAACAATTATAATATGAATGACGGAATTTTTTACTGCCTCTAATCCATTATGTCCATTATCAAAAGCCCTGAGATTACCACTTTCCACAGCAGTTTTAACTAATTTAGAAAGTCCTGGTTCATCAATAGGAGATATTCCCCTATTAATTAAATTTATTTTCTCTTTGTCCTTAGCAATTCCAACCACTTGAAACCCGTTGTTTGCAAATAAAGAAGCTGTTGGAAGCCCTATATATCCTAGACCGAATATCGCAATTTTATTTAAATTATTCATTTTATTACCTTGGCGTATTCAACTCTTCTTGTAACTTATCTTTTATTTCCGGGTAGTATTTTAAAAGTGCGGAAAGCTGTTTATCATTTCTTCCGCCTAGCATATTTTCTTTTAATAAAGTTCCATCGTCGTTTAATCTTAGTTCTCTTTCTGGATTAATGTAAGTTAGATATTTATATCCATTTTTAAGAACTTTAACCTTCTTATTATTTAAAACAACCATTCCCCAAAACCATATATCATCTGCACTCGGTGAAAGTTTGAGAAATAGATCATCCTTTAAAACATCTTTATAAAAAACATTGGGAGGATATAAAATCCCCCCAGCACCAGTGGGAAAGTTTAAAACAGTTACCTCATCATTTTCGGTTAATTGTCCCCATTGTCGATATGGTTTAAGAGAACCTGATTGGAAACTTATTAAATGAGCTCTATGTGATATTACGTTTTTTCCATCATAATTTTCATATAACCTTTCTAACCAATCTTCAGGATAGAAAACATCATCATCTACAGTAGCAATAATATCATTCGGATACTCTTTTAAAGAATGGATTAATTTATCATAGCTTCTGAAATTTTTTTCTGTCCATTTAATTTCTAAACCATGTTTTTTCAATTTTAATACATTTAAAGGTAGATCTTCTTCTAAGTTTGAGAATTCTTCTTTAGACAACCATAAAATAAGTTTATCAGGTTTAAAATTTTGATTTAAGAGCGAGTATAAACAGTAATGAATATCATAAATTCTATCAGGATAAGATGTTAGAGAAACAATTATTTGAGGGCTTCTTTTTTCTCGAGTAACTCCTAAACCCTTAAACAACTCTATTTCACAGGCTATCTTTTCTTTATTAATATGACCAATAGTAAATAATTTAGTATATTTTTTTAGTCTTGTTGAAAGGTTATTAATTTCACGATTTCTTTGGTTGATCTTGTCCTCGAAGTTCCTGTTTAAATTTTCCATTTCTTGCTTGTTTTCGTTAAGCTTGTTTTCGAAGTTTTTATTAGTTTTATTTAAATTATCTATAAGAATCTTAATCTGGGTATTTAATTTAAAAAGGGAATTTTCTAAATTATTTATTTTATTCTGTGGCGAGTTAAGTTCAGCCTGATAATTTGGGAATCTCCCCTCACTTTCTCCATGGAGAACATAGTGAACAAGTGGATTTACATTAGACTCTCTTACATCAGGATATCTTCGTAAATAATAGTTTCCATCGAATTTTGTAGATGGAATCCTTTTTTCTCTCCATCCCTGATAGATATAATGATCCAACGGGTTCATACTGGAGTTTCTTATATCTGGATACTCAATTAAATAATAGTTTTCATCAAAAAGATCCAAAGATTTAATCCGTCCCCTAGCTTTGAAAATTCTATAAATATTCCTAGGGTTCAGATTTTCTTTTTTAATAATATAAGCGAAAGAGGAAATTCTATCAAACCCATTCACATATTCCATGGTTTTCAGCTCCACCTAGAGTAAATTACTGAGCTACTGGGTTTCCTTATAATTTCAAGAGTTTTCATTTTAATTGAGGGTTACCAATAACATTAAAATGTTTAATTTTTATCCATATAAACTTTTATAGATTTTAACTTAATTTCATTTTAATACGTATCATGGCAATTATCCCAATTTAACATTTTTGATAATTTTTGTATGACTTCCTCCCATAACTACATTTTGATCATGAAGTTTTTTTTGGTTGAGCTGAAAATTCACCTAAACTTGTTATTGGATACCCTTTTAGGAAATACATTTAAACCTATCCATCCATATAGGTTTCCAATAAGTATTACTCCTTCTTTATTAGAATTTTTTTTTATCCAAGTTTTCAGTTTCTTTTTTGTAACTGATTATTTTCTTTAGAAATAATTATTCAATTGAGAAAGAGAAATTTCTAAATTCCTTATTTATTAGAGGAAGAATCAATTTCTGTTTGAGGATCTGGGAATCTCCCTTCTTTTTTCCCATGGAGAATATAGTGAACGAGTGGATTTACATTAGACCTTTTTACATCAGGATATCTTCGTAAATAATAATTCCCGTCGAATTTTGTAGATGGAATCCTTTTTTCTCTCCATCCATGATAGATATAATGATCCAGCGGATCCATATTGGAGTATTTAACATCCGGATACTTGGTTAAATAGTACTCCTCATCAAAAAGATCCGAAGATTTAATTTGTCCCTTCGCTTTATAAATTCTATAAATATTCCTGGGATTCAGGTTTTCCTTCTTGAAAATATACGCAAAGGACGATTTTCTTTGGCCACTACCTGATTTATAATATAACTCGTAAGTTTTCATTGGATTTTTGATTAGTAACTGCAGATAATCCCATTCTCTATCCGAAAATAGTTCACTATCTAGTTCATTATTTTTTTCTGCTAAAGCAAAGTCTTCATGAAATTTTTCTAAAAATACCTTCTTAAACTCCAAACTAATCCTATCCAAATTATAACGATAACTATGGAAACGTTTAAACTGGTATATGTAAATGAACTTCTCTTTTAATTCCGGATTATCATCCAGGAAATCCCTGATAAAATCATATTCAGTACTCATGGCAAAAACTTTGCCCTCATCATTGACAGAAGAATTAGGATTATCTGCTCTTTTGATGTATAATGCTTTATTTAAGAAATACGTTTTTGTTGCTCTACAAAATGTCTGAAACCAAAATCCATTATCCTGATAAGCAGCACCTGGTGTTTCATTGTGTCTTATATCATATTTTTCAATGAAATCTCTTTTATAGATCCCACTCCAGGTATTCATCATGAATTTAAAAGGTTCTAAATCTTCCTGTGGATTAACCAAACGATTATAATAACTCCGATTATTTGTCAAATGTCTACGATAAAATTTAGTTTCATCTCCAGTTCCTTCAAACCTGCAAGAATCAGCTTTTATGAAATCAACATCATTTATTTTGGCTTCATAGTAGAGAATTTCATACATATTCAATTTAACATAGTCATCGGGTTCCACAATACCAATATACTCCCCGGTTGCAGCATCCATTCCAACATTCATGGTATGACCATAACCAGAATTAGGTTTAGAAATTACTTTAATCCGTTCATCTTTCCCTGCATATTCTTCTAAAATAGATAAACTAACATCTGTAGAACCATCATTAACACAAATAACCTCGATATCTTCGAGTGTTTGATTAATAACACTATCTAAACAATCTTCCAGGTAATCTTCTACATTGTACACTGGTATTACAATAGATACTTTCGGCATATCCGATAATGAATCACCAGTTACATTTAGCGTATCGGACAACTTTACTGAATTACCAGTTACATTCGGCACATCTGCCGGCTTTACAGAATCACCTGTTACTTCCGGTATAACTGGCAACTTTATTAAATCTCCCAGTTTTCTATCAAATTCCTCTGGGAGAATAGGTTCTACTCCAGATGCCGATGTGAAAGTCATCTCTCCAAAGTATATCTTATCATCCACACTGTAAAAATCAACTCTTACAAAATTAAAACCTTGAGACAGGATTTTTGATAATTCGATCATCTTGTCCCATGTTTTAGGTTTTTCATCCTTGAAATTTGAATCCTTCATTTTCAGAGGATGCAGTATTTTTACAGGCAACAAGTTATGTTCCAGGTCATAGACATTCCGTTTATGACCACGATATCTATCAAAATCAACCCATACAATTTCCGGCTTTCCATCAAAACATAGTATCTTGTAGTCTTCAAGATCCTGGCCTTCTACACCAATAAACTCTTCGATTATTATTTTAGGCTCTATATCATCATAATGAAGTTCTAGCCCCCAGTGGTAGGCATAATTTTTACCTAACCATGAATTTACCTCATCCCTCGCATGGTCCATATCTAATTCTTCTTTATCTTCCACGATGATATTCATGGCAGAACCATGATTTGCTTTAATTACAAATTTATCCGGTAATTCATCAAAGTCTATTTCATCGAAATTATCGTAAACACCTAAAAGAGGGATTAAATATTCCTCTCCTATTTTCTCCTTTATCCATTCTCTTACCAGATATTTATCCGTGAGTTGGGTTTTAATTGGGGGATTATCATATAATTTCAACCATTGAATTTTTTCATTATAGGTAACCGGATTTTTTAAATTCAATGTTTTACCAGTTTTATTAAAATACCAGTCGGTTAAATATTCTTCATAATTCTCTTCACCCACGTAGTTTTCTATATAAAAGGCATAGGGATCTTTGATGATTTGCTGTACTACTTCTAATTCATCTGGACTAAACGAAGAATAATCTAACTCATTATTATCATCAGCACTTTTAAGTCCCATCTGGAACCTGTTTAAAAAAGGCCTGATGGTCACTTCTGTATCGAGCTTATCTAATTCAGCCAGATAACTGAGAAAGTTTTCATAAGTATTTATTTTTTGTGGCAAGTTAATTTCAGCATGATAATTTGGAAATCTCCCCTCTTTTTTCCCATGGAGAATATAATGAACGAGTGGATTTACATTAGACTTTCTTACATCAGGATATCTTCGTAAATAATAGTTCCCGTCGAACTTTAAAGATGGAATCCTTTTTTCATTCCATCCATGATAGATATAATGATCCAATGGATTCATACTGGAGTTTCTAACATCTGAATGTTCACTTAAATAATACCTCTCATCAAAAAGATCTGAGGAATTAATCAGCCCCCTAGCTTTAAAAGTTCTATAAATCCTCTTTGGATTCAGTTTTTCCTTTTTAGCAACGTACACAAAGGATGAAATTCCATCAAATCTACTTTTAACATTTAAATTTCTTATTAACCTTATAAGGATGTTGAAATATAACCTGTATGAAAATTCAAAGGAATACTTCAGATATATCGATGAAAGGTAACCCATCCACATATTCCATGGCTTTTCAGCTCCACCAAGATGTAAAATAGCTGCATTTTTATAATTTTCTGTTATTTCTGGATTTAACTTCTCATCATAGAAATTTTCAAGAGTCTCAACAGGTAAAACTTCGAAATAGAAATTTAAGAGGTTATATCTTAAAGGAGCAAATTTCACTTTATTACAAAAAACAACGTTAAAGGCGTCTTGATCCATGAAATGATTCGTTTTATTTTTCCTATAATCGATCAATTTATCACTGATATCATCCTGACGTAGTTTTTTAAGATTTAACAGCATGACCCCAGAGTTAAAATAGAAGTTACACTTAAAATTTAATCTCTTTAAATGTTTCTTGTTTTTTATAGTTAGAATATCCTTCACCACTATGGCATAACTATCTTCAAAATCCATATCAAAAAGATCTTCAAGGTCTTGCAAAATAAGAACATCACTATCGATGTATAACACTTTGTCATGGGATTTTAAGATATTAGGAATATCAAATTTGAACATGGCAGTGGTGGATACATGTTCTCTATGCCTTTTCACTGAGGAGTACTCTTTAGTATCCTGAATATCGATGATCTTCACATCAAAATTTTCTTTGCTTAATTTTTCCAATTTACCCCTATTGGTAGGGCTAATTTTATGGGAAATAATAAAAATTTCATAGGAATTATTTTTATCTCTATTTATATACAAGGAATTAATAGCTACTGCAGTACATGTTGCATAATTATCATCAGATATAAAGACAATAGACAACTTAGATGTATCCTCATTTACGGGGGATGTACTATCATTTACTAGGGAAGAATTTTTTATACTATTCTCATTATCATACATAACAGGGTTTCCATCCCCACTCCGCCTTTTTCTATCCTCATTAAGGCTCTTTCTATCCTCATTAAGGCTCTTTCTATCCTCATTAAGGCTTTTCCTATCCCTATTAACATCCCTTTTAATTAAATTTGATACTTTCTGTTTTACCAGGGAAAAATTTTCTTTACTTTTTTCATCCTCATAGACAAGAGGGTTTTTTCTATCCCAATTAACATTCCTTTTGATAATTTTTGCAGGACTCCCGGCAATGATTACATTTTCTTCTGTGAATTTTTTGTTTATCAAAGAATTTGCACCTATAACTGTATTGTTAGAAACATATGCTCCTTTTAGGATAAGACAATTTAAACCCAACCACACATGATCTCCAATAAATATATCCTCCCCTCTATTTAGGAGTTTCTTAGTTCCTATATTATATATGGCATGTCCATCTGTTGGTCTTAAAATTACATTAGTTGCACACATACAGTAATCTCCAATGGTAACGTTTAAATTCTTTTCCTGACTCTGGGAAAATCTGATAGACACACTGGAAAAATCTTTACCTATCCTTATACTACAGTTATCAGCAAGTTCTGCGGATAAATTTCTTATTCCATATGGATTTGTCTTTTTTATATTTACCTGGCAGTTATTTTTGGAGTATTATATGACTGGAATAGAAAATAGACCCCTTTTCTATTTTCACTACGTTATTTTTTCCCCTAAATGTTACAGTCAATCCTTTGATCTCAGAAACAATTTCTTGATTTTGATTTTTATCGAAGATTATAATTTTATTATCCATTTTATCACTGGAAATTATCCTATTGACTTTCTCTGATCATAAATATGGGTTTATACTATTTATTTTTCATTTTTTTATTATTATTAAGTTCTTTTTCTACCAATTTCAATGCTTCATCGATGGTTTCCCACATATCATAATATTTGTATCTTCCTAAACGCCCCCCGAATATCACATTTTCTCTATTTTCACTTAAGTCTTCATATTTTTTTAGAATTTCCATATTTTTTTCGTCATTTACCGGATAATAAGCTTCTCTTCCCTTTTTCCACGGCATGGGATATTCTGTGGTAACCACTGTTTTTTCAGTTTGTGTTCCCTCAAAATGTTTATGTTCAATTGTCCTTGTGTATGGAACATCACCGTCTGTGTAATTTATTACGGCATTTCCCTGATAGTTTTGGGTATCGTGTACTTTGTGTTCAAATTTTAGAGATCTGTATTCTAATTCACCGAAACAGTAATCAAAGTACTGGTCTATCATTCCTGTGAAAATGATTTTACCTGCAATATCTTCCCATTTTTCCTGGTTATCAAAATAGTCAGTGTTTAACTCAACCTCTATACCGGTAAGTAGTTTTTCTATTATTTTTGTATAACCACCTATTGGTATTCCCTGATATTTATCATTGAAATAGTTGTTATCGAAGGTAAACCTAACTGGAAGGCGTTTAATTATAAAGGAAGGTAACTCGGTGCACTTTTTACCCCACTGTTTTTCCGTGTATTCCTTAACCAGTTTTTCATAGATATCCTTTCCAACCAAATTTATAGCCTGTTCTTCTAAGTTTTTTGGATTTTTTATATTCGCTTCTTTCCTTTGGGAATCTATGATCTTCTTAGCTTCATCGGGTGTTTTAACACCCCACATTTGATAGAAGGTGTTCATGTTAAAGGGTAGATTATATAATTCATCTCTAAAAACCGCGATGGGAGAGTTCGTGTATCTGTTAAATTCTGCAAACTGCTGGATATAGTCCCAGACATCTTTATTATTGGTATGGAAGATATGTGCACCGTATTTATGGACATTGATATTGGAGATTTCCTCAGTGAATACGTTTCCCCCAATATGGTCTCTTTTATCAATAACCATGACTTTGCTTCTATTTTTGTTCATTTCATGAGCAAAAACAGAACCAAATAACCCGGAACCAACTACCAAATAATCGTACATCGGCATAATTTCACTCAATTTTTTTATATTTTACTCTTTACTAGTACTTATATCAAATGTTCATACGTTTTCAGTAGACTTCTATTAAAACTTTACTTTTATAATGACTTAAAGAAATTCAAAGACCGTTTCGATAGGTATATACTCCATATTCCAGTGTAAATGAATATAGTTACCAAGATGTTATGTTCATCCCGGTAATGTTTGTTATAAAACAATCGCATGGCATTATAGAACTCGTATAAAGCCTTAGATTGTCTGCCGCTTCCTCCTTTAAAATGGGTAATTGTGGCATCAGCCAGGTAAACCACCTTCCAGCCGGCCTGCTTAATTCGGTAACACCAGTCTATGTCCTCACCATACATGAAGAAGTCCTCATCCAGGAGTCCAACCTCCTCAATCGCCTCGCGCCTAACCAGCATGAATGCCCCGGAGAGACTGTCCACTTCGTAAGTCCCGTTTTCATCCAGGTAGGTCAGATTGTACCTGCCGAAGCGTTTACTCTTGGGGAACAGTTTTGAAAGGCTGGTCATCCTGTAGAAGGAAACTGTTGGGGTGGGGAAGCTTCTCCGGCATGCTTTGTCCAGATTACCACCTGGTAAAAGTATTTTACATCCCAGAGCACCTATTTGCTTATCGCCGGCCATGTAATCTAAACATTTCTCCAGACAGTCCCCCTGGACTACGGTGTCTGAATTTAAAAGCAGCACATATTTACTTTCAGACTCTTTTATGGCCAGGTTGTTTGCATGAGAAAACCCCTTATTTTCTGGGTTTGCTATAAACTTGATTAAACCATCAGAGGTTTCCTCTTGAAAGTCTTCCTCCAGCTTTTCAAGGCTACCATCATCTGACGCATTGTCCACCAGGTAAATGTCATAGTTAAAAGGATGTTTTCCATCAATTACCGATTCTATCGTCTGTTTGGTAAGCTGGTAGGTGCGGTAGTTTACTATAATGATGGATAGGTCCCGGGGCAAAATAAAATTCTCTCCTTCAGTAAGGTTTAAACTATCAATAGGTTTTTAACTAATTAAATTTATTAATTTCTTTTCTTAATAAAATTGTATTTACTTTACAGTAAAAATCTCAAGCCCCACCATCATGTTATTAGTTTATATAATTAGAAACCTAATAAAATAGCAAAAGTTCACTATCCAAATGAACTTTTTAAAAAACGTATTAAACCAAGTTTAAAGGGGAAAAAGATGAATATTGAGATTTGGATTGCTCTGGCAGCCCTATTCTTTATAGGGGAAATGTTAACCACTGGCTTTTTTTTATTGTGGTTTGGTGTGGGCGCATCGGTCAGTGCAGTTTTAAATTACCTGGGCTTCGATCCATTGGTGCAGTTCGTTGCTTTTATTATAATCTCTCTCGTTCTTATAGGAATCTCCAGACCCTTCGCTAAGAGGATTACCAAGGATTCTCCTAAAAAGGCAGCGGCTGACCGTTTAATCGGCAAGGAGGCATTGGTGATTGAAGAGGTAGCACCCCATAAGGGAGGGATGGTTAAGATCGACGGAGACATATGGAAAGCGGTTGCAGCTCAGACAATTGCTGGCGGCGAGACTGTGAATATAGAAGGGATAGAAGGAACTAAACTCGTGGTTAAACCAATAGAAAAGGATGTTGAAGGTGGTTGAATATGGACATATTTACTATAATTTTAATTTTACTGGTACTCCTGGTATTTGCAATTAAAGGTGTGAAGATACTGCGACCCTTTGAAAAAGCGGTGGTTGAAAGGCTGGGTAAGTACCAGCGTACCGTGGAAAGCGGACTGGTTATCATCATACCCTTCATTGAAACACTGAAGAAGGTAGATTTAAGGGAACAGGTGGTGGACGTACCTCCCCAGGAGGTAATTACCAAGGACAACACGGTGGTAGTGGTGGACTGTGTTATCTTCTACGAAGTGGTGGATCCCTTTAACGCAGTTTACAACGTGGTGGACTTTTATCAGGCCATAACCAAACTGGCCCAGACCAACCTGAGGAATATAATCGGTGACCTGGAACTCGATCAGACCCTCACCTCCCGTGAAATGATAAACACCCAGTTAAGGGAAGTCTTAGATGAAGCAACTGATAAATGGGGCACCCGTGTTGTAAGGGTGGAAATACAGAGGATTGAACCCCCAAAAGACATCGTGGAGGCCATGTCACAACAGATGAAAGCCGAGAGGATGAAAAGGGCAGCCATATTAGAGGCGGAAGGTTACAAACAAAGTGAAATTAAAAAAGCTGAAGGTGACAAGCAGGCCGCCATCCTGGAAGCAGAGGGTCAGGCAGAGGCTATTAAAAAGGTAGCTGATGCTGATAAATATCAGGAAATCGCCATTGCTGAAGGAGAAGCACAGGCCATCTTAAATGTTTATAATGCTATACACGAAGGAGATCCCACCAACGACCTTATAGCCATCAAATACCTGGAATCTCTCCAGAAGATAGCTGATGGAAGGGCGACCAAGATACTGCTCCCCGCGGAAACTTCAGGTATTTTAGGTTCTATTGCCGGGATAGGAGAACTCTTCAAGGAAGGTAAAACAGCCCCTGATACAGGAAAAAAGGCCCCTGGTAATGTGAAAGAAGATCCGGTAAAATAGTACTCAAAAAAAATTCAGTGATATGGTATAAATAAAAGTGATATGGTATAAATAAAAATTTTAAAAAAAATTTAAAAAAAATTTAGAAAAGGGTGTTAATACCCTTTAATTCTTTGTTTTAGCTGGTAGCTTCCTTGTAGAGTATCTGCACCAGTTCATTGAGTTTGCTGCTGTTGTAACCTTCGTAATATTTGTAGCCGTTGTTTGTGAGGTATTTGTCTGGATTGGCCAGTCCGGTGAAGGATGCTGGGCTGAAGTTATCGTCGTGTGCTCGTTCTAACCAGGCTAACCCGGTTATCTTTTTAGCTCCGTCTGTAAATACAGTGAACACCTTCTTGGTATCTTTTAAACTCTTATAATAGGATGTTCCCATTTCATTCAGGGTTGCTGCGCAGGCCCCTCCAAAGAACTGCACTATCAGGGCATTGATGGGTACGTTGGTGTTACTTAAGATGGCTATGTTGTTTGCGCCGACACCGTAGTTGTAGGCAGTGATTCCTAATTTCTTAAGTTCAGCAATAACTGCATTGATCCGGGCGTTGTCGGTAGCATTGTTGCTTATTTTGTCTGATATGATGTAAACTGGTCGTACTATAGAACTGGTCATTCCTGTGGTTGTGGTTCCAGTCCAGCGTGGAGTGTAAATATAGTTGGGTAATCGTTTGTTGGTGTTGTAGAAGGTGATGGCCTTTAAAAACAGGTATGTCGTTGATTCGTATCTCATACTTCCCAGTGTGGTACTCCAGTAATTGGGTACTCTGCTGCCGCTTGAAAGAACGGCGATCTTGCTTGCTAAGGATATAAACTCTGTTTTCTGAATATTCCCTGATTTGATGTTTTCTGATGGCGCGGTGGCCATGTTAATCGTCTTAGTTTTCAGATTAACGTTTTTTCCACTGTTTAAATCGATTATTCGTTGTGCTAGAAGCTGTAGGAATTGGGATATCTGTATGGTTTTACCGGCTACCGTTACGGTAGTGGGCATCTTGTTTCTACTTTCAACATAGGTTTTAACACTGGCTACTGCCTCATTTAATTGAGTAGGAGTGACTGTGACTACATCGGTAGTTGGTGTGGATGGTGTCGATGGTGTGGTTCCAGTTCCAGTACTACCTTCCGTTGTGGTGTAGCTTTTACCAGTCCAGGGTGCCACTTCCACGTAGTTAGGCAGTCTCTTATTGGTTTTATAGAAGATCAGGATCCGGCTGTAGGTGTCCACCATAGTCTCAAACTTGATGTTCCCCCGGGACGTGCTCTGGAAGTTGGGTACTCTCCCGTTGGTGTCCATGAATTTTTTCAAATTCTTAGCCACACTAACGTACTCTGTTTTCTGGATGTTTCCCTTTTTCAGGCTTTCCGTTGGCTTGGGAGCAACGTTAACATTTTTTACTGTGATGGCTGCTGTTGAACCGCTGTTCAATTGTGATGTTTCGGTGGTTATCATGTATAAATACTGGGGCATGGTAAGCTGTTTACCGGAAATGGTCACGTAGTTGGGCAGTCGTTTATTGGTCTTGTAAAAACTATTAACACTTGAAGCTGCAGTGGTTAATTGACTGACTGTTATTTTAGTGGTGGTGCTGGTGTTAGTTGCAGCTGAAACAGTATCTACAGTTATGGGCAGTGATATAGCCAAGAATAGCATCACTGCTAGGAGTAGTTTTTTATCTATTTTACCACCTCAATTATCCAAAGTCCTGTAATAGGATTGCTTCTGGATATAGTGGAATATTTGAGATCAAGACCTTAATAAATGTTTGTTTTATAGATAGAAAAATATGGGGTTTTAACACTTTATATATGATTTAACGAAGTAAAAATGGTAGTTTTTTTATGGATTACGCTGATTTTAAAATTTTTTCAAAAAATGAAACATGAAAAATAAACCTTTCTGTTTTATCAATAAACAAAATATTGGTAGACCCAATTTAAAAATCCAAAAAAAATTCTAAAAAGCAGATCGTTGGCCACCAAAATCTCTCAAAATATTAATCAAAGATAAATACACCCTCCACCCAATACAATCCATATGAAAGGAAAAGTGGTATTTATCGGAGGGGGCCCGGGAGACCCGGAACTTCTCACCTTAAAGGCTTATAAAATAATAAAAAAGGCAGATACAATAATCTACGCCGGTTCACTGGTAAATAAAGAAGTTTTAAATGAAGCCAAACCAGATGCTCAAATTTACAACAGCGCCACATTGAACCTGGATGAAATAATAGATATAATGGAAAAAAAAACCAGTAAAGGCCATTTAGTTGCCAGGGTGCACACCGGAGACCCCTCCATCTACGGGGCCATCGGGGAGCAGATAGAAAAGCTCAGGGAGAAAAACATTAACTACGAGATAATACCAGGTGTAAGCAGCCTCTTTGCAGTTTCCGCTGCACTGAAAAGTGAACTAACCCTCCCAGAGGTTTCACAAACGGTTATAATAACCCGCCCAGAGGGCAGAACACCCAAACCAGATAAGGAAGCAATCAAGTGCCTGGCCGAGCACCAGGCCACCATGTGCATCTTCCTGGGCGTGCAGATGATCGAAGAGGTAGCAGAGGAACTTAAAACCCATTACCCCACTGACACACCGGTAGCCGTGGTTAAAAAGGCATCCTGGGAGGATGAAGAAATAGTAAGGGGGACCCTGGAGGATATAGCAGATAAGGTTAAAAGTGCCGGGCTCACCAAGACCGCCATAATCGTGGTGGGTAGAGTGCTGGATCCCGGAGAGGTCACACCATCCAAACTGTATGATAAGAGTTTCAGTCATGAATACAGGAAATCCTAACCAGTACTTATCGGAGATTTACTGAATGAAAAAGAGTTATATTATCCTGATCATCATCCTTATAGCTGCCGTGGTAATAGGATATTTCGCCTACACCCAATACAACACTCTAAAAACACAGGAATCCATAAAGGCATCCCAGGAGCTTAAAGATAATGCCACCACCTATTTCGACCAGGCCGTGGACTTGGAAAATGCAGGGGATTACTCTGGCGCCATCACCATGTACCAGAAAAGTATCGACGATGCCCGGAGGGCGCTGGCCAGTGATAATCAGGCATTAAGCCAGGCCAGTGGGGTTTACCATGAATATCTGGGTAATGAAATCCAGTTATTAGAGAAGATGATCCAGTTAACAGAGTACAAGATCTACCTGAACAACGTCCTGAACAACAGCTTAAACCAGGGACAGGAAAAGGTGGAACCCAGCGTGTTAACCCCCTACATCGACAACCTAACCAGGGAAGTGGCTGACCTTAAAGAAGAGTCAGACCGGATAATCAGGGAAAACCCAGATGAGTTTAGGTTTTTAAACATATGATAACTTCTTTTTTCTCTAATATCTCCTATTTATTTAAGGTATTTTGAGTTTTTTGTCTACTATGCAATAGACGCTTTATTTCGCTATAGAATCAAGATACATCTCATATTTTGGACGGTAGAGCTCATATTCCTTGGCTGTTTCAATTGCAACATCGTAAAGTAGATCTTCGTTCTTCACATGCAACAGTTTACCTTCTTTGATGATACGGGGCCTCATGTAGAGGGGCAGATCCTGAAATACCTGGACATCAATCATGTCATAGTAAGAGTACTCTATCCGTTTATCAAGGCCCTTTCGGGCTTTATCTGGGAATAAAACCAGGCATAAATCCACATCCCTTGCTTCCTCCCCCCGGGCATAACTACCGTAGAGTATTACAGCCAGTATATCTGGATCCTCTTCCATCTTGACCTGCAGTTTGCTTAAGATGGCCTGAACTTTTACAGTATCAATCATCCTCAGTTCTCCTTAGAAACTCAATAACTGCCTCTTTAAATTCTATTACATCCTCTATATCACTAGTAAGAATTTCATAAACCCTTTCATCGTCGATTTGAGAATATCCATGTACCAATATGTTCCGAAAACCCTTCATCTCCCTGAGTTTCTCCACCAGGACCGGGCTTAAAACCGTTCCACTGATTTTATCCAGGAAATCTTCTTCACCATAGGGTAGCCCCAGCCTCATCTCCTTAACAAGTATGGCCGAAACATCCATAACTGACTCTACGGTTATCTGAATCAGTCTTTCAAGTGCCCTCTTCCTCATTGGGTCTGTAGAATACTCTGCAGATGAAGAAGGTATGATTTCTTCTATCTCCTTAAGGTACTGATCTATCTCATCTAACTTGATGTATATTCTCTCCTTGTCCATGAAATATTCCCCGAAACACCTGCCTAGTACTAATTATGACAATAGAACTAAATATAATAAATAGTCTATTTCTCCAGCAATAGCTTTACATACAAAGATATATAAACCCTAAAAATAAAATTAACTTTTTAAGTCCCTTGGGGTAGTGGCAATCCTGTGAGGCTCTGGACCTTTCGACGGCGGTTCGACTCCGCCAGGGACTACTTATTATTATTTATTCTCTTTTTCCTCTATTTCTATGGCATCTTTATAGATTCCCAGGAGAATTTCATCCTCGAGGTCGAACTTACCAGACTTCTTCTTTTTAACTAATGTGTCATATTTTTCTTTAATTTTATTCATTTTAGATTCATGCAGGAGATTTTTGGTTTTATCTTCAAGTTCTGCCTTCTTTTTTTCTATAATTTTCTCCCGTTTTTCCAAGTACTTGAAATCAGCCATAGATCCTCACTCCACTCCTTATTACTAAACTGTATAATTGTTCCTTACTATAACTTTGGCATTACATTCTAATAATCGTATCTAATTATAATCCTGGCCTATCATAAGAGATAGATTGATATTCCCACACTACCATGGATTATCCCAGTGATTATACCGAGGCTGGCCATGGTAGGGTGAATTTTAAAGGGTATGCTCTTCCCTTTAAAAATCAGGAGTCCTAGTGATGCTGTGATGATAAACAGGAAAATCGTGGTGATACCCAGGAGAATCACAAATGACCTACCCGTGGACACCCCTAAAATACCATGGACAATCCCCACAGTAATAGAAATCCCCGCCATCATGGGATGGAATTTGAAGGGTATTCTTACGCCTCTAAAAATCATAAGCCCCATAGAAGCCGTGATAATAAATAGGAGGAGGGTAGTGATGCCCATATATAATACCAATGGCTTTCCCAGGATGGGAAAATACGCTATTTCACTTAACATTCGGATACCTTTATTAATTACTACCCTTAATTTTCAACGATTATTTTACCAGTCATGGAGGGATGTAATCCACAATGGTAGGGATACTCACCAGCTTCAGTGAAAGTATGGGTAAAATTCTCCCCATTAGCGAGTACTGGACTTGTAAATACACCTGTATCACTTACCACATCGTGATCAGTTTCCCTATTTACCCAGGTTACAGTGGTCCCCACCTTCACGGTCATTTCCTGTGGATTAAATGCGAAATTTTCTATGGTCACCGTATTCGGAGCAGTGGATTCGGTTGTATTCTGCCCATTTTGTGTGCAGCCTGATATAGCCACAATCCCCACTAAGAGTAACACTCCCATTACCAGAAATTTTAAATTCATAGTTTAATTTAAGTCCCCAATTTCTTAATAATTTTGCTATACCTGAAAGCATGGCTCCATGTACCAATAGTAAAAAGAGATGGATAAAAATAAGTCTAACCAAATAAAAAAAAATACTGATTAAAAAAGAATTAAAAGTGAAGATAACGCTTTACTGATTCAATGGGATTTAATCCCCCTCAGGATAGGAACCCTCCTCATCATGCACCTCATCACCAACCAGTGGGGGGTTGAAAACACAGAGTAATCGTAAGTCACTACCCCGGGCTCTTAGATAGTGCTGGTCATGTTTATCCAGGGCATAGAGCGTACCGGGACGTATGGGATACACCTTCCCATCCCTGATTGTTTCCACTTCCCCTTCACCCTCCACACAGTACACTGCCTCTACGTGGTTTTTATACCATATTCTGGTCTCGGTACCCTTAAAAATCACTGTTTCATGGAAGGAGAAACCCATATTATCCTCCTTAAGAAGCAGGCGCCTGCTCACCCAGTTACCGTTAGGTGCGTACACCTCTCGTTCAGTGTCGATTATATCATCTATCTTTCTAACTATCATTAAAATAACTCCCAGTTTGTTTAAAGAAAATTAAAGGAATCCAGTTAATGGATTCACTTGGAATTCAAAAATCTTATTTATGGAAGATTCACTTGGAATTCAAAATCTGGTTGATGGACTCCTTCTGATTCAACACTTGATTTATGGATTCCCTCTGATCTAACTTCTGGTTGATGGTGTCCTTTTGATCCAGTTCCTGGTTGATGGACTCCTTCTGGTCGAAGAGCTGATCATGATTTAAGATCTGGTTGATGGATTCCTTTCGATTATAGACCGTGTAGATTGCTTCTTCTACTATGTCCAGTCCTTCCTCCAGGATTTCTTCCTCTATCACCAGGGGCGGGAGGAACTTAACCACATCGGAATCAGCACCGGATAATTCTATTACCAGACCCTGGGAGAAGGCTTCGGCTGATACGTCTCCGCAGAAGCCCTGATCAGGTATCTGTAAACCATATATCATGCCTCTACCCCTCACATCTGTCTCCAGGGAATCGTATTCCCGGGATATATCCATAAGCCTGTCCCGGAGTAACTGTTCCTTTTTACATATCTCCCGGGATAGTTCATCATCTTCCCAGTAGCTCAAGAGGTTCGAGGCTGCGATGAAGGCCAGGTTATTTCCCCGGAAGGTCCCGGAGTGCTGTCCCGGTTTCCACCTGTCCAGCTCTGATTTCATGAGTACCAGTGAAAGCGGCAGTCCACCCCCAATGGACTTAGATAAGGTTATGATATCCGGACTTATCCCTGCCTCTTCGAAGCTGAAGAAGGACCCGGTACGGCCGTTACCCACCTGGATATCATCCACAATGAGTAAGATATCATATTCCCGGCACAGCTTCTCTATCTCCTTAAGCCACTTCTTGGAGGCCACGTTGACTCCTCCTTCTGCCTGTACTGTCTCCAGTATTATGGCCGCCGGGAGGTCCAGTCCACTGCTTTTATCCTCCAGTAACTGTCTCAGGTAACCCGCGGTATCTATATCTTGGCCGAAGTAGCCGTCGAAGGGTACGAATGTCACGTTCGCCCGGTTCGTGAAGGCTTCCTCCCTGTAGAACTCGTTGGCGGTGGCCGACATGGACCCCATGGTCATACCGTGGAAGGCGTTGGTGAAGGCGATGATATTCGACCGTCCCTTGACCATCCTGGCAAGTTTCAAGGCTGTCTCCACTGCGTCGGTACCGGTTGGTCCGCAGAACTGGAACTTGTATTCCATGTGGCGGGGCCCCAGGATGGTGTCGTTGAATTTCTCCATAAACTCTCTCTTGGCGGTGGTTGCTATGTCCAGTCCATGTACCAGTCCATCCTGCTTCAGATACTCAATTAGGGCTTCTGATACCACCGGATTATTATGTCCGTAATTCAGGGTTCCTGCTCCGGCGAAAAAATCTATATATTCATTTCCCTGTTCATCATATAATTTAGAGCCCTTAGCAGTTTTAAATACCGCTGGAAAACTACGTACATAACTCCGCACTTCTGATTCTAATTTATTAAAGGTTTCCATATTATTTTCAAAGGTTTCCATATTATCTTCCCTCTTTATACTCGTTAAGTAACTTTAATGAATCGGTTTCCTGGTTGAACGGTCCGATACGTATAATAAATTCTTCTGGATGGCGGGACTCCTGGAAAACTTCCTTGGTAAAATAACTATCCTCAGTGACCGGTGCACCCAGCTGCCTGGCCAGACTGTTGAAGAGTGATCTGGATGAACTGTTATCAGATGTGACGGTGGTCTCCAGGTAGTTGATATTTCCCAGTTCCTTACGCTTTAAAATATTTAAAAGCATCTCCTGAGCAATCCCCCTGCCCCTCATATGGTCGCGGACTGCGATCTGCCAGATGAAGAGGGTGTCGCTCTGGTGGGGATGGATGTAACCAGAGACAAAACCTACTATATCATCCTTAAACTCGCAAACTGCACTGGTCCTGTTAAAATGAGAGCATACCAGTAAGTAACTGTACACTGAGTTGATTTCAAGTGGTGGGCAGCTTGCAACCAGGAAATAGAGTGATTCACCATCATCTAAGTTGGGCTTTCTGATGGTGATTGATTCAGGTATTTCTTGTTTCGGCTTCGACATAAACGTAAAATTCCTGATAAATTAAAATACATATTAAAACTAAGGTTTTGGTTATATTATGTATGTAGATACTAATAAAAATTACTGAAATAAAATAAAGAATTAAAGAGTTGAAAAAAGAGATTTAAAGGAGTTCATCACGGAGATCGATGGTATCTTTAAGATCAGGTCCAGTGGAGATTATTGTAACTGGAACTCCTGTTTCGCCCTCGATTTCATCTATGAACTTTTTGGTTTCTGGTGCGAGCCTGGAATAATCGGTCACCCTTTCGCACTGGGGATATAACCTGTCCACACAGGTTAGAGCAATCTGGGTAGCGCCGTTTATCATGCATGATTCCCGGGCCAGATCCATATCAAAAAGACCCACTCTACGCCTCCTTCCAGTGACTGTACCGTACTCTTCCAGTCCCATCTTTTCTGCCTCTTCCTCGCTCATCTCTGTTTTAAAGGGTCCTTCTCCTACCCGGGTTATGTAGGATTTGAAGACCACGATTACATCATCCACCCTGGTGGGTCCCACACCCACATCAGCGGCGGCTGTGCTGGCGGTGGTGTCTTTACTGGTAACGAAGGGATAGGTACCATAGTACAGGGAAAGTCCGAAGCCCTGAGATCCTTCTATGAACACGTATTCTTCTTCATCCAGTGCCTGGTTAACCTCGAGTGGCACATCTGTGGTATGACCCTGTAGTTCCTCTATATCCTGGGCCATCTTAGCTACACGGCCCACTCGGTCGGCGTTTCCTGGTCCGCAGCCTGTTCCTGTACTTCCAATTTTCTTGGACAGGTGGGCTGAGGCCTTATCCCGCTCTTTATGTTCTGGTTCGATGATTGAACAGCGGATATCAGCGAAAGTCCTTTCCGCCACATTATATTTGCTTAGATAATCAAGTTCGTGGAGGAAAACCTCCGGATCTACTAAAACACCCGCCCCTATGAGTAGTCTGGCATCCCTGTGCACGAAACCAGATGGTATTAACCTTAAACCATATTTTTCACCGTTAAATTCTACAGAATGCCCTGCATTGGGCCCTACACCTGCTCTTGCTATAATATCGGGTTTATCGTTGTAACAGAGATAGGTGATGCATTTACCTTTTCCTTCATCTCCCCATGCTCCTCCAACAAGTATATTACATGTCATATGATGTTCTCCGAAAATTAAAAGAAAATTTGAAATTTTCTAACCTCTTTTATATATGGTGACCTGTATAAAAACCTTTTTCCATATCACACCCCGGTCAGGTTAGTGGTTCCCCACAAGTCGGAGGAAATATCGGTTTAACCCGGGAAGTATGTGCTCCCTGGAATTTTTTTAAAAATATCCCTAAAATTAGTGGGTTGGTCTATATCAGAGGGAGTAAATCTGGTGAAGTTAGGGTATTTCATGGAAAATTCAATTTCCTTAACCTGCCGATTATTTCTCACCGGATAGTCCATCTAAAATTTTCAGTATCTCTCTATCTCTTAAACTGTAATGAACCCAGACACCCTCTTTTCGATACTTTATAAAACCCGCCTTTTTCAGGATGTTCAAATGGTGGGATACCGTTGGTTGGGGTTTGTCTAGGCATGTGAAGATCTCACAGACACATAGTTCACCATATCTCAATAGATGGATGATCTTAAGCCGGGTGGGATCGGCCAGTGCCTTGAGGCAATCGGCATCTTCCTGTAGTACCATATCATCTGGAATTTTTGATGTGATCCTCTCCAGATTCTTTACCTGTTCTTGATCAAGTGTGCAGCTATCCTTAGTTTCACCTGACTTCATAGGTGATGCTATAGTAAATAATATATTTAAATATATGGATATATTCCTGTGGTGAACACATGAAAGTAGTGATAGTTACCGACGGGCCCTACGGGGACCGGGCGTATGAAACAATAAAAAAGGAATTTGAAACCAGATTCATAGAACTCCCACATCCTACATCTACATTTATAGAGGAACTAGAAATTCCAAAAACAGATATGGAGATAATAGAAGGAGCAAATATACTCATAACCTACACCACCCACCCGGACATCACCACCATTTTGATAGAAAGATTCCACGATGAAGTGGACTGGGTGATAGTCGCCGCCTGGAAGGGCGAAGGGTTTAAAAACCAGTTTAAATCCTATAGTAACGTTATTTTTCCCAATATAATGTGCGAACTTGAAGAAACTGGCGATCCTACCTTTGATGAATTCGTATCCCATATAGGTAAACCTGAAGTAGAAGTAGAAATAGAAAAAGGTAAAATAAAGGAGATTAATGTGGTAAGATGCGCCCCCTGCGGTTCAACAACCTTTGTGGCCGATTTTTTAAAGGAAAAATATGGGGACCAGGAGGCAGACCTGGAAGACCTGCCCCGGGAAGCCGGGCTGAGATTACAGAACTACCCCTGCCGGGCGACCAAGATAAGACTCTTTGCCCCTGAATCTGAAAAAGATGAAGCACCCATTCTTCATAGGGATGCCTTCCAGGAAGCGATTGAAGATAAAAAAGCCGATATAAAAGTCAAAAAAGAAAATTAAAGTGTTTCCGGGTCCTGTTCGGCTATGCAGAAGCCGCATACTGCCCGGGGATTGTCCTTCTGCCCCTCCTTAACCGGGCAGAAGTAAGTTTTACCATCTACTTTAACTTCGAAGCCACCGGGAAAGGGTGTTCCCACGGGGTGTATGGGTTCATCACGGACGAAGGTGGTATAGAGGGATATCACCCGGTAGATCCGGAAAAATGCGGGGCTAAAATCATCCTCCCCCTTCCGCTCCTCTTCCTGGGTTGCGAGTAACGAGATGGCCTCCTTTACCTCTTCTATATCCAGTTTTTCATCACGTTTTAACTGATATTCCTTTACTTCCCTGATCCTGGTGATGAAACCCCGGGTGTAGGCTTCTATGAATTCCTCCCTATAACCAATCTGCACATACTGGAAATCTTTGATCATGAAAGCACTCGCCTGCATTATATCTTGGATGGAGATGGATTTGGCTTCCCTTTTAAGCACTTCCAGGAGGTCGGTACGGGTTAACTCTTTAGAGGAAAATATATCCCTTATCTGATTTATACTGGTCAAAATCTCATCTCCTGTAGACTAATTTATATCTCATATACCCATGGCTGTGAAGTCCTATACAATGGTGGACACCAGGTCTTGGCAGTCCTGGGCTAAGTTCTCTGCGCTGTCCCGGATGGTTTTGATGGTGACGTTACCACTCTGGAACGATGCTACCTGGGCCTTTAGTGAGTCTGTATTCTCCTGTACCACGTCATCGGTACCCGTGGTCCCAAAAACCCCTAATTTAACGTTTTCAGGTACTTTTAAGTTTTTCAGGTAGCCATCTATGGAGCTGCTCACTTTCCCGAAGTACATGGGTCCTCCAGTGATGATTATATCATAATCTGAAGTGGTCTTAGCCGCACTGTTCCTCACACCGGCGAGGGTGACGTTGTACCCCTTGGATTTCAGGTCGTTTGCAATTTCAGTGGCTGCCTTCTTGGCTGCCCCTGTTACACCAGGACTGTAGACGACCAGTGCATTTCCCACTGGCGCCCCATTTGGTGTTAGTGTTTCGGCTCCGGTGGCTGTGTAACTCGCGAGATCAAGCTGTAAAGTGACCATGCTTATGATCAGGAATAGTATGATCAGGCCGATAACTATTCCTATGATGCTTAATATGTCCATTGGACCCCTCCTATCAGTATTTTTTTTAGTATTCCACGTACTGATTAATTCCAGGTCGTACTTACAATTATCTATTCCACGTAGACCTCTACCTTTTCCTGCTTTTCTTCGTCTACTACATCAACGATTTTACCTTCTGCACCGTTTTTAACTGCCTCAACAATTTCTTTGAAGTCTATATCATCCAGGCCAGAATCTTTTAGGTCTTTATCGAATTTTTTGGCCAGGTTGTATCCCACTGCAACAAAAGCCATAGGTATATTCACATTTACCTTTGGTTTACCATTCATGTCCGTTACCCGAACTTTTAACAATTTAGCTTTCTTTTGAGGTACAGCTACCTCTTCATTTCCTTCTAAAGCATCCAGTAACTCCATTGCTTCAGCAGTACTGAGTTTTCCTTCTTCAACCATTTCTAAAATTTTCATTCTTTCTTCTGATACATCTTTTGACATTTCAATACACTCCTATAATATTTTAAACATTCTTTACCCTTTAAGAAGCTTTAAAACTTCTTCTTTACTAATTTCTCCTTCTTTAAGTTTTTCTAAAATCTCCTTTTGATTGACTGTTGATTTTTTAACTGTGTGTCCCAGATCAGAGATGACATCATCCAGTTTATTCCTTACAGTGGGATAGGATATCCCTAACTCTTTTTCTATTTCTTTGATGTTACCCCTGTTTTTTATGAACACCTCAACGAAGTATTTCTGCTGCTCATTTAACCTGCAAAACTTGCAGAGATCGAATTGGCCCTGGATAACTATTCCACACTTGTTACACTGTATCTTGGTGACTTTGATCTCTCCGTTGCATAAGGGACACTTTCCTGGTACTTCACGATTCAACTTCTCACCTCACATAATAACTTACGATCTTCAACATATCCTATGTCTACTTTAATATAATTAAGTTATAGTATATAAATATATTGAATTTTTCAATATTTACTTCAATATAATTAAAACCAGCATTAAAAAAATTAATTTCACCGAAAAATTAGAAAAAATATTATGGTAAAAAAGGATGCAACTATGATAAAATAAGCATCTACACCGTTAAACAGATAATTTATTAATTTAAAGGGGGATCATACCATTGCAAAATAGGCCGCCTATGATGAACGCTGCGACTATTACTATAACTGTTCCCAGTACTATATTTTCACACGACCCACTTATATTCCTCCTTAGTAATTTTTTTGTCTATTATTTCTCGTCTTCCACCTTTATCATACTCACGATGAGCTCTGAGTGTTGATTTAGACGGTCCTGGTCTTCTTCCTGAAATGTTCGGAGGTGTTATCGTACCTCACCAGGAAGTACTCGGTGAACTCGTTCTGGAAAAATTAATTAACCATTATTGCATATAACCTAAAACGGAAATGATATATTATTTTTAGAGGAGATGGGATTAATGAGTTATAAAGAACAGGCAGAGATTTTTAAAACTACTTTCGGCTTAAAATATGAGCCTATGGCTATTTCTTTTACAAACGACGAAGTTGCAAGTGGCCGGTACGAGAAAACATCCATATGTAAGGCTATGAAACTGGCAAGTCAGGGGGAAAGCTTCATAATCGACCAGGAAGTTTCCATATGTCCGGGGGGCAGTCAGTTCTGTGGTTTCAATGAGCCACATTCCGGGCCTAAAAAGAGGAGGGTGCAGAATTTCCTAACCAAGGGCGAGAAGCTCACCAGTTCCATAGTCACCTTCGAGAGGATGACCAAAACCGGAGTCCCCTTCGCCACTGACCTGGCAGATAAAATAGTGATAACACCCCTGGAAAAGGCAGAGATACGCCCCGACATGATCCTGTTTCTAGCTAACGCCGAGCAAGTATGCCGTCTTATAACACTAGACACCTACTGGGATGGTTTATCACCAAAGCAGCAGCTTACAGGTGCACTCTGCTACTCTGCCATCGTCCACACCATAATGAGTGGAAACACCAATATCACCATGGGAGACTGGACAGCCAGGAGCCACCAGGGATTTAATAAAGACGTCATATTCTTCTCCTTGCCATATGAACGCGTACATAACCTGATAGCAGCTATCCCCTATTGTTCAGCCGGGGATGCTGAGGCAGTTATACCTGAGGAGTTCCGGTCGGATTAAACTAGGGTCAGACAATTTAAAGTGGGGGTGTATTGATGTGGATATAAGAGAAGTAGTTAAAGATTCATTAAGTTATCCGCTTACTAATTGGAAGAGTTTTCTGATTTTAGGTGTTATATTAACAATTGCAAATTTACTCATGTTGGTATTTACAAATTCATTTGCAGAAAGTTTGTCTTTACGTCCTGATTATAGATTGTTATCCATTGTGTGGATTGCATATTTTGTAGCAGATATTTTGTTCCTGGGATATCTGATAAAAATCTTTAAATCAACAGTGGACAGTGAAAATGTACTCCCTAAATTTAATGGCTGGTTAAATATAATTGTCGATGGTTTTAAAGGCATTATAATTGTTATCGTTTATTATATCATCCCATTTTACATCTTATTCGCTTTAGTATTAATTTTAACAAGAGGGTTCAACTCAAATGACATTTTAGAACTTTTTGATTTAATTAATACCCTATATACAATTGTAATTATTCCAGTAATAGCATTGGCACTGGCAAATATGGCATTTGATGAAAGATTATTATCTGCTTTCAGTTTTGGTGAAATCCTGGATGATATGCGTGAGATAGGTTGGAGTAATCTTTTAGCATTATATTTGCTGTTTGGGATCATTTATTTAATCATTGGTTACCTCCCCCTCGGTTATCTTTTAGGCTGGATCAGTCCCTTCCTTGTAACTATTATAAAATCCATGATCATTATCCCTTACCTGTACATCTTCGCAACCAGAGCAGTTTCACTGATTTACAGGTCGTCAGTGGTAGACACTTAAGGTTTTTCACGGAACGTCCCAGCAAGACCAACTAGAAGCAGGAGGATTGCAAGTAGCACCACATTTAAAGGTGTCCCAGTCTTTTGCATAGGGATCACGTTAGGTTCTGGTGGGTTAGGAGGAGTTGGAGGAGTTGGAGG
>DAGC01000002.1:182211-309017 GCA_002495625.1 Methanobacterium sp. UBA375 | reverse complement strand
GTTGGAGGAGTTGGAGGAGTTGGTTGTCCGTTTACGATGTTAACGTTCACCAGGTCAGAGTCGACTATTTGAGCGTTGATCAAATTCCCATTTAACACATTGGAATTGGTAATATTTGAATTTACTATGTTAACATTCACAATATTGGCATCTATAATAATTGAGTTCACTATATAAGCATTGACAATATTAGCATACATTATAGTTGAATTGATTATAATAGAATTTATAATATTTGAATCTATGTATACTGAGTTAATTATAGTTGAATTATATTGTCTTGAGTTGATTATAACTGCATTAACTGGATTTGTATTCCTCAAAATAGCATTTGCTATGGTAGAGTTGACCGGGTTGACATTGAAGAAATCAACATTTAATATATCCGAGTTAACGATATTAGAACCAATAATATTGGCATTAATTATACTGGAGTTGGTGGCACTTGACTCTGCGATATTAGTGTTAATTATACTCGAAAAAATGGATGTTACAACGGCCAAGTTTCCGTTTATAACTGTTGACGAATTTATACCTGATAGAACAACATTAGCATTGATTACCGATGAATTAATCAGATTTGAATCTACTAAATTAGTATTTATGGCTTCTGAATCTTCTGTTGTTGAATTTATTGTTTCACCAGGCTTAACAGTGTCCTGGACGTTCTCATTTTCCAGATTAACATTCACCAGATCTGAGTCCGTCACCCCAGAATTTACTAAATTACCGTTTACAACGTTTGAATTTCCTACAGAAGAATTTTGAGCAGTTATTGGTGAAAAACTTAGAAGTAGCATGATGAGTAAAAGTGTAGCAGAAAGAATTTTAATCGAAGACAAAAAATACCCCCTATTTAACTATTATCCATCTTTTTAACATCAAATAAGTTACAAAAGCCGAATAATCCGAATGCCTAAAAGTAACTATTAATATATCTGTCAATTTTATTATATCAATTTATGGACTGGTAACTGTAGAATATTACCATTTTTTTTGAAATCGTAATTTTCATTGGGGTAATTAAAATTATTTTACTTCGCTAAACTGTACTATAACGAAGAATAAAAATTTTGTACCATTTTTACTCGAAAAATCGAGCAAGTACTTATAAACTATTACTCGAAAAATCGAGCAAGTACTTATATAAGGTTACTCATAAATTAGAGTGAAAGTAAAATCATGAGTCCCAGTAAAGAAGATCTTTTAGATTACATACAGGTAAGGCTAGACGAAGGCCCAATATCCGCCAAAAATAAAATTTACAAAAGAGAAACCAAGCTTAAACGTAGAAGTGCATTTTTTAAGCTTAAAAAATATATTGATAAATTTTTAGATGGCACTAGCGAAGAACGATTTATTATAATGCCTGGGCTACGGGGGGTTGGAAAAACAACCCTTCTTTTTCAGTTGTATGATTATTTAAACCATGAAAAAGAAATTAAAAGCGATGACATTCTCTATTTTACTACAGATCATCTAAAAGATTATTTAGATGGTAGGATTAGCGAGGTTATAGACTCTTTTATCAGTGAAATTCATGATAAAACACCTGTTACTCTGGATAAAAATCTGTTTATCTTAATAGATGAGGCCCAATATGATAAAAACTGGTCACTTTCAGGTAAAATATTTTATGACCAAAGTTATAAAATTTTCATGATATTTACAGGTTCATCAGCGTTAGATTTTGAAATAAATGTTGATGCTGTACGTAGAACAAAAAAGGAACCTATTTTTCCACTGAGCTTCAGTGAATATTTAATTTTAAAATACGGAATATATCCACCCAAAGGTATGTCCACAAGCATTAGGGAACTCATCTTCAATGGTGAAGTAGATGTAGCTTACAGAAAAGAAGTCGATCTTACAAGAAAATTGTTAAAAATTGAAAAACCAATTGAAAAGGAATGGAAAAATTATCTGTGTTGTGGCGGATTTCCTTATGGAATAAACCTAGAAAATAAAGAGACTTGTAAACAGACAGCCCAAATGTTAGATCGGGTAATTGAAAAAGATGTATCTCATTTTAGGTCTTTTAGATCCGGCACAAGAAGCTCTATCCTTAAAATTTTAAAGTTTCTAGCACTACAAAAACCAGGAGAATTATCAGAAAGTAAATTAGCAAAAAATCTTGAAATCTCCTCCTCCACTGTAAACGACATACTATATATCCTCGAAAAGACCCACCTCATATTCCATGTAGAGCCATACTCAAAAAGCGCAGGTAAGTCAATAAGGAAAGCCTGGAAGTATTATTTTTTATCTCCATCAATAAAAGTGAGCATACTCCACGAATTAGGTAAATATAATCCGAAAAGTCGGGAATATCTAGGGGTTCTTGCAGAAAATATGGTTGCTTCCTACCTTTTCAGGAGTCAAAAAACAATGCACATGCCCTATGGAATATTTTTTTCTCCTGATAGTGGAGGTGTTGATTTTCTACTAAGTGGTATTGAAGGAGAAGTAATTCCCATTGAAGTGGGAATAGGAAAAAAGGATACAAAACAGATAAAAAGGGCAATGAAAAAATATGGTTCGAAATATGGTATAGTGATATCAAATACAAAAAGGAGAATAACCAAAGAAGAATCCGTGATCTACATCCCTGTAACCACTTTTTCTTTTCTCTAAAACTAAAAAAATAGATAGTAGGCTAGGGTATTAAACCCCAGCCCCACCAGTAAGGGAACTGGCGTCCATATCGAGCATCATCGGTTTAGGCAGTTCTAATCCAATGGTTTCCTTGATAACATCTTCCACGGTTTCAACCAGTATGAACTCTAATTCACTGGTCACATCCTCTGGGATGTCATCTAAATCTTTTTCATTGTCCTTGGGTAGGATAACTCGTTTTATCCCGGCGCGGTGTGCGGCGATGACCTTTTCTTTTATTCCTCCCACTGGTAAGACTGCTCCCCTGAGGGATATTTCCCCGGTCATGGCCAGTTTGGGGTCCACTTCCCTGTTGGTCACCAGTGAAGCTATGGTGGTTAAAAGAGCTACCCCGGCAGATGGTCCGTCCTTGGGTATGGCCCCGGAGGGGACGTGTATGTGTAAGTCTTTTTTATCGAACTCCACCCGTTTGAGGCTGAGCGCCAGTCTGGATCTGATTAAGCTCTCTGAGATCTTGGCTGATTCCTTCATCACCTCACCTAACTGTCCGGTGAGGGTTAACTTACCTGTCCCGGGCATGAAGGCGCCTTCGATGAAGAGTATATCTCCACCTACCGGTGTCCAGGCCAGGCCAGTGACTACTCCTGGTGGGTTCTCTTTACCTGCCTGGCTTAGCTGGGTGAGTTCATGGCCCAGTAAATCATAGAGCATGTCCTCATGGACTGTGTAGGGTAATTCCACCTTACCTAGAACGATCTTCTCTGAGGCCACCCTGGCGACGGCGGATAACTGTCTTTTAAGTCCTCGGACACCTGCTTCCCGTGTGTACTTTTCGATGATAGTTTGGATGGCCTGATCATCGATCTGTAACTGTTCCTCGGTGAGTCCATGGTCTTCCAGGACTTCTCCCATGAGGTGTCTCTTGGCGATTATGAACTTCTCGTGGCTGGTGTAACTACCTATCTCAATGGTTTCCATACGGTCCCTTAGTGGTCCGGGAATGGTCCGTAATGAGTTGGCAGTAGCTATGAAGAACACATCAGATAAGTCGTAGGGTACTTCTAAGTAGTGGTCGCTGAAGGTATGGTTCTGTTCCGGGTCCAGTACTTCCAGGAGGGCGCTGGCCGGGTCGCCGCTGTAGGAAGCCATGAGTTTATCCACCTCATCCAGGATAAATACCGGGTTTCTGGTACCGGCCCGTCTCATACCCTGTATGATCCTACCAGGTAGGGCCCCTACATAGGTTCTCCTGTGTCCCCTGATCTCTGCCTCGTCTTTAACACCACCCAGGCTGATCCTAACGTATTCTCTGCCTAATGCTTCGGCTATGCTTTTTCCCAGGCTGGTCTTACCCGTTCCTGGGGGTCCGGCTAAGAGCAGTATGGATCCCTGTTTGTTCTGTTTGAGTTTCATCACGGTGAGGTGCTGGATTATCCTGTCTTTTACTTTGTCCAGGCCGTAGTGCTGTTCCTCCAAGACCTTCCGGGCGGCCTCTATGTCTATGTCTTTGATCTCAGATTTACCCCATGGTAAATCGACCAGGAGGTCCAGGTAATTTCTGATGATGTTTTCCTCTGAGCTGTGGGCTCCCTGCCTGTCGAGTTTGCTCACTTCGTCCAGGGCCACCTGCTCTACATCGTCGGGCATGCCGGCTTCTTCGATTAATTCCCGGTAATCCTTTCTGCCCCCGGGTCTTCCTTCTGTATCGTCCAGTTCTTCCTGTATGGCCTTGAGCTGTTCCTTGAGCATGGCTTCCCTGTGTTTTTTGTTCATTTCATCGTTGAACTTGGCGGCCAGTTCCATCTGGAACTGGATGTTCTCCTTCTGGTCGATGAGCATATCCAGAAACTTCATGCTCTTTACCTTTAGGGAGCGTATCTCCAGGAATTCCTGTTTCTCTGGGGTGGTGAGTCTCATATAGGGGAAGATGTAGCCGGTGATCTGGGTGATGTCTTCTAACTGGTTCACGTTATCCACGTAGGCTTTGGAGCCTTTGAAGTTTTCACTTATCTCCTTTACCAGATAGCGGATATGTCCCCGTATTTCTTCCTTCTCTTCTTCCTTGAGGTCGTCTATATCTGGTTGTAACTCGTAAGTGGCCCGGTAATCACCTTCTTCAGGTATGAATTCCTTTATCGCTGCTCTTTCTATTATCTTAAGTTTCAGCTGGAAGAAGTCCTTCATTTCCCGGGCATCTTCAACTTTTATCAGGGCCCCTACTTTATAAAGGTCGGAATCTACGTACAGTCCCCTGAGATTATCTTCTTTAACCCCCAGGGCTATTCCGTAAAAATCGTCGCGTGAAACCCGGTTGTAGATTTCCCGGCCGATTTTTTTGTTGATCTTTAGGTTCATATCAGTTTCATGTATATACACCGTGTTGGGTATTATTACCACTGATAATTCTTGATTAAGTTCTCTCTCGTTCATAATATCACGGTTCAGGCTCATTGGGCCGTTTGGTTATATTCTTGGCCTGGGCCATTGAATTTAATTTTTTTTATTTCTTTGATTGAATTATTAATCGATTATTCCCTTTTGGTTTTTCATCAATTTTATGGCATTTAATAAAAAGGCAGCCAAATAAAAAGTCGATTTTTTCTTTATGATGTATTAAAGCGTCTTCATTGAATGTGTAGTAAATATGATTTCCATGTTTGGTAGAGTCGAGGATCCTGGCAGTTTTTAATATTTTGAGATGTTGTGAAGCAGCTGGTTGGGTTAAACCCATCATCCTTGCCATTTCTGTTACACTGATTTGTTCAACTTCGCCTGATGCTAATCTGTATACTATAAGTAGTCGGTTTACGTTTCCCAGCGCTTTAAATAGTTCTTCTAGTTCACATGATAGGTCTGTGCATTTGCTGGAGTTGATCCTCAACATGTACCATAAGTATATAAGTATATGCTTATATACTTTTCTATATTTTAGTATTAAAAATTATTAAAAAATTAATAATATCAAAATTTCTAAAAATGGAAATTTGAACAATCGATTAAACCATCGGGTGAAATTAAAGCCTAATTTTTCCCTGATTATTTAGTAATAAAAATATGTAAAAAAATATTAAAATATTTTTCTACTAAAAAAGGGAGTGATCAAATTTGGATAAACAACCCAAATTTCATTTATGGGCAAAATAAAAGGTCAACTTCCCATCCTGAATACTATCTAACCGGGCGAATCCCACCCGTTCGAGCTGGACTATGTCATCGACACTAAGAACATCTGAAGAAGGTTCTATATAACCATACAAAGTCTCAGCGTCGGGCATAACCAGACCCACCCGGTTATTGGATTCTGACGGAACCCAATGAACAATTCTTGCACCTTCTTTCCGGGCTTCCTCCAATGAAGAGCTGTGATAAGTGATCTCTTCACCCATAAAGATGTTTACAGCATCCATCAGTCTTAAAACTTTATTCTGGTTGTCTTCAATATCTTTTTTATCGAGATAAATCTCACCATCAAATGGAATCTCCCTGTAGCCTCGATCCGGGAAGTCAGGGTGTTTAACTCGCTTAACTGTTCCCTTCAGAGAGTCGGGTAAGTCTTTAATTACCACTTTTTCCGGGTTGAAAACTGCAAAATAACGGTTGGAGGATTCTTCCAGTAAGTTTCGGTTCAAACCGTAGATCTTCTTCCAGCTTACAGTTGAATCAGCGATTTTCACACCAATTTCTAGCATCAACTCACGAATTGCTTCCTGCATAATCCCTCTGCGGGCGATGGCCCTGATGGTGCCCAGTCGAGGGTCGTCCCAGCCAGTGTAAAGTCCGTCCTCTATCCCTGCCCGGGCCTTGGAGGTGCTCAGGGCTATATTCTCCATTTTAAGCCGGCCGTAATGTATGAACTTAGGAACATCCCATCCAAAGTGGTTGTAGAGGTACTTCTGTTTTTCACTGTTGGCCAGATGGTCTTTACCACGGAGCACATGAGTTACACCCAGGAGGTGATCATCCACGGCCACGGCGAAGTTCATCATGGGATAAACCCGGAACTTAGTCCCTATACGGGGGTGCTCCGCATCCACAATGCGCATGGCCACCCAATCCCTTATGGCCGGATTTTTATGCTCTAGATCTGTTTTCACCCTTAACACGGCCGTTCCCTCAGCCATCTCAGGCATCCCCTCCCAGCGTTCCAGATTATCTTCTACAGACATATCCCGGCAGGAACAGGCCTGTGAGGCGTCTTTTAACTTCTTAAACTCTTCCCCTGGACAGGTGCACATGTAAGCCTCGCCTAACTCTATCAATTTACGAGCATATTCATGGTAGATCTCTATCCTGTCGCTCTGGATGTATTCTTCCTGCCACTGGACACCCAGCCATTTCAGGTCCTCCGGGATCATCTGGTAGGCATCCGGGTCCACCCTACGGGGGTCGGTGTCTTCCACCCTTAAAATCAGTTTCCCCCCGTAGCGGTTCATGTATTCCTGGTTTAAAATGGCTGCCCTGGCGTGTCCTATGTGCAGGGGTCCACTGGGGTTGGGGGCGAACCTTAACACCACCTTACCATCCACATTAGGTAGATCGGCCAGTCCTCCCTTTTCCTGTTTCTTTTTCTTCTGTGTTTCCTGTACACCAAGTTTTTCCAGTTCCAGTTTCTGTTCATCCAGAGATAGGGAGTTAACCTCTTCGGTTATCTTACTTGTTAACTCCACTATTTCCTTGGAGTCCTTACGTAGTTCAGGGTGGGATCCCATAACTACTCCGACTACAGCCCCACTCTGGGCGCTGCCCTTATGTTTAACCGCATTCAGGAGGGCGTACTTGTAAATGAGTTTTTCTGTATCATCCATAAAAATCAACTAATGAAGGGGGATAAAAAAATTTTTAATTAATGAGGATAATTTTTAAATTTCAATTAATAACACTAATTTTTCCTCTGCAGCATGAAATCTGCCAGATCGTAGAGTGCTTCTTTTGCCGGCGAGTCATCCAGCACATCCAGGAGATCCTTGGCCCTGTTTACATTATCTAAGGCTATGTCCCGGGTATAGTCAATGGAGCCGTATTTATTAAATATATCAATGGCTCTTTGGGTATTAGACTCATCTCCACTTTTTAATATGGATATCAATTCTTCCTTGTCTTCAGGGGATGCAGCAGATAGGGTGTGGACTACCATGAGGGTCATCTTACCCTCTACTATGTCGCTTCCCACTGGTTTGCCCAGCTCTTCTTCCTCGCTTACCACGTCCAAGTAGTCGTCCTGGATCTGGAAGGCCATACCTATGAGTTCACCGTACTGGGAGAGTGCCTCAACCTGTTCTGCAGTGCCACCCCCGAGTATTGCGCCTGATTTAGTGGCAGCAGCTATTAGGGCAGCTGTTTTTTTGTAGATCATGTTCAGGTACTCTGACTCACCCACATCGAATTTTTCCTCAAATGACATGTCACAGGCCTGTCCTTCACATATCTTTATACAGGCATCTACCACGGTGTTTAAAGCCTTTATCACCCTGCTTGGGGGTACGTCATCTACTTGGGTTTGGGCTACCAGTTCAAATGCCAGGGAAAATAGTATATCACCGGCGAGGATGGCCATGGGCTCACCCCACAGGGTGTGTACGGATGGTTTTCCCCTCCTCATCTCATCTTCATCCATGATGTCGTCGTGGATGAGGCTGAAAGTATGGATCAGCTCCACAGCCGCTGCTGTTTTATATGCCCCTTCTATATTACCACCCACTGCTTCAGCGGTTAAAAGGACCAGTGCCGGTCTTATCTTCTTACCACCCGCTTTTATCAGGTGTTTTGATGCATCATAAAGATTTTCAGGGTCAACGGTATCTAATGCATTCTCTATTTCCCGGTCGACTCCTGTAGAATATTTTTTTAGTACGTCTAATATTTCCAAGCCATCTCCTCCTGAGTTTATAATCCTCCATTAAAGACCTGCGCCTGTCCATTACGCAGTAAGTGAACGTTATTTCCCATCTTGTATCCTTCTTCCTCCGCGAGTTCAGTGTAGGCTGCGAGCATCTCCAGATCTCCATGGGAGGGTATTATGTGCTCTGGGTTGAGCATCCGGATGTAGTCCCTGTGATCTTCCCTTCCAGCATGTCCAGATACATGTATGTTAGGATATATTCTAGCTCCACTGGATTTAAGCCTTTTCTCCATGACATTCCTGTTGGCGATGTTCATGGGACTGGGTATGATTGGTGCAGATATCAAAATGTTATCTCCCCTCCTCACCTGGAAGTTGGTTTTGTTGTTGGCTATCCTGGGAAGTAATGCATCCACCTCTCCCTGGTGTCCGGTGGTCACCAGGAGGTAGTCCTCCCTCTTCTCTTCAGCATGGGCTAAAGCCCGGTTAACTGCCTTGGGGCTGCCGTAGATACTGGCTGTGGCCGGCAGGTCTAAGATTCCCAGATTCTCGGCTATGCTTCCGAAGCGCTCCATGGATCTACCGAGTAGCAGGATCTGCCTGTCACTTGTGTCTGCTATGTTACAGATGGCCTGGATACGTTCTATGTGGGATGAAAATGTGGTGATTAACATTCCATCCTTCTCGGCGAGTAAGGGTTCCATTATATCCTGGAGGTTCAGTCGGGCCACCTTCTCTGAGTGGGTTTTTACTTCCTGTTTCTCGGTCATACGGGTGGTTTCCACGATTAAAGCCAGCACACCCTGTCGTCCCAGCTCCCTCAACCTCTTATAATCTGGTGGTGGAGAGAGCATCTGGTGGTTGTCAAATTTAAAGTCGTTGGCATACATGATTATCCCCTCAGATGTGTGCAGTGCGGCGTTTACTGTTTGGGGTAAACTGTGGGTGGTGTGCACGAATTCCAGTGTTATATCCGGGGATAACTGTATCTTCTCCCCTGGGTTTAAGACCTGTAAGGGGTTGTTCACGTTGAACTTCTTTTCCTGTTTAATGGTTCTCTCTATGAGTCCCATGGTATAGGGTGTTCCAATTAATGGTGCCTCGTAGCGGTGGGCTAGTTTTCCAACTGCCCCGATATGGTCTAAGTGGCCGTGGGTGAATACTATGGCCCTTACCTTCCCATCTACTTCCTTCATCAGGGTGTCGTCGGGTATAATTCCCCTTTCAATCAGGTCCAGGCTGTGCATCCGGGCCATGTCTGTATCTTCGTGTATATGCACCCGGTCGAGGTGGATACCCATATCGAATATTACCACGTCTTCTCCTATCTTCACGGCGGACATGTTCTTTCCCACTTCTTCGTATCCGCCTATGGCTATTACTTCTACGCTCATTATAGTGATCTCCTGGCATATTTACTGGTTTCTATGCCCCTTTCCTGGAGCCAGTCTTTTGTTTTTCCCTGTATAACCAGGTCTATGTTTTTAAGTTCTGTGAGGTTGGATGCCCCTACCAGGTACATGGCTACTTTAAGTTCTTCTATAAACTTCTCCAGCCGGGCAACCACTGCTTCCGGTCCCTGGTAGGCTTCCTTTAAAAGTGGCAGGGCTATGCCTGCTGCATCAGCTCCCAGGGCTATTGCCTTGGCCATGTCCAGGCCAGTTCTTATTCCCCCTGAGGATAGTATTGGTATCTTAACAGATTCGGATACTTCCACAGTGCTTACCGTGGTGGGTATACCCCAATCCCAGAAGAGGTCTCCCAGGGAGCGGTCCTTGGACCGGTAGGTTTCCACTGCAGCCCAGCTCGTTCCACCGGCACCGGCAATATCGATGGCAGCTACTCCTGCCTTTTCCAGGGCTACTGCGTCTTCTCTTTTTATACCGGCTCCTGTTTCTTTTGCTATGACTGGTATATCCAGTGTTTCTGTTGCCTTTTTTATATTTTCTAGGTAAGTTTTTGAATCCACATCCCCTTCGGGTTGTATCGCTTCCTGTAGGGAGTTCAGGTGGATGGCCATGGCATCCAGGTCCATCATATTTGCAGCTTTCTCTGCAAATTCAACCTGGGGTGCTCCTATATTACCTATTACAAGTGTGGATGGGGCTTCATCCCGTATAACTGTGTAGGTTGGTTCGAGTTCGGGATTTTCCACTGCTGCGCGTTGGCTTCCCATTCCCATTCCTATCTTAAGTTCTTCGGCTGCTTTGGCCAGGGCCTGGTTTATGGCCTGGGATGCAGGGTGGCCCCCGGTTATACCGGTTATTATGATTGGTGCCCCTAGTTTTTTTCCTAAAAATTCTGTCTCGAGGCTGATCTCTTCCTTGTCTATCTGGGGAAGAGCTTTGTGAATTAATTCTACATCACCAAAACCTGTCTTTTTCTGTCTGTACTCTACATCTTTTTCCATGCAGAGGTTCAGGTGTTGTAGTTTTCTATCAGAAATCATGATTTTGTACCTTCTAAAATTTTGTTTTTAAACCTGTAATTCGATAAATTTAAGGTTTTTATGGTTTTTCCGGTTATTTTTTTCCGGATAATATTTTTATCTTTTAATGGTGGTCCCTGTTACTTTTTCACCGTTCAGGGCCTTTTTTATATTGCCTGTTTTGTTGGCGTTTATTATTTCAGATTCTATTTCTAGGTCCAGAAGACCTAGTAGTTCACTTACTTTTCCACCCATTCCCCCGGTGACATCTATGTTTGTTTCTTCTCCTGTTTCTATCTGTTCCAGGGAAGATACTGTTTCAATTAATTGAGCATCAGGGTATTTTTTTGGGTTTTTATCGTATATTCCATCTACATCTGTTGCCAGGATCACCCTTTCTGGTTTAAGGTTCTCTGCCAGATATTTGACTATCTGATCTCCGGAGAGCACCGCCATCTCTATGGATTCATCTGCATCTAAAACCACATCCCCATATATTACCGGGACGAAGCCCAGTTCCAGATATCTTCTGATCAGGGTTAAATCTGCTGATTTAATCCGTTTATTTTTGGTTAATATAAATGATGATGGCTGTATGGATACAGATAGAGTTCCGTGCATCCTTAAATATTCACTGACTATTCCGTTTAACTCCTTCACCGCGTGTTGGGTCAGGGAAAATCCCAGCATTTTCTTTTTTAAATCTAGGTTATCCTGGATTTCATCTCCTATGGCGTAATTTTTTGCCAGGGGATGGCCAAAGGAACCTGCACCATGGACTACTATCAGTTTCTGGTGGGTTGATTCTGCCACCTCCCGGGTTATCCTCTTTAAATTCTCGTGATTTATGGTGGGTTTATCCGCTTCTTTTCGGGTTATTACACTCCCACCAAGCTTTAAGATTATCAATTTGATGATCCCCCTAATATTGGATTTATTTTCCAGATAATGATTCTTTATTTCCAGATAATGATTCTTTATTTCCAGATAATGATTCTCTCTTTCCATACAATTTTTAATTCTAAATGCTTTAATCTGGAATTTATTCAATTACGTTACAAGTTACTCCTTCATGTCGTAACTTAACAGGGAAGGCTTGTTCTTCCTTTCGAAGTTCATTTATTACTTCATCCATTTTATCGGGGCAGTAAGCTATTATACTACCACCTCCCCCTGCACCGGTTATCTTGGAACCCAGGGCTCCTTTCTGCCTGGCCAGGTACACCATACGGGAGAGTGCCGGTGTGTTAACCCCCAGGGCATCCAGAAGGCCGTGGTTAATATTCATGAGTTCTCCGAGCTTCTTTTCATCTTTTTCCAGAAGGGCATTTCGTGCTTCCTCTGTTACTTCTTGAATGGACTCGAATATGGGATTTATGACGGATGGGTAGGATTCCTTTTTGAGGCGTACAGTTTCAACCAGTTCTCCGGTGTTACCCTGTCTTCTGGTGTGGCCTATTACCAGGGGAAGGTCCCAGTCTATGGGCAGCCTGACTATTTCCTGGGCGTCCGGGGAAAGGTAGATCACCCCTCCATAGGTACTTAGGGTGGTGTCTATGGGGCTTGCCGCGCCCTGAACTTCAAGTTCTACTAGATGGGCCAGTGATGCGATTGCCTTTGGTTTAAGGTTTAATTGGTAATATTTAGAGGCTGCCGCCAGTGTGGCAACTGTAACTGCGGCTGATGATCCCAGTCCAGATGCTACCGGCATCTCTATATCCACTGTTACATCTAAACCAGTGCCTGGTTCTGTTCTGTGATCGACTGCTTTGAGTGCCTTTAAAACATATTTTAAGAGGCCTATCTCAATCTGGTAGCCTTGAGTGTTTATGGTTTCATTTTCCAGGTTCAAATATCCGTCAACTCCCAGTCCGGATATTTCTGCGTGTATTATTGAATCGGTCCTTTCCGTTAAAGTTACATGGGCTAATCTATCCACTGCAACTGCAATAGCTGGTTTTCCATGAACTACCGCATGTTCACCGAATAAAATTACTTTACCTGGTGCTCTTGCTGTAACTTGTATTAGAATCACCCATTTTAGGAATTAATTGAGTAAGATTTCTTTAATTAAGTAAGTTATTCCGTTTAGAATCTTTCTAATTCATGAGACATTTGGAAACTTTCTTACCTGATAACTACCGCTGCATAACCGACCACTGCGCTTCTATCTCCAGTGATATCACCGCTGGTCGCATACTTAAGTACTTCTGCCTTTTCTGCACCCATAAGCTTGGAATAGACCAGGGATGCGTTAACCGGTCCGAAGCCGCACATGGTAACGTTAAGTTCCTCCACCCGACTCATAACCGCCTTCTCATCCAGGGCCTCTATTGCATCTAAGACCTGGTGGTCGTTGTGGTAGGCTATATCATGGGGTTTGTAGTGGGTGAAGTCTGTGCTGGCCACTATAACCACATCTCTTTCAAGTTCCTGGCTGGTCTTTGCTATGGCAGCTCCTATCTCCGTTGCAGTTTGTAGATCCTGCATCCACATGCAGATGGGCACAATCCGGAATGTTTTACCAGTTTTCTCTGCCAGGTACTGTATGAATGGTACCTGGACTTCGCAGCTGTGTTCCTGAATGTGGGCCAGTGGTTCTGGGTCTATGATGGGTGTGTTTTCCATCAACCTTTCTGCAAATTCGCCGTCGATGTCAACGAGGCCGAGTGGGGTTTTCCACCCGCCCTCGGTTACTGTGGAGACACCGGATCCCATTCCAGTGTGGTTGGGGCATAGTATGAGGAATGTTTCTGGCAGTCCGTCTTCTGCAAGTTTCAGATAGGAGTGGGCGGCCACTGGTCCGGAGTACATGTACCCGGCATGTGGTGCGATGATACTCTTTATCTCGCGTGTTTTTCCCATGTTTTCTGGTAGTCTTCCCGGGCCAAGCTGGTGTTTAAAACAACCTTCTATCTGTTTAGTTAAAGAATCAGGATCCGCTTCGTAGAAAGTACCTGCTACAGCAGGGTTTCTTATCATTTAAATCACTGCCTCTTTAATTTTTTTTAATTATATCCTCAATTTTTACTTAATCCTACTATTTCCTATGGAATCCCTAATATAATCCCTTAAAATTTTTAAGATCTTGATTTTTTTTATAGATTAAACCAGTTTATATCTTCAATTCGAAATCTGTTGGTTCCACGTCCAGATCGGCATCTTCTGCCAAGATTTCTTTCTCCCGGAGGATCTGTCTGGCGAGTAACCAGTAGACCAGTGCGATTGCCTTTCTTCCCTTGTTGTTTACTGGTACGACTATGTCCACATTTCCCAGGAGGTTTTCTGTATCACAGAGTGCTACTACGGGCAGGCCCATCTGTTTGGCTTCTATTATAGCCTGGGAGTCTGATCTGGGGTCGGTTACCACCAGTACCTTGGGTTCTATGAACTTGGCATAGTTGGGGTTGGTCAATGTTCCTGGTATGAATCTTCCAGGTATGGTCTTTACCCCTACAATCTCTCCAAATCTTTTGACTGGTGCCTGTCCGTACTGTCTGGTTGACACTACCAGTATGTCATCTGGATCGTATTTGGCCAGGAATTTGGCCGCTGATAATATTCTGTCGTTGGTTTTTCTGACATCTAATACATAGAGTCCATCCGCCCTTACCCGGTAGATGTACCTCTCCATGTCCTTGGTTTTCTGTTGAGTGCCGATATGTAATCCGGCTGCTAAATATCTGTCCAGTGGAATTAAAAGTTCTGACAACTTATCACCTCAAATAAACATTTTTTTAAACGTTTTAACCTGTATTTTTTCCCCTATAATTGTAAATAGTAGTTTTTTACCGGTTTAAAATAGAGGTTAAATGGATGTTATTATAATAAATTAAAAAAAGATGCGATTTTAATTCGCATCCCCTTTTTATTATCGTGAAAAATTCATTTATTAATCTTCTTCTACCTTTACTGCTTCGTTGGGGCATACGTCCATGCACACCTCACATAAGCTGCATTCTTCTTGGTTGCAGATTATGATCTTGTCTCCTTCGATTTCGAAGTTCTCCATGGGGCAGACATCCACGCATTCTGCACAGTCTGCGCCTTCGCATTTTTCGTAATCTATTGTTATTTTAGCCATATTTCCATTTCTCCTTTGTTTTGTTAACCTTTTTCATATTTTGAATGTCCTGATTATTTTATAATATAAAAAAATGTGATTTCACCGGTATTTCTCGATCCTACCCATGGATGGATCGGTAATTTCCTCTTCTATCCTGATGAGTTCGTTGAGTTTGGCGATCCTTTCCCCGCCGGTTGCACCGGTTTTGATTATGGGGCATCCCCAAGCCACTGCCAGGTGGGCTATGGTTTCATCGGTGGTCTCTCCTGAGCGGTGAGATACTACGGGTACGTATTTGTTGTTCCGGGCTAGTTCTACTGTTTGGTAGGTGTCGGTGAGGGTGCCGATCTGGTTGGGTTTTATGATGATGGAGTCGGCGGCCTTCTTGTTTATTCCCTCCTGGAGGATTTCCTTGTTGGTCACGAATATGTCGTCACCACAGATCAGGCACCGGCCCTTCACTTTCCGTGTGAGCTCGGCAAATCCATGGAAATCACCCTCCCGGATGGGGTCTTCTACGAAGTAAAAGCCGTAGGTGTCTATGATCTCTTCTACATAATCTATCTGCTCGCCGGTGGTCCGGTTTACACCTTCACGCTTGTATACATACACTTCCTTATCGGGGTCCCACATTTCACTGGCGGCCATGTCCAGGGAGGGTTTTACCTCCACACCAGTTTCATCGGTTACATCCTGGCAGGCCTTGAACTGTATCTCCAGGGCTTCTTGGCTGGTGAGGTTGGGTGCCCATCCCCCTTCATCCCCCTTACCACCAGTAAAGGATGTGTCTTTGGCCTGTATTAATTCACGGATTTTCTTGTGGACGTTAACATTGGTAAAGACTGCTTCGGTGATGTTCTCTGCTCCTACGGGTATTACCAGGAATTCCTGTATATCCGGGGCGTTCTTACCGGCGTGTGCTCCGCCGTTTATCATGTTTCCCAGGGGGTATGGTATTTCATTGGGCATGTTTCCCCCTAAAAAGCGGTACAGGGGCATGTTGTAGGATGCTGCTGCGGCCTTGGCTGTGGCCATGGACACGGCCACGGTGGTGTTCCCGCCTATTGAGGACAGGTTCTCTGTGCCGTCTATCTCCTTCAAGACCAGGTCGATCTCGTTCAGGTCTTCGGCATCCATTCCTATAAGTTCCGAGGATATGATGTCCTCCACTTCACCTATTATCTTGTCCACTCCCCCGGCTGGGAAGGCTACCACTTCACGTGCTCCGGTGCTGGCTCCGCTGGGAGCTGCCGCCCTTCCAAAACCGTTCCAGGTTATTACATCCACCTCTAGGGTGGGGTTTCCTCTACTATCTAAGATTTTTCTTACCCGTATGTCTTCTATAATACTATCCACAATAAACACCTCTGGAAAAAATAGTGGTTATTTCAGGCCTTATTTTTGGATTAACTATTTTTTTAATGATGAAAGTGATCTTCCTTTATTAGAAAGCCTCTACTTTTTCAATATCCTCTTCACTTCGAGGGGTATTACATCTTCTTTAAGCTCTAATGTGGCTATGTCTATGGGGTCAATGGAACCAGAAACTTCTACTTGTGGTTTGGCTCCCATTGAAAGTTGAAGAGCTCTGGCACCTATAAGTCGTGCCTTTTCAAATCTGGTGAGTTTTAAAGGGGTTTCTTCCTTTTTTGTACTAGTTTTTCTGGCCATTTTCTCTCTCCTTATGATAAATTTCATTGATTAGATTAAAATGGAAATGGGGCCGCCGAGATTTGAACTCGGGTCTCCAGCGTTCCGGTGTTGACCGCATCCCCGTTTCAGTTGAAAAAATATCACACTCCAGGAAATTTTTATTTTCCTTAAGTTAACTGAATACTTGTTTCAATGGCTGAGAGGATGGACCAAGCTACCCTACGGCCCCCATACTACCATACTTCTACATGGGCGATGAACATTCTCCTGCAGCAGTATTTGTCTATTCCCAGGTCATCGAGGACTTCCTTAGGATTCTCACCCTCATCAGTTCTCTTTTTATATTCCTCAAAATAGGCAGATACAACTTTTCCACAGCTTAAACATCTAACTGGAATCATATAATCATTCGTTTGAATAAGTTTTTTTAAATTAAGTTTTTATTAAGGTTCTTTTTTACAGAATTGGGGTTCTGTTTTTGATTACAGGAAAAATTAACGTTCCCTTACACGGAAAAATAATACTCCGGTAAAGGGATGAGTTTACCTGTAACTTTTCTGTTTTCGGGCTCGTGCGCCTCTTCCACCGTACTTTTTAGGTTCGCTACGTCGTGGGTCACCTACGAGCATGGTACGGTCATATTGGGTGTATTTTTCCTTGAGGTCCATGTCGCTGGTCCATTGTACCATGCCTTTGGCTATGACCATTCGGGCGGCTTCTGCCTGGCCCATTATACCGCCACCGACTACATGAACATCGATGTCCACATCTTCGGCCAGTTTACCTGCCAGGGTTATTGGTTCGCTTATCTTCAATCGGGCAAGTTCGGGCTGGTAGAGTTCGGCTGGGTACTTGTTAATCCTTAACCTTCCCTTGCCTTCCCGGAATTTTCCCCGGGCAATGGCTGTTTTTCTCTTTCCACTGGTATGAATAACTTTCTTCATGATATACACTTATCCTAATTTCTTAATATTTTTTTGAGAGCTTCCTTTGAGCTTTTTAATATTTTGAGCCCAGCAGGTGGGATACTTTTCCCAGTTCTATGCTTTTTACCACGTGTTTGGGCTGTGCTTCTAGTGGCTTCAGGGCTTCTTTGTCTTCGAATTTGCGTGGAACTCCTACGTAAACTTTGAGTGATTTAAAGGCCTCTCTTCCCATGGGTTTCTTGTAGGGTAACATGCCCCTTACAGTTCTACGGAAGATATCATCGGGTCTTCGGGGGTATTTAGGTCCCATATCTCGGGGGTTTGAAATACTGGCCCGGTCAATTCTCTGTTTATATTTGGCGTAGGCCCATTCCTTTGTTCCTGATATCAATATTTTATCAGCGTTTAAAACCGTTATCTCCTCGCCCTGGAGTAATTTCTTACTGACCTTGCTGGCCAGTCTCCCCAGTACGAGTCCTTCTCCATCTATAATCATCTTTATAACGTCCTTAAAATTTTTTTTTTATTGGATAATCTTCACTCCGGTGCCTTTAGGATTTTTCTCCACCAGCTGGCTTATATCCAGTATTTCTCCACCGGCGTTATCTATCTTTCGAGCTGCCTTCAGGGAAAAATCTAATGCTGCTATCTGGACTTTATGGTCCAGTACACCGCTACTTAACACTTTACCCGGCACCAGGACCACGTCGTCTTTCTGGGTGTTCCGGTTTATCTTGGAGAGGTTTACCTCGGCCTGTCTCCTGGTGGATTTTTCCAGTTTACGGGCTACATCCTTCCATATGGCCGCCTCTTCCTGGTATGATTTCTCCTTAAGGCTGGTTATGAGTTCTGTGATCTTGGGATTGGTTTTTGTTACCATGTTAACTTTCTCCTTCTGTAAATTCTATGATTTTTTGAGATTTACCCGCTAATATATCGCAGGCTGTGCTTATTACTTCCTCTGGTTTCAGGGATCCATCGGTTTCTATCTTGAATATGAACTTGTCTTCCTGGCCTTCCACGGTGATGGCACCCATTTCACAGTCCTTTACACAGGTCTTGCACATGTTGCAGTTTTCCGGGTCGACCACTAGGATCTTGTTTTCCTTCTCATCGAATTCCAGAACCCCTCGGGGGCATTCTGTTGCACACTTGGCGCATGCCTCACATTTTTCTGTGTCTATGGTAATTATGGGGTAGTATTTGTAGGCGCTTGATGTGGTGGGCTGCCATTTAGCATGCTCTAAACCTGTTCCCAGCTGTGCTATGGCCTCCAATTCCACCTCTTCCTCTCCCCTTAACTTCAAGAGGGGTATGGTGTCGTGTACTGGTGTGACCTTATTGTCCTGTGATGTGAGGTCGCCTGAGTAGACTGTTTTTGGTCCTTTCTCCTTTAAGAGGAGTGATACGCTGCAGCGGGGGCAGTGGTCTTCACAGTCACATTCATCATGGGGGATGATGGATTCCAGATCAGTTTTAAGAGGTACCAGTCCTAACCGGTGGGCTAAAACTTCATCGAATATGCGTGAATCATTCTTGTATACATCCACTTCTTCTATGGCCATGGTAGGTACTTCCACCATGCAGATCCGGCGAAGTGCGTTCACGAAAGGTACGTCAACACCTTCTATTATCAGGATGATCTTATCCTCATCCCTGCTTTTGGTGGTTATATCCATTTAGACCCTTCTCCCCCTTTTACCTCCTGGTCTTCCTGTTCCATCGTGAGGTATTGGAGTGACATCTTCAATTTTACCTATCTTGATACCGGCCCGGGCTAAAGCCCTTATGGTGGCCTGTGCACCTGGTCCTGGTGTTCGGGAACCGTTTCCTCCCGGTGCTCGAACACGTATGTGTAATCCGATTAAACCCTTTTCCTTGACGTCTTCCGCTGCCCGGGTGGCAGCCTCCATGGCTGCAAAGGGTGATGATTCCTGCCTATCTGCCCGTACCACCTTACCACCGGACCACTGAGTTATGGTCTCTGCTCCGGTAAGGTCGGTGACGGTGATTATGGTGTTGTTGAAGGAACTGTAGATGTTAGCTACGCCCCATTTTTCTTTATCCGCCATATTTATCACCTGTAAAATTTATTCTTCTCCTGTTTGTTTGGAGGCCTGTTCTTTTTGATATTTTTCCATGGCACTTCCCTGGTAGAAGCCTATGAGCTCTTCATCACCGCTTTTTACCAGGTAACTGGGTGAGTCTATCTTCTTACCATCCAGGGCTATGTGTCCGTGTACTACCATGATTCTGGATTGTTTGGCTGTGTTGCCCAGTCCCTTCTGGTGTACTAGGGTTTGTAATCTTCTGCGGAGCACGTCTTCCACGGTGAGGTTTAAAACGTCTTCCAGTTTGGCTTCTTTACCTAAAAAGCCTTGTTTAACCAGGTGGCCTAGAAGCTGTTCCCTCTCGGTTTTGGTCTGTTCACTGGATAGACCCAAGAGTTCCCTGGCATCACGCCGGTATTTTTTAACCATGGTCTCGGCTTTCCATATTTCCTTTTTGGTCTTAAGTCCGTACTTTTTAACTAATTTATTCTCCAGTTTTATCCTGTCGGCGTTCCATGGGTGAGATGGTGTGTCATATTTTTTCCTGGATTTTCTTGGATGTCCCATAATTTCATACTCCTAAATAGTTATCCTCTTCTTCTCCTGCTTACTCCCACAGATGATCCTTTCCGGAAGGTGGATTTGGTTCTCTGTCCACGGACTGGTAATCCCACCTCATGCCTTCTTCCTTTATAGCTTCTGATCTTTTTCATCCGGTTTAAATCGTCTCTGAGACGCATCATTAAGTCTGATTCTATAAGATGCTCGGTTTTACCGGTTTCATAATCGTTTCTCCGGTTAAGCATCCATTCTGGTATATCGTGCTTCTGTGGATCTCGAATGGCATCCTCTATTTCATTGATTGTATCATCTGGTAAGTATCCTATTTTCTGGTTTAAGTCTAAACCCATACGTGAAACTATGGCCCTGGATAACGCGATTCCCACACCTTTTATATCTGCAAGTGCGTTTACTACTGGTTTGTTACCATCCACGTCCTTTCTGGCTATACGGACCATGTGTTTGAAGTCTTCTTCCATATTTATTCCTCTCTTTTATACTTTGGATATTTTTTGTTAATTTTCAATTTATTTTGCGATTTCTTCTTTATCTTATTTTTATTTAATCCTATTTGTTTTTTGTATTTTCTGGTTAATTTTTATGAGTCCAATTGTTTGTTTTTGAACGCCGGGACTGGGATTTGAACCCAGGCGGAGCAAAGCTCCACAAGATTTCCAGTCTTGCGCCTTACCTGGCTAGACTATCCCGGCATAAAGATAAATATGCAACCTAAAAAATTTCAAATCCCCTAGGCGATACTAATTTTGCTTGTTAACTTGGGAAGCTATTACAAAGAGCAGATTTTTACTTCCACATCTTTGGATATGTTCCAGGTTCCATAAAAACTTTTTTTATATCCACCACTATTCCCTTGTTGATTTTGCATATTTCATTTGAGTCGTGGAGACTGGCGCCTGCTGCTACCAGTTCACCCTTCAAAGTGTAAAGGGCAACAGTGGAGCCTTTCTGTATATCCGGGCATAACTGGAGTATCCCGCCGGCGGCCAGATCTGCACCGTGGCAGACGGCATCTACGGCAGAATCCCTGATGATTATCTGGGGGAGGTGGCTTGCTGCCGTTTCCATGGGAAGTACAGTCTCCCGCAACCCGGATTCATCTCCCTCATCCAGCCATTCCTGGTAGGCATCAGTTAGTTCCTGTAGATTCTTAAGGGTTTCATCCTCCCGGAAGGGTCCTACCATGGTCCTTCTAAGTTCAGCCATGTGTGCGCCTGAACCAAGGGCTTCTCCTATATCATGACAATATTTGCGGATGTAGGTACCTGCTTCGCAGCCTATCCGGAATAGGACGTTCTGTCCTTCAATTTCCAGGAGGTCCGCGTAGTATATATTCCTTACCCTTAGTTCTCTTTTTACTGCTGATTTTACAGGGGGTGTTTGAAAGATCTTCCCCTGGAATTCCCGGAGTATCTCTACTATCCTGCAGTCCTCCACTTCCTCATGGAGTCTCATCAGACATACATATTCCTTCGGAGCCTCTAGTAGGAGATGGATGACTCTGGTGGCCTGGTCAATCCCTACAGGCAGTACCCCGGTAACCCGGGGGTCCAGTGTTCCTCCATGCCCTGTTTTAGTGGTTTTAAGGATTCTTTTTACCCAGGAATCCACTTCATGGCTGGTTGGTCCCGATGGCTTGTCCAGGTTTATAACACCCTTGGAGAGGTACTCCTTTATGGGTCGCATGTGGGGTGGGCAGCCAAAATCTGGATCAGTTTCCCCTTCGGCCTTATGGAGCAGTTCTACCATCAGTAAAACCTATTTCATCTTTTGGATACGTTAAGTTACTTATGAAATTTATATGAACTTTCAAATGCATTTAAGCTACTGCAGCCTCAAAGTCCTTTTTAATCTTTTCTATATCTTCAGATTTAACTTCCATTGTTTCTTCCAATGGTTCTAAGTGTTTAACGTTGCATCTTCTGTTTTTAACAGCGGTGCCTACTACTTCTACGAATTTATCATCGATAACTTCTATGATAACACATTTTTCACCCGCTTCTCTTCCGGCGAGTTTTACACATATTCTTCCAACTTCTATTGCTGGCATCTATAATCACCTCTAATTTTTAGATATTTGCTAGAATCTACTTTCTTTTGTTTATGAAATTGAATTATTGATTATAATCTTTTTATTTATATCTGTAGAGCTGCTTACTGTATTTTTATATCTCTCCAGTAGCTTTCTCTATGATATGGGCTATGCTTTCTGGAGTGAAGCTGTTGGTGTTGATGATGAGGTCATACACATCCAGATCTTCGATTTCTATATGGTGTATCTCCCGGTACCTTTTGGCCTCGCTTAGTCCCCTTTTAATGATTTCCTTTTTAACGATATCCAGGGGCTTGTTCTCCCTCTGGCTGATACGTTCTGCACGGACATCCAGGGGTGCTGTGAAGCATACCTTGAGGTCGGCGTCCACGAAGTATGCCGAGAGTCTGCCCTCCACTATGAGGTCTTCGCATTCACGGGCTACTTTGGCCTGTCTCTGGTCGATCTGGCGGTCTACATCTATGTTGTCTTCAGCGTATTTGCTGAACTCCAGAATATCCATCTCATGTTCTCTGGCCATCTGGCGGAAAATATCCCCAGCTGAAATGTAGGGAATTCCCATCTTCTCAGAGAGGATCTTGCTGGCGGTGGTTGTACCACTTCCGGCTAGTCCGCCGATGGTTATGATCATCAGGATCGGGCCTCTTCCTTAAATACTCGGCGGGAACACTCAGAACAGAGCTGTCCACCGTAGGGTCTGGTCGGCCTTTTCTTGGTCTTTGAAAGTTTTTTTATCTGGTATGGTCTTCCTCGGGGGACACCGTGAAGTAGTTTACCGCAACTGGCACATACGTGCTTGGAGGGTTTCTTCTTCTTGTAGTGTAGTACTGTCTTGCCTCCCGGGGTTTTCTTAAAGGTTCTCCTGTAAGATCTTGATCTGTATCTTAACTGTGGCATTTTACTATCTCCTAATACATTTTTTTATCTAAATTTGGACGGGTAAATCTGATGTTTTGATCTAATATTCCTGATGTTTTGATCTAATATTCTACATTTCCACCATTAAGGCCAGGAACTTTACATTCCTCCCCCTTTAAGGCCCAGGAATTTCCTGAACACCATGGACATGGCGAAGGATACTAATATGTACCATCCCAGCCAGCTGATGGTGGCGAAGGGTGTTACTGCTCCCACTGGATAGAATATGGTGGCTATCCATTGGAATAGCGGTACCAGGAATACGTAGTAGCCGAAGGTGGGTAACTGTACGTAGAACTGGGAAACCAGGGGGTTTCCAGCCAGCCAGTAGAACACAAGGAGTATGGGCACCATGGTCACTATCATGGGTTTGAAGGAGTTGAACATCATCTCCTTCTGCAGTGACATGAACTTCTCCTGCTTCTTCTGGACCTCCTTCAACTTTTTCGGGTCGCCTGATTTCTGGGCGGCCATCATCTCCTGCTGGTAATCCTTCATCTCCTGCTGCAGGAATTGCAGTCGGTCCTGATCCACCAGTAACTTGTTGGCCAATGTTATAAGGAAGGCTATAATTGTGGATATTATGAATACCCCAATGATAGCTCCAAACATGGGGTTGTTTGGATCGTTTACTAGTGTAAGTAACGGGTTAAGTATTGGATTTAAGATTGGATTTAGAAAGTCGAAACCTGCCATTTTTTTATATCCTCTCTTTCTGTTGTTTTGTTAGTCTTTTTTTTTAAGTGTAAATTTTTTTAATGTTTTTTTCATCTCATTAGTGTTTGTTAATCTCATTTCAGTGTTTCAATCATCCTGACCACTGTCACGTCCAGCTGGTCATCATGATTTTGAATTATTTGTACCGTGGCACCGGTTAGTGCGGCGTAAGCCATGGCCACAGAACGGTTCATCTGCTGGTGTAAGTTTATGTCCTGGAGTTTCTCCATATCCCGGGTCCGGGTGGTATCAGATATCCTCCGCATGAGGATCTCATCTCCATCAGCCTCCACCAGTACGAACTGGTCTGGCTGCAGTTCCTCTAAAACCCAGGGAGGTAAACCGGGTAAGAAACCCAGGGGGGTTTTTATGGTGCAGTGGGTGTCCACGATTATATTACTTTGCTTTGCCCTTTCTCTTATACTTTTTGCAGCTTCCCTCTGTACCTCTTTCTGCACGTCGGGCGAAAGTTTTCTCATGGAATCTCTATCCTGGACTATGTCCCTTTTCTGGGCGATCTCCAGCATGACATCCCCATAATTTACATGTTCATAGTCAAGGTCTACAAGGGCTCCTTTAAGAACCGTTGTACTTCCTGATCCTGGAATTCCAGCAACTACTACCACCTTCATTTTCAAAACCCCTTAGTTATTTACCTTCTTTTAATCTTTTATTACCTCAATCTCCTAGTCTATGACTCTTAATCTCCTAGGAATCTTCTAAGCATTGGATGCATGTCCATCAGCTGTTCCTGTGCTAACTCTTCATATAATCGGTACACGATACCCACGGTTAAAAGCACACCGGTACCTCCACCGAGAGCTCCGGTTAAATCCGCTCCGAAGGCGAGTAACCCTACAAAGGCACCGCCCATGACGGTGATAGCAGGTATGTACTTCTTAAGTATCCTTTCGAACTGTCCCCGGCTGCTTCTGAAACCAGGGATCTGCATACCCATCTGGTATAACTGTTTAGCCACCTGTTTGGGACCTATTCCACTTAACTCCACCCACAGCCAGGCGAATAATACACAGGAACCAATGAACACCACGGCATAGAACAGCACCTGTAACGGATTGGTGAACAAGGCACCGATTGATGGTTGGCTCAACCATAACGCCAGTCCACTTATGGGCTGTCCATTGGATATTGTCCCAAGGATGGGAAATCCCAGTTTCTGGAAGAGCATTGTAAATATCTGAACATTTAACAGTAATGCACTGGTTAATATGACCGGCATATTACTGGCATATATAAATTTAAGGGGATACTTTCCACGGGCACCTTTAACACCACCATAGGACAGTGGTATCTCCACCCGCATACTTTCTGCGTAAACTACCACCAGGAACACTACTATTACCGCTATTACCGGCAGGAGCAGGGAGAAGTCAGGTTGACCAGTGGTCAGTGTGTATATGAATTGGGGGATCTTACCGGAAGGCACTCCGGGTGATTGTGCTGTTGACAGGAAGTTGAACGTTCCTACTATTATGGTCTGAGCAACTCCGGCTGCAATGAACAACCCTACCCCGCTACCGAATCCCCATTTGGACACTACTTCATCCAGGAATATTATGAGTATTCCCCCGATTACAATCTGTAATATTAATATCCAAGCAACATCTGGGGATGATGGGGCTAGGGCACCGGTGAATACCATCGCTGCTGCTTCAAATACTGTGAATATGATGGCAAGGAGTTTCTGAGTTCCTTGGAATAATGCTTTGTCCCGGGGCTGGGAGAGATCCAGTTTGATGATCTTTCCACCCACCATAAGCTGCAGTATAATGGATGCAGTTACTATGGGACCGATACCTAGGGTGATGATCGATCCAAAACTACCGGCCATAACCGCTCGTAACTGTTGGAATTGGTCTACAGCAGTTGGGCTTAAACCGAATAGTGGTATCATACCTATGACGAAGTAGAGTATGAGAATTATTCCTGTCCATTTTAGTTTTTCTTTAAAGGGAACCCTGTAATCAGGTGACTTTACCTGGGGGATTAAAGAGAATATGGGCTGCAGTTTTTCAATCAAATGAATCTCCTTCCATGTGAATACTGTGTATTTCGTTATTTAATTTTAATGTGTTCTTGATTTTAGTTACGTGTAGATTTCCTAAATGGTTACTGCTTCTCCGCCTGCTTCTTCTATCTTGTTTTTTGCAGATTCTGAGAATTTGGGGGATTTAATTATTGCTTTTTTGGTTATTCTGCCCTTCCCCAGGACTTTGTTGTAGCCAAGCTCGGTTACGTCCACCACTATCTTTCCCTTCTCTTCCTTGGCCAAACCCTTTGATACTAGTTCATCGAGTTTTTCATCCAGGAAAGCTAAGTTGACAGGGTTAAATTTAGTTACGGTCTTCCGAGGCCGTTTAAAGCCGTGTTTTCCGTAATGATCTGGATCGTTTTTAACCAGCCAGGACCACATGTGCTTGTGGCCTCCGGCAAAACCTCTCCCACCACGGTGGCCTGCTCCCCTTCTTTGTTTTGAAGAGCCTCCGCCTATGGTTCGTGATCCACGTAGCTTTCGTATTTTTCGTGTTCTTCTTATCATGATATATCAACTCAAATTAATTTGATTATATTTATAACATCTTACGGATAAGATCTTCCATATTTTCCCCGCGATATCCTAAGGTCCCGTCTTCATTGTAGGCTTTTTTAACGTTCTTATATCCTTTTCGGGGAGGGTGTAGTCTGAATACGGGTTTTATTCCTGCTTCTTCCAGTTTCTCACCCTTGGCCACTGCTTTGGCCACTGCTTTGATGGTCTGGTAGGAAGTGTTTTCCTTCAGGTATTCCTTGGTGACCTTTTCTCCACCAGGCACTTTACCCCGTTTAGTGATGATCTCTTCCAGGGTGCCTTCTGTAATTTCACCCCATGTTATGTAATCTTTTGCCTTCTGGAGCATTCCCTGATAACTGGGGGTGTCGTCGATAATGACAGCATGATTTATTCTGTTAAGCCTTAACATCTTCATGGTGTCTGCTATCTCCCCTTTTACGCCGGTTGTGCCCCGTACTCTTATAGCTGCAATCATTTATGTATCACCTTGAATTTCTTGTAATGGGTTAATGGTATCGCGCGTTTATTCCGCGCATTCTACTCCCAGACTTTTAAGGTCTGATTTTTTAGCTTTAACCCTGCTTAACTGTCTTAAAGCTTCAAAGACCGCTGCTGCGAAGTTTATTGTGGTCTGGGTTTGTCCCTTGGTATCGGACCATATATCGTCGATTCCTGCTAGTTTCAGGATGGTTTTACCCACATCTCCAATGGCCAGTCCCACTCCACCCGGGGCGGGTATGAGGGTTACCCGTACGCTTCCTGCTTTTCCTTCTACTTTGAAGGGTACGGTGTGTTCTTTTCCACAGACACATCCCCAGTCTCCGCATCCCCGGCGGACCTTGATTATATTGTATTTAGCATCATCTACTGCTTTTCTGATGGCGGGGCCTACCTCTTTGGCTTTGCCCTGTCCTAGTCCCACGTAGCCGTTCTTATTTCCCACGGCCACTATGACTCGGAAGTTCACTTTCCTACCTGATTTGTGCATCCTCTGGACCAGGTTGACGTCCATTACTTCTTCTTCCAGATCTGGTAGGAGTGAATTTATTATCTCCAGTTCCATGATGGGAAGGCCTCGGTCGAATATCTCATCTATATCGGTTATGGTGCCTTCCTTAACCATTCGTCCCAGATTGGTTTTGGGCTCCCAATCTTCTCGATCGTTTCGATCCCTGCGATCTCTACGATCTCTACGATCATTGCTCATGATAATTCCTCTTCGATTTTTTCTTTAATGGCGGTGAAGTGTTCCGGTAGTTTGGCTGGTTCGATTCCGTTTTCCTTGTACTTGGAGAACTTCTCTTTCACCTCTTTATCACTCAGGGCCTCGGCATATTTTGCTATGTGTTCCCCGTTAATCCTCTCATCAGTTGGTAGGACTGTTTCGTTGTGTGGTATGTGCAATCCGGAGTCCACCGCACCCTTGAGTACCGCGTATAATTTTGAACCTTTAAGTGATGTTTTAAGACCTATGTCCATGGTGACCTCTTCTATTCCATCCTTTAAAGCTTTTTTACCGGCTAAAAAGCCGGTCAGGTATGCTGCGGAGATGTTCTTTCCACCTGCTTTCCAGCCTAACCTTTCAAGTTCCTTGGAGTTGACTGCTATCAGGGTCTGGTCTCCTTCTGTTTTGGTGGTGACTATCTGGGCTATGATATGCTTATTGGAAAGTCTTACCACGAACCTGTATTTGTTCTGTCCCATAAGCTTTAATCTGGCTTTATAGTCTGTTTTTCCTTCCTTTCTTCTTTTGAATGCTAGTTTGTATCTTGAACTGTGTGCCATAAATTTATTCCCCCAGTTATCTCAAGAGGTCGTGATCCCGAGCGTAGGTCTTCATGTAAGATTTGCTCCGGAATGCACCACCCTTAGCCATCTTGTAAAGCTTACGATAAGTGGTTTTATTTATCTCCCTGTTATCTCTCATATCCTTTAAATCGGTTCTTAAGGCCCTTATGGTGGTCATCCAGGCTTTCTTCTTGGGGTTTCTTGCCCCTTTAGCTCCTTTAATACTTCCACGGCCTTTCCTTCTTCCTTTCTGTTTCTGTGCTGCGATCTTCTTAGACCGGTAACTGCTGATCCCCTTTTTGGGTTTGGCCTTTATAACTCCGTTTCCTATGAGTTGCTTGACACCTTCCCTGGTGATGGCCCGTGATACTTCCTCAGTATTCTCGGGATCTATCCAAACCCGGTTCACGCCGACTTTTAGAATGTCTGCAGCTATCCTTTTTTGAGTAGTAAGATTCAATTTGAAACCTCCCAAACAGCCCCTTTTTGGGCTGCAGTTAATTTTTTCATATCAATTCCATTATACCGAATTATAATATGTGCGATTAATTATTTTTTATTTAAATTGTTCCCGTTTAACTGGAATCATAATATTTATTCGTTTAATACTTTTTTACTCGTTTAATACTTTGATTCCCAGTTCCTTTGCTTTTTCAAGGATTTGTTCCTTTTTTCTTCCGCCTACCTTGGAACTGATCCTTCCGGCCTGTGTTTCAGGGTCTAAGGTTGCAAGTTCCGCGAGGTTCGAGACCAGTACATCCTGGTATCCGGATGGGTGTAGTCCCCTGGTTTCTTTAGGAGATCCGTATCCGATAGAGGGCATGGCTGGTTTTCTTGCCTCGTACCTTCTTCTTTTACTGGTTTTCCCCCGGGCTTTCCTCCATTTGTCTCCGAGTTTCTTGTATCTGTGCCATTCCTGTCGTTTAAAATGTGGTTTCTTCATGTGGATCACCCTATTTATTCCTTGCTTACCAGGTATATTCCATCCTGGAACACCCTGGGGTCTCTCCCTTTGATTTTGGTGGCCTGTTCTATGTTGGCCATGGTCTGTCCTACATCTTCCTTGTTTATACCTTCCACGGTTACCTCGTCACCCTTGACCTGGACTTTGGTATCGCCCAGTATCTTGGCGGTTCGGGGGTGTCTTTCTCCCAGGAAGTTTTCTATGGTCACCTTACTATCGGTGACTTTAACGGTCATGGGAAAGTGAGCGTATACTATTTTCATCTTGTAACTGAATCCATCAGTTAATCCGGTTATCATGTTGGTTATATGGGATCTTATTGTTCCCAGCATGGCTTTATCCCTCTTTTTAGGGAAGGGAGCTTCTAATACGACTTTATCATCGTCCTTGGTGATCTTGATGTTTCGTGCCTTGAATTTTCTTTTAAGCTCGCCCTTGGTGCCGGTAACCATCACTTCATCATTTATGGTTACCTCCACTCCCGCTGGTATGGGGATTTCTTCTCTGAGAATTGCTACTTGAGCCATTATCATCACCCTTAGTAAATGTAAGCTAGTAACCTGCCACCGATTCCCTTTTCCTTGGCCTCTTTGTGGGTCATTATTCCCTCGGGTGTGGTCATGATCATTATCCCGAAGCTCTTGCTGGGCAGGTACCTTTTTTCAAATTTTTCAAATTCATCTTTCTTCACGGCGTGTCTGGGCTTTATCACACCGCACTTGTTTATGTTTCCTTCCAGTTCGATGATGAACTGTCCCGCCTTTCCATCATCCACGAACTCGAATTCGCCTATGTATTCTTCCTTCTGCATGGTTCTTAGAACATGCCCAATCATCTTGGATGCTGGTTTTATGGTACAGGTGTTGTTTCCCTGCAATTCATTGTTTCGCATGTTGGTAAGAGCGTCTGCCAGAGGATCCATGAGTGTCATTTTTTTATTACCTCTAGTTATATTTTTTAAATCCGATTTTTGATGCGAGTTCTCTGAAGCACTGTCTGCATAGCATAAGCCCGTATCTCCTTACCAGGGCAGAGTGATCCCCACATCTTCTGCATTGTCTTGATGCCTTTCCGTATTTTCTTGGCAAATTAATCACCTATCTCGATGTTAAATTTTTCCTTCATAAACTCCTGGGTTTCCTCTGGAGTGACCTGGTGTTTGGGTGGTACCTTTTTCCGTTGAATTTTCCTCTTCTTTATCCGGTAACCTGGTTTTTCAAAGGTTACGGAGATGTTCATACCGAATATACCAATGTCCGGGTCGTAGCGTATCCCAGGTATATCGATGTGTTCCTCAATTCCGAAGGACACGTTACCGTTCCTGTCGAATTGTCTGGACCTTAACCGGTTACCAATACCGTTAAGGATGAGTTTTATGGCCTCGTCTGCCTTCTCATCACGCAGGGTGACTTTACAGGCTATGGGCTGGTTTTTCCTTATGCCGAACTCTGGGTTGGTTACCTTGGAGTAGGTACGTACTGGCTGCTGGTTGGTGAGTGTGGTGAGTAATTTTTCTGCACGGGCGAGTTTTTCACCGCCCTCTCCCACACCGATGTTTATGGTGGCCTTGGCAATCTTCACTTCCTGCATGGGATTCATGATTATTTACCCCCGGGGAGTGTTATTAATGGTTTTTCTTTGCCTAATACGAACACGTAATCTTTCAGTGTCTGGAAGGTTTCTCCACTTGCTGATTCGATTACCACGGTGTTGGGCATGGAGGATTTGGTTATGGTTATATCCTTTATAGTTCCCCTCTCACCGATGTGTTTTCCACCAGTGACCAGGCCTAATGTACCGTCTTCAAATTTGATATGATCCTTAATTTCCTGGGAGGGGACCTTCAGCTTCACCACGTCTGCGGTTTTGTACTGATCCTCGGTCAGGATGTTTCGGCCGTCGTGTAGATTTAACTGTGTTTTACCCTCTTTAAGGGTGGTTTTATCTACAACACGGCATAGTTTGAATCCTTTGTTTCTCTTGGTTATGGGGTGGAGTATAAGTCGTCCTTTTTCATCGGGAAGTACCCTGTAGATCTTCTCTGATTTGGGTAGTTCGATTACATCCATGAATCCTACCGGGAACTTGTAGTCCTTAATTGGTCTACCATCCACCAGGATATCCCCTTTGTTGATGATGATCTTCGCTTCCCGGGCGTTGTCTGCTACCTGGAGTATGTCCCTGACCACTATGAGGAGGGGCATTGACTTGTCCAGGGCATGGGATCCGGGACTGGTTTTAACTGTCCATTTATCTTCTTTAGGGTGTATTGGCCAGTTTTCCGGTGCTTTGTAACGTTTTAAATGTTTTCTTGAACCCATCTTTGCCATGTTATCCCTTCCTCTCTATTGCTTCGTTTCGCTCTTCATCGTCTAATTCCAGTTCCACCAGCATCACATTGGAGGGGTGGACCGGGTGGTAAGTTTGGTTTCCGTCTGGTTTCTGTACTGAGACACCTTCGATGAATAAGCGGTAATTTTTATAATCGACTATCTCTACCTTTCCTTCTGTTTCCTTGAAATCTCCCCGCATGACCATTACAGTGTCACCCTTCCTTACCGGGAGAGACCTTGTCTCTAATTGTTCCCGGAGTTCCTCAGATAGTGTGACAGCCATCAGTTTATGGCGCGCATGTAACGGTGCGTTGTAGCGGGCTTTCCTTTGTTTTCTTGGCTGTTTTGACATTTATATCACCGTGAAATATTTCCATTTTGTTAAATTTGATAATCTTTAATCAGACAATTATGCTGGCTGCACTTCCTATTGACGGCCAGCGGTCAGCTGCTTCTTTAGCTACTGGTCCTCTTATTTCTGATCCTTTAAGCACTCCTTCTGGGGAGAGTATAACCGCGGCGTTGTCTTCAAATTTTACCCTTAAGCCGTCTGCCCTGCGGTATTCCTTTTTCTGCCTGACCACCACGGCAGTGGTGACTTCCCTTCTCATTTCCACAGTTCCTTTTTTAACGGAGATCACCACCATGTCACCTACACCGGCACTGGCTAATCTTCTCCTTACACCTTTGTATCCCTTTACCGATACTATTTCCACTTCTCTGGCACCGGTGTTATCCACACACTGTAATCTGGCGCCGATGGGTAGTGATTTAGAAACATTGGATGTAATGGCCTTCATTTCAATCTCCCTTGACTTCTATTACCACGAAATGCTTGGTTTTACTGAGTGGTCTGCATTCTGCGATTTTAACCACATCTCCAACGTTTAAGTCTATGCAGTCTGGTTTGTGTACGTTTATTTTTGATTTCCTTTTTTCGTATCTTTCGAATTTTCGGATGAACTTGTAATAGCTTCTCTCTACAGTGATGGTTCTTTCTGCCTTGTCACTGGTAACGATTCCCTCCAGTATCTGTCCTCTTACTGGCAGGTTACCATGAAAGGGGCAGTTAGGGTCATCGCATTTGTTTTTTGGTTCTGTAACGTCGATACCAATCATATAATCACCTTTGATTAAATTTATCTGTCTATTTCCTGATATTTGGAATAATCATGATTTTTTACAAGTATTTTTTGTATCTCTTTTTTATCCTGTTTTCCGGGCGTATGGCAATTACCTTACCATTTACTTCCACTTTAACTCCGTCGGGTAGGGTGAACTGGAAGAGGGTTACCTTTTTAGGGATGACCTTCTCGTTGCCTTCCACATCTTCTATCTTGATGGTATTTTTTGTCTCGTCAACAACCCTTCCCTTTATCCCTTTATACCCTTCATGTGAGCTCTCCGCCACCTCAACCGGGAGGCCAATGAACTCGTGTCGGAATATATTTTGTGGAGTTATCATAACTGAATATTACAAACACAGGGAAATTATCGTCTCTTTCTACGCTTTGATCTCTCTTCCCTGTCTTTAATTTCGATGGTGTCTGAAGAAAAGCCCATATTTGCTAGAACTTCCTTTACTTTCCGTTTATGGTCCCCTTGAAGTTCTATCTGGCCTTTTTTTGCAGTTCCTCCGCAGGCACATTTATTTTTAAGTTCTTTGGTCAGTTCTCTTATGTCGATGTCATGCTCATCGATCCCCTCTACAATGGTCATGAGCTTTCCAAATCTTCTTCTTACTGTGTAGACTTTTACTTTTTGAATCTCCCGTGCAATCTCTTCGCATACGCAGAGTTCTTCGGGAAGACCGCACACATCACACACTGTCATCTATTTTTGTTCTCCTTGGTTTTTTTCATTCATTATGGTAAGTACTCGAGCAATAGTCCTTTTAAGTTCCTTAATCTCTCCCGGGTTATCGTAGATACCCGCAGCGGCACTCTTAGAGACTATCTTTGAGTGTTCTGCCCGGAGTTCCTCCAGTTTTTTCTGGATGTCTTCAACTTCCATTGCCCGTATTTCTTTGGTCCTTAAAATTGCCATTTTTTATACACCTTTTATTTTCAAATATTCTCCCAAAGTTATTTTTTATCCCTGGCAGGCTTGACCAGCTCGGCTGTTTTAAAGGTCTTTTTGGGTTCTTCTGCTGCAGGTTCCTTTTTAGGTCTTCCCCTCTTTTTGGGTTTTTCCTCTTCAGGTTTCTCCGCTTTAGGTTCTTCCTTCTTAGGTCTTCCCCTTTTAGGTTTTTCCTTCTTAAGCTCCTCTTTGGCTGGTTCTTCTGCTGGTTTCTCAGCTGGTTTTTTCTCAGCAGCTTCTTTTTCAGGTTTAGCTGGTTTTTTCTCAGCTGGCTCCTCTTTAGATTCTTTCACTGATTCTTTCTCAGCAGCTTCCTCTTCAGCAGGTTTTTCACTGGCAGCTTCCTCTTCGATCTCCTCAATATCTTCGATCTCTTCTGCTGTTTCTTCTTCTAAAACGTCGGAGATTGATTCTTCCCCTGGTTCTTCCGCTTTTTCTTCCTCAACAGGTGCAGAAGTTTCTTCTTCCACCACAGTTTCCACAGGGGTTTCCTCTACAACGGGCTGTATGATATCCACCTTATCTGGTAGGACGGTGCCCGGGGGCATGATTCTGACGTAGATACCCAGTACTCCTGGTTTGAGTTGTACGGTGGCGAAGCCTTCCCTTACAAATCGGGTGGCTGGCTCTCCACACTTTTTGATGTATCCATCTATGAATTTGGCACATGCAGATCTGGAACCCCTTATTTTACCGGAAATGGTTACTTCCACTCCCTGTGCTCCAGCTCCCATTATCCTTCTAAGGGCTGTGTATGCTACTCTTCTGAAGTGCATTCCCCGCTGGAGCATGGCCGCTATCTTATGGGCCATAATTTTAGGGTTGAGTTCTGGAACGTCCACTTCTTTTACTTCTACCTGGGGGTTTTCCAGGTCGTAGTTGTTCTTAAGCTGCTGGGTTATGTTACGGACGGTTTTTCCACCTCTTCCAATAACCATACCCGGGCGTTCAGCGTAGACCACTACCATGGTACCCAGGGGTGTTACCTGGATTTCCATTCCACCGTATCCGGCTCGCTCGAGTTCGTTTTCTAAGTATTCATCGATTCTGGTCCTCTTGAGACCTTCTGTTACAAAATCCTTTTCAATCATTAAATCTCCCCAAGTACGATTTGTATGTGGGTGGTCGGTGTGTTAAAGGGGCTTGCTCTTCCAAAAGCTCGGGGAGTCCATCCTCTTATAACGTAACCACGGTGGCTGGATATGTGAACTATCTCCAGGTTATCGGTGTCCAGTCCCTGGTATTCAGCGTTAGCCTCGGCATTTACCAGGACATCAAGTATCTGTTTGGCTGCTTTAACCGGGTATCGGCCGGTTGGCCAGCCCTCGAGACCTTTCTTGTGTCCTACCTTTTTGTTGTATCGCTTGAAGGGTACTGCCTGTTTCATCGCTATGACATCTTCCAGGTAGTCCTTGGCTTCTTCCACTTCCATTCCCCTTATGGCGTTACATATTTCCCTGGAGTGTTTGGGGGATATCTTAAGGGATCGGCCGGCGGCCTTGGCCACTTTCCCGGCATCCTCGTTGTAAGCGTATTTAATTTTAGCCATGTTTTTAACTCCTTATTTGAGGGGCACGAACATGGATGATCTGGTTGCACCCATTCCTGGATCTCCGTGCTGTACTCTCTGTCTGGTAACTGCAAATTCTCCGAAATAGCAGCCGATCATCTCTGGCTGGATGGTAACTTCTACGAACTGTTTACCATCGTATATTCCGAAGGTCATGCCCACCATTTCCGGTAGGACGATCATGTCCCGGCAGTGGGTCTTTATGATCCGGGGCCTTCCGCCCTGGTCTCCTTCTTTTTTGAGTTTTCTAATCTTCTCCAGGACCTTCTTCTGTCTGGGAAGAAAGCCTTTACGTAGGGATCTTCTCTGTCTGGAAGGCAGTAACTGGATCACGTTGTCCAGTGGCATCTGCTGTAGTTCTTCCAGGGTGTAACCGCGATAACTAAATTCTTTTCTAGCCAATTAGTCTCCTCCTCGTACAATCTTATCTAATCTAGGTTATTGTTTTTCTTATCTTTTGATTCAAATTTCATATCTTCTTGGATATTATCTATCTTCGTTTTCCTGTTCGTTTAGCAGCGATGGAACCGACTTTTCTTCCTGGTGGGGCGTGTCTTGATATGGTGGTTGGCCTACCAGGGTGCTGTCTGTTTCCTCCACCGTGTGGGTGGTCTACTGCGTTCATGGCCACTCCTCTCACACCTACGCTCTTTTTACCCTTAGCTTTGGTAGCGTAGTGTCTGTTCCCTGCTTTAAGGAATGGCTTCTCTTTTCTTCCTCCACCAGCGACCACTCCTATGGTGGCTCTGCACTGTGGGTGGAATGCCTTTAATTCCCCTGATGGTAACTCGATTATGGCTTTACCAACATCGTGGGTGATCAAAGAAGCGTAAGTACCAGATGAACGGACGAATTTTCCCCCGTCTCCTGGATTTTTTTCTATATTATATAGTGGTGTTCCTTCCGGAATCTGTGCCAATGGTAGGGAATTACCAGGGCTTATCGGTGCGGTAACACCCACTGCAATTTCATCATCAATCTGTATACTTTCTGGTGCTAAAATCAGTAATCTTTCATCATTTTCAAATTGTACCTGTGCCAGGGGGGCGCTTCGTCCCGGGTCGTGGATGATGTCCACCACTCTTCCCTGCAGGCTTCCTTCTTTTTCTATATCATCGTAATAACGGTAGGCGATCCTCCCTTTGAACCGGTGGGATGCGCTCTTATAGGTGGGTGTTCCCCTTCCTCTCCGTTGGATTATCAGTCTCTTTCCCATTGTTACTTTCCTCCCTTAAGGGATATTATCTACGTTAGAATACACCCATCTTCACAGCGATGTCCTCGGCACTGTGTTCCGCCTCGAGTTTTATGTAGGCTACTTTCTCTCCCTTGGAGGTTATCTGGGTGTTGACCCTCTCCACCTTCACTTCGTAGAGCTCCTCAAAGGCATTTTTTATCTGGGCTTTACTGGCCGTCCTCCTGACCTTGAAGGTCAGTTCGTTGTTCTTGTCTATGGCATTCATACTTTTTTCAGTTAAATGCGGCTTCTCGATTATTGAATAAGAATCCATTTTCTACATTCCCCTTATTTGTTCTGGAATAGCTCTCCTAACTTCTCTATAGCAGATTTGGTGTAAATGGTAAGTCTACCAGGATGAGTTCCCGGGGCGAGTAACTCAGCGTTAAGGTTATCCACCACCACTATATCCACACCAGGGTGGTTTCTGGCACCCAGGCTTATCCCTTTATCTTCTCCAACAACCAGTAAAGGCCCTTTTGGGGTTTTGTATTTCCTTCCCCTGGTTTTTCCTCTTCCGGAGCGTATTTTACGGCCGGATTTGGCCCTTACTACATCTTCGAAGACTCCTAAGTTTTTCAGGATCTCCCTGGTTTCGCTGGTCTTCTTGACCTTGCACAGTTCATCATCCACTACCAGGGGTATCTGGGGTACGTTTTCTATCTGATGGCCCCTTGCCTCTACCAGTTCCTGGTTGGCTGTGGCTGCCACTGCTGATCTTATGGCCAGCCTCTTTTCCTTCTTGTTGATCTTCTCGTGGATGATCCGGGCTGCCCTTGGTGGGTGGGCTCTCCTACCTCCTACTGCATGGGGTACGAATGCACCTTTGGATCCTGCGGGGTGTCTGGAACCCTTTACCCTGGGGACCATGGCCGCTCCACGGCCGGCACCGAAGGACTTTGCAGTGGTCCGTTTTCCGGCCATGGGGTCGGTTCCCCATGGTTGGATCCTGGCTGTTTGTGAAGAAATAACCGCTCTTTTTATGAGATCAGGCCTGAATTCTTCTGTGAAAATAGTGGGAAGCTCGATTTCATCTACTGTTTCACCTTCCAATGAATAAACCTTGATTTTTGTCATCTTTAATCACTCTTTGCAATATATCGTTGTAAATATTATAAAGATCATTATACTCCCTGTTTAGACTTGGTGCTGATATATGATATCTGGGCCGGGTCGTTGTGTTTTCCGTGGGGCCTTACTGCTTTTCTGAGCATCACCAGTCTCTTGGATGGTCCGGGTACTGAACCCTTGAGGAGGACGTAGTTGTTCTTCACCAGTCCGTACTTTACGAATCCACCCTCTGGATTTATATCATCCACTTCAGTGGCTTCCCCTATCTTCAGGATCTTCTTGTTGTACTCGGTCCTCTTATGGTAGCCCATTTGTCCGGCCATGGGTACGGTCCACATGGTCCTGGATGGTGACCAGGGCCCGATAGATCCTACGACACGGGCTTTACTGCTTCTTGCAGCTTTTCCGTACTGTATTCTAACACCGAATCTTTTAACCGGTCCCTGGAATCCTTTTCCCTTGGTCACGGCTATGGTGTCCACGTGCTCTCCATCTGCGAAGGCATCTGCCGGGTTTATCTCTTTACCCAGGACACTTATGGCGTAGTCCAGTTTTTCTTCCACGGTTGTTCCGCCCAGTCCGCATTCCAGTATTTCTGGTTTCTTTTTAGGTACACCGGCCAGTCTGGGTTTGGTGTGAATGATAACTCTTACTTCGTCTATTTCGTCTAATTTTTTCTTGAGTTCTTCGATTTTACTTTCTGCACTGTCCTCTTCTGGTAGGGTTATGGTTCTGGTTAGGTCTTCACTTAAACCATCAGCCAGTACATCGGTCATGGTTTTTAGGCCATGAGTATCCTGCTGGTAAGCTCTGATGCCCATAACTACTACTGGTGGTGTTTCCAGCACAGTTACCGGGGTGCTTATTTCCATACCTTCTGTGGGGGAGTTTTTATGATTGTCCAGCATGGTCAGGTGGGTCATTCCCACTTTGTACCCTGGAAATCCTAAAATCCCTAATTCTTCGACTTCTGGCCAGGAGCTTGTTTTTGGTGATTCCTTGGCCGCTCGCTTTCTTGGACTATATGCAACTGATCCTTTTCTTGGTTGATGATGTCTAGTCATAAAATTTCCTCCTTACATAGTGCAAGTTCCACTTGCTAATATTCATTTATCCGAGTTATACTGTATCTAAGAGCAAGTTAAATACAGATAAAGTTGATATTACTGCCTCTTCAGTTCTTACGGTCTTAGTCCCCTGTTTAGGAACGGTGTTAACCGTGAGGTCCACGTTCCTTTCATCGATTAGATCGTGTAAGCCTGAATATGGACCGCCAAACAAAATAGCTACCCGTTTGGAGCCCTTTAAACTATCTTTAACTTCATCTAAAATAGACATAATCGATGGAGCATACTTGCTTGTCCCAATAACCAGGTCTGGTTTTGGTTTAAGCATATCAATGCTATCGTACAAATTCTTATAAGTAGATAAAGTCTTATAACCCCAATAAATTTCAGGTTTATCAGGTTCTACTATTATTTCCTTAGCAAGCTTGGTTACCCGAAAGCTTAACACTTTGTTTACGCTGAGCTTTTCCTTACACAGCGCAAGTCTGTCGGCACCAATGTCGACCATTGTGCCTTTTTTTGTTCTTTTTATGGTTAGTCCCTGTCTGTAATCACCTTGGCTGACTTCTTCAGTGGGGTGATGAGGAGTCCGTAACGGAGGGAGTATCCCTGCATACCGCAACTCCTTTGTTATAGGAAATACCTTCTTTCTAAGGTATTGAGGTGTATTCATATAAGTGAGAACATCACTAATAAACTTTACCTCTTCCCTACTAGAATTATCGCTGTAAATCACGATTCGGTCAACCCGGAAGAGAGCTGCCGATCGACCTATGAGGCCTACTTTATAAGTCCTCAACTTTAAGTCCTTTGTTTCAGCCAATATAGAAGCTGGTATGAAGATGGATAAATGTTTCGATTCCATCTTTAAAACTCTAGTTTTACTTACGTTTATATATATTTGTTGTTGTATAACTAATTTTGACTGAAATTTTATTTATAAGTAAGGATTTTTTGGATTATTAGTTCTCTTATATATATTATATAGTGAATTTTTTTAGATTTAATTTTCCATAACATAAATAACAGTGGTAAATACTATGCCATAAATGAGGAGTAATGAAGAAAATAAGATGTCCCCGGTTAAAAAGATATTCAATAAAGCTACTGTTGGAATAATTGCAGACATAATTAAAATCAATAAAATAAACACATCCTTAGGAATAGGAAAACCATCTACTCCTAAATCTTTCTTAAGAAGAAAAAACACCAGTATCATGCTCAAAGCAATTAAAAGCAGTGTTACTTTTATTATTACCATATAAGGCAGGGTTTCTTGCTGTAGTTGACTGAGAACATTGTTGATACCCGTGTTCGGGAAGAGATATAAAATAATTACCCTCTGGATGACTACAAGATAGAATAATATCAAAAACACTATGATTAAGTTTTTATTTGGTTTCATTTTTTCAGAAATCCCACATAATTATTTTTACCCTTCTTTTCATAGATCAAGTCATCATAGTCATTATGTCGTAACTTAATGGGGAATATATCGGGATTTAAATCGTTGTTCTTGACGAATTGAACTCCAAAATCAATTAAGGATTGAACTGATCTTTTTAGCTCTTCATCATGTCTTTCCCCTAAAACTCTTCTCCGGTTCATGACGGCATATGAAAAAAATAAATACAAAAGAGGTAAACTAACCACGACTAATATTAAACTACCTTGACCTATACTGAGAGAATAAATATCCGTTATTCCAATAGTAATTGCCAGTATAAAAAATGAAACAATGAAAAAAAACGTAAGAGTAACTATCGTTTCTTTAGAATCCACATTAGTATCAGTCCTAAAATTATGCATCTCTCTCGAAACCTTCTGTTTTAGTTCATGGTTATTTTTGAAAAAATAAGATTTTTGGCGTTGCTTAAATAGTAATTCTAAAGTCCCGGTAAAAGATAGAGGACTAACACCAAACTTCATAGGAGGTCTAAACGAATCTAACTCGGTTATGTAGGCACCTAACCCCTCAACTATTCTATTTGGTTTAACAATATGTGTTTTCATATGCATAACCTGTTTTTAACGATTATATATTTTATATATTGCAAAGATTGCCGGAACAACAGAAGCTATAGCACTAAATGAATATAATACCGGTATTTTCTCCTGATATAATTCTCCCCCTAAAAGTATGAAATTTCTCTTGATACTAAAAAATATGGTATCATGCCTAAGGAAACTAAAAACATGATACCCACAGATAAACAGGATCAATACCCGATCAAACACCGACTTCAACGGGAAATAATAATATTTATAACTGAAAAAAGGAAAATTAGCACGATTACTGAGGCATAAAAAACACCAGAAAGAAGAATAATGATTTTATGAGAATTTTCATTCATCTAATATCACATAACCATTGTAATTTTTTCCGTCACTTTCATAGATCACGCCTTCATAATCTTCATGCTTTAATTCAATAGGGAAATATTTAGGATTTAATTCTTTTTCTTTAAATAGCTCCTTTCCATAATCTAAAAGTTCCTGAACAACTTTCTTTATGTCGTGATCATAGATCTCTCCCGCTATTTGCAAACGTCTATTCATTGAAATAGTAAACAATGAAAAAAAGCAAATTATGTCAACAATAAGAATAGCTATGATAAATAGTATGGACTCGTATTCTAAATACAGAACAACTCCTCCTACTGTCACTAATAAAAACAGAACACATATAATAACGAAAATCATATTATCCACAGAATCCAATTTAGTTACTCTTTTGAAAAAAGGATTCAAATCCTTTCGAGTCTTTTTATAAAGTCCGGGATTATTTTTTACAAAATAATTACGTTCATTCGGGGCAAAATATAATTTAGGGATAATTCCTTTCTTGTAAGGTCTTTTTCTATCAACCTCAGAAATATAATGACACAAACCCCTAATAAACTTCTCCATCTCGAAATTAGCTTCCAACAACCATATATACTCCTTTATTGATCAATGATTTATCGTAAGAGTAACTAACAATGAGGCCCCACAGCCAGATATGATATGTGATGCTCAGAAATTCAGCTTTGATCAACGCTTAAAATTTTATAACACTTCCAACTCCTGCTTTAATACAATTTTCTCCAAATTTTTCCTTCAGAATCTTTTCATCCATTTCCCCACAACAATGGCAGATTACAATTTTCCTGACTCCAAATTTCTCCAAAGGATTTATTATCCTTTCAATTTCCGAGGGGTCGTGAAGGCAAAACCCACCCAAGAGGAAATGAATATCTTTTCCCGTCAATTCTTTGGCTTTTTTCATCATCTCAATGGCTTTTGTAGGTATACGAGACACGGCCATGAACATATCATTTTCTACATCAAAAACCAGTGCTTGAGTATTGTTATGGTTTATAATTGATATCCCAGGATAAATTTCCTTATAATCTTTGATCTGGAACACCCTGTTTTTATTATTTTCTAATTTCCTTTTAAATCCCAAATTTGGCACATATACACTGGCACTGGAATTGATCCTTAACAGTTCCCTCAGACCTCCAGCATGGTCACTGTGGGTGTGGGAGATGATTATTGCTTGAATCTCCTGGGATCTAACCCCATTTTGTCCATATTATCCAGAAGTATTGCAGAGTCTGCACCTGTATCAAATAATATCGATCTTTCCGGTGTTTTAATGAAGGAAGAAAAACCCCATGAAGGAGTTAGGTCATCTCTTTCCTGATCGTTATCATAGACCACAGCCAATTCTAACACTCTAACTCACCAGTATGATATTTTCCCACTCTTCTGTCTCAATTATAACTTTCTTTAAACGATTATTCACACTGTCGAAGTTCATATTAGGCAAATAATAACTTTAAAGCTCTGTATGAATTTATTAGCCCTCCAGAGATTTTCCATAGCTCCTCTGATAAGTTCATGCATTTTTTTCTTCTTCTGTGATATGTTTTTTCTCTTCAAGATGAATTATATGTTGCTTCACATTTATTGTCTGCAATATTTTTACTAGTCACAATGGCTGTATTTGCATCTGGAATAATCAGAGCTCAATGTTATCAGGATCAATTTTCAGGTATTCTGCATAACTATAATCCTTGCCGTTTTCTATAATTAACGTTATGATATACCAAAGCATTACATTATCCACTAGTTCAATAGTTCTATTAAAGTCATTCATTCAATAAACCATCCTCAAACATCCAAGTAAGCAATATATTTCTCTAAATCCTTTTCTTCTTTAAAATATTCCAATCCATGATAATCGTTGAATTTAAGTCTTAAAGGATATTCTTGTGGATCTATGTTCTCTTCTTTAAATAATCCCAATGCACTTTCGATTAAATCCTGCACAAGCTCTTTCAATTCATCAGACTTCTCTGCCAATTTTCCATCACACTTCTTGACTTTACTCCTTATAGACCATAATAAAAAAACAAATACACCCGCTAAAAAAGCCAGGAAGATAAGAGACACCCACCAGGGAAGGACTAAAATCAATTTCATTCCATAATCTATAAATCCAAAAGGCCATAGATACGACCTCCCCACCAAAATTCCAAGGATAAACCAGGAAAAAAGGGCAAATAACAATGTAAAATAAAACAACCGAGTAGGGGGAGCACAAAATCCATAAGGACCCATCAAAGGCCTTAGTTCCTTGTGAACCCTCTGCCAAAGCAAGTCATCGTACCCCTCTAAATTATCAATATCTTCCATCGAAATCCATTCTGACATCAAAAGCGACACTCTACCTGGAAAAATGATATTAATCCAGTAATCTTCATGAGATAAACATCTGCCCCTACCTTTATCTATAGCCTCAATAGATTCCTGAAAAGAATAAAATATGTCTTTATTCATGAACACAACCTACAGTTTCAAAATTCCAAACCGATGTAGAAGTATCACCAACGAAAATATCACCACAATGAATAAAGCTCCCAGTATTAAAGCCTTGATAAAAAATCTCAAAGCAGCACTATGCACTTTTTCTTCAGAAATTTCCTCTTCTATAAATTTTGAAGTGTTTATCACATTTAAATTCAAATAAAAAATGTAATTTTTGCTTAAAAGTTTTTTTTCTTCCTTAATCTGCTTTAAACCATTATAATCATTGAAATTCAGTGCTAATGGATAATTCTCCGGATCTAAGCCCCCCTCTCTAAAAAATTCAATTGCATCATTTATAAGCTCCTGAACCAGATTCCTCAGTTTAAAAATCTTCCGAAACGACCACTTCCACCTAGGTACAGCAATTTTAAACACAAGAGCCACAAGCAAAATTAAAAAACCCAAAATGGATATAAATCCAATAAATACAGCCCCCTGAAAAAAATATACCCGAGCAAAAGTGGCAAACACCATAACACAGAGCAGATAACTAATAAAAGCTGCAAAAAAATAATTATTATTTGATTCACTCTGCTTCGGCGTTACAATTTCTTCACTTTCCCCTTGGACACGTGCCCATAAAAATCTATCATATTCTCTAAGATTATTATCAACCATTTTAGAAAGCTTCTGTCTTTCAAAAAAGCTTACTCTATTCATGTTAGAATAATAGTATCTATACCTATCCATTAACTCAATATTTTTAACAAATGAATGTACAATGTCTTTTTTCATGTACTCACTACTAATTTGGATAAGGCACCTCTATGATCTCTCCATTTGGATCTACGTAAAGTTTATATAATGCAATAGCCAAGATGGCAACCGACAGTAACAGTAACGCAACCCCTACCCAAGAGTAAACAAGCCCTACAACTGATATTAAACCCGTTATGCCTAAAATAAATGAAATACCTAAAGTAATCGCAAATGCAGTTGTTCCTGCCTCCATAAATAGAAGAGCAATTCCAGTTGTTAATGCTGCAGCAGCAATTATGGTATCCAAAAGATATTGATCTTTATTTACCTCCCCAGAATCCAGGAAAGAGACAAATGGAATCCAATTCCGTTCTAAAGCTATTAAGACATCCATTATATTCATAGGCTCAGTTCCCCATCCCCCAAGGAATGTAGAATTCGTGGAATTACTGTTCAATCCACCAGAGATTATGTAAGCTCCGAAGCCATTGGAACCGAGAACTGCCCAGCCAATACCATGCCACTGTCCAATGGTAACTTCCGTTTCAGGAATGATAACCTGATAACCTGCGTTAACATCGTTCCTTATTTCATCTATTACCCATTGGGCTAATCTAAGTTTGGGTAGTATCTCATCTATATTATCACTATTTATGGAATATACTGGGATGCCGTTACTCTGGGCATAGGCTATTATATAGGTGGTTGAGACTGCTGTCACGTTGAAAAGTCCATATATTGACTGTGATTCCCATCCAGAACTTGCAAAGCCTGCTTTTAGATTAAATAAAAGGCATCCTTCTTCCTGTCCAATCTTGGAGTAACTGGATATAGAATCAATTGGAACATCATGTGAAATTGCACCGGGCATGTAATTTGCATAAACACGGTATATTCCTATTCCGTTGTAGTTTTCCCAGTATCTCACTCCTCTCGATACATAATCACACCTTGCTATTGGATGATAGCTTTTAGTGATGTATGTTTCACCTAAAAGTTGTTCTGTCTTGTCGCATGCCGCGTAATAAGTTATTCCAGTGGTATATAAAAGCTGGGAGACCATATCATCATAAGTGGATGCATTACCTGTCAAATTATATTCTTGTTTTAAGTCGGTTGTTTTAGATGTCTCATCTCCTATTCTTGAAGAAGGTTCATATGTTGGGCTCAATGTAATGGAGTACATATCACCGGCTTTATAACCCTTTATATCTTGTATGGTGTTCTGTTTTGCGTTTGTAAAAGTATAATTCAATGTTTGTCCAGAACCTAAAGTCACCGCATTTCCTGTAGAAACTGTTTGATTTCCTATGATAAGTTCAGGTGTCACATAAGCGTGGTAAGGGCCTGTCCACCAGACGGATCCAAATAGAAGCCCAACGGACCATGATTTTCCACCGTTATCCAGGAGCCGGTAAATGCTTTGGTCTCCCAGGAAATTCACCTGTCCCTCGTCTGCCGGCACATATTTGAGGATGATTTTTTCTTTGGCCAGTAGAGGGATGGGAATCAGTCCAGAATCTATACCATCACTGGTTGTAATTTGAACTTTATGTCTAAGTTCACCTGGAATTTCTGCATAATTTACAGCCTGTGAAACAGTGTAGTTAGAAAATGACGGGTCTAATGGAAGCCACTCATAACTCGGTTTAACATTTATGTAACTAGTAAAAAAGTCGATTAGATCAAACTTCATATTTTTAAAATCATAGTATTCAAAGCTCCACCTCTTGGTTGTATTGGAGAAAATATTGTATATATCACATATGCAGGGCCAATTTTTAGTCTTTGAAGGCATTGCAACCTCTACCCATACATGTTCCAATGATATAATGTTTTCATTTTGTTCATATGGAATTCCATTATCTTGGAGAATATTTAAAGCTTGATCGATACTCATTGCACTGCTTGTTCCATTAACTGTGATATTTTTCCCTTCTAAGATTCCTATAAGGGTAGAACTATTCAACTGGATCCATCCCTGGACATACCTTGCTGGATATCCGGCAGCCCTAAGTAGAGCTACAAGTAACGATGATTTATCATAGTCATTTCCTGCTCCTCCACTCAGGGTCCATACACTTCCCCTAGAAGAGCCATAATAGGTATCGTAAGAAAGGTTTCGCACGTAATTGTATATTTGGATGGGATCATTTCCCAGTTCAAGAGCTTTTTGTCTGATTTGGGGAGTTATCTGAGCATCGATGGTTTCATTTAAATAAACTGGATCTATGGTCACCGGCAGAACATGATCAACAAATTCCCGGTAAATTTTTGCCCATTCAATTCCTACATATCTTAATTCTTGGGCTAAATTTTTGATTTCTCCTCTTTCAGTTGATATTAAATTCCGTAGATCAGATGAAGATGTTTCCAGGTTCTTGGTTTTGTTTATTATATTCTTATATTGGTTCTTTTTATTTGCTCTTTCCAGGTTTCTTTCAATTCCTTTCAAGTTATTTACTATGTCTCTAAGTTCTTTATCATTTTCTCCAAGTAAATACCAGCAGCATAGAATATTTTTAAAATCTGTGCCAATCCGATTAAGTATGCTTGAAATGTCCTGTTTTAATTTAACCGGTTTTTGGTTATTTGGAGAAATCTTACTTATTTGAGTGACAAGCTTATAAAGACCTTGTAGGTTAACTTTGATATTTTGTAGGTCGTTAGTGGAATTAGAAACCGATTCCGCGTTACTTTCTATTTTTGTATCAATCTCGGTTAGAAGTTTAGATAGACAATCTTCAATTGAGTTTATAGTTGTTATATCTCTATTAGATACATATAATTTTGTTTTCTTCTCAACTAAGATTAATTCACATTTTAACAGTGCTAATTTAATGCTATGATTTTTAATACTCGATAATTCCTTGTAGATAAGCTCTATTTTATCTAATTCTTCTTTAGAATCGTTTATATTAATTTCGATTTCGTTTAAAATATTATCTATCTTCTGATTCACCGTTTCTTCAGTTTTTAAACTGAGATCTAATGTAGATCTTATAATGGTAGAGGTGATATCGATTTGAGATTGCTGATTCATTTCATTTAGGTACTCATCCAAAGATGAAATATTGGATTTCAACTGCTCCATGTTCCCATTATTTAGGGAGTTTGTTAAATTAGAAGTTTGGTGGATAATTCATCAAAGTTTTCTATTAAAAGATCCTCGTTCTTTTTTGCTTCATCTAAAAATTCATTAGAATAGATTCCAGAAGAAACGCCTTCTTCTATAAATGATACTATCTTACCGCCTAATTCCCTTTCATTTTCTTTCAGTGAAATAAACCGATCTTTAGCCTTTAAGAAATTCTCTGTTAGTTTATTGTGTTCTGATAAAGCATCGCTTATTTTTGTCTTATCTTTAGTTAAATATGCATTATCCAATTTTGAAGTGCTCTGTTTTAATTTTTTATAAGATTCTATAAACTGGGTGTATTTTTCTTCTGATTTTTCGCTGTAATTCGTTAATTCCTGGTTTAGCTTATAGAAATCACTGGGATTGTTAACTATTAATGCATATCCGCTGTATATTTTTGTAAAGTTTTCCCTGGTCATTTCAATATTTCCAAGTCCAGGATCTGATAAAAGAATAGTGTTATCTTTTATTTCTTTCACAGTCGTGTAGTGAGAAGTTCCATTTATCACAACATATGCTATATTGTTACTTTTAAGCTCATCAACTTGTAATTTTCTGCTAATTGATGTTTGAGGAGTAGTTTGAGTTGTAGTTTTATCACTTATAATAGAAGTATCATCTGCTGTTTCATTTGAATCGCTACCTGAAGTTCGTATTGTGGGCGATTTATCTGTAGTTCGTGTATTGAATGTCTTTTTTGCGGTACTGTTATTACCAGTCTGCGATTGTGTATCCCTTACATCTTTTTTAACACTAGTTTTGGTGTAACGTTTCTCCCTAACTGTGTTAACATGGCTTTTGGAAATTTTTTTTGAATTTTCCTTATTAACAGCATTATTTGATAATTGTAAGGAAGTATTTCCAATATCGGAAGCAAGATTTGTGATATTAGAATTAGATAAAGTACTGTTTTGAGCTACATTATTCCTAAAATCCCCAGAATTATATGTAGAATAGCATTCAGAAATTTTAAATGAGTACGCAGGAGTAAATCCAATAAGAAGAAGTATTATAATTATAATCGCGACTTTTTTAATGTCGATATACATAATCCTCACCAAGTAAAGAAGTGTTTCCTCCCACCAGAACTATGGTAATTTATTACTAACTTAATCATATTTTTAATTAAATACTATCATCATATAAATTTTTACATTTATATTAAAATAGAAAAATTTAATAATTTGGAGAAAATAAATATTAATATCTTATAATTTTAAAAATATCATGGATAAGCGCAGTTAATAAAAGAGGATATTAAGATCTTTTAACCCTTAAAACAACCACATCAATCTCAATTTTTTCTTTTTCATGAAAATCATAAATTTTAGGTATAGAAAAACTGTAATAAAACTTATGAGTAACAGAGCCACCTAAAGAACTGAAATAGCTCTCTACAAATTCCTCAGTTTCTTTAATATGGAATGAATAAACAACTGGAGCAGATTCTATGGCTTTTTCCATGAAAATTCTATCTACATTTTTTTTACCGGCTTTTTGAGCGCCGAAAGGAGGATTCTGTATAACAGTATCCGCCTTCTCATTGAAATCAGTGACATCTGCAGTTATGAACCTGGAAACTTCATCCAATCTCCTGCGATCTGCTTCCTGCCGTGCTATCTTCACCGCTTCAGGATCCACATCCACACCAACCACCTCAGCGGCGCCTAAAAGGGCCGAGCCTATGGAGAAAATTCCAGTCCCACAGGCCAGATCCACCACCTTCATGCCCTCGATATCTCCCAGTGCATGTGCATTCCACAGAAGGTCTGCTGCGATTTTAGCTGGTGTTTGATATTGTTCTAATTCAACTTTAGGGTTGGGGAATGTGGGTATTGACTGCAGAGATATTTCTAACTGTCTTTTTTTTCTGATCATATTTTCTCATACTTTAGGGTCTGTTAAATTTAATCAATCAAAATATCAATATAATATATTATAGTATACAAAAAAATTTATAATTAAATCCCATAGTTTTCCTTTAATATCTAATTTTACAAATGAATTAATAATTTTTCCGAGTATTAAGTAATTTAGGGAGGAATAAATTATTTATTAAGGGAAAAAAATATATCTACGTAAATAAATAGATAGATAATAGGTAAATATATGAAATAAAGAATAGGTAGGAGTTCGTTGAGTTTTTAAGCATGAAGATTCAATCTATTAAACTTTAAGGAAGTTCATTTATGTTCAATAAAATTCTAATAGCCAACCGTGGTGAAATAGCCATAAGAGTCATGAGAGCATGCCGGGAATTAGGAATTAAGAGTGTTGGTGTCTACTCTGATGCAGATAAAAACTCACTCTTCGCTAAATACGCCGATGAAGCCCATCCCATCGGAGAACCGACACCAGCTAAAAGTTACCTCAACATAGATAAGATCCTGGATGTGGCGGAAAAATCAGGAGCCGAGGCAATCCACCCCGGCTACGGGTTCCTGGCAGAAAATCCCAATCTAGGAAAAGAATGCGAAAAACACGGGATAAAACTCATAGGACCGAAATGGTCCGTTATAGAGGCCATGGGGGATAAGATAACCGCCCGTAAACTGATGAAAAAGGCCGGCGTACCCGTGGTACCCGGTACTGAGAAAGGGATAACCGATGACCAAGAAGCCGTGGAGATAGCTGAATCCATAGGATATCCAATTATTATCAAAGCCTCCGCCGGTGGCGGTGGAATAGGAATGCGCATCGTCACTGAAGAGGATGAATTACTCCGGGCCATTGAATCCACCAGATCCGTGGCAGAATCCGCCTTTGGAGATGCCACCATCTACATAGAGAAGTACGTGAAGGAACCAAGGCACATAGAATTCCAGATACTGGCCGATGAACACGGAAGCACCATTCACGCTGCAGAAAGGGAGTGCTCCATCCAGAGGAGAAACCAGAAACTCATCGAGGAAGCACCCAGCCCCATTATGACTCCGGAACTCCGGGAGAAGATGGGATCCATCGCAGTGCGTGCAGCTTCATCCATAGGATACACCAACGCCGGGACAGTTGAATTCCTCTACTCCAATGGAGAATTTTACTTCCTGGAGATGAACACCCGTGTCCAGGTGGAACACCCCATAACTGAAGCCATAACCGGGCTGGACCTGGTTAAAGAACAGCTTAAGATCGCTGCTGGTGATGAACTATGCTGCACTCAAGATGAAATAAAGGTAAACGGGCATGCCATAGAATGCCGTATAAATGCCGAGGACCCCTTAAATGCTTTCGCGCCTAACCCTGGTAAGATCACTGGTTACCGCTCACCCGGTGGTTTAGGTGTGAGGGTGGACAGTGGAGTGTACATGAACTACACCATACCCTCCTATTACGATTCCATGATATCCAAACTGATTGTATGGGGAAGAGACCGGGAAGAAGCCATCAGCCGGATGAGAAGAGCCCTATCCGAGTACATCGTACTGGGCGTGAAAACCACCATACCCTTCCATAAAGCCATGATGGCCAGCCCCCACTTCCACCAGGGCAAACTGCACACCCACTTCGTGGATAACTACAAAAACGAGATCTACGACAACATGCAAAAGGTGGTGGAAGAAGACCGGGAAATGGTGGAAAGACTCAAATCAACCTTCCTACCCTCCAAGAAGGTGGCGGCAGTATCCGCCACAGTTTCAAGTTACATGGCCGCCCATGCAAACAGCAAAAAATAAGATAAAAAAAAAGAATATGGGGTGATGAGGAATGACTGATGAGAAAAAATTTAATTTAATTTCAAAAAAAGAAAAGAAATACATACCTGTAGAGGAGATTAAATCTAACCTTATTCTACCCCAAGAAATTAAAAAGAACCTTAATACTGAATTTTTAGGTAATCATATCCATTTCTTTAAGGAAGTGGACTCCACCAACGACGTGGCCAAGAAGATGGCCAATGAAGGGGCTCTGGAAGGTACCATCGTAATCGCCGACCGCCAGCTGCGGGGTAGAGGCCGGCGGGGAAAGGAATGGATCTCACCAATCGGAGGGCTGTGGATGACCATCATCCTCCGACCCAGTGTAGAACCATCCAGAGCACCCCAATTAACACTGGTAACTGGTGTTGCCGTGGCCGAAACACTGGACCAGGAATATGACCTGGATATTGGGATTAAATGGCCCAATGATATATTAATCGGAGATAAAAAAGTAAGCGGAATACTCACTGAGGTAAAAACAGAAAATGGAAAGGTAGACTATGTTATAGTGGGAATTGGAATTGATATGAATGTGGATATCACTGATTTCCCCTCTCATCTGCGGGGTGGAGCTACCTCACTTAAAACTGAACTCGAACAGGAAATTGAGGGGACAGAACTGATACAGAAATTCCTGGAAAATTTCGAAGTCCTGTACAACCAATTCGAGGAAGGTAACTTCCGAGAAATACTCACCCGCTGGCGTAAAATGTCTAACACCATCGGCAAATACGTGGAAGTCCATAAAAGAGCACGTACCGTATACGGAGAAGCGGTTGGTGTTAACAAGGATGGAAAACTCATCCTGGAACAGGACGACGGAACGCTGCGAAAGGTAATCTCCGGAGAATGCGTCCACCTCACCAAATAAATATGAAATATTTATTAAACCATTCATTAGTTAAATCAGGCTAATTTTTACCTAAACCTATTTTTTATCTAATCAACCATTTAAAACTTAATTTACCTAAATTTTACCTAATCAACCCATTTTTAAACCTAATCAAATCTTTATCCTTTATTCCACCTAATCAACCCTTATCAATGCGGGTTCGCCTAATTTTCCTTCATATTCAAAGTTACGTCCGGTGATTTTCTCTGTAACGTAGATGTTGGTAAGGGCGTGTTTGGTTAGTTCTGCAGTTTTTACCGTGGAATTTCCGGCCATGGCCATGTAGGGTATGATCTGATCACCCATATATTTATCCAGGGCTGCATTTCTAGATATGAAATATAAAAGTTCATATGCTGCCTGTTTACCAACTATTTCCGCTCTTTTACCTGGTTCCCCTATTGAGCTGCTTCCTACTCTACTGTTTATCAACTCACCATCAGCACTACTTCCGGTTCCATCTTCTCCCTCTGTCCATAACACTATACCGGAACCCGGGCTTAAAGATTCATCTGAATGCTGGACTTCTATTTCAAGTTGATAACCTGCCTTTTGCAGTGTATCTTTCGCTGACTGGGCCTGTCTCAATGCCACATGCTCCGGTAATTTTACCGCATGGGAGATGCCCCTTATTCTGTCCACTTTTAAATCCAGTAGATTGAATGGACTTATATCCTTAACTGGATGGATAACCGCCTCTAAAACACCGCCACCCCGAGGATAGTGGCCTCTCTGGAGCAACTTCAACTCTACGTTGTACCCAATGGATTTTAAGATGGGTAAAGTAACGTTAGAAAGGTAATCCACCGGTGGAGACCACCGCACATCACTACCCCCACTCAGGGTGATTTTAACAGGATCTCTGGCAAAGGCGGCTGGTATGAGGAAGCTCTGGAGTACAAGGGTCATGCTACCGGCCGTGCCTATGTCCAGCTTAAAATCACCCCCTACCAGTTCTCCTGGTTGGAAGGTAACCTCTGTAGAGCCCACTTCTAACCCCTGGCAAGAGGCATTGCTTAAAAGAGCCACCGACTTTAATGCATTTAAATGCTGGGGCATAAGACCCTTCTTAGGTCTGTTGGCACGTATATCCATTATATGAGTTGATTCACCCGTCAGTGCAGAGAGTGCAGCGGATATCCTTACCAGTGCCCCTCCGCCTTCTCCATAGGATCCATCAATTTCTATCATAATCAAGAATCAGTCTCAAGTAGGATATTATTAACCTTACTCATCCAAACAGGACAGTTTTACACTTTTGCTCATCATCAACTACTTCTTCCAATCGGAAAAATGACCCGATAAAAGCCTGATGGATGTATTCAACCTCCAGTCTTTCCGCATCCCTGGAGGCCATATCTATCCGAATGGTGGGTGATGCTCCGGGCATTCCCACTGCGGGGATGGTGATTATACCGTATTCACGTAGGAGTATCATGGCCAGGATACCGGCCACTACACTTGGATCTAAAGTAGTTTCAACACCCCTACTTTCCAGTTCCACTATTACGTTTTCCGAAAGGAGCATGACACCAGTGGGGGTTTCATCCACACTGAAATCTTCCTGGAGGGCCTGGTATAATTCCTGTTTTTTAGATCTGGATGCTAGGATCCGGTCTGGCTTGAAGTTCTCCAGGGCCCCTACCATACCGGCGATTAAGGGTGGCTGTGCCTCCAGGCCAAACTGATGGGCTTTCGACTTAATTAAATCGATCAATTCTGTCTTTCCAGACATCAAACCTCCCCTAGGACCATCCATAAGCTTGTCTGTACTGGTTATTACCAGGTCAGCGCCCATGTCTATAGCACGGGGTTGATTGTAAAGGATGGTGCGCAGCCTGGCTCCTGAGGCATCATCCACCATTACCGGTACATCCTGGGATTTGGAAGCTTCTATTATCTTTAGGAAGTCTCCTTCACTTATGACCTGGTGGTCCATGGTGGAACCGGTTATTATGACCAGATCGGTCTTCTTTCCTATTTCAAATTCATCTGTATCTGTAAATTCCACATAATCTCCCCTGACGAGTTCAATGCTCCGGGGAATGGATGGATGGGCAGGTAGTTTAGGTAGGAAATGTACAACCTGGCCGCCTGGTTTTACCAGGGCGAGTATTGTCGCCAGTATCCCTGAACTGGTCCGATTAAGGGCTAAGACCTTCTCTCCGCCCAGATGTTTTAGACCCAGGGGTTGTAGTTTTTCTTCAAAAATAGCTGGTCCGGCGTAGGTCTCCAGGAGGCTGATATCTTCCTTTTTAACAGGAAATCCCCCGGATAGTCCGGTGAGGTCGTAGAGATTTGATCTGTCCTCTTTTACCCTGGAATTTATGATCTTAAGTGCTCTTTCCCTTCTTTCGAGTTCCTGGAGAGGGGAATTTTCTAGCATGATCTGGGCATCCTCTAAAAATTTAAAATTTAATCGTGAAAGTTGTGGTTTTCTTCTTCATCGGTTTTGAGTGTTATGGAATCGTCTGCTGAGTTCTGCAGTGCAGCACTGAATCCAGGCTCTGCCCCGATGACTATGGTTTCCTTACCATTTTCCTTGGCCTTATTTATTATGGGTAAAAAATCAGCGTCACGGGTCATGAGGGCTATGACATCGATGTTAGGGTTGTATATCAGTTCCATGGCTTCCACAGCCATGTACACATCTGTATCCCCGGCCACTACTATGGGTGTGAAGCCCTGGTTTACAATGGCTTCTATTAACTTATCAGAAGCGTACTGGTTTAGGAGTACTTTACCCACCCGCATATCTCCGTATTTCTTTATAATCTTCCTCACCAGATCAAGGTTAAGGCTGAATTCCTTTCTCAACATATTTGGGCCGTCAACAAGAAGGCCGATGTTCTTACCTCCGGATTCACCCCTCCTTAGAGGTATGTAATCCTTCAGAGAACTTAATCTTTCAAAACTACGCATTATAATCCTCCATTATCATCACAGATATTGTAACAATAGCAAAAATGGCATCCAAAATAATTCCTAATTAAATGGTACGTTATTTAATTGTATACTTAAACAAACAATCAATTGTTTACTTAAATAAACTAATAATATATACTTAAATAAACTGGTTATTTAAACAAACAGTCTATCCCTGTCCCTTGGAAATGAATATTAATGGATAATTTTTATAAAGACAACTGATAATAATCGGACGGGTTGTTTATTTAAGTAAATGGTTTTTTGGACCTTTCTACTATGTAGACCATATTTTTAGCATATAATTCTATGGATTACTACCTATATTAATCTTTACAATAGGGGAGATAGGTTATTAAAAAAAATTAAAAATTATTTAAAATCTAAATGTAACTCCTAAAAGATGTAATATTTAAAAGAAAAAAATATGGGAATTTATTCAATTTCCAGGGAGAAAGCATCTTTAAACAGTTCCTTAACCACGTTGAAATCCTCTGTCTCCAGGCCGGCTATAGTTACATCATCTGCATCCCTAATGTAATATTCGGCATCCACTATCTCACCGGAATCATTCATGTACAGGAAAAGACCATCAGAATAATTTCCTGTCTTCGGTGACTGGAAGAAAACTTCAAACCTGATTAGAACCTCTGATCCCAGAATACCGTTTTCAAGCTCGATCCTCCTGTTTTCATCCTGGAGAGCTTCCCTAAACTGTTTCAACCTTGATTGAAGTTCATCTTTAACTAATACAGACTTATCCTTTTTTGCCATAATAATACACCATTAGATAATTAACCTTCGGGTCTTAATTTCCTATACGTTCCTATAATATGATGTTGCTTTTAAAGATTATCATAATCCATGTTCACACCGAACTTTATGTAAATTAAATTTTTCCTTCAATAAATAGTTACCGAATGAGTTTCCTTCAATAAAAAGTTGCTGAGTGGGAAGCTCTAGTAAAACTCCCTGGTAGGGTCCTGGTTTACGTTAATAAAATAGATGATTAGGATTCGCCCGACACATAATCTCTACCTCTTTATGGGAAATTCCTAGTTCCCTCATGGTATCGATAAACACTTTAAAACCCTGAGTGGGTTGGGGATTGTGTATCTGACCCAGATCCGTGGCCAGTATACATCTACGGGCACCCACCTCCTTAACCGCTGTGGCTATCCTCTGTGGGTCTAAGCCATCATGTTCTGGCAGGCAGGCCACATAGCAGTGCTCTAAATAGGCCTTCCGGGACATCTCCTTCTGTTCTTCCACAGTGGCCCCCACCACCCGGGTGAGGGGGTGGTTAATGATGATCTTCTCCACTCCCCTGCTACTGGCCAGATCCAGAACACGGAAAATATCTGCAACCTGCAGATGCCCTGTGGCTAAAATTAGATCATCTTCAGCTATCCACGTGATTATGTCTTCCAGTTTATCCCAGTTTTCCTTTAAAGTGAAGTCTATCTCGTCCCGGCTGGTGGTGGGAAGCCAGACCACCTTACCACCCATGGAAGCCGCGGTTTTAACCGCTTCCACGTTCAAACCACCCACGCTACTGTTTAAACATACCCCACCGAAGACATCTAAACCAGTTTGTATTCTAGCTATGGCCGCCCTCCCCGATGTGGGTTCTAGGTGGGATTTGATAACGATAGCCCCCATCTTCTCCTGAGAAGCTGCCTCCGCCGCCTCCAGATCATTTAAGAGTCTGGGTTTCGCATCCGGGGCAGTGTGCAGGTGGGTGTCTATAAACCCTTTAAGGGGATGTTTTCCTGACTTTCCTTCAAGGGGATGTTTTTCTTTTAACCTGTTCATAGAGATTCCCGCCGTGGGAGTCCATGGTCACAAATAGGGGGCCGAAATCCTTAACTTCCAGTTCCCAGACTGCCTCTGGAACGCCCAGATCTATCCAGTTAACACTTTTAACCTCTACAATGGATTTCACATACAAAGCGGCGCAGCCACCTACTGCAGTGAGAAACACGGCACCGTTCCTCTCCAGGGCTTTCTGGGTCTTCTCATCCATACCACCCTTACCTACCACGGCCTTAACACCCATATCCAGGACATCTGACTGGTAAGTGTTCATCCGGGTGCTGGTGGTGGGTCCTATGGCTACTATCTGGTAACTCCCCTTTTCTTCCTTTATGATGGGACCGGCATGGAATATCACCGCCCCTTCAAGGTCTATGGGAGATCCTTCCTCCACCATCCTCTTATGGGCGCTGTCCCGGGCGGTGTAAATGGTACCGGTTAAATATACCGTGTCTCCTAGGTTTAATTCTGTTGTATCTGCCTTTTGAAGGGGTGTTTTGAGTTTTACATCCATGGATATACTTCCTTTTTTATTATTATTACGTTTTATAAAAATATAAAGACACTTATAAGTATAAAGAATATATGATTTCTAGATTAATTTAGTAAGTGACTTTTAAAAAATTAAATCGAGGAACCCATGTCCGCTATAGATAACATAATGAATATGACTAAGTATATGGTGACTTTGCCGGAGACCCATATCTCCGTGTTTATCATGGTCTTTTTAAGCTTCTTCACTGGTATCGTTACCTTCATAGTTCTGCCCGGAAGCGAACAGTCAATTTTATCTGCCATAATTTATGGTGGATCATCTGGATTTTTAATCTTTGGCCTGATGTCCATAATGGCCGGTGCCATAACCACCCCCCTGGTCAATATGTTTGACGGAAGGCACATGAAAACGAAACAATCCCTCTTCCTCGCCCTGGTTTCCATGATCATCGTGGCCATTATCTACCTCATAGGTAGTTTAGTGTCCCATTTCGCCATCTACAACTATACCATCGACACCCTTATCTATGGTTGCGCCTTGATCTTCGCCTTCAGAACCATCATAATCTGGGCCACCAGCAACATACGACTCATATACTCGGTGCTGGTCGCTGCCACCCAGCCAGCCCTGATATTAAGCATGGTCATGGTCATCGTATCATTAACCAGCCTGACCACTAACCTGGGGGAATTTAGTGTAATACCACTCCTCTTAAAGGTGGTCATCGCATCTATAATACTGGTTTTAGCCATATACTCTTTTGTAGTGGTTATAGAATCCCCCATGAGAAAAAATCTCGGTGTGGGGGGATTAGAACTATTAAGCTTATTTATAGCCCACTTAAGTGAAGGTTCACAGGCCATGGAAGTGGTCTTTGAAGATATGGGCGAGACCATAGAAACACTCATTGGGATTCTAAGTTTCAAGGGAAAAGATGGTATAAAAACATTGTTCCTGGTTCCATGTGTACATCCCGGGCCAGTCGGGGAAATAGGTGGGGGTAACATGCCCACCATACTAGGACAGAGATTCGGAACCTTCACCATGGTCTCCCACGGACCAGCCACCCACGACTTCAACCCGGTGGCATCCCGGGAACTGGATAAAATAGAAAGAGTGGTAAAGGATGCCCTTGAGGATATGGAGTACACCGATTATGCCAGCCCATTCTTCATGGTGGAAAATGAACCCGCCAAGATCGGTGGCCAGTACTTCGGTGATGATCTGGTCCTGCTGGTGACTTTCTCACCCAAGGGAGCCGATGACATAGACTTCGGAGTAGGACTGGCAGTTATGAACGCTGCCAAAGTTTCAGGTGCCAGAAATGTACTGGTGGTGGACTGCCACAACAGTTTCACACCAGATAGCAGAATACTCCCTGGTAACAAGGAAGTCTTCCAGCTCCTGGGAGCGGTGAATAAGATAACCAAAAGTGAAGAGCAGGAAACCTTCAGGGTAGGCTGTTCCTACGACCCCATGGACGACTTCTCCAAGGAACAGGGCGTGGGCCAAAGCGGAGTTAAAGTAATGATCATCGAGGTGGGTGGTAAACAGAAAACCGCTTACATCCTTTTAGACGCCAACAACATGGCCCTGAACTACCGGGAAAAAATAATCGACGCAGTATTGCCCCTGGGAATTGATGAAGCGGAAGTGATGACCACGGACACCCACTACGTCAACACCCTATCCGGAGGTCACAATCCCATAGGTTCGAAGATGCAGGACGAGATAATCGAAGAAATCAAAAAAGCCACGATAAATGCCATGAACGATTTAGAACCGGTGAAAGTGGGTGCCGAAGTGGCCAATATCAAGGATATAAAAACCTTCGGCCCCACCCATGCCACGGAACTGGTGACCACCATAAGCTCCATAATCGCAGTGAGTAAGGTGTTTGCACCGTTGATATTCGTACTGGCCTTCATATTTGCCTTTGTATGGATTTTCTATGGGGTGTAAAATATTTTAAAAATAAAGATTTTTCTAAAGTTTTTATAAAAGAAAAATGTTAAAATAATTTAAAAAAAAGAGTGGTTTACCTTAAAAAGGGAGTGGTTTATCCTTACCAATTTAAAAACAGGGTCCAGGACACTATCCAGATGAACATGAAGGGTACGATACCGTTCCAGAACCATCCCTTAAACCCGCCGACCTCTTCTTTACCGAATAACCTTTCTGATATGTTACCGGTTACGTAGAGGATCACCAGACCCAGTATAACTGCTAGAACTTCATTTTTACCAATACCAGCAATGGCACCGGATGAAATGATAAATGCCAGGTAACCAGCAATTATGGCGGTTACTGCGTGTAATGATGTTAACTTAAACTCTATTTCCATACTTCTTTCCTCCGTATCTTATAATTAATTTGATTTACCATATAAATATAATATGAGGGTTACTATGAAAGCCATGTCGAACGTAGATATCTATGCTATTTCCAGTGAACTTAAGAGATCCCTGAAGGATGCCCGCTTTCAAAAGGCATACCAGCCAGGTAAGGATACCGTTTTGATCCGGTTCCATGTCCCTGGCTTCGGCCGTAGGGATGTGGTGTTCCAGGCCGGTTTAAGGGTCCATGTAACCCAGTATCCTCCACAGAACCCTAAGGTCCCCCCCAGTTTTCCCATGCTTCTCCGGAAATATTTAAACGGAGCCACCGTAAGTGAGGTGCGCCAGCACCACTTCGACCGCATCCTGGAAATTGAATTTCAGAAGGAGCATAAATATACACTGATCATAGAACTTTTCTCCAAGGGCAATATAATACTTTTGGATGAAGAAGGCCAGATCATACTCCCACTCAAACGGAAGCTGTGGCAGGACCGGAAGATATCCAGTAAGGAAACCTATAAGTATCCCCCGGAAAGGGGAGTAAACCCCCTCCATGCCAGTCAGGAGGAAATTAAAGAGTTGTTTTTAGGTTCAGATACTGATATAATACGTACTTTGGCCAAGAGTGGTTTCGGGGGTTTATATGCTGAAGAGTTAGTCCTAAGGGCTGGTGTGGTTAAAGATAAAGAGGCCGCTTCCATCAGTGAAGAAGAGGTTGATTCAGTATATAATGCCCTGAGGGAGGTTTTTGATCCACTTTTAAGTGATCAGTTCCATTCCCAGATAATCTCAGATGGTAAGGATGATGTTCTACCGCTCGATCTTAAAATGTATGAAGGCTACGAGAAGAAATTCTTCCCCACTTTTAACGAGGCCGCCGATGAGTTCTACAGTAGCATCGTGGGAGAGGATATCAAGAAGGTCCAGGAGGATATCTGGGCAGCCGAAGTGGGTAAATACGAAAAAAGGCTCCGGATACAGAAGGAAAGCCGGGATAAGTTCGAAAAGACAGTGGTAGATTCCAAGATAAAGGGTGACTTACTTTATTCTCGTTACCAGGAAGTGGAAAGCGTCCTGGAGATAATCCTACAGGCCCGGGAGAAGTACTCCTGGCTGGAGATAATCAAGATCATAAAAGACGCCAGGAAAAAGAAGGTTAAGGGGACGGAGATTGTAGAGTCCATCGATAAACTGGGAAACATAACCCTGAACCTGGAAGGCCAGCGTATAGTCCTGGACTCCCACCTGAGCATCCCAGAGAATGCTGAGACCTACTACAACAAGGGGAAAAAGGCTAAACGGAAGATCAAAGGGGTCCACATCGCCATAGAGAAGACCATGAAGGAGATCGAGAAGGCGGAAAGTAAGCGGGATGTGGCTTTAGAGCAGGTTAAGATCCCTGAAAAACGGGTTAAAAAGGAGCTTAAATGGTTCGAGAAGCTCCGCTGGTTTATATCCTCGGATGGTTTCCTGGTGGTGGGTGGTAGGGACGCGGCCACCAATGAATCAGTGGTGAAAAAGCACATGGAAGGCCAGGATATCTACCTGCACAGTGACATCCACGGCGCACCCTCGGTGGTGATCAAAAGTGAGGGCAAAGACATACCAGAGAACACCATCAATGAGGCGGCTGGACTGGCGGCTTCCTTCTCCAGTGCCTGGACCAAGGGGTTCAGCAGCCAGGACGTGTACTGGGTCCACCCGGAACAGGTCTCCAAGACACCGGAGTCTGGGGAATTCGTGGCTAAAGGCGCGTTCATTATCAGGGGGACGCGGAATTACGTCCGAGCGGTTCCTCTCTTCGTGGCAATTGGAGTGGTGGACTATGAAGGTGAACGGATCATGGCCGGTCCTCTATCGGCTGTAAGTAAATATACAGATAACTACGCGGTGATAAAGCCCGGTTTCACCAAGAAAGAGGAGATATCCCGTAAGATCCTGAAACAAATCAACGTAGATAACATCATCACCCTGGACGATGTGGTGAGAGTCTTACCCTCTGGTAAGTGCGACTTTGCCGATGACCGAGATCTGCGCAAGATAGACCTGGGTTACTGATAAGTAATGATAATACTAATTTTCTATCCTGACTACATCTTGAAATATATCAAAATGTTTATCAAAGGTGTAAATTTCCTTACAATTTAGTTTTTGCATAGTTACATATGCTATTGCATCATTTAAACCTAGTTTATTGTCTTTGTAAGTTTCAACTACCCTATGGGCGTCCTTCATATCTTGTACCGTTGTTTCAATGATCCTGAAAGACGGGTGCTCCAATAAAAATCTTTGAATACGTATTGAGATATCCTGTTCAGTTAATTTTTCAAGAATATTAGCTGCTTCTGATATTTGAATAGTGGTTATGTGTACTTTTTCACCCTCTGTTACTCTTTTAACTATTTTTCTTGAATTTTTCTTCAAATTCACTGTTTTAGAATTTAAATTCGGCCTATTTTGTTCTATCAACGCGTATATTATCACGTTGGCGTCCATAATTCTCAAGTTTTCACTCGTCATTTTCTCTCTGTCTTTTCTCCCCAATTGCATAGAGTTCTTTTTTTAATTCCTTCCAATCAGTCATGTCAGACTTAATGTTAAGCTTGATGGAACCAAACAGATCTGTTATATCTTCAGGTTCATATGGTAAAATTTCTATTTTATCATCTGTGATCTCCAACTTAACTGATGGTGATTTTAAGTTTTTATCTCTCCATTTTTTAGGTAAAACGATACGTCCTTGATTATCAACTTGTTTAATTACTTCTTTTACATCCATCATATTACCACTACCTTTAATAGGTAATTTATAAATTAAGGTATATATTTTTTTCTACCTAAAATTTGTTTTTTACCATTTCATTGGACAAGTGGTAATTATTTTTTCTAGATATTTAGTATTACTAATTTTATATTTAATAATATAAATATTTTGTAGGGTCCTGGAAATTGATTATTGACACAACCCCCATAATATTTACCAGATTATTTAAACCAGGTTTTTAAAAAATGAAGATCATCGATACATCAAATTATTTAGAAATATCAGAAGTACTTATCTAGATATATCAGAAGTACTTATCTAGATATAAAAAAGATGTACCTGTTTTGTTTTTTTTAATACAAAAAAAGCTAGCAAATATAATGGGGATATAAAAAGAAAACTAAGGGGATAAAAGTGAAAGACATCATAAGAGATATTGGTAACCGGGTTAAAGAGCTTAGAGAACTATCTGACGTTTCCTGTGAGGAAATAGCAGGGAAACTTGAAATTACAAAGGAAGAATATCAGCTCTATGAACAGGGAAAAAAAGATATCCCAGTAAGTATACTCTATGAAATCGCCCGTGTCTTAAAGGTGGATATGGGACTCTTTGTAAGTGGCGAAGAAACCAGAATGCATCTTTTTCATGTGACCCGTGCCGAAAAGGGAAGGCCCATCGAACTCAGGGAAGGCTACGAAGGAATCAGTCTGGCCGATAGATTTCGGGGAAAAGAAGCTGAAACACTAATTGTCACCATCAAGCCCCTGGATGTGAAACCAGTTATGAACTCCCATACTGGCCAGGAATTTAATTACATACTGGAAGGTTCCCTCAAACTTTATCTCGATAAGCATGAGATAATTTTAAATACCGGAGATTCCATATACTTCGATTCAAAATATGAACACACCATGGAACCCTTAAATAATAAGCAGGCGAAATTTTTAGCAGTCATCATATGAATCAGAATATTAAAATAGACTTAATGACTCATTTTAAAATCAATCTTTTTTGAGGTAGTTTAATGTCCAGTTTACTTAAAAATTACGTGAATAGGGAGGATTTTAAGTCCTATGAAGATTTCAAGGAAAACTTCCAGTTTAAGATTCCCGAAAACTTTAACTTCGCCTATGATATCGTGGATAAATATGCAGAGATGGATCCTGAGAAACTTGCCCTGCTCTGGTGTAACGATGAAGGTGAGGAGAGAAGGTTCACTTTCAAAGATCTTAAAGAGAAAAGTAACCAGATAGCCAACTTCTTTAAAAGGATCGGTATTAAAAAGGGGGACGCCGTCATTTTAACCCTTAAAAACCGCTATGAATTCTGGTTTTCCATGATGGCCCTGCATAAAATTGGAGCAATACCTATACCCTCCACGCATATGCTTAGAACCAAGGATATGATCTACAGAATTAAAAATGCAGGGGTGAAGATGATCCTGAGCATCGACACCGATTCATTGATCAAAACTTATGAGGAAGCGGAAGAAGAGTTAAAGATAGACCTCTTAAAGGTATACGTAAACGAGAATAGTCTCTACAAAGACATCCCCGGATGGTATAATCTAAGCAAGGAAATTGAAGACGAAAGTATGGAATTTACAAGGCCCACTGGTGATGAAAGTATTGAAAACACCGATCCATTTTTGATATATTTTTCTTCAGGTACCACTGGCCAGCCTAAAATGGTCCTACACGACTTCACTTATCCTCTAGGCCATATTATCACCGCTAAATACTGGCACAACGTGGTGGAAGATGGCCTCCACCACACATCCGCCGATACTGGCTGGGCCAAAACCAGCTGGGGACAGCTTTATGGCCAATGGATCGCAGGAACCGGGCTCTTTATCTATGACTACCACCGTTTTGATGGACTTAACCTTCTCCGGATGGTTGAAAAATATAAAGTCACCACGTTCTGTGCTCCACCTACCATTTACAGATTTCTAATTCAAGAAGATCTATCCTGCTTCGATTTCAGTAATCTGACCTATGTCACCACTGCCGGTGAACCCCTAAACCCGGAAGTATACCAGCGCTTCTATGACCTTACCGGACTCCGGATCATGGAAGGTTTCGGGCAAAGTGAAAGTGTCGTCCTGATCGGGAACTTCATATGGGTCACACCCAAACCAGGGTCCATGGGAAAGATTGCACCTACCTATAACATAGAGCTACTCGACAGTGACGGGGAGGTGGTGGAGTTAGGTGAAGAAGGAGAAATAACAGTGAACATTAAGAATGGTTCTCCCCCTGGCCTGGTTAAAGAGTACTACAAGGATCAGGAGAAGAGTGATTATGCTTTCCGAAATATGCACTATCACAGTGGAGATACGGCCTGGATGGATGAAGACAATTACCTGTGGTTTGTGGGAAGAAACGATGATATCATAAAAAGTTCAGGTTACAGGATCGGCCCCTTTGAAGTTGAAAGTGCGGTTATATCCCATCCTTCAGTTTTGGAGTGTGCCATAAGTGGTTATCCCGATAAAATAAGGGGACAGATTATAAAGGCAACCATTGTCCTGGTAAAAGAATTCACACCCAGTGAAGAACTTAAAAAAGAAATACAAAACCATGTAAAAAATGTCACAGCCCCCTATAAATACCCCAGAATAATCGAATTTGTAGATGAACTTCCAAAGACCATCAGTGGCAAAATAAAAAGGGGAGAAATTCGGGATAGGGATAAAAAGAGAATATAAAAAGAGAATACAATTTAATCAGATTTCCAGTCAAAAAAGAGCGTAATCTATTTCTCCAGCTTCTTCTTCAAGAGAGAATTAATATCAATCAGATACCTTCCCTCTTTATCAGAGACAATAACCGATTCATTCTCCAGCAGGGAAGACAGGTTAACCTCGTAGACGCCCTGTTCTTTTACCATAACCCCCTCTACAGAGTCTTCATTAACCGGGTCGTCCTTCTCTTCTTCTGATTTTTTTACCCGGGGTTTTTTAGAAGTGTAGGTGAAGAATTTACTACCGCATTCTGGGCAGCCGTTAGTTATTATGGTTTCTATGTCTCCTTCCACTTCATGGCCGCATTTAATGCACCGGTGCATCTGAATCACCCAGGTTGGCTATCATGGAGAGGAAGTTGGATTTCTTCTTAACTTCTTTCATCACGTTGGCCGGTCCGATTATGGTTATACCTATGGTTTTCTTCCGGGATAAGCCGAAAAATGAGGTTTTATCCTTCTCCAGGGTGTAGATGTCGATTCCCATGAAGTTTTCTATATCGATCTCCCTCATGGTGGTTTCGATGAGTTCCGCTTCTTCCTCCGGGGTTAAACCGCCCTCTATAACCACCAGGTCACCTTTTTTAACCCGGTCCACTATCATAGAAATCTTTTCCATGCTGGTCTGGGAGTTCAGGGCTGAAGAGGATAGGAAATCCATTTTAAGGCCTGTGGTTTCGGTGTCTGGGCTGTTAGTTTCACTCATTAATTTAACCTCTTTATTTTTGAATTGTCATCTATCCATCACTTGAATTTATCCACCATTTTCCGGTAAAGTAGGTTGGTGTTATCCCCGTTCAGGGCGGAGATAGGCACTACCGTGTGCTGGGGGAAGACCGAGTTTATCTTCTCTGGTGTGGCGTCTTCCAGGTCTATCTTGTTGGCCACGATTATGAAGGGTATGTTCCGGGCTTCCAGGTTGCCCATGATGGTTATGTTGGCCTGGGTCAGGGGATCCTCAGTGGCGTCTATTACGAGCAACACTCCGGTTACATCATCTAACCACTTGATAGCTTCTATTATCCCTTTAGTTGCTTCCTTTGCTCTTTCTTTGGCTTCTTCCTCTGATAGGCCGTATTCCAGGAAGTTGGTGTAGTCTATCTTGGTGGCTATTCCTGGTGTGTCTATTATGTCAAAATTAAGTTCCACTCCATCGTCTTTCACTGTGACGTGTTCCTGTCGGTACACTCTCCGGGTCTCATGGGGCACCGGGGATATGGTTCCGATGGGTTTCCCGATCCAGTCGGTGGTCATCCGGTTGGCCAGGGTGGTTTTTCCAGAGTTGGGGTGGCCGTAGAATCCTATCTTGAGAACTTTATTCTTCCCCAGGAGTTTGTTAAGGATATCCTTGAAAAATTTACTTCTAAAAAAGCGGGGCATATTCACCACTTACATCATTCCTTAGTCAAGTCTGTCATTTCTGTAATCAAGTCGGGTCTTATTCTTCGTATTCATCACCGGGCTTTAGAACCACTACTTTGATGTTTGGGTTGATTCTTTCCACCCTTTCAGCGAATTCCAGGGGGTTCTGTTCTATTATGGGGAAGGTGTTGTAGTGCATGGGTATGACTATTTCCGGGCTGATCCAGTCGGCGGCTATGGCTGCCTCTTCCTGTCCCATGGTAAATCTATCCCCGATGGGTAGTAATGCTATGTCTGGTTGGTATACGTCTCTTATCACTGTTTTCATGTCTCCAAATAGTCCGGTGTCTCCGGAATGATATATCTTTCTCTCATTTTCCAGGGTCAGGATAAACCCGCAGGAACTTCCTCCCGGTCCTATCTCTTCTATGAAGTCCATGTCCGAGGAATGGGTGGAGTTTAACATGGTCACTGTTATGTCCTGAAATTTAACACTGCCCCCTATGTTCATTCCTATGGTTTCAAATCCCTGCTGGGATAGAAAGACGGAATGCTCGTGGTTGGCGATGATCACTGCACCGGTTCGGTCGGCGATTTCCATGGTGTCACCGAAGTGGTCCTGGTGTCCATGGGTTACCAGAATAAGGTCGGCACGCAGTTCTTCAACTTTTACCGGGGCCGCCGGGTTGTTGCTTATGAAGGGGTCTATGAGGATCTTTAAATATTCGTTAGTCGTAATTTGGAATGCGGAGTGTCCTAGCCACTTGATGATCATTATTTAATCTCCAGATGTGCACCGGTTAATATCTCAATTGCGCACTGGTTAATACTTTAATCTCCAATTGTACACTGTTATAATGTTCTAATCTCCAGATGGGTACTGTTTAATATCTCCAGATGATGCCTATTTAACCTCAAAATGAATATCTATTTTATCTCCAGATCTACATCCTGTGAGATTTCCCAGGCATCTTCGAACATTCTTTCGATTTCTTCAATGGATTTCTGGTCTTTATATATTACTCCTACCTCGTAACTTTCGTATATGGGGTCGGTGGATATTATCAGTCCGTTGGAGTCGTCCGCTACCACGGTGATGGTGTGCACGTGGGGCATGGTCCTGATTTGAACCTCTTTATCCTGGAGGAGTTTTAATAGTTCCACTGATGCGTCGTCGTCCAGGCTTGCTTCCTGTACAATTATACGGCTTTCGGTGTCCATGAATTTCTTGAGTATTCCCACGTCTATGTTCCTGATCCAGGGGTACATCATTAGTATCCGGTGGTTGGCCTTGGATATGGTATCCATCATGGCATTCTGGACATCATCGGCATCGAAGGACCAGATTATACCCGGTTCCTTGGATTCATTCTTTAGTTTACCCAGGGTTCCCTTAAAGGAGTCCATTCTCTCATCTATGATGCTTTCAATGTCCTGGGTGTTCTGGATGTAGCTTTCCTTCATCCTCTCTAGACGCTGTTTAACGTAGGTTTCTTCTTTGGTTTTAGATGAGTTGGATCTTAACTTGGTCAGGTCGGGTCTTTTAAGGACGGGAGGACTATTAGGTTCTTCGGTTTTAATTGGTACAATTGGCTTGCCTTTTTTTTCAGGTTTTACTTCCTTTGGCTCGGGTACTGGTTCTTCTAGCTTGTCCTTTTGTTCAGCTATTATATCGGGCTTTTTGTCCTTCTTTTTATCCGGCCGGGTGATACGTGGTACTGGTTTGGTTTTAACTGGTTCTGCTTCGGGTTTAACCGGTTCGGCTTTTTCAACTTCGGGTTTGGTTGGTTCAACTTTAGGCTTAACTGATTCAGCTTTTTCAACTTCAGGTTCAACTGGTTTGAATTTTTCTAGCTCCTGTTTATCAGGTTTAACTGATTCCTTTTCTACTGGTTTTTCAACCGGTTTTTTTACTTCAGATGATGATTTGAATGCTGTTTCCGGAGGTAATGTAGATGTTTTCCCAATATCGGGCTTTTTTTTAGGCTTAATCTCCCTGGAACCTATGGGTTCTGAAGGTTTCTCAGCTTCAGCCTGTTTATTGGACATTTCAGGTCGTTCAACCTTCTTGGGTTTTTTTATTCTGGGCTGGGGTTTTATTTTCTCGATGGTTTCCAGGGTTTCTTTCTTTTTGGCTTCTGTAGCAACCTTTTTTTCCTTTTCTACTTTCACTGGTTTTGGCCTGGCTTTCATAATAGGTGTTGGACTGGGTACCGTTCTTGGAGTGGTGGAAACTCTTTTTTCTGGCATTTCGATTCCGGAACTGAACAGTATCACTAAAAATAGCCCGGCTACAGCCAAAATCAGGCCTAAAAAGAATAGTAAGATGTTAGGTGGTATAGCAAATCCCCAGTACATTGCATAAAAACCGGCAATGATCATTAATCCCCCGCAGATTGTTACAATTAATTTGATCATCATTTACCTCCAATGATATTACTTATGGGGCTATATATATTTATAAAGGTTTTCCTTTCTCCAGAGATTGCCCATCTATTCATCTTCATTGATGATAACCAAAAATCATGAATCCATTTCTTATTTTTCTCTAAAATTTTCAAATTTTTAAAAGGAAAAGTTAAAATAATAAAACCAATAAAAAATCGATTATTAATAAACCGTATTATGATGCGTGGAATAATATGGTTGATGCGTGGAAAAAATTGTAGGAAAATAATTGGAGGTAGTTAATATGTCCTTTTTAAAAGATGAAAGTGGGCAGGGTGCAGCAGAGTATATTCTATTGTTTGGGGGCGTAATTGTTATTGCGATAGCTGCTTTATACATATATTATAGTTATTTTATTGCTCCCAGCTCAGTTAAAGTTGGTGATGATATAGCAACAGTAAGAAGCACTGTAGGCAGTTAATAAAACTGACAACAATAAATATAAAAATCTTCCTTTTTTATAAACCAGCAATTTCCTGGGCCTTGATGTACTTGAGTATGTCTTCCAGGAAGTTGTCTTCGCTTTCTACATCGCTCAAACTCCAGGCCAGTTTGGTGGTTAATATCTTTTTTTGTTTTTCTGGCTGAGAGTCTATATAAAAAATCATGCGGTTAAATAGAGTATCAACACTATCTGCCCTTAATAAACTACCAGAATTTTCTTTTAATAGAGTTCCTTCTTCTTCCATTTCCTTGATCTTATTTCTGAAAATCCTTCGAAGTTTATAGGAAGCAGTTTTAACTTCATCTTCATTTCCACTGTCCAGTTTCTTTATGAGGGACTCTATTTCAAAGAAATCAGTTTTGACCAGGCTGAAGATTATACCATCTGGTCTTATTGACTGGATCCGTTTAACATCATGGTATATGCCGAAATCATACCCGATCATACAAATTTTACCTTCTTTCAGGAGGTTCATCAACGATTCGTTGAAGGTTTTATCAGAGATGTTCATCTTTGAATTTCTCATGATGTATCCTAAAAGCTCTTTTCTAGACAGTTCTTTTTCATCTAGGGCCTGTAATATTGCTTCTTTCAGTTTATAATTTCGAGGCATATGACCACCAAATCACTTCCTACGTGATAATTTACACATAGGAGTATATAAACGTTTATTTTTTGTGATGATACATTAGTGGCGAGAGGATGTTAAGTAATTAAAATCGAGGTGATATAAAAGTACAAAATTAGAATAATTTATATATCTGAAAGTATTATTATCAATTACTTGACTAAAAATATTGGAGGTAGAAAAAATGGATATCGTAAAAGACGAAGGTGGACAAGGTGCAGCTGAATACATTTTACTATTCGGAGGAGTAATCGTTATAGCAATCGTTGCACTGTACATCTACTTCACCTACTTTACAGGCCAAAATTTCAGTTCTGACGCAGATATACAAACCGTAAGAAGCAGTGCAACTTCAGACCCAAGAACTTAAGGATAGTAAATCCGTGGAAAGGACATGTTAATGGATGAAAAAGCTCAGATCAGTGCGGAAATGATCCTCTTAATAGGCGGGTTATTGATACTTGTTATCGTAGTCGCCGGCTTTGTACTGGACATATCCAATTCTGTGGCGGGAAATGTTTCTGATGTATTAGATACAGCTAGAGACTCAACCATTGGCAAATTATAGCTTTCCACAACTATTTTTTTTTAAAATTCTTATTTATCAAATTAAACTCCTAGTTTTATATCTCATTTCAAAATCAATGCTATATACTTCCTTTTTTTAGTGTGTTCGTTTTGATTTTTTTATTCGGCAGTGTCAAGAACTTGGGTGTTTTTGATTTTTGTGTTTTTTATAAATGATATTTTTTTATCCGTGTTAAACTGATTATTTGCAAAATAAAAACCTAAAAGCTTTTATAATAAGTGGAGCATAGTATTTTGTATGTTAGAAACAAAAATACTTGCTCCAGATAGTGATCTGTTTGATCAGGGTTATAAACTTTCCTATTTTTGTGAGGGTTTATCGAAATATGAGGAAAATCATTTAAAATCGTTTGAAAGAGATGTTAAGGTTTTTAAATCATTGAATGTATGGTATAAAAGGGGTGTTTTTCATATTGAGATGCGTGTTCCTTTTTGTCCGGAGTGTTTCAGTAAATTTGTGATTAAAAATGGAGTTAAAGAACGAAAACTTTATTTTTATTATGAAGGGGTTGTTAACACTGAAATTCAGACGTATAAGTGCAAGAAATGTGGTAATAAGTTTAAAACAGATATTTCAGACGTTGTAGATGGCAATAGTAACTTTACACATGAATTTAAAGAAAAGTGCATTGAATTAGCTGGTTTATTCTTCGGTTCAATCCGTAAAATTGCTTTATAAAATTAAAAAAGACACAGGGATCAGTATTTCAAGACAAACAATTGAAAACTGGATTCTTGGATATGAAATCCCGAAAGAAGAAATATCAAATCGTTATAGTGGATATTACATCTTTGATGTGGAGTGGATTAAACTTAACGCTGTTTGGAATTACCGTTTCACTTTATTCGACAGTAAAACAGGATATTATCGTGGCTGATGATATATACTCCGAAGAGAATTCTAAGAATATAAGAGAGTTTTTATGGGAATCCACAAGGAATAAAAACATAATAGCAGTAACAAGTGATTTAGACGAAAAATACAAACCAATCATAGAAGAATTGGGGTTTAAACATCAATGGTGCTTATTCCATGTGTTTAAAAATATAAACAAGAAAATTCAAGACCATATGCGAGATAATGAACTATCTAAGGATGATATAGACAAAATACGGCAAGAAAAACTAGAGTTATTCAGTTTATTCGATAGTGAATCATTTAAAAAAGCTAGAAACCGGATGAATGAAATATTAAACCAAATAAAAGATTATTCAAAGGTTATTCAGTCAATTATCATGGATTCATTAATGCCCTACTTCCAAACATACTTCTCGTACCTGTTAGATGAAAATATCGAACGAACATCAAATAAATTAGAAAACCAATTCCAAAAAACATTCCCCAAAAGCATTAAAAGAATAATGAAGATTAAAAAAGGCGCAATATCACGAATAAACATTAGAAAAGAAATTCTAAACCAGAAAAAGGTTTTCGACGTTCAACCCCCAAGTTTTTGACAGAGCCTTTTATTCTCTTATAAAAATAAATAGTAGTATGATTAAAAATATTATTAAATAAAAATAAATTTTATTAGAAAAGAATGACATCTTTTAAAAATTTTCTGGGAACAAAAAGTGAAAACAGGCTGAGAACATTTTTTAGAGATTCTAAACATACAAATACCCTTGAAAATGCCGAAATTCAGGAAAATGTAACCATTGGGCACAAGTATAAAACAATATCCAGACCCCCTGTTATCGGTGAAAATGCACTAATACGCTCCAATTCAGTTATATACGATGATACTGAAATAGGGGACAATTTTAAAACAGGACATGGAGTAGTTGTAAGAGAAAAAACCAGAATCGGTGACAACGTTCTCATCGGCACCAATTCTATTATTGAAGGACATTGTACCCTGGGAAATAATATCAGCATTCAATCAAATGTTTATATCCCAATTAATACTATAATTGAAGATAACGTGTTTATTGGACCTTGTTCCTGCTTTACTAACGATAAATATCCTGTTAGAATAGATTATGATCTTAAAGGACCCATAATTCGAAAAGGAGCTTCCATAGGCGCGAACTCAACTTTTTTATCTGATTTAGAAATTGGTGAAGGAGCAATGGTAGCATCCGGTGCGATTGTAACCCATGATGTACCTCCTTTTTATTTGGCCATAGGTTCTCCCGCTCGGATTAAACCACTTCCTAAACATCTCAAAACATTGAATAAAATTTAAAATTTTTTACACTTTTTATTTTCTCCTAGAAAAGTATATTATATTAAAATCCTTATTTTATTGTATGAAAGTTTCTATTATCATTCCTATGTACAATGAGGAAGAAAATGTTCTTAAAACGTTGGAAATAGTGAATGATATTTTAAAAAATTTCAATGATTATGAAATTATCGTAGTGGACGATGGAAGTTCTGATAACACACTTCCACTAGCTAAAGACTTTCATTCAAATAAATCAAATATCCATATCCTAAAACATCCTATAAATATGGGAATGGGCAGAGCATTAAGGACTGGTTTTGAAAAAGCAGATGGAGACGTAATCGTAACTATTGATGCTGATTTAAGTTATGATCCTACTTATATCCCTAAATTAATAGAGGAACTTGACGAGTCAACCGACATAGTTGTAGGGTCTCAATATATGGATGGCGGTAAAACAGAGAACATCCCCCCATTAAGACTGTTTATAAGTAAAACTGCAAATAAACTAGTTGGATATGCGATGGCCAACAATTTAAGTACAGTTACCGGTGTTTTAAGAGCTTATAGAAAAGAAGTGTTGGATTCAATTGAATTAGATTCTGATGGCACAGAAATTAATCCTGAAATAATTTCCAAAGCAAAAGCGGTTGGTTTTAATATAAAAGAAATCCCTGTTACTTTAAAGGGCAGAGAACTTGGTAAGTCAAAGGTTAGATATGGGAAAACCACCATGTCCCATCTATTATTCTCCTTTTATGAAAAACCAATGATATTATTTGGTGTAATTGGAATTATTGTATGTCTAATTGGAATTGTAAGTGCAATTTATTTATTTTATCAGTATTTAATGGGTACTTTAGACCCTACCCGACCTCTGATGCTTTTTATGGTGTTGATGATATTATCCGGTATACAGATACTGATATTTGGGTTTGTAGCTACCCAGATCAGTCTACTTAAAAGAGAAATTTACATCATCCAGAAAGAAAATAAGCTGCTAAGAAAAAAATTGAAATAAATCGTTGATTAAATTAAATATTCCTTTTAGGTGCTTATATGGAAAACCCTAAAGTTACCATAGTTATTATTAATTGGAACGGCTGGGAAGACACCATAGAGTGCCTGGAATCGCTTTATAGAATTGATTATCCTAATTATGAGATAATCATCGTTGACAACCACTCCCATGACGATTCAGTTAAGAAAATCAAAGACTACTCGAAAGGTAAAGAGCTCATAATAATAGAAAATGAAGAAAACTATGGATTTGCCGGAGGAAATAATATAGGAATTCAATATGCATTAAAAAATTTTAAGCCTAAATATATTCTGCTTTTAAACAACGACACCATAGTCGATGAAGATTTCCTGGAAGAACTGATAAATGCAGGTGAAAAAGACACACAAATTGGTATTCTAGGCCCTAAAATCTACTATTATGATAAGCCAGATGTTATCTGGAGTGCAGGCTGTAAGATATCTTGGAAATTTGCCCGCGGTATACAGATTGGATCCGATGAAGTAGATAAAGGCCAATACGATGACCAAAAAGAAGTCGAATATGTCAGTGGCTCCGCTTTTCTAATCAAAACTGATGTTATAGATGTTATAGGTCTGATGGATAGGAAATATTTCTTATACTTTGAAGAAAGCGACTGGACATTAAGAGCCAACCAGGCAGGGTATAAAAGTTTATATGTGCCTACCGCTAAAATCTGGCACAAAGTTTCCCGTTCAGGTGGCGGTATCTCCAAACCAACAGGTTTATATTATATAACCAGAAACCGCTGGATTTTCATGAAAAAATGGGCGAAGAAGAGTGATTATTGGATTTTTATGGTTTATCAGGTTTTAGGTGCATTTACATTTCCTATTGTTCTCAGTATTATTTATCGCAACTCAAATTTATTTTTGGCATATTACAAAGGTTTAAAAGATGGAATAAACGAATAAACGTTAAATTCAAAGGTGGTAATTTGAAGATATTAATTTTACATAACACATTCCTACCGGACCATACGGGTTCTAGTATTCGCATATATAATCTCTTATCGAGAATTCCCTATCAAATATCAGTTTTAACCCCTGAGAAGATGGTTAACGGTTCATATTTTAAATTAAAATATGAAATTTTTGACCATATTAAAGTAAAACGAATAACTGCATTGTCCCCGACATCAATCCATAAGCTACCTGTGCTGAGATACTACCACCATGAAAAAAAAATTTTTGACGCAGCTAAAAAAGAACGTTTTGATATAATTCAATCTAGAACATTGCCTCCTTATATCATTTCGGCATATAAATTGCATAAAAGATTTAATAAACCCCTATTAATTGAATTACATCCCCATGAAGATGTGAACAGTATTTATATGTACTATATCATGAATCTGTTGAAAATATTGAAAAAAGCTTCTCACATAATTACCCTTTCAGACAGCCTGAAGAAATGGGTACGAAATCAGTATAAACTTCCAGAAGAGAAAATCACTGTAATACCCAATGGAGTAAATAGTGAAAAATTTAAACCTCAAAAATCCCATCTGACCACATCATTAAGAGAAAAATTAGGCAATCCAGAAAAAATTGTACTATATGCTGGTTATTTAGATGGTTTAAATGGTATGGACCTGATAATTCAAACAATTCCTTTTATAGTTGAGAATTATCCCGGAATTTCATTTGTTTTTATGGGTCATGGGCCTTATTACAATCAGATAAATAAACTTTCGAAAGAATATAATCAAGTACATATCCTACCCACAATAGACCATGGATTGATGCCCCAATACTATCAAATCTCTGACTTATTTGTTATTCCACGTCCTTCAACCACTTCATCCGAATTAATAACACCTTTAAAACTTTTAGAAGCCCTATCTATGGAAAATGTTGTTTTAGGAAGTGATGTGGGGGGAATTAAAGAAGTTATAAAAAACGGTGAAAATGGATACCTATACGAAAAAGACAACCCAAAATCATTTAGAGATACACTAATTAAAGCATTAGAAAGTGAAAATACCAAAATATCCAAAAACGCAAGACAAACAGTTTTAAAGGAATACAATTGGGATAATTCAGCGCAAAAATTGAAGGACGTTTACGATCATATGAATCGTTAATATAAAAACAAAATAAGTCTACTGTTCCAACACGGTATCATCTTCGTGATATTCTCGATTTTAATGATTTTAAAAAGGTTAAAATAAATTTTTTCTCTTCTTCAGAAAATGCCCGGATCAAAATTACACATACACAGTATACCAATAATCCCACAATAATTACAATAAATAAGTCTAAAATGGTATTGATGGCTACCATTCCAAGTACTAAACCCATCAAAATACTAGCTAATATTATTTTCGATAAAAAAACTCCATTGATTACATAACCAATCTCCTTTTTTGCCCATACTAAAACAATCAAAGCCAGCAGAAAATATGCAGTAATAGTAGATACTGCAGCGCCCATAATCCCCATTTGTGGTATCAAAATCAAGTTAAGGACTATGTTTATCAGAGCCCCCAAAAAAGCTATTACAGGTATTGCATGTGTTTTCTCAACTAAACATATAACATACATATTAATTTGATACAAACCAAAGAAAACCATTCCTAACGCTATTAAAAAGGTTAAAAAACCCCCTCCAGATGCAAAATCAGTTGAACTTAGAAGGACCAATAACGGTTCAGATATAATTAATAAACCAACAACTGATGGAATAGCCAATGTTAGAAAAATTTTGGTAGAATACTCCAGATACCTTTTAACATCTTCAATATTCTTATTTTCCCAAAATCTTGAAATCAAAGGAAAAACAACGAAACTTATAGGAATATAGAATGCCGAAATTGTGGTTCCTAATGTGTATGAAGCAGAATAAATACCAGTTTGCGTTAAGTTTAGAATATTTGTAATAAAGTATCGATCGCTGGAATCGATTACCCACAACAATATGCCACTAGGTATCTGTGGAATGCTAAATTGGAGATATTTTTTCAATTTTTTAAAATTGGGAGTATTAAATCCTATTTTTCTTGTTATATCTATCGTTAAGAAGACTACAAAAAATACTTCAACAAAAATTTGAGTAGTAATGATAAACCATAAAGGAAATCCCAATATCGCAAAAATAATTAATGGAATAAATTTAGCAAAATAAGAAAAAATATTAATCAATGATAATTCTTTTATTTGACCTTTTGCACGTAGAAAGGATATTAAATAAAGTAAAAACGAACTAGAACCTGCCCATATAAATGTTAGAATAATGTAATTGCTAAATTCCTGAGTTCCAAATAAGAATAGTGACAGATTATTTTTAAAAAATAATGATATCACTATCAAAACTAATGAAATGAACAAGATCAAAAAGTAAATGTTAAAAAAAGGTTGACTTAGCTTATTTTTTGAACTCTCATGGGATAAATACCTAACAATTGCGGTACCCAGATGAAGAGTTAATATTGGTGTTAATAATCCCACAGTTACAAGAATTTGCGCCCAAAGACCATATAATGCCGGACCAAATGTTTTTGCTATAACTGGGAATGTGAAAAAACTGATTATGTAAATTATTACCTGGGACAACCCAACCCATAAAACATTATCAGTGAATTTTATATAATCCTGATTCTGTTCATCTGCTTTGCATTTCATGGGAATCATTTTTTAACATACAATGCTATAATCCAACCACCACTTTTCTTCATTGGAAATTGAAATGGAAGTCGCTCTATTAAATAAGGTTTTTTTGTATTATTAAATCCATTTATCTTATGTGAAACAGTAAATCCACATTTTGGACATGATTTCGCGTCTTCAAAAGTAAAAATATCTATTTTTAACCATTTTTTGATTTTTATAACCAAATCATCTAATACATAGACATCATTTAAAACTATTTCAAAATCAACTAATCCAAAAAATTCAAATAAATCCTTCATATGTAAAAGACTAAACGATCTTAAATGTCCATAAACATGGAATGAAGAAGCACATTGAGGGCATTTTACATTACCAATCTGAAGGTTTTCTTCATTAGGAACAGTAATTAAGATATATTTATTTGCAACTCTCTGGAGTTCTTTGAGAGCTTTTTCATAAATTGTATTAGGCAGATGTTCAAGAACTTCACTACATAGAACAATATCAAAGCTATTGTCTGGAAAAGGGATATTTTCAATTCTACCTTTAATTTTTGGTGTTTTAACATTTTTAAGTGCTTCATTACTAATATCCATACCACAAATATTTTCATACTTATTTTTGAGGTTGTTTATGATTCTACCATCCCCACAACCAACCTCTAATAATGAATCTACATCATTTGGTATCATCTGGATTATAGTCATAATTCTATTTCTTTCTTCATCACTAAATCTGCGTCCAACAGAATAGACTTGATCGTAGAATTCATCATAACAATCCATCTTTACCATTATAACACCAATTACATACAGCTATTCTAATAACATCTTGACAGGTATTCTAATTTAACTTCTTCATTGATTTAATTAATAAATCTTGTATTTCTTTTACCCGCAAATCCCAAGAATTCTTTTTTAAGAATTTAACTCTTTCTTCATTTGAATATTTCCTTAAAAATCCTTTATTAATCATTTGATATAACAATTCTAATAATTCTTCTGTATTAGAGTAAAAATAGATAAAATTAGAAAAATATTCTAATTCCTCATAATAAACTGAAATTATTGGTTTGTTAAAGTTAATGTATTCATAAATCTTTCCAGGATCAGCAGATTTAATCTTTTCATCAACTTCAAATGGCACTATAAGACAATCAAAGTCTTTAACATAATTATAAAGTTCTTTGTGTTCAATTGCTCCGTAAAATTTTATCCTATCCTCATTTAATACATTTTTTAGTTCAACAGGTCCGATAAAATGGTATTCTATATCTTCCATTGCATATAAGGTTTTTTTTATCCCTTGAAAATCTATCCATTTTGAAATTGTTCCTATATATCCTATTTTGTAAGGTTTTTCTGGTTTCTTTACAGTATAATCTCCAACAAATTCTCCTCCAAATGCGTTTCTAACTAGAAATAGCCTGTCTTCACAGTGGTATTTGCTATTTAATCTTTTAAAAAGGTAGTTAGAAGATGTTAAAACTAAGGAAGCGTCATTTACCAGTCTTTCTTCGGAATCTAAGATTTTGAGTTTGAAATCATCTGAAAAATCGAAGCCAGTTGGTAAATCCATACAATCATAAATAATCTTACAATCTAAATTTGAAGGAATGTAATCGTAAAGTTGAGGAAAAGTAATCCAGATGAAATCTGGCTTGAATTTTTTAATTAGTCGTTCAAAGTAAAATTCCAGATAAACTTTATTGAGATTATAAATTATTTCGTTCTCGTAATAAGGAAGTCTGAAAGCAGATGATATACTTAATTCTCCTTTAGATTCAGTTTTCTTGAATAAATAATGTTTACTACGGAAATGAATAACTTTAAGTTGAAAATTTTCTGACAATCCTTCAGCAATGAAATGAGGCCTTTGTTTAATCCATGCCCAATCCACATGCATGATATATAAAATTTTCTTCATGAAATCACCCCATCCAACTTTAGTAAATCGATTAATAACAATTTATATATGATTTTGCAACCATTTTCCAACTGAAATCCTCTTTAACAAAATTATATCCATTTTCAGCTAATTTATTCATTTCTGATTTATTTTCAATAGAAAAAACTATTTTCATAGCTATATCTTGGCTATCCTTCTGATTAAATAGTAAACCAGTTTCATTGTTAATTATTATATCTGTAATTCCACCTACGGTAGATGCAATCACAGGTAAACCACAAGCCATAGCTTCTAATAAAACCACACCTAAACCTTCAGTATTTCCCTCTGAATCAATTATCGATGGTAATACAAAAAGGTCCGATGAATTATATAAATGCAACAATTCTTCATCTGAAACGTTTTTATTAATTTCAACTTCATTTTCTAATCTTAATTCTTTAATGATATCTTTAAGCCTACCTTCTAAAGGTCCCGATCCAACTATCTTTAAATTTACATTATTATGCTTTCTTAAAACCTCTTTCATAGCCATTATAAGATATTCAAATCCTTTTCGCTCTATTAAATAGCCCACCGATAATATTTGGAACTTATTTTCATTTTTTGGAATTTTTAATGGTTTGAAAAAATTGGTGTCCACTCCAAATGGTATTATTTGAATATTATCTCCACTCAGTCCCACTTCCAAACAGGAGTCTCTGGTAGCTGAGCTGTTGGTTATGGTTTTCCTTGCATTGCTTACTATCCATTTAAGGGCAAATATAGTGTGATATCTTTTTGATAAATACACTTCCTCACCATGTATGGTGTTTACATAAGGAATTCCATATAATTTTTTTAAAAATAAAGCCCCTAAACCATTGGGTATGGGCCACTGCACATGAACAACGTCCATATCTCTAAACTTTCTCAGTGAATGTATTATATTAAAAAAAAGAAAAGTTAAAACCTGTAATTTAACCAATGCTCCCTCTTTAACATTATCAATCATCCCGGCCCTTCCAGCAAGCCTTTGAAACCTTTTAGGATAAAAGTAATTAAATCTATCTATGGTGACACCTTCGAGGTTATATTTGGTTTTACCACCGGCATATGGGACTAAAATGTGTACCTCATGGCCATGTTTAACGATTTCTCTCATTAATCTATGAACGAATATCCCGTGAGGATCATCCTCAAATTCAGGGTATGCTGATGTAATAACACCTATTTTCATATATAAACCCTTAAAATACTTTTAAAAATCTTTTATTATAACTAATAGATCATATTCTTTCATAAATAACTAAACTTCCAAATTGTTTTATTGGTCTATAAGAAGTTAAATTGATCTCATCTGAAGAGAAATAATAATCTGCATTGTTTTCTACTAAATAATTATTAGAAGCTAAATTATCCTGCGGTGTGAATGTGGTGTTATCTTTCACCCCACCAAGATATCCTTGGTTATTTTTAAATGTAAACATAATCTTCACATCTGTTTTTAAATGCCATGCTAGATATGGCCACAAATTAGAGTAAATAACTTTATTTTCATAATCCTGATCATAATTAATAAACCATTCGCTTGCTAAACTTATTTTTTCATTTGTGACTTTAGTACCTTGAAATCCATCTTCTATTGACGGTAATAGAGATGCTGTGGATAACAAAATCAATACTGTAAGAATTAAAGCAAATGCTGGAAAAATCAAGTTACCTTTTCTAAATTTAACTGTTAACTCACTGAAAACAATTTTCAACCCCAATAACAATAAGTATGCAACACCAGGAGCCATTAGAATGAAGTATCTACTACTTTTAATAACATATATGCTGTTAAAGATGAAAAAGACCATAAACCATGAAAATACCAACAAGTGCAAATCGATATTTTTTATATTTAACTCCTTTATCAAAGTGAAGAATACTAAACCAACTGCTAATAAGATTGCTTCGCTGGCCATGTAATGAATATGACCAAATGTTAAAACGAAAATGGATGTCAAAATGATGAATATTAACAATTTGAATTTCAGATTCCTTTTCTCTCTATTTACTATGCTCATAAATTTTTTCTTAATTTCAGGTTGATTTTTGACTCTAATTACAGAATAAATAGATAATCCTATGATTATTAATAATGTTATTATTACACTTTGAAATCCAGTGTATCTAAAGAATCTCTCAACATAAAATAAAGGATCGGGATTATAGGGGTGATAATCAGGTGAAAACGTCCTAGAAGTTGCACCAAAAGTATCTACAAATGGAGAAAGGACATTACCAAATTCTATTTGATAAAACCATAAAACAGGTATTATAAGAAGGAAAGAAGCTAATATTCCCCATCCTAAATATTTATAACTTTTAATTTTCTGTTTATTCATGAAAATATAGAGAACTACTGGGAATATTATAAGACCTGCATTGAATCTTGCTAAAAAGGCCATCGTCCAGAAAAGGAAAAATAAAATAAAGAACTTTGAATTTTTTTTAACAGCTAAAATCAGAAAGTAAAATGCCCAAATTATAAATGCTCCACAAGTAAAATCTGAAAATCCTAACCCCAACATTAGTATGGTATTAGGGAATGTAGCATAAATCAACCCCCCAAAGAAGCTTTCAATTTTATTGAAATGGAGATTTAATATCAAATAGAATCCTATTAATCCAAATATGTAAATTAAGAGGTCTACAACATAAGCAACAGTTGCAGAGACAAATCCTAATTTAAAAACTAATGAAATCAGGAATGGGAAAAAGACCGGTCTGGTCCAATCATAGTATCCGACTCCCTGGCCAGAGAAATAAAGAGCGTTCAAGAGAAAATCGCATGTATCTGATAGGGGTCCAATATCTATCTGAATTAACAATCTATAATATGATATAACGCCTACAATAATGATTAACAGAATAAGTGGTATGTAAGGGATAAAATATTTATTTAAATGGTCTTTCTCCCCTTCTTTCTTTTGTGATCTGGTGAAAAGTTTCAAATTAAATACCACCTATTAACTCTTCTTTTTGTAAATGGTCACGTATCCAAATTTGTTTATAGGGTCATAATTATTCAGATTAACCCAGTCACGAATACTGAAGTAGTAATCGGCGTTATTTTCAACCAAAAAGTTATTAGCTACATCACTATCTTCTTTCGTCGGACTATAATCCTTTAAATTTAAATAATATTTTTGATTATTTTTAAATTCTGGCATTTTTTGCACATTCATCTGGAGAACCCATGCTGTATTCGGCCATAAATCAGAAAATACTATTTTAGACTTATAATCTGGATCATAGTTCACCAACCAGTGGCTAGCTTCTTCCATATTAATATTAACAGTTTTAAGTTTGTTATTTGCGTCTGGAATAGTTGATATATACAAAGCCGTGGATAAAATTATGACCAATATAAATATTGGTGCAAGATAAGATGTTAATTTTCTCTGTTTTAATAAACCAACCTGGTTTTCCACTATTTTCAAACCTCTAATCAAGAAATATGCAAACGGCGGCAATATCATCAGGAAATATCTTACATCTTTAAGTGAATATGCACTAATGAAAATTAAAAACGACCCAAACCAAGATAAAAATAAAAAGTCTAAATCATATCTATTATCGTGCTTTGACAGTTTAAATAAACCCCAAAGTATGAAAAAGAATAATATCTCGCTCAATAGATAAGAAACACTTCCCCAACTAATCAAGAATACGACAAATAAAATAGGCACACTTAACTTTATTAATAAATCTTCTTTGAAATTAATTTTAAATTCTGAAATACTTGATTTTCCAAGCAATAATTTAACATAACTAAGTAATAAACCCCCCATTATAGTAAATATAACCAATAAAGCCCCATTTCCAATTACTAATGGTAATAATTTTATGTAGAAAAATGGATCTGGATTATAATCGAAATGCTCACTTATAAGATTTGAACTCGTGCCATAGAAATCTAAAAAAGGAAATATAGGATTTCCATATTTAAATGAATAATATATTAAAACTGGAACGATTATCAAAGAAGATATAGCGATTCCGAAGGCTATGTTTCTGTGATTTTTTATATTCTTCCAATTTATTAGAATATAAAGGAATAAAGGGAAAATAATTAAAGCTTGATTAAACTTCGTCAAAAAGGCCAACATTGCTAAGGGGAAAGAGATAAAAAAGAATTTTGAATCCTTTTTAACTGCTAAAACGGTTAAATACAAGGCCCATATAGAAATGGAAATGCTGGAAAGTTCAGGGAAACCCACTGCGACATAAGTTAATAAGATGGGGAATGTTGCATATAGAAGACTACCTAAAAAGGAATATAAAGAATTGAAACGTAATTTCAGAAGTAAAAACAACCCAATGGTTCCTAAAATATAAAATATTCCGTCTATAATAAATATTGGGGCTTCTGAAAAGCCATCAAATCTGAAAACAATCGAAATCAGGAAAGAAATGAACGGCGGCCGAAGATCAGAATAACCTATACTTTTACCTGCAAATTCAGCAGCATTTGCCAAAAAGTCATATGCATCATAACTTGGTCCTATTATGAGTTGTATTTTTATCTTCGAATAGGTGATGATAATCAAAATAATAACCAGAAAAATCAATAGAAACCAGCGATTACTCTTGATTTTGTTTACTATTTCCATTAAAACATCCCTTTTATTTCAGATAAAACTGTAACTACGATCAGTTGAGTAGGCTTTTTTCGCTTGGATTAAACCGCTTCTTAAATATCTTAAAACATTGAATAAAATTTAATTCAATATTTATTTATTTTTATTTCTAGAATAAACTTTTAACCATGGTATTCTACCATTAGTTATTTCCTCATAGTCCGATAATTGATAACCACCACTATCCCCCCAAACTAAATAATAATCAATCTCACTGCTTGTTAATTGATCATTGACTGAGTTTACATCCCCATTATTTATGGTTATCCCATAGTATTTACTGTTTAAAAAATATGCCAGATATAAGGATGATTCCCATTTATCATTCGAAGCAATATTTCCTTTCACATTATAGACATTCTCTAGGGACTGGCTTAGAATATATTCATCATTTCCCACGTTGAAAGTATTAGCTAGGTTCATGATTGGCGTTACAATAAAAGATGTTAACAGAAATGCCAGTAAAATATATCTACTAAACTTATTCAATCTATCTACGTTGTAGAAATGATTAATTAAATAAATACCTGTTATCATGGTTAAAATATAAACCAACCACAAATATCTGTTTTCAACCACAATAAAGGTATAAAAACTGGGAAATATTAATATAGTAGCCAATAAACATACTATTTTTCTTCTGGATTCTTTAAAGTTTGTTTTTATAATAAATAAAATTGTAACTATCAGGATAGTTAAGGAAAGAAAGGAATAATTTACAAATATAAATAGGATATTAATTGAATTCTTCAAAATAAGATTCAGCTGATGCTTAAAATTATTCCAAGAACCAAAAACACTCCATGAATTCATTTTAAAGAAAGAAGGATCTTCCCATGCACTTACCGCGCTATTATTTGGGGGTTTCATCAGCCCTTGGTAACCCGTTGCTTGTCCCCTAGATTCTAGACCAACCAATTCATAATTATATCCCCCAGCGGTCCCTATTGTCAAATAGCCATATTTATCACTGATTACCCCAGTCCAAGCTCCGCTGATAATAAAAAATACAGACAACCCCAATAGAAAGTTTTTTAGAACAACTTTTCTATTTGAAACATTTCTAAAATAAAAATAGAAATTAAATATGGTAAAATGGAATAAAAAAAGCACGAAGGCATAACTTTTAGTTAAAAAAGCTAAACCGCCGAATAAACCACAAAATATACCATTTTTTAGATTATAAGAATAATGTTCATCGAAAAAGAAACTTAAATAAAAAACCAAACAACAAACAACCAATAAGTCAGGACTAATATAAAGAAGTGAGAATATGAGCATTGCAGGGATTAATGAAAATAGAAAAACTATCTGGACCTCATTTTTTATCCCAAATTTATCAGATAGTAATTTAACTCCTATTATTGTGAAAAAACCTATAATTAAGTTTAATAACTTAGCCAAGTATAAATTTTCCAGAGGACTGGAACTGAAGAATAAAAATGGAACCATTAACCATGACAATAACGGCCCCCAATAGGCGTTAATAGCATTCCCCCAATCTCCTATCAGATATTTTTGAGTTATAGTGATATAGGAAATTCCATCAGAAGTAAAATAATATTGATAATAATTTAACAAAACAAGGCCAATTAACAAATATACGCCTAAAACAGTCAAAATCAAATAATTATCCCGAGTAAAAGTAGGTGTATTCAATTTAACCACTATTTCCTAAAAATAAATCCCCTCATTCAACCGGGGAATCATGGCCATCAAAACACATTGCTCAGTATTTCCGGTACGGTCCAGTAGCCCTCGGGATAGGTAACTTACCGCTCCCATCTTTTCGCCTAAATTATTCACACCGGTCAGTTCGTCCATCACATCCCCCACTTCTTTTCCGTTTAACACTTCTCCAACCACTGACGGTGGATATTCGAAGCCCGCGCTCACGCCTAGGGTTGTTTTTTTCCCGTCGTAGATGGCGCACCATTGCAGGTCGACGTAGCCGGTGATGGTGTGGGGTGCCTCTAAGAGGCCGGATTCTATGCCTACTCCCAAGTCACAGTCAGACGAATACGCTCTTTTTGCCCGGTTTACCGCTCCTTCTATGGTTTGTTTGAGTCCGATGGGCTGATCTGGTACCCCGGAGTTGACATGGACTGCCGATACAGTGACATCGTTGTAAAACTTCTCTAAAACATTCCTGGTGGCCTGGACTTTTACTGGATTCTTGGAACCTACCTGTACTATCATAATTTCCTCACTTCATTGTATAGTTACTAATAACTGACTTAATTTTCGGTATATGTAACATATATAGTTTGCTCTGAATTCTTTTTATTTAAAAACCAGAATTTTATTAAATAGAATTCCAGCCGAATCTTAGCTTTCAGATTGTCAAAATCAATCCTTCAGTACCGTACCAGCAACATCGATCTCTCCTTCCCGTATCCGGGTGGAGGAGATGGGTTTGCCGTCATCGGCCAGCACCATATCGATGGTTATGATGTCCAGGGGTTTCATGCCTTTCTTCTTCCTGATGTCGTTTATCATTTGGGCGGTGGGTTCGGTCTCTTCACTTACCACCAGGGCTTCTATGTCTTCTTCCTGTATGGTCGGTCCGCAGGAGTCGTCCAGGCGTGATACGATGTAGTTGCCTGTGAATTTTTCCAGTTCCCAGACCAGATTGGACATCCTCTCACTACAGGGTTCTATCGGTCCCTTATCCTGGGCAAATTCATCCGATGTCACCCCTATAAGTACCAGTTCGCTCAGCTGGAAGGCTTTACTCAGGAGTTTCAGGTGTCCTTCGTGGAATCTGTCAAAGGTTCCCCCTACGGCTAACTTTCTATATTTTTTCTCGTGCATATTTTTTCCTGCCATTCGTTACCTTGATTATGTTTTGAAGTTAAAATATAAGTTATGCTCCGGGAACATAACGTGGTCATCAAGGATCCCCGCCGGGTGGACTTACGCTTCGCATCCTGCTACCCCAATCTCTACCGCAGCGCCATGTCCAGCCTAGGATTCCATATAATCTACGACTTTCTAAATTCACGGGAAGACGTGTACTGCGAAAGGGCCATATATCCATATTCTAAGACCCTGGAATCAAGTACCCCCCTTAAAGATTTTGATATAGTTGGTTTTTCACTCCAGTACGAACAGGACTACTTCCATGTCCTGGAGATGCTCCAGGAAGGGGGAGTACCCATCAAGAAGAGTGAAAGGACCGGTGAGGATCCCCTGGTAATTGCCGGCGGACCATGTGCAAGTTCCAACCCATCACCCATGACTGATTTCATAGATATCTTCCTAGTGGGGGAGGCAGAGGCCATGCTAGACCAGTTCATAGACACCTATCTCAAGCTGGACGACCCCCAGGAAGAGTTAGACGCCTTCCTGGATATCAAAGGGGTTTACGTGCCGGATAACCCGGTGGAAATGGTAGTAGTGGAGGATATGAGGGATGCCTGGCATCCCATCAAACAGGTTATACCGGAAACCGATGATAAGGATTTCATACCTGCCTTTGGCCGGGCATTTCTCTTAGGAGTGTCCCGGGGATGCACCAGGGGGTGCCGGTTCTGCATGGCCGGGTGTATGTACCGGCCCCGGAGGGAAGTACCATTAAAAGATCTGTTAGAGATTGCGGAGAAATGCAGGCAGGCCACCGGCCTGGACCGGGTGGCTTTGATTGGAGCTGCAGTATCTGATTACTCAAAAATCGAAGAATTATGCATGGAATTGTATGAGAGGGGTTTCCAGATAACCACCCCATCATTGAGGATTGAATCTATCTCTGACGAACTCTTAACCACCCTGAAAGAGAGCGGGCTTAAAACCATCACCATAGCCCCAGAATCCACTTGGAGAATCAGGAAAGTGACAAACAAACCCATCACCGATGATGACATCATAACTATAATGAATAAGGCCTTTAATTATGATCTCAACGTCAAACTCTACTTCATGCTGGGTTTACCAACGGAAACCCGGGAAGACCTGGACGATCTACTTAAATTAATCAAGAATTTAGAGGCAATTCCTAAGAGAAGATCAGCACTCCGTATAAGTATAAATCCCTTCATCCCCAAGCCCCATACCCCTTTCCAGTGGGAGGATTTTGACTTCAAAGAGATGAAAAATGATGTTAAATTCTTAAAATCAGAACTGAAGAGATCCAACCTCAAAATAGACAGCCCCCGGATGGCCCTTATACAGTACGTCTTATCCATGGGCACTGCTGATCTGGGAAGTACCATTCTAAAATCGCTGAAATCTAAAGTCCCCATAAGGGAATGGGAAAAATTAACTCCTAAGTGGGATATGGAGGATGAATTACCCTGGGATAACATCCATGTAGGCGTTAGAAAAGATTATCTTAAAGAAGAATATTTAAAAGCTTTAAAGGGCGGTTTAACTCCCTGGTGTGAGACTTTCGGTTGCTACGATTGTGGTGCCTGTGATAAAAGTACTAAATCCTGCTAATTAACTGCCTGATCCTTCTGAGGAACCTGGCTAAAAACACCTCAGGGTAACGCAGTCTCCGGGCGAATAAACCTTCCTGGTGAATTATTTCCCGCCTTACACGGGTAAGTTCGTGTTCTGGTGAATATCTTAAATACACCGGAACACCCACCAATATAAGTATAACACCAATGATTATCTGATTAATCTGGGTTTGGGTTATCATGTAGATACAGACTACAATTCCCAGTACCGGTACAAAGCGAGGTAGTTTTATTCCCCCTCCAATCTTTTTTTTAAGGGGGAAGACTGCAAAACAGGTTACCAGGTAACATAAGAGTATGGCAAAGACGGATAAAATTATCAGCTGATCTATGGTGCCGAATATGGATGCAATCAGGGTAATAGAACTCTGCACAATGAGGGAAACGTAGGGCGTACCATATTTAGGGTGGATTTTGGCAAATGCATGGGGTAAGAGGGCGTCTCCGGCCATGGCATAAGGTATCCGCGCAGCGGTCAGTACTCCAGCTTCATCAGATCCGGATATGGAGAAGAGGGCACCTACAGATAAGAGCAAAGCACCTACCACTCCCATTATGGCAAATCCTGCTAGGGCTAAAGGAGCGGTGGAATGGGAAAGCATTTCCCAGGGTATGGTTCCCACCACTAAGAAGTTGGTGATCAAATAGAAAACAATTATAATCACCATTCCAAAACTTATAGCCAACGGTATGGTCTTTTTAGGGTCTATTATCTCATCAGAAGGGACTGTGACCAGTTCAAACCCTATGTAAGCCCAGAATATCAATACCAGGGCACTGCCCAGACCCCCCAATCCCAGTGGGAGGAAGGGAGTGAAATTTGAAACCAGCACAGTGGGGTTCAGGGATAAGAAGATTATTCCGGCAACGGTGAATACCAGTAAAGGGGCTAACTTAAGGATGGTTAATATATCATTGGCCTTCCCGGCCTGTTTTACCCCAACTATATTTATCACGGTTAAAAACAGGACAAAAAGTACTTTGATGGTTATCTGTAAAAATAAGGGCATATGGGGATAGAAGTAGGATAGGTAAGCTACAAATGCCAGGGGAAATACTGCTATGGCACTCCATTCAGCGATGATCAGTGCCCATCCCACTAAAAAACCCACAAAATCTCCAAACGCCTCTTTAGCATAAGCGTAGGGTCCGCCTACCCTGGGAATTATGGAAGAGCATTCAGCGAAACAGAGGGCTATGGTGATGGCCATAAGACCAGCTATAACCCAGGCCAGTATGGATGCCGGCCCCAGAAAGCCTGCTCCAAATGCAGCGGCGATGTAGATGTCAGCACCGACTATGGCTCCGATGACCAGGTTCATCACATCAAAAAAACTCAGGGATTTTTTAAGGACAACCATAGTGTTCTATATATATCCTTAGAGAAGAAATACTATATAGATTGTAGACTGGAAATAGATAACAGTTGTAGAAAGCATTAAATGGGTAATATTCATGCGACCATCAAAAAGAGTGAAAGATATCAGTCTTTCCGGGATAAGGAAGATGTTCGAACTGGTAGGTGCCGATTCCATCAACCTCGGCTTGGGTGAGCCGGATTTCGACACCCCACCCCACATCCGGGAAGCGGCTAAGAAAGCCCTGGACGAGGGATTCACCCATTACACCGTTAACAAAGGCATAATAGAGCTCAGGGAAGCTATTTCTGCTAAACTTAAAGATGATAATGATATAGGGGTTTCTCCTGAAAACATAATAGTTACGGTAGGCGCCAGTGAAGGCCTGCAGATTGCCTTAAATGCACTGGTAGATGTTGGCGATGAAGTTTTAATCCCGGATCCAGGTTTTGTATCCTACGAAGCATCAGTTAAACTGGCCGGTGGCAGATCAATCCCGGTGAAGTTGAGCGATGAAGACGAATTCCGGATGACCCCGGATAAGGTCCAGGAGAATATCACCAGTAAAACCAAGGCGGTTATCATCAACTCCCCCTCCAACCCCACCGGGAGTGTCATGACCAAAGAAGATATAAAAGGCGTGGCCGAGATAGCCGACGACCATCAGATAGCGGTTATCTCCGATGAAATCTATGAAAAGATCATCTACGACGAGAAACACCACAGCCCGGGAACCTACAGCGAGAACAGCATCACCATCAACGGTTTTTCTAAGGCCTATGCTATGACCGGTTTTAGAATCGGATACGTGGCCGCGGGTCACGAGATAACTGAGGAAATGTTGAAGGTGCACCAGTATAACACGGCCTGCGCCAGTTCCATCTCTCAGAAGGCCGCCCTTGCCGCCCTAGAAGGGCCTCAGGACAGTATCGATACTATGGTTAAGGAGTTCAGGAGGAGAAGGGACTTAATAGTCAGCCGTCTGAGGGGTATGGGTATAAGCTGTGTGGAACCTAAAGGCGCCTTCTACGTATTCCCTAAAGTCAAATATCCCGAAATATTTGTGGCTGACGCCCTGAAAAAGGATGTTATACTGGTTCCAGGGATTTCATGTGGAATTTATGGTCAAGACCATGTACGATTATCCTACGCTACTTCTTACGAAGAGATAGAAATTGCCATGGATAAATTAGAATACATTTATCCCTAATTTTATTTAAGTAGGATAAGATTTCTTTTTTTAAATAAAAATTAATTTTAGTTAACCTAAATTTAATAGAAATCTTTTCGAAAGCTTTATATACAATTATCCGTATATTTTACATTTCTGATTTATGATCATCTATCTAGATGTGGGGAGGGTGAAAATGACCGATGAAGTGGACCTTAAAAACATCAAAGGACTATCTCAAGCAAAGGCTACCTATCTTTTAAATGCAAAGGGATATAATGAATTACCATCCGCCAAAAGAAGGAACATGCTCAGTATCCTATTTGAAGTAGTCCGTGAACCAATGTTTTTACTTTTAATTACCAGTGGAATAATCTATCTTTTTCTGGGGAGTCTTGATGAAGCTTTAATGCTTCTCGGTTTTGTATTTGTAATAATTGGCATTACCTTTTATCAGGAACGTAAAACAGAACGCACCCTAGAAGCACTGCGGGATCTATCCAGCCCACGGGCATTAGTCATCCGAGATGGGAGAAAAAAGAGAATTCCCGGTCGAGAAGTGGTTAAAGATGACATGTTGATTTTAGAAGAAGGTGACCGGGTACCTGCCGATGCAATTATTCTATCCTGCAGCCACCTTCTTATCAACGAGTCATTACTAACCGGTGAATCTGTGCCAGTTCGTAAAGTACCCTGTGGGGGGGTGATAGACATGCAACCCCCAGGAGGTGATGAGCTACCCTCTGTTTACTCTGGAACACTGGTTGTGCAGGGCCAGGGAATAGCCCAGGTACAAAGCACGGGTTTGAACACGGAAATGGGTAAAATAGGGAAAAGGTTGGAATCCTTAGAAGAAGAAGATACCTCCCTACAAAGGGAGACTCGTACTCTGGTTCGCAATTTTGCAATGGTCGGGGTATGTCTCTGTGTTATTGTAATTGTGGTTTATGGTTTCACAAGGTTAGATTGGCTCAACGGATTTTTAGCAGGGATTACACTGGCCATGGCTATTTTACCTGAAGAAATCCCGGTGGTACTCACCATCTTCCTGGCTTTAGGTGCCTGGCGTATCTCTAAAAAAAAGGTGTTAACCCGGCGTTCCCATGCCATACAAGCCCTTGGTTCAGCTAGTGTGTTGTGTGTTGATAAAACAGGGACATTAACCCTGAATCAAATGTCAGTTAATCAAATTTTTGCTGATGGAGAATTCCATGATGTTGAGGAGGAGATACACTCCCTTCCTGAAAATTTCCATGAACTGGTGGAGTTCAGTATACTGGCCAGTCAGAGAGATCCCTTTGATCCTATGGAGAAGGCTTTAAAAAATCTGGGTGAAAATTCCCTTAAAGATACCGAACATTTACATTACGACTGGAGTATCGTACGCGAATATCCCCTATCCCAGGAACTACTGGCCATGTCCCATGTATGGAAATCTCCTGATGGTGAAGATTACATCATAGCAGCAAAAGGTGCACCAGAAGCCATAGCTGACCTCTGTCATCTGGATGAAAGAGAAACTCTTGATGTCTCGGATAACATTAAACTCATGGCAAATGAAGGTTTAAGGATAATTGGAGTAGCTAAGTCGGCATTTAAACCTGCTGGATTGCCTGTTAAACAGCATGACTTTAAATTTGAATTTTTAGGACTTATAGGATTTATTGATCCCGTAAGGCCAGGGGTTAAAAACGCTGTACAGGAATGTTATGAGGCTGGTCTCAGGGTAGTGATGATCACCGGTGATTATCCAGGAACTGCCAAGAAGATCGCCCAGGAAATCAGTCTAACACCCAGAGAGAAATTCATCACCGGCCCTGAACTGGATGAAATGGATGATAAAAAATTGGAAAAGGAAATTAAGGACGTCAACATCTTTGCCCGGGTGGTGCCTGAACAGAAATTAAGACTGGTGAACGCTCTTAAAGCCAACAACGAAATTGTAGTTATGACTGGTGACGGTGTTAATGATGCACCAGCTTTAAAATCAGCCCACATAGGGATAAGTATGGGTGAGCGGGGGACGGATGTAGCTAGAGAGGCCTCCTCACTGGTTCTTTTAAATGATGATTTTTCATCAATTGTAGATGCGGTTAAGATGGGAAGGAGAATATTTGATAATTTAAAAAAAGCAGTTTCCTATATTTTCGCTGTTCATATTCCCATCATTGGGATGTCCCTAATTCCTGTATTTTTCAATCTACCCCTGGTTCTTCTACCGGTTCAGATCGTGTTTTTAGAATTAATTATAGATCCCTCGTGTTCCATTGTATTCGAGGCAGAACCTGCTGAAGCCAACGTCATGAAACGTCCCCCTCGCAGTCTTAAAGAACCCCTATTTGATAAAAGAATCATCAGTTTAAGTGTCTTACAGGGAATAAGTGTCCTTATAGTGGTTTTAATCATATATGCTGTAACCCTATACCTTGGTGGTGGAGATATGGAGGCACGTGCACTGAGTTTCACCACGTTAATAGTGGCCAACATCAGTTTAATACTGACAAACCGTTCCTGGTCCCGTACAATTTTAAAAACACTACGCTCCCCTAACAAGGCGCTTTGGTGGGTGATAGGTGGTGCAACCCTATTTTTAGGCCTGGTTTTATACACAGACCCTCTGCGTAACCTGTTCGGTTTCAGTATTTTACATCCAGAAGATCTTTTAATCTGTATAGTGGCTGGATTTTTAAGTGTGGTTTGGTTTGAAGCCTTAAAATATGGGGGTAAATTAAAGAATTATTAGATTCAATTAATATACAATGAAATCTATTGATTTAAAAAAGGAGATTATAACCAAGTGCAGGGAACTGCAAATCCCCCTGGTAGGCTTTGCACCGGTGGACCGGTGGGAAAATCCGCCAGAAGAACTCCCCAACAGGTTTGATGAGTGGATACCAGAGGATTTCTGGCCCCAATCGATTTATCCCGAAGCTAAAACAGTAATTGTCATCGGACTGCCGGTTCAGCTGCCCATAGTGGAAACCGCACCGTCCATATATTACCATGAACTTTATAAGACAGTCAATACTGCCCTGGATGCTAAGGCCTATGAAATCTCCAATTTCTTAACTTCCAAGGGTTATCCTTCCATTTATCTACCCAGGGATGGCTATGGTGATATAGAGGTTCTTCTCGAAAACCCTTTAGCTTTCTTTTCCCATAGACACGCCGCATATCTCGCTGGTCTCGGTTCCTTCGGATTTAATAACGTCCTTCTAACCCCAGAGTATGGTCCCCGGGTGAGGTTCACTTCCATCTTCACCACCGCTGAAATAGAAGGTGACCCCATTAAAGGGGAGGACCTATGCACCCGCTGCCTGGCCTGTTACAACCACTGCCCGGTGAATGCGGTGAAGAGGGAGGGTGAATTCCCACCGCCGGTTGATAAGATCAGCTGTGCTTTAAGGAGTAAGGAGCTTAGAGGTGAGTACCGGTCCCCCTGTGGTATCTGTATAAAGGTCTGTCCAGTAGGGATGGACAGGAAGGTCTGGGGTAGAGAGGACGTATCCATATATGACGAAGATAAAACTCCCGATAAATATAGAGGGGCCTGGGAGCATATAAGGCGATACGGGAGTAAAAAGTAATATAATGGAAGATTAAAACAATTGTTAACTAATGGCGATTAACATGAACAAGCAATTTGCAGACAGGATGAACAACGTTCATAAATCATTCATCAGGGAGATATTGAAGGTTACCGAAGATCCAAATATCATATCATTTGCCGGAGGGCTTCCCAACCCCAAATCATTCCCGGTTAAAGAGGTAGAGGAAGCAGTCTCCAAAGTTCTAGAGACCAAAGGGAAAGAAGTACTCCAATACAGCACTACAGAAGGATACATGCCGCTAAGGGAATATATTGCCCAGAGGTACCTGAAAAAAGGTTTAAAAGTTGATAGAGACCAGATACTAATCACCAACGGCTCGCAGCAGGGGATAGACTTAACTGGTAAAGTATTTCTAAACAAGGGAGACAAAGTCCTGTTTGAAAATCCCACCTACCTTGCCGCCATACAGTCATTCGGATTGTTAGATGCAGAATTTGAATCTGTACCTTTACTGGAAGATGGGGTTGATATAGATTCCCTCACGAAGGTATTGGATGAAGATGATATCAAACTATTTTATTCAGTTACCAATTTCCAGAACCCTACCGGGATAACCTATTCCCTCAAGAAAAGAAAGAAAGTGGCTGAAATTTTAAAAGATAAAGATACGGTATTTTTAGAGGATAACCCCTATGGAGAGATAAGATTCCTGGGGGAAGATCTTCCACCGGTTAAATCTTACCTGGATGAGGGTGTGCTTTTGGGTTCGTTTTCTAAGATCGTCTCTCCGGGTATGCGGCTGGGCTGGATAGTGGCGCCGGAGGATGTAATGGAAAAACTGGTCATTGCCAAGCAGGCCTCGGACCTTCATTCCAACTACTTCACCCAGAGGGTGGTTTACCAGTATTTAACGGATAACGATGTGGATAAGCACATAGAGAAGATAAGGGAGATGTACCGGAACCAGAGAAATTTAATGGTGGAGATGATCGCTGAACACTTCCCGGATGGGGTGGATTACACCAAACCGGAAGGTGGGATGTTTCTATGGGTCACCCTCCCGGAAGGTTTGTCCTCACTGGAACTCTTTGACCTGGCCATTCGTGAAAATGTGGCTTTTGTACCTGGTAAAGCGTTCTTTTCTAAAGGAGGTGGGGATAATATGTTAAGGCTTAATTTCTCTAATTCTAGTGAGGAAAAGATAGAGGAAGGTATGGGAAGATTGGGTGGTGCCATTGGAAAATTAATGAACCAGAAAGAACATAGATGATAGTTGAAACTGAAATATTTGATATCCGAAAGGTTAATAATTTGATACAGCGGATAGAATGGTTCACACTTCCCATATAAAATTAAACCCGGTTGCCCCCTATAATTTTGATCTAAGTGCCATAACTTTCACTGCTGGCGATCCACAAATTAGCAGGTATGAAGATGGTTGTTTTTGGCAGGTTATCAGAGTAAATGGAAAGTTAATTTTCGTTTTGATGGAATCAACCGGAACGGTTGAAGAACCGGAATTTTCAATCACCTTAAAGTCCAATCGAAAAATAACCAGGGAAGATATAAGTTCTGGCAAAAGAATTATAAATTCCATATTTAATCTGGATTTTGACCTGAACGAATTTTACCAGTTCATGAAAAAGGACCGGGTGATGTCGAAACTTACAGGAAAACTTAGAGGGCTTAAAAGTCGTAGAACTACCACTGTTTTTGAAGCACTGGCCTCATCCATCATTGAACAACAAATATCTCTTATAGCTTCCCAGAGTATAGAAAGACAGATGATAAAAGACCACGGGGATGAACTCCGTTTTGATAGCCAGGTATACTATGCCTTTCCCACCCCGGAAACTTTATCAAAACTAACCAAAGAACAGCTCCGCGAATCTGGACTGAGCTTCAGAAAAGCAGAGTATATAATAGACATTGCTAAGCTGATAACCTCAGGTAAGCTTGATTTAGAGAGTTGCCGGGATATTAAAGATGTAAATGAAATTACTGAAAAGCTTAGTCAGTTGAGGGGAGTGGGAGAGTGGACTGCCCATCTAACTGTTTTAAGGGGTATGCACCGCCATCAGGCATTTCCTGCCGATGATCTGGGTTTGAGGAGATCCATATCTCATTTCTACTGCCATGAGGAGAAGATTTCTGCAGATAACGCCCGGAAAATAGCCACTCGATGGGGAAAATGGAGAGGGTTAGCTGGATTTTATTTAATCGTTGGAATGTTTAGGGATATAAAGATACAGGGTTAAAAAAAGATTAGATATATAAAATAAAGAAAAAAAAGGAATGGGATTTAGTCTTCAACTGATTTTATGGTGGATTTATAGGCCAAGAGTAAACAGATCAACACGATAGGTACCAGTATATCCATGTAAAGTGCAAATCCTATATTTCCTGGTGCCGCGTTACCGGTCTGCAGAAAGTTTATTATATGTCCGAAAGCCGCTCCCAGATAGAACACTGAAAATCCGATTATGGTGGCTACCCAGAAGTTTTCCCTGATCTTCAAGGATAGTAGCCCCAATATTCCAAAGGCCAGGTTGGCTATACCCACTTCATACTGGAAGGGACTGCCTGCAGGCCAGCCTATTACCGCGGCCACTGCATTGGCATCGAAAACATGGCCCATAAAGGCCCATATGGAGCCCATTCCAACCATTAAGAATAAAAACCATATTAAAAATAGTTCAAAAACTCTGTTTTTCGTCCGGGGTGCTTTACTTAAAAGTAGTTGCACTATCGGACCTACTATGGCTATTATCAAAAACACGTATACTAAGTCATCCAACGCCATTTCAAATACCCTCCTTAATAGAATTCATTGGTTAATAATTAGTTTGTCCAAAAACGTACATAAAATTATCCACTGGTCCTGGAATTAATGGAAAAATAGTTTGGTAAGCGCCGGGGACGGGATTTGAACCCGCGAGATCCAAAGGATCATTGGCTTAGCAGGCCAACGCCGTACCAGACTGGGCCACCCCGGCAGTTGAATGGGCAACTAAAAGGTTTGTACTACCTACTATTTAAATGACATCATTCATCTGGTGTTGATTCATTTTCCCCAATTAAGGTTACCAGTACCTTGTCTATGTGGTGTCCGTCCATATCTACTATTTCGATGTTGATCTGTCCGCATTTAAAGGTTTCCCCGGTGTGGGGTATTCTCCCTAAACGGTATAGTATGAAACCCGCGAGGGTATTGTAAATATCATTTTCTTCTTCTGGCAGTTCTTCTATACCCAATAGCTCTTTAAATTCATCTATCTGGATGGCTCCATCCACTAACCAACCACCATTTAAACGTTTCACCACTTCCGGCTCATCTATATCAGGGATATCTCCCACTATGGCTTCCAGGATATCGTAGAGAGTAATTAAACCTTCTACACTCCCGTATTCATCTATTATCAGGGCCATGTGTACGTGTTGAGTTGATTCTTTGAATAATTTCAGGACATCCAGTATATCCGAGCTTTCTGGTATGATCACCGGGTTTTTCATGTACTTTTCCAGGGTTTTTCCACTGGTAATTTCCACGTCGTAAATGTCTTTGAGCTGGATCACCCCTAGAAAGTTGTCCAGGCTCCTCTTACACAGGGGAAACATGGCTCTTTTACTCTGGTTTATCCTGGATTTAATTGTTTCTGCTGATTCTTCCACATCCAGCATGCTATTTCTGTTTTAGGGGTCATGAGCGAGGTCACCCTCCGTTCATCCAGGGTGAAGACTCTCTTTATTATATCTTCCTCAGTTTGCTTAAATTCCCCTGTTTCTGTCCCTTCCTCTATTAATAATTTTATCTCTTCTTCTGATGCGCTTTCTTCCGTTTTAGGTTTTACTCGGAGTATTTTAAGCACCGCATCCATAGAATAACTTAAAAAGAGTACCAGTGGTTTGGCTATGGTCGATATTAACTGCATCGGCCTGGCAATCTTAACCGCGATATTCTCGGGGTTGTTGAGTGCGATTCTTTTGGGTACCAGCTCCCCGATGATAAGGGAAAGGTAGGTGATGATTAAGACTACCACGATGAATCCCACCGCTTCACTGTACTGGTTTAAAAAGGGAATGCCCTCCACATATCCGGAGATTGCCTGGGCCAGTGTGGCGCCACCAAAGGCACCGGCCAGTATACCTATCAAGGTTATACCGATCTGTATGGTGGATAAAAACTGGTTGGGTGATTCTGCAAGTTCAATGGCTATATCCGCATTTTTATTGCCGTCTTCACTCATCTTCTGCAGTTTAATTCTCCGGGAAGTTATAACTGCAATCTCAGAAAGTGCGAAGATACTGTTTAGTATAATTAGAATAAAGATGACCAGTATCTCGATGTAAAAAAGTCCGTTCATGATTAATTACCTAATGTTCTTTTATCATCTTCTATTGATAAAAATTTTCATCTGTCATCTGATATGGATAAATCTTTAGCAAAGGGATAGTTTATTATTTTTTAAGGGACTTATTAGTACTAGGGGTTAATAAGATCAAGGTTAAAGACATGGATGCTATAGAAATTAGGAAATTACGTCTTTATAATAATGGTTTAAGTAATTCTCCCTTTAAAACTGTTTCTGATGCAGTTTCACATTTAGGTGCAGTTCAAGCACAGGACTTCTCCGCTGCTAAATGGGCACTGGGCTTCGTATTAAAAATTCTACAGATGAAGATATTGAAAAGGCATTTAGTGAAGGTAAAATCCTGCGCACTCACCTGATGCGACCTACCTGGCATTTTATAGTACCAGAAAATATCCGCTGGATGCTGGAATTGACTGCACCAAGAATAAAAACCACCCTCGCATCTTCTAATCGGAAACTGAAACTTGATGATGATTTATTTTCTAAAAGCAATGCTACAATTGCCAAGGCCTTAGAGGATCATACATATCTCACTCGACAAGAGCTAAAAAAGGTATTAACGGGTATAGGCATCAATACAGACGTTCAGCGCCTGGCCCATATTATAATGTGGGCCGAGTTAGATGGATTAATATGCAGCGGACCCCTGCGTGGAAAACAGTTCACCTACGCACTCTTAGAAGAAAGGGTGAAAAATACAAGGAAGTTAAGCCGAAAACAAGCTCTTACTAACCTTGCAACTAACTATTTTAAAAGCCACGGCCCAGCTCAGCTTAAAGACTTTTCCTGGTGGTCAGGATTCACAGTTAAAGATTCAAAAGAAGCTATTAATTCAATTAAACAAAAATTAAACCAATTCACCTATGATGACCGGACTTACTGGTTCTTCCACCATGAAAAGGCCGAAATACCTGATCCTCCCTCAGTTCTTTTACTGTCAATTTATGACGAGTATACCATCTCCTATAAAGACAGAAGCGATATCAGTGAAGCTAGAGATATAGAAAGAACGATTTCAATGGGTAATGCCTTAACTGCAGTTATTATTTTAGACGGTAAAGTGGCAGGCACCTGGAGGAAAGTTTTGAAGAAAAATACGGTTGAAATCAGCCTTAAACCTTTCCGAAAATTAGATGAAGATGAAGAAAAGGCAGTAGAAACAGAGGCCCATCGATATGGTGAGTTTGTGGGAATCCCTGTGAAAACTTTATGGTGAGTATAGTGGGCGTGTTCAAGAGTGGACAGACCTTCCAGACACTGGTGATCCAGAAACCCAACTCCACCCCGTTGCTCCACAAGCATCAGCTGTTCGAGGTAGAGCTGCTTCTTTCCAGACCTGACCCGTTCCCCCGGTTAAGACAGTTAATTCCAGCCCTACAGCCAGAACCCTGCCACCACTGATCCTGCGGGACGAAGCTTCGACGTTGAATTCCTGGGCCAACATCCGGTTAATCTGCCGCCTCTTGAACTTCGACTGCACCGTATAGGGGATATGCGCTTACAGAGGACCCCTAACCCTCCAGTCTAGCCCATTTTATTATGATGTGTTGTAGTATTTAAAACATTTGATCAGGTTTTAATGAATACCAGACGAATTTTCATATTTAAATAAGATTATTAGGTGTAAGACTTTGGTGGTAGATGTAAAAACCGCCATAACTATCTAAACCCTATGTAAATTAACTATCAATTAAATTGAGTTAAAAAATAATGTACTGATCAACCATAACTTATTTTAATTTGTACCATGAATTATTACATATGGCTTATTTTATTAAGAAATGCGGTTTCTTGTTTGTCCAATATCACGAAGAAATCTAACATTAATTTGCATCCTCATTATCAAATAAGGAAATTACAAAGACATATAAATAATAAATGGGTGTATGATTGTATAATAAAAGAGGAATTAGTGGGCATATTAAAACAAAGTGATGATAAATTCAGATTATATTACCAACACCCTATTATTCCGAAAACACATGATTTAATAATAGTAGTTGTGATAAATGATTTGATCACCAAAGATATAACTGTCGTCACGTCATATAAACAAACTATTAAAAAGAGAGAGCGTCGAAAATGAAAGATGAAAAGCCATTTAGAATGGAAAAAGATTATGATTTTCAGAACGATTCTTTATTTATGTATGTAACAGATGAATATGAATATAAAGAGTCAGTAGAATTAGGAGATAATATAATTCTTGATTTTGACGATGATGGTGTGCCTGTTGCTATTGAAATATTAGACGCTGCCAAAGTTTTGAATGTTGAAAAATTTTCTTTGCAGAATTTAAAAAGTTTAAATATGGAAATATCTATAGAAGAGGATTCTATTACAATTGAAGCAAAATTTAAGGTCCTACTACATCAAAAGGAATTAGATGCTCCTATATCACTAGAAGTTCCCAATGATTTGAATTTACCCCAAATACAAACTGAATTCGCATTAGCATAAATCATAATAAAACTTATTTTTCTTCATTTAGGTTTTGTATACTGAAAATTTAATAGATTTCAAAAATTCATTTTACTGTAATTTTACAAATTTATTTTAGATTTCATCTTCATAATTTTAGATATGGAATGGTTACTCTTAATCGGTATCATTATCAGTTCCTTCATGGCCTTCAACATAGCTGGTAATGATGTAAGCAACTCGGTAGGTACCAGCGTAGGTAGTGGTTCCCTTAAAATGAGATCGGCCCTAATTTTAGGGGCTGTTTTCATGTTCATCGGTGCTGTTTATCTGGGAACCAACGTCTCCCGGACCATCGGCAATGGCATCATCGGCTCTGATGTTTTAACCACCACCGGGGCTTTAATCATCATTCTAGCAGCTTCTATCTGGATCACCTTCACCTTAATCAGTAAGATCCCCATATCCGGTTCTGATGCGGTAGTAAGTTCTGTCTTCGGTTTTGGCCTGGCAGCTGCCGGTCCTTCTTACATCCACTTTGATGTGATGGGTCTCATCGTGCTTAGCTGGATCTTATCTCCACTCATAGGGATGTGCGCCGGATTCCTCCTCTACTACATCCTGCGCAGGGGTTACCTCTCCAGGATTAAATCGGCGGGTAAAAAAGACCGGTTGGAGAAGGTTTTCTCCTACTTGCAGATTGCCAGTGGCGCGTTCACCGGGTTGAATGTGGGTGCCATCGACATAGCGGTGGCCACCGCTGTTTTGTTCTACGGATTCGGTACGGTGGGCTTTGAGATCGAAATTATAGGGGCCGTGGCTATGGTGGTTGGTATCATACTCGCCGGTGGGAGGGTGACCAAGACCATCGGCAAACGGATAACAGAGCTGGTCCCAACCCGGGGTTTTTCCGCCCAGATATCAATGGGTACGGCGGTTTATGTCTTCGTCATGTTAGGTATGCCTATTTCCCCCACCCAAACTTTAGTTGGTTCGGTTATCGGTGTGGGCCTGGCCCGGGGCACCGATACTGTGAAATTCGATGTCATAAAACATATCGCCACCACCTGGATCGTTACCATACCAGCGTGTATACTCCTCTCTAGTGGGATGTATTTCCTTTTCTCACTTTTTTAAAGGGTTTTTCCCACTTTTGAAGGGTTTTCTCCCGAAGTTTCAAAATTAGTTTCATTATTGCCAAACCAATAAAATTATAATGTTAAACTGTTATATTATTATCTAAGTGGAGATCTAAGTGGAGGGAGTAAAAAAATGAAGGCTAACGCAGTAAAAATTACAGATGGAGTATACTGGACAGGAGTTCTTGACTGGGATATCAGGAACTACCACGGATATACACTGGATGGAACCACATATAACTGCTATCTTGTTTTCAGTTCAAATAAAGCAGTGTTAATCGACAATACTTATCCGGGTACATCCGCCCAGATGTGGGGGAGAATAGAAGATGCCTTCCAGAGGGAAGGAAGAGAATTAAAGATCGACGTGATCATCCAGAACCATATCGAGAAGGACCATAGCGGGGCTCTGGTAGAAGTGCATAAGAAATTCCCAGAGGCACCCATTTACTGCACGGCACCGGCTTCAATCGGCCTCAAGAGACACTATAAAGGTCTGGAAGATGCTGACCTCAGGACAGTTAAAACCGGGGATACCCTGGAAGTGGATGAGAGGCAGTTCCTATTCCTGCAGGCCCAGATGCTCCACTGGCCAGACAGCATGTTCACCCTACTTACAGACAACACTGGAATCCTGTTTTCAAACGATGCATTCGGCCAGCACCTGTGCATCAAGGACAGATACGACACGGATATTCCAGAGTACGTCCTGATGGACGCCTCGAAGAAATTCTACGCCAACCTGCTTACACCCCTTTCCATGTTAATTCTCCAAAAATTTGAAGAAATCAATAAATTAGGACTCTTAGATAATATTAAGATGATCGCCCCGTCACACGGCCAGATCTGGACGGATCCCATGAAGATCATCATGGCTTATAATGACTGGGCCACTGGTAAATGTAAAGATAAGGCCACCATCATCTACGATACCATGCACTACTCCACCCGGACCATGGCCCACGCCCTGGCCGAGGGACTTATAGCCGAGGATATAGACGTGAGCATGTACTTCATTCACGAGGATGAAAGGAGTGAGATGGTTAAGGATATACTGGTAAGCAAGGCCCTCCTCGTCGGGGTGCCCACCATGTTCAACGGGCCATTCCCCAGTGTGGGTGACATGATGTACTACCTCAAGGGGCTGAGCTTCGACCGGACCGGTGTAAAAAGAAGGGCTGTTACCTTTGGCTCCAAGGGATGGAGTGGAAAGGCAGCCGACCAGTTAGCAGGAACCCTGGAAAGTAGTGGTTTTCAGGTGATGGAAACCTATGAAGTGGATTATGTCCCCACCGATGAGCAGTTAGATGAATGTTTTGCCATCGGGCAGAGGCTGGGGAAGGAAATTAAAGAGTCTTGGTAAGGGAAATAACGCAATCCTGGTAAGTTTAAGCAAATCCGGTAAAACTTAAGGAAAACAGGTAACTCATTTAAAGGTAAGCTCATTTTGAAAATAAAAACTAATGGAAGGAGGATTAACTGGTATGAAGACCCTGGAATTTGAAAGTGGACTGGACCCTAGGAAGAAGTTGATGGTGATGCTGTTCTGGACCAACCGTAAGGCAGCCCGGACTGAAGGCTGTGCACCGTTCTATATCAAGAAGATCATCACCCCGGATAAAACCTACACCCAGGAAGGGAGTAAACTACTTAAATTAAGTGATGAAATACTGGACGAACTGGAGAAAAATATAGCCGATGATAAACCATTGGAGATGGAACTGAATATTGGAGATGAGGTAATCGAGACAAAACTCAAGGGAAACACCTTCACAGTGTCCACCACCAAGAGTGATGAGATCGAAGAGGAAATAGTGGAAAAATTAACCACAGAGCTTAGAAAGAAATATCCAGCTGTTTGTGAATCCTTTGAACCACGAGTCACCCCTCTGGAGTGATATTTCACCTTCATTTTTTATTTATTTTTAGGTTAAACGTTCTAAATAAGGTCTTTTTTCTAAATTCCCCCTTTTATAAAGGTAGTTCCAGACAGTAGCTTTAAGTAATTGTAAGTTTTATATTACAATATTCACCAAAATAAAATTAATGGGGAAACAGGTGTATTTCTTTTTAAGTAACAAGGGGAGTAGATTTTTTAAATATGGGATAAAAGGTTATTTTTTTCTCTTAGGAACCTAATAATGATTTTAATTGGCGATTATCATGGTATCACCTTCCTCTGTCTGGTTTAAAAAGAGAATATGGGTTGCTCCTATTCTTTTAGCCGCTATTTTAATCACTGTTCAGGTGCTGGCTACCATATTTGGATTGAGCTTCTACCGGAACTATTTTTACCTGGTGATGATCGTATTCGTCGTGGTCCTGGTGGCCTTTTTAAGTGAGAGGGTGGAGAAGGTACGCAGCCTGAACCAGCTCAACGAAGAACTAGAAGAAGAAAGGAAAAAATTAGAAGCCGCCAATGAGGAACTGGAAAGCTTTGCCTATTCAGTTTCACATGATTTAAGAGTCCCCCTGAGGGCGATTGATGGTTTTTCACGGATATTGGTGGAGGATTATGAGGAAAACCTGGATGAGGAGGGTAAAAGACTCATCAACATCATCCGGGTAAACACCAGGAAGATGGGCCAGTTAATCGATGACATACTCCAGTTATCCCGGGCAGGCCGGCAGGAGATGAACCTGACCAAGTTAGACCTGGAAAGCCTCTTCCAGAGTGCGTTCAGGGAACTGGAACAGTCCAACCCGGATCGGAACATCCAGCTAGAAATGGAACCGTTACCCCCGATTTACGGAGACCGAACCCTCCTAGGGCAGGTGATAAGTAACCTGCTTGCCAACTCCATCAAATTCACCTCACCTAGAAAGACCGCCCTAATAAACGTCGGTTTCCAGGTGGGGAAGAATGAATACATCTACCATGTCCAGGATAATGGGGTGGGCTTTAACATGAAATACTCAGGCAAGTTATTCGGACTTTTCCAGAGATTACACGGCCAGGATGAATTTGAAGGGACTGGTGTGGGCCTTTCCATTGTGCAGCGCATCATCAGGAGACATGGGGGAGATGTCTGGGCAGAAGGAAAGGTTGATGAAGGAGCAACCTTCTACTTCAGTTTACCCATCAGGAACGATGAAAATTAATTATATACACCAAACAACAATGATAAAACAAAGAAGTCAATCCGTGAAAGTAGGAGATTTAAATGGAGTACGATGAAATAGAAATTCTTCTGGTGGAAGATAACCCCACCGATGCAGAGTTAACCATCAGAGCACTTAAGAAAAAGAATTTAACTAACAAACTGGTCTGGGTTAAAGATGGAGCGGAAGCTCTGGATTTCTTATTTGCCACTGGCGATTATGCCGAGAGAAGCAAGGAAGATCTGCCCAAGTTAGTTCTACTGGACCTCAGGATGCCTAAAATAGACGGGCTGGAGGTTCTCCAGAAGATAAAGTCCGATGAAAGGACCAAGAAAATACCAGTGGTGGTTTTAACCTCCTCCAAGGAAGATGAAGACATAGTGGAAAGCTACAAGCTCGGTGTAAACAGTTATGTTAGTAAACCGGTGGAATTTGATGAATTCACCAAAGCAGTTTCCACACTAGGATTATACTGGATATTACTGAACAAACCACCAGAATAAGTGATTAAAATGGTAGGAAATCTCAAAATACTCATACTGGAAGATGTAGAGTTCGATGCCGAACTCATAGTACATGAGATGCGTCGGGAAGGCATCGATTTCATATCCAGGAGGGTAGAGACAGAAGAGGGATACGTAAATGCACTGGAAGATTTCAGCCCTGACGTGGTGCTGGTGGACCATTCCCTGCCCCAGTTCGATGGTGTTACTGCACTGGAAATCCTGAAGGAGAAAACCCCAGACACCCCGCTTATATTTGTAAGTGGTAAGATAGGGGATGAATTTGCAGTGGACGTCCTTAAGAAGGGTGCCACGGATTACGTCTTTAAAAATAACCTATTAAAACTGGTACCTGCAATTGAAAGAGCCTTAAAAGAACGTTCTGAATTACTGGAGAGGAGAAAAGCAGAAGAAGAACTTAAAACCGCCTATAACGATATGGAGGTAAGGATCCAGAACAGGACCCGGGAACTATCCCAGATCAACCAGAGATTGCTGGGAGAAATTGCCGAGCGTAAACTGGTAGAAGAGGCTTTAAATAAATCCATCAAAGAGAAGGACGTGCTCCTGAAGGAGATACACCACCGGGTTAAGAACAACCTGCAGATCGTATCCAGTCTACTAAGTTTACAGTCCCAGTATGTGAATGAACCTGGTTCTGTTGAGTTATTCAAGGAAAGCCAGAGCAGGATAATATCCATGGCCCTGATACATGAAAAACTGTACCAAACCGGGGATTTAACCCGGATAAACCTTTCTGAATATGCAAATGAACTGATCGGCGACCTGTTTCGGTCTTACAGTGTCAACACCCACCGGGTGAAGTATCAGATAGAATCCAAGAACATCCTCCTGGACATAAATACCGCCATTCCCTGCGGACTGATAATCAACGAACTGGTGACCAATTCTATTAAACACGCCTTCCCCGATGACCGGAGTGGGGAAATTAAGATTGACATCCAGTGCCGGGACGATAACTGCATATTAAAGATAGCAGATAACGGTGTTGGTTTCCCAGATGATCTGGATATAAATGATGTAAAGACATTGGGCCTGCAACTGGTTACCAGCCTCACCAAACAACTGGATGGTACCATAGAGCTCGATAGAGAAGGCGGCACCTGTTTTACCATTGAATTCAACGAACCCGGGTGTTGAAGAAAAAGTAAGAATTTAAAGCCCTGGGTTAAAAAATAACGAGTAAAGCCATGGGTGCAGGAAGGGTAACTATTTTTAAAATTGGAGGGCCTTTATTATATCCCCATCGGATATGATTCCAGTCATTTTATTTCCTTCCATTACTACCAGCTGGTTTATTATTCCGTCCGAACTGGATCTCATCTTTTCTACTGCCTTTATTAGATCTTCATCAGGACCGATGACTGCCACTTCTTTCACCATGACTTTTTCCACGCTGGTTCCCAGTTCATATTTATCCAGTATCAGGTTGTGGCCCAGATCAGTGGCGGTTACAATTCCTACGAGTTTATCCTCAAATACCACTGGAAGAGAGCTTATCTTGTGTTTCATCAGTTTTTCAAAGGCAAACACTACATCTTCTGATGGTGGAACGGTTATCACGTTCCCTGCTGTCATAACGTCTCTAACTTTTAGATCTTCTAACATACTTGTTCACTTCCATTGGGGGGTCCTGGTTTTATCCATTATTCCCCCTTTTTTTGATTTGTTGATTTAAAAAAATCAATAATTTTTAACTGTTTATTCCGCTAATTCAATTACTTAATCATCTATTTTTTAAAATTTGACTTGGTTATATCCTCAATTATGGAGTCCAGGGTGGTGGTGACGTCTATGTTCTCGATAACCGGGACATGGTACTTGTTGGCCTGGCTTTCGAAGTACTTATGGGTTCTCCTTATTGCGCCGAAATAATTCATGTAACGCTTAAGGGGTCTTCTAGCCCATAACTGTCTGCATCTTGAGTAGAATCTCCCTTTATGCACTTCTTCGTCCTGTATGGTTAACACGTACATGTTAACATTGGGGCGGGCCACCAGATCTTCCCGTACAAAACCGGGTACGATGTGCACTCCTTCTATCACGATGCTTATACCTTCTTTAAGGGCTCTTTCTATAACGGCATCCACTCCCACGCTCACGGTGTCTACATGGTCCCGGAATCCGATGAGTACTTCATCCAGTTCCGGTGGTGGTGGTATGCGCAGTGAACGGTAAGCGGTGTAGCTTGATTCATATATGGTGGGTAGTAGTTCCTTGGATACTATCTTACGCATTACTTCCCGTATCATATCCGTGCTGATCATGTTACGGATGCCTAATCGGTTAGCCACTTCAAAGGCAATGGATGAGGTCCCCACTCCAGATGCGCCCCCTATAAGGATTATCAGGGGATCCCGGCATTTACGGAGTCTTTTCCACATTCCATATTTTTCTGCTATTTCCCTGTTTTCATCCTTGAGTTTTTCACCCACGATCTGGATGAGGTCGTCGATGGTTATAACCTGGATACCCTCTTTGCGCAGGTAAGATTCTATGTGTGAGGCGAAGGTGTAAGCTTTATTTGGATCCATCTCTGCCCGGGTGAGTGACCTGGCCAGGACTCCCTTGGAGAAAGGTTCCCTGTATTTTTTACCACCTACCTGTCCTTCGACTAATATCATCTTCACTCTTTACACCTCAAAATAGGATGGGATATGTGTTTTTATACTAGCAAGTTGGCTTTGTTGGTTTTAGTTTAAAAGACTTTCCCTTCTAAAAAGAATTAAAAAAAAGTTATTATAACTCGATAATTTCAACCCGGATGGAAAGAGCATCTTCTGGGTCGTCAATATTAATCAAACACCCATGACCCCTGGAAAGATCACCAGGATTGACTGTTATGGTCTTGCCTATCTGGTCAATCCCCCTTGATTCATGGATATGTCCACAGAGGTTAACAGTAGGCTGGTATTCTTCGATTATTTTACGGATGCTGGTACTTCCCGCATGATCACCAGAGGGTAGTGTATCTGTTTTAGTTCCGTAGGGTGGGGCGTGAGTTAATAAGAGGGATATTTTTTCCTGGGAGACTCCTTTTATTGCCGAACTCACTCCGTCGTAGATCTCCACCTCCTCAAATTCCTGTGGAGTGTTGAATGGGGTGTGATTGGACCCTCCAAATCCACAGATACCAATACCGTTTATTACCAGGCTGCGGCCGTGTACGTTAACTGCTCGGGAGTTATCTATCCTGCCGCTGATTTCTACAGGGTCGCAGTTACCAGGGATCGCTAAGACCGGGATGTTGAAGGTGCTTATATCATTTAATATATCCTCACCCAGCTCTGGCGGACCGAACTGGGTTATGTCACCGGTTATTATAATGAGATCCGCCCGGTTGTTTTTCAGGTGTTCCATGAGCTTCTTATGGTCGCTGTGTATATCGCTCACCTGCAGGATTTTCATAATTTTATCCCTCTTAGTCTATCTTAAGCTTATAATTATGTTATTAAATTTAAGTTAAACTTGTTGAAGTTAAGCAATCTGTTCATTGAAGAATGAGGAGAGTTCCTTTAGACTCTCTTTGATATTTTCCTTGGTTCCGTAGATCATTATCACGTTGTCTTCCTCAAATTCCAGGATGACGTTATGGTACTCGGCTATGTCCACCAGTCTTTCCTCGGAGATTGGCTGTTTAAAGGTTAATCTGGCCATTGAAAAACCAGATGGTGCGCCTACTACGAATCGTGGTTTTTTCTCTGGTATTTCATATACTTGCTCCCCCATGGATGCTTTTTTAAGTTTTTCCACCCAGTTTTCCACGTATTCATCGCTGATGGTGTCTGCCAGGGTTAGGAGCGTATCTTGAACCGAGTTCAGGAGATCGTTTATCCTTTTAATCTCCATCATTCGCTCGGGATCGGTGGGGTCTACTTTATAGAAGTTGATAACTGTCTTGGCCATCTGAATATTCTTGTTTACGCCGAAGGGTATTTCCACATCCCTTTTTAAGAGGTCAGTTAAAAGTTCAACCAGTACCATCCAGGTCTGTTCTGCGGGTAAATTTGTCATAAATGTTCTTCCTACATTTTATTTTAACCTTAAAAATATAGATGATTTAAAATATTTATTCTATAATTTCTTTATCATTCATATTAAGTTTTATACTTAGTAAGTTGGGCCTCCACCATTTGGATGATGAATAATAATTGGAGCAAAATGATGATGATAAATGGAGCAAAATGATGAATAATAATTTGGAGAATATTTGAACTCCCATTTAGAGGAATCTTAAAAATTCGATAAATTAAAAAAAATAATTCTTTATCAAAAATTACGGGTCCAGTTTTCAGTTAAAAATTAAAACAAAAAAAGAAAAAATATTGATGTTTATTTGCAGCTTAATTCAATGTCAGATGCTTTAATAGTCTTTCTTCCTGCGTGTTTTGCACACTTAACAGCTTCTTCAGCAATTTCTACGCCCTTTTCTTCTAAATATTTCGCTAAAGCTTCTTTTGCATCTTCACTGATTCTTTGGGCACCTGCATCTTTTATTATTTCCTACTGGAGCAATTGGTGATTCACTCATAAAATCACCTCAATTTAAATTAATACCTTTAATATTTAAATTTTGTTTGATTCTATCCATTAAACACTTCTAATTTTAATGGACATACCATTTATTATAACCTTTCCAGTTTATTAACTTAACAGAAATTAAAAATAAGATTTAAGGAATATGTCTTTCTAAACTGTATATATTCCGGTTCTGGGCTGGTTCGGGAGAAGTAATCTATAGTTGATGATTGGAATTACCCGCTGTCTTCTTATCCTTGTACGGGCTAATAAGTATATTATTATCCTGTTATATGTATTTCTGAACCTGGTCTTAAGCCCGTATCCCACAATGTTCCCTGTTAATTTCGTTTTAAAGCTTTAAAAGTCTATGATTAACTTGATTTATTGGTCCACTGGTCCCTGTTAAATTTTAGATTTCAGCCATTATTTTATCTCCCTCAACCTTAACTTCGTACACACGAAGAGGCCGGGGAGATCTAAGCAACTTCCCTATTGCCAGTTTAATTCCTGTCCAATCGGTCCAGCGTATATTATGGCCATCGGTAAGGTCGAATTGGCTATGGTGTCGTGGGCAAGTTACTACTGTCCCTTCCAATTTACCCATGGATAGATTTCCACCCATATGAGGGCACCGATTGTCCGTACAGTAATAATTGCCCCCCACTCTGGCCAGCATATATTCATGATCATCAATTATGACCATTTTCATGGTTCCATCTTTCAATTCATCAACGGTGTCTATTTCTACAAAAGTCATCTATTCCCTCCTAAAAAATTAATTAAAGCCAATATGCCTATCCTGGTGGTCCAACAGTCTTTAAAACTGGCAGTACCTGATAGCCATATCCAGTACTTCCACTGCTTCCGCCAGATGATTGATTAGCGGTACCTACATTAGTAGTGTTGCTTGTTTGTGGAGGATATGCGTAGTAATATCCGGCAACAACGACCACAATAATTACCACCACGATTATGGCGTAGATCCATCTTCTTTCCATTGTAGCATCTCCATTCGTTCAATAAATTTATTATGAGATCTGAGTTTCCAAAAAAACCTTTAAAAATATGTATGTCTTTTATACTCCTATTTACATCTTATTTCACCTTATTACATATTTGTGCACGATTAAAAATAAATCTTTGGTATTAAATACAACAATTAAATGGATTGCTAAACAGGAAAAATCAAAAATCATGCTCATGATGATTTCATGCCTAATCTGAACAACTCTTTAATCTAATAATTGAATTCTTACTTCACTCTGTCAGGCTTCATTTGAATCAAAAATAAAATATCAAAAATGTCTGATCTATTGTTAAATAGATGTTTGTTATTTAAACAATGATTAAAATGTAGGAGACTTTCAAGTAGAAAACTTTAACTACATTTATATGTAAATAAATTATGAAAATATTAAAAAATTTTTCATTTCAGATGCTAAAGTCCATATTATAGGGGGTGAATGAACGAATAATAATTCCAGACAAAATAAGATCGAACTGAAGAAAAGTCCCAGTGGAATTAATGGTTTAGATGAGGTTACTGAAGGCGGTTTGCCCAAAGGAAGACCTACATTAATATGTGGCTCTGCCGGATCTGGAAAAACAATGTTTGCGGTGCATTTTTTAGTTCATGGCGCGGAAATAGGCGAACCAGGCATTTTCGTATCATTTGAAGAGACCCAGAAAGAGCTTGAAAAAAACTTCGCCTCATTAGGTATTGATTTAAAAGCGTTAGAAGAAGAAAAAAAGTTTTTAGTAGACTACGTGTATCTAGAAAGGTCAGAAATAGAGGAAACTGGTGAATTTGACCTGGAAGGATTATTTGTACGATTAAAATATGCCGTTGATCAAATCGGAGCCAAAAGAATAGTTTTGGATACGGTTGAAGCCTTATTTTCCGGATTACCTAATGAATTTATTTTGCGTGCCGAACTACGCAGGCTTTTCAACTGGTTAAAATCAGAAGGTCTTACGGCCATTATAACCGGTGAAAGAGGAAAAAACACTTTAACCCGTTATGGCCTAGAGGAATACGTTGCTGATTGCGTTATACTGCTCGATAGTAATGTGGTGGATAAAGTTGCAACCAGAAACCTTAGAATAATCAAGTATAGAGGATCATCCCATGGATCAAACGAATATCCATTTTTGATCAGCAAGTAAGGTATATCTATTCTCCCTGTGACATCCCTAGGTCTGGACCACGAGGCTTCTGAAGAACACGTTTCTACAGGTATTAAGAGGCTGGATACTATGCTTTTTGGTAATGGCTTCTTTAAAGGAAGCAGTATCCTGGTTTCTGGTGCTGCAGGAACTGGTAAAAGCAGTACGGCTGCATCATTTGCCCAAGCATCATGCGAAAGAGGAAATAAATGTCTTTACCTGGCATTTGAAGAATCTCCAAAGCAGATCATCCGTAACATGAGGTCCATAGGAATTAATCTTGATCCATGGGTAAATGAGGGGCTTTTAAAATTCCATGCGACACGTCCTACACTTTATGGTTTAGAAACCCATTTAGTGAATATTTACGAATTGGTAAATGAATACCAGCCGGATATGGTAATATTTGACCCCATATCTAATTTAGTCAATGTGGGAACAAAAGAAGAAGTTAAATCAATGCTTACTCGCTTACTTGACTTCCTTAAAAGTAGAACGATTACCTCCATGTCAACTGCACTGACCTCGATGGATCAAAAAGATATTGATATTGGTGTTTCCTCTTTAATGGACAGCTGGATCGATCTTAAAGCAATTGTAACCGATGGAGAGAGAAATCGTACCATTGATATTGTAAAATCCCGTGGTATGTATCATTCCAACCAGTTGCGTGAATTTAATCTTACTGATGATGGAATAAAATTGGTGGATGTTTATCTGGGACCGGCGGGAATGCTTACCGGATCTGCGCGAGTTTCTCAAATAGCAGAAGAAAAAGCCGCAAAATTGGTTCGAGAACAGGAAATCGAGTCTAAACAACGCCAAATTGAGCGTAAACGCGAGATAATGGAAGCACAAATTGCAGAACTTAAAGCTCAATTTGAGCAGAAAAGCAGGAATTAGATAAAGTAATTGCCCAGGATAAATTAAAGGAAAATATTCTCCTTGAAGATCGAGAAGCGATGGCAAGTATAAGACACTCTAATGGAGATAAATGAGGTTTAGTTATGAACGATTTAAATCCTGATAATGCAAGTTTACCAGGACGAAATGGTGAAATTTGGAATTTGAGACTATATGTCGCGGCCCAAACTCCTAAATCTATAGAAGCATTTTCTAACCTTAAGGAAATATGTGAAACGCATTTGAAGGGCAAATATAAGATTGAAGTAGTAGATCTCGGAGAAAATCCGGAACTGGCTAAAAATGACAATATCCTGGCCATCCCCACATTGGTCAGGAAACTTCCAGAACCGGTCAAAAAGATCATAGGCACTCTGGCCAATGAAGAAAAAGTTTTGATGGGATTGGAAATACGTCCAGATAAACTCTAATTTAATTTGGGGTAATTCAATGGATGAAGAAGTTGAAAATAAGCTGGAAGAATTTGAGGAAACACTGGAGACCCGTAAAGCGGGTGGAAAATATATTTTAAGGCTTTTTGTAGCGGGCATTAACCCCAGATCGATAAAGGCCATTGAGAATTTACGTGAATTAATTGAAGAAAATTTAGAAGAAGGGAATTATGAACTGGAGATTATTGATATTTATCAAAGGCCTATTTTTGCTAAGGAAGGGAAAATAGTGGCTGCTCCTACTTTGATAAAAGAGTTACCACCTCCCATAAGGAGATTCGTGGGTGATTTATCTGATAAGGAAAAACTACTAATTGGTCTGGATCTCAGGTCGAGAAAGGGGTGAATTAAATTTTGGTTCTTGAAGATCACCAGCCAAAAACCAGGGATGAACTGGTAAAAGAGAATAATGAACTTCTTTTGAGACTCGAAGAAGCTGAAGATACATTAAATGCCATTCAAAACGGTGAAATCGATGCAATAGTTACTCAACGTCCGGAAGGTTCAATGGTCTATACTCTGGAAGGCTCTGATTATCTTTACCGAGTTCTGGTCCAAGAGATAAGTGAAGGTGTGGCTATTTTAACTTCAGAGTACACTATTTTTTACAGTAATTTAAAATTAGCATCCATGGTTAAATTACCACTAGAACGTTTATTCGGGCGGAAATTAAGTGATTTCATTCATATAGATGATTTAGAAACTTTTAAAAGCATTTTAAAAAAGAGATTAAAAGGGGGGAAAGGGGAAGTAAATATTAAGACTGTAGATGGAATTAATATTCCAGTATCCATTTCTGTCAAAACTTTAGAAGGTTTAGAAGGTTCATATGTTATTATAACAGATTTAAGGGAACAAAAACATTATGAAGAACTTAAAAAGACACAGAAAAAGCTTTTAATTTCAAATAAAGAATTGCAAAGGAGTGAAGAGAGGTATCGAAATATCATCGATAACCTCCAGGATGCTTACATGAGAGATAACAATGAAGGACTTATTACTATGGTAAGCCCCTCCTCTGCACGCATGTATGGGTATAGTTCGTCCGAAAAAATGATAGGCCTTCCCATAATTTCGTTGTACAAAAATCCTGAAGATAGAAAGTTCTTGCTTACGGAATTGAAGAAACAAGGCAAATTAGATGATTACGAAAGTGAAGGTCTAAGAACAGACGGTTCTTCATTTCCAGTTTCTATGAATGTCCAATTTCATTATGACGAACAAAGTAAAATTAAGGGAACAGAAGTCTTGGTACGCGACATGACCATACGAAAGAAAGCCGAAAAAATTAATCATAAAATGCTTGAAAAGGAGCAACAACTTACCGAAGAACTTAACACCACCAATGAGGAATTAAAAGCTACAACAGAAGAACTTCAAACATCAAATGAAGAATTAATGTTAGCACAAACAAGTTTAAGAGAACTGGTCGATAAATTAAGAAATTCAAATAAAGAATTAGAGCAATTTGCTTATGTGGCATCCCATGACTTACAGGAACCTCTTAGAATGGTTGCCAGCTTCACTCAATTATTAGAACGACGTTATAAAGGACAGATGGATGAGGAAGCTGATGAATTTATTGAATTCATTGTTGAGGGTGCCAATAGGATGAAAGACTTAATAAACGATTTATTAGCGTTCTCCAGGCTTAACACCGAAGCAAAAGAATTTGAAAAAATACTAATGAAATTAACTTTGCATGATGTTTTAACCAATTTAAAACCAACCATAAAAGAAAATAACGCCAGAATAACCCATGACCCACTACCCACGATAAAAGGCGAACCTTCGCAGATTAATCAGTTATTACAGAACTTAATAGCAAATGGAATTAAATTCCACGGTAATAAACCTCCCAAAATACATATATCTGCCCAGGAATTTGAAAAAGAATGGATATTCTCTGTAACTGACAACGGCATAGGTATAGACCCTGATTACCAGGCCCAGATTTTCAACATTTTTAAAAGACTACACACTAAGGAAGAATATCCCGGAACCGGCATAGGTTTGGCCATCTGCAAAAGAATAGTTGAACAACACGGTGGTAGGATTTGGGTGGAATCAGAGGAAGGAAAAGGTTCAACCTTCTATTTCACCATACCCCAGATATACGAAAATAAATGAAAAAATCTTTTTTAACGATGAACCACGGATTGAATAGTGGAGTGACCAATAATTAGAATAATAAAATGTTAATCTCATGTATTAACATGTTCTTCCAGGATTTTCTTGCTGCTGTAGTTGAGTTTTGCATCCGCGTCATCTAATTCCTTTTCGATCTCGGCGATGCTCTTGTAAGATTCGATGAAAAGTACATGGTAACTTTCAGTACCGGTTACATTTAAAATAGCTATTTCTTCATCTTCTTTTATGGATTTATCTTCAATTGATGCTTTGTATTGTACAAATGGCCCGTATTTTTCCGGTAATTCCATATATTTAAATATGCCAACCAGAGTTGCTATAAACATAAAAACTACACCTCGAAATCCTTTTTATTTTTAGTTATATCGGTGGTGTAAATGATATATGTAATTAAACGTATTTAAAAAGTAGCATTAAAGAGAGCTCTAAATAGATTGGTTCTATAATGGTTTTTTTATTTAAAAAAAATAAATAGAGGGGAGATGTTTTATTCTCCGCCGGTTATTACATCCAGTTTAGCCAGGGCAGGGTCGGTGCTTATCTGGTGAGCATCTACTGTTAGATCCTCTGCACTTAATCCCATGGCCAGTCCGTAAAGCTGTGCCAGGTGGAATACTGGGATTGAGTAGTTGGTTCCGTATTTCTTGTTTACTTCAGTCTGTCCTACATCGAATTGCAGGTGGCAGAATGGGCAAACATTGATTATGGCGTCTACTCCTGCTTCGGTCATGTTGTCCAGTTTTTCCTTGGTGAAGTCCAGGGTGACGTCCAGGTCACGGGAACGCAGTCCTCCGCCTGCACCGCAGCACATCATTTTATCCTTGTAGTCTATGGATTTTGCACCGGTTACTTCCACCAGTTCGTCCAGTATGGTTGGTTTCATGGGGTCGTCTATGCCTATGGCGGCGCTTGGTTTGAGGAAGTGGCAGCCGTAGTGGACTGCGACGTTAAGGTTTAATGGGGTGGTTACTGCTTCTTGGAGTGTGTCCAGACCTACGTCGTTGTAGAGGATTTCGGCGAAGTGTCTTACGTTTACTTCTCCTTTGTATTCCCTGTCTACTTCGGATAGTATGGTGTTGATCTTTTCTTTCTGTTCTTCGTCTTCGTGTAACAGGTGGTTGGTCTCATATAGTGAACCGAAACATCCGTTACATTCGGTCATGACGTCCATGCCCATATCTTCTGCTATGGTGATGTTACGGGCGGCTATGGATTGTTGGGTGGTGAGGTCGAATGATCCAAATACACCGGGTGCTGGGCAGCAGGATGCTCCTTCCATGTCCTTGAGTTCAATGTCCAGTTTTTCGAACATTATCCTGGTGGCCTTTTCTATTCCGGGGTATCGGTTGTTCATTATACATCCTAAGAAATATGCAAATGCCATTTTTGATTCCTCCTTATTCTAATTCTCCTGATTCCCAGTTGTATCCTATTAAACTGTCGAATTTGGTGGTCTTCAGTATGGTCTGCACTTCCTCGAGTGCTTCTGGGAATTCGTGGGTGGTTGGTGGTAGTTCACTCAGTCCCACACTTTTTCTTAAGGCTTTGGTGGCGTCGTTAATTGGTACACCGTGTCCGGTTTTTATAACGAATGAACCGGTCATTTTGTGGGCTTTGGCCATGTATCCCGCTTGGGATGCATAGTTCCTTACTATTTTTACGATGTCCACTATTTTAATTCCTCGTGGGCATCTTTCCTGACATTCATAGCAGGTTGAACACATCCAGATGTTGTCGTCTGCCATTAATTCATCTTTAAAGCCCACTAATGCTTTTCTTACGAGTTGTCTTACTCGGTATGGGGTTCTTCTTCCAGATGGACATGCTCCTGTACAGGTACCGCACTGGAAACATATGCCCACAGTTTCTGCACCGGCATCTATTACTGCCTGTTTGAAATCGTCAGTAATATCGCTTCGAGTTAGAGTTTCTACATCTCTTCCTTCCAGTAAAGTCATGCTATCACTCCTTTTGGTTTGGGGTTTTTCTTCTTTAGCTTCAGTTGTTTTTTCGACTGGTTTTTCTGATTCAACTGGTTCTTCAGTTTTTTCGGCTTCTTTAGTTTCCTCATCAGGTGTTTCGGATTTGGCTTCCTTTTCAGGTGCTGTTTCGGCTGGTTTTTCTGATGGTTTTTCTGCTACTACTTCTGGATCTGGCTGTGGCTGTTCTTCTGTCTTCTTTTGGTTCCCTGACTTGTCTCCCCCACTTAACATATCTTTTAAGCGCTTTAGTTGTTTCATTCTCTTTCACGCCCTGATGGTCAATACCAGTCTGTGTGAAAACTTGTAATTTTCATACCTAGGTTGCTGACCCACATATATAAAGATTGCTAAAAATTTGCCGAGTGTAACCTTTTAGGTTACACCTTATTATTTAACGTTTGTTATTTATCTAAAAAGAATGAATAATTAAATCCAAGTAAATGAAATGAAATTACAGAAACTACTCCCCTCAATTTTAAGCAGTCTAAGGATCATCCTGGCATTCGCACTGCTTTACACTTTCCTAAACCAGATGATAGTATCTTCCGTTATCATCTTCATAATCGCCCTATCCACCGATTACCTGGATGGGTTTATAGCCCGAAAGTGGGATGCTGCAACTAACTTGGGAGCATACCTGGACACCATCGCCGATTTCGTCCTGGTGACCAGCGCCTTTTTAGCCTTTATAATTGAGGGAATATACCCTTACTGGTTGTTAATCCTCATCATATTCATGTTCCTGCAGTTCATCCTGACATCAGGGATTAAAAAACCAATCTACGACCCAATCGGTAAGTATTACGGGGCATTCCTATTTACCAGTGCCGGGGTAACTCTGGTATTACCTTTAAGTTATATCACTTTACCAGTAAGTTACATCACCAGCATACTACTGATTTTAATCGTTCTCGTCAGCTTCCTATCCCTATTAACCCGGTATTACTCCTTATATAAAAAAAATTAAATCTATTTACATGTAGAGAGGTAAAATATTACTATAAAAGGTGAAATATTAATCCTACCGTGAAACATTATATTATAAAAAATTAAGAGTTCATATCCATGCTAGAGATAAGCTTACACGACGGCCCGGCCCGGCTGGGAAAATACGATGGACAGGAAACACCAGGCATACTATCATCAAATACTCCCATTCCATTTATCCCAGATGAACCCATGCCCTACAACGTGCCTAAACCCCTGGCAGAGTTTTCCGTGAATAAAACCCTGGAAAAGGCTGCCGAAAGTGATGAAACTGGCTTGGCAGTTATCCATGGATCTAAATATCCTGAGCTACGGGTAAGATGTGCTTTAGAGCTTGAAAAACTGGGCAATGATATATTACTGGTTGCCAACCCGGAAGAGCTTTTAAACCGGCCCATGGACCTCATAAAAATTTTGGTGAAGCTCAGGGAAAACATCAGCCCCAACACCGCCCTGTACTTCCCCTTCATTAAGACTCCCTTCATCCCACTACTGGCCTACCTGGGGGTTGATTTCTTCGGGGCTGATTCAGGTAATTTCTACGCCCAGTTAGGGCAGATGACCACTCCACACAGGATCTATGACCTGAAAGACTACCAGTTATACCGGTTTAATCAGGAGGAGTTAAGAGGTTATAACCAGAACACAATGGACTTCGTATTACGGGAAGTCCGGGAGAACATCCGGAATAAAACCCTACGAAACCTGGTGGAAGAGAGGTGCTGCTCCTCCACGGAGACCATGACTGCCCTGAGGATCCTGGACCGTGACTATGGGGAGTATCTGGATGAATATACTGCTCTTTACTAAATTAATTCCATTAAAAAATAAAAAAAGTTAATTTTCCTTCTTATTAATTCCTTTAACCAGATAATGGTACGGTCCCACCTCTGATGCTGAAACTGGTTCAAAACCGTACTGGGCGAGGATATCTTCCACATCCTGAGTAGCAAGCCGTATATCCATGGGAGGTCCCGGTATTCCTTCCATTTTTTTAAATTCAACCACAGCAAAAATACCTTCTGGTTTAATAACTCTGCTTATCTCCTTCATCACATCTACTGTTTCATCATTTTCCACAAATCCATGCAGGACGTTAGCCATAATGCATAAATCAATGGAATCATCATTTAAAGGGATTTTATCGGTTAAGTCTACTATCTTCGCCTCTAAATTCTCTATACCTTTTTCTTGAGCTTCTTGTTTTACGTTTTCTATTGATTCTGGGTATACGTCCATAGCATAGACTTTACCTTTATCTCCCACAATTGTTGATGCAGCGAAGGAGATATATCCATCTCCACAGCCTGCATCCAAGAAGATGTCCCCTGATTTTAAACCAGCGATGGTCAATACTTTATCCGGGTTTAAGACACCCTTAGTTGATTTACCGTGATGGACATGGCCCTTTTTTCTTTCCGACATGTTTTTTAACCTCGATTAATTTTCTGCCTTCAACCTGTTTTTGGAGAACAGTATAACCCCAATGGCGAAGAGTATCACTGTCAATACCACACTAACGGCTACTGAGTAGGATATATCGTTCCATCCCTCACCATAAGTCAGTAAAGCACGCAGGGCTTTCAGTGTATGAGTCCAGGGTAGGAAGGCGTTGAATGGGACGCCGAGTATCTCCACATCTGGAAGTGGGAAGAAGGCCCCCACCAGGAAACTCGCCGGGACAGTGATCAGGGTACCCAGATTAGTCGCCTGACTGACACTGGTAACAAATGCTGCTATTATCATTCCCAGTGCAATGGAGGCTATACCCCCAATTACACCCACTAAGATGGCCAAAAGTATGGAATTAAGACCGCCCTGCCAGTGAAATCCTATGGCCACCGCCACGACTAAGAGTATGATCACCTGGACAACCACCACCAGGGACCAGGGTATAAGGCCACCGAACATGAGGTCGAACCCCTTCATCTTGGATAACTTCAGCCTAGCCAGGGTCCCAGACTCCACCTCCCGGGTGAAGTTGGCTGCCACCGTGGTAGCCAAGAGTAGTATGGCAAATACGATCATTCCCGGTGCAATGAAGTCAAAATTGGTGAAGTTCTGTGTCCCCTCGATGGGCTCCACCTTGGAATTTAAAAACACATTCGGCTGAGCTCCGGGTGTTCCCCGGACAGCGTTTTGAGTCTGAATTACTATTTCATCCTGATACTGGGCCAGGACACCCACCAAGATACCCTGAGATACTCCGAAGTTAATAAATCCCGTGTCACCACGGATTATTAGGGTGGATGTTATATTTGGTGATGTTGACTGGCTGGCTGCCAGAGGGTTGGTGGTGGTCACGATGGTGTGGTCTATTAATGCCAGCACCGACTGGGAAAAGTTATCCGGGATAATCAACGCGGCATCGATGTCCCTAGTCTTTAAAAGAGCGTCAGCCTCACTTTCACTTATCTTGGTCACGTTGAAAAGGTTAACATCACTATTTTCATATTTAGCCTCTTCTAAAAGCTGGGTAAGGTTATTTCCAAAATTGATGCTTTCACCAGTCATAGGGATGGTGACTGCCTCATCATAATTTACAATGGCCAGTTTATAGGGGGTGTTGTTCTGCCCCATGCCCCCGAAGGCGAATCCGAAGACCAGCATGAAAAATATGGGGAAAACCAGGATGAAGAAAAGTCCCTTTCTGTCCCTTACCAATTCCTTTAAATCCTTAATAGCTAGGCTTAAAAACTTCATTTTTACTCCCTCAGCCTGGTTCCAGTGAGATCGATGAACACGTCTTCCAGGGTATTCTGACGTACCGAAAGGTCGGCCATGCGCGCCCCTGTCTCTTCAATATCGCCTATGATCTGTGGAAGCTTACCCACGGCATTTAACGCTCGTAGGTTAATAATTCCCTCTACTTCCAGGACGGATAATACATTTCCCGTCTCTTCAATCTTTTTAATTACTTTCTGGTTCATGCTATCATCAGAAAGGGTTATCTCCACTATGTCTCCCCCTCCAATTTCCTTTTTAAGGTTCACCGGAGTATCCAGTTTAAGGAGTTTACCATGGTCAATTATAGCCACCCTATCGGACAGTCGATCTGCCTCATCCATAAGATGGGTGGTAAGGATGACTGTTTTTCCTTCATCACGTAAAGAGAGAATGTATTTCCAGAGCACCTGGCGTGACTGGGGATCCAGCCCCTCTGATGGTTCGTCCAGTACTACTATTCCCGGCTGGTGAACCACTGCCATGGCCAGATTCAAACGGCGCTTCATTCCCCCAGATAGATTCTTAACCAGGGTATTTGCCTTGTCTGTAAGGAAGAGATCCTCCAGTAGCTGGTCAACTCTCTGTTTTAAAATATCCTTGGGAACTTCGTACATATCCCCTATCAGATTAAGGCTCTCAGCACAGGTGAGATTGTCCCATAGAACTATTTCCTGGGGACAAACACCGATAGCTGCCTTGTCGAACTTCTCCATGCCCTGGCCGTCGATTATTACCCGGCCGCTGGTGGGTTTCAGTAACCCCACCATCATGTTGATAGAGGTGGTTTTGCCAGCTCCATTGGGACCTAAAAAACCAAAAACCTCCCCCTTCTTTATCTGTAAACTCAGTCCATCCACCGCCTTAAAGCCATCGAATTCCCGGGTGATATTCTGAGTTTCTATGATGTAATCAGCCATATAAATCCGCCGTATTGCTTACTCCAAATTTTAAATTCTTAATTTTATTGGATGATCACTGCTATTATATTTTGTTCTATGATGGAAATTGCCAGTTCAAAGTAAAAAATCCAAGTTATAATTAAAAGAAAAGACAAAATAGTAAGAAAGGGTGTCCAGATGATGAAGATGATTGAAAAAATCGAGATCACCATGATGAACGAAACCGTCCACAACTTCCGCAAAGGCGAATTCGGAGTTCAAAACATTGAAATAGATGAAAACAGAGGCTTTATAGAAATCGAATATGGTGTCCAGGAAGGTGGGGAAAAGAAGGTGCTTATACCACTTCAAAACGTGGAGAAATGTGAATTTATGGTGAAGAAAACCGAGGAAAATAAGGTTAATCAGAAGACAACCCGTACCAATACAAAAAAGAAGGAAAAAACAGACCATCCTAGTTTAAAAAAGGAAAATAAACCAAACCATCCTAATAAAAATCCCAAAAAAACAGTGATCTAATTTATAGATGATCTAATCATAATTAATGGAAGAACACTACTTCTTAGCTTTTATAATCTCTTCCTTAGCTTTTAAAGCAGGTTTACATTCTGGATCTAATTTTAAAGCTTCATCATAGGATTTTATAGCTTCCTTGCAGTTTCCAAGTTTTGCAAGGGCACGCCCTCTGTTATACCATGTAATCGCATGATTTGGATCTATCTCTAAAGCCTTGTTAGTATATTTTAAAGATTCAGGATACCTTTCAAGATCTATTAATGCATCCCCTTTATTATACCATGCAACCCAAAACTTTGGATCTAATTCCAACGCTTTATCGTAACATTCTAACGCATCATGATACCGTCCAAGATATGTTAATGCAGCGCCTTTATTGCTCCATGCCCCAACATTCTCTGGATTCATCTCTAAAACTTTATCATAACATTCTAATGTTTCTTGGTGCATTTCAAGCCTTGAATAACAAACACCTTTATAAATACCATGCATCAACATACGTCTGATCCAGTTCCAAAGCCTTATCAAAACAACTTAAAGCCTCATGATTCTCTCCAATATCCTTTAAAAAGATACCTTTATTATACCATGCAACAATGTACGCTACATCCAATTCTAAAACCTTATCAAAACAGCTTAAAGCCTCATCAAAACGTTCCAACTTAAAAAAAACACTACCCTTACCAGTCCATGCATCTTTATAATATGGATCCAAATTTAAAGCTTTATCATAACATTTTAAAGCCTCATCAAAACGTTCTAACTTAGAAATAACAACAGCCTTGCCATTCCATGCTTTAAAATAACTAGGATCCAGCTCTAAAGCTTTATCAAAACATCTTAAAGCCTCATCAAAACGGTTTAACTTTTCGAAAGTCCATCCTTTACCGCACCATGCGTCAATATACGTTGGATCCAGTTCCAATGATTTATCGTAACATTTAAAAGCTTCATCAAAACGACCCAACTTACCTAAAACGTTACCTTTGTTTGACCAGGCCATAGAGTCAAGAGGATCTATTTTTAATATTTCCTCATAATTCTTAAAAGCCTCCAAATATTTTCCTCGATGAACCAGCCTAAAAGCTTCCCTAAACAGAGACTTCTTTTTAAACCTATCCAACAAACCCATAAAAATCACATCATTATCTAAGGATAATTCCTCACAATCAACTCGTTAATCTTACCCCGTCTTGATGCATCCCGGTTAATGTTCCTCTTGGCAGGTATCCTTTCCAGGTTAAAGTCACTATAGAGTTCATCGAAAAATTTATCCCCTTCATCCTGATTTTTAGGGTCTGAATTACTCAGCATGAGTTTAGCCCCTCTCCGGTCCATTTCTTTAAAGAAATTCGCTAACTTTTTCTGTGAATCATCATTAAACCCTTCCTTAGAATAATTGGTGAAGTGGCTGGTATGATTCAAGGGCCTGTAGGGCGGATCGATGTATACGAATGACTCCTCATTGATGTACTCCTTTGAATCGGTGAAATCACCCTGAAACAGATTTGTATCCTTCAAAGAATCCCGAACTGCCTTTAAATTCTTCTCATCACATATCTTTGGATTTTTATACCGGCCAAAGGGGACGTTGAACAAACCTTTACTGTTTAAGCGGTAAAGGCCGTTGAAACATGTTTTATTAAGGAAGATGAAGTAAGCGGCTCTTTCAATCCATTCCTGGCTCATGGTTTGGTAATCGATTTCTTGGCTGTTGTAGGCTTCTCTTATCCTGTAATAATTCTCTTTCCTTTCATCCTCTGATTTCTGGAGGTGGGAATTCTCTATTTTCAATAGTTCATTGATTAACTCCTGGGCATCCTTTTTTATAACTTCATAGGTCAGGATTAAGTCTGCATTGTTGTCTGAAAGATATGATTCCCTGATTTCGTATCTTCCCTGCAGGTAGAAGAACATGGCTCCCCCACCTACAAATGGCTCCACGTATCTGGGAATAGTTTTTTCCTTGAGGACGTATGAAGGTAATCTTTTCTCCAACTTATTTAATAGCTGTCCTTTTCCACCAGCCCATTTAACGAATGGTTTAGCCTTCAACTTATTTTTCTCCTGTTAAAAATTGAGTAATCAAATTCACTTAGTATATAGATTACCATTTCCGTATTAAATAGATTTTCGGAGAAAAATGAAAAAAATATGGTTTTTTAATAAAAAAACAGGAATTTTAAGTGTTGGGTGTACGGTTGAATTCGGTAGGTGTACCTACTGGAGCGGGTAGAGTAGGGTCTCTATCGGACATCCATAATTTATCTGCCTTACCATTGGTGATGTTTGCAAACTCAAAAGATGCTAAATTCGCATCGTCCATGAAGACAGTGCAATTATCGTGCCTTAAAGTAAATGGAACACTGTTGTTTCCATAATAAAAGACCAAATTATCATTTGTTCCGTTGTTAACTACTGTTACGTTAATTTTTCCGTAGAATGCATTGTTGTATACACCAATATAGTTACTGAAAGGATATGGTGATGGTGTATAACCTGCCGGAGTAGTATAAGGCACATAATATGCGTCCCTAAGTGCGGGCCATGAATCGGTTGAATTGATACCATTAATTAGATTACTGAATTTCACGAATAAGGCTGAGTGAAGTGCCATTCCCAAAGCATACTGGTTGGTCAGGATTACAATCCCTGTTCCATTTGATGTATATAATGCTATCGTAGATTCGGAGGACACTGTACTTCCTGAATGAGCTATTATTTTACCATTATTACCATAGATCCATCCATATCCATACATTTGATTACCGCCCATGTCTATATGCCCTGTTTTCGTTTCATCCAAATTTTCTTTAGAAACGATTTGTACGCCATTGTAATATCCCGTGTCTGCCAATTGGAATTTCAACCAGTTTATCATATCATTGATTGAAGCCCCCATACTTCCGGAAGGCCCCACTGTATCAATATTTACGGGATGCCATTCTACTAAATCACCCATGGCAGTGTATTTGTAAGAAGCCGCGTGGTTGGGTGAATTCAAGAAGTCTGTGGTGTTAGTTACGGCTGTATTCATGTCTAATGGTCTTAATAGGTTTTGGGTCACTGCATCAAACCAGGTTGTGCCTGTAAGTTTTTCTGCGAGATATGCTGGTAAGGTGTATATTATGTTGTTATATTCATATTTGGGAAATGGACCTTCTGGAATCACTTTAGAGAATTTGCTCAAAATTGAATCATAGGACTCATTGAATGCAATCCAGTTAGTATTTCCACTATACATTGGTAGGCCGCTGCTATGCGAAAGAGCATCCCCAATTGTGAGAGTATTTTGCAGATCCCCTGTTAATTGGTATGGGTACTTATCGTTAATGATATCATTCCAGTTCAACGTTCCATTATCCACTAACTGTGCTATGTAGGTTGCGGTAAATGCTTTGGAAAGTGAACCTATCTGAAATAAAGTGTCTGGTGTAACGCCTTCTCCAGATGTAACATTTCTAACCCCTAATGTTTTCAGGTAGATTACTTTACCATCATGGACTATTGCTACAGCCATTCCAGGAACGTGACTTTGGGGGAAAATGGATTGTAAGTACTCATCGAACATTTCGATTATTTTATCATAATCGGGTGTTGGGGTCGGTGTAGGACCAGGAGAAGGACCAGGAG
>DAGC01000002.1:172215-182029 GCA_002495625.1 Methanobacterium sp. UBA375 | reverse complement strand
GAAGGACCAGGAGAAGGACCAGGCGATGGGTTAGGGGTAAATCCTGTCGAACCATCAGGAAGTAGAGTTAAAACCGTTTGATCGGTTGAAGTATTGGTGGTATCATCATCTGTCGTGTTTCCAGGGTTAACGTTATCGTTAACTCCCGGTGTATTAAAATCATAATCATAAAAAAGTACCCCTGCAACAACCACAATCGCACAAACCAGCAACACTCCACCTATAATCCTAACATCCACTGATTCAAGCCCCCTTTCTCCGATAACATAAGTATTTAAATTTAATTTGTTATCAGGATATAAAAAACTTACTATTTATGTGCTGAGAGTCACAAAAATTGGGAATTTGAATTACAAAGGAGTTCTAAGGATACGTTCAGGAGCCCCACCTAAAACCATCAGGGCTTCCGCCTCCATGAAATGCAGATCAGAGGGTATTATCAGGCAGTGGAGCGGTCCACCGAAATCTTCATCCACCAGTTTACTTATGATATCGGCGCGTACCACGGGTTCTTCGGAACCTGCGCGGGCCACCACCACAGCTAACGTGTCACCCGTAATAATTCCTTCATCCCTCTTTTTTTCCACCTGCAGCAGATATTCCAATCCCTGGTTGGCCGTCATGTACCGGTCACGGTGGGCCTGGATATCCAGGAGAACCAGACTATGCAATTTTTCCTCTAAATTCTTACGAATGGCCAGGTAGGGTGAATGGGGGAAGTAATTTTCCTCTGTAAAGGGGATGGTGGTGACTTTCCCAAATTTATAGGCCTGTAAACCAGCTAGTCCCGGTGCAGCGGTTAAAATTGAAGAAGAATGAATGACCGTAGTTTCTATATCTCTTTTTCTAGCCTGAATCATTAAATCGGTATGGGTGGTGGCAATTAACGGGTCTCCCGCACATACGAAAGCAACATCCTTGTCTTGTGCTTCTTTAAGGGGGATGTTCTCTTCTTCCACCTCTTCCCTTTTTAGTACGTTTATTTGAACCCCTAATTTATACTCTAAACTTTTAATGCTCCCCTGGAATAGTCGGGATGTATAAAATTCAGCGTAAATAACATCCGCCTTTTTAAGGGCTTCCACTCCCTTTAAGGATATGTCTTGTTCATCGTAGAGTCCTAAACCAATCAGATATAACATGGGGCTCACCTATAATTTAAATTCCAATGGATAACAAATTTATTTTAATTCAGTAGTTAGATTATGAACTGTGTCAATGGATAAGTATGGATGAACTACAATAAGAATTAATAGTTCAGGTAGAAGAATCCATATACATACCAATGTGATCCTTATGTTGGGGCTTAAAATTCCAAAAAAACAGGCAGACCAGGTGAGGAAAATCCTCCTAAAGCATTCCCTGATAAATTTGGAACAGAAAATCAAGCGTTCTGATGATTACGTGTACATCCCCCTCTCGAGAAAGCCGGATGGGGGTGTGATGGATGAAATTGGTTTAAAAGATATTGAAATCGTTGATATGGAATTTGAAACCCATAAAAAAGGTCCAAAGAGCTTGAAAAATTATTTAGAAGGACGCATATCCCACCAAAAAATTCTAGAAATAAGGAAATCCTTCGATATCATCGGAGATGTGGTGATACTGGAAATACCTAATGAATTGGAGTCTGAAAAATATCTAATCGCTGATTCAGCCCTTAAATTCACCAAGAGGAAGGCCATCTACCGCAAAGGCAGTAAAGTAAAGGGCATAACCAGGACCCGTAGCCTGGAATTTTTGGCCGGTGCAGACGCATCAGAGACCATCCATACAGAATACGGCGTCAAATTTCTCTTAGATGTGCGTAAAGTTTATTTCTCTCCCAGGTTGGCCACGGAAAGGGAGAGGATCGTCGAACAGGTTAAAGATGGTGAGATGATCGTGGACCTCTTTGCCGGGGTGGGTCCCTTCTCGGTGAGCATCGCCCGCCACCGGACGGTGGAGATCTACGCCGTGGACATAAATCCAGAAGCCATCTACTATTTAAAAAGGAACATGGAACTTAACAAACTCAAAGGAGAAATACACCCAGTTTTAGGTGATGCAGAAGAATTCCTCTTAACTAAAAAAATAAAAGCAGACCGTATTATAATGAACCTCCCGGGAACCGCCTGTAAATACCTGGAACATGCCATTTCCTCCCTTAAAAAAGGAGGTATTTTACACTACTACGAGTTTTCATCGGATTTCAACACACCAGTGGAAAGAATAAAGGAAGCAGCCGGTGCCCGTAAAGTCACTATACAGGGTAAAAGGAAGGTTAAATCGTCCAGTCCCGGGAAGTGGCACATGGGGATCGATGCCGTAATTCATTAAAAAAATCAATTTATATAACTGTGTTTGTAATAGAATACTTTTGTATAATAAGAAGCAAAAGGAAAATATTATGTCAAGAATACCCTTTTTAGACAATGTTTACCCGGGTGAAAACAACTTCTGGAGGTACTTCTTCACCATCATCCTGATCTGGGGAGCCCCTATCATTCTGGGAATTATGATAGGCATTTTTTTCATGACCTATCTTTTGACTCAGGGATTTGATGCAAGTTATTTAGTGGAGAATTTCACGTCGAATCCTCTGATATTCATGTTATTTATTGCCATTACATACGTGATTTCATTCTTCTTCCTCTACATTGGAGTGCGTTATATACACCAGAGAAAATTCCTTTCACTGGTTACCACCAAATCCAGATTCAACTGGAAGAGGTTCTGGAAGGGTGGTTTGGCCTGGTTTGCCCTGCTTAGCCTAAGTTTAGTCCTATCCCTGATACTTGATCCCGGCAGTTTAAAATTTAACTTTAATCTAAACCCTTTCATTTTAATACTGGTTCTAAGTCTCCTGATATTCCCGGTACAGGCATCCTTCGAAGAACTATTTTTCCGGGGATACCTGATGCAGGGATTGGGACTTTTGACCAAAAAACCAGTGATACTCTTAATAGTTACCTCGCTGATATTTTCACTACCCCATTATTTTAACGGATCCTACACCATATTGAGTGTTGATCTCGTATTACAGGCTTTTATTCTGGGTTTTACACTGGGTATCATTACCCTGGGTGAAAATGGTCTGGAGACTGCCATGGGGGTTCATATATTTAACAACATCTTCGCCACCGTAATAGTCAGCCATCCAGAGGACATGGGGCTTAACATGCCCTCCCTGTTCACCAGCCTGTCTTCACCCGACCCGGTGATAGATACGTTGGGAATTGCTATTTTTGGCCTGATTTTGCTGGTTATCATTTTCTGGGGTAAAAAGGAGGATGTGTTCCGATTATTCCGGCGGGATAACTCTGTGGAAGGGAAATAATTAGATTTCGTAATGGAAGATGATATAAATGGGATTCAGGGATCGGTTCCGGAACGCCAACTCATGGTACAAAAAGGGTGTGGAACTCACCCAAAAAAGCCGGTATGAAGAGGCATTAGAGTGTTTCGATAAGGCGATAGAGCTGGAACCGAAATCTGAGATCGCCTGGAATACCAGGGGCTTGCTCTTGGAAAGGCTGGGGAGGTACAGTGAAGCAGTGGCCTCCTTTGATGAGGCAATTAAGTTCGATCCAGAATTTACACTGGCCCTGGTAAATAAGGGCATATCACTGAGGAAACTGGGAGATTATAAAGAGGCACTTATCTGTTTTGATGATGTATTGGAATCCTATCCCGAGCATACCCTGGTCCTGATAAATAAAGGAATTACCCTTAGTGAGCTTAAACGATTTGAGGAAGCACTGGAATGTTTTAATAAAGTAACAGAGATAGACCCGGAAAATGCAGAGGGCTGGTACAATAAAGGCATGGCATATAAGGAGATAGGAAATTTAGATGAAGCCAAAAAATCACTAGAAAAGGCTTTAGAGATTAAACCAGGATATGAAGCTGCCTGGAAGGCTAAAGAAGAACTATCAAAGGGATTAACTTAGAAAGAAAGTAACTTAGACCATATTGAACTTCTAAACTCAATAGTCTTTATTTTTCAGTCAATTAAATTCTTAAGCTTTAACATGTCCTCTTCTAGCTGGGGGATTAATTTACGGAAGCGTACAGCCGCTGCCGGATGGAAAAGAGCCATATATTTTCTACCATCAACTTCATAGACATTTCCATGAATCTGAGTAACATTCTTTTTACCGATTAAAGCATAAATAGCACTGTTACCAAGTAATCCAATGATTTTGGGGTTTATTAAGTCGATTTGTTTATTTAAATAGAGACCTATACAGGTGGTGTATTCTAATTTCCTGGGCAATCTATTATTTTCTGGTCTGCATTTTACGATGGATGTGATATAGATATCGCGTCGATCCATCCCTGATTCAGTTATAATATCGGTTAACAGTCTACCGGAGCGACCTATGAAAGGTTTTCCGGTTTGATCTTCTTTTTCACCGGGAGCTTCGCCTACCAGCATTATTTTCGCGTCTTCGGGTCCTTCTCCAAAAACTACATTGGTTCTGTTTGCACTTAAGGGACATTCGGTGCAGTTACTGGCTATTTTACAGAGTTGTTTGAGTTTAATAATTTAAAGCATCCCCTAGAATTAATTAACCATTAAATCGGATCCAAAATCCCATCTTCAGTTATTATACCGGTTATAAGGTCTGAGGGAACGATATCAAAAGCGGGATTTTCCACTTCTGTCCCCTCCGGTGCAACTCGACACTCCCCATAATATAAAACTTCGTTTGGATCTCTTTCTTCTATTTCCACATCAAAAATAGAGATATCCTCATCGAAGGTGCTTTTGGGTGCTGCCACATAGAAGGGGACGTTAAATCGTTTGGCTGCCAGTGCCACCATTAAAGAACCGATCTTGTTGGCCACACCACCTCGGGCCACTCGATCAGCCCCTACAATCACTTTATCTATTTTACCTTCCTGCATTAGTCTTCCCGCGGCACTGTCCACGATTAACTTGACTGGTATTCCTTCTTCCTGCATTTCAAAGACACTCAGGCGGGCTCCTTGGCAGACCGGCCTAGTCTCATCACAAACTACGGAGATATTCTTACCCTCTTCTACTGCCGCTCTGATAACTCCCAAAGCAGTTCCATAATCTACACAGGCCAGTGCCCCAGCATTGCAGTGGGTTAATATAGTATCTCCATCATCTATCACCTGGGCACCGTTCCTTCCCAGAGCCTTATTGGTATGGATGTCCTCATCAAACATCAAGAGTGCCTCATCCAGGGCAGATCTCCCTGCTGATTTGGCTTCCAGTATCCGGTCGACTGCCCAGAACAGGTTCACTGCAGTGGGCCGGGCGGCTTTAATATCCTCGGCCACTTTTTCCAGGTTTTCACCTGCTTGTTCAGCCAGGGCCATGCCGAATGCAGCGGCCACCCCTATAGCCGGGGCGCCCCTCACCATCAGGGTTTTTATGGTGTGGATAACGTCCTGGTAGGTTTCACATTCAAAGTAGGTTACCCCCGACGGCAACTTGGTCTGATCCAGTATGAACAGGTGGTTATCTTTAAAGTACAGTGTTTTCATGGAATTTTACCTCAGATAGATTAAATATAGAGGAAATAAAATAGTTTGTAAAAATAAAAAATGGTTTTCAGTAGTGACTGGCTGGAGTGAGGTCCAGGTGCTTATCTTCTCTTCCAGGCACACCATAGGCATCGGCACGGCACTGGGTACAGGCCCGGAATACAGGCATTATCTCTTCAACGGCGTCTCTCACCGTACTCAGTGACATACAGTCTGGTTTTGGTGTGTCTTTAAATTTGTAGAGTGGGATGAGTGGGATTACATTCATCAGTGATGCGCCCTGGGCTTTGACTTTCCGGGCGATATCCACTATGTGTTCATCGTTTAATCCGGGTATCAGGACGCTGTTTACCTTGACCACGATGTCCTTTTCTGCGATGAGCTTTATGCCCTCCAGTTGATTCTTGGATATCACATCGAAGGCTTCCTCTTTATCGTAGACTTTACCGTGATGTATGGCTAAGGAATAGATTTCCTTACCTATCTCCGGGTCTATGGCGTTTACAGTTACGGTGATACTGTTTATGTTGATCTCGGCCAGTTCATCCGCTTTATCGGGTAAAAGCAGTCCATTGGTACTTATACATTTTATGAGTTCGGGATGTCTTACATCCATCTCCCGGAAGAACTGGAAGGTCTCCGGGTTGAACAGGGCGTCACCTGGACCGGCCACTCCTACCACGGATATGGGCATTTCCTTGGTCACCTTATTCACGTGTGCGATGGCATCTTCCACGCTCATTATACAGGACGCTACCCCCGGCCTCATCTCACATTTGTTTATCTCCCGGGTGCAGAAGTTACACTGGATGTTACACTTAGGAGCGATGGGGACATGTATCCGTCCCACTTTATCATGCATTTTCTCGTTAAAGCAAGGGTGTACCTTGGTTAAATGGGCGAATTTGGATTCGTTCATTATATTTTTTCCTCCATCCTCAGCTTATTCATACGTTAAATAATGTAGATGAATGTTACTTGATTTTGTTTTTAAGAGTAATATAATATATTAGTTCGGGAGTAATAATACTTTTTCGTTTTAGACTTTGTATCTATTTTCCGAAGCCTTCATATCCTTTATGATTTCCTGGGTCTTCTGGAGCCATTCATCCTTTATAGTCTCATCAGAAGCTGTAAGAGCTATATAGTTACCTTCTGAGTAGTGATCCACCACCCGTAAACCCTCAGGAATTATTCTAAACAGGGCATCGTATATTTTCTTCCGCAGGTCCTCTTCGGGGTTGTGCACCACCATATTTTTAATATCGGTACGGGGATCATCCACTATAACCTCGTATCTGCTGGATTGATGCACCTTATTCCTTCCTTCAGTCTCCCATAATGCGGCTAATAGTTCTGGAAGGTAGGTTTCATCCTTGATCTTCAAAAAAACCTCGTTTGCTTCCCTGTTTTTTTCATACTCCGCGAAGTCCAGTAATCTCACTGGGGGGGCTGTTTTCTCGTAGCTTATCACTATGATGAACACCGGTTCTCTGGGATCTACGTAGACCCTTAAATCCTTCACTGCCCTGGTAATCTGTAGATCCTGGAGTATCTGCCTTACCACCATGTCGTAGACTTCCGCCCCAGTTTCATCGTAGCATTCTACCTTCATATTTATCCCATTTTCATTAATTACGTTTATTTACTAATCCTTCATCTTACCCAGCCCGGATACGATGAGTGCCGAGCCCACAGCTCCGATGTACTGGGAGTATTCTGGTACGATTATATCTATATTGCCCAGAGTCTGGCTTACCGCATCCACCAGGCCCGTGATCAGGGAAGTACCACCCACCTGTATCAGTGGTTCGCGTACATCGATCTCCTGGAGTTGCTGCTCGTAGACCTGTTGCGCCACACTGAAACACGCTGCAGCAGCCACATCTTCTTTGGTGCTGCCAGCAGCCAGGGAAGTTACCAGGTCCTGGATTCCAAACACAATACAGTAACTGTTTAAAAGAGCCCTATTATGGTCTCCTTTTAAAGCCAGGGGACCTAATTCACTGATATCCACACCCAATCTTCGGGATGTGATCTCCAGGAATCTACCGGATGCACCGGCACAGATTCCACCCATGGTGAAGTTGTCTGGTATACCGTCGTTGACCGTGATAACCTTGTTGTCCATTCCACCAATATCCAGGACAGTCGCTTCACCCTTCTGGCGATCGGCCAGGAACACCGCTCCTTTGGAGTTGACACTGAGCTCTTCCTGGATGAGATCTGCATTTAAATGTTTTCCTATGGTTAACCTTCCATATCCAGTTACCCCGATGGCTTCTATATCTGATTGCTTGTATCCGGTGCCCTCCAGTGCACTTTTGGTCCCTTCATGGGCGTTGTCAATCACGTCGGTGGTGGGCAGCCATCCGGTGCCTATGATCTTGTTATCCTCCATGAGCACCACCTTGGTGGTGGTTGACCCGGAATCAATCCCTAGGGTCAGGCCTTCCTGTTTTTCACGGGCCAGTAAACTTTTACGGGCTACTATGGTTGATAGTGCCTCCATCCTGATAAAGAGTTCATCTGCCTTGGTCCTTTCAGTGAAAGAATAAGTAACCACCGGTAAGTTGGTGTTCTGCTGGATGAAACGTCGGATTTCATTCCGGAGCAGCGCTCCCTCGGCACACCGGAAACAGGTGGCTATGAACACCGCATCGGCATCGCTTTTTCCCTCTACTATGGACATGGCCCGGGCGACCATCAAGCGGATACCGGAGCTTGCTGCTGTAAAACCGAATTTCTGGTAGGCCTCGTTTATGTAGTCAAGTTCCACATCAGGGATAACGATCTCTGCTCCGAAAGTAGCAGCTGCCTTCACTATCTCATCCTGAATACCACTGTACTCTGTTCCGCATGATATCTGTGCTATTTTAACCATTTTTATCCTCCAGGCTGTCTAGAAATTCGTTTATCTTGTTGACCAGTTCCATGGTTTCCTCGCTACTGGTGGGGTAGGTGACCTCCAGGACTGGAATGTTCCTCTTCCTGATGTTGAACATGCACAGTTCATTGGTTCTGGCACATCCCACACAGCCAAAACCGAAGGGTGCGTCTTCCATGATGATAGCGGCATCGGCCTCTTCGATGAGCGGACCGAATAGTGCCATCCGACCCCTCACACCAGAGGGTACCTCGATGGCAGCATATTTTAAACCCTCGATGGGTTCTTTCTCGGTGATGTTGAGTGGTGGTGAATCTATCTCTGCGGATGTTACCTTTTTCCTTATCTGCCTCTGCATGACTAGTGGCTCATGACCCCGGCGCTCCACCAGATCAGCGAGTATCATGGAGTTTGGTGGGAATATAGCTACTTTCAACGTAACTCACCCCTTTTACCTTCATCCACTTCCTGCGGTCTTTTGGTTATCTCCTTTATATCACTGTAAATTCCCTGGGTAATATCCACCACCCCTATAGCGGCCACCACTTCATCTTCCTCAATAACGGGGACCACCTGTACAGGTGTTCCTTTGTATGGCCCGGTTTCGGGTATTTCACTGATCTTCTCACCTTTTTCTATTACCTTTTCCAGGACTGGTCCGGTGTAATCGTACTCCACCACTTTACCATCTTCTAATCGAAGGCCTTTGGAATTTTTGGTGCGCATGGTAAGGGGCAGTTCATTTACCAGCCGGTGTATGGCCAGGGCCAGTGGTTCTATTTCTTCTCCTGTTGAAGAAGCAGTTAACTTCATAATAACACTCCTCTTTTTATGGGTTCTATATGATTTTTTTTATAAGGATAAACTATTCTCACACATTTATTTGCACTCGCGAGCTATCTTCTTAAATTCTTCTGGTGAGATCTTTTCCGCCTTTTTTACCTTGACCTTGCGGGGGTTTTTAAGGGCTTTACTTACATCGTCCAGGAGTTCGAATTCCTTCTCCAGTTGGTGGAATCCTTCCCTGGCACCTCCTCTCTTAGCACGGCATCTGCGGGGGTCTCCTGGTGGAAATCCCCGGTCTTTGGTGAATATGTTGTAGGGATCGAGTTTTCTTATTCGTTTTATTGCCTCGTCAACGTCCTCTTTTTCACCGCTTATGGCAGCACCGTAACAGGTGGTCTTAATGGTGAGTGGAAATTCCATCATATGGAGATTTCTCACCAGTTCAGTGTTGCTAATCTCGGCTGAGGGACCTAGAATTATCATCCTGGTTATTTTACCGTCTTCATCTGCCGGTTCGCTTTGAGGGATCAGGCAACCGGTTTCTGCGATGTTGGAGTTATCTTTACCTATTCCAGGGGATTTAGCATGGCCTTCTTTAGGAGTATATTCTTTTCCAGATTCAGGGTTTTTTGGTGATGA
>DAGC01000002.1:113215-171992 GCA_002495625.1 Methanobacterium sp. UBA375 | reverse complement strand
TGATGATTCAGGGTTTTTTGGTGGTGACATAGACTGTTTCTCCCTCCTTGAATTTTTCCAGGTTTTCTAGACCTTTTACTACCTTACCTAGGATGTTGGTTGACTTGAAGGGCTCTCCTGTCGGACCGAATTCCACGTTGTCCTCAAATCGAACACCTAATATACCTACATTCCTCTTTGACATGTTGGTTAAGGCTATCTCGCCCTTGCCAACCTTTCCTTCCGGTGTGTTTTCTGGTACCAGTCCCTTACTGTCCCGGGAACTTCCCCGGAACATCATGATTTTAGTGCCGGGATAGGCGAATTGAACATTTAAAGAACCCACTGGCATATCTAAAAGTCCGGTGATCTTTCTAAAGTACCAGGAAGAACGGGGGGCTGCTTCATTATAAATATCAAGGTAGATTAGATTTTCTTCTTTTATACCGAATGTTTTAACCTGTTTCTCGCCGATTATATCCATGGTGTAGCGGGGCTCCTGGACCACTATTACGGCATCGTCATCGGTGAGTCCATCTCTAACCTGTTTTATCCCGTTTTCATCCAGTAATTCCTGGGCTTCCTTCTGGGTTAAAGATAGGGTCATTATCCTCTGTGGACTGGTTTTGAAGGTTATCTCATCTCCTTCCCCGGCAATATCCAGTAGCTGTATCCCGCTATCCACGTGACCAACCACTGAATGGGATGGTGTGGAGACCCGGTCCTCCCGGTAGATGTATACCCTTCCGGTTCCTTTACCAGTATTTCTAAGGGTGATGGTTCCCCTCTTTCTCTGACCAACATATTCTGGTGGGCTTTCCAGTCCCTGTAACCCGTAGAAGCCGACGAATGAATCCGATTCGTAGTCGATGTGCATTCTATCGTCTTCGGACAATGCAAAGAAGTGTTCGGCAGAGTTGGGTGATTTCCCTGATAAGCTTACTTTGACGTAGGTGAAGATCTCATTTCCCGGGAATACTTCAGTATCCAGATCGGTTATGGCCGCGCTTTTAACCACGCTTTTTCTCTCCAGGACTGGTTTAACCTTGGTTATCTCATCCTGGTCATCCAGTTTCATCACCGTTCTCTTACCACCGATCACCTGGGCAAATACACCGTTACTTCCACCGGTGGTTTCCGGCACCCCATATACTGCCCGGGTTTTATCTTTCATCAGGATTATATGGGTGGCGTCTGCAGTAAATCCAGACAGACTCAGCACCACATCCCAACGCTCGTATTCATATTCATCATGGGTGGGGTCCAGATCAGTTTTTATGGGGCCTATGGCCACATCATTGGTGGTGGTCCATCTGATGCGCAGGTCTTCAAAATCCCGGTACCTCTTTTTCCAGGTGTTTTTAAGCTCCTCCGGGGCGTCAGGTAATAATTCGATTATTATGCTACCCTTGGTTGTTTTAAGTTTGTACTTGTTCACGTACTGTTCCACTTCTTCGGTTCCCTTGATCAATCCTAAAACACATCCTTCCAGATACGGCGCACCGGAAGCCTCTACGGCATCTCTTATGGTTGAACCCTCAGGAAGGTCTATTTTCTCCCCGTTAATCTTTACCTGCATGGAAAAGAACCTCTTATTGTCTATTTAAGTCATTTAATTAAATTTTTAACCTATTTGAATGTGATTTAACTTATTTTAAAGTGATAATTTATAATTTCTATGAATATTATTGTTAGATTTAATTATTTATCTCCAGATTTTAATCAGTTTTCCATCTGTAAATCTTCTTTTTATATTTCTTGTTTGACACCCATAATTCTATCCTTATGGAAGTCGAATAGAACTTCCCTTTCACCTTGGTATGATAGGTAAAATATCCTATCCTGTATGATCTCACCTACTGTATTGGCCGTTATATTAACCTCTTCCAAGAGCTCTATACATTCTTTAACATTCTCCTCAGGGACAGTTAATACGAAGCCTGATCCCGGGTATATTTTAAGCCAGGAATCCCAATCCACGCTTTGATTTCTGGGTATCTTCTCCAGTTCTATGGAAGCCCCTACATCGGATGCTTCCAGGAGCATTCCCAGGGTTCCCAGGGTTCCGGGGTTGCTTATGTCCTTTCCGGCAGTTACCAGATGCTTCCGGGCTATGCGATTCATGGCCAGAATCTGGTCCTGAACCAGCTCGGAGCTTTTGAAGGTGGTGGTGTCCCAGTTTAGAGGGAATTTTTCATGGGGTTTTCCATCCAGATCAATACCTACAATCACCTGGTCACCCACCCGGGCGCCCCCGCTGGTTATAACATCATCTTTACCTACCAGTCCGGTTATGGCGACATCCAGTGCATTGTATGGTGTGTCCGGGTGCAGGTGTCCTCCTACCATGGGCACGCCAAATTTCAGGACACCCTCATTGACTCCTTCCATTATCTCTTTACAGGTCTCCTTGTCCTGTACCGAGAGGACGTTGGTCATACCAGTGGGTATCCCACCCATGGCCGCGATGTCGTTTACATTTACCAGGACTGAGCAGTATCCTGCCCATCGGGGGTCTGCTTCCATTAACTTACCCCACATTCCATCAGTGGCCAGTAGTAGTAGTTGCTGGTTGCCGATGGCGATGGCGGATGCGTCATCTCCAAAACCCAGAACTGTTTTACCGGTGATGTTGTAGCTATCCTTGAGTAGGCTGGTTACTCCCTTGATCATATTTTTACGGGTGATTCCTTCATAATTCCGGATAGAAGTAATGAGATCTTTTAAATCCAATGGTATTCCTCAGATAATTTGTTTAAAAAAATAGGTTTCCTTTAGTTGGTTAAATTTTTTTCGAATAGGTTAACTTCTCGATAATTTATGGATACTTTTCCCCTAATAAATTGGTTATTCTTTTATTTTACAGGATTTACTCACTTGTTTTATAATCTGTATTAAATCATTTTTAAAATTTTCTATATTATCAATTTCTATGGTCTCTTTACCCCTGAAACATTCCCTGAAGATTTTTTCACCGACTAGATCGTCCCATCCACTTTCTAACTCAACTATGACAGATCCTTGTGCTTTAAATCCCTTCTCAACCACTTTATCCAGATCTCCATCGGTTATCCCGAAAATAGGGACGTTGAATCTGAATAATATATCTGCAGCCACTAGTGTGGTGTCATCACCAACCGTCACTACCAGGTCAGTGTCCTTTAACCGGTAGATGTCTTCTGCGGCATGATCCAGGTAGGCCACTTTACAGACAGATTTTACCATATCAACATTTGTTTCTGGAGTGTTTTTTGTTCCAGGAGGATTACTTGCCTCATCAAGGTTTAATCGTGAGCCATCTATGACCCGGGGCTCCACCACCGATCTCCTGAGCAGGCCGGTTTTTACTATGCTCTTCTCCAGATCTATAACCCCCAGTTTCCTGATACCGTGCTCCTTTAATATACCACCTTCAATTCGGGTTATTTTTCCGTTTTCTGCCACTAAGGTGACATCACTCGATGTGGATCTTCCCACTACCATACCGTTTACGAATATGTTCTCGCCGGGTGATACGCCTGCTATCTTACGGTATATTTTACGGTCTTCCTCCAGGCATCCGGTTCTGGCCTCTATCTCTGCGGTTACCCCGGATCCGTCGAGGAGTTTCAACTTGAGTTTTCGGGCTATTTCCCGGGAAAATTCGTCCATATCCGTTCTCCAGGATATTACGGTTCCATCGGCTTCACCAGGTCTTTCGATCTGGATAAGGGGTGGGTTATCGGACTTTTTCTGGACTTTATATCCGAATGCGTGGCCTGTCTGGCCGGATTTACCGTAGTTTAAGAGGAAGATTACATCCATACCCTCCCTGGTGAAGGCCCTGATGGACTCGCTGGGAAGGAGCTTACGCTTTATATCTATAACACCTTCTAACCCAGCATCTATCACTGCGGTTCTGCCCATGGTACCCCCTAATCTGGCATTTACCCCACCAAATTCACCCAAGATTTCTATTATCTTCCAGGCATATCCGGTATCAACTATTCCCGGGCCATGGACCACTATTCCTATATTCATCTGTCTATCCCTCTATTATTCACTCTCTATCCTCTATTTATTCATAGTTTATCCTCTTGAGTAAACCATTGCATTCTTATTTTAGTAAATTTCATCTCTATTTAGTGTAAATTTCATTTCTTATTTGTAATCTTCTTGGTGCGTTTTCTGGAGATGGGGGAGCCGCATATTTCACAGTCGGTCCCTGTGTAATTGGCGGGATAGGTTTTTTTGCATCCTTTACAGAATTTTATCCATCCCACCACATCTTCGATTCCCCTGGTTAGTACGCTCCTGAAGGGTATCTCCATGATTTTAAGTACATTTTGGATGGAGTAGTCATCGGTGACCACGGTGGGAGACAGGCCATCCCTTTTAAGTTTCATTGCCAGGGCTATAACCCCTTTATCTACATCTGAAAGCCTTAGTAAGTCCCCTGATCTGGTTATGACCTTTTCTACTTCCTCTATATCTCTGGTTGAGGGTTCTTTTATGGTTATCTGTTTATTTTCCAGGGCATCCTGGAGGGAAAGCTCAGATTTTATGTCTTTTATTTCCGTTACCACCTGGCTGGTGGTGTAATTTGAATATTTTCCAGAGAGAAATCCGCCGATTATCCCGGAGGCATCCAGAACAAAGACTTTTTTTGACATGAATATAAACCCTGTTATGCGTGTTATTTTCTATTTAAAGTAAATTTTAAAGAATTACTCAGTTATATCTAATTAATAACTTCTTATATTAAGTATAAAGCAAATGTTAAAGGATAAATTTGCTATATCTAATTGATAACTCCTTATTTTTAGATTATAAGGGCATTAACTGGTTTTTGGTATTTTAAACCCTAATGCTACAAAAGGTTTTTATGTGTTAAAGTATAAAAATATATTTGAGGGAGAGCATTTTAAGACTCCTTTTAATTCTTTCGCAACGGAATATACCGCCTCCGATTTGGACCTGATGCCCTCCCTCGTATCCATTTATTTAAATAACTCCCAATAGCTCTTTTTATTTTCCTGAAAATTCGCTTGATTTAAAATTCATTCGATTTAAATTCTAAAATTCATTCCATCTATTTATTTTAAGTGTGGATAAAATAAATTAATCCCCAAATCTTTCTAATGGTGCATCATATGAAAAGTAAAAGTATGGAAGAGCATAGACGTAAATCCCCCATAAAGGTTAAGGTAGGAGTTATCACCTTGAGCGATTCAAGATATCTGGAAGATGAAGAAAATGATATCTCTGGTAGACTTATAATAGATTCCCTCCGGGATCATGAGGTAGTTAGCTACAGCATAATACCAGATGATGCAGATCTCTTGCTTGAGGAAGTGGAGAATCTAACTGGGGAAGTGGAGGATTTAACCGGTAAAAAAGCAGACGTAATCATAACCACCGGCGGGACTGGTATAGGAGAAAGGGATATAACCATTGAAACCCTTAAAAAGATATTTGATAAGGAACTGGATGGGTTCGGGGAGATATTCAGATATGAAACCTATCAGGAACTGGGCACCGGTGCTTTACTCACCAGGGCCACTGCCGGGGTTTATAAAAAGACTTTAATTATTTCCATGCCTGGATCCCCCAATGCCGTGAAATTGGGTCTTAAAATTATTTTACCAGAACTGGGACATCTAGTGAAACATCTACGAGATTAAAAAATCTTACAACAGAATAAAATCTTCATAAAAGGAATTTAACTAGGATCTGCTACCCTTAACTCAAGACCATTTACCAGACTACCGTAACTTAGAACTATAACCATAATACCGTAACTCAACACCGTTATCAGTATCATAACTCAGAACCGTACACCAAACTACCGTAACTCATCAACCGTTACCAGGGGTTCAAAATCGATCCCTTCATCTCTCATATTTTCCACTGCCCCTTCATCCCGGTCGACTATCACGAAGGCTTTCTGGACTTCCCCCCCGTTTTCTTCTATGGCCTTTATGGCATCTATGAGTGAGTGGCCCGTGGTTGTAACGTCCTCCAAGACCACCACCTGGTCCCCGGGACTCAGATCGCCTTCTATGAGGTTCGATGTGCCGTAGTCCTTTTTGGCCGATCTTATCATGAGCATGTGTATTCCAGTTCCCAGTGAAACCGCGGTTACTATGGGTATGGCGCCTAAGGCCGGCCCGGCGACTCTATCCACACTATCTCTATCCAGCCTTTCTGAAATTATCTCCGCGACCTGGCGTAGGATTAGGGGATTGGTAACTGCCCGTTTCATATCCACGTAGTAATCACTTTCCCGGCCGGAGGAAAGGGTGAATTTACCGAATTTTATTACCTTATTTTCCTTTAGAAGCTGGATCAGTTTATTCTTTGATGAGTTGTTCATTTGATAGTTTGTCCTTTAGATGAGTTAGTTTATGATTGCCAATTGTAATGTTAAATTAATTGTTTATTGAATTAGATCAAAAACTGTATTCTATTTTATCTCCCAGGAGTATTTTGTCTCCAATCTGCTTTACCTGTTCAATTGGTACGATGACTTCGTTACTGGAAAGTCCCAGGCTCTCTGAGATACCCCCTTTACTTAAAATTAGTGACTCAATTTCATTGGTCTCCTCATTTGCCTCTACATCTTTTACCCGGCCAAGAACTTCGGCCTGTCCGTTTAGAACCTCTTTTCCAATGATTTCTTCCCTTATTCTCAAATTTATCACCACTATATAGTAGGACTGATTAGTATAGACATTATATTTGGTTTTACTACTACTTATATCATTCTTAAAGTTGCCCCTGGAAATTGAAATTACAGTTTACCGGATGATTTAAAAAGAGAAGTTCGTAAAAAAAGTAAAATATTCAGGGAGTTATTAAACTCCGCTGAAACATTTATCTAAGTGTTCTTTTTCTGGTGGTTTGGTTAACAGGCTGAATATAACAGTTATGATAAACGCTATGGGTAGTGCGATAACTATGGAGTCAACTGTAGGCCAGGGTTGTGCAGCTATTAAAACTGCCTGACCAGTGAGTGCCTTACAGATACCCAGTGCTTCTGCTGATTTTTTAAATACAAACACGATCCAGAATATGCTGATGGCTGTACCGATTACCAGTCCAGAGATAACTCCTGCCTTGGTGGCACGCTTCCAGAAACAGGCGAAAAGATACATGGATAGGAAGGCTGCTGCGGTTATAGAGAACCACATGGCTGTTCCCACTGCTATGATGTTCGCTGGTAAGAGGTAACCGAGGATAACAGCTATTACCACCGCCACTGTTATTCCTGCCCGGGCCACCATTACTGATGCTCCTCCCTTCTTTTTTGTGGCTGTCTCGTAAACGTCATGTCCCAGTGCTGTTCCCTGCACGTGGAATAGGGCGCTTAACGTGGACATGGCCGCTGAAAGCAGGGTGATCATGAAAAGATACGCGAACCAGGGAGGCAGCGCTGCCGCTATGAATGCGGGGATAATTTTATCTGCATTTCCTCCCACCACCTGGGTTGCTATCTGTCCCATGGTGTTGAAGAAGTAAACATTGGAAAGAGCCCCTACTATGAAGGCGGTACCAGTCATGAGGAAGATGAAAATACCCCCAATTAATACTGCTCTGTTTAATTCTCTGTTTGATTTCACCATCATGAATCGTACTCCCAGTTGTGGCTGGGAGAGAACACCTATACCCACACCTAAAATCAGGGTACTGACCAGGGTCCACCAGAAGGGACTGCCAAATGTGGGCATGGATGTCCATCCCGTAAATCCTGTCGCTGTGGCCGCTGCTGTTAAATCAGGCGGAACCACGTTAACCAGGTTGGTCAACGCCTGGTTACCATCCACCACGCCTCCTGTAATCCAGTATATCGCTACCAGTAGGATGATCATAACTACAAACATTATGCTTCCCTGGAGGGCGTCGGTGTACATCACACCACGTATACCGCCGAAAATAACGTATAACGCTACAATTACTGCCATACCTATTAGGGCTATGTGATAATCAAGCTGGAGTGTTGTCTCCACAAAACGAGCCATACCAATTAAAACCACAGCAGCATATAAGGGCATTCCAAAGAATATCACCGCACCACTGAACCATTGGATAAATCTACTGTTGAAACGCTTCGATAAAAATTCAGGGAAGGTCAGTGCACCTAAATTGTGTCCAATCTTCCTGGTTCTTTTACCGAAGAACACGAAGGCTATGAATATACCCACCAGTATGTTCAGGAAGGTGAGCCATAGAAGCCCCATACCATATACTCCTGCTGTTCCACCGAAACCTACAATGGCCGATGTACTGATGAAAGTAGCTCCATAACTTAAAGCCATAATAAAAGGATGTGTTGCTCTGCCAGCTACCAGGTAATCATCTGCAGTTTTGGTACGCTTCCAGGCCACATAACCCACGTATACAACAAGTGCTAAATAAATCAGGACTATGACGATTAAAGTTAGCAAATCATTAGCCATATAAATCACCTACCCTTCTTCATCCCAGAGGCCTAATTCATCCTCTTCCATCTCCTTTTCCTTTTCATGCCATTCTATTTCCTCTTTGATCTGCTCTTCCTCGTCTTCTCCGCCTTTATTCCAGTTCAATGCTCCGTAAACTACGCATAAAAGCATGACAAGGATGCTCCCTATATAGGCCCCCAGGACCCAGGGATCTTCTATTCCTAAAACCACCTTCATCATCTCCCATACTTTTTTAAAATCTCCCATACTTTTTTTTAGTTTATACAAATTGTCACTATTTATAATGAGGAATATAAGTTTTGTTATTTGATTTTTTCACGATGATCCATTCCACATAATCGTACAGGAGAAGGTGTAATAGGCTAAATTTCAATCCAATAAAAAGCGAAATTATATAAATTTATTACTTCATACATTTTATTGAAAACTTTAGAATTTATCTGAAATGAAAGATTTAGGAGCATGGAATATTTACTTCTCTGTTTCTAAGGTGAAGTCCAATGAATATTGGTAAAAAAGGCAAAAATAAACCCATTGAAATCCTTTTAATAGAAAACAACCGTGGAAATAATAAACTCACCACAGAAGTATTCCAGGAGGGGGCAGTTCCCAACAACATCCACCAAGTAACCAATGGAGTGGATGCTATGAACTTCCTTAGACAGGAAGGGGGATTTCAGGACTCTAGCCGACCAAATATTATATTATTAGACTTGAATATTCCTAAAAAAGATGGTCGTGAAATATTAAAGGAGATCAAAGCAGACCCAGAACTCAAATATATACCCATCATCGTGCTGACCAACTCAGAGTCAAAACAGGATATAAAAAATACCTACGAACACTATGCCAATGCCTATATCACCAAACCAATAGATATGGACGAATTCATCAAGGTAATTAAATCCATAGAAGAATACTGGCTCAGGACAGTAGAATTACCCCCATGATGGGGCAATTAAAAGATAATCTGTCTAATTAAATTAAACCATTCTGATCTAATGATAAAAGACCACTAATCTAATAAAATAACCAATCCTGATTATAAATCTATTTAAAGAGTTTTACTATGGCAGCGGCGTACGATGGAAAAATAATAAAGTATTTAGAGAACATATTCTCCCTGATGGAAGCCCATACTGGATGTGACTTCTCCAATTATAAAGTAAGTACCATGTACCGTCGAATCACTAAAAGGGCCAATTCACATAGGATAGATAGTCTCCTAGATTACATAGAATATCTAAAGAGAAATCCAGAAGAAATAGACCTGTTATTTCAGGAAGTTCTCATCAACGTGACCAGTTTTTTCCGAGATCCGGAAGCCTTTGACATCATCAAAAAGAAAGCATTAACTGAACTGATAGCTGGTAAAGATGAGGGTTCTAACCTCCGAATCTGGGTGCCTGGCTGTTCAAACGGTGAAGAAGTATACTCACTGGCCATAATACTCCAGGAACTCATGGAGTCCATGGAGAAGCAGGTCAAAGTACAGATATTCGGTACAGATATCGACGGAGCCGCCATCGACCACGCCCGTAAAAGGATCTATCCCGAAAATATCAGGGAAAATGTCAGCCCTGAGCGCCTGGAAAAGTTCTTCACCCCAAAGAAAGGCAAGTATCAGTTGAAAAATCAGATAAGGGAAATGGCAGTCTTCGCGGTCCATGATGTAATAAGTGACCCTCCCTTCGCCAATCTAGACATGATATCCTGCCGGAACCTTTTAATCTATCTTAAACCAGAAGCCCAGAATATCCTGTTATCCAACTTTAATTTCGCATTAAACAGGTACGGCATACTATTTTTAGGCCCCTCAGAAAGTAAAGGTGAAACCCTGAGTTCCTTCCAGGCGGTGGATAAAAAATGGAAGATCTTCAAATCCAGCAAATCAGATGCCCCACCTTTGAGAGCGATGGAATCTCTGTAGATACAAAAAATAGATGAAACGCCTTAAAGTCTGTTTAATAAGAATTTTTTCTGAATCTATCCCCTATTATGTCACGAATATAAAGAAAACTCAACTACAATTCAAAAGAAACTGTAAAACATTGTCTGAATATGAATAAGGAAGGGTCCTATGTATCATTTTAATTTCCTTAATTAGTTCAATAACTCATTTATCTTCAAAAAGAAGATATATTTAAATTTAGTCAATATTTATCAGGAAAATTAGACGTAATAAGCTAAATTTGGTTCCAATGAAATTAAACGAAATTATTATAACCTTTTTTTATCATATAATAAGCAATTGAAAAAGAAGTTCACATACATAATTAACAATGCATAATTAATAACAACTTCAGGAATTGACATGAATTCTGCTATAAAAACTTTGCTTATGGTGGAAAACGTTCATCAGTCAGAATTTTTCGAGAAAATTTTAAATAACAATTTTATTTTAGATAAAACCAACGATTTTTATAAGGCACTTGAATTACTGGATGTAGAACATTTTGATATACTGTTATTGAACTTGGATCTTAAAGACCAAGAAAATATTAATTTTCTCAAAAAATTACGTGCTCAACATCCAGATGTTCCATTACTGATTATCGTTAACTATTATGATGAAGAGACTCCTTTAAAGGCGTTTGAATTTGGTGCCCATGACTATCTGATTAGGGTGAATTCACTTCTAAAACACTGAAACGATCTATATTTAATGCTATTAAAAAGAAGGATCTGGAATTAAAACTGCGGAAAGAAGCTGAAAGAATAATTGAGGACAATGGGATAATTAATGATATAACACTTGAATCAATAGCTCCAAAAAATTTTACTGAAGCTCTGCATGAACTACAGGTAAACCGTATTGAATTGGAGATGCAGAATGAAGAACTGCGCAAGACCTGGGTAGAACTGGAAGAATCAAGGCAGAAATTCCAGGATCTTTACGACTTCGCCCCGGTTGGCTATCTTTCCATGGATGAAAAAGGCATAATTATCGAGGCAAACTTAACATTAGCAGATTTATTGGACATTAAAAGAGAAAAACTTATTGGTAAAGCCTTTATTTTGTTTATGGATTATGATTCCCGAAGGAAGTTTCATAAACATTTAAATCAGATTCTCGAGACGAAGACTAAGGAAATCTGTGAGCTTAAAATCAAAAAACAAGGGAGTGAAGAAATATCTTTCGATGCCTATATGGAAAGCATTCCCATGTATGATGATGAAGGAAATTTAAAAATGCTCAGAACCATTTTAACCGATATAACCGAACGTAAAAATGCAGAATTATCCGTTGCCAGGTTGGCTGCCCTGGTGAAATCTTCTGAGGATGCCATAATAGGAGTGGATTTAGATAGGAGAATTCAAAGCTGGAATTTAGGTGCTCAAAAGATTTATGGCTATTCAGCAGAGGAAATACTTGATAAAGACGTGAATAAATTGATTCCCTCCCATTGTGCTGAAGCTGAAACTGTGATTTTAAATTCCGTGGAAAAAAGTGAATTAACTAAAAATTACAACACCAAAAGATCGACCAAAAACAAAGGGGAAATAGATGTTTCTTTAACCATGTCGCCAATACTGGATGCTGACGGTAAGATTATAGGTACTTCCAGTATTTCCCGTGATATTACCCATGTAAAAAATACAGAGAGGGAACTGGAAGAATACCGTAAAAATCTGGAAAAACAAGTGGAAAATCGCACTAAACAACCGGAAATTGCAAATAAAAAGGCTGAAAAGTGTGATTAATGAGCAGGAAGAGACTGGAAAAAAGTTGGAAAAACTGGTAGTTGAGCTAAAGCGTTCCAATAAGGAACTGGAGCAATTTGCCTATGTAGCATCACATGACCTCCAGGAACCTTTAAGAATGGTTTCTAGTTTCACACAGCTACTGGAACGGCAGTACAATGATAAACTAGATGAAAATGCCCATGAATATATTAAATTTGCAGTAGACGGTGCTAAACGAATGCAAACTTTAATCAACGATTTACTGGCCTATTCCCGGGTCACCAGCAGGGGTGAAGAATTCAGCCAGATTGATAACCTTAAAGAATATGCCAGCTATATACAGCGTAACCCTCAGGAAATCAATTATCTATTTCAAGAACTTCTCATCAATGTTACCAGCTTTTTCCGTGACCCCGAGGCCTTTAACATTCTTAAAACCAAAGCTATTCCTGAGCTGATGACCAATAAAAACGAGGGTGACACTATCCGTATTTGGGTACCCGGCTGTTCTAGTGGTGAAGAGGTCTATTCACTGGCCATAATTATCAGGGAAGTTATGGAATCCCTGGGAAAATATTTCAGGATACAAATCTTCAGCTCAGATATAGATGAAAACGCCATCGATACAGCACGTAAAGGGCCCTATCCAGACAATATTAAGGTAGATGTTAGCCAGGATCGTTTAAAAAGATTTTTTATTAAAAAGGATGAGAAATTCCTGATAAAAAATGAAATAAGGGAGATGGCTGTTTTTGCTGTGCATGATGTTCTCAAGGATCCGCCCTTTGCCAAGATGGATATGATATCCTGCAGGAATCTTCTAATTTACCTGAAATCAGATGCTCAAAAAACATTATTATCCATATTTAATTATGCGCTTAATAAAGGCGGCTTACTGTTTTTAGGCCCTTCAGAAAGTATTGGCGAGTCTCTGGACTCCTTCCAGGTTATAGATAAAAAATGGAAGATCTTCAAATCCACCAAGTCCCACAGCTTACCCTGGAGACTGGTTGAATCCCCTATCATGTTTAGTCACGGAGAAAAAATGTTAAACTCCGATGACTATGATATTAGCAAGATAGATATCACGAATCTGGCAATTAAACAATTGCTCGATGTATACGCTCCCTCATCTTTGATCATTAATGATAGTGGAGAAATATTATATATACATGGGAGAATGGGTAAGTATTTAGAACCTGCACCTGGAAAGGCCCGGTTAAATGTTTTTGATATGGCCAAGGACGGTACCGGTTTTAAAATAAGATCAGCTGTACAAAATGCACTGGATAAAAAAAAGGATTTTGTTCTGGAAGGATTAATAATCAAAAACAACGGTGATAGTAATATCGTTAATATAATAGTGAAGCTTATTCAAGAACCTGAAATTATGCGAAATTTGTTGATCGTTTCCTTTGAAGATGTTAAAAAATTTGATGGTAATAAAGATGGGAAAGTTAAACTGGATGTAAATGCAGAGACCGGTGAGCATGTTATGGAACTGGAAAGGGAATTGAAGGAAACCAAGGAACGTCTCAACGTCACCATCGAAGAAATGGAAACATCATACGAAGAACTCAAAGCCGCAAACGAAGAATTACAATCAATGAATGAGGAATCACAAAGCACTAATGAAGAACTAGAAACATCTAAAGAAGAAATGCAATCAGTTAATGAAGAATTAGCTACAGTTAATTCAGAACTCCAAACCAAGATTGATGAATTAACCGGGCCAATGACGATATGAAAAACCTCTTTAACAGCACTGAAATAGCCACCATATTCCTGGATAAAGAGATGAACATTAGAAATTTTACCCCTGAAGCAAGCACCCTTATAAAAATAAGGAAATCAGACGTAGGCCGTCCTATCGGAGATATCGCTACCAACATCAAATACAAATACCTGGAAAGTGATATCAAACAGGTGCTAGACAGGTTGATTATGAAAGAGGAAGAGATACAAACAAACGATGGAAACTGGTATCTCATGCGCATTGTACCCTACAGAACATCAGAAGATGTAATAGATGGTGTAGTGGTAACCTTCGTGGACATCAACCAGAGGATGATTGCAGAAAAGAAAATCAAAGATGCCCTTAAATATGCTGAAAGTTTAATAAATACTATTAAAGAGCCAGTTTTAGTGCTGGACCATGATTTGAAAGTTTTCTCCAGTAACAAATATTCTATGAAAAATTCAATTTGAAACCAGAAGAGATCGCTGACAAATATATATATCAAATAGACAACGGCAAATGGAATAACTCTAAATTAATAAGCCTATTAAACAAAATCCTCAACGAAGAATATGCCTTCCACAGGCTAGTAATGGAATACGAATTTGCTACCGGTAAAAAAAATATATGCATAAGTGGCCGTCGATCCTACCAGGGAGAGGCTGGAGAAATGATTATGCTCACCATAGAAACCGGAAACTGCAAGCAGGAAGGAGAATAAATATTTTTAAGGTTAAGGAAATATGGATTGAATTATCTATTCTATTTCACACAACCCCAAAAATTTCCATTGGTTACTATTCCAGTTTTTTAAGGCATACTTCTATGAATGCGGGAATATCACTCGGCTGCCTGCTGGTGACGAGGTTCCCGTCTTCCACCACTTCCTGATCCCGGAATTCAGCTCCTGCATTTTTAATATCCTGAACTATTGATCTCCATCCAGTAACCTTCCTCCCCTCGATTAACTGGGCGGTTATCAATAGTTGGGGTCCGTGGCAGATGGCAAACACGGGTTTATCCGTGTGGAAAAAGTTTCGTATAAATTCCACCGCTTCCCGGTGGCCTCGCAGATTATCTGGGGAGTATCCACCAGGGATGAAGATGGCATCGAAGGAGTTGTAATCACTATCTCTTATTCTTTCATCGATCTCCACAGTTGCTGTTCCTTTTTTACCCTTTACCCTTCCTTTTTTTATCCCTAGGTTGGTTATTTGATGTCCTGCATCCTTAAATGCTTTAACTGGCCTGGTATATTCCACGTCTTCAAAGAAATTATCTATCATCACTCCAATTTTCGCCATAAAAAATCACCTGCCCTCAGTGCATATGCAATCTAAAATACTCAATTACCTTATTTCATTTTAATTTATCTAACTGCACACTAAAAAATATAATGATCAAAATACAATATAATAACCTAAATAGGAAAATAAGGCGTTAGAAGACGCATTCGTGATGGACATGAATGTGAATACCGTAAAGTTTAGGCACTTCGGAAGACGATTCTCCATAATAGCCGGTTCCATAATAGGATTGATTATGATAGGGCTATTCAATTTAATCGGGGAAAACACCCATTTATTTGTAACATCCATGCATAACACTAATTTCTTCAATGAAGTGGACACCGTTAAATCTATTATTTCTCTTTTTACCTTCGTTTTACCACTCTTCATTTCAGGAATGGTAACCACTTTACTACTCACAGAAGAGAAAAGGAGCTACATATTTGGGGGGCTGACTGGAATCCTGGTGGTACTGGTAACTATGATCTACTGTTACCTCACGGGAGTAATAATATTCCCTGCTTCATCCGTATATGTATCGCAGTTTGGACCTGCCGGCATACTTCTGGATTTCATCATCAACGCGGTGCCCATTTCCATGGTTGGTTTCATTTTTGGTTACTTGGGCGGGTTTCTGATTGAAAATGTCTTAAAGTTTTCCAGTTCCACATAATCTTTGTCATCCTTTTAGGAGGGTTTTTCTGGATCCACTACACTATTTCACGAGAAACATCAGCGTAATGGGCTTATCCTACCTGCTGGTTTCACTCAGTCCCATCATCCTCTTACCCTTCCTCACCAATAACTTAACCACTGAAAATTTTGGTGTGTGGGTGCAGTTTACAATAACGGTAACCATAGTACCTGCCATAGCAATACTCGGACTTCCATATTCCTTCGTCAGGTACATGTCCACTTCCAAAAGCCGGGAAGAGATACAGGAATCTTTCTATACCATAAGTTTTGTTATAGCCCTGGTAAGTATGGGGCTGAGTCTGCTGTTGTTTCTATTTGCAGACCCCATATCCAGAGCCCTCTTTAATGCTAACCTTCCTGTGGCTTTGATACTTCCAGTGAGCATATTTTTCGCGGCCAATATACTGGTATTTTTTGATTTCTTCCGGACGTTACAGAAAACCAGACTTTATAACTTTTTTTACTTACTTCAAGCGTATTTAATGGTGGTTTTAACTGCGGCGTTGGTTGTAAATGGATTCGGCATCCTGGGGGCGGTTGTTGGGTTTTTAATTAGCCAGTTAATTATTTTCGGTATGATGCTGGGGATAATAATAAAGAACATCGGATTTATCCTCCCCAGGTTCATCAATTTACGGGAATACTTACATTTCAGTGTTCCCATCGTCCCCACCCACATATCCACCTGGATACTGGATGCCAGCGACCGCTACGTAATCGGATTTTTAATAAGCCTTACTGCCGTTGGATTTTACTCGGGAGGGTACACCGTGGGTAGTCTAATAATGGTGCTCTTATCCCCCTTTTATACCTTGCTTCTGCCCATTTTATCCAAGTATTATCTAGAAAATGATATACACAGCATAAAACGTTTCCTAAACCATTCCCTGAAACTTTTCTTAGCGGTGGCCATTCCTTTTACCTTCATCTTAACGTTCCTATCCGAACCCCTGTTACTGCTCCTGTCCACCCCGGAAATAGCCACCAACAGCTTCTTTTTGGTCCCGGTGGTGGCTGTGGGTGGTATCTTTTATGGATTATTTGGAATCGTGACTCAGATCATAATACTGATTAAGAGGACCAAGTTAACCGGGAATATCTGGATGATCATAATCATACTGAATCTGGTTCTGGATGTTCTTCTGGGTTACAAGTTCGGGATATTTGGTGTGGCCTTTACCAGCCTGGTCATGTTCATCATAGCATTTACTGCAACCAGTCATTTTGCCTTTAAGGTTATTAACTGTACTTTCTACCCTACATTCATCATAAAATCCATATTTTCATCCTCAATCATAGGACTTATCTTATGGTTGGTAAATCCCCATGGGATTTTAGACGTTGTTTTCGCCTTAATTTACTGCCCAATTCTGTATATGATACTGATGTTAGTATTAAGAGGCATAAGAACTTATGAAATCCTTATTTTAGTGAATATATTTAAGGATCTGATTTTCTACGATAAATTAAAGGATTTAATAAGGAATTAACTGCTACCCTGCAGACATCATTACCACACCAAAATAACAGTTGACTATTTATGTTCTGAAAACATAACTATAAGGTGAAATAAGCCGAAATAAGATGTATTTTAGAAATTTGAAAATTAACGGAGGAAATAGACAGGTAATAAAACGAAAATTAAGGGAGATTTCAACCAGAAAAAAGGAGAAAATAAGTCTAAAGACAATTTAAACTCATAACAATCAATATCAAAGTTGAAAACAAATTATGAGGAGGTGATATAGTGGCAGTTACCGCTGCAGATGTAGAACGCGCCATTCGAGGCATAGATTTTCCAGCAGATAGGGATGATTTAATACAACAGGCCCAGAACAACAAAGCCGATTCTAACATCATCGACATCTTAAAAAACCTTCCAGGAAACCAATTCAATTCACCTATAGATGTGAGTAAAGCCTTTGGTAAAGAAAGAAGGAGTCATAGAGGATAATCTGTACTAAACTTATTTTATTATTTTATTTTAACCCATTATCTAGATTTAACGCTGTTTGTCTCATGGAATCAGGATTCCTCAAGATTTTACAAATTTTTTTGCTAGTATAAAGGAATGATTTTGGTTGAATTCAATAGGTTGCTCTTCTCTATATTTTTACACGAAAAATTAAATAAGCTAATAGTTTAAAGAAATTAAATAACTTAGAAAACTTAAAGAAACTATCAAACTTTAATATGCAGGATGTGAGTAAATGGCAGCTGTTTTAGAACCAATAACCTTCACCCAGAGTATAGATGGTGATATGAAGGATTTAATAATACCCAAAGAATTTATAAGAGACATAGAAAAGTATGGTAAACATTTAATGATCTATGTCCGTGTTACAGGACCAGACACCTGGAAAGTCACCGAATTTTTTGAAGATCGGGAAGATAAAATCTTCACCATCGATACTACAGAAAACCAGGGGGATAAAATATCCGACGACTTCCTTTTAACCTCCGTTTATATCGATGACGGACCACCCCTCTCCGTGGATATAGATATAGAACCCCCCATGATCCGGGCTATTCTTGATTTTGCTGAAAAATAATTTATTTCTTTCTTTTAAATAATCTGAGTCCTTCTCTTGGGAAGGAATATACTGGTTATAAATCCTAAAAACAGTATCAGCGCCAATACATTAAAGGCCATTTTCATTGAAGAACTAATCGTTGAATCTGTTATTTGAGTTGCTTGCGGCACCAGCTCAGGAGCAATATTGGGTGTACCGGTCTGCATCTTTTCCACATAGTTGAAAAGACCATCCTGTATTTGCTGTTTGGTCATATTACCCGCTAGACCTGACTCTTCTATACCAGAAGTAAGGCCTCCAAATATCCCTACTAATAATAAAACACCTATTAAAGCAGTTCCTATAGAATATCCTAAATTTTTAAAGGAATTGTATAATCCTGAAGCATCGGTTTCCTGGTCTTCACGAGCAGCAGACATGGTGAGATTGGTTAACTGTGATAGTAAAAAGCCTATACCCACACCAAATACAATTGTACTTGGGATTATATCCATCATTTGAGTATTCACATTGAATACTCCTCCTAATATATAGGAACCTACAGCAGAGATAACAAAACCAATCATCAGTATATATTTGGCTTCTATATGAGAGGCCAATCTCGCTCCAAGTATAGAGAATATAAGAATAACTACAGAAGCAGGTAAAAGTGTTAAACCCGTGTCAAATGCGTTCAATTTAGTTACCTGCTGCAGAAATACTGGTATGATGAAAAGGAAACCAGCCAGGGGGATTTGCTGAATAATTGAGTTGATATTACCCAGACCAAACAATCTATTTTTCAGGAGCGATATATCAGTTAAAGGCTCTAAACCTCTGGTGATCCTTCTTCTCTGCCATAATAGGAATACTATAAACAGGATTGAACCCATAGATATCAAAATCACCACATATCCCCAGAATTCTGGCCGGGTAAGAAATAGGATACCTAAAACAATTAAAACTAAAGAAACAATGGAAAGAACCGCACCAAAAACATCTAAGTCTTTCCACTTTAAGGTTGGTTTACTTTCGGTTAAATAGTGTCTGAATATGAGTATTAAAGCTACAAAAACGAGTTCTGACCCAAATACCAGTCGCCAGGTTAAATAGGTGGTGAATATACCCCCTACTATGGGTCCAATAGCAGCTCCCATTGCTGCAATGCCCCCCCATATTCCGAAAGCGGTGATTCTATCTTTACCTTCATAAATGGAGCCTACCAGGGTGGTGGTCGCCGGGAACATCATAGCTGCACCAATTCCCTCTAAAACAGCCCATCCAAGGAGAAGCATGCCTGCATTAAGACTCAAAGTAGCCATGGTTGTTCCGGAACCATAAATAAGTAATCCTAATAGAAATGTTCGTTTCCTACCCAGAATATCCTGTAGCTTACTACCCAGAAGCATAAATGAAGCTATGATCAATGCATATAAGGCGATTATTGCCTGGATTATGGATAAAGTGGTGTTTAACTCCACCACTAAAGTGGTTATTGCCACGTTCATTGCAGATGAGTCTAAGACTATGATGAAAATTGCCATGCAGGCCACTAGTACAGTGCCCCATTTATATTGACTGCCAGACATGTGCAGAACTCCTACATTACATCAATAGATATTAAATTGATTCTATTAACATTTTTCTAAATAAGAATGTAAGATTGTAGAAAAGGCCTATTATTATAATTTATCCATTATTGGCCCTTTATTTATACAAGTTTGATTAGATTCTGCTCTTACTACTCTGATTCCCTATTAGTCTCTGCTTACAAAATTCCATGGATAACAAATAATAACATGTTCTTAACCATTATTATTGCCCTGTACTAAATTAATTCAGCAAAATTCCCTTTCAAAATTTTTTATTTCATTATTTATCTAATTAAACAAACTAAAAGTATATTCACTAAAATTGACATAATGATCGACAAGGGTTTGTTTGAAAAATAAGTAGGAGGGAATATTATGGCAGGAAATAACGTTTTAACAGGTATTTTAGCAATAATCCTCGGTATATTAATTATAGCATTTCCATTGTTTAGCGTTTTTACCCTTAGTGTCCTGACTGGATTTGGACTAATACTAATCGGTATCTGGTTATTTGCAATGAGCTTTAATACATGGAGCGATAATAAAGGATTGAGCATATTAGCTTTAATACTTGGAATATTAGGTATAATTGTAGGAATTGGACTATTTGGAAGTATACTAGCGTTCAGCATATTAACAGGTATGGTAATTTACATAGGTGGATTCTTCCTAATAATATCAGGTGTAGTAGCTTTAATTTCAGGAGAAGGTGCAGGTAGATGGAGTGGGCTTTCAGGTATAATATTAGGTATATTATACTTAATAGTTGGAATATATGCCTTAAATCCATTGTATCTGGCAGGATTAATTGGAATTTTCCTCGTACTTAGTGGAATATTCCAGATTTTCTTACCAACCACAGAAGAATAAAATTTTCATTATCAAACAAGCCCCTATATTTTTTCTTTAAAAAAATCTATGTAGTTTATAAGTTTTCAAAATCAAATAAATCATTGATATTAACAATTAAAGGTGATATCTATGCTGATATTAACATCACCAACTATTCAGGGAAAAGAAATAATCAAATACTACGGTTTAGTAGCCGGAGACGCTTTACTAGGCGCTAATCTATATAAAGACTTGTTTTCCGGTGTGAGAGATGTGGTAGGGGGAAGAACCTCTAAATACGAGGAGGAACTTACCGCTGCCCGTAACCTGGCCATGGAAAGCATGATCGAAGAAGCGGAAAAGGAAGGTGCCAATGCAATAATAGGCACTAGGATAACCTACAATAACCTGGGAGGCACCATGGGGAACACTATAATGGTCACCGTGGTCGGAACAGCAGTTTCATACCAAGAATAAATTCAGATCTAAAGATGTGAGAATTCGATGTCATCCCTCAACAATAACTCATGGTATGTTAAACGCTGGGCACTGATAGCCATATTAATCGGAACAGTGGCAGGTTTAGGGTCTGCAGTTCTCTGTGTAGTCTGGAATCTGGTTATATTCGGTTTCAACATCATGTACATTATTTCTCCCCTGATAGCCGGGTTCGCTGAAACCTTCATGGCCCGCAGAAAATATGGTAAAAGTACCGGTGCCATCAGCGCCCTCATTACATTTATTCTGATCAACGCCTATGGATGGTTAGCTCCCGGCTGGCTTTACCCAAAAGAACCGGTTTCACTGAGTATCATCACCATCATAGCCATTGGACTCATGATCCAGGCAGCCTTCCCCATCCTGATTAATTACATCCTATTCGTGGTGGTGGTGGGCATATTCATCCGAATGGTAGCCTTACCCGCTAAGATATTAGGAAGAGCTCAAAAAGTAGAAGGTGGACTGGCCATATCACAGTCAGATAAAATTTCCGTCCCTGGATTAGAGGAGCCCCTGGTATCTGTCCCTGATCCAGATGGGAAGAAGATAGAAAGATATGTGGGTCTGGTTACTGGAGATGCTGTTGCCAAGGAAAAAGAAATAAAAGGCAGGTTCAACAAGATCTTGAAGATGATCCAGCCCAGAAAACTGGATGACCTCCACTTAATTGACGCCCGGGAAACGGCAGTCTCCCGGATGCTGGAAAATGCCCGGAACCTCGGCGCGGATAGTGTAGTAGAAATATTAATCGACCATGTTTCCATAGGAGGATTGCAGGGATTCGCCACCATAGTAACCGCCACCGGGACAGCGGTGGTGTATGAGTAGAAAAACTGCACTTTTTTGTATTACCTCATTGGATAGATAATTTATCCCAAACGGCTTTAATAGAAAATTGTTTCCATACCCGTGGCGAAGTACTACTTGATGAGTATCTATGATATAGCCGTGATTGGTGCCGGGCCAGCCGGATGCATGGCGGCCATCCAGGGGGCACAGCAGGGTAAAAAGGTGGTACTACTGGAGAGGAATAATAGGATAGGCCGTAAACTCCTTATAACTGGTAACGGCCGTTGTAACTTCACCAATACTGCTTCCCTGGAGGTTTTCCTGGAAAAGTTTAGTAAGAACGGCTCTTTCTACCGTGATGTTTTCAGTAAATTTTCAAACCACCATTTGATGAACTTCTTCCAGGATAATGGCCTGGACTTTATAGAAGAGGAAGGTGGACGGGTATTTCCCAGTACAGAAAAAGCCAAATCAGTAGTCGATATATTAAATAATGTTTTAGAGGAATATAAGGTGGAAATAATCTACAATTACCGTCTAAAACACCTTCAAAAGCATTCCAAGGTATTCAAGCTTATCTCCACTGAAAACCAGTTAATCACCGCATACAAAGTCGTCCTGGCCACTGGCGGTGTGACCTATAAAGAGACCGGGTCTTCCGGAGATGGTTTAAACATTGCAGAAGCACTAGGACACAGTATTACTGAGATTAAACCGGGAGGAGTTCCATTAACTGTCCGGGAAGAATGGATCCCTGATTTGAAAGGGATAACCCTGGAGGATGTTGGTTTATCTTTACGAAGCGGAGGAAAGATTATACCGCTGCCCAGGGGAAATCTTCTCTTTACACATTTCGGTGTTTCCGGACCGGTTATCCTGGATATGAGCCATGAAATCGTGGAAATTATGGACAAATATGGTGATGTGAAGCTCTACATAGACTTCAAACCGGATGTTACAGATCAGGATTTAGAAGCCAGGTTCATCGAAGATTTCGGCAGATACAGTAAAAGAAGTTTGAAAAATTACCTGAAATACTACCTTCCCCAGAATATGGTGGGGCCTGTTTTAAAGACGTTTTCCCTGGATCCAGATAAAAAATTGAACCAGATAACCAGAGCAGAAAGGATACAGTTACAGAGGATGGTGATAGCCCTACCTGTAACTATCAACGGCCATCTACCCCTAGATAAGGCCATGATTACCTGTGGCGGAGTGTCAAAGAAAGAGATAAATCCCAGAACTATGGAATCTAAACTGGTACCAGGTTTATACTTCGCCGGGGAGATCATAGATGGATGCGGCCGCAGGGGAGGTTTTAACCTGCAGCAGGCCTTTTCAACTGGTTATGTTGCTGGGGACAGTGCCTCGGCGTTAAAAAGTTAATATATATGTTTATTTTACGAAGGTATCGTTTTGAATGTCTTCCAGTGCCTGCTGTATCTCCTCATTGGTGTTCATAACGAAGGGTCCGTACCTGGCTATTGGTTCGTTTAATGGTTTTCCTGACATTAAAAGGAACCTGGCTGGATTTTGATCGGTTTTTACCCTTACCAAATCTCCATCACCGAATACTACCAGACGTGTTGCCTGGACAGTGGTTCTTTTTTCCAGAGAGTTTGGTTGGGAGTTTCCGAAGATTGCTTCATCTTCAAACAGGTAGGCGAAGGCGGTGTGGCCACGGGTGATTGGTTGTTCAAACGATGCTCCTGCCGGGAGGGAAACATCCAGATATTCGGGATCGGCATATATCTCAGTGATTGCCCCTTTAACACCTTCAAACTCACCGGCTATGACTCTGATTACCAACCCATCATCTTGCTTGACTTCTGGAATTTTCGAAGATTTAATTTCCTGGTAACGGGGCTCGGTCATCTTCAACTTGGCCGGGAGGTTTACCCAGAGCTGGAATCCTTCCATCATTCCCTCATCTGGTTCTTTGGGCATTTCCTCATGGATGATTCCGCTGCCGGAAGTCATCCACTGGCAATCACCCCTGCCTATGGTTCCGGCATTGCCCATGCTGTCCTTGTGTTCGACTAATCCATCTAACATGTAGGTCACGGTTTCGATGCCCCGGTGGGGATGCATGGGGAAACCTGCCAGGTAGTCCTGTGGGTTTCTGGATCCGAAGTGATCGAAAAGCAGGAATGGATCGAGATAGTCCAGTCTCTGGGTGGCTATGCTCCTGCGCAGTAGAACACCGGCACCCTCCATCACATAGATAGGTTCAATAATATCCGTTACTTCCCTTACTGTTGCCATATAAATAGCCCCCTGTTAAATTTACTTACTAGGGGAAGTTTACTTGCATTTGGAAATATTCCCCTTATACACTCAACTGGTAATTACTATATGGTTTGCTCTTTATCTAATTTTTCAAACCAGTTTTCTAAATTTATAGGAAAGTTGGGGGTTATAAGAGTTTCAGGACTTATCCTAAATAATCAATGGTGTTTGGGACTTATCCCAAGTAATCAACAGGCATTAGGATTTATCCCCCAGATAATCAACCGGTTCTAGGTCTTATCCCAGATAATCAGCTGGCAATCCTTGTTCCAGGCATTTTTCCAGGATATTTTTAATCTTCTTCTGGTGTGGAGGCCAGGCCATGTATAAGAAGCCCTTCAGCTTCAGTAGGGGCGATGGTGCCGGTGGTTTAAGGAGTTTCCTCATCTCCGGCGTATCTGGAATCCCTGCCAGGAGGAGGGCGTTGGGGTGGGAGTCGGCGTAGTAGACTGACTCGGCAAATCCCTTGCCCAGGAATTTACCATCTGGATCTCGAATATTCACCCCACCCTCGGAGTACTGGGATCCACCGGCATTATAGCCGGTCTGACCTGTCTCCACGATAGGTGTCAATGTGAAGTGCCGGATATCCTCAGGGACCATATCCTCGAACCTGAACTCCCAGTGGTCCGGGTACCAGGTGTTGGTTATGAGGTAAAGTTCAGGGTTAGATGACTTCACACTCTTAACCCATTTATCGATGTTTAAAGTACCCTTCATATCGGTTACCTTGTTTTCCGGGTCGATGTACTGTCCCTTCACAGCCACTTCCATGGTTCCTGGTGGTTCCTCATCTGTCCGCCAGTAAAAGTCCAGGTTTTTATCGGTGTGGGGTGCGTACATGGTCATCTCCCTTTCACCACTAAACTGGGCCATGAACCAGTCCCAACCCCGGGACTGGGATGGTTTGCTCAGGGTGCCCGCTGCCCGGACCACCTCACACCGGCTGTTACCCATGGGCTCCAAGGCGTTGCCCCACTGGTGGTCGAACCAGAACTGGCCCTGGTTAAGCATGATCTCCTCACCGTCAAGTATTAAAAGACTGCCCGGCTCCAGGGACAGGTTGGTGGCAGAGTAATAGAGGGTACCTATACTACAGCAGCAGGGTAGGCATCCTTTATTCCCTTGAAGAAGGAATTCCTTGTTGGATGTTAAATTCAGGTCCACCTCCATCTCCACATCCTCTTCACCGCCCTGGTTAACTCCCCAGGCCTGCACACGGAGTGGGAATAGTTCATCCTCCTTTTCTGAGACCATCCTGTTGTTTCCCGCCTCGTAATGGAAGGGTTCAAGGGAGCATTTTAAAAGCCCCGTGGTCCCGGCTATGGCGAATGGCCTGGTCTGCAGGTGTTCTTCCCCTGCACGGGCCACCGCCAGTTGCATCTCAAATATCTGGTTATCCCAGTCAGACAGACCAAAACTTTGGGCTATCCATGGGGGTAAGAGTGAATAGCGGTAGAATGATACCAGTATCCCATATTCCCGTCTCCTGGTGTCGCGGCAGTTCCCCACTATGAAGTGCCAGCCCACCTGAAAACCTAGTTGAGGAGCGAAGTCCCGTGGAAACTCAATATCAGATTCATGTGGGATGTCCTGGTAGCCGCGGCTGCTGTCCATTCCCAGGAGCTGGTTCATTGCATAGGCCTGCATTGGAGTGAGCGAGTCACAGTATTCCAGAAGTTTCTTATATCTCTTCTTGTAGCTGAGAGTATATGAATCAGGATTACCCAGTAACTCCTGAATACGGAACTGCATCCTCTCCCCAAAGGCTTCCGAACTGTTTTTCTTACTTAATAAGCGTTTCTTTACACCCGCGGGTATTTTCCGGGCTTTGAATTCCTTCATCCATAATGCGAGTGCAATGTTTTCCTTGGTTAACTCGTCTATATCATCTAATTTGGCTTTTGCCATATAATCATCTTCCCCTTATCCTAGTTTTTATATATCCACCTATCCATCCGCAGACAGCACCATTTATAGCTCCGAGTATGGTTAACGGTATTAAAAGCAGGAATGAGCCGGTTATTAGGTATCCAAAAAAGTATGAAATTGCTCCAATAAGCAGTGCATTTTTCGTCCCGATTATAATATCTTCAAAGAGGTAACCAACAGCCACCAGTATTAAAAAAATTAAAAGGGTTAAAATACCAGGGGCAAATACTAATATGAGAGTTATGACTATCGCTACCGGGATAACTACTTCCCATCGAATGTTACGGAAATTAAGCTCGCGCATTACAGAATTTATAAAGTCAGGACCCATACCCTGTGAGCCGTACTGTGCACCATGGGGAGTTCTATGAACTCTGTTCCTGTTTCTTATATTATACAGCAAGTTCCCGAAGTGTTTTTGGAAAAACTGGTTTAACCGGTTTTTAATATTTGATGGAATGGAAGACATACTTCGTGTCTTGTCTTTCAGTACCTCTTTTTTGGTAGGTTTTTTCTTTATGTACACGGGCCTCCAACTAGGATCAACTATGTCTAAATTTTCCACATATCTCAATTTACCACCGCAACCACACTCACTAACGAAATCCTTTGGAGATTCGCCCGGCTGCAGTTCGTAGTAGCTCTTGCATTTTCCACAGATTAAATAACCCACATTAACACCCGTAAAAGACTATAAAATTTAATTTAAGAATTAATCTCTTATATTTATAATTCTTTGCTAAAAAGATATGCTCTTTTTTGAAACCTAACTTTTCATAAAAAGAATACACTTCGCTCACAGGAATTGAAACGTTCTCTAGGATAAAAAAAATTAAAAAAAGGGAGTTTAGTAGTCTAAACTCAATATATCCGCTGGAACATGGCCAGGCTCTAAAAGGACACGGGTAGGGCCAAAACCAACATCACCGACGTGTTGAGAGTTGTACTTTTTGTAATTCCAGCTTTCCCATCCGTTACCAACGTTGATTTCAACCCAGGTATGCCTCGATTTGACACCATAGGCATTAACAACACCATCCTCGTAGCCTATTATCCGGACTGGTATTCCTTCGGCGCTTAATTTATCGTAGAGCCAGCAGGCATCTGCCCAACAATCGCCATAGCCGTAATATTCTATTACACGGGCATCGTCAAGACCATAAAGGGTAACTTTTTGGACATCTGGGAATTGAGCTTCCTGATATCCGATCCTATCTAAAATGGGTTGTACATCTACCTTTTCTGTAGCCATAGGTACGGAGCCTCTCAGTACGGAGAGGGAACCGTAAGTTTCCCTCTGCTTTGAAATATATTCGCTGGAATTCCAGGTTTCCCATCCATCACCAAAGTTAACTTCAACGGAGGTGTTTTTATGACCATCTCCCATTACACTATCACCGCGGATCCTTACCTGTCCCGTTGATTTATTGTTTAGCCAGGTAAAATTGGTATCATTGTATGCTGAACTAGCTGATACATTCAAATTTTCTGTAGCCAATTTTTCACTGTCATCCACGGGTGTGGTTGTAGCTGCATCTGTTGTAAATGCCAATATCATTATAAATGATACAGCAAATATTGAGAGCACTGATAGGGCTCTTTTCCTTTTAATCATCATATACCGCCTCAATATACTAATTATCTAAAATAAATCCATATCAGGATATTTTATCATAACTTTATAATAATCAAACAAAAAGTAAATATAAACTTTGCGATTTAAAAATCAGGGAAAATTTTCTAGAAAAATTAACTTGTAGTTCATGCATAAAAATATCATGATTTTATCTTGATAGAGCTAACAACCTCCTATCCCCCAATTTTCTTTACCTATTAAAAACAAAATGTATAATACGAATCTTGAAAGGGGAATCATACATGCCTGGAAAAGTTGAAAAGTCAGCCATCAGTATTAATTTCTTCAAAACATCCGCATTCGATTATCAATTACTTAGAGCTGTAGGACTGCATTATCAGGGTGGAGCTACCATTGGAGAATGTTTGGCCACAGCCAGCCGGATAAAAGATGGTGATGTCACCAGTTGGGTCCTGGAATGGGAAAAAACTGCTAAATTAGTAGAAAAGCAAGGTGAAGATTTTTCAAAAAAAGGACAGGATATCGGCGCCTGTGAATCATATCTGCGGGCCTCCATGTACTACCGTTCCGCAGAGTTCTACGGGTTCTTCTCTGAACCTAACAAAAAGGAATACTGGCAGAAGAGTAAGGAATGTTTCCAGAAAGGTGCAGAACTACTAAAATATCCTCCCGAAGTGGTGGAAATTCCCTTTGAGGATATGAAATTACCAGGATACTACTTCAAAACAGAGGAAGGTGAAAAACCTACCATTATCGTTATGAGTGGTTTTGACGGGACTGCAGAAGAATTATACTTTTACATTGGAGCCGGTGCCCTTCAAAGGGGTTATAACGTTCTTTTATTTGAAGGCCCCGGCCAGGTGGGACCCATACACCTCTATCCAGATAAACCTTTACGTCCAGATTATCATGGTGTCATAAAGGCCGTGGTGGATTTCATAATCCCCCGGAAGGAAGTGGACGAAGATAAATTAGTACTGGTAGGTTATAGTCTAGGCGGATACTTTGTATCAGAGGCCGTAATCCATGAAAAGAGGATCAGGGCCTGTGTAGCTGATTCTCCCATCGTGGACATCGCTGAATATTATCAGGGAATGGGGACGGAAATGCTGGATATCGATGAAAAAGATTATCCCTATGTATTTAAGAAGTATCCCATGGCACGTTGGGCCATTGAATCCATAAACCGGCGTTATGGTGTTAAAAATTTTAAAGAACTTACCGAGAAGATCACCCATTTCAACATCGAAAATAAACTTGAAAAAATTACCTGCACTACCCTGGCTTTGGTAAGTGAAGGAGAGGGAGATGATGCCATTGCACAGGCAAAGAAATTCTTTGATGGTGTTGGTGGAGATAAAACCATGCATATCTTCACCGTCCAGGAAGGTGCTGACTCTCACTGCCAGGTTTCCAATATGGCCTTGATGAATGGATTCATCTTTGGCTGGCTGGATGAAGTGTTGAGTTAATATTATACTTTAAAATACAAATTTTGAACACAATTTATACTATGGAACACAAAATGCTGGAACACAATTTATACTATGGAACACAAATGTTGGACACAATTATATACAGGAACAAAAAGTGGCTGAATTTAACATATGCTTCGATCCTATCTTACTTTGGAGGCGTTTAAATCAATTACAAATGGATATCATCATTTATAATACTATTTACTCTGGTATTAAGTTTAAATCCTGGCTATGCAGCTGTAACAGGGGATCTCGATTCGTTTTTGGATGGTTATATCCTGGGTTATTACATAAACCCCAGCGTCACACCCCTATCAGAAATCAATTTCCAGGGCCTGAAAAACGCGGGAATTACAGATATCTACGTCTTAGTATCCAATGATAACTATTTACCGGTACTATCGGAAGCCAAAACAAAAGCTGACGCTGCAGGAATAAGGACCAACGCCTGGGTATTTCCCGGGTTCAATTACGCCTCACAGGTCGCTCAAATGAAAATAGGAGTTCTGTTGGATGTGGAAACCTACGATATGCCTGCTTCTATTCCTGAAATTAAAGCTATGAGAGAGGCTACCCAAGGAGTAACATTCTCTCTTTGCGTTAAACCTGATGGATGGGATGGTAACCAGTACTACTACTTAATTGCACCATTATGCGACCATATAGTCCCCATGCTCTACATAGCCGACTATGATAAGGATATAATCGATTTAACAAACTGGGTTAAATTTTATAATATCTACAATATCATTTTCCCAGGGAAAATCGTAGCCGGACTTGAAACCTACGAGTCCGACTTAAACCTAACCCCTAAAAATGAAAGCACAATACTGGCAGAGATTAAAACGGTACAACCCTATACAGGGGGAGTAATCCTGTTCCGGTACGGGTTATCCAACTTCAATGGTTCGTTTTAGTATCCGGATGATGTTTGTTTAAAATCTCCTGAACTTGTTCATTTTAGATACTCGTGACCAGCACCCACCCTAACCTGGGGATATTCCCTTAAAAATTCAATTACCTTATCCAGGGTGTCCTGTGCCATCTCCACATCCCAGGTGTAATCACTGGGCGCCACTCCACGTTCCAGGTTTTCATGGGTAAAAGCTGCGTCCATGGCTAATAATATTGGTCCATCCATCCCATTTACCAGGAACGACATGTGCCCCGGGGTGTGCCCTGGTGTACTGATGGCCCATAGAGACCCGTCACCCAGGAGATCTACACAGGGACCTAATGGAGGTAATTCAGTGGCCCGGGAAAAGTCTACTTCATATAGCTCTTCCAGTCCCTCCAGGAAATCCCCATGAACCTCCGGTTGATACGCATCATATTCCCCCTTTGAAACAACATAAGGAATATCTCTAGGTAGTTCTCTTACACCAGCAGCATGGTCAGCGTGTAGATGGCTTAAAAAACCCATTTCGAGTTTAATATCATTGTACTGTATATAATATGCGATATTTTCATGTTCACCCAGTTTAAACTCATCAACAGCCCATCCCTCTAACCCGCCATGGGGATCCATAATATAAGAGGCATCGAGCCCGGCATCTAATAGAAAATCACCCTTCTCTTCATGATGCACCCAGTAGACAAGTATAGGAACCTCTAATTCCTCTTCCTGAATATCTCCCGCCAGGGGATGGTCAGGATTTAATGTTCCCTTCCTGTTTATCTTCACTGTTCCGGTCTGGAAATTTCGAACTGTTACCTGGCAGGGATTCTGGAATACTTCAGCCCAGCTACTATCCTTAGTTTTCCTGTAGACATAATTTTTGAGTCTTATATCGGCCATAGTTTCTATTTTCCCTTTGAACTATCTACTCCTTCAAAGCACTTGTCCAGAAATTCTTTTTCAGGTGGTTTGGTCAGGTAGGTAACCAGGATGGTGGCCACGATGGCCACAGGTAGGGCGATGACCAGGGGATCCACAGTGGGCCATGGTGGGGCGGTTATGATGGTGGTCTGGCCCAGCAGTGCTTGGGAAATTCCTAAAGCTTCCGCTGATTTTTTAAAGCCTAAAACCAGCCAAATTAAACTTACCAATGCACCTGATACTACTCCTGCGATTGCACCCTCCCTTGTGGCTCGTTTCCAGTAAAGTGCCGCTACGTAGACTGCCAGGAATGCCGCTGCGGTTATTCCGAACCACATGCTGGTTCCCACTGCCACGATACTGCCTGGTAAGATGAATCCCATAATAACTGCGATGACCACTGCGAATAATATCCCTATTCTGGCTACTCTTATGGAAGATCCTCCAGTTTTTCGTACTATGGTTTCATAGATGTCCCTTCCCAGTGCAGTCCCCTGTACATGGAACTGTGCCGATAGGGTGGACATGGCCGCAGATAAAAGGGTTATCATAAAGATGTAGGTAAACCACAGGGGCATTGCCGCGGTGATAAACGTGGGTATTACCTTGTCCAGGTTTCCACCTGCTGCTTGGATTGCGGTCATGCCGGTTGTTTCGATGAAATAGACGTTGGAAAGGGAACCTACTACATAGGCACCGAAGGTGATTACGAAGATGAATAAACCCCCGATTAACACTCCCCGATTCAATTCTTTGTTGGAACGGACCGTCATAAACCGTACCACCAGCTGGGGCTGGGAGAGAACTCCAATACCCACCCCCAGGATGAGACTGGAGACCAGAGTCCACCAGAACGGGCTTCCCAGGGAAGGCATGGATGTCCATCCAGTGAATCCTGTTGCCGTGGCTGCTGCTGTGGCGTTGGCCGGTACTACATTCACCAGGTTGGTGAGGGCCTGATTTGCATCGGTTACACCACCCAAAATCCAGTAAATGGCGATCATCAAAAATAACATCCCAAAGAACATTATACTCCCCTGCAGGGCGTCTGTATACATCACGCCTTTAATTCCACCAAAAATAACGTACACTGCAACGATGACGGCCATTACCACCAGTGCAATGTTGTAATCAATTTGCAGGCTGGTCTCCACGAATCTAGCCATTCCAATAAGTACTGCCGAGGCATAGAGGGGCATTCCAATGAAGATAACTGCACCTGAAAAGTACTGTATAAACCTGCTGTTGAATCGTTTGGATAAAAATTCTGGGAATGTCAGGGCTCCCAGGTTGTGTCCCATTTTCCGGGTGCGTTTTCCGAAAAATACGAAGGCAATGAATATCCCTACTAAAATGTTTAAAAAGACCAGCCATAGGATTCCCATTCCATAGTTAGCTGCTACTCCTCCAAACCCTACGATCGCAGCGGTACTGATGAATGTAGCCCCATAACTTAAAGCCATGATAAAGGGATGCGTTTTTCTCCCGGCAACCAGATAATCATCGGCGTTCTTTGTTCTACGCCAGGCAATATAACCTACATAACCGTTAATCAGGAGAAATATCACAACAATTATACTTAATATTATTATATCCATAAAATCACTACTTTTCCAGCTAATTTTATGATAATATTGAAGGTTATTAAATATAAATAGCTTATATTAACAATTAATTTAAAAAAGTATTTATTTAAAAGATATCACTTATGTAAACAACTCTTCTCTACTTATATTTAAAAAGGTTATATTAGATCAATCGATATATTAAGTTTAGAATTAGAAACTCTGGTGTGTAACTTTGAATAACGGCCCACGAAAACTGGGGAAGAATGATTCCCGTAAATCAAAAATAATAGACCTGGACGATTTAAAAGATTTAAAGGACAAAGCCATCACCATCAAGGATAGAAATAAGGATAAGATCACTGGTAAGGGAAGGGCTTTAGTTACCGGGAAAGGCTTAGATAAAGGTAAGCCAAGAAGTTTAGGCCGCCCAAGTAATGGAAAAGGCTTAGATAAAGGTAAGGGAAAGAGTTTAGTTACCGGGAAAAGCTTAGGCAAAGATAAGGGAAACGGCTTAAGCCCAGCTAAGAGAAAAGGCTTAGGCAAACCCCCAAAAGATCACCCTTCTATACTGGGTAAATCCGATGATAGGGATGAATTATCATTACTTTCCGATGAACTGCAGAAAATCCCGGGCATTAAAGATAAAAGAATTGTATTAGGCGTATTACTTATCATTTTTATCTGTGTGGTGGGGTTGCTGGCTATAAACAGTTTCAACACCACCCATAATGCAACCAACAACACCACCAATATAACATCTCCCCCTGTGAACCATTTTGAAAATGGTTTGATATCATTCGATTATCCGGAAGGATGGAATGTGACCAATGGAACCAAGGCACCGGTAGTGGTCACTGTTGCCAAGAATGAAAATAACAGCTTCGTGGTGATGAACGAAGACCTGGGAAACCTCACCTTCCAGGATAGGATGTCCCAGTGGCGGGAGAACATCATGCAGACAGGTGCTATCACCTATGAAGGCAACATAACCATAGACAATTCAACGGGTTACAACATTGAATTCGCTCATAAGGTGAACAACACCACATTTAACGCCAGAGGAGTGGCTGTATCTAAAAACACCACCATTTATTTCGTGATGTTCATATTTGACTCGTCACCTCTGGATTACAAAGACGAGATGGACCTGGTGATCAACAGTTTCCATATCATACACTGACACTAAAAAAAACTTTGATTAAGACTTTGAGGGAGATATTAGATGTTTTGGAATGAAGAAGAAGAATGTATGCTGCCTCTAAAAAGAGAAGAATTACAGTTAGAGAGGTTGCAGGAAGTGGTAAAAAAGGCCTATGAAAATGTGCCCTTTTATAGAAAGCGTTTTGATGATGCAGGTGTCAAACCAGAGGATATAAAAACCCTGGAGGATATTCGAAAACTCCCCTTAACCACCAAAGATGACCTGCGGGCGGCCTATCCCTTTGGGATGTTCGCTGTTTCACCTAAAAAGATCGTGGAACTTCACACTTCATCTGGAACCACTGGTAAACCAACAGTCTCCGGATACACCAGGAAAGATATTGAAATCTGGTCTGAGGTTATGGCCCGGGGTCTGACCATGTTTGGTCTCACTGAAGATGATATAATACAGAATACCCATGGGTACGGACTCTTTACAGGCGGGTTCGGAGTACACTACGGTGCTCAGAAGATAGGGGCCACGGTTATTCCCATCTCCACCGGCCAGACTAAGAGACAGATCGAGATATTGGAAGATTTCGGGAGCAACGTACTTATTTTCACCCCTTCCTACGGACTATACCTGGCAGAAGTGGCCCAAGAAGAAGGTGTCAACCAGGATAACCTTAAACTCAAATCAATCGGCTTCGGTGCAGAGATGTGGACCGAAGGAATGAGAAAAGAGATAGAAAAGAGGTATGGTGTCCCGGCATTTAACATCTACGGATTAACCGAGATAATGGGCCCGGGAATCGCCCTGGAATGTGAAGCACAGGACGGCCTGCACATCATGGAAGACCATTTCTATCCGGAAATAATAGATTCAGAAACACTGACCCCCCTTCCTGAAGGTGGGAAGGGTGAACTGGTTTTAACCAACCTCACCAGGGAGGGCATGCCTATAATCCGCTTCCGGACCAAGGATGTCACTGCACTGAGAAGGACGGAATGTTCCTGTGGCCGGACCTTCATCAAAATGGACCGTATAACTGGAAGAACCGATGACATGCTTAAAGTTAAAGGAGTGGCCGTCTTCCCATCACAGATCGAGAAGGCCCTTTTGAAGATTGATGGACTGGAACCACACTATCAAATCATCGTAACCAGACCGCAGCACCTTGATGAACTGGAAGTGCAGGTGGAAGCATCACCCAGTCTCTTCTCAGACGAGGTAAAGGAACTGGTGGGTATTAAGAGGAAAATTGAAAACCAGATACACAATGAAATAGGTATAAGGGTTGATGTAACCCTGGTTGAGCCCAAAACACTTCCTAGAAGCGAAGGAAAGGCCATAAGGGTTATTGATAAGAGGAAATTTGATTGAGTTTTATAAGAGGATGATTAGAAGATATTAAAGATGGAATTGGACGATTAAAAAAAAGGAGACTCATAAAGGGGGATTTATAAGTGAAAATAAAACAACTCTCTATATTTCTGGAAAATAAGAAGGGCAGGATGAGGAAAGCCCTGGATGTCCTGGCGAACAACGATATTAACATACGGGCCATGTCCATAGCAGATGTTTCAGATTTCGGCATATTAAGACTGATAGTCCCAGTACCTGAAAAGGCAACCCAGGTACTGGAGGAAAACAATTTCCTGGTTAAAGTAGGGGATGTTATTGCAGTGGAGATGTCTGATAAGCCGGGCGGATTAAATGCCATATTGAAATTCCTGGATGAAGCAAATATTAATCTGGACTACCTGTATGCCTTTGTGGATGAAAAAGAACAAAGGGCCATTGTTTTACTGCATCCTGAAGATGTGGATGGAGGTATCCGGGCCTTGAATGAGGGTGGAGCCGTGATAATTCCACCAGAAGAGGTATATAACTGGTGATGTCCTAATTTTTTTTAATAAATTTTTTTATTACAGACTTACTTTTTCTATAAATAAAAATTAATTATAGGGTTTTTTATCTAAAATGGAGGAGGTAAATAAACAACCCTCCGAATTAATCCGCTAGTGATTAACTTGAATTGTTAATCTTACCGTCGAGTACGTGTAATATTCGATCGGCCATTTCAGCCACGTAGGGTTCATGGGTGACCATTACCAGGGTTACCTGTTCTTTACTGTGTAGACTTTTGAGTAAATTCAGTATAACATCCCCGGTTTTGGAATCCAACGCTCCGGTTGGTTCATCGGCCAGGATTATGGAGGGGTGGTTTACCAGTGCCCTGGCAATAGCCACCCTCTGTCTTTCACCGCCAGAGAGTTTAGTGGGATTTTTATCTGCCTTATCTTTAAGTCCAACCGCTTCCAGGAGTTCCAATGCCCTTCTACGCATTTCCTCACTTTTCACCCTGGTTTCGTACATGGGTATCTCCACGTTCTCCAGAACACTAAGGTTGGGTACCAGGTTGTGCATCTGGAATACGAAGCCGATCTCCTGGGAACGGAATTCACTTAAATCCCTGGTCTTCATTAGGTTTATACCTGCCACTTTAATGGTGCCTTCTTCCGCCCGGTCCAGGGCTCCTATCATATTCAAGAGGGTGGATTTACCAGAACCAGAGGGCCCCATTATGGATATGAACTCTCCCTTCTTAATCTCCAGGTCTATGCCATTTAAGGCCTTGATTTTCCCTTTGTCATAGGTTTTCCGGAGATTATGTATTTCAATGACGTTCTCTTTGGTCATAAAATTTCCCCTATGTTTTTATTCATAGCGTAACGCCTCGGTTGGTGCCAGTCTTGATGCGCGATAAGCAGGATACAATCCACCTACTATACCCACCAGTAAAGCCACGCCAAAGGCCTTTAATAATGTGTCCATGGTAAGCACTGCTTCAAAGGACTGGGAAGTTATAAAGAATTTGAATATTATCTCCACCGCCACTATACCTAATATTATACCCACTACCGCAGCTACTAAAGTAAGTATGATGGATTCACCCAGGATCATTCCCAGTATCCTTCTGTCTTTCCATCCCACAGCTTTCAGTACACCTATTTCTCGTGTTCTCTCAAAGACGGACATGATCATGGTGTTGATAACTCCCACCCCACCGATAACTATTGCCAGGAGCGATATGGCCCATGAAGCTGTGTCTATCATTCCCAGGCTCTGATTTATCCGGTTGGCCAGATCTACGGCCGTGGTTGCAGATAGATCGTTAGGATGTTCATCCTGGATTGTTTTACTCACTTGAGAGGCGTTTGCATTATCGTTGACCTTTACTTGTATATAGCTGACTTTACCTGTGTTATTGGTCAGATTTTGGAGGGTGGATAGTGAGGTAAATGCCCCGGTGTCATATATGAAATTTCCTGACTCAAAAATCCCGGTAACTTCAAATTCAGTTCCATATATATCTATTGTACTGCCCACAGTCTTGTTAAGATTTTGTGCAACGGTTTTACCGATAATTATCTCATTTGAACTTCCGTTAGTGAATATGGTGCCGTTAACACTATCGATACCTACCAGAGCTAATTTGCTGCTGTCAATTCCGTTAACTAAAAATCCGCCCATGGAACCGAACCCCGAGCCTCCAGAAGGAGTAGAAACATTAGAATTAACCCTCAAGATACCTGCTGTATCCTTGACTCCGTTTGTATTTTTCAGATCGGTTACCAGGCTTTCATCCAGGATCCCGCCACTAGATCCAAAGTTACCAGAGCCAATTTTGGTCACGGTAATTTCAGCGGATCCTGCTTTGAGGGTGCTCTGGGTAGAACTCTGAAGGCCGCCTGTAACCATGCCTAACGCTACGATGGTTGCTATCCCTATGGCAATTCCAATAATAGCCAGTGTTGCCCTGGTTCTGTTCCTGAACGGGTTTTTTATCATTAAGGTGAAAAATGACATAACTGTATATAAATGAAAAATTAATTTAAATATTTATGCCCACTTCTCACATCAATTTCTTCCAACTTTCCACCTAATTACCAAGCTACTTCCGGGTAATTCTGTAGAGTACAATCAGGGCCACCAGCTGGATCATGTTGATGAACAGTAATGGTTTGATTGGTTCGTGAATTTCAGATATTAGCAACTCTGGAGCGGGTACAATTACTTGAATAGCCAGGTATAAGGTGGTGAAAATATTCTGGATGAGTATAAGGGATGTAAAATATATAAGACCAATGGTGAAACCAGATTTTATTTCCTTATAGGTTTTCAAGTAAGAATTAAGTAACCCCATCATCAGACAGACGTTAATTACTCCTATCGACATTGCAATGTAAGCTAGCGTTACATTTTCTATCACAGCCATTTTTTTAACCTCTCTCCCTTAAATAATCTACTGTTTTTTTAACGTTTCCCAAATATCATGAAATACATCATAATTATCGGTCATCTTATCGGATAGGAAATATAACTCCCCATACTTCTGTTTTCCACTGGATGTTATCACGTTATTTTCCTGTAGAACCTTCAGATGATGCCGGACTGTTTTATAATTAAGATCCAGTTCTTCAGCTAGTTGATGGGCATTATAGGGTCTTTCCTTTAATCTCATGATAATCTTGGCCCGATTAGGCCCCCCCGATGATCCTGCGATCAGCCACCATAGCAGTTTCTTCATCTACTCATTCTCCACGCCAGGAATTAATTCCTAAAATTCTATTAAATCTCTATTTAGATTTATAATTCTCTATTTAGAATTTACGATATCAAATCCTCTATTGAAAGCTTTGTAATTAATTTCCAATGATTTTGCTGGTAAATTCTCCTTCATTGATTCCTGTATTGATGTTTTATCCACCGGGAAGTCTGGCACTGCCGCTGCACCTCCCAGCATCACCATGTTAAGGGATAATATGTGTCCCGCTTCTTTTGCAATATCCAGGGCGTTAAGGGCGTATAATTTGTTTGATCTGGATTCAAGCTCCTTTAAAATAAAATCCATCCTGGGATAAGGGTTTTTACTGGCGTTTATGTTGAAGGGCATGATGGGTGTGGTATTGGTAACCACACATCCCCCTTCGCCTATTTTATCTATGGATCGAAGCGCCTCCAGTGGTTCGAAGGCCAGGATAAGGTCTGCCTCACCATCTCCGATAAGTGGGCTCCGGGAGTGGCCTATCTTTAACTCGGTGGATACCACCCCTCCTCTCTGGGCCATGCCGTGTATCTCACTCATCACCACTGGTTTTCCCATTTTCATGGCTGCTTCGCCCATTACGATGGAGGTCTTTATTATTCCCTGTCCACCTACACCGCAGATGTAAATGTTATATGTTTTCATGAATTTTCTCCCCTAATGATGTTAGCAAATTTTCTCCCCTAATGATGTTAAGCGATTTTTGATGTTAAGCGATTTTTCATAAAGAATGATAGCAATTACTAATATATATTTTTATTATTTTTCTTAACTCCAATAGCCTTCTCTGGACAAGCCTGTATGCACATGCTGCAGTTATTACAGAGCTGGGCGTCTATATTTATGGAACCATCCTCTGCCAGGTAAATAGCAGGACAACTTAGATTTTCCAGACAAACCATGCAGTTATCACAGTTCTCCTTGATTTCCACTATGAATTTCTTCTTCTTACCCCTGGTTTTAATCAGCATACAGGGATACTTAGATATCACCACTGAAACGCCTGGATATTGGAGGGCCCGTCTGAAAACCTCTTCTGATTTTTTCAGATTCAATGGATTGATGGTTTCTATGAAACCCACACCCGCTGCTTTAACAATTTCCTCGATGGATATCTCCGGGGCGGGATCTCCCATGCCATCCCGGGGCAGACCAGGGTGTGGCTGGCCGCCAGTCATGGCGGTGGTCCGGTTGTCCAGTATCACCACTGTGAAGTTGTCCTTGTTGTGAACGGCATTTATCAGGGGAGGTATTCCCGCGTGGAAGAATGTGGAATCCCCTATGAAGCTCACCACTTTCTGTTTGGTGGCCTTGGAAAAGCCACAGCCTGTTCCTATGGAAGAACCCATGGAGAGGAGGTAGTCACCAGCCTCGTATGGTGCCTCAATCCCCAGGGTGTAGCACCCGATATCCGTGGGGAAGATAACGTCTTTCAGATTTAAATCCTTTATAGTCTTTTTAACCGCATAGTAGATGGCACGGTGGGGACATCCTGGGCATAAGGTGGGTGGTCTTTTGGGAAGGGGAATGGTTTCTTTTTCCTCACCTTTTTCCAGTTCAACACCTGAACCATTCCCTAAAACCTTATTTACACCATTACGTACAATCTCTGGGTTAAATTCATAGATCAAAGGTAGTGTTCCGTCCAATTTCCCATGAACCTTCTTAATGATACCATTTTTACCCAGCACAGCCAGTGCATCCTTCTCCATCACCGGGTCAACTTCTTCCACCACCAGTACCTTATCAACACTCTGGATGAATTTCAGTACTGTTTCTTCTGGGAAGGGATAAGTAAATGTTAACTTAAGAACTTTTACCGGGAGATCGCCTTCTTCCACCACATCCATAACATAATTGAAGGCACTTCCTGATGTGATCACTCCTAATTCAGTTTTATCACCGAATACCTGGTTTAAAGGAGAGTTATCTACTTTTTCCTGAAGTTTACCTATTTTTTCCACCAGTTTTCTGTGGTTCACCAGGGCAACCTCCGGAACCGGGACGAACCTTTTCGGGTCTTTATGGAAAAATCCCCTTCTTTCCTCCTTATCCCGGGAATCTACCTCAACTATCCCCCTCATATGGGATATTCTAGTGGTGGTACGCATCAGAACCGGTATCTGGTATTCCTCCGATAACTGGTAACCGAACTTCATTAAATCCTTGACTTCCTGGGGGTTGGAAGGCTCTAGCATGGGGATATTGGCCAAGCGGGCGTAGTGTCTGTTGTCCTGTTCGTTCTGGGATGAGAAAATCGAAGGGTCATCCGCGGATAGTATGATCATTCCCCCGTTTACTCCGGAGTAGACCACGCTCATCAGGGAGTCGGATGCCACGTTTACCCCTACATGCTTCATGAAAGTGAATGTCCTTAGTCCTGAAGCTGAGGCAGCCGCTGTTACCTCCACAGCTACCTTCTCGTTGGTGGAAAACTCGAAGTAGATACCAGCATCCTTGGCTATCTTGGAGAGGATATCCCCTATTTCAGATGAGGGTGTGCCGGGATAGGTGGATGCCACGGATACCCCGGACTCCAGTGCTCCTCGAACTGCAGCTTCGTTACCCAGTAAAAATAATTTCTCATCTTCTGGAGCGGTTAAAATGTCCTTGATGTTCATGTAATATCTCCTAGAAACTCTGAATTAAAAAATTTCTAATCTTTTAATTTGAATACTTCTTAGAATATAAACTTCCCAGATTTCAATATTAATATTTCAATTAGGATATTTAGTTATATTTCAATTAGAATATTTAGGGATCGGTTTTTAATAAGATATCTTGATCTTATACTAAATTACCCATCCTATTATTTAGATTATTTCGTTTGTAAAATAAATTTTGAGGAAAAATGAAACCCAAAAACCGACTGAAGATGGAAGATTTACATGTGGACTACGTGGTCAGTCATCGTAAGGTTAAATATCCCCGTTTAGAGATTAAAACAGATGTTCTATATGTTATTCTCCCAGAAGGTTATGACGGTGCCCAGGAACTCATCAGGAAACATGAAAAATGGATTTATAACAAAATATCCCGGGTAAAACAGTCCCAGATGGAATCTAAAAACAGGAAATTAGATCTAAAACGTACTGATAGGGAATTTAAGAATATAATCCAACAGATAGTGGAGAAATACTCCCGGAAGCTGGATGTTAAGGTAGAGGAGATCAAGTTCCGCAGGATGAAGTCCCGGTGGGGTAGCTGCAGCAGTAACGGGAATGTAAATTTCAATCAGTACCTGAAGTATCTCCCAACCAATCTAATAGAGTACATAGTATTCCATGAATTAAGCCACCTGATAGAGATGAGCCATAATAGAAAATTCTGGAATATAATATCAGGAGAATTTCCTGAATATAAAGAATTAGAGGATGAACTATTTATTTACTGGCTTAAAGTGAAGGAATACGTTGGGATTGGTTAGTTTTCACCAGTTCCACATTTGCATCCATCTTGAATAGCCGGAGTATTTCCTGTATAGCCCGACATTCGTCATCACTTTTAAAGATGTCCTTTTCTTGGATTATTTCAACCACCCGGGCTGCGTACTGGTAGTAATCCGGGTAGTACTTCTCAAATACCTGTGTAAACTCCCTGATTAACTCTTCTTCCTCGTTTTTAAGGGTGTAGTACCTTAAAAAGCCCCAGGCTATGATGTACCTGGATATCATCAGGAGGGCCTCCCGGTGCAGGTTCTCTGTAAATTGATGGTAGAAAGCTTCCCCTACATCTTCCCCCTCCCGGGCAACCCTGATCTCCTCCCTTAACGTGGGGAGGTATTCATGGCCAAATGGAGCAAATCCATGGTCTGCGATTATTTTATTAACCACCAGATCCTCTACGATGGTAAATATGATCTGGACATCCCTTTTATAGTCACTGGGAACCCCATCACCGTATTTTGACCTGCAGAATCCCATTTTATATAGTATATATCCATGGGTGGCTTCGTGGGCTATGGATCTTTCCACATCCTCCTTAGCCCGGTGGTATTCCGGGTTCAAAATGATGATGAGTTTCTGGGGATGGTACTGATAAGCGGCGGTTATGCCCTTTATTCCCAGATTGGTGTTTTCCTGGAAGATGATCTCCCGGCCAGTTTCAGCCTGGATTTTTTCCAGATACCAGTTCAGTTCAGGGGAAAAATCAAAGGAAGTCATGGTAATTTATATGTATTTTTAAAGTTAAATTTTTAAAACAAAAAAACCCCCGGGATAAATAGATAAATATTTGATACTACAAATGAATCATTATCTGATTTCTAGATTTTATTTTAATAAATGTAATCAAAGCTAGATGTACTCTTAAATTCAAAAATCTTTAATTCAAAAACCTATTTATGGAAAGATAAATGATGATTGAAGTAAAAATATCACGATACGACCCTGGAAAGGATGAAAAACCCCATCTTGAAACCTACCAGATCGATAAAAAGGAGAAGATGAAGGTTTTAGATGCCTTAAATAGTATTAATGAGGAATATGACGCCCAAATCAGTTACCGGTGCTCCTGCCGGGCTGGCCAGTGCGGTTCCTGCGCCGTGAAGGTAAATGGAGAAACGGTGCTTGCCTGTAAAGCGGAGATAGCAAACGGAGACCTGATCGAACCACTGGACTTCGACGTGATAAAGGACCTGGTAGTTGACCGGATCCCCATTGACAGCCGGGTTAAGGAATTGAACCTGTTCATAGACGACTGTAATGAATACTCCTGCCCGGCGGTGATTAACCCCGAGGAACTGGAGAATTCAAGGAAGCTTAGAAGCTGCATCGAATGCCTGTCCTGCCTATCCTCCTGTCCAGTGATAGCAGAGACCGAGGAATTTGCAGGGCCATACTTCATGCGTTACCTGAGTAAATTCGCATTAGACCCCCGTGACTGTGGAGACCGTGCCCGGACCGGGTTTGATGAAGGATTATACTGCTGCACATCCTGTGGCCGGTGCGTGGAGGTCTGTCCCAAAGAAATAAACACCTTCGGCGGCGCCATTGAAAAACTGAGGGAGATCTCCTGTCAGGAAGGCATCGGCCCCCTACCACCCCATAAAACAATTAAAAAGCTCATAAAGGAAACCGGCCGATCAGTGGAACCCCTGGGTGAGGGAGAGATGGGTGACGGGTTGATCAAGTTCCTGAGTGGACATGCCGATGAAAAGGAAGGGGATGGAAAAGGATCAGAAGACACAAAACCTGATGAAAAGAAACCCAAAATCGCCTTCTTCACCGGTTGCATGATCGATTACCGGCTGCCTGATGTGGGACTGGCCCTCATCGACGTGTTAAAGGAGCATGGGATAGATGTAATGGTACCCACAGATCAAGTATGCTGCGGCTCCCCCATGATTCGGACCGGACAGACCGATATCATAGAAGAATTGGTAAGGAAAAATGAAGAGGTATTCAAGGATTACGACATCATCTTAACGGTTTGTGCTGGATGCGGAGCCACCCTTAAAAACGACTACCCCCAATATGGTGTGAACCTCAATGTGGTGGAGATAAGCGAGTTCCTGGCAGATAAGCTGAACACCGAAGATATGGAACCCCTGAATATGAGGGTCACCTACCACGACCCCTGCCACCTTGCCAGGGGACAGGGCATCCGGGAAACACCCCGGGAAATCCTAGGTAAGATCAAGGGACTGGAATTCGTTGAAATGGAAGAGCCCAACCGGTGCTGCGGTTCCGGTGGTGGAGTGCGAGCAGGTAAGCCAGAACTGGCCGCTAAAATGGGTAAAAGAAAGGTGGATATGATAAAGAAGACCGCCGCAGATGCGGTGATCACCATCTGTCCCTTCTGTGAGTACCATATACGGGATTCCCTGTTAAAGGAAGGATCGGATATGGAAGTTCTCAATATCTTAAGATTACTTCAGATGGCCTACGGAAAAGATTGAATGTTCAAATAAAGCGGATATATTATGATTCCCGTCGAATGAAGTGGATTCCCATGATTTACGTTGTTTTTACAGAACCAGAATCTCCAGGCAACATAGGATTTTTAGCCCGGACCATGAAAAACTTCGGACTAACCAATCTGGTCCTCATCAACCCCTGCCCCATAGAAAATGAGACCTGGTTCCAGGCCATGCACGCCAAGGACATTATCCGGGAGAGGAAAACCTACAGTTCACTGGAGGAATTTAGAGACTCTGAAGGAATAGATTTCCTGGTAGGGACCACAGGGGTAGCGGGGGGTAGCCATAACGTCCCCCGTATCGCTGTAAAACCAGAGCAGCTCCGGGAATCGGTGAATTTCAATGGGAATATCGCTATAATTTTTGGTAGGGAAGGAAACGGCCTAACCAACAAGGAAATTGAACTATGTGACGTGGTGGTATCTATACCTACCCATGAAGCGTATCCCATAATGAACGTAACCCATGCTGCCGCCATAATATTCTATGAATTATTTAAAAAGGACCTTACCTTCCATGTGGAGGACTCCCAGCTGGCTTCAAAGATAGAAAAGGAAAGTTTAATCTACACCATGGACCAGATCATAGATAAACTGGGATATCCACCCCATAAATGTAGAAATGCCTCCACCGTGTTTCGCAGGGTACTGGGAAGGTCTTTCATATCTGCGAGAGAGGCCCACACCCTGAAGGGTACCCTGAGAAGGATTAAACAGAGGGTAGATGCCTATAAGAATGAATAATAGGAAGAAACAATGGTATTTGGTTTAAGCACCTTCGAGATAATAGGTATACTGGTAGTGATCCTGCTTGTACTATTTCTCCCTATAGTCATCCGGAGAAGAATCATATCCAGTGTTACCCGGTCGGTAATAGAATTAGAAAGCATGGTGGTGAAGGGCCAGAAGATGTTGATAAAAATCTCAAGGGATAAGGGTAATCCATCAAAAGATCCAGAAGATGCCGTCAAGGGTTTCATGGAATTCTTCGTAATCCCACCGGTGGACCTGGATCCAAACGGGATTGTCCGTAAACTGGATAAGATCCTGGAGATGAGTGAGGAAAACTTCAAATACGTGGCGGAGGAACTGGCACCAGAAGCTGACGCGGAATGGAAATCCAACATAACCATGACCCTGAAAGCTACCCTGGGAATCAACAACGTAGCCAAGCAGGTCAGGCATAATTTAGAGCTTTCCAGGAAAACAGGTAACCTTCAGTTGCTTCTGATGCTGCAGATGAGCCTCCCACTTATCATGCGAATTGTTAAAGCCCAGTTTGAAGGAGTTAAAGCCTTCTCTCAAGGTAAACCCATTGGTGACGGTTTAGGGCCCCTGGTGGTGGGGATGATGATGGAATCAGACCACCCGGGAGAGTTCCAAGAACAGGGAGAAATGGTGATAACTCAAAGGGAATACCAGGGCAGAAAAGTGATTATGGCCCGGGCTAAAGGCCCGGGAGCACGTGTAGGTAAAGTGGGTAAAACCATAAACTCAATTATAGAAGCAGAAGGTATAAAGAGAATTATAACCGTGGATGCGGCAGTTAAACTCGAAGGAGAGGAAACTGGTTCCATTGCCCAGGGCATCGGTCTGGTAATCGGAGGTCCTGGTGTGGACCGCTGGGAGATTGAGGAAAAATTAGTCGACCAGGATCTACAGTTGGACGCTGTTATCGTTAAGATGAGTCCTGAAGAGGCGGTCAGTCCATTAACCCGTAAACTACGGGACGCCGCGGTTAAGACCATACCGGTGGTGGAAAATTCAATTTTAAGATCCAAGGAGGGTTCCCCGGTTCTACTGGTTGGAGTGGGGAATAGTTGCGGTCTTCCCAACACCATCTGGAACCCATCATCCATTGATATTAAAAAAGAAGATCAAGAGGAAAGTGAGGGAAGAAAATGGCCATTTTAAGTGATACTGATATTAAAGAATATTTAGAGAATGGTAGAATTACCATACACCCATTGGAAGATCCGGATGTGCAGATACAGCCGTCATCAGTTGATCTCCGGATTGGTAATGAATTTAAAGGTTTTAGAATTGTGCGTAAACCGGTTATAGATCCTATGGATCCTGGTGACCTGGAATCCTACATGGAATCCTTCTACATAGAAGAGGGAGAGCCATTCATAATCCACCCCGGGGAATTCGCCCTGGCCACAACCTATGAAACTGTTAAACTCCCTGATGACCTGGTGGCCCGTGTCGAGGGTCGCTCATCCATGGGCCGGCTGGGTATAACCATGCATGTAACCGCCGGCTACATAGACCCGGGATTCCATGGTAAGATAACCCTGGAAATATCAAATATAGGTAAAATGCCAGTCGCCCTCTACACCGGGCAAAGAGTGTGTCAGATAGTCTTTGAAACCATGACCAGCCCTTCAGAGAAGCCATATGGCCATCCCGACCGGGACAGTAAATACATGGGCCAGGAACGCCCCCTCACCAGTAAGATAAAACAGGACCATGAGATTAAAAACAGGTTCAAACAGATCAAGTTAGTAAAATAATATATAATATAGTGAACTAATTGAGAACTTTAAGCTGTAGGAACTTATTAGAACCTCAAAGCTTTCAATTTTACCCTTTAATTAACGAGATGATCATGTGAAAAATGATGAAGTAATGACCATTGCCAAAAAAAGAGGATTCCTCTGGTCCTCTTTTGAAATATACTCCGGTGTTGCCGGATTCTTTGATTACGGCCCCCTAGGTGGCACTTTAAAAAATAAGATCATGGAGAAATGGCGGGAATACTACGTGATAGGTGAGGGATTCTTTGAGATAGAATCGCCCACCATAATGCCTGAAGAAGCCCTTAAAGCATCAGGACACGTAGACCACTTCAACGACCCCATGACTGAATGTAAAGATTGTTTAAACGTCTTCCGGGCAGATCATATAATCAACGAGGCCACGGGTAAGGACGTGGAAGGCCTTCCCAATGAGGAGTTATCCAGAATTCTCTCTGAAGAAAAACTCTCCTGCCCCAACTGTGGAGGCCCCCTAACCCATGTGTGGAGTTACAATCTCATGTTCCAGACCATAATTGGTTCAAAGGGTAAACAAACCGGATACCTACGTCCAGAAACTGCGCAGGGAATATTCATACCCTTCAAGAGGCTGCTTAGGTTTAACCGTGGTAAATTACCTTTCGGTGTGGTGCAGCTGGGTAAAGCCTACCGTAACGAGATATCACCCCGTCAGGGTGTTATCAGACTCCGGGAATTCACCCAGGCCGAGGTGGAGATCTTCGTGGATCCCCGGGATAAAACCCACCCCCGATTCCATGAAGTAGCAGAGGACACTTTGAACCTGTATTCCGCCCAAAGCCAAACTGATGAAGGAGATTCTGTTAAATACACAGCCCAAAAAGCTGTTGATGATGGTATCGTTTCCAGCCAGATACTCACCTACCAGCTGTGCCTGGCCCTAAGATTCCTGAAGGATCTGGGTATACCTGAAGAGGTTATAAGATTCAGACAGCACCTCTGTAACGAGATGGCTCATTATGCCATAGACTGCTGGGACGTGGAGATTGAAACAGACAGATACGGCTGGATCGAGATAATAGGCATCGCTGATCGTACTGACTTCGACTTAAAATCCCATAGTAAGCACAGTAAGGAAGACTTAAGGGTTTTCATCGAATATGACCAGCCTAAAACCGTGAAGAAACTGGTGGCCAAGCCCCAGATGAAGAAGTTCGGTCCCCTATTTAAAGCAGACGCCCCTAAAATAATGGAAGCCCTGAAGGAAATGGATGCTTCCCAGATTAAAGATTCATTCCAGGAAAGTGGAGATTACCCCCTAGAAATTGAGGGCAAAACACACATCCTAACCCCGTATATCATCGACTTCCAGGAGGTAGAGGAGACTGTCAGGGGAGAGAAAATCTTTCCACACGTTATAGAGCCATCTTATGGTATAGACAGGATTATCTACTCCGTACTCCTTCACTGCTTCCACAAGGAAGGAGATAGAACCATTTTAAAGCTTCCCGCTGATATAGCTCCTGTGGAAGTGAACGTCTTTCCACTGGTAAATAAAGAAGAACTGGCAACCGTCGCCTGGGGGATAAGGGACGAGTTAAGAAGGGAAGGTTTAATAGCAGAATATGATGCTTCTGGTACCATCGGCAGGCGATACGCCCGGTCTGATGAGATAGGTGTCCCCTACGCTGTGACTGTAGATCATCAAACTTTGGAGGACGACACCGTAACCATCAGGAACCGTGACGATTCCAAACAGGTTAGAATCCCCCTGGAAGATGTTTACATGACCCTTGGTAGTTTAATCTATTTAAAAACAGAGTTTGAAGAATTGTATTAGGAAATATTTCTTTGAAAATTATTATATGTGAAAATAAATTTAAAGAAAATAAATCAAAAAGTAAGTGTAAATTTACTTGAAAACCCCATACAATCTCTTTTATTTTTCAACCAGCGCTTCTAATTCTTCCCGGGGTATCTTATTAGCTATGGTCAATTTTGTGGGGCATCTTCCCAGTTTGATATCGTGTTTTTTGCTATTTCCTTTATATCTTTAAGGGTAGCTTTTTTGGCCATTTCTTCTACATCCATGGTAAAATTCCTCCTAGTTATTATATTGTCTGGTCTAGTTAAAATTTTTAACCACACCATCTTATAAACAAGAAGGGGCACATTCTTATATACTCAAAGAGTATAGAGATAAAATTATGACCTTCTATCTGGATTTCTTTTCGCTAATGTCTCCTACCTGGGTAGCCCAGGATATTATTGTCTACCTAGTAAGGATTTTTAGCATTGTTACAGGATTTAAGCCTGGACCCACTTGCCGTGAGCCAGGTTGCCAGTGTCGCTGGGGATTTTTCGGGCCGCTGGCAGTGGTTGATTGTCCAGCCTGGTATGGTGAGTATGTTCGATGAACCACTGTACAACTGGTCCGGTTGGATGCTTATGGTAGGTCTCGCTGTGGCCACCGTGTACCTGGGACGCTGGGCATTTAAAAAATCAAACTACAACTGGAAAGTAGGTTATCTCTATCCATTCGGAGCGGGTCTCCTGGCATTACTGTTACTATTCAGCCCTATAAGTCAATTTACACTATGGTTAGGGCCGTTCTTTGCACAGGGAAGCATTTCCGAATTGATCATGCTCCTGTTCTGGATTATATTCCCGGTCATACTTCTCCTGGTATTCTGGCGTGGGAAGATGCAGAAACCCATCTCCCTTCGAGAATTATGGCCAGTCTTCGGAGTCTTCATCATCTTCCACGTGTCAGATATCGTATTTACCATAATTGGAGGGTACTGGAATGTTCTACCGATGGTGTTGATTTCCACGGTGGCAACTACGATAGTTTTACTTGCAGTTTACTTAAGTGGACGTCGTCTGGCTCTTTCCCAGGGAACTGATGTTACTCTTGCTATATGAATAAACAGCTTCAGATATGAATAAACCTTTATCAGAGGGGTGATACCTAAATGAAAATCAAATACACAACCATGATTGTTAAGGACATGAATGAGTCAGTTGAATTCTACAGGGATATTATGGGGTTCGAAGTAGATAGCCAGCACAATCCCTTCCCGGGACTTTCAATCACGTTGATGAAAGGTGAAGGGGAGACTATGATAGAACTCATAGAAAATACAGAAGAGGAACCTGGCCTACACGCCTTTGGATTTGATGTGGAAGATATAAACGTTACTTTAGAAGAACTCAGATCTAAAGGTGCTAAAGTTACCATGGAACCCATGCCAATAACAGTTGGGACCCTCGCCTTCCTAGAAGACCCCAATGGAGTCAAAATAGCGCTGATTCAACACTATTAATTTTATTTTCTAAATCTTACTAATTCAATTTCAGGTGAAATTAAATGATAGACGGACATATACATGCAGATTGCAGGCCCTATGAGGACTTCAAGTTGATGGCAGTAGCCGGTGTAGAAGCGGCCATAACCTGCGCCCACGACCCAATGAGGATGAGCACCTCAGCAGTTGTTTTAGACCATATCCACCGTATCCTGAACAATGATTTTGAAAGGGCAGCAGATAACGGTTTGAAACTATACGGTGCCGTTGGGATACACCCCCGTAGCATATCCCCTGACTATCAGGTAGTCCTTCATGAGTTACCATCCCTACTTGCAGATGATAAGGTCATTGCCATTGGAGAGATTGGCCTGGAGACTACAGCAGAAAAAGAGAAGGACATCTTCATAAAACAGTTGGAACTCGCTGATAAACTGGGTATGAAGGTCATCGTGCACACCCCCCGTAGGAACAAAAGGGAAGTGGCCAGGGAATCATTATCTATCCTTGATGACCATATAGACCAGTCTCTGGTTCAGATTGACCATGTGGATAATTCCATAATCGACCTGGTCTCTGATTTTAAAGGTTTACGGGGCATCACTGTACAGCCCCAGAAGATGACCCCCCAGGAAGCTGTTAAACTCCTGGAAGAATATGGTACTGATGGATTTGCACTGGACAGTGATATGAGCTCTTCACCCTCAGATCCGTTATCCGTACCTAAAACAGTCCATGAACTGAAACTGGCTGGATTTAAAAATAAAGATATAGAAGACGTGTCCCAGGGGAATGTTTCACGGTTCTACAAATTATGAATCCCCTATCTCTGGTCTGGATAGTGAATCCCCTATCTCTAGTCTGGATGGTAGTGGTGATTCACTGCTCCTAATTTACCAATACAGTCGCAGGCCATTTGATTCCCCAGCTCTAAACACTTATCCAGTCCTTCGCTTTTTATGTAACCGGATACGAATCCCGCGGCGAATGCATCACCAGCCCCAGTAGTATCCAGTGTGTCTACCTCAGAGGTGGGGGAGTATATTACCTCATCCTGGGTGTAAAGTCTTGCCCCCTTCTTACCGCAGGTTACCACCACCAGAGGTACTCCCCTATCTACCAGATCAGTAGCACCCTCATGGAAATCCTTCCCAGTTAGGAGTGCTGTTTCTTTCTGGTTTAAAAAGAGAATATCGGCTTTTGGAATGATATCTTTTAGGTCTTCTATTCCATAGGAGGATAGCACTGTCCCGGGATTGAGTGATATCTGTTTGGCATGTTTAACTGCCTCGTGGACCACTTCTTTGTACATACCGGTGACGTGGAGTAACTTGGAACCCTGGATGTATTCTATATCTTCCTTTTCGAGTTTAAACCGGGCATTGGCGCCCATGGATGTGTAGATGGATCTTTCACCCTTAACATCAACCGATATAAATGCCAGTCCAGTTGATCCGGATAATTTTATGAGTCTGTCTGTTTTAACACCTTCTTCTTCCAATTTCATGGTGGCAAACTCACCATAGGCATCATCACCAATTCTGGCCATTATCCCCACATCCACACCGGCTCGGGAGAGGCCTACGGCGAAGTTGGATGCGGAACCTCCCAGGGATATCTTCAGTTCCTCTATATCTACCTCGTCATCTGCTTCGCTGAAACGGGGTACTCTCATTATAAAATCTATGTTGCAGGTTCCTAAAGCAGCGACTTCAGGTGGATGGTTTTTGTTGGTATTCATAATCCATCAATCAAATTCTTTATGCAAATTAAAGGGGTATGAATCGGGTAGAATAGTTTACTTATGAAAAATAGGGGGTGTTATTTACCTTCAGGTAGTAATCCTACGAATTTCTTCAACCGGTTCAGGATGCTCTGTTTATCCGGTTCTATAGGCTCATAATTTTTACCTAACAGGTCAGCCGCCAGTTGCATGATGGCGTTGCTGGTGGGTGATGATTGGTTGACCTCAACCACGGACCGGCCCATGGCCAGTGCCCGTTCCAGTTCCCGGTCGTAGGGGATGGTGCTCATGAGTGGCACTTCTAGTATGGCTTCTATCTCATTGGGTGAGAGTAAGAATTTGTCATCGTACCACATGTTTAAAACGAAGCCTAGAACATTTATGTCCAGTTCACTGAATAGTATTTTAATCTTAAGGGCATCGGCTACAGAGGGCATGGTAGAATTGGTTAAAAGTAGTACCTCTGTACCTTCAGGGAGTCCGTCGAAGATGTTAGCGTTGATTCCGGCGGGGATGTCCATGAGGAACACGTCCCCATATTCTGATCCTTCCTGGATGATCTTGTTCCAGGAGATGTAGTTGGGGTTTATGTGTTTCAGGGTTTCGAAGTGGATGCCCGTGGGAATTACCCTTATATCATTTTCTATTTCATATACACAGTCTTCTATTGACTGATCACGAACTAGGACATCGTGTAGGGTGACGTCGGGATTTAAGAGGCCGGTTATTACATCGAGGTTGGCCATGACTAAATCCAGATCCAGCATCACTATTTTCTCACCAAAGAGGGACATGGCCACTCCCAGATTAAAAGTTAAAGAAGTCCTGCCCACTCCCCCCTTTCCAGAAGCTATGGCTATAAATCTAGACATCGTATCTTATTTATGTAATTGGTTTTATTTTTATTTACCGGCGGCCTAGAAGGCCTTCCACTAATTTGGCGATGACACCCTTCTTATCTGGTTCAATTGGCTGGTACTGTTCACCAATTAAATCAGCGCCCAGCTGCATTATGGCGTTGCTGGTGGGTGACTTGGGATTTTTAACTATTAGCGGCTCTCCGAAGGCTGCTGCCCTGCTTACTTCGGGATCATCCGGTATGACTGCAATTACTGGTACTTCCAGTATGGTTTCTATCTCGTTTATGGTCAGGAATGTTTTATCGTGGAGTTCCCTGTTTATTACCACCCCTATTATGTCCACTCCCAGTTTATTGGCTATTATCTTGGTCTTAAGGGCGTCGCTGATGGACGGGACTTCTGGCGTGGTTACCAGGATCATCTCCTGCGCCGCGGCTATAGATGCCAGTGCATCCTTCTCCAATCCTGCGGGGGCATCTATTAAGAGGACATCGATATTATGTACCAATGTCTCCAATGCATCCTCTAATCTGTCAAGTTTAATCTTCCGCAGGCCTTCTAGAGATATTCCGGCTGGGACAACCTTCACACCACCAGGACCTTCGTATATGGCGTCTTCTATGGACGCATCACCGGATAGTACATCGTGCAGGGTTACTGATTTACCTTCCATTCCTAAAATCAGTTCAAGATTGGCCATAGCCACATCAGCGTCTAAAACTAAAGTTTCTTCTCCATAAGTTGACAAAGCCACTCCCAGATTAGCAGTTATCGTGGTTTTTCCCACACCCCCCTTTCCAGAAGCAACTACTATAACTCTTGTCAAACTAACATTCCTCCTACCTAAGTTATATCCACATTTATGTTAAATTTATCCACTATTTCAGGATATTTTCTGAAACTCTTTTTAATTTCTATTTGCACAATATTTATAACTTGCCTTCTTAAATTATCGATATCTTTTGATTCTCCCATCAACCGGGAAAGCAATCCTTTACCTTCGTATTCTATGATGATGTTTATGTATCCGGAAAGATCTGATGTATTATCAAGGAAAACCATAACCTCTGTACCCTTAATTTTTGGAATACCAAATATAGATTTCTTTATTTTATTCATGAGGGTTAGTTCTATCTTCTCTACATCATCCTCGTTCAGTGAACCTCCTTTGTAATCATCGAGAAGATCATCAACATCGTCTTCGTTCATCTCCTTAATTCCATACTTTTCGAGGAGTTTAGAACGATCCATTGGTTCCGATTGAGCCGCTGTTTCTGGTTCGACTTCATTGGCTGTTTCGGTTTGGGTGGTTTTTAATTGCTCCCGAAGCTCTTCCCTTGATATGGGAGTTTGATCTGTGGATTGATCCTTTGAAGCTGGCTGGACCGAATTCTGTGCTGTAGTCATGTAGTCAGCTACTGAATGAGTTTTCTTTGGTTCTGATTCAGTTTCTATGGTAGTTTCTGCTTCTACTTCAGGTTCTGAAACTGGCTTGGTTTCTTTGGTAGGTTCTACTTCAGTCTCTGGTACTGGCTCTAATTCAGGTTCAACTTCTGGTTCGGTTCCAGGCTCGGGTTCTGGTTCAGATTCAGGCCCAACTTCAGCTTCCATCTCCGGCTCAGATTCTGTAACTGGTTCCGGCTCAGGTTCTGGGACTGGTTCTGGCTCAGAAACAGATGATTCTAGTTCCTCTGCCGTGCCTGTACCTTTGAGTTCGTCTATTATCTTGTAGACATCGTAGTCTGCTTCCAGTAAAAATGGTTTGTTAACGTCGATGATGTAGTCTATGTGGGATTTTTTCAGGTCAAATACTTCAATAACTGTGCCCCTATTTTCCACGGCAGATGTGATATTTTCTATAGCCTCTGATCTGGAAAATCTACCATATTCTGCAGCTACCTGCCTTCCATCCTTGAATATGATGAAGCCTTCTTCTGCATCTTGAGTTATCCTCACAAATCCATTATGTCCTTCCTTCAACAGGTTCTCCAATAGCTGTGCAAAGTCCAGATCATCGGCATATGAAACCATTGAAGGTTTGGTAATGGGCACGTCCATTTATCTTCCCTCGATCTATAGTAATTAACTCCCTTATTTATAAATTTCTGCACTAACTTAATATTCTTTTCCCTATGGCAATTATACTAATTACCACACTATCAATTTCCATACCGGTTCTATTTCTGGTAAGAATTTCACTTTCTTATCAATTTTATCTCGGGAGGGGTAACAATAATCACATTTTTACCATTTTTACACAGTAATATTGCCTCACCACCAGTGCTATCCCTGAAGGCCTTCAATTTTTCCCCGGCTACTTGGAAATCTTCTGGAACATTCTTTTCGAAGTTGGTCAGATCCATTATTATGGGATTCTTTTCCTCTTCGATCTGTTGCAGTGCATCAATGAAATCGTCTAAATTGTTTACCTTCGTTAATATTATTTCATAGAAAGATTGTTCCGGTATGATTATTGTTTCCTGGTCCTCTTTCTGTCTGGTTTCTTCCAATCCGAGATTTTTCTTTAGACTATCCATTATATCCTTCATTTTTATAACTTCCTTATGTGGTCGTTAATTACTTCCAATAATCTTGATGCTCCGCCATTTTTAATGTCCACTGTGGGGAGATTATATTTTTCCTCAAAATCCGTTAATAGATCCTTATTTTCAACATTTCTCAGGTTTAAAGATATTCCCACTACCTTGGTGGGTTCCACGGCTTCTATAGCCTTCACCTCATATTCAATCCCTAATGGCTCCCTGTAGGGGTGGTTGGGCCGGTGACATACCACGGTGAAGTCTGGTTGAGCCCCCACCATTATTGCTGCTGATAAACCCCGGGGATGGGGATTACCCCTTTCAGTCAGGCTGGATTGTCCTTCCACCAATACTATATCGGGATCCTTCTGTTCTTCCAGATGTTTTATAGCCCCCATCACTGCAGACGCCACATCCATCACAGAAAGGCTTCCCGCCCTGAAATTCAGGTCGACTGGTTGTTCCAGTCCCATCTCATCGGTGGATATTATTGCCGGATTCATTCCCGCGTCCTGGGCTGCTTTACCAAGCATCCTGGTGGTAGTTCTTTTACCACATTCCTGGGAAGTCCCTCCCACAAATATCACGGGTGCTCCTGGTTTATAATTTAGTTTAGTTAATATTTCAGTGCATTTTGGTGGTGCATTACCGAATATATTCTTTATAACATCTAACCGGGGACTGATCTCCTTGATAACCACATTTTTCTCCTGTGCAAACTTTAAAAGAGAAGAATTGGTGGATAGTGGTAGAGATCTGAAGGAAGTAACCACGTTCTTACCTTTGTCCAACGCCTGGACAGCGTATTTAAGTGCTGCGCCTTCAGCTCCTATGGGGAGCATTATAGCAACGCTACAGGCTTCAGTATCCCGAATTAAATCATCTAAATCTGAATATATGGTACTATTACAAAATTCCATGCCTTGTTTTGCTTTATCATCATCTATAAAACCTACAGCTTGAACCCCTTCAAAATTAGCAAATTTTTCGCCTCCTCCGCCGCAACCAATTATTATAAACGGATTAAGATCTTGGAGGTCTTTCACAGAATTTACAAAATACAAAAAATCACTCCTGTCATTAGTGAAATATCATAGGAATATTCATTATCTATTTATTTAATAAATGTTAAACCAAGATATATACTATTGGGTAGAACTCAATTGTAGTGTGATTGAGTAGAATCCAATTGTAGTGTGGAGGGATAGTATGATAGATAGAGTACTTAAAGACTTAGGCAGGATCAATGGGGTAAACGGATCTCTAGTGGTAGGAAAAGACGGTTTAATCATCGAAAGCGAAGTACCCGGAGATATAGACTCTGAACTGGTAGCCGCCATGGCATCTGCAGTATTTGGTACTGCAGAGAGATCTGCAGAGGAAATGAAACATGAACCATTACAACAGGTAATGATTGAGGGAAATAAGGGCAAAACACTCATGATCGATGCAGGTGAAGGTATACTGGTAGTTATATCTGATATAGACATCAACCTGGGGTTAATCAGGATCGAAATGAGAAGAAGTGCTGAACGGGTAATCGACTTCTTAACCTAACCGATTATAACAACCATTCACAGAATAGTAATATTCTCAACCTTAAAAAAAAATAGGTATTGTAACCATTTTACATAATACGGTTGTAACAAATATAATTACCATTAAAAACATTATCCAAAGGTTAAACTATAATTATCCAATCGGGGTTTAAAAAAACCCGTACTGGTTTAAAAGAACCATTTTTTAAGGGCGTTAAACCTTTTATTTGTAATTTGGAGTTGATCCTCCTTGAGAAAACCATACGTGATATTAGTAGGCAGTGCTTCTGGAATTGGTAAGTCCACTATAGCTTCAGAGCTGGCAAAAACACTGGGCATCACCCACACCATTGAAACTGATTTTATCCGGGAGATCGTCAGGGGGATAATCGGCCCGGAATACGCCCCTGCACTGCATAAATCTTCATTCGATGCCTATGTCACCATCAGAGATAAACATCGCTTTGAAGGAAATGGTGATGGTTTAATCAGCGCTGGTTTTGAAGAACACGCTTCTTTTGTTATACCTGCTATTGAGAAGGTTATAACCCGGGCGGTTAACGACTCCGACGATGTGGTTATCGAGGGTGTGCACCTGGTCCCTGGCTTACTGAATATCGATAAATTTAAAGACGACGCATACATCCACTTCTTCGTCCTCACCACCGATGAAGAAATCCATAAGGAAAGGTTCGTAAAAAGGGCCATGGCCATAAAACGTGGCGGTAAACACCTGGAATACTTCAAAGAAAACAGGATAATCAACAATTACCTGGTCAAGCAGGCGGTTGAACATAACATCCCCGTGATAAATAACCTGGAAATCGATAACACCATAAAAAGAATGCTCAGCTTAATCAAACAGATCTGTAAAAACCTTCTCTTCCAGAATTCAGTTGATGAACTGGGTGAATTGACCAACATAATCATAGATAAATACGGGGGAAGACTGGTGGATGTAACCTACTACCTTCCTGGATTTGGGGAACCACTCAAAAGAAGGGTTAACGTCTACGACCCTGTGGAAGCCAAGCGATTCATCAAACGTTTAAATGAAAACCCCCAGCGAAAAAAAGACCTGGACAACCTCTACCATCTTTCAGACAACATCCACAGCCATAAAATATGCGCACCAGATAAGGAAACCCTGGATAAAATGATAAGCGATCTGGACGAACAAGGATTTCTGTATAAGAAGGATAAGACAGAATAACAATACTGTAAATTTTCTTATTTAAAAGAATATTCTTTCTTAGATTAATTTATCATTATTATCTTATCTAGTAATGTAGTTTGATTTTGGATAAATACCCATCAACAGCTTTTTTAGGTTTCTAATTTTTCTCCCCAATTTTTTTATAAAAAAATCTCAGATCAACCCCATGATCCAGGTTCCAAAGAGGGCATTATTTTTTTTAATAAATACAATTTTTTGTTAATATAAATTATTTATATTCACATGAACTATTTTATTAGTATGATTGGATGGTAAACCATAATATTTTAACGTTTTTGTGAAAATTAATTCAAATAGATCTTAAGAGGAATTTGAAATGTGTTTATCTGAAATAATTGATTTCCTACCCAAAGCGACTTTTGTTATTGATGTTGAAGGCAAAGTAGTTGCCTGGAATCAGGCCATGGTAGAAATGACCGGAGTCAAAACAGAAGATATCTTAGGAAAGGGGAATTACGAATATGCTCTGCCCTTCTATGATGAACGGAGACCCTATTAATAGACTTGGTATTAAATCCTGATAAAAAAATTGAGGATACTTACGATTTTATTAAAAAATTAGGAAATATTACTACTGCTGAGATAAATGTATCTCTAAGGGGGGGGGGGGGGGGGGAAACCAAAAAAAAAAAAAAAAA
>DAGC01000002.1:0-113133 GCA_002495625.1 Methanobacterium sp. UBA375 | reverse complement strand
GGGGGGGGGGGGGGGGGGGTGAATCAAAAATAGAAGCGCACATTCTCCGGGTAAAAGCCAAGCCACTATATGACAACGAAGGTAACATCACAGGAGCCATAGAATCCATACATAACTTAACAAAACATAAAAAAGTAGAAAAAGACTTAAAAACAAGCGAGAGGATATTGCGTGGTGTGGTGGAACACGCCACAGATGGTATAGTTATATGTGATGAACAGGGAACAATCACCTGTTGGAATCATGCTCTGGAGATCATAACCGAAATAGAACGTTCAGAAGCAATTGGTCAACCTATATGGGAAATGATTTTTAAACGGATCAACCCTAAAGAGCGTCAATCTCATAAAACTCTAAAAATTATAAAAAGAAGTTTTCTGGAACTGTTAAAAAGTGGAGTAGTAACGGATAGATTAAAAAAGGCAAAACACAAGATTACCCTACCAAATGGGGAACAAAAATTTTTAAGTGTAGGAGCTTCAGCTATAAAAACTGAAAAAGGGTTCTTGATCAGCAGTATAATAACAGATATTACAGAACAAAAGATGGCAGAAGATAAAATTAGAAAATCATTTAGAGAAAAAAACTTGTTAATTAAAGAGATCCATCATAGGGTGAAAAATAATTTACAGATCATTTACAGTTTGCATGATCTGCAAAAACAGTTTGTAAAAGACCATCCCATCTCAATAAACATTTTAAAAGAAAGCCAAAATCGTATTTTGTCCATGGCCCTGATCCATGATATGTTGTACCAATCTGAAGATTTCAGCCATATTAATCTCTCAGATTACATAACAAACTTGGTCAATAAGATATTCCATTCTTACAGAGCGCATAACAAAATTACTCCTATTTTAGATTTAGAAAACATCCATCTAAATATTGAAACATCAGTCCCCTTAGGCTTAATAATCAGTGAACTGGTATCAAACAGCCTGAAACATGCATTTCCCGACAGAAATGGCGAAATATCAATATCATTAAAATCATATGATAAAAAATACCAACTAACAACAAGTGATGACGGTATTGGAATGCCAAAAAACATAACGTTAGGCGATTCAAAAGTTGGTTTAGGATTAAGCCTTGTAAATTCACTTGTCCAACAACTTGATGGCTCAATAAACTTGGACAGAAGTCAAGGTACCAAATATATCATAAAATTCAAGGAATTAGAATACCAAAAAAGATTCTAAATATCTAAACTATATTTTTTCTTAAAAAGTATATTTTTTAACTTTGTTACTACAATTAATTTATAACCGTTCCAATTGCAGATCTGGAAGTTCCTTATTATTAAACTGATTTCGAATAATTTTGTACCGAGAATCACTAATTCATTTACATGTAATCATATTCTTCATGATAATACAACGAATTAAAATATAATTATAATTAAATACAGATCGTTTAAGTGGAGTTTGGAATATGAAAGCCGACTGTCCCGTATGTAAAGTGAAAGGATCCCTGGAGATGAAGACCAAAACAGAAGAGATACCCTATTTTGGAGAGATAATGGAATCCACAGTTTTATGCACAGAATGCGGATTTAAACACTCAGATGTAATCTGCCTGGAAGCTAAAAAACCAGTTAAATACGAACTAAAAGTGGATAAAGATAAGATGAACGTGCGAGTGGTTAAATCACAATCCGCCACCGTTACTATCCCTGAACTAGGCCTTAAAGTAGAGCCCGGACCACAGTCTCAGGGATTCGTCTCCAACGTGGAAGGAATCCTGGAACGTTTCCAGAAAGCTGTTAAAACAGCTATTAGCTGGGCAGAAGATGAAACAACGAAGGATAACGCGACTAAAATCCTGGAAGAGCTGGGAAAAATCGTAAATGGAGATAAAACAGTCACCTTAATAATTGAAGACCCCTTCGGACACAGCCTCATAGAAGATGAGGATGCAGTGGCCAGCAAATTAACAACAGAAGAAATAAAGAATCTTGAAACCGGTTTTATAACCTTTGAAAAGGATGAATAATTTTTTAATACTTGAGCTTATTAAAAACTAATGACTGAATAAAAATAAGCTGATTTAAATAAAAATAAATTAAATTAAAAAAGAGAAATGAATCCAGTTAAAATTCATCCTCTTCTTCATCTACGTCCTTAAGTTTAAGGCTCTTTTTAACATCCATACTGAGTGCATCACAGTCGGCCTTTATGGCTTCCAGGTGCATTAGTATCCTTCTTTTCTCCTCGTTGATCCGTTCTATGTTTTTGTAGGGATAGATGGATTCTTTGAGCATTTCGTATTCTATGGTGGTGTATGGATATTCGTTTAACTGTTCACAGACCTTCTCCAGCACTTCTCCCAGGAACTTGTTCATCTCTACCTTCACTCGTTCCCTGATCATCTTATCACTGTCCAGGTTCTGTTTCATCAGTCGGACCACTTCTGCTTTTGCAAAGGGAAGCCCTTCGGCTTCTTCATCTGTTAAAACCTCTCCCTCTTCAGTTTCTAATAATTCTTCGTTGTCAGCAGTTTCATCATTCAATTCTTCTTCGTTGAACTCAGTGGAATTTTCATTTAATTCATCATTCATAATATGCCTCCTTTAATAACTCTTACCACTAATAATTGTTTCTTTCTTGAAGTATTTAAAGGTTTCATTAAAATGAAGATATGAACAAAAATTTCAGTGGTTAGATAACCCTGACCCTCGAATAATTTAAGTCAAAATTAAAAATTCTTATGTCAGAGATTGGATGTCAAGTTAATAATTCATGGGAAAAATTTCATGAAATAGGAAACCTAGACTGACACTGTAAATAATAAAAAATTTCCTAAAAAAAATTCACTCCACAGTATGACGTACCACACACATGTAGAGGACACCTATCTGATCTCCAGGCTCAAATCCAGAACACCGGCAGAATGGGTGAGGTATCCGGAAGAAACTATATCAGCACCTGTTCCTGCGTATTCAGCAATATTATCCGGGTTTATTCCACCAGAAATCTCGATCAACACTTTATCTCTCAGGCCATTTTCTATTAAAACTCCTAATACCCTTTCAATCTGGTCTACCGGCATGTTATCCAGCATGATAATATCTGCACCGGCTTCTGCAGCGCTGATGGCGTCCTGCAGGTTTTCAACTTCCACTTCTATCTTCTTGGTGAAACTGGCGTATTGCCTGGCCTTCCGAATGGCGAGTTCCACATCACCCACCAGGGCCAGGTGGTTGTCCTTGATGAGCACCGCATCATCCAGTCGGTAGCGATGAGTATCACCCCCACCTACACGTACGGCTTCCTTCTCCCAGAACTGTAACCCGGGAGTGGTTTTACGGGTTGCGGCGACTCTAATATCTGGATTTCTCTCCCTGGCTTTTTGTACCATCTGGGAGGTTGCGGTGGCTATTCCACTCATCCTCATGAGAAGGTTTAAGATGGTTCTCTCCATGGTTAAAATGGTCCTGGCTTCACCTTCCATATCCAGGATCGTCTCATCCGGCTTAACATGAGTACCATCCGCTTTAATATTCCCTGTGGCGATGCCGAACTCTTCCAGGAGACTGGAAAGCAGCTCCGCACCGGCGATCACCCCTTCCTGTTTAGAGATTATCCTGGCTTTGATCTGTAAGTCTGCGTCTATGAGTGCCCTGGTGGTTATATCCTCAAATCCTATATCCTGATTTAACATTTGAGTTAAATCTTTGAGATCTTTCCTCATCTTACCACCTGTTTGATATATTCATTTATGATCACCATCCGATGAACCCTTTTAAATTTTCAATGATCCTTTTTTAATCTCAAATGATCCTTAATTTTTTTATTTCAATGATCCTTATTTTTAATCACTTGTGATTGTAAACGTTTAAATTGCATGTTTTTATAGTTGTAAATTTAATTCACTTTATATTTCTTTTTTAACATATAATAAATTAATTTGGTTAATCCTCGATTCAGATAGCAAAAACATTTAAATAAAACCAGTTTAACTAGATTTATAGGTGAAATTAATGGAGATAACATTCCTGGGAACCTCATCAGCACTACCCACCAAAAACAGGAGCCACCCAGCAATAACTTTGAAAGCTTTTGGTGAAATCATCCTCTTGGACTGTGGTGAGGGTACCCAGCGTCAGATGACCCTGGCCGGGATAAGTCCCATGAAGATCAACCACATATTCATAACCCACCTCCACGGTGACCATTTCCTGGGATTACCTGGACTGATACAATCCATGGCATTCCGTGGAAGGGAAAAACCCCTGCACATATACGGACCACGACCCATAGGACAGTTAATGGAGAACATCGTGGATCTGGGATACTACTCCCTAAATTTCACCATCAACGCCTATGAGGTGGAGCCCGGACTGATACTCGATGAAGAAGACTTCAAAGTCTACTCGTCCCCCGCCGAGCACAACGTCCCCAACCTCGCCTACAAGATAGAGGAAAAACGCTCACCAAAATTCTTAAAGGATAAGGCAATGGAACTGGGAGTTAAACCCGGACCTGATTTCGGCCGGCTGCAGGCTGGTAACCCGGTGAAAGTAGGGGATAAAATTATCAGACCAGAACAGGTCCTGGGAGATGAGAGGAAAGGAAGGCAGATAGTCTATTCTGGAGATACCAGGCCATGCACCAGTATGGTTGATTTTGCCCGTGGTGTGGATGTCCTGATACATGAAGCCACCTTCCAGGAAGCCCTTAGAGAGAGGGCGGTTGAGACTTGTCATTCCACCGCCCAGGATGCGGCCAAAATAGCGAAGGATGCCGGGGTGGATAATTTAATACTCACCCATATCAGCACCAGATACCAGGACACCGACCAGTTGGAAAAAGAAGGATTAAATATGTTTAAAAACTTAATAATAGCCAGGGACTTCCTATCCTTTGAGGTGAAACGGATATGACCTTGATAGAAAATCTTTTCCAAAATATACCCATCCATCCCCTTCTGGTGGATGTTATCGGAATTTCCATCATCTTGATCCTGGCGTTCGTATCCATGAGGATCATCAATTACTTCCTAGAAAAAACAGGAAAACACCTTGATCTGGAATTAACAGTCATACAGGTGTTAGAGGAAATTTTCAAGTATACTATAATCTTCATCGCCTTTGTACTGGTTCTCCATGAGCTGGGTATAGATGTAAGTGCATTTGTCCTAAGTTTAGGTATCGTGGGTATCGCTGTGGGTTTTGCTGCCAGGGATACCCTATCGAATTTCATCTCCGGGATGTTCATACTGGGACATAAAAGTTTCAAAGTAGGGGATATCATCGAAGTATCAAACCATGTGGGGACAGTCACCCAGATGGGTTTCCGGATGACCACCCTAACTACACAGGATAATAAAATAATAAACATACCCAACTCCCTCTTCTCAACAGATATATACCTGAACTACACCGCCGAAGAAAAAAGAAGGGTGGAACTTGCCATCACCATCCCCCGGGATATAGACCTGGATAAGGCGATTGAATCCATGGAAGAGAAAATTTCCAGTCTCAACTGGGCTTTGAAACTTCCGGAACCCAAGATAATCATCCAGGAAATAACGGAACTGGGAGTTAAAGCTACGGTAAATGTATGGATCGATGATCCCTGGAGTGTACTTAAATATCGGACAGAACTTGCCCGGGAATTAAAACAATATCTGGTGCAGTAAAATGCGTAGGTACCGAGTCCTATCAATTGTAATAATCGTGGGGTGTCTGTTATTTTCTATAAGTGGTATGTTCATCATCTTCGATAAGATGCAGGAAGCAAACAGCGCCCAACAATCTGTAAAAAACTATAAAGAAAGGATGAGCGCTCCGGTAGATGTTCTAAATCCCCTCACCTCTAATGCCGCTGCTGCAGCAGCACCCAATGCAAAACTGGTCATACCCAAATTAGGTGTGGACTGTTACATAAGAACAGATACGGTTAATGCCTACAACGCAGTTTACCATTATCCCCAGAGCGCTGCATTCGGCCAGCCTGGTGAAGCAGGTATCTTAGGACATAGGACCACGTATTCCGCTCTATTTAAAAATATAAATGCACTGGCACCAGGAGACAGGGTGATAGTTAAAGACCTTGTCTTAAAAAAGGTTTACACCTACCAGGTTACCTCCAATGGTGAAGATATCCGGTGGGATTACAAGACCAACCCCATAAGATTCGCCCTGGAAGGAGAAGCCAGACTGCTCCTGGTAACTTGCTACCCACCAGGAGCGAAATCAGCAGCATACATAACCCACTGCAAGTTAATCTCCACCAGTTCTTTCTAAATCCCCTAATTTTTTTAGTTATTGAGTTTCATGAGAAACCCACCATTTAATTTCCAAATTATTAAACCCATCTCTAATGGGATGTTTCTCACCTTGAAGTTAGGAAAATTGATTTTTTGTGAAACAGGGAATTTCGGTCTCAAGTTATGCAAATAATATTATATAGTAAGTGGGCGATAGAACTTTATTCATAGTAACATTTTTAGAAAACATTCATTAGAAAAACTTGGTTAAGATTTGGTTAAATAAAATAAATCTTTACCCATACTAAGTAACATAGAAAAAATCCAAAAGAGGTTTTTTAAATGGTAGAAATAGTGATAGACGAAGACGCATGTGTGGGCTGCGGTTCTTGCGTGGAGGACTGCCCTAATGACGTCTACGAAATGGATGAAGCCAAAAACAAAACCAAAGTAGTAAAAGTAGAGGACTGTATGGCCTGTCTTTCTTGCCATGAAATCTGCCCGGCCCAGGCTATGGAACACCAGGATATACACGTGGCTAAAAGGCTCTATATAGACAGGAGCGTGAAGGACGCCATAAACAGGATAATATAAGGGGATGGAAGGATGAATGGAGAAATAGAAGAAATAAGAGGCACTTTCAAACCAGAATTGATTCCAGCCGCAACTGGAGGAAATATCGATGATTATGAAAAAGCCCTACACACACTGATGAAATTCGTGGGATCCATGTCCAGCGCCCTGGAACAGGTATCAGGAAGGGGGGCGAACGCCATCGTATACCAGGCTGGAAAGAGAATGGGACACGAAGCAAGTAAGCTCATGGAAAAAACTGATGACCTGGAGAAGGCCATGGGAGAACTAAGCGAAGTCTTAGGTCAGGAATTCTACTTCGAAATGTGGAAACCATCCAGTCAGGACAACTACACCGTGGAAAGGGGAGATGAAACAGAGGTAAAACTGTTGTTCATGGACTGCGTGGTAAGGCAAACCCTACGAAGAACCGGACTACCCCAGAAAGGACCCCTCTGCTACCTATTATATGGATACATGGTAGGTGCAGTGGAAGAAGTGATGGATATCCGGGGAAAACTGGACATAGACCATGTAGGACCCAACGCCTGCCTTAAAACACTGACCATCAAATGGAGTGGGAAATAATGGTAACCATAGCACTGGAAACACTGGCCAGCTGTGCTGGTTGTGAAATATCCATCTTAGATTTACATGAAGAATTATTAGAATTACTGGACAACGCGGAAATAGTGTACGCTCCAGTTTTACTGGATGCCAAGGAAATTCCAGAGGTAGATATAGCAATCGTATCCGGATCCGTCCGTAACCAGGAAAACAAAGAGAGATTGGAAGAATTACGGGCCAAGTCTAAAATACTGATTAACTACGGAACCTGCGCCTGTTACGGTGGAATAACCGGAATGGCAGATCTCTACACCCCAGAAGAGGTGACATCCAGGACTTACACCGATAATCCCAGTACAGAACCGGCTGAACTACCATCAGAAGTGGTTCCAGAATTGTTACCCATTGTACACGCCGCGAGCGACTTTACAGAAGTAGACGGCTATATACCAGGATGCCCTCCTAAAGAGAGATTGGTGGGAGATATTTTAATACCCTTAATTCATGATGAAGCACCTGTCGTTCCTAAAAAGAGTGTTTGTGCCGATTGCCAGCGCCGCATGGAACACGTGGAATTCGATAAGATACACCGCAGGGTGGAAGGAGATCCCGACCCAGAAAAATGCTTCCTGAGCCAGGGATACATCTGCCTGGGATCAGTAACCCTGGGAAGATGCGGTGCACTATGCACAGCAGCAGGAGTAGCCTGCCACGGCTGTGGAGGTCCATCCCTGGACGTCCTAAGGGAGCCAAGTCACGACATCTACAATGGAGTGATAAAGAGGATCGCTCACCTCTCTAAAATGCCTGAGGCGGATGTGGAGAAACAGATGTATGATATGGGACACCTGATTTATGGTTTCGTTATAGGAAGTAAGATAATGGAGGATAAACTGGTCTCCAAGATACCTCAACTGGTTAAAAAGGAGGTGGTCCGATGAAATCCATAGAGATACACCCGGTAACCAGGATCGAAGGACACGCCAAGATCACCGTCCAGGAAGACGACGCCGGTAATGTAACCGATGCCCACTTCCATGTTATGGAGATCCGTGGTTTTGAAAAGTTCCTGGAAGGAGCTGCCGTAGAAGAAGCACCCCGTATAACACCCAGGATCTGTGGTATTTGCCAGACAGCGCACCACTTATCATCTGCCAAGGCCACAGACCAGATATTCGGCCTGGAACCACCCCAGACAGCTAAAAACTTAAGGGAACTCATGCTCCTCGGCCAATACATCCACTCACACGCCCTGCACTTCTACTTCCTGGGAGCACCAGACCTGGTCCTGGGCCCAGATTCAGATCCCGCCCTTAGGAACGTGGTGGGAATACTCAAAAAAGACCCGGAACTGGCTAAAATGGCCATCGCCACCAGGAAGATCGGACAGGAGATAACCAGTGTGGTGGGTGGTAAACCCATCAGCCCGGTTACCGCCATACCCGGAGGCCAGTCCAAGGGGATAACCTCTGAGGAAAGAGAGAAACTTTTAAGCAGAGCTAAAGAAGCCGTAGGACTAATAGAACAGGGAATGAACGTTGCAAAACCCTTATTTGAACAGTATGCCGAGGCAATTGAGTTACTGGGACCGGTGGAAACCCATTTCGGAGGAATAACCAAGGATGGTAGTCTGGAATTCTATGACGGACCAGTTAAGATCATAGATAAAACTGGTAACTCAGTGTACGAATTTGCAGCTGGCGACTACCTGGACTACATCGAAGAGAAGGTGCAGCCCTGGAGCTACCTTAAGTTCCCCTACCTGAAACAGATCGGTTTCCCAGAAGGAAACTACCGGGTCGGTCCACTGGCCAGACTGAATGTAGTGGACAGTGTGGGAACTGAAAAGGCATCTGCACTATTCGGTGAATACAGGGACAAGTTCGGAATTGCACAGAACGCCCTGCTGTACCATTATGCCCGTCTCATCGAGCTGATGTTCGCCGCTGAAAAGTCTGTACAATTACTGGAAGATGATTCCCTAACAGGGACAGACATTAGACAGGGATTATCCGAACCACTGATGACTCCTGCTGAGGCTAAAGAGTCTGGGGAGGCCAAACGAGGAGTTGGACTTATAGAGGCCTCCCGTGGTATTTTAATCCATGATTACGAGACCGATGGTGCTGGTATCATCACCCGGGCAAACCTCATAGTTTCCACAGGACAGAACAACCTGTCCATGGATATCGGAGTACGGGAAACTGCCAAACAGCTGATACAAGGTGAAGAAGTATCTGAAGGACTTAAAAATCAATTAGAAATGATTGTAAGGGCTTATGACCCATGTCTTTCATGTGCTACCCACATGCTAAATGGAGAATCACCCTTAAAGGTGGACATCCACGACAGTGAGGGTAAACTCGTCAAGACGCAGATACTCCGGTAAAATCGGAAATTAACCCCTCTTTTTTTCCTTTTTTTAAAAAAATCTAATGTATGAATTTTTGGATGAAATTTGATGTAAGGTTTAATTTTAAATATCTTTATATATAATACTAAATTTGTAGTTTCAAATAATATCAATAAATTTTTTAAAATTTTCACCCTAGATTTAACAATCTAAACTTAGGTTAAAAAATATATGTGATAATTATTCACAGTTAAGATGCGTGGTTAAATGGATTCAGATTTAAAGATAGAGCTGGATAAAATTACCAGTGAACTGGCCAAAACAGATGGAGTGGATGGAAGCCTCATCGTTGATGTCAATGGAGAAGTACTATCCCATCATCTGCTACAGGGTCTGGATATCGAACTTTTTGGACCCATGTCCAATGTGATAACCGGCTCATCCAAGAGACTCATCGACGTTTCAAACCACGGAGAAATCGAAAGAGTCCTGGTAGAATCAAAGAAAGGCAAAGCACTATTTTTACACCTGGGAAACGTTCGCTTCATCGTTTTAATGGAGAACAAGGCTAATGTGGGGATGGTTATGATCTCCTCCAAAAGGGCTGCCCAGGAAATCGTAGAGCTCACCAAGGACTTAACCATGGTAGAAATGGAAGAGGTAGTAGAAGAGGAAGCCAGTGAACCGGAGCCTGTTGAAGAAGTTGTTGAAGTAAAATCTGTAGAAGAAGTAACCGAATCAATACTAAAACCAGTTAAAGAAGAATTAGCTGAAGTAGAACCTGTTAAAGAACCTGTTGAAACACCAACAGAAGAAACCGCTGAACCCATCGAAGAAATTACAACACCAACAACAGAAACAGTCCTTGAAGAAGGAGTAACTGCACCAATAGCTGAAGAAGTAACCACTGAACCTGTACCAGAAGAATCAGGAATAACTCCAGAAGAACAACCATCCGAAGAGATTTCTGCAGATGAATCAGAAATATCAGTTAAAGAACCTGAAGCACCTGCTGAGGAAGAACCAGAAGTAAGCATACCCGTTATAAAACCGCCTATTGCCTTCCCTAAACTCGTGAAAGTAACTGAAATTCCAGAAGATGAAGAAGCACGTGTTGATCTTTTACTTAAAATATACGAATCCATATTTCTGGCCATGTCCATTGGTGCCAGTAAGATAATGGGAGTAGCACCCGCCCGGGGGTTAACCCGTAAATTCTTACCTGTGGAGGACTGTAGGATACTCCTGGACGGTGTAGATGTTAAAAACAATTCAGCCATCGACTTCGTCAAGATCAGGGAAAATGCAGAGAAAATACCCCTCTCTGACCGGGAGCAGATCTTCAAAGAAAGCTTTGGTAAAATAGTGACCATCATAACAGAAAACTACGGGAAAGTCATGGGATACTCCGCATTTAGAGCCATGATCAGACCTGAATTCAAGATCATAAATGAATCATACGGTCCCCTGCTTGATGACCTGGGTGTTAAAGAACAACTCCACCCAGAACTTCTAGATTTCTTCAATTAAATTTTCCAATATAATACTCCCAAAATATAATATTATTTATAACACAATTTTTTTTTACAAACTTTTTTCAGATAGATTTTATCTATTAATAAAAACAGAAACTTTGAGTGTAAAAGGATGTGCTTTTTTAGGGACAATCCAAATAAATCAAGAGAGATGTTAAATTAAATTCTTATTAACTGGATAATGGTGATTATAAATGCAAGGACCATGGGTTGAGAAATACCGGCCACAAACCTTAGAAGAGGTGGTTGGTCAGGATCATATAATTCCAAGACTTAAAAGATACGTTGAAGAAGGCAACATGCCTAACCTCATGTTCACCGGCCCAGCCGGGGTGGGTAAAACCACCACTGCCCTGGCACTGGCCAAAGAAATGCTAGGAGAGTACTGGAGACAGAACTTCTTAGAACTGAATGCCTCTGATGCCAGGGGTATCGACACCGTCCGGAACGATATCAAAAACTTCAGCCGGCTCAAGTCTGTGGGGGCGCCTTTCCGTATTATATTCCTGGACGAGGTGGACAACATGACCAAAGACGCCCAGCACGCTCTGCGTAGGGAGATGGAGATGTATACCAAGACTTCATCGTTCATACTCAGCTGTAACTACTCCTCCAAGATAATAGACCCCATCCAGTCCCGGTGCGCCATCTTCCGCTTCACACCCATCAAGGGATCACAGATAATTAAAAGGTTAAAAATTATTGCCGAGGCAGAAAATGTCACCGCCACAGCCGGGGCCCTGGAAAGCATAGTATACTTCGCAGAGGGTGATATGAGGAGGGCTGTGAATATATTACAGGCCTCATCCACCATAGATAATCAGATCACCGAGGAAAGTGTCCATGAAGTAATCAGCAAGGCTAAACCCCAGGACGTGCGTAAGATAATAAACAGCGCCCTGGATGGTAAGTTCATGGAAGCCCGGGACCTCCTCCGGGAAGTGATGGTGGTCCAGGGCACCAGCGGCGAGGACATGATCACCCAGATATACCAGGAAGTATCTAAGATGGCCATGGAAGGCCTCCTAGACCAGGAGACCTACATAGATTTAATTGAAAATATCGGTAAATTCGATTACCGTATCCGGGAGGGATCCAATCCACGGATACAGCTCGAAGCTCTTTTAACTAAATTTTTACTCAAGGATAAAGAATCTTAGGAAAAATTAAGAAGTGAAAAAAGATTCTTAGAAAATTAAAAATAACCAGATAATGGTCATATCAAATGTTGTGGACAGAAAAATACAACCCCAAAAATTTTGATGAAGTACTGGGCAACGCCAAGGCCAAAGATGAGATAGAAGATTGGATTAACGCCTGGATGGTCGGCGAACATCCTAAACCATTATTACTGGTAGGACCGCCAGGTACCGGGAAAACCACCCTGGCTCATCTCGCGGCGCAGGAATTCGCCGATTCCATTGAACTCAACGCCAGTGATAAAAGATCCTATGATATCCTTCTCCGGACCATAGGTGAAGCATCGGCCACTAGTTCTCTCTTCAATCAGGGTTTGAAACTCATAATACTGGATGAAGTGGACGGAATCCATGGGACCGATGACCGTGGCGGTGTAAGGGCTATATCCAAGATAATAAAGGAAGGGCACCACCCACTCATCATGATGGCCAACGACCCCTACAGTAAGAGGATTAAAAGCCTTAAAACCAAGTGTCAGGTCATAAACATCAAGAAGGTGCATACCAACAGTATCATAGCCCTCCTGAAACGGATCTGTATCAAGGAGGGTGTTGATTTTGAGGAGCATGTTTTAAGGACCCTGGCCAAACAATCCAAGGGAGACCTGAGATCGGCCATCAACGACCTGGAGATTATGGCCCGGGGGAAAAAAAGCATCACCTCTGCGGACCTGGAAGTGATCTCCAAGAAGGATGATATACACAATATCTTCGACTCAGTCAGGACCGTCCTTAAAAGTAAAAACCCCCAGCGTATAAGGGAGGCCATGCGGGTGGAAGCCGACCCTGCCTTTATACTGGAACTCATAACCGAGAACGTCCCCCGGGAATACGAGAAGAAGGATGAAATCGAGGAAGCCTACGAGATGATCTCCCAAGCAGACACCTACCTGGGCCGGGCCTTCCAGACCCGGAACTATGGTTACTGGAAGTACACCTATGATTTAATGAGCTTAGGGGTGGCCCTGTCCAAAGATGAGACCTACCGAAAATTCGCCCGCTACGCCAACTCTTCAGTTTACACTTTACTTTCAAAAAGCCGTGCCAAAAGAGACCTGAGGGATAGGGTGGCGGATAAAATAGGGGGAAAAACCCACTCCTCCCGTAGGGTGGTGAGGGAGCAGTTCCCCTACTTAGAGATGATGTTCCAGGACAACGACCTAGCCCGTGAACTGGCGGACTACTTCAACCTGGACGATGCCGAGGTCAAGCTCTTCCGTAGCAGGAAGATCCCTAAAATGAAGAAAACGAAGCCTAAAAAGTCTTCGCAGAAAGACACTGAAAATAAAGTGGAGAAAAAGGAATCATCTGCAGTTGCCAAAAAGGAAGGTAAAAAGGAAAAAGAAGTAAAACCTCAAAAGTCTGCTCCCAGGAAGACAAAATCTACCCCTAAAAAATCAAAGCCATCTCAAAATAAAGACGTTAAGAAGTTGGCCAAAGAAAAGGAAGCATCAAACCAGAAGAATTCTAATACCAAGAAAAAATCTTCAAGTCCTGAGGATAAGGAAAAACAGGTTTCCCTGTTCAGTTTTAAATAACCCAGCCCATATGATATGTGTCCTAATCCAGTAGAACGCACTTTTTTCAATCATCGTGGTTCTCTTTAAACACCTTGAAGGATATGAAATCTTTTTGAATAGTAGTTCTCGTATTTCGCCCCGTAACTTTCAAATACGTTCGCATCAAACTGGGCCAATCCTTTACTGTAATTGATACCCAGGCTATGGGTTAAATTTTATCAGGTAGTAGTCATCTTGTTTCTGTGCAGTTCACCCTATCGGGCTCCGCCCTGGATCTTGAGTTTGATAACTACTGCATCGATTATCTCCTTTAAAGTACCATCTTTAAGGGGTTTGTGGTAGTACCATTCGATTGCAAACTCGGCTGGCTTTTCCCTGGTAATGTAGTCCCTGATCTTTTCCGTGTCTGCTGTTTCAAATAGTATCTTGGTAAAATCCTTCTGGAAAAGTGTGAATACATCTTTTATCTCCCGGCCTATCCGTATCCAGAGTTCTTCCTCATCCGGAGGCAGTCCCAAGCCCTGCTTGGGGTTCTTTTCTAGATTTCCAGCGCATATTCCAGCACTCTCTGCTGTGTACCATGCTCTTCAGTATGTTTTTTGAGTATCTCATGGTGTTTCTGGGAGATAGTAGTGTTCACCCGGTATTTCTTCATGTCCCCACCCCCATAATCCTTTCAGTTATATTATTATTTTTGGTATTTTTATCAATTCTTAAGTTATCTATACGTATGATCGTTTAAAGCATCCGCATACATGCACATGTCATGCAAATAAACTATTAATAAATGAACATATTTAATAAGATCAAAAAACATTATTGGGGGGGCGTTTATCATAACAGATAATTCATATAATCCTAAAGATGAATCAACTAGTGTGTTAGATGGTAATACATTGCAAAATAAGCCAGAACTATTTTTTACAGAAAGCTGTGCTGAACCGCAGTTTCCAGAGGAGTATGAACCGTTTGAAGTATGTTTTAACATTAAAAACAATGGTAATGTTGCTATAGGCGAATTCACAGTCAGGATGATAACATCCAGTAAAGAAAATGAATTACTCGGGGTGGATATTGAAGATCAGCAAGTATCTCTGTTGAAACATGGGGAAACAGGAGAAGTTACCTTAAAATTTGAATATGGTATGCCTGCAGGAAGATACGTCATCGATAGCTACCTGGATTATCATAAACAGGTTCCTGAAAAAAATGGAAATTTCCATACGTCCTATGATCTGGAGATTGGATAAATTTCCTTAATACTAACTTTATTTTATATCCTGATTTACCCTGAGAGTATGGTGTTTTTAACCTAGATACCGGCTTCTATTTATATATTTTGAAGAAAACATTCCTCTGTGAATAGTCAGTTTCGTATTTGGCCCCATAACTTTCTAAAAGACTTTCAATCATGATTTTAATTACTCTGGAAGTGTTAATTTTCATGTTGTGGGTGTAATTTATCTGATACAGTTCATCATTTTCTGTACAACTTATGGTATCGGCCCCACCCTGTATGTCCAGCAAAACCATTATGTATTTTACTATCTCCGGTAGAGTGCACTGTTCCAATGGTTTATTGTAGTACCATTCTACCCCGAATTTTACCGGTGCTCCCCTTTGGATATATTCCTGGAACCGGTGGAAGTCGATGGTTTCAAATAACAACGTGCCTAAATCCTTCTGTACAAATATAATCGTATTTCTTATTTCCTTTCCTATCCTCATCCAGAGCTCTAATTGTGGGGATAATTTGTCAGTTGAATCTTTTTTAAGGTTATCCAGGGCATGCTCCAGCACTTTCTGCTGGGTACCGTACTCCTTGGCACTCTCTTTAAGTATTTCATAGTGTTCCTGGGATATGGTGGTGTTCACCCTGTGCTTTTTCATTATATCTCTCTATATTAGTGGATTACTTATATATTGTGAAGTAAATACTCCGTTGTGTATAGTGGTCCTCAAATTTAGCTCCATAACTTTCGAGCACCATTTCATTCATGATTACCAGGGCTTTAGAACAGTTGATACCCAGATTATGAATCCAATTCATGGTGTAGCTGTTCTCATCTTCAGTGTAGTTTATAGAATCGGAGGTACCCTGCATTTTGATGTTCATGATGAGTCCCTCTACCAGCTCCTGTAAAGTACACTCTTTAAGTGGCTTGTTGTAGTACCATTCCACTGCAAAGAGTGCGGGATTCACTTTCTTTATGTAATCCTCATATCCCTGAAAATCTACAGTGTCAAATAACAAAGTAACCAAATCTCTCTGTAAAAGGGATAGCACATCCTTCATCTCCCTGTATATTTGCAACCAGAGCTCTTCTTCCTTAGATAATTCCCCCTGGTCATCTTTATTTTTAAGTCTTTCCAGGGCATGTTCCAGTACACTCTGCTGGGTGCCGTATTTCTCAGCTAACTCCTTGAGTATAACATGATGTTTCTGGGATATGGTGGTGTTCACCCGATATTTCTTCAAATTAACCTCCCCGTCTTCGTTGAAATTTATTTATCCTTATATACCTTGAAAAAAATACTCCGTTCTGAGTAATGGGTTTCGTATTTAGCTCCGTAACTTTCAAAAATACTTTCATCCAGTCTCTTAATAGCTTTAGATGCATTGATGCCCAGTGTGTGGGTCATGTTTATCCTGTAGCTTTCCTCATCTTCGGTGCAGATTAAGGTGTCTGCTCCTCCCTGGACATCCAGTTTGGCCACTACCGCATGGACTATTTCCTGTAATGTACATTCTTTAAGGGGTTTGTTATAGTACCATTCAATTGCTGTTTCCCCTGGTTTTTCATTTCTGATATAATCCTGGTACTGATCTATGTCCATATTTTCAAAAAAAATTTTAGCCAGGTCTCTCTGGAAGAGTATGTGTATGTCCTTTAATTCCCTGAATATCCTCATCCAGAGTTGTCCTGTAGATGATAGTTCCCCCTGATCACCAGTATTTTTAAGAGCTTCCAGGGCGTGTTCCAGTACGCTCTGCTGTGTACCATATTCTTTAGCGTACTCTTTAAGTATTTCATGGTGTTTTTGAGAAATGGTGGTATTTACTCTGTACTTTTTCATGCCCAAGCCCCCAAGCCATAACTTGGTCTAGTTTAGTATTATTTTTCATCTATTTTTAAGGTTTTCTATACGTATCTGTTGCGATGTATCCACATACATACGTATCCCATGCAAATAAACTATTAATAAATGCACATATGAAAATTAGATCGATGAGTTTTTTTTGGAATTTCTAGTTAATTGGGGGGTGGAACTAGATTTTCCAAAAATCATCCCTTTTCTATTACTTTTGATTGGAAACAAAAAGAGCAGACTTCAACATATTCTCCCTGACTTCCGGGATATATTCTTCCAGGAATTCCAGTAGATCATTGGAAACCTTATCTTTAGGGGGAATATTACATTTAAAATCATGTTCACTGGTCCAGGTTTCTATCCGGGAATCAGGGATGTTTATCAGTGGATAAATCGCTTTTAAATTATTTGGTTTATCCTTTAAAATGGTGGGCTCGATTTTCTCTCCCTGGAGCATCTGTTTGATTATATTTTCCACTTCTCCGTCCAGGGTGAGGGGTGATGCTATTTTATCCACTTCACCGGGCCGGGCCATTTCCAGATCATCGCTGTAGGTAATTTCGATGCCATATTTCCTTGTGTAGGGCTCTAATATTATATACAGGGCTATGTTAGCACAGTTACTATTCTTTTCTATGAATATCTTCTCCTTCGGATGTAATGATTTGCTCAAAAATCGGGAGGCGCGGACGCACATCTTCTGGAAAACCTTAGACCTTACCACCTTCCAGTCGGGGTGTTTCTCCAGGAATAACTCCTCCTTTTTACGGGAGAACCTGGAAAATTTAAGGTTGTTGATGAATATGGAATTATTATAAAGACTTATAAACTGGGTATTAACTCCAATCATTCCCAGGAAGTCCAGGATCTCTTGACTCATTGTTTTCACTATATACTATTATGTATGAGAATATAAATAAAAACATAAAATTTTACTATCCAAAGATGGTGGTGAACAGATTAAGTCTTTAAAACGGAAGTTAGGGCTTTTTGAGGTTACCGTGTCTGGTATAGGGATTATCCTGGGTGCCGGGATTTACGCCCTTCTGGGAGAGGCCGCCCCATTAGCAGGGAATGCACTGTGGCTTTCATTTATCATATCATCCATCGTTGCTGCTTTTACTGCGTTAAGTTATGGGGAACTTTCATCCATGTTTCCCAGTGCGGCTGCAGAGTATGAGTACGTTAAAAATGCCATAGGCAGGCGTGTTGCGTTTGTCATCGGTTGGCTCATTATATTAAGTGCTGTCATCAGTTCTTCAGCGGTGGCCATAGGTTTCGGTAATTACCTGGCTGTGTTAGTTAACATACCCCCTGTTGTTTCTGCCATTGGCCTTTTAATAGTGCTTTCGTTACTTCTTTTCATCGGTATAAAGGAATCTGCCTGGGTGGCCATCATATTTACATCCATAGAGGCTCTTGGTCTTTTAATTATCTTCGTTATAGGAGTACCCTACTGGGGAAGTGTTAACTACCTGGAGATGCCTTTGGGAATAAATGGAGTTATGGCCGCTGCGGCTTTGATCTTCTTCGCCTACCTCGGCTTTGAAGAGATCGTTAAATTGTCTGAGGAGACCAACGAGCCCAACAGGAATATTCCCCGGGCCATCATACTGGCCATGATAATCAGCACCGTTCTATACATCCTGGTGTCCTTTAGCTCAGTCAGCATACTTGGCTGGGAAGTCCTGGCAAATTCACAGGCCCCCTTCTCCCAGATAGCAAATGCTGCCCTTGGAGCAAATGGAGGATTCTTACTTACCATAATAGCTCTATTTGCAACCAGTAACACCGTCCTTTTACTGCTCTTAGCCGGTTCCCGGATAGTGTATGGCATGTCCGAATTCCGCTCCCTCCCACGGGTCCTGGGTAAAGTTCATCCCCGGACAAGGACGCCCTGGGTTTCAATAGTGGTGGTGGGCCTGGCTGCAGTTGTATTTTTATTCGTAGGGAATCTGGAATTCCTGGCAAGCACCAACAATTACACCTTATTTTTGAGTTTCATCTTCATCAATGCCTCGGTGCTGATCCTGAGGTACACTTCTCCTGAATTAAAACGGCCATTCAGGATACCCTTAAATATAAAAAATATACCTATATTATCAGTTTTTGGGCTCCTCACTTGTATCGTACTTTTAACACAGCTCAATTTGGATGCAATTATCTTAGGAATAATTTTAACGGTTGTTGGGGTTGTACTGGCTTTTTTAAGTAGGAAATAAGTCACAGTTTTCTACAGTAGAAAAATGCTTCAAAAACGAAGTTAATATAGCAAAATTTATTTTTTAGGGGTAGAGTAAACTATTATTAAGGAGTTTTATTTTTATCTAGGGGGATCTTTATGCTTAAAATATTCGGCCGGAAGCAAGATAAAAAGAAGGATGAAAGGGAGTTATTCACCGTTGAATCCCCTGAACCAGTGGACTGCCTCTGCGATTTCACCTTCAACTTCCACTGGCAGCATAAGGGAGAGAAACTCGATCCTACCTGGAAAATCCCTCACAACGATTTAACCTTCGGAGATCTGGTGGAACACCTAAAAACCGGAGGAGATATACGTATAAATGGAGATACCGGCCATAGGCTGGCTTCAAGTATGGGTGTGGACCTTAAGTACTTCGGTGGAAGTGGAAACGACACCCCGGTTGGTGACATCTACGTAGAGGGAGATGCCGACACCAGGATGGGGATCAGCATGGCCAGGGGCAATATCTACGTTAAAGGAGCAGTAAAAGAGCCCATGGGCAACCTGGTAGAGGTTAAATCAGATGTTAAAGGCTACCGGAAGTACAGATCGATTACGGACATCATGCACCAGGGACTCCAGGGAGATAAACTCGTCTCATGCGATTTGGTGGGAAGTAAACTCGTAATCAATGACGGGACAGTCAAAGACACCGTCGGTGCCAGGTTAGACCGTGAGGCAGAGATAATCTTCCATGGCAAGGTGGATCTAAGCACCGGGATACTTATGAGGAAGGGTATCGTCCGGGTGAATGGCCCGGCCGGGAAAAACAGCGGAGCCCTGTTAAATGGTGGAACCTTGATAATCAATGGAAACACCGATGATTTCACCGCCATAGACATGATCAAGGGCAAGATAATAGTAAACGGTGATGCTGGTAAATTCCTGGCAGCCAACAAGAAAACGGGTGTCATATTCGCTAAGAAGGGACGTCCTATCCCACCTGCAGATGAAAAACCAGTATCCGCTGAGGATAGAAATCTTCTTCTAAGTTACGGCCTTAACCCCCAGGGGTTCAGGAAGTTTGAATAAAAGTCAGGGGAAGGTAAATATTTTTAATTTTTGTGTTGACCTTCAAATCCCTTCTCCAAAACGATGACCAGGATAAAACCTATTACCGCCACCACTATAACCGGGATAACCGAATCCATACTGGCCACTGTTCTTTCATAGGGTAACCTCAAAGTACCGATCATCAACCCCACCAGAAATGACATGGTAATGGATTTATGATGATTTAGCATGTAATCAAGGGCTCTTGAGAAGGATAAAATCCCTATCAACGCCCCAGAACAGAACACGATTATTTCAGTAAACTGCATATTGTTTAAAACATTTATCATATATTCATACTGGTTTAAAAGCAGTAGGATAAATGCTCCAGAAATTCCAGGTAGTATCATGGCACATATGGCCACCATCCCTGAGAAGAAAATTACAGGTAAAGTGTGGTTGGCCTGGATCGGGTTTAAACCCACGAAGATAATGGCAAATACAAAGCCTACCAGGAGAAATGCTACATTTTTAACGTTTAAACCACCCACATGTTTGTAGACAAAAAATGCAGATGAAAGTATTAAACCGAAGAAGAATGCATATGTTAACGCGGGATATGTGGCTAAAAGATATGATATCACCTTGGACATGGTTAAAATAGCTAACCCTATACCTAATAGTAGAGGTATGAATAACTCGAAGTCTATTTCCTTTACAGCGTTCTCTTTAAATTTTTTAAATTTTCCCTCTACTAGGTACCACAGAAATTTAAAGTCGATACGACTTATGGCATGGATGAGTCTTTCATAGATGCCGGTGATCAATGCTATTGTTCCACCGGAAACACCAGGGATCACGTCTGCTGTTCCCATGAACAGCCCTCTTAAGAATATTAGAAAAGCTTCCAGGTTTATCTTGATTTTCATTCGAGCACCATAACATGTTTGAACAAAGTATTAAGTAAATCAGAAGATAAGATTTTTTTTTATCCTTAGAATTATAATCCTTTTTATACTTTTAAATGTAGATGGTTTAATATGGTTGGAATCATAGAAACAGTGACCAACTTCGCTATCTACTTAATTGAAAATCTGGGATACTGGGGCGTCTTCATAGGCATGACCCTAGAAAGCGCGTGTATACCACTTCCCAGTGAAGTTATAATGCCCCTATCCGGTTTCGTCGTCTACCGGGGTGAGATGAGCCTCTTAGGAATTACCATCGTCGGTGCGGTGGGAAACCTCATAGGTTCCTGGATCGCCTATTTCGTAGGGCTTAAAGGTGGAAGGCCCTTCCTGGAAAAATACGGTAAGTACGTCCTGATCAGTCCCAAAAAGCTGGATATGGCCCATGAATGGTTTGATAAGTACGGCCATGAGGCGGTGCTTATAAGCCGGGTTCTGCCGATAATAAGGACTTTCATATCCCTACCGGCAGGTATAGCGGAGATGGACCTGAAAAAATTCTCCATCTACACCTTCGTTGGTTCACTTCCCTGGTGCTTTGTTCTGGGATACATCGGATTCATGCTGGGACCCAACTGGAATATAATAGAGGAATACTTCCATTACATGGACATCGTCGTGGTGATAGCAGTGGTTATCCTGGCAGTCTACCTGGTCCATAAGTACTGGCGGGATTACTGATACATGTATAGATTCTAAAAATAATTATTCCCTTTCTAATTATAAAGGAAATAGATAAATTTCACACTTTTCTATCTTTCACCTTCCAATAAAATTGCCAGTTTTCATTTACCGATATCACCCGTCTGATCATCAAAAGCAGGAAAAATAGTAGTACTTTAATCTCTATCACCATAAAATTTGAAGGTGAAACATTATTATAACCCCATATTAACATGAAAATTACCAGTGCTATCCATATCACGGGAAATGAAAAAATCACATGCTTTACTGGTTTCATCTCTATGGCTAATTTATCGGTGTCAACACCGGCTATATTACCCTGAAGTATTCCGGCAAGTCCGATTAGAACATAACATGACAGCCAGCCAATTTCAGTAAACTGACCTGACATATAAATTCCACTGGAAAATTGATAGGTAATAACTAAATCTGTTATTAATTGAACCAAAAGAGCCGCGGTCAATATTATGATAGGATTTTTATCCCATTTATTTACTTGTTTAAGTGCTAAATTTATTAGAAGCATAAATATAACAAAATCTCGAATTATATAAAATAAATATAAAGAAAACGCAGATGTAGTCCCTTGAGCAATAATAAAAACAGATAAGGTGTTCCAAAAAATCCATATAGCGGAAACCACCACAATCGAGGCATCTAAAATAGTTTTATAAATATTTTCAGGACTATCAAGAGACCTGAACATCAAAAATAATCCCATTATGAAAAATAAATAATATAACAAATAAAATATATCGGCGGCGGATGGAAAAGGTTGAACATGTAAAACAACCTCCATAAAAGCCCATATTGTATCTCCGATAACGTACAGCAATATGGAAAATGCAATGAATAACCAGGCAAGATAAACACGTTTTCCATAAATTCTAGACCTTTTTGCGGCATATACTAAACATGAAAAGGAAAGAAATCCTACCAGAGGAACTATAAAATCAAAGAATTTAATATTTATTTCCATAGTTTGGTTAGTCAATAAATAAAGTATCGACCCAATTATCAATGCCACACCAAAAATTGCAGCGTTTTTTAAAGAGATTAATTCCCTGTGAGGACCTGGTGAATTATTCATGAATTTCCTTGAACTTAGTCATATAAAAAATTAGATTATTCGTCAGAAATATTTATATAGGACATCAGATATTATGAATGTGAACATTTAGGTGATAAAAAAATGAAAAAAATGGGAACGTTAAGATTAACCATGCGGTTATATTTAGCAATTGCCTTATTATTTTTCCTAATTTACGTAATTGTTACACTGGCCGGATACTTCCTGCACTTCGGAAACCTTACCTTCTACGCTATACTGGCTGTGGCCATAGTAGTAGGCCAGTATCTCCTGGGACCGAAACTGGTGGAAATGACCATGCGGGTGAGATATGTAGAACCCCATGAGGCCCCTAAACTCCATGCCATGGTGGAAGACCTGGCCATGAAGGCTGGCATCCCCAAACCAAAGGTAGGAATCTCTGAAGTGAACATACCCAACGCATTCGCCTTCGGGAGAACCAAAAGTGACGGTAGAGTCTGCGTAACCAGGGGATTGCTTCAAATATTGGATGAAGGAGAATTAAGAGCGGTCCTGGGGCATGAACTATCCCATATCAACCATCGGGATATGGCGGTGATAACCATGATCAGCGCCGTTCCACTGATCTTCTACTACATATTCATCAGCACTCTCTTCAGTGGAGGTAGAAATGATAACGCCGGGCTCATAGGAGTCGTCGCTTTAGTGGGTTACTTCCTGTCACAGTTGATAGTTCTCTTCGTGTCAAGGGTAAGAGAATATTACGCAGACCAGGGAAGTATAGAACTGGGAAACCCACCACATGAACTGGCCAGCGCACTTTACAAACTTACCTATAGCTCAGCTGTAGCAGATAAAAGGGAAAAGAAGGAAGTTGAGGGTGTGAAAGCATTCTTTGTCAACGACATCTCCAGTTCCAGTGATGTGATCAGTGATTTACAACAGCTGGACCTTGATAGGGATGGAACCATCAGTGAAGTTGAACTGAATGAACTAAAATACCGCCAGACCAAGGTAGGTACCGGCAGTCAGATCATGGAAGTACTCTCCACCCACCCCAACATGGTTAAAAGGGTTAAAAGACTGTCTGAAATGAGTTAAAAGCAGGTTCAAATTGAAAAACAGTTTTTTAAATTCTTTTTTATTTTGAAGAGATAATTTTTTTTTAAATCCTTTTTTATTTAATACAACAATCCTTTTTATTTTTAAAGACAACAACCAATTAATTACTTCTTAAACATTTAATATTCCATAACCACTCCAACCACATCCTCTGTGGGGAGCCAGGTGTCCAGGCCTTTGATAATCATATTATTCGTTATGGTTACTTCCCGGTTGTCGCTCATTAAGTAGACCTGGTCGCCCTTTATCTGGGCTACTCTCTTAACTATTAGTCCGTGTTCAGGGTGACGGGCCACCACCATATCTCCCACCTTAATATCCTTAGTTTTAAGTAATACCACCTCTTGACCTTCATGGAGGGTGGGGAGCATGGATGTGCCCTTTACTGTGGCGACCATGGGTAGTTTATCAGTGCCAAACTGTGAATCTATAGTCACCGTGACGTTATAGTCATAAGCCTCAGCTATATCCTGCATATCATTTTCAATACTCTCGACAGTACTGGTATCACTATATACGTCTTCTAATGCTTTATTTTCCATTTCCGTCTGCATGGATGTGGGAATTGTGTTGAAAAATAAGAGTGTATGGGGTGTCTCTACCTGGACGTCTGAACCGTTGGTTTTAATGGTGACCTCCACATTCTTTGAAGGCTCAAGGTAGATACAGGCAGATGTAGAGGTGGTTAGTAGAACTAGCAGGGTTATTATCAGGATATTTCTAATTTTCACCTGTCCACGTCCGTGAATTTATCTAAAAATAGTCTTGTGGTCTTAAGATCAAGCTGTCCTGGAGCTGATCCCCCATCTAAAGATGCATAGGTGATTGGTGAACCGAAAAGACCGGCAGTTACCCTGGTGTATCCGCCGAGATCTCCCATGGATATCCCGATGGTATCTTCCATTTGTAAGAGTACCTGGAAAACAGTGAGGGTGTCCTCCAGGTTGCGGGGCATCACCGCGAATTTGGCCAGGTCCCCCAGCTCCTTCTCCTGTCTTACTATCTCCAGTAGTTCTTCCACACTGGGGGTTTTTTCAAAGTCGTGGAAGGAAACTATGCTGGAGCCCGACTTTTTGATAACCCTGGAGCGTAATTTTTCCTCAGTTTGCAGTTCTATATCCACAAATCGGGCGTGTCCCGCTACATCAGAGAGGATTTCAGTTCTCTCCTCCTCAGAACCTTTAAATAACCCTCCTTCCCGGGCTGTTCTGTTGGTGGCTATTACCCTACCATCCAGTGAGTCTATGAAGTTTATTACCTCTTGAACATCCGGATCCTGGAGTGCGTCTATCCTGAGCTCCAGTATATCAGCTCCCAGTTTCAGGGCCTTATCAGCTGTTAATCGGGCAGAGTTTAAATTTGGCCGGAAAATAGGGACGCATATCATTGTTTTTACAGGCATTGTATTATGCACCTATGGGTTTATTTCTTCGTGAATGTATATTTTGGGAAATGAATTCATCTTCTTAGATTCATCTTATTATTATCCATCCATATCTTAAACGATTATCATCATTAAGTTTACCATGACCCTTAAATTTATTTGGTGATAGTTCACTTCCATTTGGTAAGTATCTTATCCCGGTTGAAGGTGGCCTTGTTTACATAAAATAATACCACATCGATGATTAAGAGGACTGCTGAGACTATAAGTAGGTTGAGTATATTTAAAGACACCATGTTCGTGGTTAGTAATATGTACACTGCTATAAATGGTATAAACAGGAGTAGTCCCAGCTGATTGGCAGTTCTCACATCGTTAACCCGGGAAGATATTATGATGTTCAGTTGAATGCTTAAGATGGAAGCTAAGGGTACGGCTATAATTAGAATAAATGCCATGGTCCAGTTGGGGAAGTAAAGAGTACCGGTAGTTACATCGGATAGTGCCATGAAAATTACAGAACCAAGATAGATCATGGCCACACAGGGTAAAAAGGAAGCTATCATCTTCCCCAGTAGAAGCTCACCATCGGTTAGGGGTGTTGCCAGGAGGGGTTCTAAACTATGTTCCATCTTCTCCCCTAAAATGCTGTATGCCGCCAGGGAATTGGGTAGTATGTAAGCCAGAATGATGTAAAAAAATGAAAAGGCATTGAGTATTATCGCTACCTCTCCTGGATCTGCAGATTCCAATGTAGATATAAGGAACAATGGCAAGCCAACCGAGAGCAGGAGTGGGAGAATTATCAGTGCGTAGAGGATACGTTTTTTCTTCCGGAATATTTTAAAGTCCTTACCAGCGATGATCCATGATTTGTTGAGTTTCATTTCTCCTGCCTCACGAATTTCAGGTACGCATCTTCCAGGGTGGAACTCAACCGGGTAACATATTGAATCTTACCACCAGCACCCACTATAGCATCAACAATGGCCGGATTCTCTTTATCTGCTTCAGTTACATCGATGGTGAGTCTGCCCTCATCCACCACCATATTTTTCAGTGGTAATTTATCCAGGGCCGAAAGTATGGCATCCGTTACTTTCTCCAGTTGAACCACTGTTTTATTACCCCAAACCGATCCTTCAAGCTCTGCCGGGGTGCCCAGGGCCATCAGTTTACCGTTGAATATTCCTATCTGGTCGCATACCCTCTGGGCCTCGTCCAGATTATGGGTGTTTAGGAAGATGGTGGTTTTCTTCTCCTTCTTCAATTGCAGTATGAAATCCCTTACTGTCTTCGCTGATTCCGGGTCCAGGTTTGCTGTCGGCTCGTCCAGGAAGAGTACTTTTGGATCATGGATAAGCGCCCGGGCGATGGCCAGTTTTTGCTTCATTCCCTTGGAAAACTGGCCGGCACTGACATCCCTTTTATCCCAGAGCCCCAGCATCTTCAGGAAATGTTCAATATTTTCTCTCCTACGTGCCTCTGGGCATTCGTATAACCGGCCATAAAAATCGAGGTTATCATAGGAACTTAAGGCATCATAGAGACCCACATTTTCCGGGAGTAAACCTATGATCTTCCTGATCTTCAGGGAATCCTCCGGGTCATCCACCTGGTAACCGGCTATACTGGCTTCCCCACTGGTCTTTGAGATTAGACAGCTGAGCATCCTCACTGTGGTGGTCTTTCCTGCGCCGTTCGGTCCCAGGAAACCGAAGATCTCTCCCTCATCAACCTGTAAGGTTAATCCATCTACCGCTGTTAAATCACCGAATTTCCGGGTGAGGTTCAGTGTATCAATCAACTTCCATCAACACTCCGTTGGATTATTCTTGTTTATCAAATTTTCATAAAGAAGAACGAGCTTTATTATTAAAAAATTTTTATATCCGTTTTATATAGTTTAATTCATTACATTCAATTACATATAATTATGTGAAATAGGTAAATATGATGTAGATATTACTATTTAAATTTTTTAATCGGTAAAAATTTGATACTTGAAGGTGAATAGTTTGAAATTAACTTCCATCGGTGCAGATATCTCTAACAACGATGTTTCCTGCAGCTGGAACCTGATAAGTAGTGTGGAACAGAACATCCCCCAATTACTAGAACTAGGCGCACACTCAGCTGCATTGACCAATATAACCGGTGATGACCTGGTTATAAGTGCATTCGTTCCGGATGATAAATTAGAAGAGATAAACGCCGCTATAGTGGAGATTTTAAGAAATAACGCTGAAGATATAGGTGATGTAGAGGGCATATCACCCACACCAGAAGGAGCCGGTGAGGGAATATCCTATGCCGAGGCAACTATCAGACAGGATCGCTACCCGGACGCTTTAATAGTCTCATTCGACACCTACGGTGGAGAGCCGTTTGTAGGTAAAGTTGCAAATTCTGCTCTGCAGGCTGCCCGGGGCATGGACGGTGTCACCGACACCAGCAGCCAAATACAGGACGGTCCACAGAAAATACCCGGTGTAGGCTACGTTTCAGACCAGACTGATGACCCGGTGGTAGCCGCGACCATAGAGGATATTGAGAGTATGGGAATAGTCGCCGGGGCCATGATGGGAGCCGCCCTGGGAAACAAGAACGTCTACCTGGTGGAGAGAGGCTCACCATCCTATGTTATACCCGGTAGTGTGATCATGTCCATCACCGCCTACATGAACGGCAACGTCATGGACCTGGCAGTTCCCCTCTCTGAGAGGATGCGTATTTTGAAATAGTGGTCATGGAAATGGTGGTAAGTAAAATTTAAAATGGTGACGAAGCAAATAGCAAATCACCCCTTTTTATTACCAATAAAGGACTATCATAATTACAGTACCACACATAAAACATGGTTTAAATGAAGAGAAGTAGGGGTTTGAAGGAAGATGATAATTCTAGATAAAAACACGAGATGCATAGTACAGGGCATCACTGGAAAACAGGGGACCTTCCACACCCAGGGAATGCTGGACTACAAAACTAACATTGTAGCCGGAACCACCCCGGGAAAGGGAGGGCAGAAATTCGGTGAAATAAATGTTTACAACTCCATAGCAGAGGCGAAAAATGAATTAGACATCAACGCATCCATAATATTCGTACCAGCACCCTTTGCCAAGGACGCTGCCTTTGAAGCGATGTCACAGCTCGACCTGGTGGTCATAATCACCGAGCACATCCCGGTACACGATACCATAGAGGTGGTGGAATACGCCCGCAGGCACGACACCATAGTCATCGGCCCCAACACCCCGGGAATTATCACCCCTGGAGTGGGGAAGCTGGGAATAATGCCCACCCACATATTCCAGGAGGGAGAAGTGGGCATAGTCTCCCGGAGCGGGACCCTTACCTACGAGGTGGCACACCAGATCACCAGGGCCGGCTTAGGCCAGAGCACTTGCCTGGGAATAGGCGGAGACCCAGTGGTGGGAATGGACTTCTCACGCGTACTGCAGATGTTTGAAGAAGACAAATACACCAAGGCCATGGCCATGATCGGGGAGATCGGGGGAAACGCCGAGGAAAAAGCCGCTGAGTATATTCAGGAAAACATCAGCAAACCCGTAGCGGCGTACATCGCCGGGGTAACCGCCCCGCCGGGTAAGAGGATGGGACATGCCGGTGCCATTATAGAAGGTGAAAGCGGAACTGCCAAAAGTAAAATAGAAACCCTGGAGAAAGCCGGGGTGCAGGTTGCAAGCAGGCCTTCTCAAATAGCCGAAATAATGAAGGACATTTTATAACTTTTTTTAATATATGAATCTTCCCCCCCCTCAATTGGTTAAAAATATAAATTTTATGAATCCAAAAAATTATATAAACTCAATTTTATTAAATTCTCTAAATATTTCAGGATCTGTGAGAAAATGGTCGAAAAGGAAGAAATAATGAATAAACTTCTAAATGGTGAGCTTAAACTATACGAAATTGACAAATTCACCGAGAACACCCGGGAAGCTGTTGATATAAGGCGGGAATTTTTAGAAGAGAAATATAAGATCCAGTTAACCAACATCGCAAACTACTCCCTGGATATGGATGAAGCCCAGAAGAGGAACATAGAAAACCCTATCGGAACTATCCAGATTCCAGTTGGCCTGGCCGGGCCACTAAAGATCAACGGTTTAAATACTCAGGGGGAGTTTTACGTTCCACTGGCCACCTCAGAAGGGGCTCTGGTAGCATCGGTAAACCGGGGCTGCTCGGCCATAACCGAGGCAGGCGGTGCAAACGTACGCATAGCCGATGATAAGATGACCAGAGGACCGGTAATTAAGGCTAAATCACTTACTGATGCATTGGAAATAAAAGATTGGATCCAGAACAACTTCAAGGAACTTAAAAAGGCCGCTGAGGTCACCACCAGACATGGTAAGCTCCTGAAGATCGACCCGGTGGTAGTGGTGGGGCGTTACCTCTACCCACGCTTCGTCTTCAAAACAGGTGATAGCATGGGGATGAACATGGTGACCATAGCCACCGAGAACGCCTTAAACCTTTTAACTCATAAGACAGGCGCTCATGTGGTAGCCCTGAGCGGTAACCTGTGTGTGGATAAAAAACCATCCTCCCTTAACCTGATAGAAGGAAGGGGTAAAACTTTGGTGGCTGAAGTAATCGTACCCAAGAAAATAGTGGAGAATAAACTTAAAACCACCACTGATGCCATAGTGGAGGTTAACACATCCAAGAATTTAATAGGATCAGCGATATCCGGTAGCATAGGCTTCAACTCCCAGTACGCCAACATGATCGGTGCACTATTTTTAGCCACTGGCCAGGACGAAGCCCATATCGTAGAGGGAAGCCTGGGAATAACCACCGCTGAAAATATCGATGAAGACCTCTACTTCTCCGTGACCCTACCTGATGTGCCCCTGGCAACCATCGGCGGCGGAACCCGACTGGAAACCGCCCGGGAATGCCTGGAAATAATGGACGTCTACGGCTCCGGAAAGGTGGGTAAGTTCGCCGAGATAGTAGCCGGAACCGTCTTAGCAGGTGAATTATCCCTGGTAGGGGCGTTATCAGCAGGACATCTTGCCCGGGCCCATAAAGAACTGGGTCGTGGAGATAAATCCATTTAAAAAAATGTATTTGTTTTTTTGATAAAAATAAGTGGAGAACTAGGTTAAAATGAACATACGCCAATTCATCTCAGATTACATCAACATGAGCCGATACATAGCCCTGGGTACCCTGGACGGTGTCCTGGCGGTTATGGGTGTTACGTTAGCAGCCAGTGGAGTGGCTGGTGCCGGTGGAATAGAAATTCCCAACTTCGTTATTGGACTCACCGGACTGAGTGGGGGTATAGCCCTGGCCATGTCCAACGCCTTCGGTTCCTTCATAGGTGAAAGGGCTGAGGAGGTCCGGAGCATACGTGAACTTGAGCAGAAGATGATGCTGGATGAGGGTAAACTGGACGATACGGTGATCCATGATCGGGCTAAAAGAAGGGTATACATGAGTATGTTCACCCATGGTTTTTCCAGTTTCATCGGATCCTTCGTACCCGTGGTGCCATTTCTCCTTTTAGCTGATAGGACTTCGGCTGTAATCACCACCGTGGTTTTCTGTTTCATTGCCCTGATAATATTAGGTCTGTATCTGGCAAGGGTGTCCCGGGAAAACATTCTTAAAATCTGTATCGAAATAGTCCTTATCGGAGTTTTAATCAGCGTGGTGAGCTTCTTCATCGGTGGTGGGCACTGATTAAAAACTAATCAGCATAAAAAGGTAAAATAAACTGGAAATTAACCTGGAACTGGAAAATTAGTAACTTGGACTGGAAATTAGCCAAATTTTAAATAAACGATTCTACCACTGAGTTCCCGGGTTAACCTGATTTTCGCCTTTTTTCTCCGGTCTTTATGGTAATCGAAGTAGTTCCATTCAGTTATGAACTTTATTTTCGGGTTAAACTCCTCAATTTCCTCACCGGTTTTTACTCCCCACTGGAAGGGGACAATTCTCTCACGTTGGGGATCCAGTTTTTTATGTCTCTCCACAACCAGGGGTGTGGTCACCTCACAGAGCATCTCTGCACCAGGAAAAGCCTCTACCAATCTGTATAACAATTCTTTTACTTCATCTTCCAGAAAGTACATCAACAACCCCTCAACTATAATCAGGATAGGTTTGTCTGTTTTAATCTCACCCATCCAAGTGTAGTCAAAGACTGATCTGGCTATCATCTTATAACGTTCTGTCTCTTTAAAGAACCGTCTTCTGATGCGGATGGGCTCCGGCAGGTCTAAGTCGTACCAGTGCACTTTCTTATTATCTAATCGAGTGTAGCGGGTGTCCAGACCACACCCCAGGTTAACTATGGTACCATCTTCATTTCTATCTATAAAATATTGGGTCGCTTTATCCAATAATTCAGTTCTGATGGATATACTGACTTGGGGCATTCTTCCACGCTCGAACTTTTCAAAGTCGTAATCTATTTGTTCCATCATTTCCAGGGCCATCTCATCCTTTATTATCGGGTTTTCCATTCTGGTTTCCTTGGCCCGGGCCCAGAGGGGTATGAGCATGGTCTCGGTTATGCCTTCTAAGTTTTGTTTCAAAAATTCCACCACTGAACTCTATTGAAATATTATTTTTATTTCTCTGCTTTTTAAGTTCTTTATATTATTCATTAAACTGGTCTAATTTGGGTATAAATCTGGAAAAGCTTTAAACAGGCCTTGAATCAATTGTTTTTACAATTAACGATTAAGGAGTGATGAATTTGATTGATAATCTAATTAGATGGAAGCCAATATTTATCGGTGTTATCATTGTCTTAGCACTTTACATAATATCAAGCTTATTATCCGGTTTGAATACCACACTTTCGGACTTTTTACTGGTCTCAACTGTTGTCGGTTTCATGGTTGGAGGTAAAATAAAAAACGGCATGATTAATGGTGCGATCTTCGGTGTGATTGCTGGAGTTATCGTTACACTGGTTATGGTGGCCTTGTACTTACTGCAGGGATATGGTGCATATTTGAATTATATGGCATACAACCTGGTTCTATACCTGGTTATAGAGATTATACTTGGTGTTATAGGTGGAATCCTTGGTTCACTGGTTAAAGTAGAAGCGTATAAATATGGATTGAAGAGTGAATGAATATAATCAGGATAAAAATGAATATAATCAGGGTATTGAAAAGAAAATGAATTAGTCAGGTATTGTAGAAGGAATAATTTAATCTTTATTGACCCGCTAGGGAAGTTCAATCCCGTAAACCCTTTCCACATTATCCACGTGGATCTTACGGGCATCTTCCACTGTCAGGATCCCGTTCTGTATCAGTCCCCTGGTCCGTCGGGGGACTGTTTTAGGACCTAGGACCGCGCCGGGCCTGGTTTTCATGTCCAGGTAATCGGTTTCCATGAGGAAATTGGTCCCTTTTTTTAGCCCCTGTACTATAACCTTCTTAGTGGCGATGAGTGAGGGTGTTAAGCCGTGGTTTTCTTCTTCAAGGACAAATGGGCCAGAGAAATGTTTAACCACCCGGTGTTTGCTGATACCTGCTTTTTCTGCCATCTCGGCAAATTCCCAAAACTGTTTTTCCCCGGAACTTTCCGTGTGCAGCTGCACTGCACAGTCTGCATCCCGTGCCAGTTCCAAGGCACGTAACATTAGCCTGTTATGAACCTCCATCTCTTCCGGTGAAGCTTCATAGTGGGGCCGGCCAATTTCACCGATTGCTATGGCCTTACCCTCCAGGACCAGCTTCTGAGCATCCTGGAATGCATCCCTCATCATTTTTTCCGCCTTATCCAGGGATACACCCCCTTCTATGAGCCGAGAAAGCTCGGCGGGATGTGCTCCGACAACAGCAAACGCCTTCACATCCACGTTTTCATTTATTTCCTGGACGTATTTTATAACCTCTTCCATAGTATCTCTGAGGGTGTAAGACTCTCCCATGGTCCAGGTGGGTTTATTGGGGATGATCATCACCGTACCTCCTGCCTTCTGGAATTTCTTAGCCACTTCCAGGGGTCCGTCCCCATTAACCGGATCCACGTGTATATGGTTATCAGTTATTGGTAAATCCTTCATTTAACTACCTGATGTTTGAATTAGTCGTTTTAAGTAATCAGAAATTTTAAGTAATCAGAAATCTTTATAATTTTTTTATCTCATCTTCCAGTGCTTCCTCAAAAACCTTAAGGGGCGGTTCCCTTCCCGTCCAGATCTTAAAGGATTCTATTCCCTGATAGATCAGCATCTTAATGCCAGTTATGGTTTTTGCACCGGCCAGGCGGGCTTCTCTTAAAAGCCCGGTTTCTAAAGGGTTGTAGATCACATCGTTAACTACCAGTCCCTCATGCATCATATCTGAGGTAACCAGGGGTTTATCATCTACATTAGGGTACATGCCAATGGGAGTGGTATTTATGAGTATATCCGCGTCTTCTAGTTCATTTTTAAGTTCTTCTCCCAGATCTATGGCCTTCACATCTACATTTAAATTATCTTTGAGATTTAAAGCTAATTTTAAGGCCTTCTCCCGGGTTCGGTTAGCTATTACCACCTGCCCGGCACCACTTAAGACGGACTGGAAGGATATGGCCCGGGATGCTCCTCCTGCACCTAATATAATAACTTTACGGCCCTTTAAAGGGGTCAATTCTTTAATACCCCTTATGGCACCTAATCCATCGGTGTTGTATCCCTCTACTTCATCTGCAAATCTTATGGTGTTAACCGCCCCGATGAGCCAGGCAGTTTCATGGATAACATCCAGGTATTTCATCACCTCGATCTTATGGGGGATGGTCACATTTAAGCCCTTGATATCCAGTGCCCTGGCCCCTTCTATGGCGAATTTAAGGTTTTCCCTGGCCACGTGGAATGGCACATACGCATAATCCAGGTCGAAGTATTTAAACCCAGCGTTGTGCATGAAGGGTGAGATGGTGTGTTCCACTGGATCTCCAATCAAGCCCATTATTTTGGTTTTACCGGTTATCATATCTATCTATATTAATTCTCCACTTGGAAGGTAATTAATCTTGAGGTTAATACCAGATCAAATGGTGTCGCTATAAATTAAAAACATGTCAGCTACCGAGATCGAACATGTCATTACAATTTCTCCCTGGTAAGTGTGTTATTAACCAGATGGATTTATTAAAAAAGCGGGGACAATATATTAACAACATAAAATATTAGGGGAAAAATGTTAGATTATTTAACAGATCAATCCAATATTAAATAGTGAGAATAAATTCTTAACTGGGGGAGTTAATATACTGGCAAAACAAAGGTTTGTACTGGACACCACGGCATTTACCGATAATAAACTTCGGGATGTATATGGTGAAGGCGAGTTAAACAACACCGTGGACTATCTACTGGATGTAATAGCTAAATCAAGGATCAAACTGAATATGAGCTGCCATATGCCTCCCATAACCTATAAAGAGTTTTCTGAGTACATGGCCCGATACGAGTGCCCCCGGGAGATCATGGTTAAAGCGGACACCTGGATAGTGAAAAAAAGCCCCAACCGCTACGACACCAAGATACCCTCGGAGATATTCTATGAATACGTGCAGGATATGAGGGACCGAATGAACAAGGGCATGAGGATATCAGAAAACGCCATCTGGGAAGCAGCCGTACAATCCCTGGTCATGATGTCCAGGGGAGAGAAAAAAGCCCAGATAGAGAACGAGATAGTGGGCAAGGCCATAGCCGACTTCAGGAAACGCTACAGGCAAGCCCTAAGAAAGGGTACCCTGGACAGTGCTCCGGACCTGGATGTGCTACTCTTAGCCAAGGAACTGGGAGCAGGGGTAGTCGCGGCTGATGAGGGAATTAAAATATGGGCAGAGAGGCTGGGACTCAGGTTCCTCAGTGCCAAGTCATTCCCCAAGATGATGAACGAATACCTAAAATATTATGAATAGAAATTACATTGAAACCCTCACCTTATAAGATCGGTGGGGTAAAAATTATTTTTCTAAAAAAAATTTTTGATTCAAATATATAATTATTTTTAAATGGAGAATCACCAATGGACATACAAAGACCACGAGGTACGAGAGATTTTCTTTTTGAAGAAATGAAGGAGAGAAAAGAGATAGAAACCATCCTAAGGAGGGTGTTTGAGACTTATGGATATGGGGAGATTAAAACCCCACTGTTTGAAGATCTGGCCCTTTTCACCAAGAAATCAGGGGAAGGAATTGTGGAACAGATATACAACTTCCAGGATAAAGGGGGAAGGGACCTGGCACTCCGGCCGGAGCTAACTGCCCCGGTAGCCAGGTTATACATCAACGAACTGCAAAAAAATCCCAAACCACTGAAGATGTACTACTTCGGGAGTTGTTTCCGCTACGAAAGACCCCAGAAGGGCCGGTGGAGGCAGTTCTGGCAGATGGGATGTGAACTCATCGGGGGAAAATCCCCGGAGTCTGAAGCAGAGATCATCGCCATGGCCGCCCACTCACTGGAAGAACTGGGACTCGATGACTTTGAGATACACATCGGAAACCTGGGGATAATAAGGGGAATACTGGACCAGGCAGATGTTGAAAAGGGATTCCAGGACATCATCATGGCCATAATAGATAAAGGTGAAATTGATGAGCTGTTTAAGACATTAAATGAGCTTAAAATTGATCCTCAAACCAGTGAAATACTCCTCACCCTGGTGGGGCTGGTGGGCCACCGGGAAATAATAAAGGAAGCATTCGAAATTATAAAAAACAGCCCCGAGTCAGTTGAAGCACTGGAAGAACTGGAGGAACTCCTGGATATACTGGAAGCCTTTGGTTTCAGTAATTACACCGTGAACCTGGGTATAGCCCGTGGACTGGACTATTACTCCGGGATCGTGTTTGAAATTTACGCACGCAGCTTGGGAGCTCAGAAACAAATAAGCGGTGGGGGAACATATAATCTAATAGAGATATTCGGCGGTGAAAAGGTAGAATCCACAGGGTTCGCCTTTGGATTCGATCGCCTGGTGGAATGTGTTAGACTATGTGGAGGGGCTAAATCCCTACCAAAAACTGTGGACGTCTATGTGGTACCCATATCCAAAGAATTAAAACTTAAAGCCTTTGAAGTAGCCCAGATACTCAGAAAAAACAGTATCAAAACCGAGGTAGACCTGGTGGGCCGGAAGCTGAAGAAGATACTCTCCCTAGCCAACAACCTGCAGGCTGATTACGTGGTCCTGGTGGGAGAAAGGGACTTGGAGGAAGGTAAAGTAACGGTGAAGGATATGGAATCCGGTAAGCAGGAACTGGTGGAGATTGAAAGTTTAGCCCAGGAAATTAAGGAGCTACTTAAAGCAGACTAATATTAAAAAGTATCGATTAAAATGAATATTCCAGAATTAAATTTCAGACTCAAGGTGAATGGTGAAGACCTGATCATCGCCGTGGTCCAGGACTATAAAACAAGTGAAGTGCTCATGGTCGCCTTTATGAGCCGGGAAGCATTTAGGAAGACAGTTGAAACTGGTAACGCCCATTACTGGAGTACATCCCGTAATAAATTATGGTTGAAGGGTGAAAGCTCCGGACACCTTCAGAAGGTCCAGGAGATATTAACTGACTGCGATGAAGATGCCGTTATCTTGAAGGTTAAACAGGAAGGCGCCGCCTGTCATAAAGGTTATTATTCCTGCTTTTACCGGGAATTATCAAAGGGAGATGAGGATATTAATCTGAAGATTATTAAAGAGAAGGTGTTCCAGCCGGAAGATGTTTATGGAGAGAAGTAAGATGAAGATAGTTCCGGATACCAGTGTGATTGTGGATGGCAGAATCACCAAGATAGTGCAGGACCAGGAATTCACCGGATGTGAAGTGATAATACCCGAAGCAGTGATAGCTGAACTGGAAAATCAAGCCAATAAGGGAAGGGAAACCGGATTCAATGGTCTGGAAGAGCTTAAAAACCTGCAGAAACTCTATACTGATGGTAAGATCTCTTTGATGTATGTGGGGAGAAGACCCACCCTGGAGGAGATATCCCTGGCCCGTGGCGGTGAGATAGATGCCATGATTAGGGACACTGCCGGAGACCACGATGCAATACTGGTGACCAGTGACAAGGTGCAGAAGGAAGTGGCCGAAGCCCAGGGACTGGAAGCAATTTACCTCAAACAGGAAATGGTCGGATATAAAGACCTGGAAATCGGGAAGTACTTCGATGACGACACCATGTCCATCCATCTCAAGGAGAACGTGGTGCCCCTGGCAAAGAAGGGCACTCCTGGTAATATAAAGCTGGTCAAGGTAGGTAAAAAACCCCTTAGAAGAATTGAAATAGAGAAGATGAGCCGGGAAATCGTGGAGAGAGCCAAGAGCGACTTTAAAAGCTTCGTTGAAATAGAGATGGAAGGGGCCACGGTGATCCAGTTTAGGGAATACCGTATATCCATTGCCAAGCCACCATTTTCCGATGGAATGGAAATTACAGTGGTAAGGCCAGTGGCCAGGGTCTCCCTGGAAGATTACCGGTTACCGGATAAACTTTTGGAACGTTTACGTGACACTGCCAAGGGCGTGTTAATAGCAGGGCCACCAGGGGCGGGTAAAACCACCTTCGCCCAGGCAGCTGCTGACTTCTACAGCAAAGACTTAGGGGCCATAGTGAAGACCATGGAATCACCCCGGGACCTGCAGGTAGGAGATGACGTGACCCAGTACGCCCCATTAGAGAAGGATATGGGTAAAACAGCAGATATTCTGCTCCTGGTCCGTCCTGATTACACCATCTATGATGAACTCCGTAAAACCAAGGACTTCCGGATATTTGCGGATATGAGACTCGCCGGAGTAGGTATGATTGGAGTGGTACATGCCACCAGGCCCATAGATGCCATTCAGAGGATCATCGGCCGGGTGGAGCTGGGAATGATCCCCTCTATTATCGACACCACCATATTCATCCACGACGGAGAGGTGGCCGCGGTATACGATGTCTCCCTCACGGTGAAGGTACCCACTGGTATGGTGGAGGCAGACCTGTCCCGTCCAGTGATAGAAATCAGGGACTTCCTGAATGGGGACCTGAAGCATGAAATTTACACTTACGGTGAACAGACTATCGTCATGGAGGTAAGTCCCACCAAATTCCAGAAGACACCCATCCAGAAGATAGCTGAGAGGGAGATCACCCAGGAAATCAAACGGAGAATACCCCAGGCCACGGTGGATGTGGATATGAAGTCAGATAAAAGGGCCACCGTCTGGATAGATGAAAAAAATATCCCCAAATTAATCGGTAAAAAGGGTAAAACCATCGATGAGGTGGAAAAGAAGCTGGGCATCAACATAGGTGTGGAATCCCTGCAGTCCCGCGCTCGGGAAGAGGAAGTTTCCAGTGTGGATGTGGAAATTGCTGGAAATTACGTGGTCTTGAATTTTGATAAAGAGTTTGTAGGAACACCCTTCGATATCCTGGTTGATGAAGACTACCTTTTCACTGCAACGGTGGGTAAAAAAGGAAATATAAAGATTAAAAAGGATATAGAACTGGCTAATATCATACTAGGTGCCTTGAAGCAGAACAGACCCATACTGGCCAGGTTAAGGAATGAATAAGGTCAAATGGACGATTATCATGAAGATCAGCATCTCCACCCTACCATATTACCCCCAACCCCTGGAAGAGATCCTGGACATCTTAACTGAGTTAAATCAGGGGCACTGTGAAATTATAAACGAGTATCCCCACGATAACCTGGACTGTGATGTTTTAAACTCATACGATATAGAGTACACCATCCACGCCCCCTTATCTGATATGAACGTGGCATCCCACAACCAGCGTATAAGAAATTCTTCGGTGGCTGAAATCAAGAAATCCATGGATACAGCCAGTAAATTGGGTTCAGAAGTGGTGGTGGTCCATCCGGGCCATACTCCCATCCTGGGGCGTAAATTAACCACGAAGATCATGGATTACAACCTGGAATCCCTGCGGGAATGTTCCGGGTACGCCCGGGAAGTGGGGGTTTACATGTGCGTGGAGAATATGCCGGACATAGAAGGCCTGCTCTTTAAAGACTTAAATGAACTGGAAGAATTAATACTGGATATAGACGCTTATATGACATTAGATGTTGGCCATGCCCATAACAACGGTTTCAGTGTGGAGGATATGCTTAAATATTCCCGTATAAAGCACATCCATCTGTCAGATAATGACGGCTCCTACGACAGCCACCAGGCCCTGGGAAACAACAACGATAACAATGGTTTAGACTTTAATGCCTTATTCGATGGCCTTAAAAAAGTTAAATATGACGGTCAACTGGTGGTGGAAGTGGAAGAACCATCCGCCGTAGAAGAAAGCATCAACTACCTCACCAACCATTTAGACACCACTGGTGTTTTCAAAGTCTAGAAATTTCCTGATAATAAAAAACTCTTTTTAGGTGCAAGTACATGCTTGAGGCAATTTTAGCTGATCAAAACATTTATCTATTCTATTTAATCAACGGCGGCCTTGAAAATTCCTTCTTTAATTTCATCATGCCTCTTTTAACCAATTTCGGTAATTTTTTTGTCTGGGCCATCATATGCATTTTAATCTATCTTTTTGGGGGTAGACTCGGCAGGGAAGTGGCCGTGCTTGGCCTGCTCGCCCTTATTTTAAGCAACGTACTGGTGATCCTGTTGAAGATCATTATAGCTGAGCCCAGACCATTCTTAGCCCTACCCAACGTTGACTTGTTAACCCCTGAAAGTGGAAGTTCTTTCCCTTCAGGACACACTGCATCCGTTTTTGCTGCTGTAACAGTGATTGGTCTAAAATATCACCAAAAAACCAAGGGAAAAAAGTACTGGCTGATCTATCCCCTACTCCTCTTTGCCATGGTGGTAGGATTCTCCCGGATCTATGTGGGGGTGCATTATCCCTATGATGTAATAGTCGGAGCCTCACTGGGAGTGATATGTGCTTTGATAATCCTGAAATATGAAGATATGATCTTTAAAAGTAAATTAGCTCATATCATCCGTTTAGATAAGGTTCTATCCTTCAATCCCCGGGATAAATTGAGGAGAATATTTAATAAAACCAGTTGAATAATGTTCAAATTTAAACCACCTAATCGGGCAAAAATATAGACTATCAATCTGTTAAAATTTAAAAAGAGAGTGGAAATAAGTAGCTGTATACATTGACCCTTAGTGGAGGCGGTTAATTCCATTTTAAGTCTGTACTGCTACCCGTTGGAATTAAAAATGTTTCTTAAGACGAATTTGAAGATCAAAATTGATCTTAATGATGAAAATATTGTGATATCTCCAACGATTTCCACTGTTAATCTATCAGGTATTAGTAGTATATATATGTTTTTATATGTAGGAATTTTTGTGATTTGATATAGGTAACTTAAAAAAACATTAAAGTCTAAACCAAAAATAAAGATGCCATAAGGAGGGAAAATGGCACCCTTACTTGCGTAAATTCATTTTTTTGTAAAGTTCTTCCTGGTTAACTGATTTTCCTTGGTTTATACATGATATTACACCATTATTTCATTTCTTTCATTTTCAGTTGTGTGAGGAAAATGTCCATCCATTGATTATCTTGGTCGACGTATTCTGGATGGGATAGCACCTCCTCCGGGGTTTGGACAAAGTCACCAGGGACCATCTCCTCTATACAGTGGTTCACCAGGTTTCCAATGGTCTCCTGGGTGGATTCTAAGTGAAACTGAAACCCGAATACTCTGTCTTTGTAGACAAATGCCTGGTTGTGGCATGCATCACTTTCTGCCAGACAGACCGCATCTTCTGGTAGGGTGCTGAATGTGTCTCCATGCCACTGGAAAACCATAGGTTCTTCTGGTAGAAAGGAGAATAGAAGTGAAGATCTTGCTTCCTCTTTCAGTTTGATGGGGAACCAACCAATCTCTGGGCAAGGATTCCTAGTTATCTCTCCCCCTATAACATCAGCGATGAGTTGGGCTCCCAAGCATATGCCAATGACCACTTTTCCAGATTTGATAGCCTCCCTGATGAACTGCTTTTCAGAGACTAACCACGGATATTTATCCTCCTGGTAGATGTTCATGGGCCCACCCATAACCACCAGCCAGTCAAAATCTGATTGTGCTGGCAGGTTTTCATGGTTATATAGGTGTGTGCTGGTTATACTGCAGCCCTCTTTAGTTGCCCAGGTAAATATGCTCCCTAAATTTTCAAAGTGAACATGCTGTAAGTAGTGGAGTCTCATTTTTTACCTCTAATTTTAATGTTTTAGGATTTAGACTTGGCCAAGATAGTCATCACCATACATTCAGTATCCATTCTTTGTTCTTTTTATATTCCATATCTGTAAATAATACATTTGCCATTTCCTCGGCAAGCCAGGTTGCCCCGGAATACCCCATAACTGGGTGCCGGTAATAGCCGGCCCTATCGTATACTGGGAAGCCCACACGTAACATGGGAATGTCGTAGTCTATGGAAATGAAGCGGCCTTTGGAATGGCCCATAATCAAATCCAGTTCGATCTCTTCGTTTTTAATCTTGTTTTCCAGAACCCAGAAATCTGCATTCTGTATGATATCTATGTCCTCTACTTTTTCCTGTAGATCCTTAATACGCTGATCCTTCAGGTATTCTAAGTTTTCATCCCCAATCATAAGCAGCACTGGTTTCATCTCCAGATCCAGGCAGAATTCGGCCAGTCCAATGACCAGGTCCGGGTTTCCGTAGATGGCCACCTTCTTATCGGCGAAGAACATGTGCACCAGGTCGGTTAATGCATCGATGGCAATACCCCGCTCCCGTACCAGGGATTGGGGGATTGGTTTTCCAGTCATCCTCCTCACGTTTTCCAGGAAGGTATCGGTGTTACGGATGCCGATGGGTGTTGGACCGATAACCGCTGGGACTTCGAACTTCTTTTCCAGGTACCGGGCGGCCTGACCACCTTCATACCTGTTGAGTGCAATGGTGCCCATGGCGTTGGCTGTGCTCTTTAGATCTTCGATGGTCGTGCTTCCATGAGAAACTGCCTCTCCATCGGGCATGAGTGGAGAATCGAAGGTTTCTATTTCAAAGATTACCGTGGCATCCACATCCATCTCCTTTAGGAGGTGTTTGAGGGCGGTTACATCTCCCGGGTTCACCCAACCGGTGATTAAATTGATTTTCCCATTGGGTTCGCCTAGTTCTGCAAAATAGGTTATGAAATCCTTGACTGCAGTGTCGTATCCATAGATCATGCTTCCTTTGAAGCTGGGGGTGTGTATTGGTATTAGGTGAACTTCCCGTTCTGCATATTTCTCCTTTAAAAGGCCGTTGTTGAGTTTTCGGGCAACTCCGTCGATATCATCACCTATGATTTCCGTGGAGCATGTGGAGATTATGGGAACCACTTTTACCTCAGGATATCTCATCAGAAGCACGTCTACAGCCTGTTCAACCCGGTGCATCCCACCCATAACTGCAGAATCCTCATGCAGGGATGATGATGCCAGGAGGAAGTTGTCCTTAAAATGCTGGGCAAACAGTAGACGTACAAACATGACACAGCCCTGTCCACCGTGGACGATTCCGATACATTCATCCATACCTATGCTGGCGTACTGGGCACCGGCTGGTTGGCAGGTGAATATGGGGTTGATGATGCTGTTACGTTCCTTTTTTTTCAATTTGAAAGTCATAAACTGATTCACTTCCTTAATAACGTTGGGCGGTAAGCTCCTCATTGAGGGATCCTGTGATTGTCAGGTAGTCTATACGTTCTTTGAGACTTTTTATAAGTTGTTTAATCTCATGTTTTTCCATCTCAGAAAGCCAGGGGAAGTTAATTTTGAAGTCCCTGGCCAGTACCATGGCTTCCGCCCAGTAATATTTATCTGCCGGAGTTTCTAATAAAACTGGTTCATTACATAGGATCTGGGCTGTTTTAGTTAAAATCCCTTCGTTTTGATTTTCCCGATCCCATGCGCGGGAGTTGAACTGCCACAGACTCCATTTCATGATATGGTCAACCAGCTGCTCCATCCTGTATTCTTTAATATCTTCCATAATCTTCTCCTCCTAGTTTGCTGATGGACTTTTCTCCAGTAGTGGGTATTCTTTACCTCGTAGTTTGGTGACACAGTCGTAATCCCCGGTGTAGGGTCTTTCTTCACTTAGGGCTGCTTCTTCGGTATCGATTTTCACATCAGAGATCATCTGCCTGGTCATGAATCCTTTATCTGCGGATATTTCGTCTTTGCTTATATCCAGTCCAGATAACTGGTGAATAGGTGAGTAAACTGCGTTGTAGATATCCCGTGCAAAGCGAACCCATCCTTCAAATCCTTTGTAGGGTCCGTTGTGGTAGGCGTGGGCATTCAAATACTGGACTCTCATCTTCTTAGCCACTTCACCCGGACGAACTCCTGTGAAGATGACATCGGGTTTTAATTTTTTAATGGCTTCTATCCCCTCGAGCTCGTTAGGGTCATCGATTGCCAGTGCACCTTCTCCACACCGGGCTATACCCTTTTCCATATCTCCCTGATGACCGAATTTGGTGTACACAGAAACCACCTCCACACCCATTTCTTCGTGGATTACATTGGCCCAATGCCAGAGTTTAGAACCCCCTGGCCAGAGGCAGACTTTGACCCCTTTAAGGCGCCGGGCGTACCAGTCTAATTCTGGTTTCCACCGGGCGACTTCTTCATCTATGACTTTTTGGGCTTTTTCTTCAAGCCCGAAGAAGTATCCAACTTTAAGGAGTGATTCAGAGAGTGGTTTGAAACCAAACCCGTCGATGTCCATACGGGGTGTTCCGTATCTCACCCTTAATTCGTTGCAGATGTACTCTGCAGAACGTGCGCATTCCAAGACGTTGAGGTGTGCCCGGTGCATCCCTCTAAGATCATCGTAGGAACCATTTCCAGTGAATGTGGATAAAACCTGAATACCCATCCTTTGGAAGTAGTCCAACATCACTTCCTGGTCACCCTGGATGTTGTATTCCCCCACGTAGTTGATTACGTAGTCACTTTTGATCTCCGGTTCGTAGGTGCCGACTTTCTGGTTTACCCAGGCGATGTTGATGACGTGGTGTCCTCCTGATTGGCTGGGACCAGCAAATCCTGGAGAGTTGCAGACGAAGATGTCCACTTCTGGCATCTCTGCCATGATATCCTTGACCACTGCGTTTATATCGTCCCCGATGAGTGCTGAGGCACAGGTTTGATAGATACTCATTCGTTTGATTTCGGGGAATGCTTCAAATGCTTCCATTATGCTCTGTCTTAGTAGTTTTTCAGCACCGAAGACTATGTCTTTTTCTTTCATATCCGTGGCGAAGGTATATTTAAACTGGAAGTTGTCATTATCGCTGAGGTACCTTTTGGTTTGCCAGGTATCGTAGGTGCATCCCACCGGACCGTGGCATAGGTGTATTACATCTTTCATAGGGGTGCCGATCACGTGTTTTGCCCCGCAAAAGGCGCATCCTCGTTCTGAAATCGTTCCCGGAATGGTGTTTAGATATCCTAATGGGAGACATGACGTTAGGTCTTCTCCTTCTCCTTTTATAACGGCGTGTTTTTTTCTTTCAGGTATACATTCGCTGCATTTAAACAGATGGTGTGGCATGTTTTTTCATCCTTTCAAATAAGATTTTAGGTTTTTATGTTGTTCAAATTTCAATGACGTGTTTTCAAGTATTTCTCTCTCATATAACAGTTTTGGCGTTTCATATGCTAGATTTAATTCTATATTATCTCTTGATGTTCGTTTTACCATTTTTACTCCATTTCATTTAACTTAAATTTTAACCGGAATACGGAAGCATACTTCCGACCAATATGTAATTGTTTATCATTCTATATAAAGTTTCGTACGAGAACATTGCAGAGTTATTGCCCACTTCAGCTCGTTAATATAAAAAATCATAGTTTTTATTTAATTATAAAAGGAAAGTAGGGCAGTATAAAGTTGAAAAAACAATTAAAACCTGTTCAACTTAATATATTTTGTTTCCAGTGTTCACAGTACACCGATTCCTAAAGTAACCCCAAATAAAATAATCAAATTCCTTAAATATATCGTTATTTAAAATTAACAGTAACTAAAAAATTTAGGGGGAGTTCTTCTTATGAAAATCGCAATAGTAGGCGGGACTGGAGATCAAGGCTTAGGATTGGCATTAAGATTTGCTAAAGCAGGTGAAGAGGTAATAATTGGCTCTAGGGATGTTAAAAAAGCATTAAATGCCGTAAACCTGGTTAAAAACATGATCAAGGAAGAGATGAACAACATTCAAGCAGCCACCAATAGTGAAGCGGCTCGAGAAGGAGACATCGTTCTTCTAACCGTGCCTTTACAGGCCCAAATGGCCACCCTCAGCAGCATAAAGGATGATGTAGAAGGGAAAACAATAGTAGATGCAACAGTCCCCCTGGAAAGCTGTATAGGCGGTTCCCCAGTCCGATTCGTTAACGTATGGGAAGGTTCTGCCGTGGAAAGAACTGCAGAATTCCTGAAGGACAAAAATGTCCAGGTGATATCCGCCTTCAACAACATCAGCGCAGCCTCACTCACCAACATAGATTCAGAAGTGGACTGTGACTGCCTGATATCTGGAGAAGATGAAGAAGCAAAGACACTGGTAATGGAACTTGCCGAAAAGATACCTGGTGTCAGATCCATCGACTGCGGAGGCCTGGAAAACGCCCGTATAGTGGAAAAGATCACACCATTACTGATAAACCTAAACATCAGAAACCGGATAAAACTGGCGGGAATAAGGATCACCGGGCTTTAACCGTAACTATTTTTAACCATAACTTGATAATTTTATTATTATAATCTAAAATTTAAAACTTTGAGCGGTTAAACATATGGAGTACATAAAAAGAACAGCCCAGGAAATAACCAAACACGCCCTGGCAGTTATAGGCCAGATAGACAAGGTCCAGAAGGATAAGATGATAAAGACCATCATAAATTCTGACGCCACCTTCATCGTGGGCAGTGGAAGGTCAATACTCATTGGAAAAGCCTTTGCCATGCGCCTGATGCACCTTGGCTTCACCGTGTACGTGGTAGGAGATGTAACCACCCCGGCCATAAAAGAATCCGACTGCCTCATCGCCATATCGGGATCAGGTGAAACCAAGCTGGTAACCACCGCCGCCCACACTGCACAGGAAATTGGGGCAACAGTGGTGGGTATAACCACCAATCCCAATTCCACACTGGGAAAATACATTGATGTAAATGTAAACATAGACAGTAAGTCCAAAGAACCATGGGAACACCCATTATCCACTGCACTAAAGGGTAACTATGATGATCTGGCACCTATGGGGACTTTATTTGAAGACAGCACCCATCTCTTCCTGGACGGGCTTATTGCCGAGTTCATGCATCGACTGGGTAAAAAAGAAGACGACCTGAAGAGAAGACACGCTACTATGGAATAATATACACCACTTATAAAATACTAATATGGAACAATACACACCAATATAAAATAAGTATACCTTAGGAAACGTTGAATAAATAGATAATCCAATTAAACCAGGTGTTAAATTGAATTCTGAGCTTAAAAAAGACTTGATAATTATAAAAGACGGAAAATCAGAGACCCTCCACTTTAAAAGCCACTATGGTAACTTAACAGAAGAAGGTCTACAGCTATCCCTCATTGAAGCCCTCTATCTCCTGGAGAAGGATAAGATCAAGGTAAACCAGGACGGGAAGGAAGTATCCCTGGATGAGATGTACCAGATAATCCATGATAACGGATTATTTGCCGATTACCTGGTTTTCCGTGACCTGAGGAACAGGGGCTACATCATCAAAACCGGATTTAAATACGGGTCAGAGTTCCGTCTATACGAGAGGGGAACCACACCTGGTGAGGGCCATTCCAACTACTTAGTAAAGGTGGCATCAGAAAATGATCACATCCCCCTTAAAGACCTCTCCAGTTACGTCCGGGTGGCCCATGGAGTAAATAAATACCTGCTTCTAGCTGTGGTGGACCAGGAAAATGATATAACCTATTACAATATAGAATGGACCCGTCCATAAAAATTTAGACATCCCCCATAAAAATTAAGAAATATTCATACATCCCCTTTAATAGATTTTATAGATGTAATTATTCACAGAATGATTTTAAAGAGGTAATAAACTTGATCGATCCATGGAGTTCAGCCATTATAGATTATGAGAAGCTGAGGGAACAGTTCGGAATCAAACCCTTTGCTGATTTACTGGATGATATAGAGGAGCCCCATCCATTAATGAGGAGAGGTGTTATATTCGGCCATAGAGACTATGGAAGGATAGTCAAGGCCATGCGGGAAGGTAATAGCTTTGCCGTGGTCACCGGGATGATGCCCAGTGGTAAGATGCACATCGGCCATAAAATGGTGGTTGACCAGCTCATCTGGTACCAGAAAAAGGGAGCAGAGATATACATCCCCATAGCTGATATGGAATCCTATTCCGCCCGTGGGGTGGACTTTGAAACCTCCAGGAAACTGGCTGTAGAGGAATACATCACCAATTACATCGCCCTGGGACTGGACTTTGAAGATAAGGATTTCCACATCTACCTGCAGTCCGAGAACAAGGTAGTAGAGGACCTAGCCTATAAACTGGCCAAGAAAGTTAACTTGAGCGAACTCAAGGCCATCTATGGTTTTTCTAACAGCACCAACCTGGCCCATGTCTACGTCCCCCTGATCCAGGTGGCTGATATCCTCCATCCACAGCTTGAGGAATTTGGAGGCCCCAAACCAACCGTGGTCCCGGTCGGTCCTGATCAGGACCCCCATATAAGGCTCACCAGGGATATCGCCGAAAGGTTCAAATCAACCTACCACTTCATCTCACCATCCTCCACCTACCACCGGTTTATAACCGGGCTTACCGGGGATAAGATGTCCAGCAGCAAGCCCAAAACCGCCATATTCCTGAGCGACTCCCCAGAAGTGGCGGTGAAAAAGCTTAAAACCGCTAAAACAGGTGGAAAAGAAACTCTGGAGGAACAGAAGGAAACTGGAGGTGTTCCCGAGGAGTGCGTGGTCTATGAAATGCTACTCTACCACTTAACCCCTGATGATAAGGAGCTCAAGGAGATCTACAGGGACTGCCGGGAAGGGAACATCATGTGCGGGCAGTGTAAACAGGACGCTGCAGAACTGGTGGAAAAATTCTTCCAGAAACTATCCCTGAAGAGGGAAAAGGCCAGGGATATGGCAGAAAGTATCCTCAGCTGATATTTGCAAATATATATACCTGAGTGTTAACCATTAATAAACAAATCTTAACCAGACAATCAAATCATATGGGAATGGTAGCATACCATGAGAGATAAACATTCAGGATTTTTTATGGGTCTTCTAGGTAGAAATGAGATCTTTTTATGGGCTTCTGTATTGCTGTTTTTTGGCCCTATGGTAATCAGTTACCTGTTTGCCGGGTTTTTAGACCCAATTTTAGCCCCTTTGCTTGCAAATTTCCAGCAAAGAGTGAGTGACGGTACGTTGAAACTTGAAACCCTGTCTCTATTTATAAATAACGCTACTGTTGCTACTTATCTCTATATCGGCGGTATTCTGGTGGGTGTGGTAACCGCGTTCTTGCTGATTACCAATGGGTTGTTCATTGGATACGTAGCTTCCAAGGTTCCCCTGGGGGATTTCATTATTTTCACCCTGCCCCATGGTATCTTTGAGGTTGTAGGAATTATACTGGCTGGAACAGCTGGTTTTAAACTGGGTAGCGTAGTCTTGCATTTCCTAAACGATGTGACCAAGATTAAAAGGAACATATCCATAAAAAACCAGATATCATACCTTCTTAAAGTTAACTATGATGACTTTAAGGATTCCCTGGCCCTATTTATCATAGGTGTTATTCTACTTATCATAGCCGCATTTATTGAAGCCAATTTGAGTATTAGCTGGGGGCAGTTCATCCAAAGCGTGATATAGCCCCAGATGATCCATCTAAGAGTTACCCCCCTTAACTTCTTATATTAGAGAAAAAATATACTAATTTTCAAATTACCATTTTAAGAAAAAATTTGTAAAAGTGATAGACTTTCAAAAGTTTCTTTTTATGGAAAATACATTAACTAAAAAAAATTACACTAAACTATATTGGAGAAAACTAACGATGATTAGATGTATTTCATGCGGGGCAGAGTACGGCCTCGACGAGATAATTTACACCTGCAGGGAGTGTGATTCTATCCTGGAAGTGGTGATGGAACCAGATGTATCCAGAGATATATTCGAGTGCAGAAGAAACACCATGTGGAAATATAAGGAATTCATGCCCGTAGATGAGACCCGGATAATTTCGCTTCAGGAAGGTGGAACCCCCTTCATCAAATGTGACCGATTAGGAGAAGAGCTAGGTGTGAACCTCCACGTGAAAGTGGAAGGATCCAACCCAACCGGAAGCTTCAAGGACCGGGGAATGAGTGTAGGAATAACCAAGGCTGTTGAACTGGGTGTGGACACTGTAGGCTGCGCCTCCACAGGCAATACCTCGGCTTCACTGGCGGCTTACGCTGCCAGGGCCGGGCTCAAATGTATAGTACTCTTACCCTCCGGAAAGGTGGCCCTAGGTAAACTGGCCCAGGCCATGTTCCACGGAGCAGAAGTTCTATCAGTAAACGGTAACTTTGACGAGGCCCTGGAGGCAGTGACTGCCCTGGCACTGGAGGGTGAGCTTTACCTTTTAAACTCCATAAACCCCTACCGGTTGGAGGGTCAAAAGTCCATAGGCTTTGAAATAGTCGATGATCTGGGATGGAGGTCTCCTGACCGGATTATATTACCAGTGGGTAACGCCGGGAACATATCCGCCATCTGGAAGGGTATCCGTGAATTCTATGAGGCTGGATTCATTGAGGACCTGCCCCGAATGACTGGTATACAGGCAGAGGGAGCCTGTCCCATAACCAATGCCGTTCGAAAAGGTGCAGATGAAATCATACCAGTGGAGAACCCGGAAACCGTGGCTACGGCCATCAGAATCGGTGCCCCGGTAAGCGCCCTTAAAGCACTCCGTGCTATCTATGATTCTGATGGAACCTCAGATACCGTGACCGATGAAGAGATACTGGACGCCCAGAAATTACTGGCCAGAACTGAGGGAATTGGCGTGGAACCGGCCAGTGCTTCATCCATCGCTGGTCTCCGCAAGCTGGTGGAATCCGGTGAAATAGATAATGGAGAAGATGTGGTATGCATCGTAACTGGACATCTACTTAAAGACCCTAACACTGCAATTAATGCTTGTAAGGAACCGGTTAGTATCGAAGCAAATATTGAATCCCTAAAAAATGTTTTGAAGGATTTGTAACCCATTTCTTACTGGATTTTTTTTTAAAAAAATTTAACTTTATCTATTTTTTTTAAAATTTGAACTTTATCTATATTCTAATTTTTTCAATGTGACTTTTTATTTTATGATTCTTCATGAAGTGGCAGAATTGAATATGGATCATCACTAAGTGTCTAAATATCATTACAGATCACCAAATAATCACTGAAATATACGATAAATATATATAAGAGTAGGACAACAGAGTATAATAACAAATATACAAAAATGAGGTGATATTATGGCTGAATTACCAATAGCTCCAATTGGAAGAATTATAAAAAACGCCGGTGCAGAAAGAGTCAGTGACGATGCTAGAGAAGCTCTAGCCAAAGCATTAGAAGAACAGGGCGAAGTAATTGCAGGAGAAGCAGTAAAACTCGCAAAACACGCTGGCCGAAAAACTGTTAAAGCTTCTGACGTAGAATTATCCGTCAAAAGATTATAAACAGCTTTTCCTACTTTTTTTTCTTTTTTAAATTCTTTTTTATTTTTGTCACGTACTTTTATTTTCGTTTCATCTCCTCCTGTTTTCTTTGTGAAATTTTAAATAGTAATTCCACCAAAATATTACAAAAATATCCATTTAGTGGGAGGTGTAGTTTTTTTTGAACCCAAAAAACTTAACAACGTGTATTTTAAGCATTCTTTGCATTATGGCCATAATGGCCGGGACTAGTTTTGCAGCTGATATTAATGTTACGGTTAATGAATCATTCAAGATAACATTACCCAGCAATCCATCTACAGGTTACTCATGGCGTGCTGATTACGATGAAACCTATTTAGAATTGGTTGATGATATTTTCCAGCCGGGTAGCGGTATAGGGGCTCCAGGTAATCGTACATTCGTTTTCCAGGCACTACAACCGGGTGAAACCAGTGTCGATTTTACCTACCTGGGACCAGGAGGGAACATCGGTAACAGCACGAGTTACAGTGTGTTAATTGCTGGAGTGACCCCTGCTAACAACACCACTAATAACACCACCAACGTTACCCCATCAACAAATACGGTGCCCATGCAGGACACCGGGATTCCACTGGTTGCATTAACTGCAGGTGTTTTATCTGTAGCTGCTGGAGTAATCGGGTCCAAGAGAAAATAGGGAACTTCAGATGTTAAAATTTTTTAATTGACCCCCTATTATTATTTTTTATTTTTTACAGTTGTCTAAAAGAAAAGATAATTTAAGAATGAGAAGTTAAAATTTCTTTTAAGGAATCGAATTACTTAAAACCTGTATTTTTTTGACCATTAACTTTTTAAAAATTTATAATAAATATAAATTTAAAGGAACATTCCTGTCCAAAAGTGTGAGGATTTTAGGCTCTAATGTGTTAGGTCAAACAAAGATTTTACAGTGCAATTTGGAAAAATCGGAATTAATAATGTTGAGCCATATTCTTGTATAATATAATATTGATCATGGGATTAGGATACTCGACTTATGAAATACATGGAAAAGCTACTTTGGTGGCTTATAACAGGTAAAAGGGGCGGTATAAACCGTGCACGGATTATAAGAAAATTAAATGACCGGCCGTATAATGCTCACCAGCTTTCTAAGGAGCTTGACTTAGATTATAAAACTATAAGACATCATATTAAAATTCTTGAAGAAAATAAAGTGATTAAGGCCACTGGAGATGAATATAGTAAACTTTATTTTCTAACAGATGAAGTTGAAGAAAATTATGACATCTTCAAGGAGATATGGGAGAAAGTAGTAAAAAAATAATATATTCAAGAACACAATTGTTTATTTGAGAGGTAAAAATGTCCCCAGTAGAATTAGCATTATTAAACCAAATACTGATTTGTATAGCAATAATCGCCGGAATTATAAATACAGGTTTGTTAATTGGATTAGTTTATTTTTATAGGGAAAGCTACAAGGAATTGGAATCTAAATTTACAATCGGACTTTTATATTTTACATCTATTTTGTTAATTGGGAATATCCTTGCAGTAATAGCATTGGCCTTATTTTTAGTTTTAGGTGTGGAAATTGATGAATTCAGCGGCACTGTAGTCTATTCTATACTACTTTTAATTAATGTAGCTCAATTGATAGCATTTTCCATATTATTTAAGATTACCTGGGAATAATCTAATCAATTTTTTATTTAATTTTCATTTTAGATGTTTGATTTAAAAGTTGGGTACTGATTGGGGCGTAATACTGGCATAACTATTTAAAAATAAGTATTAAAATTAGGATTACTTTTAGTCTAATTTGAAGGTAATTCTAATGATTTTTACACAGACTTTGCCGTTAACAGTCACAGGATTTAATCTAATATTGAAATGTAATACATTACTGTTTTATTTAATTAATAATGGTCTTGAAAACAGTGTTTTCAATGTTATAATGCCTATTTTAACAAATTTTGGTAGTTTACTGGTGTGGTGTATAATATGTGGACTTTTGTATGTATTTGGAGGGTTAAAAGCCAAAAAAGTTGCGATACTTGGATTAATTGCTTTGTTTATTAGCAACGTAGCAGTTTATCTATTAAAACCAATTATTGCCGAACCAAGACCTTTCTTAGTTTTAGGAAATGTTCACCAGTTGATTCCTGAAACTGAAATATACTCATTTCCTTCAGGACATACAGCAAATTCATTTGCAGTAGCTACGTTAATCGGTCTTAAATACAGTTTAAAATTCAGAAACAAGAAGTTCAGGTTGATTTATCCTTTAATAGCATTTGCAGTAGTAATAGGCTTTTCAAGAATATATATTGGGGTTCATTATCCATTAGATGTTATTTTCGGAGCTTTAATAGGTGTTACATGTGCTTTAATCGCGTTAAAACTGGAAGGACGAATTTTCAAATTTTCTATGATTTAAAGCATTTTTAAAATGGAACTATGCATTAAGATTTTTTGGGTGATGATACATGTTAGAACAGATAATTAATTACTTAAATCCATTGGTAATAGATTATGGGACTCTCGGAGTTTTCATTGCTTCTTTGCTGGAAGAAGTAGTTGCACCCATTCCCTCAGCTTTAGTTGGAATGGGGGCTGGCTTTTTTCTAATGCAAGGATCGGCTATTTCCATTAATTCTCTTTGGAAATTACTATTAAATGTAATGTTGCCCATATCTGCGGGAGTTACACTCGGTTCTCTATTCGTTTATGGACTGACCTATTTTTTGGGAAAACCAGTTATAGATCGCTTTGGAAAATTTTTAGGAGTATCCTGGAGTGAAATTCAGGACGCAGAAGAACGTTTTAGTAAGAACAATAGGGATGGATTGTTACTTTTTGGTGTTAGAACAGTGCCTGTTATCCCGAGTGCTGTTATCAGTGCATTTTGTGGTATTGTAAAGATGGACATTAAAAAATACCTGTTTTACACTTTTTTAGGTACTCTGATTAGGGGTTTTCTTCTGGGAATTATAGGTTGGCAGATCGGAAGTTTATACCAGCAATATGTGGGTTTATTTTCTACATTTGAAAATATTATATTGACACTGGTTGTTGTTGGAATTATAGTCTACTTATATACAAAAAAACGAAGTTTACCTGTAAATTAAATATTGGATAATCACCTAAGTCCAATGTATTTGGAGATCTTATATATATATGCATTGGACTAAAGATAAGAGCCTGGTTTGATCAAGAAAGCCCGAACTATGGTGGAACGATATTTATGTTGTTGTGTATATCGGATCAGAGTATGAAAACTTGATTAATGTGTTTTAATATAACAAAATGGAATTTTAATTAATTATTCTAATGAACTTTACTATATTTTTCACTTTAATCCCATTTAACTCAGCAATTACCTGTCAAGAAAAGTATATATATCATCGTTACTAAACATTCGAATGCTAATTTTGAACCTAACTATATATCGTATTTCGTGTTTTAAAATTAGAATCAATAGACTGTATTTAACAAAAACTAAATACGCTCTATTAAAGTCATTTAACTGATCGCGCAACAAACTTTTATATCTATAAATATAAAAGTAAGATCTGCCGATGGATGGTTAAAACCAGATGAAAAAGGAGGTAAAATAAATGGCAAAACCTATTTATGTTAAATTTGATGTACCAAAGGAAATAGCAGATAAAGCCTATGAGGCTTTAGAGATTGCAAGAGACACAGGAAAAATTGGTAAAGGAACCAATGAAGTAACCAAAGCAATAGAAAGAGGAAACGCTCTTTTAGTAATTATTGCTGAGGACATCGACCCACCAGAGATAGCAGCTCATCTCCCGGTACTTGCAGATGAAAAAGAGATACCTTACGTCTACCTTCCCACCAAAGACGAGTTAGGAGAAGCCGCAGGCTTAAACGTAGGAACAGCATCTGCCTGCATAACCGATGCCGGAGAAGCGGATGAACTGGTAAATGAAGTGGTGGAGAAAGTCGAAGAACTTAAAAAATAATCATCGAAAGTTGATAAGCCCTAAAGGCATAACTTTCCTATTTTTAATCGAAGGTGATTTTATATGGACGATGGAACTCCTGCCGAAGTAATTGAAGTATTAAAGAGAACCGGCATGACCGGTGAAGTAATGCAGGTAAAATGCAGGATACTGGAAGGAAGAGACAAGGGTAGGATACTTACCAGAAACGTTATGGGAGCCATAAGAGAAGGCGACGTTTTAATGTTGCTGGATACCATACGGGAAGCTAAGGAAATCCGTACACCCTAAATGTAAAGGTGTATTATCATGAGAACATGTTCATTCTGCGGAGAAGAAATGGAAGACGGTACCGGTAAGATGTACGTCAAAAAAGATGGTACTGTATACTTTTTCTGCAGCAGTAAATGTGAAAAAAACAGGATTAAACTCAACAGAGTCCCCAGAAAGGTTAAGTGGGTAAAAAAGTAACAGGGTAGAAACATGAAGGAAAAGAGCTTTCTGATGCTTAAACCAGACGCAGTTAAGAGGAAACTCGCCGGTAAAATAATAACCAGACTGGAAGAAAAGGGATTAAAGATAGTCGCCGCCCGGATGCTCATCATCGATGATGACCTGGCAAAGGAACACTACGGCGAGCACAAAGAAAAACCATTCTTCAAAGACCTGGTGGACTACATAACCTCAGGACCGGTACTGGCCATGGTGATTGAAGGCAACGAATGTATAAGTCTTATCAGAAAAATAGTGGGCGCCACCAATCCTAAAGAAGCAGATTTAGGAACAATCAGGGGCGATTACGCCATTGACACTGGTAGGAATATCATACACGCCTCAGATTCCCCAGGATCCGCCGAGCGAGAGATTGCCCTGTTCTTCAGTGAAGATGAAATCTGCAGCTACACCCTGCCAGATGAAGAACTCATCTACGAAGAACCTTAAACCCCACTATTTTTTTACGAAGCTCACCCCTTTCTTATTTTAAAGAAATATTTATTCAGGTAATGTTAAAGAATATTATTCAAGAAATGAATCAATTTCTAACAGAACGAATCTATTCGGAGGAACACGATTAATTTGAAGATGAGATCACCCATAGTTTCTGTTTTAGGTCATGTCGACCACGGGAAAACCACCCTGCTGGACTTCATCAGAGGCAGCGCCATAGCCCAGAAGGAAGCAGGGGGCATAACCCAGCACATAGGTGCCACAGAAATACCCATGGAAGTGATTGAGAATATCAGCGGTGCCTTCATCCAGAAATTGGATATCAAAGATAAGATGCCCGGCCTGTTCTTCATAGACACCCCGGGACACGAAGCATTCACCACCCTACGTAAAAGGGGAGGTGCACTGGCCGATCTGGCCATATTGATCGTGGACATAAACGAAGGATTCAAGCCACAGACCTATGAAGCTTTAAACATCCTTAAGATGTATAAAACACCTTTCATAGTGGCTGCCAATAAGATCGATAAAATCTATGGATGGGAAGTCCACCAGGATTCCACATTCATGAAATCATACCATGAACAGGCCAAAAGCGTGCAGGAAAAACTGGACACCAGCCTCTATGAACTGGTGGGAATCCTCCACAACGAAGGGTTCGAGTCAGAAAGGTTCGACCGGGTTACGAACTTCGCCAAACAGGTAAGCATCATCCCCATGAGTGCCAAGACAGGTGAAGGAATAGCCGAACTTTTAACCATGCTCATGGGCCTGGCCCAGCAGTACCTGCAGAAACAGCTGCAGATAGAAACCGACTCCCCGGCCAAGGGGACAGTATTGGAGATTAAAGAGGAAACAGGACTGGGAGTAACCCTGGACGTGGTGATCTACGATGGAATACTCCGTAAAAATGATTTCATCGCACTGACCACCATAGACGATGTTATAACCACCAAGATACGGTCACTCTTAAAGCCAAGGCCACTGGAGGAGATCCGGGAGTCCAAGAAGAAGTTCCAGAAGGTGGATGAAGTGGTGGCTGCCGCTGGTGTAAAAATTGTGGCCCCTAAAATCGAAAACGTCATCTCCGGATCACCCCTGAGAGTGGCCAAAGCCGACTTCGAAGAGGTGAAAGAGGAGATACTCCAGGAGATCGAAAGCATCAAGATCGACACCCGGGAGATGGGTGTCCTGGTGAAGGCAGATACCCTGGGATCCCTGGAAGCACTGGTAAACATGCTCAAGGACCTGGAGGTGCCAATTAGAACTGCTGATATTGGTGACGTCTCCCGGAGGGATGTGGTCAACGCATCCATCGTGAAAAAGGAAGACCCCCTGCACGGGGTTATCTTAGCCTTCAACGTGAAAGTGCTGCCCAGTGCAGCAGAGGAACTTAAAAACTCCGAGTTAAAGCTCTTCTCCGCCGATGTGATCTACCAGCTCACCGAGGACTACGAGGAATGGCTCAAAGCAGCCGAAGAACGCAGGCGGGAACAGTGGCTTGAGGCTATAATACACCCCGCAAAAATAAGGATAATCCCTAAACTGGTCTTCAGGTACAGTAAACCAGCTATAGCGGGTATAGAAGTCCTGGGCGGTACGGTGAAGAAGGATTACAGTCTGATGCGTGAAGACGGCACTCCCATCGGTAAAGTGGAGAGTATGCAGGATAAAGGCGACAACCTGAAATCAGCCTCTAAAGGCTCGAAAGTGGCCATGGCCATAAAGGAAGCCGTATTCGACCGTGACTTTGAGGAAGGGGAAACCCTATACGTTAACATCCCGGAAAAACATTATAAGATACTGGAAACAGAGCTTAAAGGGAAACTGAGTGAAGATGAACTGGATATACTCCAGGAAATAGTGGATATAAAAAGGAAGGAAGACCCCTCCTGGGGGATACTTTAATTGATTCCAAAATTAAAATTCATTTAAAAAAATTAAAATTCATAATATTAGATTATTATACATTTAATAACAGATAAATAAGAGTTAAGAAAAAGCAAATAAATGGAGGAAATAAATTGGCATTTAAATTAGTTATTTCAGAAGGTAAAGACAGCCACCAGATAGAAGTTCCTGCAGCCGAGTCCAAGCAACTACTGGGACTTAAAATTGGTGAGGAATTTGACGCTTCTAAGTTAGGTTTAAACGGATACACCCTGAAAATTACCGGGGGAAGTGATAAGAATGGTTTCCCAATGAAAAAGGATGTTGAAGGACCTAGAAGGATAAAAAGCCTGCTTTCAGGCGGTACTGGATTTAAACCCAAGAGGGACGGACAGCGCAGAAGAAAGACCGTCCGTGGAAACACCATATCTGATGATATCGTGCAGGTCAGTACCGTGGTTAGTAAGAAGGGTAAAAAGAGTATCGATGAACTTTTACAAGCTGATGAGGAGTAAATTCTGGGGGTAAGTTTTGAAAACACAGTCTGAAATTAACATTGGTCTAGTAGGTCACGTCGACCACGGTAAAACAACATTAACCAAGGCATTATCCGGGATATGGACCGATACCCACAGTGAAGAAACTAAAAGGGGTATCTCCATCCGTTTAGGATATGCTGATATCACCTTCCGCAGGTGCATGGATTGCCCAGCACCCCAGTGCTTCACCACCGCCATGGTATGTGAACACTGCGGAGCAGAAACACAGGTTCTCAAAAAAGTATCATTTGTGGACTCGCCAGGACACGAAACACTCATGGCCACCATGCTCTCAGGTGCCGCCATAATGGACGGTGCCGTTCTGGTTATAGCCGCCAACGAACCCTGTCCACAACCTCAAACCAAGGAGCACTTAATGGCTCTGGACGTTATAGGGGTTACAGATGTGATAGTGGTGCAGAACAAGATAGATATAGTCTCCCGTGAGCGTGCCATTGAAAGTTATAAGGAAATACAGGACTTCATCAAGGGCACTGGAGCTGAAGACGCACCCATCATACCGGTATCTGCCCAGCAGGGAGCAAACATCGATATATTAATTGAAGTCATCCAGGAAAGGATAAAAACACCCCGACGGTCCCTTAGAAAATCTCCTCGTATGTACGTGGCCCGATCTTTTGACATAAACAAGCCCGGCAGTCCACCAGAAGATATGGTGGGAGGGGTTATCGGAGGATCACTGTTCCAGGGTAAACTCAAAGTCGGTGATGAGATCGAGATAAAGCCGGGTGTACAGATTAAAAAGAGGGGTAAAGATGAATGGACCAGTCTCCATTCTGAAGTCATCGGTTTAGTCGGTGGTGGAGAGAATGTGGATGAGATAGGTCCCGGTGGACTTATCGGTGTAGCTACCAAATTAGATCCTGCTTTAACCAAGGCAGACTCCCTATCGGGATCTGTAGCGGGTAAACCAGGTACATTACCACCGGTGATATATGAGTTCACCATGAAAACCCACCTCCTGGAACGGGTGGTTGGAACCAAGGAAGAGAAGACTGTGGAACCAATTAAATCCTCAGAACCGTTGATGATAAATATCGGAACCTCCACCACCATTGGAGTGGTGACCAGCGCCCGTAAAGACGTGGTGGATGTGAAACTCAAACTACCAGTCTGTGCAGATGAAGGTCAAAGAGTAGCCCTGAGCAGGAGAGTAGGGGCCAGATGGAGGTTGATTGGATATGGAATCATCAAATGAAGCTATACTTGATGCAAATTTTTAATGATGGCCGCCCAGTTCAACCTGGACGTGGCTGGCCAGCTCCACGAGCTCATACCCCGGTATAACTATATAGTTCCCTCCTTCATAATAGGGGAACTGGAAAGTATATGGGAAAGATCTCGGGGGAAAACCAGGACCGCAGCAACAACAGCGCTTAAAATCACCGGTCTTCCACCTTTAAAGGTAAAAGACATTCCCCTCCTTGAAGGGGAACGGGTGGATGATGCCCTGCTCCGGATATCCCCAGTGTTATGCACCAACGACCGGGAACTTAGAAGGAGAGCCCGCAAGCTTGAAATACCTGTTATCTACCTCCGGCAGAGGAAATACCTGGCGGTTGATGGGTATTTATAAAATTTGTATAAAAAACTTTTAAAAATTAATAATGACATAGTAGATATTATCTCTCATTCAAATTCAATGGTTATGTTAAGGAGGAAAGGATAATATGAATCTCTGGAAAGGAATACCAACTGGACCATCCACCCCGGAAGTAGTATATGCTGTGGTGGAAATCCCTAAAGGGTCAAGGAACAAATATGAATATGATAAGGATAAAGAGGCATTTGCACTCGACCGGGTACTGTACTCACCATTCCACTACCCTGCTGAATACGGTATAATACCCCGGAGTCTCTGGGACGATGGAGACCCCATGGATATCCTGGTTATAATGGACGAACCCACCTTCCCGGGATGCGTAATCGACGCCCGCCCTATCGGTGTTATGAGGATGATCGATGGTGGAGATAGCGACGATAAAATCCTGGCCGTACCTGTAAACGACGTCCGTTACAAGGATGTTAAAGATATAAGCGATGTGCCTGAAGCACTCTTAAATGAGATCAGCCATTTCTTCGAGGACTACAAGAAACTCGAGGGGAAGAAAACTGAAGTTAAGGGGTGGGACAATGCACAAGCAGCACGTGAAGCCATAAACCATTCGGTGGAATTATATAAAGAGAAATACACATTCGACAAAGAATTCGACCAATTATCCAAAGAAGTAGATAAAAACGTGAAAGAATTTGAAACTTACCTTAGATCTAAAGGATTGGATGATAAGGTTAATGAATTTAAAGATTACCTTAAAAAAATGTAAATTATATAAAATTTAGTTTAAAACAATAATTTTGCTTAGTTAAAAGAGGGATTTAGTTTGTATTTAATATCCAAAATCGAAGACACGGTTAGAATCCCACCCAGCCGGTTTGATGAACCCATAAGAGATATTGCCTCCGAAGTTTTAAATGAAAACTACGTGGGTAAGATCGATAAGAAACTGGGACTCATGGTCACCGTTAAAGAAATAGAAGAAATCGGCACTGGAAAAGTGATAATGGGTGACGGAGCAGCCTATCATGACGTTATATTCACCGCTCTATTCTTCAAACCAGAACTGCATGAAGTGGTGGAAGGAGAAGTAATAGAGATAACAGAATTCGGTGCCTTCATACGCATCGGACCAGTAGATGGACTGGTGCACGTATCACAGGTCACAGATGACTACATAAACTACGACGCCAAAAGAGGAGCCCTGCTTGGTAAAGAATCCAAGAAAAGCCTGGAAGAAGGTAACAAGGTCCGGGCACGAATCGTGGCCCTGTCACTTAAGGGTAAATCTTCCAAGGAAACCAAGATCGGACTCACCATGAGACAGCCCGGCCTGGGCAGATTCGAGTGGATAGAAGAAGAAAAACAGAAAGGTAAAGATAAAGGCAAACCCAAAGGCAAAGGAAAAAGTAAAGGAAGGAAGAAATAGATATGGTTACCAAAGCATGCACCCGATGTCACAGACTCATGGAAGAGGACAGATGCGCCATCTGCAATGTATCCAGCTCCCGGAACTGGAGTGGATTTCTCATCATAGTTGATCCAGAAAAATCAGACATAGCCAAGGAATTAGGTATAACCTTACCTGGAGAATACGCCCTGAGGGTCAGATAGTGTTAATATTAAAAGAGGAAGAGCGAAAAGCATTTAAGAAACCATTTGGAGAAATTTATTCCTCAGTAGCAGAGATAAAGAAAACTCTGGAAAAATATAAAAACAATCACCAACTTATCATTTCCATCGGAGATGCCACCACATCAAATCTCATTAACACTGGGATAACACCGGATATAGGCATCATAGACCATCGGATTGAAAGAAAAGAAACAGAAAAGGATGATGAATTAAGTTACTTTCACGCTCTATTAAACGCAACAAACCCACCAGGAACCATCACCGAAGAGCTCTTGGATACCATAATCAAGGCATATGAGCTTAACAAGACAGGAAATAAAGTCCTGATAGTGGTGGATGGTGAAGAAGACCTGGCGGTACTGCCCTGCGTGATCACCGCCCCACCTGGAACGGTTGTGCTTTACGGCCAACCCGGAGAAGGTGTGGTACTATGTGAAGTTGATAGATTCAAAGATATAACCGAAGAATTTATGGATAAATTTAAAGGAGACCTACCATGGAAATCAATATAACCCAGAAAACAGAAAACCCACTGTTAGACAGGACGGAAATAGAATTTGACTGCACCTACCAGGGTGAATCAACACCCAAAATCTTAGATGTCAAGAACAAACTGGTGGCAGTTCTAGATGCAGATAAGAACCTGCTGGTAGTGGACAAACTCAAACCACAGTTTGGAGAAGGAAAGGCCGTAGGATATGCTAAAGTCTACGATTCAGCAGAAAGCCTGGCCTCCACTGAGAGGAAGCACGTCCTGGAAAAAAACCAGGAACCAGTCAAGGAAGAAGCTGAGGCTGAATCTGAAGAAGAAGCTGAAGAATAATTACATTACAAACAAAGATACTGTTCCCCAAAAACCATTAAGGAGGAAATACGATGAAGAAATGTGAACTTTATGAGGTTAAAGATAATAAGATCATCAGAAAAAACCCGGAATGTGTCCGTTGCTCACACGGAGTCTTCATGGCTGACCATGGAGATCGTTACGCCTGTGGTAAATGCGGATACACTGAATGGAAAACTAAAGATAAGAAAACTTAAAATTTTTTAAATTCTTTTTAACTTTTTAAATAACAACGTCGAGGCGGTTGCAAATGAATCTGAGGTCAGGAAGATTAAAAGATAAGATGACCAGTGATGCTGCGCAATTCACCTCATCCCTTGATTTTGACCAGAGAATATTTTTAGCTGACATTCAATGCAACTTAGCCCATACCACCATGCTGAAGGAGCAGGGAATCATACCAAAAGAAGATGCAGACCAAATTCTCCAGGCACTAAATGAACTGGAGGATGAAGGAATCGATGCTCTGGATATAGATCCCTCAGTTGAAGATATCCATATGGCCTTAGAAAACTACGTCACCACTAAGGTAGGTGAAGTGGCCGGCTTCATGCATACCGGTAAATCCAGAAACGACCAGGTGGCCACGGATCTCAGACTGGTGCTCCGGGAAGAGCTTTCCACCATCCAGGCTCATCTGCTGAAATTTATTTCTGGCATACTGGACCTGGCAGATGGACATACCGAGACTGTGATGGTGGGATACACCCATCTGCAGCATGCACAGCCCACCACCTTCGCACATCACCTGTTATCCTACGCTTATGCACTTAAACGGGACTATGAAAGGATAAAAGATGCTTACAAACGGGTGGATATGTGCCCCTTAGGTTCAGCGGCGCTTACCACTACCAGCTTTCCCATCGACCGGGAGAGGACCTGTGAATTACTGGGATTCTCCAAGATACTTGAAAATTCCATAGATGGTGTAAGCTCCCGGGACTTCATATCCGAAACCGTATCTTCCCTATCTATTTTATGTGCCACCCTTTCTAAAATATGTGAGGAGCTCATAATCTGGAGCACCTACGAGTTTGGTTTAATTGAGATTGCCGGGGAATATTCCAGCACATCCTCCATCATGCCCCAGAAGAAGAACCCCGATGTGGCGGAGATCGCCCGGGCCAAATGCGCCGGAGTCTACGGTGAACTGGTGGCTATATTAACTATTCTCAAATCATTACCCCAGAGTTATAACCGGGACTTACAGGAGGTCACCCCCCACCTGTGGAGTGCTGTAGACAGCAGCCATTCACTTTTAAACATCACCGCAGCTATGCTTTCCACCACCAAATTCAACAAGGAACGTGGGGAGGAGCTGGCTGAAGCTAACTTTTCCACTGCCACTGAACTGGCCGATCTAATGGTGAAAAAGAAAAAACTACCCTTCCGGGTGGCCCACCAGATAGTGGGCCGTACTGTGAGCAAAGCCATCGAGGAAGGGCTTAAACCGTCGGACATCAATCCAGAGTACATCGATGTGGCAGCCCAGGAGTTAACCGGTGAAAACCTTAAACTGGACAGGGAACTGGTTAAAAATGCTTTAGACCCGAAAAAGGTTGTCCGGACACGTAAGGTTATAGGTGGACCTGCACCGGAGATGGTGGAGGAAGCTATCTCCAATTTGAGAGAATTTGTGGATCGTGAGATCAAATAATTTGACCATCCATAACAATAATGGACTGTTTTTCTACTGTAGACTTTTACTATGGCGGTGTCTTTTTATGGCTCGAAATCTAATGGAAGAACTCCAGAAGGAATATGAAGGTATTCAGAGAATAGAAAAGGAAGAAGGAGCCTTAATTATTTACGCAGATGATGACACCCTCTGGAAGATCCTGGAAGACTACCGGGACGAGTTCAACATGGAGTTTGAAGCAGGGACTGGGGTGGAGCATTTTATAAGGGTTGTTATTTAAATCACGATTTTCCATTAAATCACGATTTTTCAAGCTCTCTTTTCTCATATTCTATCCGTACTTCACGTGCCAATTCCTCATCCTCCAGAACCACCGGACCCTGATACCCACAATTGTAACAATGCCACAGAGACCATAATAATGGATTAATCCATTTTATATTGGTTGAACCACAGTTGGGACAGTATTTAGCTCTAATTTTCATTAAACATCCCTTCTATCACAATATTTATATATGAACTTTTACATATAACTTAGCATGAGAGACCAAACCACCAAAGAAATCATAGGTATAGTAGCCATAATAATTGGTATCTTGATTATTGTGTACCCTGCTTTATTAGGATGGCTTGTCGGAATTTTCCTGGTTATCTACGGAGTTCTGGAATTAATAATGATGCCCAAAGGATCGTAAAGACCCACTATTTCACATTTACACCAAATGCACTTGAACCCAATATTAATACATTACACCCAATTTTAACGATAGAAATCCCTAGTCTCCCTTATTTCTACATAAACTCATAACCATATCCAGTGCCTCGCCAGGCTCCAGTATCCCTGCCCTAGTTTCTCTGAGCACCCTCTGCACCGAAAAACGACTCATATAGTTGTACCTCTTTTTAACCTCCGCCAGTAAGGGACAACCATACCCACCAGTGGATGTCACCCCATACTCACCGGCTAATGCTTTAGTTTCACCTTTGGTAGCGGAGAGCATAGCCGGTAAGTTGATCCTTAAAATATCTCCTCTATAAACAGATGATTGGGCTCCGGTTGCCAGTAAATCCCCGAATATCAAAAATGGTACCCCTTCTTTTTGTGCATAGTCCAGTATGGTTTCCTCTATTACCTTGGAGCACCTACCACAGGGATGATACCTCCCTTCCAGGGCACCATCTATCACCGGGGACATATCAGCATCCAGGTAACGGTGTTCTACATCCAACTTTCTGGTGATTGTCTCCACCCTATCCCGGAAATACTTCGGTAAAATGATATCCCCCGGGTTAACAGTAACTGCCAGGGGATGGAAACCCATCTTCTCTGCTACAATCAGTGAAAAGCTGCTGTCCACCCCTCCAGATAAGGCAACCATGGCTTTATGGTGGTTAGATTTTGAATATCCACTGAAATCTTCCAAAATACTCTTTAAATTGTATGGTTGTTCTATCCTATTTTCAAGTAGTTTTGAAAGGTTATCTAAGGATGAACTAATCTCGTCATCAAAATCTCTCTTTACTTCTTCCAGTCTCCTGAGTGCCAATTCCATCCTGTATTTACGTAAAAGAATATCTGAATAAGCTTCTACATGGATGTGATCCACCTTCAACTCTTCTTTGAGTTTCCCCACCACCCATCCACCTTTACCTATCACTAAAGATTTCTCAGGTCGGTCGGATGCTATGATAAGGAGTTCTGACTTTTCTTCATCGAATATAACATCAGTTATATCTGGTGTTAAGTCTTCGTGGCCTATTTCCCTCCGGATCTGAGAGATAGCAGTGATTATTTCCTCTTTTTCCATGTATTCCATCCTTTAGTCTTGAATATATCTCTTCTTTTGAGTTCTTCTTGTTTAAGAATCCCTCTCGTAGATCCAGATACTTCCCATCTTCGCAATCACGTGATAACCTGGTATCTCCCATTTAGGGTCGGTGAGGGCGTCTATATAGTAGTCTGCCTCGTTGTCCAGTAAAAATCTGCTGAATGCTTCTGGATCTGGGTAAAGGCGGGGGACTGCAAATTTAACTTCCTTTTTAAGAGACCAGGTGACTGCCGGGTCGTAATCTGAGAATATGTTTTTATCCTGGTAGCTGGGGTCGTACTGGGTGAGCCAGTCACTGGAGTTTTGTATGTAGTAACCGTAGCCGTGTTTAGGTGTGTGGCCTACATGGACCGCTACCGTGGACACCAACAGTACGATGGCCACTATGAGATAAATATGCTCCGGTTTTATCTTTTTAAAACTTAAACAGGACTTGTATTTCTCGATCACCGTGCTTAAACCTAAAATGATGAAGTAAGCCAGTGCAGGGGACATGGTGATGAAGTAACGGTCCACCTTAAGAGGGATTATACTGTGGAATATGAAGAAGGCTGCAAACCAGGATAGAAATAGGAAATCCATCTCCAATTTTTCACCGGTACCTTTAAACAGTCTGTATCCTGTAAAAAGTGCGGCTAAAAATATCAGCTCCGTGATTAGATAGGATGAGTAGAAGAAGCTCCCAGCTCCCAGACATAATAAAACAACCAGTATTAGGGAGTGTACAATTGTCCTCTTCCGATGAGAGTCCATATTTTCAATTTTTTTCTTAAAGATCCGGTAGAGATAAATCCCCAATCCTAATATAACGATGATAATCAATATGTAAGCTAATATAGATGGAAATCCCTGTGAAGGATTCTGTATCTCACGATAAACACCTTGTAAAGGGCCAACGGAGATGTAGTTAAGCAGTTTGTTCAGGAAATACAACTTATCCGGGTTATAACCCAAATCATTAACCGCGCCACTGGCACCCATCACCGTGGAAGTAAATAGGTTGATGAGAGGGTCGAGGTTACCCAGTTTATTGTAGAAATAAACCATAAAAGGCACGATAAGGGCTAAACTACCCAATATGCCTATGATTATCTTCCTAAAATTCTGCAGGAGATTATCGCTTATCAAAAGGTACAGGAATATGGGGAAGACCAGCATAACCGAGGTGTACCTGGCCAGGAAAGCCACCATCAGCAGGGGAAATACCAGGTACAGGTATCCGGAATCTTTCCTCACACCCAGAACCAGCAAATATATAGTCCATATAGAAAATGCGACTCCAGGGATATCTATAGCCCCGGACACTGCCCAGGTGAATATCAGGGGAAATGATAAGAAAATTAAAGACCCGGAGAAACTCTGGATTTCATTAAACCGTTGCCTGAACAGCGAGTAAAGCCCGGCCACTGCCAAGATGAACAGTACAGCGTCCAGTATGAAGAGTGCGTTGGCTGATATATATCCCGCCCGGAAAACCAGGGAGGTTAAAAAGGGCATTAAAGGTGATAGATAAATAACGCTCAAATTAGCAACCGGTATCCCTGCGAAGATCAGTGCGTTGTTCAGGTAAACAAAGACATCGTAGTAGGGCACTCCGATGTGAATCTGTTTATAGAATAGATAAACAGTGATTATTCCCGTGATGAAAAGTAGAATGAACAATGGTTTTTTAGTGAGTTTCCGGATGCTGTACATAATGTCACCCTTAAAAGAAATGGAGATAGGATTATATGGATTTGTTCATATTTATATTCATTTAATATCTTAAATCATATGGATAATAAAACTTCTAACCTGTTCCTGAATTCTGTAACCTTTATATACAACCAATGAAATAATTGATATATCAACTAACTTATTGGGTCTAGCAAAAATATGAAAACAAGTATAAAAGATAGTAATACAGGTTACATATTCAATGAAAACGATATATTATATACAGTTTTGAAATTGAATCATAGACTGAAAAGAAAAACAGGAAATAAACTCAAAAACCATGATATTACTCTGGAACAATGGTATCTTCTATATTTTCTGTATCAAAATGAAGGATGCAACCAGAAAAAGCTGGCCGAATGTACAAGTAAAGATACAGGAGCTATGACCCGTAGTTTGAATGTACTTGAAGGAAAAGGACTGGTAGAGAGAAAACATTCATATCAGGACAAAAGACAGTTCCTAATATACCTTACAGATAAAGGTAAAGACTTATATAAAGAAACATCAATTTTATTGTCTCAGAATGCTCAAGAGATAGAATCTATTTTTACCAGGAGTGAACTGGCACAATTCAAGTATTTAGCGAATAAGCTGAGTTCAAATTTAGGATAAAAATTTTCCTAGTTAAATGAAAAAGTTCTAACTGATAATAGTTGATATATCAGTTAATATTATCAATCTACAGGATGTTCAAAAAAAATGACTTCAAACAACTCCGAAGTGTCTGCAGATAACTCTACAGGGAAAGGCCTACCCACGGCAGTATGGACTTTGTTCCTGGCAATAATCACCGCACTGATGGGTCTTGGGCTGGTAGGGCCTGTTCTGCCCACGATATCCACCCAATTGGGAGCAAGCCCCAGCGAAGTAACCCTTCTCTACACCAGTTATAACGCGGTGATGGCCATAGCCATGTTGATCACCGGTGCTATTTCCACCAGGTTAGGACTCAAGAAGACTTTGCTTTTAGGTGTTATTATTATAGGGGTATTTGCATCCCTGGCAGGATTTGCAAACAATATCTGGACAATCGTTGGACTGCGCGGGCTCTGGGGAATTGGAAACTCCCTCTTCTTTGCCACGGGTCTTACTGCAATCATCACCATCGCCGGAATTGCCAAGGCCAGATCGATTCTATTATTTGAAGCTGCAGTGGGGATAGGTATCTCAGCCGGACCCTTAATTGGAGGATTACTGGGACAATTATCATGGAGATATCCATTTATGGGTGTCGGTGCCATAATGGTCGTTGTTTTTATACTACTCTTAATTTTAATGCCCAATGTAAAGGAGGAAATTGGTGAAGGAAGAAAAAGCACCTCCCTACTTGACCCATTGCGTGCCATGAAGCACCGCTCCATTGCCACCATTGGTATGTCAAATTGCCTTTATAACTTTGGATTCTTCGCTCTTTTAGCATACGCTCCCCTGGCACTGGGATTAACTCCCTTAACCATGGGAGGTATATTCTTAGGGTGGGGTGTCCTCCTGGCGCTTACCTCTTACTTCATGTCTCCTAAACTGAAAGTAAAGTTTGGGGCAACTAAATCCCTCTATGCACTATTATCCGTGTTTATAGTTGTCCTTCTTATAATGGGTATCTGGACATTCAATATCTGGGTTATGGCTACCTGTATCATCTTATCCGGTGCGCTATTTGGGAATCTCAATGGGCTGTATACCGATGCTGTTATGGATGCATCACCAGTTGAAGCATCAACAACTTCCTCAGCATTCAGTTTCATGCGAATGATAGGGGGAGCCATTGCTCCAGTTACAGCCGGAATACTGGGTCAAATATTTTCACCCCACACCCCCTTCATAGTGGGAGGCGGCTTTGTTCTGGGTGCTATCATACTCATATTTCTAAATCGCGACTATGCTGTTAAGCCTGTTGAAATGGTAGAGGAAAAACCAGAAACCACCACTTTAAAAGTAAAAGACTTCATGGTTCCCGATGTACTCTCCATAAAACCAGACGCCACCGTTAAAGAACTGTTGAACCTACTAACCCAACATCATATAAGCGGAGTCCCCGTGGTGGATAACCAGAATAAGATAGTGGGAATGGCCAGTGACGGTGATATCATCCGCTACTTAAACCCAAAGGAAGGATCCGTCCATGATTTCATCTACGATATATTCATTGAAGAAGGAGAAACAGAACAAGAAGTTTTAAAGGAAAAAATAAATACAAGGGTGGATAAGTTGATGCATAAAGAGCCCATTTACACCGTGAAGGAGGATGATACCTTTGAAAAGGCCATCCACATCCTATCCCAGCACCACTTTAAACAGCTTCCAGTGTTAGATACCCAGGATAAAGTTACGGGCATAATCAGTAGAGGGGATATAAACAACAACTTAATTAAAATATTATCCCAAAAATGAAATAGTTAAAGTAAAAATAACATCCATAAAATGAATAACACGTACTACCTGGTGAAATTATGAGTAACGAAGATCAAAAAGAATTCGATAAGGAACTAATAGAAGCACTGGAAACCACTAAAGAATACAAAACATGGCAAGAATCATTATTCGCCATCATAGGGTATGCAAACAGTGAAAACCCTGATGATAAAGAGTTTGTAAGGGAATTAATGGCAGATCATCTCATTGCTAGCATCGAATTACAGGATGGTCTGGAGATTGCAAAATTTAAAGCCAGTAAAAAGCTGAATGATGATATGATGCTGGACTACAGTGGGCAATGAATCCTTTAAATATTTTTTTATTTGAAGCTTAAGTCAAAAATTTTATTTAAAACTAAGCCAAAAATTAATTTACCGGGTGAATACACCCATTAATTCTCCCTGGTCCAGTATATGCCCTTCCATGGCACTTAACAGTTCATCCTTCCCTATCAGTGGCGGTAGATCCAGTTTACTATCCAGTGCATAGATCCTGAAGTAGTATCTGTGGGTTCCCATGGGTGGGCAGGGTCCATTGTACCCCACCAGGCCATAACTGTTTAATCCATGCTTGGAACCATCATCCATTAACTCTCTACCCTTCACATGTTCTGGTAAACTTCTGGTATCAGCTGGCAGGTTGAATATTACCCAGTGAACGAATGTACCACTTGGAGCGTCTGGATCATCAAAGATAAGGGCAATGCTCTCTGTACCTTCAGGTACATACTCCCATTCGAGTGGTGGGGATACATTAACATCGTTACAGCTGTATCTTACCGGTATAGGTTCTCCCTCGTTGAATACGGGGCTGGTGATTTTTATAGCCATCTCTTTACTCTCCCATTTTTTAAACAAATCCAGCTTCTATATATCTTCTTTTCAAGATAATAATTTTTCATTTCAATTAATAAATGATAAATTGGTTTTTATAATAGAACCACCAAATAATTTTAATGATTATTTTACACTTATTTTGGTGATGAATTTTGACTAGAATATCAATATTGGATCGTGATCGTTGTCAGCCCAAGAAATGCAACTACGTGTGCATAGAATACTGCCCCGGAGTCCGCATGGAAGAAGACACCATCACCATCGACCCTAAAACCAAGAAACCCCTAATATCCGAGGAACTTTGCCAGGGTTGTGGTATATGTACCAACCGCTGCCCTTTCCAGGCGGTGAGCATAATCAACCTGCCGGAGGCTCTGGATGAGCCCATCCACCGTTACGGGCAGAACATGTTCGAATTATTTGGACTGCCCACTATCAGAGAAGAAGCTGTGGTGGGAATGCTCGGACCCAACGGGATCGGTAAGTCCACCATAATCCGAATACTCTCCGGTGAACTGAAGCCCAACCTGGGAAATTTCGGGGAAGAGATCTCCTGGGAGGATATAATAAACTTCTTCAAGGGCTCACAGATGCAGAGTTACTTCACCAGATTATCCCAGGGAGAAATTAAGGTGGTGCACAAGCCACAGATGGTTGATCTCCTACCAAGATTCGTTAAAGGCTCAGTCAATGACCTGCTCCAGGGAGTTAATGAAAGAGATGCTTTAGATGGTGTCACTGATATCCTGGAACTTAAACCCATCATGGACCGGAACATCAAAAATCTGAGTGGGGGAGAGTTGCAGCGGGTGGCTATAGCTGCAGCAGTACTCAGGGAAGCTGATTTCTACTACTTCGACGAACCGACCAGCTGGCTGGATGTGTATCAGAGACTGAATGCAGTTAAGGTTATCCGGGAACTCGCGGAGATTGGTAAAGCTGTCATGGTCATCGAACACGACCTGGCTGCCCTGGACGCCATATCCGACTACGTACATATACTCTATGGAGAACCAGGAGCTTACGGTGTTGTTTCACAACTGCGAGGAGTTCGTGTGGGGATAAACACTTATATCAACGGTTTCTTAAAGGAAGAGAACGTCAGATTCCGTAAGCAACCCATAGTCTTCGAGGTAAGACCCCCCTCGAGTGAAGTGGACACCGAGGAACTTACTGAGTACAGTGATCTTAAAAAATCCTATAAAGAATTTTCATTAAATGTGGAAAGCGGTATAGTGCATCACGATGAAATCATCACCGCCTTCGGACCCAACGGTATCGGTAAAACCACCTACGCCAAGATGCTCGCCGGTGTGACCAAACCAGACTCAGGGAAAATCAATAAAAAGGTCAAAGTATCCTATAAACCTCAGTACCTGGCCTCTGATTTCTCCGGTACAGTGCAGGAACTCCTTATAACCACCGCCCCTAATTACGGGACTAACCTCTTTAAAACCGAGATAATCCGTCCTTTCTCCCTGGAGGAGTTGATGGATAAGGAAGTCCAGGAACTGAGTGGTGGGGAACTCCAGAGGGTCTCAGTGGCTTTAACCCTGGCCCAGGAAGCAGATATCTACCTTTTCGACGAACCCACCGCCTTTTTAGATGTGGAACAAAGGCTAAGAGCAGCAAAGGCAATAAAAAGAGTGGTTGAAAGCCGTAACTGCGCATCTATAATCCTGGACCACGACATCGTCTTCATCGATTACATCTCCGACCGGGCCATGGTATTCTATGGTGAACCCGGGGTGGAAGGACATGCCAGCGCACCAATGAATCTGCGATCAGCCATGAACCGCTTCCTATCCAATGTGGGTATCACCTTCCGCCGGGATAAGGAAACCAAACGGCCCAGGGTAAATAAGACTGGAAGCTATCTTGATCGAGAGCAGAAGGAGAAGGGCGAGTATTATTATTTGGATAGTTGAAAACTAGTTTTTAAAGAATTTAAGTTCCATTTTCCCATCGTCAATTTCGATGTAGCTGTTTTGCTCTTCTTTGGGTAGTTCATCGATCCATGAGCCTGTGTTAGCTACTTTTTTGGCTTCATTTATAAATGGTCGGTGTGTATGTCCAAAAATGAGTGTTTCGTGTGGCTTCATACCTAATAAAGCATATTTTCCGGTGGTAAGGGCGAATTCATCTACTTTTTCTATTTCCCTTTTATGGGGTAATTTATTCATATCCTTAACGAATCTGCGTTTTTTACCGAAGTATTGTTTTATATCCCAGATTTTACTTAAAAATCCTCCAGTTTCGTCTTTATTGTAGCACATTTCTTTGCTGAATTGTTCGTACATCTGAAGGCTTGCGGAAAATTCCCATAAAATGGCTTCCATCTCGTATCCATGGATGAAAAAGAAGCTCTCTCCTCCATCCTCCAGTCGCAGATATTTACTAATTATTCCCTCATATCCGTGGTTATATTTCTTGTTTAAGTCTAAAATATAATAGTCATGATTCCCAGCAACGTAGTAAATATTTTTTGCCTTTAAATCGTTCAATTTTGCCATTATTTCATCATTTTCTTCTATTAAGTCGGCGTTGTTACGTCTCCAGAAATCGTAGATGTCCCCTAAGAGAATGAAGTGTTCTATTTCAGTATTTTGATAGTGGTCTAAAAAATCCATAATTGCATCTAGGTTGCACCGCTTGTAACCTAGATGCCAGTCTGACACAGCAAGAATCATCACTTTATTATATGGTCGATTCAACTACTTAAATGTTACAATTTACTAACTTTAAATACCTGGCTGACCAAATGGTATAGAAACTAATAATTAGTTATAGCATATTCCAAAAGCAACAAACCCTACAAACAACACGAAAACTAATAAGAGGGGAATAACCTCAAAAGAGGAGAAAATACTACGATTTACCGGAGATTCCATTAAGGGTCTAAAGATATATTGGATCAAAGGACTTAACACAAATATTAATCCATTTAATCTCAATCTCTTTTTTTCTTTAACTAAAGCAGCATACTCTTTATCAAAATCTTCATAAGGTGTGCTTCCTAAAAACCCTGTGCCTGTTTTATATACTTGAGATATTTGTAAAACGTTTTTATATTTCTTTCTATATTTATCTGCAGCTTTACGCCAACTTTCACGTTTAGCTTCCATGCTACAATTACTTTTTGATGAAGAACAGTACTTTTGATTGGGTGATCTAACTTCAAATGGATCTCCACACCATTTGCAGTATTTTATAGCTGTCACTTTATTATTCATTTAATTACCAGATTTAAAATTTGATATTCCCATTCGAATATACAGATTATATTTGATGTTTCATATTTAACCATCATATTTTTATGCCCTAAATACTATAAAAGTATGAAAAATGATTTTTTCTATACTTAAATAACCTAGTTTATTCACAGTTATACTCTTACCAGCAGGATTGAACAGGGAGAAGCATGAACAACTTTTTCAGAAACACTACCCAGCAGATACTTGTCTATTTTATTTTTACCGGTACCTATAACTATAATATCAACATCTTCATTGTGAGCTGTTTTAATAATTTCCGAAGCAGGATTACCTTCAATAAGCATGGGGCTAAATTTAATCTTACTGGCTGAAAACCTAAATTCTTTCTCCATTAAGTCTAAAGTCTCTTTTCCTTTAATTTTAAGTTCATCTAGAATCATCTGCTTGACCTTTTTAGAAATCAAAGGAGAGAAGGAATTATCCACCACGTAGAGACCAATAACTTCTATTCCCCTCCTGCTGATGATCTCCAGAGAATGTTCCACTATTTGACTTAAATATTCACCATTACTGGTTACCAATACCTTCTTATACATTTTTTCACCCTAAAATTCCAATCCTTATAACTGCATAGGAAATGTAAGTTGCCATCAATATGATACCATCAATTCTGGTGAGTTTATTACCCCTTTTTATAAGTAAAAGGACCAGGACCGTGACAAAAATCATCGCTGGAGCATCAAAGGTCAGTGAAAGAGGCTCCACAGGAATGTTCATGATGAGTGCAGGTACTCCTATTCCGATCATGATATTGAACGTATTACTTCCCAGTACCGTTCCTATCGATAGATCATGCAATCCCTTCATGGCAGATTGGAAGGTTACAACAAGTTCAGGTATACTTGTTCCAATTGCTAAGGTAAAGAGTCCCATAATCATTTCAGGAATGCCTAAGGTTCTTCCTAGTTCAACCCCGCTATAAATTAGTAGTCTACACCCTACAATTAACCCTATAAGTCCAATTATAGTCCATACATAGGTTTTTGGACTAATTGACTTAAGTTTAGATAGAAATGAACCTTCATTAGCTGGTGCTCCATTTTTATGAGTTTCTATCCCAATTACTGCTTCTTGATTTTGTGATTTTATCAGGGTTCTAAGGTAGAATGCATAGACAACTATGAAAACAACAGCTGCTAATTTACCAATATCTCCAAAAAACATGAAAACCAGCAGGATCAACGCAGTTGCAAGTGTCACTATCCCATCTCGAGATAATCCTTGGGGATTGGTTTTAATGACACCGGCAAAGGTGGCTGATATACCGAGTATCCCGGCAATATTCCAAATATTTGATCCAATTACACATCCCACCCCAATATCTGCACTACCACTGAGGGTGGCTATTATTGCAGAACCAAATTCTGGTAGCGACGTGCCTATAGCCGACGCGGTGACACCGAGTATTATCTGGGATATTCCAACTAAAGAACCTATTTCTACCAGGTTATCTACGAATATATCTGCTGATTTTATCACAATTAATAATGCAATGACGAGCAATGCAATTAATGGAAATAAAAAGATCATATAATATTCACCAGTTTACAGAAAAACTTGCTTCAACTGAACCATCATAAGTTTAAAATAAAATAAGAAAATTAAAAAAAACAGCTATCTGCTTTCTTTTTTCTCTATAACCAAATATCTAATTAAATACATCAAAGGAATTATCGCAACAAATGCTACAATTTCTATAATCGCCAAAATACTAATATCCAAAATATCTCCTCCTGAAAATTTGATTTCATAATTAACCATCATAATTTTATGAAAAAAATAGAGAATGGTGATAAAAACAATTTTTCTCTAATAATTGAACGATTATTCAATAAAAAATAAAAACAGAGTGGTTATTCAATAAAAAAGCAGTATAATACCTTATTTAATAAAAGAAAGAAAAAAATTAAAGATCCTTATTTTCCATCAACGCATCCATCCCCTCTAAAAAGCACTCGGTAAAGTATTTCACATGCTCAGTAGGGATAGAGTAGCTAACACGCAGGTAACGGTGCCCAAATAGCTTACTGGTGTAGGTTCCTTCCCTGGCAAATATCCCTCTCTCTAGAAGGTAGTCTGCGAGTTCTGGTGGTTTTACACCGGTTTCGTAGAGGTCTATGACCATCATGTTGGCGTCTGATGGGTAGACTGGTAAATATGCTCCTTCTACCTGGTCTACTGCTTGTTTGATGTATTTCTGGTTGGACCTGGTGGTTTCTTTGATCCGGTCCAGCCATTCGTATTTGGAGTTCACCGCGGCTATGGCTCCTTTCTGGGCCACCACGTTGGTTCCTAAATCGTTTATCAGGATGGTGCGGACGGAGTTTATGATGTCTGGGCTGGCGATCATGGCCCCAATTCTTAGGCCGGCCATTCCATATATTTTGGAGAAGCTGTATATGGTGATGGCGTGTTCTGGTACGCGCTTGGCTGCGAGGCAGTGATCCCTTGCAAAATCTCGGTAGGTGATATCATGAAGCAGGTAGATGTCATTTTCTTCTGCTATTTCTGCGAACTCCTTTATCTCTTCCTTGGTGTAGGAGGTTCCCAGTGGGTTTAGCGGGTCGATGAGTAGTATGAGTTTGGTGTTCTCATCCAGATTCTCCCGGGCGAGTTGTGGTGTGAGCTTGTATCCACATTCCTCGTTGTAGATGGGTATCGATCTAACTTCCCCGAATCTGCTGGAGAAATTATCGATGATCAGGTATCCGGGATCACATGTTAAGGTGTTGTTTTCAGGTTCCAGTACGTTATTACAGGCCAGGTAGAGCGATTCTGTACCTCCCGCTGTTATCAGGGAATCGAAACCATGGGTGAGTCCCAGGTCTTCCTGGATCAGGTCTTTCAGTTCAGGGAATCCTTCTGGTGGGGGATACTTGGCATAGTCACCCTTTTTTATACTGCTGAGCATGGCCTCCATTATACCATCTTTATCATGAAGATGGTTGGTGTTCTGGCCCATCCAGATCATATCCTGGTCATTATATACGTAATTAAAAAAGTCGTTCGGACTATCAAAGCCCTTTGGTACGCTCTTTGCCTCTCTAGCATACTTTTTCCGTGAAATCATAGTTATCACAACGTAACTTGTTAAACAAATAAAATCAGCAACAGGAAGTTAATGAACCGATTTTAATTTCAATGGTAAATTATTCCTATTTTTAATCACCACTTAATTTAAAATTTACTCTTTATTACCTCATAAAAGTCCTTCATTTACTATTTTGAAACGGGCCTTAAGACCTTCAGGCCGACTTCTATGACGCTTTAAAATAGCATAACGCTCGCCGTTGGCATCTCCCCGGGTGAGTTCCACCATGATCTTGCTCCAATACTTTAATATGGTTCCACCTACAGGCGCTACCAATCCAGTGTCTCCATCATCTCCAAAAATCGGATAGATCTGGTTGGTTATCACCACTGCGATATGGTGTTTTCTGGCTATCCTGGAGAGGAGTCCCATTTGGTGGCCTAGTTCCCGGTTCATCTGGGATAAATCACCCTCTTTAAGCCGGTAAAGGGCTACTGCAGAGTCAAGGATCACCAGATCAACATCTCTTTCAGATTCCAGGAGGTTTTCCACCTTCCTTAAAACTTCATCCTGCTCCTGGAAGGTTTTTGGTTCAAATATCATTACATTACTGGCTATTCTATCAAATTCATCTCCAGTTATTTGTTTGAACCGTTCAATTGATAATCCTCCTTCTGTATCTATAAATATGGCTTTTTTTCCCTCTTTAACACATTGGACCATTAGGTTCAGGGCTATATTTGTTTTACCTGTTCCGGGAGGACCGTAAAATTGGGTTAAACATCCCTTTTCCACTCCTCCACCCATAATGGTATCTATAGAACAATTTATAGGGAGTTTACTGCTATCATTTATTTCATTTAGAATTTTCAATTTAATCCTCTAAAATTTTATTGCTAATATTATTATGTTATTTAGTATTTAATTATCCGGTCTTTTAGTTTTATGGTTAATTTCACCGATAGATTCCGGTAATCTTCAACATCAGAAATATTTATATGCAAGCAAGTACATACTTACTAAGCATGGATGGAGATAGGTGCACCATAGATAACCATAACGAGGGAACCACCATAAAAACGGTTGAAGAGAGAATCTTAGATGCTGCCATGGTAATTTTCTCAAAAAATGGGTATAATGGTGCAACGACGATTAAAATAGCTGAAAAGGCAGGAGTAAACGAAATAACAATATTTCGGAAATTCAAATCCAAAGAAAATCTCTTAAAAACAGTTATTCAAAAAAATCAAAGTGAAACTCTGGAGACTCTGGACTACATCCTCTGCATGGAAAAAAGCGCAGATGTAGAAGATTGCATAAAAACACTTGGAATCACCCTGAACCAATTCCTGGATGAAAGAATGGATTTTGTTTTCATGATGGCTACAGAAGGAAGAAAAAGACCGGAGATAATGGATTTATTCACTCAATTTAGAAGAAAACTAATTGGACACTTAAGTGAATATTTCCAGGAGCAGATTAACCAGGGAAACATACGGAAATTGGATCCAGACCTATTAGCTATGACTTTATTCAATTTTATTTTTAGCAAAAGCCTATCAGTGAAAATATTCAAAGATAACCTCATAAAAGACGATCTTGAAGTATATGGAGAATATACCGACATCTTTATGAGGGGAATAGCACTCTAAGAGATTTTTAATTTTTGATGTAAGGATTTTATCAATAAAAAAAAGGAGGGTTTGTATGTCAACTGTGACACAATCCACCCAAACAGGCCATCAAAACGGTCTGAATATTGGTGATATGATTACTACATTTAAAGGTATTGCAGATAATCCTGTATCTAAATATCTCCTGAGCCGTACTCTGGATTACTGTGAGGCTGATGGAGCTAACCGTTTAGAGGTTTGTCTGGACCTTTACCTTGGAAAGAGAGAAACCGCCTGTAGAAAATGTAAGATAGTTTCCAAATTTGTTAACTACATTATCAACACAGGAGCTTCCAGTTTCGGAGTTTCACAGGAAGAACTCAAAACAACCATGGAGGATAAATACTGGGCCAAAGGATTAAGCAGTGTAATTAAGGGCATCGCTATTTTTGGAGTTAAGAAACCCTTCACTCCCGGGGCACCCTTTCAGGTAGTCTGGAACTTGAGCCGGGCCTGTAACATGAAATGTGTACACTGCTATGAAAATGCGGGAAGGAGGGATGAAGACGAATTAAACACCCAGCAGATTAATGATGGTCTGGAAACAATGGCTAAAGCTGGTGTGACCTCCATCGCATTCTCCGGAGGAGAACCCAGCATACACCCCCATATACTGGACTTCATTGGTAAAACCAACGACCTGGGAATGTTTGCGGCCATGGCCACCAACGGCTACACCCTCTCTAAGGAGAAAGTGTGTGAAAAATTCGTGGAAAATGGCCTTCAATTTGTACAGATAAGTGTGGACGGCCTCCAGGCGGAAACCCACGACTCATTTAGAGGTATAAATGGTGCCTGGAATAAGGCAATCCATGCCGTGGAAAACTGTGTAAACTACAACGATCTATTTGTGGAAGTAGCCACCACAGTCACAGAACATAACATCCAGGAGATACCAGAAATGATAGACTTCATGCGGGATAAAGGCGTTGACTGGTTCATGATCTACAACTTCATACCAACCGGAAATGGTGAAAATATTGCAAGCATGGATATTTCCCCCAAAAAACGGTTGAAACTACTGGAAACAGCCTATGACGAAAATGCAGAAGGTGAAATGCAGGTCCTCTCCACCGCACCACAATACGCCATGGTAGCTGAATCACTGGTATCCAATGATAACCAGGTGATTCCCACTCACTTCTACAATCCAGAATATGACGGATTCCTTATAAAGCAGTTGGCAGATTTTATAGGCGGTTGCGGTGCTGGAAGATTCTATATGAGCGTGGAACCCAACGGAGACTTATACCCCTGTGTCTTCTTCCCACATGAGCCGGCGTTGAAACTGGGAAACCTGCTCGAAGATGATTTTGAAGAGGTCTGGAAAGATAATCAATTACTGAATAAACTCAGAAACAAAGAAATCCTGAAAGGCCACTGTGGTGACTGCGAGTCCCACAACATATGCGGAGGATGCAGAGCCCGGGCCTATAATTACTTCGGGGATATATTAGCACCCGATCCCGGATGTATCAACAACAATAAGGAATGGAATAAAATCAGGAGCCATTTACCCAAAGAAACTAAACAACTTAACGATGGCCACTTATTTATTGATTTAAATAGTAAATAGGAAAAAAAGTTAGATGATTATGATGGATACGTTATTAATCAACCCCTACGATGAAAATGCAGTGAAAAATGGACTTGGTTTTATAAGCCCACCCCTCAACCTCATGTACTTAGGCGGGGCCTTAGAGGAAGCTTTTTACCATGTCAAAATAGTTGATGATGACCTGGAACAACTGGGATACAATAAAATATGCAAAATACTGTCTAAAGAAGAGCCCCCACTAGTGGGCATCACCGCCACCACTTCCACTATTAAAAATGCCCTGGAATATGCTAAACTAGTTAAAAAAATTCTACCAGACTCTTTAACTGTTATAGGGGGCCCGCACCCCACTTTTATGCCCATTGAAACCTTAAAATCCTGTCCTGATCTGGATGTGGTGGTAATTGGTGAGGGTGAAAAAACCATGACGGAACTGGCCGGGCTATCCCTTGATGAAAACAACGGACATCTAACCAATGTTAAAGGAATAGCCTACCGAGACAATGATAATATAAAACTCAACCCTCCCCGGGAATTAATAAAGGATCTGGACTCTATCCCATTTCCAGCAAGACACCTGGTACCCTTTGAATCCTATGGAACAACCCAGGGAAAATCCAGTGATATGATAACCAGTCGTGGTTGTGTCTTCAACTGTAGTTACTGTTCATCCTCACTCATCATGGGTAAAAAATTCCGGACACGCAGCCCAGAAAATGTGGTAGATGAAATAGAATACTTAATAGATAGGTATAAACTGGAAAACATCGCCTTTATGGATGATACCTTCATGCTCAATAAAAGAAGAGCAAAGACAATAGCAGATGAAATAAAAATGAGGGGACTGGACATAGGATTTGTTGCTTCTTCAAGGGTTGATATGGTAAATAAAAGTCTAATAGAGAAACTCAGGAGTGCAGGTTTAACCACTCTCTATTATGGTGTTGAATCAGGCTCCCAGAGAATTTTAGATCTGATGAAAAAAGGGATAACCCTCAAACAGGCCGAAAATGCTGTAAAAGCCGCTAAAGATGTTGGAGTTGAAGTTTTAACCTCCTTTATCCTGGGATTTCCTGGTGAAACCCAGGAAGAGATGGATAAAACCATAGATTTTTCCATAAAACTTAATGCAGACTACAGTCAATTCTCTATACTAACACCATTCCCGGGAACTCCCATATACCATGAACTCAAGAAGAAGAAATTATTAGACACCGAAAACTGGAAGAAATATACCGTCCTGAAATCGGTTATCAAATATGAGGAACTAGGTTTAAGTAAACAATTGGTGGAGAGGAAACTGGCCCAGGCCTACCTGAAATTTTATGCACGACCAAAATATCTATTAAAACATCGTCATATGTTTAAAGTTATGCTGGAGACCATATATAGAAGTTTCATTGCACCTAAACTTAAAGGTGGAACTCCAAAGGGATGGTACAAGTCACTTTCTAAGGAGAAAGTTGCTGAAAATTCTAAATAAACCTTGAAATCTAAATAAACATTTACAAATAAACCCTAATACACAGATATAAGCCTGGCAAAGACAGCTTCCCCTGTACACGTCCAGAAACTAATAAACCCTTAATACACAGGTATAAGCCCGGGATTATCTCCAGTGATGCACTCCCCACCCCGGGAAGTTACTACGAAGGTGTTTTCAATTCCCACCATCCCAATACCAGGTATTCCCTTTTTGGGCTCCACGGCAAATACCATTCCCGCCTCTAATGGTTCGGTGAATTTCTCGGCGAGAACCGGTAATTCATCGATGAGTAAGCCTATTCCATGGCCCAGGAATTTCACCCTTCTTCTACCGAAGCCCATGAAGTTTTCTTTAAAATCAGGTTCTAGTCCCTCCATGATGGACGTGTAAATCTCCCCTGGAATCGCTCCCGGCTTTAACTGGGAGCCTATCTCATTTTGAATATCCACACACCGGTTATGGGCATCTATGACATGCTGGGGTAGGGACTGGCCGAACATGTAGGTCACGGTCTTATCTGTATTGTACCCGTCAAATCCACAACCCACATCCACAAATACCAGGTCACCCTTATCTAATTTTCTCTCACGGTTTCCGAAGACAGGTGCAGCAGGACTTAAGCCCAGATTTCCGCTGGCTCCATCAAAATAACTGGGATAGATGGAACTTTCACCAAATCCCACGTGTCCTAACACGATCTCGGTGTCAAACATTCCGAAACGGGTCAAACCATGGTGACCCTCGTCAATTAAAACTTTAAAGAGCTCTGCTCCCAGATCCGCTTCGCTCATCCCTTCCCGGAGCATCCCGGGTACCAGATCCTCCAGGACGTGCTGGTGAATTTTACCAGATTTCCTCATTAGATTTAATTCATACTCACTTTTAACAGATCTTACCTTCCCCACGGGAATATCCACCGGTTTAAAATTCTTAAAGGGGAAGTGTTTGGAAAATCTCTGATACAAAGCCAGTGGGACGGCTTCTGTTTCCAGGTAAACAGTTTCTGGGAGTTTAGTTATGTCCTGAGCTGCGTCTCTATAGCTGTTCATGTGATGTATTTCCGGAAATAAAGATTCGTCCAACGCCCGTTCATAGCTTTTCCGTACCCAGAATACTGGTTCACCGTCCCAGGGGATGATTAACATCCCGTCCTGCATGGTACCGGTGAAGTAGAACTGGTTGATCTTAGAGAAGATAACCGCCATCTCCCAGTCATGGTTGGAAGAATCCATCACTGCTTTAAATCGTTCCATCCTATTTTCCAGTTCCTTTAAGGGTGTTTTGTTCATGTTTTATTACCTTCGAGTGTTTATTACCTTCGAGTTCAAAATTTGTTTACATCTTTATCCTAGTTAAATTTTAAAGTCCTTTACACCTTTCCGGATTACCTTCGGTGGCTGGGTGGTCCAGTCAATTACTGCGGAATGGGTTCCCCTGAGTTTTCCCCCGTCTATTATTAGGTCTACTGCATCTCCCAGTGATTCAACTATCTCACTGGCAGATTCGGGTACTGGCTCACCGGATAGGTTGGCACTGGTAGAGGTTATGGGGAATTTCCGGCTAAGCTCCCGGGAGATGAGGTTATCCGGTATCCTGACTCCTATTTTATCTCCGCCGGCAGTCAGTAGTGGAGATACGTTTTCCTTTTTATTTAAGATTATGGTGAATGGGCCGGGTAAAAGTTCTTTAACCTTTTCTTCCCTCTCAAGATGGGCTATTTTATTTATATCCCCAATTTCTGATAAACAAACAGATAAAGGTTTATTGTAATCCCTTCCTTTAATGGAATAAACCTTTTCTATTGCCGTGTCACTAAATATATTGGCTCCCAGACCGTAGATTGTGTCGGTGGGATACACCACCAGGCCGTCATCTTCCAGAATATTTACAGCCATTTCTATCTCCCTTTTTTCCGGATTTTGGGGATCCATCCTGATTATTTTCATCCTATGTATATTTCAATCCCAAACTTATATCCTTTTAGAATTTTAATTAAATATTCATGCTGAACAAACTACGCCCCTACGTCAAGATCATAATGGATCCCATTGCTGAGAGAATGAAGATCAACCCTAACATCATCACCGTGGCCGGCTTACTGGTGAGTGTTTTAGCTGCTTACATGTTTGCCAGGGGAGATTTACTCTTAGGCGGGGTGTTCATTGCTTTAAGTGGTTTTGTGGATATGCTAGATGGGGCTATCGCCCGTAAAAATCAAACCAACACTCCCTTTGGTGGTGTCCTGGATTCCACCATGGACCGGTTTGCAGATGCGTTTATCTTTATGGGAATTATTTACGGCGGTTTTGTTGATTGGTTTATAGGAATTTTAACCCTGCTTGCCTCCTTCACAGTGAGCTACGTCCGGGCCCGGGCGGAATCAGAGGGTATTAAATGTGGTGTGGGAATAGCGGAAAGGCCGGAACGTCTGATAATCCTTATGGCCGGAGCGTTTTTAGGTTACTTCTTTAACCCATCTCTTATGTACTGGGCCGTGGTTATTGTGATGGTGTTAGGTTATTTAACAGTGATCCAACGTTTATATCATTCCTGGAGGGAATTAAATACCAGGAAGAAGCTACTGTAAAAGTTGTAAACAATCTGACTTGCCTCAAATTTTATTAAATTGTTGGTGGGATAGTATGGATGAAATTGAGAGGATTAAAAAGGATATGGAACTTTTCACAAAAAATATAAAAGAAGTCGAGTCCATAGAAGTTAATAGCAGAGAAGAAAAGATCATAGACATGGCCCGGAACTATTCGGGTGACACCACCTATTATCTGAAAAAAGAGGATAATTACACGGCATTTGGATGTATAACCTATGCACATGGCCTGCTTGATGCGGTGCGCCTGCTCCACCAGCTAATATAAGAAGTTCGAGCTTAAATAACTTAAAAAGTGGGATTATGGTTAAGTTATTTAGAAAGGAATCACAAGTGGAAAAACATGGAAGAGACCATGTTGAAATTGTTTTTAACAGTGTGCTCAAACTAAAAGAGGTCATGTCCTGTTTCTATGCCAGTGATTTTAAAGAAGTGGATAAGAAAGTAGCTGAACTTTCTAAACTGGAACACGATGCTGACGACGTCCGCAGGGAGATGGAACTGGAATTCTATAACGGTGCATTCCTCCCCTTTGATCGAGAAGACCGGATAGTTTTGGCAGAGCTGGTTGATGGTGTTTCCGATATGGCGGAGAGCACAGGTTTTTCTATCTGTCTAAGCAGAGTGGATTTCCCCATTAAGGGTAAGGGGGATTTTGAAGAGTTCATGGACAAAATTATCGAGACTGTTTCTGTTTTGAGGGAATGTATAGAGAGCCTGGACACTGATATGGGAGAGTCCATAGCTAAAGCTCATCAGGTGGAAGATCTGGAAGACGATGCAGATATCATAGAAAGGAAAATCACCAAAACACTGTACCAGTTATATAAAGAGGATAAAATAGATATATTAACCTTGATGGAACTTAGGGATATTACCAAGATGCTGGGAAATATTGTAGATCGGGCAGAGAACGCATCTGACCGTGCTCTTATTATCGCCACCAAGAGGAGAGGTTGAAAAATGATATATCACAGCAGTGAAAAATTGGAGAACGCAACTTCTGACCTTAAATTTCTTCTAAATAAGAATTATAACAAAAAAACAGCTCTGGACTTTGTAGGAAATCATTACCTCCTGGATAAAGAGGAGCGTAATTATCTGCAGAGAAAAGTTTACTCCACCGAGGCTTCCAAGGGTCGTAAAAGTAAGATCATACCTCTCAGCAAAATCAAGGGAAAAACCCTGTTTATCGATGGTTATAATGTGCTAATCACCGTGGAAAGTATCTGCAGCTCTGATGGGTCCATCGTAGTCTGTGATGACGGTGTCCTCCGGGATGTGAATGCTGTTTTCGGTAAATACAGGTGCAAAGAGGACACAGTGAATGCCTTAAACTCAGTTCTGGCCCTGGTTAGAATATACAACCCTAGTGATGTGCAGGTTTTCTTCGATAGTCAGGTGAGTAGAAGTGGTGAACTGGCCAAGGTCACCGAGGATATAATGAAAAAACAGGGGATACAGGGAAGTGCCCATACGGCTCCTAACGTGGACTACCAGTTGATTACCCTATCCAAAGAAAGTGATGGTGTGGTGGCCACCAGCGACAGTGTGATTATGGATAAGGTGGATAACATACTGGATATACCCTGCTTCATCCATAAGATCAAGAAGAAACATTTGTCCAAGGTTTTAACTAAATAATAATCTTTTTCTAATTCTAGAAAAATAATAATAGGATCTAATTAATTTTTTAAAGTAAAGTAAAAATAGGGAACTATCTAAAAATAAATAAAAAAAGGGAGAATAGATTTAATCTATATCCTCAAACCTTCCCTCTAATTTCTCTAAGACTCCCGGCAGTGTAGTGTACTCCATCTCATCAGCAGGTAGCCTGTGTGGTTCGAAGGGTCCGTGTCTTCTCATGTAATCAGCGATTTCAGCTGCTTTCTGCCGGGCTGGGTCGTAGGCTGGGTCGTCGAACATGTCAGCTGGTCCGACAAGCATACCGTCTGCTATCTGGAATCCCATGGCCATTACCCTTGGTGGTCCGTCGAATCTCACTGGATAGGCGTTTCTCTGGGCTACGGGCATGAGTGGTCCGTTGTGTGATCCTCTCATCCATCCACCTACCAGGTGGGGGAAGGCGAAAGGTTCTACTACTTCTCCTGCAGCTGGGAAACCGGACTGTGATCTGACGATGGCTACGGGGTCGTCTTTTCCCACGTATTTGCCGGCCATAAGGTTTAGTCTTTCGGTACTTACCGATGCTGCTATTTCGTTGTCGTCTCTTCTCCAGATTCTCTTTATCACATAGCGGCTTATGGTTCCCAGGAGGGCTACCAGGTCGTACATTTCATCGGGACAGCTCATGATAACTTTTTTGTGTTCCATGACGTCGAATACTTCGAAGTTAAACCCGTTGTGCAGGGATGGGTCTATTACCAGTCCCGCGGTGGTAAAGGGGTCTGCAAACATCTTAAAGATGGGCAGATTAAATGCGCCGGGTTCAGTTTTGTCACAGGCAAATATGACCACCGGATCGCTGGGCCTTTCTTTAAACTCCATCTCGGCTACTCCCGGTCCCATTCCCTTGATGTTTCCACTGAATGTGTCAGAGAGCAGGTCCTGGCCAGCACCATACAATTTAAGTTCCCGGGCTACCTGTGTAGCTTCAAGGAATGCTCCCCAGGCCAGTTTATGTACTTCTTCGTTTTCTTCACCGTTTCGGTGGGTCATTATCAGTTCGGTGTCGTCTCCACAGTTGGTCACATAATAGTCTAAGAGAAGCCCTTCTTCCTGTGCTTTCTTCAAGATTTCGTCACACTTCTTAAGTAGGGCTGGGTGTACCAGACCATGTCCTGCTATACTACCCACATCTGCTTTTATTACACTAATCGTAGTTTTTGCCATAAAAATACACCTCCAAATGATCTTTATAGATATTTCTTACTAAATAGAAGGTTATTTAGTATTTTCTAGCCTAAAAATTGTAAATAGATTTTTTTAAAGGCTTACTCAACTTCAAGCTATCTATAAGTTTTTTATATAAAAAAATATGTTTAGATTTCCATATAAATTTATAGTTTTACGTGAAATTATAGAATTTGTCTTTGAGTATGGAGTGAAATATATTCAAATCAATGGAGTTTTCCCTTTATTTCCCGGGCCATATCTGCAGTCTTTGAGTTACCGCCCAGATCAGGAGTTAATCTCTTTGCTTCACTTAGCACCTCTGAGAGGGCTTTTTCAAGTTTACGAGCTTCCCCATTTTCTTTAAGATAATTCAACATCATAACTGCCGATAAAATCATGGCCGATGGGTTTGATATTCCCTGGCCGGCTATATCCGGTCCTGATCCATGTACTGGCTCAAATAAGCCATTTTTTTCCCCGATATTTGCTGATGGAGCTAGTCCAAGTCCCCCCACTAGGCCGGCCCCTTCATCTGATAAGATATCACCAAATAGGTTGGTGGTGACGATAACATCGAACATATGGGGTTTGGTGATGAGGAACATGGCCGTAGCATCCACGTATCGGTCGTCCAGCTCTATACCCTGGTAATTCCGGGCCACGTTATAGAAGGTGTCTTTAAATATACCATCAGTTTTTTTAAGTACGTTGGCTTTATGTACTGCTGTTACTTTACCTCTACCCGTTATCTTAGCATAATCGAAGGCAAATTTACAGATCCTCTCTGCTGCCTGTTCAGTTATAACCCGCAGGGCGGTGGCGCCTTCCGGGGTTTCCTCTTCCATGCCAGAGTAGAGTCCTTCGGTGTTTTCCCTTATAATTACCATATTCAGGTCCCCGTAAACACTGGGAACCCCGGGATAGGATTTAACCGGCCGGATATTGGCGTATAAGTCCAAGGCTTTTCTAAGGGCTAATATACCGCTTTTTTGACCGGGTACCGTGGTAACCGCCCCAAATAATGTGGCATCTGCCTGGCGGGCTATCTGAATAGTTTCCTCGGGTATGGTGGTGCCGGTGCGATCGTAACATTCACATCCGGCATGAGCTTCCGTAAAATTTAAAGAAACATCTAAAACATTTAAAAGCTCTAAAGTGACCTCCATAACTTCAGGTCCTATACCATCTCCTGGAATAACCGCTATATCGTACATGAAATCCCCTTTAAATTTGAAGGTTCGTTCTTGATAATAAGTATATTGGTATGGAAGGATATAATATGTAATAATCTTAGTATTCTTTTGTTGTAAACACCGTGTTATTTTATGAATATTTGGAAGTGAGTACCCATGGAGAGGGATGATAATATCAATGAATTGATTGAGATTTTAGCAGATGAAGATGAACTGGTGAGAATACAGGCATCAGAATCCCTGGAAGAGATTGGAGAACCTGCCGTTTGCCCCCTTATAGAAGCATTAGAGCATGATGATAAAAATATTCGACGGTATTCTGCCAAAGTTCTAGGGGAAATTGGTGACGAGAGGGCGATTGAACCACTTATACTTAACTTAAGAGACGGTAATAAATGGGTCCGGAGGGAAACTTCGGGTGCGCTCAGTAAGATGGGTGAACCAGCCACCACCCCCTTGATACAGTTACTGGAGGATCCTGATTGGAAGGTCCGCGGTGCAGCAGCATGGGCTCTGGGAAGGATAGGAAGTAAAGAAGCTGTAGACCCCCTGGTAAAGGCCCTGCTTGAAGATGAAAATGGATTCGTCCGAAGCGGAGCTGCCAATGCCCTGGGAAGCATCGGTGATGAAAGGGCAGTGGAACCCATGAAAAAAGCCACCAAGGATGAAAGCAGTTACGTGCGGAAGGTTTCAGAGAAATACCTGAAAAATTGGGGAAAATTTGAATAGTTCACCCCTGACCTTAACTAATTTGGTTGGATTTATAAATAAATACCTTTTAAATTTCTTTCTAACTCTAAAAAGTGATATTTGTAGATCTTTCATAGTCTACTATAAAAGGAATATTTATTAGTCTCCTATAGTCAAAATAAAATGTACCGGATTTTTATTTCTTTATAAATATTCCTTAGATTATATTCTGTAAACTCAAGTAGGTGGTAGAGTGAAGGTGAGCGTGATCGGTGCATCAGGCAGAGTGGGAAGAACCGCTGCCTTTTGTCTTGCTGAGGAAAATATGGTGAGTAAACTGGTGTTGTTTGCTCGTGAAGAGAGTCTTGAAAAAATAGAAGGCGAATCACTGGATATGTATGACGCCATGGCCGCTAAAGAAATTAGAATTAAAATTTTATCATCGTGTGAGTTGGAAAATCTGCACGACTCAGACATCGTGGTTATAACTGCAGGAGTACCCCGAACAGCAGGTATGTCCCGATCGGACATAGCAATACCCAACGCTAAAATTGTGGCAGAATATGCCAGATTGGTGGCTGAATACTCCCCTAACTCCATCATCATGGTGGTGACCAATCCAGTGGATGTCATGACCTATGTGGCCTTGAAGGCGTCTGGTTTCGACAGGAATAAAGTCTTCGGCCTGGGTAATCACCTGGATTCCCTGCGCCTCAGGAACATGCTGGCCAAACACTTCAACATCCATGTAAGTGAGGTGCACACCAGGGTTATAGGTGAGCATGGTGATCATATGGTCCCCCTGGTAAGTTCCACTTCCATCGGGGGTATTTTAATTAAAAATTACGCCTTAGATGGTACCATCGACGTAGAGGGCATGGTTAAAAAGGTCATCAACGCTGGTAGTTACGTGATAGATAAGAAGGGCTCCACTGAGTTTGGACCGGCCTACGCCATTGCCAACATCATCAGCACCATCTTGAATGATGATAAGAAAATCTTAACCGTCAGCGCCTATCTGGATGGGGAAATCGAGGATATTAAGGATGTATGTCTGGGAGTACCGGTTAAATTGGGAATTAACGGTATAGAACGTATCATTCCCATTAAAATGAGTCAAAATGAAATTGATGCTTTCAAAAAAGCGGCTAAATTCGTTAAAAAAGAGACGGATGCCGTGATGAAATCTTTAGAGTAAATCAATTACTGGACTTTTGTTTTTAAACCTTATTTTCATGTTTAAAACTATTTTTTATATTTTTTAAACCTTATTTTTATATTTAAAATCTTTTTTATATTTAAAACCTGGTTTTTTGTTTTTAAACCCTATTTTATGTTTTATAAATCAAGCCCGTTATTTATTATGGATTTTAAAAGAAGTATAATTTTCACAGTAAGCTTTATATATTTGTTCAGTTAAAATATCATTTAACATCCTAATTTTGAACATTGTATAAAAATTTCATCTGAGGGACATCAAACCTACAAAAAATTTTCTCGCCGGAAGTCCATTTCCCCATAGTTTATATATATGGATTTTCAATCATTAACCACCTATAAAAATGAAACAAGAAATAGCGTTCAAAGGGAAAGTCACACTATGATAAACATAGGAATTTTAAACTTACAGGGAGATGTCCAGGAACACCTGGAAGCCACCCTAAATGCCGCTGGAAAAATGGGAATAGAATGTGAAATTTCAAAGGTGAAAACAGCCGGTGAAGTTTCCAGATGCCACGGCCTCATAATTTCCGGGGGAGAAAGCACCGTAATCGGGAAACTCATAAAAGAAGAAGGGATAGACCAGGTCATAAAAGAACAGAAAATAGCAGTGCTGGGCACCTGTGCCGGGATGGTGCTACTGGGAAATAAAACAGATTACCAGCAACCTCTCCTGGGACTCATAGACATGCAGGTTAAAAGGAACGGATTCGGCAATCAGAAACTATCATTTGAGAGGCAAATTGAAATATTCGGCGGAAAATTCCCCGGAATATTCATAAGAGCACCTTACGTCAGTGCAGTTGGAGATGGGGCCGAAATACTTTCCCAGATTGATGATAAAATAGTGGCAGTTCAGAAGGGAAAATATTTGGCCATGGCTTTTCACCCAGAACTCACTCAGGATACCAGAATTCATGAATATTTCATAAAGGAGGTAATAAATTGTGTGGAATAGCAGGAGTCGTATTTAAGGATAGTAAAATTCATCCAGTAGGGAATTTCATGACTAAGATGCTGGAAGCCCTACAGCACAGGGGACCGGACTCAGCCGGATTCGCCATATACGGTGGTCTTGGACTTTTAGAAAACGAGTACCTCTTAAACATAGAAATCAAAGAAACCCCCGGTCTTCTAGAACAGGTTAAAAACACGGTAAACAGCACCACCCCCATTAAAAAGGAAGAGATAATCCCCTCTGTGGAAGATTACATTATCTATAGATGTAAAATAGCCCTTAATTCCTTTAATGAGCTAAAACCGCTCATCATGGATATCGATGATATAAACAACGTTATAGTCTTAAACGGCAGCCACTCATTCGAGATGATAAAGGACGTGGGGCTGGTTAAAGACATCGCAGAACGGTACAACACCCAGGATAAAAAGGGAACCCACGCCATCGGCCACACCCGATTCTCCACAGAAAGTCTGGTGGACCGGTACCACGCCCATCCCTTCCAGAGCTACATCATCCCGGATATAACCGTGGTGCACAATGGACAGATAACCAATTACTGGAAGATAAGAGACCCCCTGGAGAGGAAAGGCCATATCTTCGAGACCACCAACGACACAGAATGCATCGTCCATTACATAGCAGATAAACTGAACGAGGGTTATAAACTCGAAGAAGCCTTAGAACAATCGGTAAAAGACATGGACGGACCATTCTCCTACATCGTAGGTACACCCAATGGGGTGGGTATTGCCAAGGACCAGTTAGGACTCAGGCCGGGTGTTATGGCAGAAAATGATGAGGTGTTTGCCATAGCATCTGAGGAGATTGCCCTTAGAGAAGTGATGGACACCCATGATATCGATCAGATTTCACCAGGTGAGGCCAGGGCTTACACCATATAATAAAGATTACACCATAAAGAGGAAAAAGGAGTTTTTTAAATGGAAGAAGTTATAATCGATGCCCAAGGAAAAACGCCCCGGGAGGTAAACCAGATCCTGAAAATATCCTGCAAGGATAATGATAAATTCGTGGTTAAAAATCCCAACGCCATGCACTACATAGCCGCCGGTTTAACCGAACCAGTGGATGTTGTAATAGACGGTTCAGCAGGATACTTCGCCGGCACCATGATCCACGGCGCCCGGATACACATAAATGGAAATGCAGGGTGGTTTCCCGGAGATAACATGACTGAAGGAGAAGTAATTGTCGACGGCTCTGCAGGTGATGGAGTAGGTCAGGGAATATATGGCGGTACAGTGGTGATAAAAAAAGACGCCGGCTCCAGGACCGGGGAGATAATGAAAAATGGAACCATCATCATCGGTGGAAACTCAGGATTCATGACCGGACTATTCATGATGGGCGGACGCATCATCATCCTGGGGGATATATCAGACGATGCCGGCGAATCAATAATCAGGGGAGTTATCTACATCAAAGGAGCAATAAAAAGCCTGGGAAAGAACGCCAAGGTAGAAGAAGTTAACGATGCCGATAAAAAGGAATTAGAGGAGCTCCTTCCCCAATACGGGTTCAATCTAGAACATGGAGAATATGCTGATTTCAAGAAGATAGTCCCCCTAAGTAAAAGACCATTCTATGGTAAAGAATCAGAAGAAGGATAGGAGAATTGATGACAATGGAAAGCGAAACAAAAGATAAAGTGGCCCTGGTAGGGACACCATGCCATATGACAGCCGCAGCGAAAATAGACACATTCTCAGATTATCTGGGTGAATCACCCCTGGATATAAAGATAGGCCTTTTCTGCATGGAAAATTTTTCCTACTCCTACATGAAACAACTCTTAGAAGAAAATGGCTACGACATGAAGGACGTCATCGAATGCCGGGTGGAGAAAGGTTATTTCTGGTTCTACCTTACCGAGGGTCGTTTGTTCAAGATCCCATTAAAGGAAGCTAAAAGCTGTATGAGAAAGAACTGCCAGATATGCATGGACTACACCTCTGAAGACTCAGACATATCAGTAGGTTCTGTGGGGTCCCCTGAAGGATGGTCCACCATCATAGTCCGGACAGAAAAGGGATTAAAATTATTAGAAGATGCAGAAGAAGATAATTACATAACAACCAAGTCAATAGAAGATTCAGGACTTAAGATACTCGAAAACCTGGCTCATAAGAAGAAAAAAGAAAATAAAGCGGAGATCACCAAAAGGGAGCATGTAGGAAGACCGGTGCTCTACCGCAGATACATCTCAGAGGATGATTTCGCAGAAGAAGTACGTGAATGCCAGTTTAAAGATCTTAAAGGAGATGTAGTAGATGTAGGTGCCTGCGTACTCTGCGGGGCCTGTTTACTGGCCTGTCCAGAGAACATCATAGTGATAGAAGACAGGAAACCACAGCTCAAGGGAAAATGCCCTGAAGGATGCAACCTCTGTTACGTGGCCTGTCCCCGGACCTATAATCCAGAAAAAGAGCCACTCGTTGAATCAGATAAAAAACCACTGGGTGACTACCTGAAAATAGTATCTGCCCAGGCACCCATGATAAAAGGACAGGATGGAGGAGTGGCCACCGCACTTTTAAACTATGCCTTGGCACAGAAAGTGGTGGACCAGGTGGTTGTGGTGGATAAAGACAGGGACCATCCCTGGAAGCCAGTTGCCAAACTCACCGATAACCTGGCGGAAGTTCTAAGTGCATCAGGCACTAAATATGCTGCCTGTCCTGTTTTCAAATCATTAAAAGAGGAGCAGAGCTAGGGAGGAGTTAGATTTGCCATTTAAAATAGAGAGAAACCAAGAACTATGCAGGAGAAACTTCGATAGACCGGGATGTTGCTGGTACATGTGCGATAACCGTGACGAAGAACTTTGCCAGAACTGTTACTCCTGCCTTAACAACTGTCCCCATGAAGTCTATGAGATTGTGGATGATGAACCTTACCCTTTACACCATGAAAATTGTGTGGGATGCAGGATCTGTGAAGAGATGTGTCCCAATAACGCCATCGAAGTTAACGCCGTGGTGGAAGACCGTAGAAATGTATGGTCCTTTGCAGACATGGTAGAAATTGAAAGAAAATCTGCAGAAGGTTCCTACAAGGTACGTGGTTGTGGAGCAACCAGAGTGGTTCCCACCTTCGATGATCTGGTGGTGGTTCCTGCCCAGGTATCCCGGCCACCCATAGATAAATACCGGGAGCCCTGTAACACCAGGGTAACCCTGGGTTCACGATTTGCGGAAAACCCACTGGTCCTGGACACGCCGGTGATGATAGCCGCCATGTCTTTCGGAGCCCTGAGTAAAGAGGCTAAGATAGCCCTGGCCATGGGCGCCACCCTGGCTGGTACAGCTACCAACACTGGGGAAGGTGGAATGTTACCGGAAGAAAGGAAATACGCATCTAAACTCATAGCACAGTATGCCTCCGGTCGCTTCGGTGTTTCAGCCAAGTACCTGAACAACTCGGATGCAGTGGAGATCAAGATTGGTCAGGGTGCTAAATCTGGTATGGGAGGACACTTATTGGGAGAGAAGGTAACCGCCGATGTGTCACGTATCAGGATGATACCGGAAGGTACCGATGCCCTGAGTCCCGCCCGGCACATGGATATCGTAGGTCCCGAGGACCTCAGTATGAAGATATCCCAGTTAAGGGAGATCACCGACTGGAAGGTGCCCATCATCGTCAAATTCACCTCTGGAAGGGTGAGTGACGATGTGAAGATCGCGGCCAAGGCCGGTGCAGATATCATAGTGGTGGACGGTATGCAGGGTGGAACCGGTGCCGGACCGGACGTGGTAACCGAGCACTCGGGTGTGCCTACCATAGCGGCCATCGTGGAAGCTGATGAAGCACTCAAACACATAAACTTAAGGGATAAAGTGAACCTGGTAGCGGGAGGAGGTATCAGAAACGGGGCAGATATGGCCAAGGCCATAGCCCTCGGTGCCGATGCTGTTTACATCGCCACCTCTGCACTCATCTCCATTGGCTGCCGGGTGTGCCAGATGTGCTACGCCGGTACCTGCCGAAAGGGTATCGCCACCCAGAATCCCCAACTTAGAAGACGACTGGACTACCTGGAAGGAGGTAAAAGGGTGGCCCGCTACATAGAAGCCATGACCGAAGAAGCGGTGATGCTAACCCAGCAGGCCGGTAACACGGACATCCTTAAACTGGAAAAAGATGACCTGCGTGCCTTAACTGTGGAGTCATCAGCACTCACCGGGGTTAAAATGGCCGGATTAGAGGCGCCTATCAGTTCTAAATAGGTTATTTTAAACCCTATTTTTTTTTAAAAAAATTTCTCTAATTTTTCTTTTATTTTTTTTAAAATAGAAAATTTTTTAACTTATTCCCCTTTTTTAATTGAATTTTCTATGTTTTACTTAAATATTCTAAACATTTCATTACTCTTTTTTTGTTTTAATTAAATTATTTTAAGGTCCATATTTTGCAAAAAATCATTTAACAACGCTTAAATAGCAAAAAGATATATATTTAACGGAAGTATGCTTCCTCCATCCTTGAGGAGGTGTTCTTTTTTATGGACTATTTAACGGAGGAATATATTTTATGGACCCAATTTTAAATTCAGGAGATACAGCCTGGATGCTTATCTCGACAGCTTTAGTAATTTTAATGACCATTCCTGGATTAGCACTCTTCTATGGGGGGCTCATCAGGAGAGAAAATGTTTTAAACACGATATTTCTTTCTTTTGTAACCTTTGCAATTGTAAGTATATTATGGCTCGTTTATGGTTACGATATCGCATTTGGATCCGATATATGGGGAATTTTAGGAAATTTAAGCAATCCTTTCTTCAATGGGATATTAGAAACAAAGGCATTGTCCACCTATGCACCCACCATACCGACCAGTTTATTTGCAGTGTTCCAGATGACCTTTGCAGCTATAACTGTGGCTCTTATCTCCGGTGCCATCGTGGAGAGAATGAAATTCTCAGCATGGCTGACATTCATACCGGTCTGGTTAACCCTGGTATATTTACCTATAGCCCATTGGATATGGGGCGGAGGATGGTTATATCAACTAGGTGCCCTGGACTTTGCCGGAGGCCTGGTAGTCCACCTTAACTGCGGTATGGCCGCCCTGGCGTTGGTGCTACTTATGGGGGCCCGGAAAAATGCGAAATTACTACCCCATCATTTAGGATACTCAGTAATAGGCGCTGGCCTTCTGTGGTTCGGTTGGTTCGGATTCAACGCAGGTTCCGCTCTAGGTGCAAATGACCTGGCCATATCGGCCATGATAGTGACCAACACCTCTGCAGCGGTGGGTATGCTTACCTGGATGCTGATGGACAAACTACAAACCGGTAAACCAACCCTTCTCGGAGCACTTTCAGGAGTAATAGCTGGATTAGCAGCGATAACACCTGCTGCTGGATTTGTAAATTTCCCAGCAGCTCTGATAATTGGATTTGCTGCAGGAATATGTGGATATATGGCAGTAACCCATCTCAAACCCCGTTTCGGCTATGATGATGCCCTGGATGTATTTGGAATCCACGGTATATGTGGTGTAGTTGGAGCCATTGGTGCTGGTCTCTTTGCAACCTCTACCATCAACGGCGCAATTGCCGGTGGGCTGTTCTTTGGAAATCCATCTCAGCTGGGTGTTCAGCTATTGGCCATAGCAGTTGTTGGAGCTTACTCCTTAGTTATGACCCTGATAATTGGTAAAGTCATCGATAAAACCATAGGACTCCGGGTTGATGAGGACCATGAAATAGAAGGTCTGGACATCAACCTCCATGAGGAATCCGGTTACAGACTGTAGAGTAAAACCTTTAAACGGACAGAAAACTATAAAATCCCTGTAAATAAAAATATTTCTAGCAAGCTAATTTGTTTGAGGAATAAAAAATGAAAAGGATACTAACAGTTATAAGACCAGATAAACTCGAGGATGTAAAGGATGCCTTAGAGGAGATCGGGTGCCATGGATTGACCGTGAAATATGTTAAAGGCAGAGGAAGACAGTTGGGTATTACCGAGAGTTATAGAGGCCATGATTACAACGTGGATGTCCTTCCTAAAGTGGAAATCGAAATAGTAGCCAAAGATGAAGATGTAGAAAACATCGTGGATACTATCGTAAAAACCGGTCAAACCGGATATATTGGAGATGGTAAGATCTTCATATTACCTGTAGAAGAAGTGATAAGGATAAGAACAGGTGAAAGAGGGGAAAACGCCATATAAATAGTCTGTTTTTTTTAAGAACTTTTTTCTTTTCTTAAATATGTTTTTTCTTTTTTAAACAGATTGAATACATTTAATTCTACTTTTAGTTCCAACGTATTTACAAATTATCTTCTACTTTAGTTCCATAATATGTACAAATTGTAAAATTTTGTGAACGATCTGAATTTTTATATCAAATTTTGTGAACGTTCGGTATCTTTTTATTCTACTTTGTGAACTTAATCGAAACCTTTATATTGTATGAAACCAATTTTTTATATGCCGGAAGTATGTTTCCGTCAACCGGTCCATAATTTAAAATTGACTCAAGTGAGGTGGTTAAAAATCAAGGGGGAAATAACAACTGAATAAACTAATAACCAACTACAACAACTTAAAATCAAATTTAAAACAATAAAATTAAGTAATAAGTCTTTAAAACGATAGCAACTTTTTTAAACTATCTAATACTATTCAACAATGAGTGAATAAGAAAATAAATCTTTATAAATGGAGGAAAAAATTTATGGTAGATGCAGTACTTAACTCTGGTGACACTGCCTGGATGCTGACATCCACTGCACTGGTTATGCTGATGACTGTGCCTGGTGTAGCATTATTCTACGGCGGTTTGACCAAGAAAATCAACGTATTAAACACTATGTTCATGTCAATAATAGCCTATGCTATCACCAGTGTCATCTGGGTGCTTTACGGTTTCCCACTGGCATTCGGTGCAGATTCCTTTATGGGATTAATAGGAAGCCCGACAAACTTATTCTTTACAGGAATAGGGGTAGAACAACTATCAGCAGTAGCCCTCACCATACCTGAAACGGTATTCGTGGCTTTCCAGATGACTTTCGCCGCTATAACCGTGGCACTGGTCTCTGGTGCCGTGGTGGAGAGGATGAAGTTTTCCAGCTGGATAGCCTTCGTGGTCCTCTGGGTCACACTGGTGTACGTTCCCATCGCCCACTGGGTATGGGGTGGAGGATGGTTATACGCGCTAGGTGCACTGGACTTCGCTGGTGGTACCGTCGTACACATCAACTCTGGTGTAGCCGCTTTAGCCCTTGCATTACTCCTGGGTAGAAGAAAAGAAGCCACTTTGTTACCAAATAATCTGGGATACTCCGTAATCGGTGCCGCTTTACTGTGGTTCGGTTGGTTCGGATTCAACGCAGGTTCAGCACTCACCGCAGGTGGTCTGGCTGGAAGTGCATTTATAGCAACCAACACCGCAGCAGCAGCAGCTGTGGTCTCCTGGGTAATCATAGACTACATAAAAACAGGTAAACCAACCTTGCTCGGTGCCATAACTGGTGCAGTAGCTGGTTTAGTTGCTATCACTCCTGCAGCCGGTTTCGTAACCGTGCAGGCGGCAATCGTTATTGGTTTAGTAGTCAGTGTAGTATCATACTTCTCTATAAGCTTCCTGAAAGCCAAACTGGGATACGACGATGCATTGGATGTATTCGGAGTTCACGGTATGGGTGGTCTATGGGGAGCACTGGCCACTGGTCTGTTTGCAGCGCCATTCATCAACGAACTGGGAACTGGTTTATTCTACGGAAACCCTGGACAACTGGTAACCCAGATTATCGCTGTAGTGGCAGTTGGTCTTTACAGTTTCATAGCAACCCTTATAATAGGTAAAGTAATAGACCTGATCATCGGTCTGAGGGTAGACGAGAAAGAAGAAATCGAAGGATTGGACACCAATCTACACGAGGAGACCGGTTACCGGATATAACCAAGTAGGTAGGTGAAAAATATGACGAAAGAGATAGTGGCCATAATTAGACCAAATAAACTGGACGATGTAAAAGATGCCCTGGAAGAAATTGGATGCCACGGTATAACCGTTACAGAAGTTAAAGGGCGTGGAAGACAGTTAGGGATAACAGAGAGTTATCGTGGAAGTGATTACCGTATAGATCTACTTCCCAAGACTCGTCTGGAAATAATAGTCCAGGACAAGGATCTAGAAGAAGTAATTGAAACCCTGGTAAAGACTGCTCAAACCGGAGATATTGGGGACGGGAAAATCTTCATATCTCCAGTGGATGATGTAGTACGAATCAGAACAGGTGAAAGGGGTGATGATGCCGTTTAAATCTCAAAGAAAAACAATATTTAAATAAAAAAAATATTTTTTTTCTTTTTTTCCTCTTTCTTTTTTCTATTACTTTCTAATTCCAAAATCTTCGAGATAACTGAATAAACCATCTTTAAAACTAGGGGGGCAGTGTAAAAAAATATGTACCGAGAAATAATTCCTGGTCTTTATTTACTGAAGAGTAAAAAACCAAGTAGCAATTCTTATTTAATTTTAGGAGAAAAATTAAGGGTCTTAATAGATTCTGGAATCAGCCAACATTTTAATTTTCTAACAAAAGACCTGAAAGATATTGGAGTTGATACACGCAGCTTAAACATGGTTATAAATACCCATGAACATGTGGACCACTTTGGAGCTAACCGATATCTTCAGGAAAGAATCCCCATTCTTGCTCATCGGTATGCTGCCACGAAAATCGTATCGGCAGATGATGAAGTGATGCTCTGCCGGGCCCACGGCGAAGATCCCACCGGTTATCAGGTTAACATGTGGCTGGAAAATCTTAACGTGCTGGATCTGGGGGATTGGTTTTTAAAAGTGCTGCATACACCAGGCCATACCTCAGGATCTCTTTGTATCTACGAGCCCAGGAGAAAAGTACTCATTTCCGGTGACACGGTATTTGCCCGGGGTACCATTTCAGATATCTCCAGCTCAGGAAGCTATGGTGAATATATAAACTCCTTGGCCCGGCTCAACACCATGAAAATTGACCTGCTACTACCCGGACACGGGGCTATATCTGAAGATGTGGAAGAGGATATTGAAAAGGCAATAGAAAATGCCAGAATGAAGCATCAACTGTTTTTAAACTATAATGGAGGTTAAAATTTTTATTTTAAGAAGGGAGGTGTGTATTATGGAACATGAAAAAATAATGATTTTAGGGGGTAATTCAGGTAAAGATATAATATTAGGGAGAATATGTGAAAAAAACGTGGAAACTGTGGCCATGGAATATGGGAATGTCCACCACAAAAAACAGAAGCTGCACTTCTTCAGTGTACCTTCACCAGAAAGATTCGGATTCATGTATCATGTTTTATCGAAAGATATAAACGGTGTACTTGTACTTGTTGAGAACGACGGTTTAAAACCCGATGAATTAGAAGCTCTAAATTTATATAAACAGTCAGGAATACCCCAAGTAATAATTGCTTACAGTGAAAGTAAAGAGAGTGTTCCCCATGATGTGGAAGAGAATGTTCCCCCTGATCTTGAGGAACGTGTTCCCCCTGATCTGGGTTTAAAAGGAAATATTTCCCTGATTTACATCGACTCCATGAATGAGGAAGATATCTCTAGAGGTGTGGAGATGCTTCTAGAGAAAATAGATGCCATTAAAAATCTGGAACAAACCAGGGCATATACCATGATTTAGCAAATTATGAATTAAGTAGGGGAATTAAATGAAAACAATTTTAATTATTGGAGCTACCAATTCCGGGAAAAAAACCATACTAAACAAATTAAGGGCACAGGAAGATGTAGAGTTTCAAAGTTACGACTGTGAAAAAATCGTCCTAAAAGACCAGGTGGACTATCTACTTCGATTGTCCGGGGAAAATCAGCTCAATCTAATAAATGAAAGGTTAGATAAAGAGGTAGACGGGATTATTTATGTTGTAAATAACCGAGCTGGTTTCACAGATGATGACCAGGGAATAATCGATTTAATCAATGAAAAAAATATTCCAAACGTCATATTTGCCAATAAACAGGACCTGAAAAGCGGAAATATAATAAGTAACACAATGGCCCTGGTTATTCCAACAATCGCCACCAAGGGAATAGGTATAAACGATGGACTTACCCTTCTTTTAGAGATGATAGAATCCAGGGGAATTGACCAGGATGAATCAAAAGGAATAATTCAGGAGATACCCGGTGGAATAGACCAGGGAAAATCAAGTTATCACCACTTAAGGATGGATGAACATGACCCAGAAATCTGCAAGGTAAGGTTCTTTTTACGCCAGGTAGAATTTGAAAATGTTAAAAAGAGACTTGAATCAGAAGGATTTGGAAATATAACTATTACAAATATTAAATATGTAGATAAAGCCCTTGAAAAAAGGGAAATTTACAGAACAAGCAGTTACACAACACAATATCCAGAAAAGGTCGAGTTAATGTTGGTCACCATGAAAGAGAACATCCACTATATCTGCCAGGCACTGGCCAGTATTAAATCAGAGGATATCGATGATCATCTCATCATCAGTCCCGTTGAAAATGTGTTAAGGATAAGGACCAGGGAAGAAGGTGAAAATGCCATAGAATAAAATTTTTTCATTTCATTTGGAAGTTTTTTAATACCACCGATTAAACAATATACTACAAAAAAATAACATGGTCTATCACCCTTCCATTTCAGGAGAAAATCAAGATGCCAGAATTACCCAGTGTAGAAATTTTTAAACGATTCCTGGAATCCACATCCTTAAAACAGGAAATCCAGTCGGTAAAAGCAAATAACCCGGAAATATTAATGAACACCTCACGGGCAGAACTCACAGATGAACTCCGGGGACAGGAATTTATCCAGGGTAAAAGATACGGTAAATATCTGTTTGCACAGCTTAAGAACAATTATTATCTTACCTTCCATTTTGGAATGACTGGCTACCTTAAATACTTCCAGAAAGAGAGCCACCCCTATATCCGGTTACAGATAGAATTTACCAATGGATATAAACTGGGTTTTGATGATATGCGGAAGTTCGGCAAGGTATGGTTAACCCGTGACCCGGAAGAGTTTTTGAAGGAAAAAAAGTTAGGTCCAGACGCCCTGGAAATAGACTTTAAAACTTTTAAGAAACTATTCAGGAAACGGAAAGGCCAGTTAAAACCACTCCTTCTGAACCAGAATTTTGTAGCCGGGATTGGTAATCTCTATGCCGATGAAATCCTCTACCAGAGCGGCATACACCCCCTGAGCAAGGCAGATAAGCTGGATGAACCTGAACTCCGCCTACTTTTTAATGAGATGAAGAGGGTTTTAAATAAGGCCATTGACTACGAAGATAGAATCGATACTCTGCCATCCTCATTTCTACTTCCACACCGCTACTTAAATGGGGAATGTCCACAGGGAGAGGCTTTAAAGATCATAAAAGCTGGTGGGAGGACCACCTATTTCTGTCCGGAACACCAAAAATTATTTTAATTAAAAATCCCGTAATCACATGAAACTGGTCTGTAATAACCATTTTTCACGAAAAAAACTCAAATAAACCAAAAAATATTAGTAAAATATTTAAGTAAGTCAAATATAGATTCTCATGCAAATAATTCTTAATTTTTAGGAGGTGGGAAAATTAAGAAAAAAACCATAATGGTTACTATATTATTATTTGCCATAGCCGTATCTTTAAGTCAGTGTGCATTTGCTGCAGATACGTACAGTAGCTCACAGATAAACCAGGCATCAACCAACGTAAAGAATTTCGTGGAAAAAAACGACAGACTACCTAACTATGTAACCATAAACAAGAAACAGGTTACCATGCCCCAGTTTCTATATCTAATGACCAGTAACGTGCAGAACCTTAAAAACGGGAAAAAAGTATCGGTCACCAATAGGGCGGTACAAGCTCCCTCAAGCAGCCCTGAAAATATAAAGATAGGTAACATACAAAAATCACAGTACCTGACCATTAGCCAGAACACTAGAAACACCATAATTTCTGCTGGAAAAGCACCGAACAGTGCTAATACTTCCATCGGAACCATGGGATATAAGAATCTGGTGTACACTTACGCCAAAGTACTGAACTTCTATAGGCTCAATAATCGGTTTCCGAACTTCGTATCCGCAACCCCCTATCCTGAAAAATTAGGATGGACTCAACTGTCTTTCACCTACCATCATCAAACCACAGATTACACCTGTGGTCCGGCATCGCTGAAGATGGCCTTCTCTCATTACGGTGTAACACTGAGTGAAAGTTGGCTGGCCAACAAAGCAAGTTCCAATGCCCAGATAGGAACAACCCAAAATGGTATGATAAAAGCGGTAAATGCGGTGAATACTAATTATGGTACTAAATTCTCCATGACCACGGAAAGTTTCACCGGATGGAACAGAATCCAATCCTATATCAGTAAAGGCATACCGGTTATAGTTCGGATTAAATCCTTTTTAACCCCTGGTGGTACCCATTACGCCATGATCAGTGGTATAAACCTGCAAACTGGGATGGTATGTTTAGGTGATCCATCCTGGGAGGGTAAAAATACGTTCTCAGTGAACCATCCCGGTGTTAAAAACCATTATGTAACCATGCAGTACCTGCAGAACAGTTTACAATGGGTTATAAGTAATGCCGGTATAAGCAAACCATTGATGCCTTTAATAAAATAGTAGAGAGTAGAATCTCTATTTCTTTTCTTTCTTTTTTTTAACTAAATCCTGAAATTCTAATGCTCTAAATGTTCTATGGAAGATTAAAATGGATAAAAGGTTGATAATTAGTATGATAATAGTTGTGATTATACTAATTGTAGTTTACCTATATCTTGGCTCAGCTACACCACCAGAAAACCTCACACAGTCATCCAATATTAACTATTCCAATGTGAGTGGAATTTTCGTGTAGAGGCAAGGGTAGTAAGTTCATAGGGTGAAGGTACCTCATAATTTCCTAGAGTGAAGTACCATAAATTCCTTAGAAGGAAAAATACCATTTCTTTCTAATTCATTCCGGCTCCAGATATCTTTCGGTGGTTTTCATGTAGAATATCCAGGATAGGAAGTAGGTGAAGAAGGTTACCACCATGACTGGAATCATCTGGTCGAATATGGCCATGAGGTTAGCTGCTAAATGCATGAAAACCGCCAGGAAATAGTAGCGGATGGGTTGATTTCTGATAATTCCAAAGGCAACTAGAGACGTACTTGCTGCGTGGAAGAAGAGTCCTGGTAATCGGATGAGGAATGACACCTCATAGATGAACACGTAGATGAAGAATTCAGTTATACCAAATCCCAGCCCCACCAGTAAAGCCAGGATAAATAAGGAACGTTCGCTAAGGGAATAACGATAAAACAATGGATAAGCCTTGGCGAACTCTTCTATAAATGGTGCCAGTAGTACTATGGTGATTACCTCGGTATAGATAACCGGTAGAAAATCGTAGAAACTCTGGCCCAGTGCACTTAAAAACAGGGTGATGGGGATGCTGACCACAATTCCGGAGAGGAGGAAGAATATTTTTTCTCTCCAGCTAAGTCTGTGTGGTCGGATAATGATCTGGTTATTCGTTTCTTGATACATAAATATTCACATCGAATTTGAAATTTTCTAAATAATGAATTTTACTTTTTAGTTTTTTCAATGAATATCAATTTTCTTTCTGGTTTTAATGAGTTTTTATCTTCAATTATAATAAATTTCGGGTTTTAATGAATCTTTTTCTTGGATTATAATAAATTATCTAAAAATTGTAAATATCAAAAAACATCAGTTTTATATAAAAAGTTGACCTAAACTATAATCAGGTGATGGAGTTCACCTTAACTGCTATTTTTACAAGCTAATGACTCCTGCGGAAAATATTCGGAGGAATTATCATTGGCAATCGATTTATTAACCCAATTTAATTTATTAGTACTGGTTATCATCATCTTCATAGCCAGTTTAATCTCACTGCGACTGGGATTATCAGTGGCAATAATAGAAATAGTTTTAGGAGCTGTTTTTGGGAATCTGGGTTTCTTACAGGTTACGGATTGGATGACCCTGGTAGCTTCACTGGGAGGAATACTGTTAACCTTCCTGGCAGGTACAGAGATTAACATCAACCTAATGAAGGAAAAGTATAAAGAAAGTTTTCTGATAGGATTCAGTTCATTCCTGGCTCCGTTTATAGGTGTTTCCCTTTACACATATTTCATTGCGGGATGGAACTTAGAAGCAGCTTTAATTGCTGGAATCGCACTTTCCACAACTTCTCTGGCAGTGGTGTACTCAGTACTGATGGAAACTGATATACCAAACTCTGATCTGGTGAAGATAATTTTATCTGCCACCTTCGTAACCGACATATCAACCGCCTTAGCACTGAGCATAATTTTCATAAAACCAGACCTGTACACCATTCTGTTCATCGTGATCTCCATCGTAGTCATCGCCCTGGCAGCCAAATATTCAAAACACATATTCGGTCACGATAAACTGAAAAATAAGGTCATCGAACCGGAGATAAAATATGTATTCGTGCTTCTGGTAGTGTTCATGTATTTCGCCGCTCTAGGTAATGGACAAGCAGTTCTGCCGGCGTTCGTCTTGGGTCTTCTCATGTCCAAAGAATTGGCAAAAGTCAAAAAAGCAACCACCAGGCTAAGAACGGTGGCATACGCGGTAATAACACCCATATTTTTCATAGTAGGTGGCTTAAACGTTTCTTTTTCGTTAGTACTGGCTTCTTTAGGTATATTTGTAATATTATTTGCTATTAAATTTATTTCTAAGTTCATAGGAGTTTATTTCCTGGCCAACAAGTATATACCCAACGGAAGTATGTACACCACACTCCTAATGAGCACAGGATTAACTTTTGGAACCATAGCCAGCGTATTCGGCCTTAACGCAGGATACATAGATCAAGTGCAGTACTCAGTACTAATAGGAGTGGTGGTTGCCAGTGCAGTGATACCCACCTTTATAGCCCAAAAATGGTTCCTACCACGCCACAGAGAAGATATAGTGGAATAGATGAATGACAGGAATGAAAACGTTGAATAGATAAGTGAAGGGATATAAAAAAGTTGAATAAACAAGTAAGGGATATAAAAGCGTTGAATAGACGGATGATAGATATGAAAGTGTTGGAAAATGCTTTGAAATATATTCATCAAAGGGAATATGATGGAGGGGGCTTCACTCTTTACGAAGGAATTCCAGATGGTAAAAACACCTATTATGGTCTTTCAGTTCTCAATTTATTGGGAGAAACCCCAAATAACATCGATAAAACCATTTACTGGCTTAAAAACCTGCAAAATAGCCGTGTATTCGGCATATATGGAAAGTTCAACCTTTTAAACAGCTTAGTTTTACTGGGTAAAGAACCAAAGATCCCTGATAAATATATTCGCCCATTATCTGAGAAAAAAGAATTTCCCAATCTGGAAATAGCCTATTTAACTACGGTTATATTAAAATTAACTGGACATCACAATTTAAATCATATATCTGAATGGATTTTAAGGCAACAAAATGACGATGGAGGATTCAACATCGGTGGATCAGATATTCAATCTACCTATTACGCCTTTGAATCTTTAAACTGCATCGATGAATCATTTATAGAAAATAGAGATAATATTTTAGATTTTACCAAGAGATGCAGAACAAAAGAGGGATTATTCGTTTATACTCCAATCAGTTATCCCCCATACATCGAATCAATCTATTCCGGGGTAAAAATTTTTGAAACACTGGGAAAAGTTCCTGAAAACAAAGAATCCATGGTGGATTTTGTTTTAGAACTTCAAAATAATGATGGAGGATTTAGAAGATCCATCTATATGGGAATTTCTGAGCTCGAATATACATACAGGGCTTTGTATGTGCTTAAAACATTATCATATCTTTAACTGTTGATTTCAAAGAAAATGGAGGATTGAATTATGGATAGTGTGATAGAAGAAGTCTTAATAAGAAAAATTTCAGACAGCAGAGGAAACCCCACCGTAGAAGTGGAGATTATAACAGCAAATGGTTATGGGATTGCAGCAGCACCCAGTGGTGCCAGTACCGGGGCGCTTGAAGTAACAGCATTTCCAAATATAGGTGTCGATGAATTAATCAGTAAACATACATCTGAAATAGTTTCAGAGCTTGAAGGACTATCTGCAGAAGATACCAGTATTATCGATGAAACTATGAAAGATTTAGATGGTACAGAGAACCTTTCAACGTTAGGTGGTAATACCGTGGTTGCAGTTTCCCTGGCGGCGGCAAAAGCCGCATCTTCATCCTATAATATGCCCCTTTACAGATTCCTGGGTGGTAACCTGGTTAATGAAATACCTTATCCACTGGGAAATATGATCAACGGGGGAGCACATGTAGGGAAAACTAAACAGGTGGAAAGTTCCTGGATTGGCGCACCTGACATACAAGAGTTTCTAGTCGTCCCCATAGGAGCAAACAATATTAAAGAGGCAGTATTTGCAAATTCAGCCGTGCATAAAAGAATTGGAGAGTTAATAAGATCTAAAGATCCCCTATTTACCGGTGGTAAAGGTGATGAGGGTGGTTGGGCTCCGAATCTATCTGATTATGAGGCACTGGAAATTCAGGCAAAGGCCTGTGAAGAAGTTGGAAATGAATTAGGTATTAAAATTAAACCATCACTTGATTTAGCTCCCAGTGGACTCTGGGATGAATCTAAAAAGGTATATGTGTATGGTAGGGAAAAGGTCACCAGAAACACCGGTGAACAGATTGATTTCGTCACGGAAATCATCGATACTTACGGCATGTTCTTTGTGGAAGACCCATTACATGAAAATGACTTTGAAGGGTTTGCCGAACTCACCAGGAAGGTAGGAGACCGGTGCATTATCTGTGGAGACGATATCTTTGTAACCAATGCAGATATACTGGCCAAAGGAATAGAAATGGGTGCTGCAAACGCTATTATCATAAAACCCAACCAGATCGGAACTTTAAGCGATACTTACAGGACAGTTAAACTCGCAAAAGATAACAACTACACCCCAGTGGTGTCACATCGCTCTGGTGAAACCACAGACCAAACCATAGCCCATCTAGCAGTGGCCTTCTCCTGTCCACTCATAAAAACAGGAGCCATAGGTGGTGAAAGAATCGCTAAACTCAACGAACTCATCCGTATCGAGGAAGACATGCCCCACCCAATCATGGCTAAAATCAAAAAATAATCCATATAACCCTATATTTTTACACATTCAGGAGAAGGTGAGTTTTTTGAACCTCTGGAAAGATATAAAAACCAGGCCATCACCGAAGGTGGTTTATGCGGTTGTTGAAATTCCAAAAGGTTCCAGGAACAAGTATGAATACGAATTGGAAAGAGGAGTATTTGTACTGGAACAGGTTTTATATTCTCCATTTAAATCCCCCATAGAATACGGCATGATACCACAAACAATTGGAGATGATGGAACCCCGCTGGACATCCTAGTTATGATGCGCCAGCCAACCTTCCCTGGATGCATCATAGAATGCAGGCCCATCGGTGTGATGAAGATGACCGATGAAGGAGAAAGAGACGATAAAATATTGGGTGTACCAGTAAATGACCCGGGATTTACCGACATCAATGACATTCAGGATGTTCCACCCCCATTTTTAGAGGAAATAGCATACTTTTTCCGTGAATACAAAAAATTAGAAGGAAAAATCACCGAAGTTCTGGGCTGGAAAAATGCAGGAAAGGCTTTGGAAACCATATAACATTCAATAGAACTCTACAATGAGATGTTGTCCCTGAAATCTCTTTTCCTGTTAAAATAGCTTTAAAATGGAAATTATGAGTAATTTAAAGAAGAATCATGAATTAAATTCGGAAATGGAATTATGAATAACTTCAAAGACTTCATGAACAACAACGCCCTTAAATTCATCATACTCATGGGTGTGGTGAGCCTCTTTGCGGACATGACCTATGAAGGGGCGCGCAGCATAACTGGGCCTTATCTGGCTATTTTAGGGGCCAGTGCAATTACCGTGGGATTTGTAGCTGGATTTGGTGAATTAATAGGTTACATGATGCGATTTCTCTCAGGATATCTTACTGACCGTACTCGCAGTTACTGGGCTATCACCGTGGGGGGTTACTTGATTAATCTGATAGCTGTGCCTTTTTTGGCTCTGGCTGGGAGTTGGGAGGTAGCTGCAGCATTGATCATCGTTGAGCGAACTGGAAAAGGCCTTCGGGCACCTTCTAGAGATGTGATGTTATCCCATGCCTGCAGCCAGGTTGGCCAGGGATGGGGTTTTGGTTTACATGAGGCTCTGGATCAGATTGGGGCGATATTAGGTCCTTTGATCGTTGCAGTTATCCTTTTTTCTCAGGGAAGTTACCAGATAGGATTTGCTTTTCTTCTACTACCCGCTCTACTAGCCATTTTAGTACTGGTGATTTCTAGATTCCTTTATCCTCATCCTCATGAATTAGAAGTCGAAACCCCCCAATTAGACACCAAGGGATTTAGAAAAGCTTACTGGCTGTACGTAATTGCAGCAGCATTAATTGCTGTAGGGTTTGCCGATTTCGCTCTTATAGCCTACCATTTCCAGAAGGCAGCCATTGTTTCCGCTGCTTTGATACCCATTTTCTATGCAGTGGCCATGGGCGTGGATGGTGTTGCAGCCTTAGTATTTGGAAGGTTATTCGATAAAGTAGGGCTATCCATCATGATCGTGGTGGCTTTAATCTCCTCACTTTTTGCTCCTCTGGTATTTCTGGGTGGATCTTATCCCGCTTTCATGGGAATGGTGCTGTGGGGAGTGAGTATGGGTGCCCAGGAATCTATAATGAGATCTTCAGTGGCGGTCATGTCTACTGTGGAAAGACGGGGCTCTGCCTATGGTGTTTTCCAAACTATTTATGGCATTTCATGGTTTGCTGGAAGCTTACTCATGGGTGCGTTGTATGATTTCTCTATAACCTATCTGGTAGTCTTTTCAGTCTTGATACAACTTATATCTGTCCCTGTTTTCATTTCAATGTTAAGAATACGGAATCAAAAAGGAGAAAACATCCAAATCTAACATAATATGGTATGTAATCCATGGAGATAAATAAAATGAAGATTAATTGGGAAAAAGTCCCTAAAAATCATGAAGAGATCATTGTAGCTGAGTATATTGAAGGTGAAATCCGTGTACTTGAGAGTTTACTTGGCGTGTATACAAAAAAGCATTTTTTAACGATTTCTTTCACTCCTCCTCCTTTAAAAGGTAATTACTACACATATGAGATAAAATATCACGGACATGACGAAAAATATCTAATAAATGTGTGGAAAGGAATACGAACTGGTGATGCTTTGCCGGTTTTGTATGGTTATCTCCAATGATTCGTACATGTGAAAGTTAATTATGGTTTTAGATGGCCAAATTATTTAAGATAACTAAAGGGTGGACTTTAATTAAGTTTTGAGTAAATTTCATAGAATATTCTAAAATTTTAGGAGGTATGAAATACATGAATTTATGGAAAGAAATACCAACCGGACCATCGGTCCCAGAGGTAATATATGCGGTAATTGAAATACCAAAAGGTTCCAGGAACAAATACGAATACGATAAGGAATTGGAAACGTTTGCACTAGATAGAGTTCTTCACTCCCCGGTCCATTATCCTGCAGAATATGGTATAATACCCCAAACACTATGGGATGATGGAGACCCCATGGACATCATCGTATTAATGGAACAAGCAACATTTCCGGGATGTGTGATTGAATCTCGGCCTGTTGGAGTGATGAAGATGATAGATGGTGGCGATAGTGATGATAAAATACTAAGTGTCCCTGTCAACGATCCTAGATATAAAGAGGTGAATGATATCGATGATCTCCCAAAGGCCGTGTTGAATGAAATAGCAGAATTTTTCAGGATTTATAAAAAATTGGAAGGGAAAAAGACAGAAGTTTTAGGATGGGAAGATAAAAGTGCAGCGATAGATGCTATAAACCATTCCATTGACCTGTATAAAAAGTAAGTTTAGTTAAATTGTTAATTTAGCAGATCATTAAAAGATCTCTCCAAAGCAACAGGAACATTCTTGTATTCTATCTGGGAAGCTACCTCACCCAATCCTATATCCACTGAATGTTTTATATAGGGATGTTCTTTAATTGAGAGTTTATCCACTTTAACCGCGTTGTTACTCAGAAAGAGTATTAAACTCTCGTATATCCTGGGCAATGCCGGTAAAGATTTTCTTAAATGTTTTATTATGGCCAGTGCAAAGGATTCTGCAGCCACCGGGTCACGACTGGCAAATACCAGTCCCGGTTCAGGGCTAACAACGTGCGCCTTGGCGAATTTCAGTCTACCAATTCCCAGTACCTGTGAATCAGGACCGAATGTGGTCTGGGCTTTGGTGGCTACAAAAAGGGTTGAGCGGAGTTTGTCCCTCACTGCGTCGTTTATTTCCACGATTTTTTCTATGAATGTGCCGGTGTGATCGTTTACTGATTTAAGAGAACTGCCCAGGGCATCGGCTTTGATAAAGAAATTATAGGGGCCGTTGGCATGGAATTCCATCCTGCTGTCTTCTCGCAGGCAGCCCACCATATTTTTAAAGCCTAATGTAGCCCCTGCCTGGCTATGGGTGCTCAATCGGGGCAGATTGATAATATGATCCGCCTTCTCTATCCAGCGGGTTAGATGGAAACCGTTCCGCCATGAAGAGGTTTTGGTAGATTGGTAGTGGTAGAAACCTTCGTCCCATCCCTCCTCTTCGAAGCTCTTGAAATTATCCTCCTCAGTACCCATACCTGATTTTATATAGTTATCCCTGGTTTTCCCCCGGATTACACCTCCCGAATGGTGGAGGACGCTTCTTATACCGGATTGATCCCCTATAACCACCTTCGCTCCTTTTTCTTTGAGTATTTTTGAGATAACTACCATGGCCAGGGGATGTGTGGTGGATGGGTAGGGATGGGGCGAGTTCAAGGCAGGTTTAAGCAGAACTACATCTCCCGAGGATAGCCACTCTAAATTATTGGTGGATTTTAAAAATAAGTCCTTAATTTCCCCTGAAAGAGTTTGAGATGAGGAGTTTGGTTCAACCCCATTGACATAGAGTATTCCATCCTTCATAGAAACCGTAATTTAATATGTTTTTTGAAACATTTAACAGTATTATTTAATTTGAAAGGAGAACTGTCTCTTAACCCTTCTCAAATTCACATTTCTCACATTTAGCGCATGGAGGCAGCTTATCAGTATCCTCATCAAGATATAAGTCTTCTCCACAACTGGTGCAAACATATCGTCCGGTGCCTGGTTTTTGTCCGCATTTAAATGCCATAGTTATCACCTCTAAATCCTTAATATTAGATTGTTAGATACTACTATATAACTATTTTATGATACTATCTTGATTAGGGGGTGTAAAGTTT
>DAGC01000010.1 GCA_002495625.1 Methanobacterium sp. UBA375 | reverse complement strand
CTTAATATGATTTCTACAGAGCCATATTTTTAACACATTTTTACACTTGAAATGGACGTTTGTTAACATGGTCCCTGAACAGTTAAATAAAACCCTAAACTTTAAGTAGTAATACTTATCTATACTCATTTAGTAATTCATAACAAATATTTCAAAGTTATGTAGAATTTGCATAAGTAGATTACACCATACGAACAGTTCGTATTATGGCGAATCATAAAATTTATATAAATGTAGTCTTAAACTAACAATTAATTCGAATAAAACCGAATAATATTTGGAGGGGAAAATTGGGTTAAAATACGACAGGGTTTTTTTTAATATTAAAATCAGATTTTAACGTGAATATTTTTATTGTTTTCTAAATTAACTTGTTTAACAATAATCTAAGGTGGTTTAGAAGATTTTAATTAGTTAACTCAATTCCTGAACAGTTAACAAAACCCCAAACTATAAGTAGTAATTCATAACAAATCTGTTTTATGACAGTAAAGACTTGTGGCAATAACAACTTACGGCAATTCAGATTATTGATCGATGTTGCAGTGATTAGTTGAGCAACTACAATTCTATAAATAAACACTTTAAACCTAAGGCTAGTCAAAAACAAGTGTTAAATTCACCTAGGTGATGCATCGGACCACACACCAAATATTCCAATGATACCCAAAATAACGCCCCCCGTTATGGATTTTGGTTTCAATTGGAATATTAATACCTGAAGATGATAATTAGGGCTTTAAAACCCTTTTGTTATCTTCGGGGGCCAATTTAAAAAATCAATAAAAATGTTAGATGAATATGATAAAGCTGGATTAATGGCCATGTTTTTTAATTTTAAGTTTTTCAGGTTACAATATCTATGTCTGCCTTGCACCGGGGGCATTTCCTGGTTTCTTTAATTTTATCACTCATCACAGAAAACCCGTCCCGTTTGATAACGGTCTCTCCACATTCTGGACAGTAGGTGTTTTCTCCATCTGCAGTGGGGACGTTACCGATGTAGACATATTTCATCCTAGCATCTCTGGCTATTTTATAGGCCTTCTCCAGATACTTTATCTCTGTAGGGGGTAGCTCCTGCATCTGATACTGGGGGAAGAACCTGGTAAAATGTAGGGGTACCTCCACACCCACCTCATCTGCCATGAACTTAACCAGTGAACGTACATCTTCATCAGAATCGTTGTATCCAGGGATCATGAGGTTGGTGACCTCGATGTGGATCTTAGCATCATGCATCCTTACGATGGTGTCCAGGACGGGCTCTAATCTTGCCTCGCAGAGATCCTGATAGAACTTCTCTGACATGCCCTTAAGATCGATGTTGGCCGCGTCCAGGTAAGGCCTTATCTCCTGGAAGGATTCTTCGCTCATGTACCCGTTAGTCACATAGATGGTTTTTATATCCTCTCTTCGTGCAATCTTAGCCGAGTCCAACGTATATTCGAACCACATGGTGGGCTCGTTATAGGTCCAGGCTATTGATTTACATCCATATTCCTTGGTGAGGCGTATAGCATCCTCTGGTAGCATGTCCCTGGTGGGGATGTTTTCCAGTTCTGCCTGGGATATGCCCCAGTTCTGGCAGTGGCGGCACCGGAAGTTACAACCTACACTGCCCAGGGAAAATACCATACTCCCGGGATAGAAATGAAATAAAGGCTTCTTCTCTATAGGGTCTACAGCTGCCGATGAAACGGCCGCATAGTTGAGGCTGTAAATTTTATCATCCACATTCTCCCGCATCTGGCAGAAACCAGTTTTACCCGGGGAGATGAGGCATCTCCTCTGGCATATTTTACAGTTTAAAGCGTTGTCCACTTTTTCGTAGAGAATGGCTTCTTTCCTCATGATATTTCACCAGTTTGAAAGGGGGGAGTCAATTATAAAATAAATTAAAAGTTGGATTTCTTCAGGTGCTCGTAACCCCTTGGAGCTAATATTTTTGTTTTTCCTTCCTTATCTACCATGTGGATTTGTCCAGATGAAGTTACCTTCCCCATCTTATGAAGCCCTATTCCATCCTTTATTTGGTTGAATTTCTCTTCCTGGATGGTTACTAAAAGTTCGAAATCTTCACCATAGGTTAAAGCCATGTCGAGGGGATCTTTATCCAGTAACTCTGAGATTATGTGGACTTCGGGTGGTATGGGTAGTGATTCTTCATGGAAGGTGATGCCTATACTGGACCCGCTGGAATCAATTAGTTCACCCATTTCACTCAGTAATCCATCGGTTATGTCAGTAGCGGATGTTGCAGCGCTTGAATTCGATAGTTTCAAACCCTTCTCTAACTGGGCTTCAGGTTCTAGGGCATTTTTTATTACCCGAGTTTTAATTTCTGGATTTAAGTCTTCTAACTCGGATGCACCGGCAAACAGGACTTCAAAACCAGCAGCAGCCAACCCTAAGGGCCCGGTGACGGCAACAACATCCCCTTCCCGGGCTCCGCTTTTCATCAGTACTTCATTTTCGGATACCATTCCCAGGCAGGTTCCACTGAGGGTTAATTCGTCTGATTCGTTAGTGTCTCCACCGATAAGGGCCATGTTGTATTGTTTACATGCTTGGAGTATCCCATCCATGATAGCATCAAAATTAGAGATGGTTAAATCCGAGGGCATAGCCATAGCAACCATGATTCCCAGGGCACTGGCCCCCATAGCTGCCAGATCACTTACATTGACAGTAACGATCTTCTTACCCATCTGCTGGTAACTCATCTCCCGGGGGAAATGCGCCGATCGTGTTAATAAATCAGTAGTGGCTACCAGATAGTTTTCTCCAAAATTAATCAGGGCGGCATCGTCTCTAAGACTTTTAAATGTTAAATTATCAAAAAAAGGAGATTCAAAAGATATATTTTGGCTTCTTTTAAGAAGCCGTTTTATGAGTTCTTTTTCACCAAGTTCGGTTATCTTTTGTTCTTTAGAGGGCATCATTAACCCGATCTTCTATTATATCTGCAATCCTATTATCTGCACCTAAAGGTTCTGTGTAGATTATCTCGCCCTTAAATCGGATTTTCTCTGCTTCTTCATCCTGGTGGTCGTGTGAATGTCCGTGACCGTGTGAATGTCCATGATCGTGGTTATGTTCATTGTTCCCATGACTATGTTCCTTTAAATCGTTTCCATTGTTGATTTGGAGCATTTTAGGTATATCCTGTTTGGTGTGCACTCCATGGGCCAGAAATACGGGGATGGCGACGATCTTTTCCACTCCCTTATCAGCCAGCTGGTTTATAGCATCTGGTATGGATGGTTTGGACATACTCATGAAACTAACAACCACGGGATAATCGGTTTTTTCCCGATAGAGATCTGCAACTTCGTTTATAACTTCTTCACCATGGGGTAATCTACTTCCATGACTTATAAGTAGCACGCCAATGTTATTTTTTGAGTTTGAATTTGTATCCATATGAAATCACTCCTTCCTCACCTTCTGCCTTAATTTTTCGGAAAACCAATTCCACATCATCACCTATTTCAACATCGTCTTCTCCACAGTCTACAATTTGACTGGTTATTTTAGCGCCTTCTTCCAGTTCTATTATGGCTACGATATAGGGTGAAAGTATCTTGAACTCTTCTGCAGGAGCGTGGATAACTGAATAGGTGTGTATTTTACCTTTTCCACTGAATTTTATATCCTCTAATTTACCTTTTCTCCTGCATTCTGGACATATAACTCTTTTTGGAAAGTAGACCTCTCCACAATTGCTGCATTTTGAACCTATGAGATTGTATCTTTGGGGGATGTGACGCCATCCTCTTACGATGTCTTTCAAAATTATGACCTCCATTAATTTAAATGAATTCCTTATCCAACTAAACAACTGCCATTCTTGATTCATAAAAATAGAACGTTACTTCTAAATTTCTAACAAATTATATTCTAAATTTTATATCTTAATCTTTAATTTAAATATTTCCTTTCCAGCTTTTTATAGGTACTTGGTTAATATTTATATACTAAAAAGTAATACTAATAATCATGGATAACCGAGGCTACGTCATGAGTGGAATGTCCTTTTTACTGGTTTTACCCGCCATACTGCTATTTGCTGTATTTTTAGACCTGACTACTGGTGGTATAGAAGAAAATTCCCGGGTTTTAGGGTCCGGGGCTGTGTTAAATACAGCGAAAGACCTGGAAGCTGATATTATGGTTGCAGGAAAGGAGGTTTTAAAAAGTGAAGCTGATAGCGTGGTTAGTTCAGGGACACCTCTTTCCAACAGCCGGGCGGTAATCAAGGCAGATCTGCAGACTAAGATGGACCAGATGGTCCAGGATTACGAGGATAACAGTGGGATGGAGGTGGACTGTAACATCACATCAGTAGGAAACTCGGAAGATCCATTTGCAGTTCAGATAAATTCCACAATATATGTGGGTAAGGGTAATATCACTCATTGGGAGTTCGTAAGTCAGGATATTCCCCTCACAGACCCACAGTATCCCATACCCAACCCATTACCATTCATTAAATGTAAAGGTCATGGAGGGATTCAGGTTGTAAATAATAAAATAGCCTTCGGTTCCACCCTGGTTAATTACCTGGAGAAACGTGGAGTGGAAAACGCTTTCGCCTATGAAAACTCCACCACCGCCTTCATAATAAAGAAATGTCCCTATGATCCCTACATAATGCATGGAACAAACAACAATACACTCAAAAACTGTATAGACAATGGATATTTCCATGAGAGTGCTGATGGGCCGTGTTTCCTCTGTAGGTTGGAAGGTCACGGAACCTGTCCCCATTACGGTATGGAAACCTTTATCGTCCCCTGTTCTTCGGCAAACACCAGTGTAAACAGCAGTAATTCCAGCACCAATTTCACCTACAACACCGCTCCCAGTTCCATCGACCATGTGATCTTTGATGAAACAACCAACAACACCTACCCGGGATATGGGCTTATTTACTATTCTGATGGAGTTAATCTCCTTATCCTATATTTAGACAACGCCCACAGGCAGAAATATGGCTTTCCCACATCCTAAAATCAGGTGATGATTGATGATTAGATTAAATTCTAAACCTATAAATTTTTTAAAGGAAAATAAGGGACAGGTATTCTCTATGGATGTATTGCTTGCTCTTATCATAATTACCATGGTAATTGGAATGTCGGCCGATGCTTTAGACATCGTAACTTTTAAAATAACTGATTATTCAGCTGGAAAGTCACTGGATAGGATTGCAATCGACGCAGCAGATATACTGATAAACACTCCTGGAACTCCGGATTGGGAGAATAGTAATGATACACAATTTGTTACACCGGGACTGGCACAGAATACCAACGGAACTAAAAATACCACCAAAATACTGAGTTTTGCAAAGATAACCCACCTTGAAGCCAGGTACCACGAGTTCATGGGTAACGTTATACCACCCGGTGCAAATTCCTCTTTAACGATTTATCCAGCAAGTTCCACCCTGGAACCATTGGAGGTGGGTAACGGGACCCCTCCTCCCGAAGTTACGGAAGTAGCAGTGGTGAACCGTACTGTTCTGGTGAATTTCAGGGATTTTAAGATTTTAACCAGTATGACCAGTAGTTCCCAACAGGAGATCTGCCCACATTACAACTACACAGGATTTACAGGTCACAGTAAACCCGATGACAACTCTACAACCGGCTGGAAATGCAGTTGCTTCAAGATAACCCAGGAAGACCTTAATACGACTGACTTTTATATTCTGACCGATCCTCCTGTATTAGAAGACAGCGGGGGATGGATACTGGATCGGCCAGATAAGATAAGTATAGAAAAGGAAACCTTCTCAGGACACCCTATACTGGTAAATGATAAAATAAATGAAATGATAGGTGATGATGAGGAAGTTGTAATATGGCTACATGTTCAAATGCCTAATGATCATTTTAAATCTTCTAATACGTATTTGATAGGGGTTCCCAAGGGTACACCCCCTGATGAAGTGAAGATTGAATATTTACACCCTCAACCCTGTTCATTCGTACTTAAAATCTGGATGGAATAGCTTAATCATCTTTAAAAATATAATACTATATTATTTATCATATTAAACAATATTAAGAGATTTAAAGGTAATTTAACGATCAATTTAAGAGATAGACCTATCCTCCATTACTAAATAGAAAGACTTTTATCTCTAATAGTATAATATTTATCCATATTATTGTAAGGGGGATTAATTTTGGTTACAGTGAAATGCAAAGAATGTGGCAGAGAATACGATTTAAAGGAAGGAGATACACTTTCTGATTATATCTGTGTTGATTGTGGAGGGAATTTAGAGTATAAACGATATTTGGGAAGGAAACCTGATGGTTTAAAGGGGTCTAAGGGTTCAAAAAAACCGGTTAAATCAATTATTATTTCAGCTATAGCTTTAATTGCAATATTTGCAGTATTAGCCGTTTTTACTAATATAATTCCTCTGGGGAATCTAACTACTAATAATTCTACCTCAAATAATAATTCTACCAATTATATACCAAATGAAACCTATGCCGGTCATGGAATAACCTTTAATTACCCAGCTGGCTGGATACAAATGTATAATCTTGACGCTCCCAGCCGGTGGGGTTTTGGTAATCCGGTTGTAGCATTCTTTGAACCAGAAGGCAATAAAACTGAGTCTGATAGTATTACCACCTATTTCTACATTAAACAGAGAGGTGTGACTTCTTTAGACCAGATGATTGAGGCTTACAGGATTGATATTGCAGAGATAGGACAAACCTATGTTTCACATCGAAACATAACCGTTAACGGTATGAGGGCGGTAGAGCTAATAAAGGAGTGGAATGTTAGTGGTAGACCATATAGGGCTATTACGGCGCATATCGAGGTTATCCCGGGGTCTTTGTATTACAGGATTGGGTGTGTCACTCCTCAAGACGAATGGAATGAATCTCTTCCTAAATTTGAAATGGTGATCTACAGCTTCAAACCATTATAGAAATATAAAAGGTTAATTTGCTATTCAATCCATGAATTTCTTTTCTTATCAATTTCTATTCTATTTTTTTAACAATATATCTACCCAAATAAATTATCAATCTGGGAAATTTACCAACATCATTAGAAATTTTTGGTCAATTACCAGTACCTTTATATTAATATGGAAATATACTAATACCACTCAAAGATGTTTTGTGGTGAACATGAAAATGGATGAAATAGACTCGCGGATAATTCATTCACTGATCCAAAACTCGAGGATCACCCTCTCCCAGATGTCCAAGGACATAGACGTGCCAGATGCAACCATATCCAACCGGCTTAAGAAGCTTGAAAAAGACGTGATCAAGCAATATACCTTAATACTGGATTATGATAAGATTGATTTGAAAATTACTGCGATAATAATTATTCAAAGCGAATCAGAAAAACATAAAGACGTTGAACAGCAATTATCAAACCTTGATGAAGTTTCAGAAGTTTACAGTATTTCTGGTGAATACGACATCCTCATCAAAGTATGGGCGCGTAGTTTAGATGAATTAAACGATATAATTAATTCAAAAATACGTTCTGTGGACGGAATCGAAGATTTAACCGAGATGATCGTAATGGAAAGGGTCAAAGAAGGGGTGGTGCCACTAACCGAACCCAAGGAATAAAAAGAACTCCAGGAGGTGAATTAAATGTACCTCAGTGAAATTATTAAAAAACCCGTATTCGATGGAGCAGGCAAGAAAATAGGAAGATTAAAGGATGCCATAGTGTCCTCAGAGGTTTCTTACCCAATAATAAAAGCGATAATAGTTGATAAAGTAGATAAAAAGACCATAACCATTCCTTATAATTATATTGATAGTATTGGTAGGGAAACTAAGCTTAAAACATCCCTCGATGAAATAATGGAATATAAAATACAAAACCTGGATATAAGACTCTGGGAAGACGTTCTAGACAGGCAAGTAGTGGATATTGAGGATAAAAAGGTTAGAAGAGTCAATGATATAAAGATATCCCGCAGCCATGGTTACTATCATATAATAGGTGTTGATATAGGTTTTTATGGTATCCTGAAGAGGCTGGGCTTGGAAAGTATAGCAAAGCCCATGCGGGTTAAGTCAAACGAGAACATAATCGCCTGGGCAGACATCGACACCCTGAACCAGGACTATTCCAAACTGAAATTAAAGGTCCCCAAACAGAACATTAAAAAACTCCACCCCGCAGATATAGCGGAAATAGTGGACCAGTTAGGACTCAACGAATCTATAAATATCCTGAACAGCCTGGATGATGAAGCAGCAGCCGACACATTAGAAGAAGTCTCACCAGAAAGACAGGCCTATCTCCTGGAAGGTATGGACAGCCAGCGTGCTGCAGAAATCTTAGACGAGATGGACCCCGACGACGCGGCAGACGTACTGGGAGATTTACCTGAAGAGAAAGCAGAAGAACTCCTGGGCTTACTGGAGCCAAAGGAGTCTAAAGATATCCGGATATTACTGAAATATCCAGAAAACACAGCCGGCGGAATCATGACCACCGAATACGCCTACATTGAACAAGACCTCACCGTAGGCGAGGTGATGAAACAACTCCGTGAGATAGCCAAAGATGTGGAAACCATCTACTACGTATACGTAATCTCAAAAGACGGTGAATTAACTGGAGTTATTTCATTGAGGGATATTTTACTGACAGACGATGATAAAAAGATTTCTGAAATCATGCACACACCAGTGATAACCGTTGATATCCTGGAAGAAGAGGAAGAGGTGGCACAAAAAATAGCCAAATATAACCTACTGGCACTGCCGGTCGTTGAAGATGAGAATAGATTAAAGGGAATAGTAACTGTAGACGATGCTATAGATATCGTTTTACCTGTGGCCTGGAAAAAGCGGGTTCCAAGAATGTTCAGATAAAAAAATATGGTGGTTAAATGGATATCCGAATTTTCACCAGGGTATTTAGAAGTCCTTTCATCTTAAGCCTAGTAATGTTTATTTCTGTAATGGGCCCGGGAATCATAACCGCCAACGTAGACAACGACGCCGGCGGCATAACCACTTATGCACTGGCCGGTTCCCAGTTTGGATACGACCTGCTCTGGCTCTTCATCCCCATGATCATAGCCCTGGCCATCATCCAGGAGATGGGCGTCCGGATGGGAGTAGTATCAGGTAAAGGGCTGGCAGATCTGATACGGGAGAAGGTAGGGATTAAGTTGACCTTCCTCATGACCATCGCCCTCTTGGCCGCTAACATGGGAAACATCCTGGCAGAATTTTCCGGGATCTCAGTGAGCAGTGCAATTTTTGGTGTCCCCAACTTCGTTGCCCTACCGGTAGCCGCTCTGGTAGTCTGGCTCCTGGTAGTTAAGGGCACCTATAAGAGTGTGGAAAAAGTCTTCCTAGCCGCATCACTGGTTTACCTATCCTACATCGTGGCAGGATTTCTATCACAGCCCAACTGGGGCCTGGCCATACACAACACATTCGTACCGCAGATAGTGCCCAGTGAAGCCTATATCACCATGATAATAGGATTGGTAGGGACGACCATCGCCCCCTGGATGATGTTCTACCTGCAATCCACCATAGTAGAAAAAGGAGTATCCCTAAACAACCTGAAATACTCCAAGGCAGACGCTGTTCTAGGGGCGATAGTGGTAAATATAGTGGCATTTTTCATAGTCATAGCCTGCGCAGCCACCATAAATGCCAATGGCATCCAGGTCAACGATGTTGCAGATATATCCCGGGCACTGGTTCCATTCGCCGGTCAGTACGCCAGCCTGTTATTTGCATTTGGATTTCTAAATGCATCTCTATTTGCCGCAAGTATCCTACCATTATCCACAGCTTACTACGTATGTGAAAGCCTCGGGTTCGAGGCGGGAGTTTCCAAGAGTTTTAGAGAAGCACCAGTATTCCACGGACTGTATCTGGGCCTTATCATACTGGCGGTCATAATTATAATGATACCAGATATCCCCTTACTCTCCATCCTATACCTATCACAGGTTGCAAACGGTATCCTGCTACCATTTTTACTGATACTAATGCTACTCATCATCAACGACAAAAAAGTAATGGGTGAACATGTAAATTCCCGACTGTTCAACGTAATTTCCTGGGCCACCGTAATAATAGTGATGAGTTTAAGCATAGCACTGGTGGTAACCAGTCTGATATAGAAATTAAAATAAATGGAGTTAATTTAACTTAAAACAGCAGTTATAACCACCATCTCCTCAAAAAAACCCTTCTCCCGGGCGGTTATAGAAGCCTGGAAACCGAGTTCTTCCAATTTTTCCAGGGTCTCCTCGTTACCGGATAGTGTTGACTGTACCATCTGCACCTTCCCACCGGGATTCAGATGGTCCTTCACTTCACAGAGGAACCTGTCTATCACTTCCCTCCCACTTGGGCCGCCGTTCCAGGCAGCGTCCAGTTCGCCGTCAACTGTCTCATCTTCAGATGTGGGGAGGTAGGGTGTGTTAAATAATATTAAGTCGAATTTCTCATCTTTAACTGGTTCAAACAGGTCTCCCTTCCTCAATTCCACGTTGTATGCCTTGTTGGCGATGATATTCTTAAGGGTGCAGTCCAGTGCATGGGGGTTGATATCGGTGGCTATAACCATCCGTGCTTTCCTGGAAGCCAGGATAGTTATAAGCCCAGTCCCTGTTCCAATTTCCAGTGCACGGGACATCCGCTCCACTTCTAGATTGTCGGCTAATAGAAAGGTATCTTCCGCTGGTTCGTAAACCTGCGGGTGGGTTTGGTACTTGATGTCTTTGTATTCCTGCATCTTTTCACCTAAGTCATTTTATGGAAATTCAAGGTCCTTATTGAAATTCAGAGTATAGATTGATTTAAACATTTCATATGGTATCGTTCTAATCTGTAAAAGACACAAATATTGCGGTGCTGATCTGCAGATTTCTGAGTATTTACCAGAAACCTTTGATAGGATTAATGGATTTTTAGGATACTTCTTTAAGGTACTGATAGCTGCTTCTTTTTCTACAGGTTGTGCCTTTCCGGCATCTATCATACCTTCAGCTAGGCTGTTTAAAAATACAGATTCAGTGAACTCGGAATTTTCATTCAACACCCGGCAAACACGTTCTCCCACGGCACATTTATCAGACTTTAAAATAATATCAGTGGCCTGATCCATATTGATAATCCTGGGTTCAAAGCTTTTCGTCTTTTCAAGCAATTTTCCCCCAACAAACGGGCCTATAATGGGAAATTCCACGAATTTAAGGAAAAATACAGTTAATTTAACATTTCGGACGACATTACCAGATTTGTAATCGTTTATAGTGGCCATGTTAATTTTCCTTATACCTCTTTTTGTAACCGATATTTACCTTCCTGGTTAGATTTAACTATTTTAATCCGGTTTTCACTTTTTAATCCTTCCCAGCTGATGAAATAATGCTCATGCGGAAGATCAGGACCTCTACAATTGCAGGGATAAGATTCTATTGCCACCTGTTTTTCAACGTCATCACCAATCAGTTTAAAATTAATTCCCAATCCAGGAAAGAAGTTTAATTTGTTTTTTAAGATGAATATAAATCCTTCCCGGGCTTCTTTAGTGGAGATTTTCCGGCTGTAACTGTCTGTTTTCATAATATCCTGTTCTTAATTTCTAACGATTCTTAATCCAATTTCCCTTCAAATCCATCGATAGCGGCTGGAAGACATTTTAGGACTGATGTGAGACCGGAATGGTGCAGATTCAGTACAACAGCACCGGTGATCTCGTCACGGGTTGCACCGTCATTTTTAGCCATAAACGCATGTAGCTTAACACCATCCAGGTTTTGATGCGCGGTTAAAATGGCGATATTTACGAGTTGCTTCGTTTTAGAATCCAAGCCTTTCTGTGACTTTTGGGCTTCAACCAGATCATTGAAACGGGCTGCCAGTTCTGGAAATTCTTCCTGGAATAATTCAAAGGGATTTTGTTTCGGTACGGTCATAAATAATAGATGTATTCTTTGCTAGTTATAATTTTTTTAATGGTAAGAATTTAGCACCTTGATTTTTCATGATAAATTATAAATTGTATAAGAATCCAACCTTATAATAGTTATTAATAACTATTGTGGGGTGTTGAGTTGAGGTGCAATAAATGTGGAACTGAAAATAGTCCCAATGTAAAATACTGTAAGGAATGCGGGAACAAATTATATAATACTGAAAATACATCCCTGAATGGATATAAAGGCAATACTGGTAAAAATAAAAACTTATTTTTAATTTCTGTAGTTGTCCTGGCAATGATTGTTGTTGCTGCAGTGGGATTATCAGGGATCTTAAATCTCAACACAGTGACAATCCAGAATAATAGTAGCGGTGATTCTAATTCCATCCAAAAAAATCAGGGGGATACTCAGTCTGTTCCTCCTACTAATTCTACACCAAAAAAGGTGGAATGTCCGGAATGTGGTGGAGTAGGTACTGTCACCTGCTATAATACAGTAACAGGTGGAGAAAGCTGTGAAGGTACTGGAATTGTTCAGGGAGGGCCAACAGCAGGTAGGATATGTCACATATGTAATGGTTTGGGTTATATAACCTGTCCTACTTGTGAGGGTGAAGGTTATGTGACAGAATAAACCCTTGTCGAATATTAATCCGAGGTTAATCCAGGTGAATATCTTAATCCGAGGTGAATATTCACTATATTTCCAGAAGAACCTTCAACTGACCAGAAATATACAGTACTTCCTCTGGATCCAGTTTCACCACTCTTTTATCCAGTAATTCATCATCCAGCTTCTGAACTATTTCCTTTCTAGTTTTCTTATCTAAATCTGCTATCTCATGGAAGGAATCAATGAGTGCATTGCGTGTTTTCTTCCTTTTATGCTGAAAAAGCGCCCGAGAAACCTTGATTAAAAATTCATCTACTTCCACTTTTTTATCTGGCTTTAATTTGATGACAGCCGAGGATATTTTAGGTGGGGGATAGAAATCTTCCCGGGGGACCTCAAAGAGCATTTCCACATCGGCGCAGTAGTGTGTCATCAGGGATAATCTGGAATAATTGGAATCACCAGGACGGGCCACCATCCTCCCTGCAAATTCCAGTTGGTACATCAGTATGGCAAAGTCAAAGTCGTGTTTGAGTATCTTGAATGTTATGGGGGATGAGATCTGGTAGGGTAAGTTGGAGACCACCTTGTTGAACTCAGGGAAATCTATTTTAGTGGCATCTGCAACCAGGACTTCCACATTAGATATTCCAGATTCATTCAGTCTCTTCTTTAAAATAGCAGCGATTTTCTGGTCCTGCTCAACAGCGATGATCTTTCCAGTTGCACTGGCCATGGGGATGGTTAAAGTCCCTATGCCTGGACCTATTTCAAGTAGGATGTCATCAGGTGATAATTCGGCATGGTCTAGAATTTTAAGGACAATATTTCGGTTTACCAGGTAATTCTGTCCTTTTTTCTTGTTCAATCTGATGTTGTACTTCTTTAAGATCTGGAGGGTGTCAGTTAACATTAGAATAAAAAAAATAGATTATTTATTAGAATTTAAAGGTTCAAGTTTTCTTTTTAGGAGGTCTGGTGAATATAGTGTATTTCCTTTTACCCTTCCTGTCGCTGCTTCCCTCTAATTCTAATAATATACGTTTGGATATGAGTTTAACTGGGTCGGCCAGCATGGGTACCCTTTCTTTGATATCCTGGTAGCTTTCGAATTCCTTTTGTTTACGTGCGTTCAGGATATCCCACATGTGCTTCTTCCCGATACCGGGTAAGAGTTCTATCTGGTGGAGTCTGGTGGAGATGGGTCCTGCTTCGTTGAAGAAACGTACAAATCTATCCTCATGTTCTTTGATAATTTCTTCGATAACGTAGTTCAACTCCAACTTTGCAGTGGCGGTGAGCTTATCATATTTCAGTCTGCGGTTTACCCGGGCGATTTTTTCCCTTTTACCCGCTCCGATGTAAACTTTTTCATGAATATCCAGATTAACATTTTCTTTAGGGATGAGCTCCAGAAGTGTGAACTCTTCTATGCCTATAGCTTGAGCTACAGGCTTCTTTTTAAACGAAGGTACATCTTCCTTTACATAACCTATAGGTAGATAATCCAGAATAATAGCATAATCCTCCATAGTCAACCACCGCACTCTATAATTAGTAAAACTTTAAACCCAAAAATATTGGGTAATTCATTATTTAATTTATTTTTCTTCACGATATTTGTTAATTATTTCGAGTAATGTTTCCATTTCCTCTTTCTTGTGTGATCCTCTTTCCTTTGCAAACATCAACCTCATATCCGCCAGATCTTTGGGCATTATATCTGCCAGTTTAACTGCCTGGCTTTTTTTGATGATTTCTTCCATTTCCTTGACCAGTTTAGCTGCAGTTTCTGCATCTGTCTTTACAAATTTGGTTACATGGTCCAGGGCAAGGTTTTGCTCATAGTTGAGTTCAAGGGTCTTTGAGCGTTCCTCTAACATCTCTTTAACTTCAGCACTGGTGATGGGATCAGTTTCAATAATTTTTTTTCCAATCATTGAATCACTCTTGCATTTTAAGATGTTCTGGTCTTATAATCAACTGTTTTGGTTTGTTTCCATCGTTTATTTCCACTATATATGCTCGACCACGTTTTTCGGATACTTTCCCTGTCTTCCCATGGAATCGGGGGTGGGGTTGTCCCTTATGTACACTGGGGTCTATTATGATATGCACTAAATCGTTTTCTTCGAATGTCTGCATTTTTTTAGTTATGGGATTGGTACGTCCCACTCTAGTAGTTGTTTTAAGTTTATAACGTGTTTTACTTCGAGAACCTCTTGATCTTCTCATTGGTAAACCTCCATTTGAACCATAAAATTTTTTAAATTAAGGCCACTCCTCTTTGAGGATTATTTAAATTCTTGAAGAATCTTCTAAAATTTTTTTTGAGCCTAAATTTTCCGCTCACAATACTCTATCTAAACTAAAAATCCGCTTATTTTATAAGAATATAATGGTAAGAACTCTTTATAACGGTATTTATAGATAAATATAGCTTTTATCGGAAATTTTTTATAACAATATTTTTTCTGTTTTTATGGGTTTATAATGTTATCTATAAAAAGATAACTTTCCTGGTATAATATGAATGGCTTGAACTTCTTGAAATTTTAGTGTTACTCAGGCAATATGAACATCTAAAACATCTAACTGTACGCACTGGGCAGTTGTTTCAAGTGTTGATGAGACACTGGGTTGGGTCCGGTTATCATCACCGGATATCAGTTCTTTGATATATAACCCCCCCTGGCATTCAATTACCAGTTCTAAACATCCGTCATCCAATTTTTTAACTTCAATATTCCTTACTTCTCGCTTTCTTATTATATCAGCTCGTCTGTGGACTACCCTTTGGGGTGTTCGCTGTTCTATAAGTTTTAATGATTTAATCAGGCCCATATCTTCTGGGGTAACATCTTTTTCTACCTTCACCAGGGCACGGTAAACCTTATAAGTATCAGTGGAGGAAGTTTTAATCTGTTTACGCCTCTCTTTACCGGTGAATTTCAGTCCTGATATTCCTACCTTACCTTCCGCGCTCTGATTCACTTTATCTTCCAGTCCTTTAAGATCTAATGATCTTCTAAGGGGTTCTTTGATCTCCAGGACAAACGGGCGGCCTGTTCCCAACATTTTAACATCGATATCTTCTCTGCCGGCCCCGTGGAATTTAGTCTCACTTCCCTGGGATTCTCGGAGAAATTCTGGGCTGATTAATTCTTCAACAGATTCCTGGTACATCTTACCGGTGAAGTTACAGCGCTCACAACCTTTTCCTTTACATTCTCTACAGGGCCATTTCGTCTGGGGGATACCCCTTACCAGTTTCCTGTAACGCCCTTCTATAAATAATGGGTTTATCTGGAATTCTAATCCTGGTTCATCCCCTTTTTTAGTGAAATCCACCAGTATAACCAGATGGGGTGTTTCAAAATCCACTTCTTTACCCATCTTCATCGACAATGCCTTACCGATCTCCCGGTTGATCTCTTTTTTAATATTTTCCACGTCAACATCAATCTTTTCCTGGATTTCCTGTTCTCGCCGAATTATATCTTTATCCACACGGGATCCTACCAGGAATGTTTTAAATTCTATGTTTGAATCATCTAATTTGCTGGATATGAATTGGGTGAGATTATTATCTATGTTCCCGAATAGGTTATCACAGATGAAGCATTTAACATCAGCTATACAATCACAACTTTCATGGCTGAGATGTTTCAGGATGTATTCTCCCCTTACCAGGTTATCGGATGCTTCCATATCACAGGAGAAATTCCTACCCAGACAACGGGGACAGATATTACCACTGGTCAGATCCAGTATTTTTAAAGCCTTCTCCCTGGTCTGGGCATTTAAATCATCGTTACTCATAGTTATCATTGAAATTTTTCTTTTTTATGGCGTATTAAATAGTGCTGTTAATTTGAATTTAAAAAATAGATTGTAAAGACAAATTTTTATCTCATGAACTGTCTCATCATCTTATCTAACGGACCACCCATTTTCCTCTTACCAAAGCCTTTGATGGCCTTTTTGGTCATGCTGTAGTATTTTAAGAGTTCTTTAACGTCTTCGTTTCTCACGCCGGCTCCCCGGGAGATTCTTTTAACCCGGGACTGTTTGATTACCTCGGGATGGTTGAGTTCATATTCGGTCATAGAGTCCATCATTATCTTGTACCGGGCCAGCTTCTCCTCGGTTACCTGGGAGGCGTTTTTAGGTAGCTTACCACCCACTCCCGGGAGCATGTTCATGACCTGCTGCATGGGGCCCATCTTGTTCATCATCTCAAACTGGGAGTACATGTCCTTCAGGGTGAATTTACCACTCATCAGGTGGTCCATGACTTCCATATCCACATCTTCATCAGCAGCAACTTCTTCTGCCTTCTCCAGGAGGGTTTTAATATCACCCATTCCCAGGAGCCGTGAAATGAACCGTTCAGGGTCGAACGCTTCAAAGTCATCCAGTTTCTCCCCGGTTCCTACAAATTTGATGGGTGCTCCAATTTCAGCTACAGCGGATAGTGCTCCACCACCCTTGGCTGAGCCGTCCAGTTTGGTTATGATTATAGATCCTATATCGGTTGTTTTACTGAAGGCCTGGGCCTGTTCCCTGGCCTGCTGGCCTATGGTTCCATCGATGACCAGTATGACCTCGTTAGGGTTTACCACCTTGGATATCTGCTCCATCTCATCCAGAAGATCCTTTTCTTCCTTATGACGACCAGCGGTGTCTACTATGATGATGTCCTGTTTTTTGAATTCATTTAAACCTTTCCGGGCCAGATCCAGTGCATCTGGATTTTCCGGGTCACCATATAAAGGCACGTTTATATCTTCGGTTAGTTGGCGTAGCTGTTCGTATGCAGCCGGACGCCAGGTATCTGAAACCACCACTGCCGGATTGAAACCCTTTTTTTGCAGGTACCTTGAAAGTTTCGCTATGGTGGTGGTCTTACCACTACCCTGCAGTCCTACGAAGAGTATTTTATAGGGCCTGGCTGTGATTTCGATTTCTTCTGCCTTTTCTCCCACCAGATTGACCAGTTCTTCATAGACGATCCGTATGACATGTTCCTTGGCGGTAACCCCTTTAGCCGGTTCTTCCTTTAATGAACGCTCTTCTATGGTCTTTGAAAGCTTCAGCACCAATTTAATGTTGACATCAGACTGAATTAGGGCCCTTTGAATGTCTTTTACAACCTCTTTAACCACTTCTTCATCGATTATGGTCATTCCGGCCAGTTTTTTCATGGTCTTCGTTAGATTTTTACCCAGATTGCCTAACATTATCCTTTCACCAGATATTGACTGATTACAATTTGTATTTTGAAATGGAAATTTATTTTAGCTTTTTTAAAAATAAATCCTAAGAATATTTTAATAGTTCATTCATATAGATATCTATTAATATTTAATATTTTCTCAACTAATTATATTGTAAGATGTAAAATTTTTAAAATCTTTTTAACTGGATTTTTTATTGGAGAAATTAACATGCTGGAAAATATCAAAAAAAGCTTATTAGAAGCTCCTGTAATTAAAAAAGGAGATTATGATTACTTTGTACATCCTATAACTGATGGTATACCTCTGGTTACGGCTGAAATTATGGGAGAAGTAGCGGAAGCCATCGCCAAACATGCAGACACCAATGTGGATAAAATAGTATGCGTGGAGGCCATGGGCATCCATATCGCCACTGCACTTTCAATAAAAACACGCCTGCCCTTTGTGGTAGTCAGGAAACGCCAGTATGGCCTGGAGGGAGAGGTGGATGTTCACCAGGTCACCGGGTACAGCCACGGAAACCTCTACATAAACGGCTTAAAGAAGGGAGAACGGGTGATGCTGGTGGATGACGTGGTAAGTACCGGTGGAACCATGACAGCCGTTTTAAATGCCCTTAAAGCTTTGGAAGTGGATGTGGTGGATGTACTTGCAGTTATGGAGAAAGGGAAGGGAAAGGAAGTGGTGGAAGAAAGCACCGGATTTAAAGTTAAAACCCTGCTTAAGGTGAACGTTAAGGATGGAAAAGTGGAAATAGAAGATTAAAACAGGTTTAAATCTTTTATTATGTAATAAATGATATCATGTCGAGTTACCAGCTGAACATTGAAGAAATACTGGCCAATATCAGGAAAATAGGCGCACATACAGTGTGTTTACAGTTTCCAGAAGGCCTGAAGATGTACGCTACTTCTGTTGCCAGGCAGATAGAAGAAGAAACAGGGGCAGACGTGATTATTTCAGGAGACCCCTGTTATGGGGCCTGTGATGTATCTGACACTGCCATGAAGGGCCTGGTTGATTTACTGGTACATTTCGGCCACACTCCCCTGCCCCTAGAATACGACGTGCCGGTGCTTTTTTTAGAAGCAAAATTCCAGTTGGACGTCACACCCTCCATCATTAAAGCTTTAGATCTCTTAAAAGATTATAAGAAAATAGGACTGGTAACCACCGCCCAGCACCTTCACCTTATAGATGAAATAACGGGTATACTGCAGGAAAATGGTAAGGAAGTGATTATGAAGGAGGGCAGGGGAACCCAGAAGGCCCAGGTACTGGGCTGTAACTTCTCCAGCATAGAAAACCTCTCCGTCGATGCATTCCTGTTTCTAGGCAGTGGGAACTTCCACCCCCTGGGAATCAAACTCTCCACAGATAAACCGGTCATCATCGCCGATCCATATCATGATGAAGCGAGGAATATCCATGAATTCACCGACCGGATGATGAGGATAAGGTTCGCTAAGATCACAAAAGCCCGGGAAGGAGAAAGATTTGGAATCATAGTCTCCTCCAAGAAGGGACAGTACCGTATGGAACTGGCCCAAAGTTTAAAGGACACCATCGAAGCAGAAGGAAAACAGGCGTTCATCATCTTCATGAACCAGGTTACTCCGGAACTCCTGGTACCATACAGAGATTTAGATGCATTTGTGGTAACTGCCTGTCCCAGGATAGCAATCGATGATGCAAATATATATGATAAACCCCTTTTAACGCCGGAAGAGCTATTAATAGTTCTGGATAAAAAGGAATGGGGCGATTATGTGATGGATGAGATAAGATATTAGGATTGAAGATCATTTCAAAGAAATTTCCCGGTAACAAAAATTTAAATATATATAGTGAATAAAACAATTAAAGTTACTTTAAATAAATAATATAGACTAATAAAATTAGTTCTAAAACCAATTTAACTATCTAATCAACAAATTTAAAAACTTATTTTAGGTTGAGGTGAACAATGAAAACTAAAACTGGCGATTTTGTTCTTCCAGGAGATGCTCTGGGAGTAACAGAGGAATATGATCCGGCAGACTGGACATTTGATGATGAAGGTAAAATTAGGTCCCTGGTTGCAGGAACCGTCTCCCTGGACAACAGGAATAAAAGAATTTCCATCATACCCAAGACCAACTACCCCTCTATACTGAAAAATGGAGTGGTGGTCTGCGGACAGATATCTGAAGTAAGGGGACAGAGAGCCCTGATGAAGATTGAAGGGGTTAAAGACACCAAGAGGAGTTTAGTGACCAATTTTTCCGGTGGGATCCATATTTCACAGGCAGATAAAGGATACGTGGCCAAGTTAACCGACGAATTCCATATCGGTGACCTGGTGGAGGCCAAGGTAACTAAAATTATAGGACTGGACAACGTGGACTTAACCACTGCAGAAAAGGAACTGGGTGTAATCAAGGCCATGTGCACCAACTGCCGGGCGTACATGAAACAGATGAGTAAAAACGAAGTATTATGCCCTAGATGTGGAAGAAAAGAGAGGAGAAAGATCTCTTCAAATTACGAGGGATAACATGAAGATCATAAAGGACACCAAGAATGAACTGGAGATAGAAATCACCGGAGAGTCACACACACTCTGCAACGCCCTTAGGAAGACCCTTATGGAGGATAAAGACGTAGAATCAGCAGCTTACATCATGGAACACCCCATAATCGGTGAACCCAAACTATACGTGAAAGCAAAGAATCCCAGAAAATCACTGAAAAAAGCAGCAGAGACCATTAAAAAACGGTGCGACGAACTAAAAAAGGAGATAAGCACCCCTCCAAAGAAGACTACCAAGAAGACTAAAGCCAAATCCAAGTCCAAGTCTAAAAAGTGATGTTTAATTTCAAAAATTTCCCACATTTTTCATGCTAAATGAATGAAGTTACTCTAAATAAAAAATTCAGGAACATCAAAAGAGAAATCAGAATTTTAGGCATAGATGATTCCCCATTTCCTGCACACACCACCCAACCGGTGATGGTAATTGGAACTGTTTTTCGAGCAGGAGAATGGCTGGATGGTGTGCTCCGGACTTTTATCCAGGGTGATGGAAGGGATGCCACCGATAAGATAATCAACATGGTAAACAGCACCCGCCATAAAGACCAGCTTGGTGTGATAATGCTGGACGGGGTGACCTTCGGCGGTTTCAACGTAATAAACATCCAGAAAATTTACGAAGAAACAGGAATACCGGTCATTGTTATAATGAGGAAATACCCTAACTTTGAAAAGATTCAAAAGGCTTTAAAACGATTTGAAAATTGGCAGGAGCGCTGGCAGGATATCAAAGATGCCGGGCCAGTTTATAAAATAGAAAATGAGGAAGACATCTACATACAGGTAAATGGAATTGATATAGAAGATGCAGAGGAGATAATAAGGCTTTCCACCACGAGAAGCGCCATACCCGAACCAGTAAGAGTGGCCCATCTGATAGCTGCCGGTGTAGTTACTGGAGAATCGAAGGGGAATGCCTGATTAGTTAATGCTCTAAAAGAAATTAAAAAAATTTAAAAGAACAGGAAGTGTATTTTATCAAACACCCTTCTCTAACCGTTGATGCCATTATATTATGTGAGAATAATCGGGTAGTACTGGTCAGGCGGAGAAATGATCCATACAAAGGTTCATGGGCCTTGCCCGGTGGATTTGTCGAATATGGTGAGACAGTTGAATCAGCGGTTTTGCGGGAAGTAAAAGAAGAAACAGGATTAGATATAGAATTAAAAGGCATATCAGGAGTTTATTCAGATCCAGATAGAGATCCCCGTGGACACACAGTAACCATATGCTACAAAGCACAGAAGACAGGCGGGAAATTAAGGGCGGACTCAGATGCCCAGGACGTTGCCTGCATAAAGCTCGAAGAAGCTCTTACCTACAAGCTGGCCTTCGACCATGAACAAATACTTAAAGATGCCTTCAGTATTTAAGATATAAAAATAAAAACATAAAAATCATAAAACCGATTTGATAAGGAGGACCCGAATGGAGTTTTGCCCAAAATGCGGAACTGTAATGTTTCCTCAAGATAAACAGTTTCATTGTAAACAATGCGGATATGAAAGAAAGATAACCAAGGAATTAATCAAGAAATATGAGGTTTCCGAGGAAGTAAATACCAAAGAGAGTATAATTTTCACCGATGACAAGGTGAAAACCCTGCCCACCACCAGGGCCATATGTCCTAAATGTAAAAATAAAGAGGCTTTCTGGTGGCTGCAGCAAACTCGAAGGGCAGATGAATCTGAAACCAGATTTTTAAGGTGCACGGCGTGTGGCTACACCTGGCGGGAATATGATTAAAATTTTTACCCACCAGATTAAATAATAGGAAGGGTTATAAATTTTTTAACCAACAGATAAATTTTAGCGAGCACAGGAGAACTTACCTTGCCAAGCGTTGATAAACCCCCAAAATCCAAGGAAAAGGACACTGGAGAGGAGAAAAAGGAAGGTTCCTTTTTTGGGAACTTAAAAAATTTGTTATTCGGGGATGACCTTGGTAAACAGGAGGATCAGAAAACTTCAAAATCTCCTGAAGACGTGGCTGGAGAATCTAAAGATAAAGATCCGGTTGAAGATAGAACTTCAATTGAAGATAAAGTTTCAACTCCTTTTCCTGAAAAAGAGAAGATTAAAAAGGAAGAAAGGGTTTTTAAAACTGAAGATAGTGTTCTTAAAACTGAGAAAAGTCCTAAAACTAAAAAGGTTGTTCCTCAAACTAAAAGTGTTCCCAAAACTAAAGAAAGCACTCCTCAAACTGAAAAGAAAGGCACCATTGCTGAAACTTCGGAAGAAGAACCTACTCTTCATATCGTAGAAGATATAAAATCACATGAAATTGCTCAATGGCTTAGGAAGAGGAAAGAAAAGATAATAAAAGGAGTAGCTATAACCATCAGTGCTATCCTCATCCTAATAGCTATTATTTACAGTTTAACCCCTACAGAACAGGTTGCTTCCAACGTAATCTTTGGTGAGGGGGCCATGTTTTCTGTATTCCTAGTCCTGGTGGCATTCCTGATACTGGCCGCAGTCTTTGCTCGTAGATTACTGGAGGGTAAATTTTTTAGGGAAATACACCAGAATCTGGAGATAGTGGAAGGTAAAATGGAAAAGGATGATCCCAAACAGGAGGATGACCAAAAACCTAAATCAAAGGATGACCAAAAAAAGTCCAATGGTGATCCGTCCAACCATGATCCTATAACTCATGGTATGAATAAAAAGGATAAATAGTTATATTTTATAAAAATAATCTTAAATTAGGTGTGTAAAAATAATATAATCAGGAGGATAAAATGTTTAAGGCAGTTTTAAGTGATTCAAACATTTTAAAAACTAGTTTTGATGCAATTTCTTCTATAGTGGATGAAGTGCAGATGCAGGCGGACGGTGATGGATTAAAACTCGATGCACTGGACCGTTCTCATATCACATTCGTACACTTGGAACTTAAATCTGATGTGTTCGATGTATATAAATGTAATGAACCTCTTAAAATCAATGTGGACACTGAAGAATTGATGAAAGTCCTAAAAAGGGCTAAACTCGATGATATGGTGGAAATTTCCGTTGATGAGGGTAATTTAATCATTACTTTTGAAGGAGAAGCTAGAAGGACCTTTAAAATAAGGCTGATAGATATCGAGTATGAAGCTCCCAGCCCACCTCAACTGGAGTATCCCACTGAATTTGAAATACCCTTCAACCTCCTTAAAAATTCCATACAGGACATAGACATAGTATCGGATAAAATATCCCTGATCGTGGATCAGGACAAATTCATAGCCTCTGCAGAGGGAGAATTTGGAGAAGCCACCATAGAATACGTCCATGGTGAGAAGATAGGAGATAAGGCCAAATCCGTGTTTTCCCTGGAGAAGATCAAGGAGATGTTGAAGGCGGACAAGTTCTCGGAGACAGCTGTGCTGAAACTGGGTAATGACATGCCTCTTAACCTTTCACTGAATATGCCAGCGGATGAAGGTGAATTAAGCTTTCTTTTAGCTCCCAGAATAGAAAGTGAGGAATAGGGTTGGATGAATTTTTCCAGAAGTTAAGAGAAATTCAAAAAAAGGAACGTAACTTAAGCGGGTTAGCTCCAGTAGGGGAAAATTTCTACCAGAATATTTCCAGATACCTCAACGTACTCATGAGGAAGATAGATGACAACCCTTTCTCTTTTGAATCATATCTACTTCGTGATGCCCAGAGAATCGCTGCCGAGATATGTGAAAGAAGGGAACATAAGATCTCCAACAGTGCAGTGATGAGTGTACAGCGTAACTATCAACTCTTTAAAGAATCTGAATCAGATTCTCCTCACATTCCAAAAATCCCCCGAAACTCCACGCCTGAAGAAGAAGAACTATTTCACGCACTGGTGGGTTCCCTGATAACTCACCGGGAAAAGATGAGGGGTCCCTTAAAATTCCAGAATTTATCGGCCAAAGATAGGGGTTTAGATATTCCAGGCGGTGAAAAGGAGGATATTAGGAATGGAGACGATGTTAAAAGATCCGAAGGGAATGAAACTGGAGTAAATACTTCTGATCTGCAATTTAGCCCACCTAATTCTGGTATAGATACATCTGCTGATACATCTGACAAGGATAAGGGCGTGGTTTTTTCGCCCGAGGAAGAAGCAGCTATAGAAGACGATATCTATAAGCAGTTTGGTAAGGAACCGTTCCCGGGGAGTAACTTAGGGGGTAGCGGTGAAGCTTCTGCCAAGGATGATAAACCTCTTGCCAGGGAAGATAAACCCTCTTCTAAGGATGGTAAACCTTCTCCTGAAGAAAATGAACCTTCCCCCCAGGATGGTAAACCTTCTTCCGAGGAAAATAAACCCTCTCCTGAGGATGATAAACCCTCAAAATCTCCAAACCATAAAACCCAAATAAAAGAGCCAGATACCCAAAACATTCAAACCGATGTATTACTGGTTTTAGAAGAGCTTCCCTCTATCATGGGGGTTGATAAGCAGGTTTATGGCCCACTATTACCCCAGGATATTGTTACCATTCCCGAACCCAATGCCCGGATTCTCGTAAAAAATCAGAAGGGAAAATCCATCCAAAAGTATAAATAAAGATCGGTTTTATAAATAGCTGTTACATACTTTATATATGATTAGAACTTTTGGAGAAGTTCAATCGTTTTGAAGTTAAAATAATTTTCAAGCAAATCTAATGCTTATTTTTTAAATAGAGGTGATTATATGAAGATTCCTAAAGAAAGGAGAACTTATTGTCCTTTTTGTAAAAAACACACGCTTCATGAAGTATTTGAATCAAAAAGAAGAAAAGCAAGTGAATTAAAATGGGGGCAACGTCAGTTTAGACGGGTAACCAGTGGTTACCGGGGATATCCCAGGCCACTACCATCAGGTAACAAACCGGTAAAAAAATTAGACCTGCGCTACAAATGTAAAGAGTGTAACAAATCACACATCAAACGATCTTCATTTAGAGCTGGCAAGGTAGAATTCGTACAGACTTAATTGAGGTAATTTAATTGGCAAGTTATAACAATCCTAAAAGCAATTTTTTAAAGGTCAAATGCATAGACTGCGGTAATGAACAGATAATCTTTGACCATGCTGCTTCTAACGTACAGTGTATAATCTGCAGCAAAACCCTGGTCAAACCTAAAGGTGGAAAATCTGAAATAGTTGCCCAGATAATAGAAGTCCTGGACTGATCTAAGAGGATCTATTATTTGGATGCTAAAGGTGTTTTAATGGTAAGAATGAGAAAAGAATGGCCAGATGAAGGAGATCTGGTAGTAGCAACTGTACATAAGGTTTTAAATTATGGTGCATTTGCTAATCTGGAGGAATACCCTCAAAAAGAGGCTTTCATACACATATCAGAAGTTTCTTCTGGTTGGGTGAAAAATATCCGTGATTACGTACGGGAAAACCAGAAAATAGTGGCTAAAGTATTAAGGGTAAACCCACGTAAAGGACACGTCGATGTTTCCCTTAAAAGGATCAGAGAGGACCAGAGAACCAGGAAAATCCAGCAGTGGAAGATCGAACAGAAGGCAGAAAAACTCCTGGAATTTTCAGCAGGAAGCATAGGCAAAGATCTGGACCAGGCTTATGAAGAAGTAGGTTACTACCTCATGGATGAATTCGGAGACCTGTACGGTGCATTTGAAACTGCCGCCGAAGAAGGTGCTGAATCGCTTATAAGTCGAGAAGTAAGTAAAGAGTGGGCCGAAGCAATAACTGAAGTTGCCAAGAAGAACATATCACCACCAGAAGTGCACATAACTGGATATGTGGATTTAAAATCATACGCACCAAACGGTGTGGAAGTGGTAAAAGAAGCGTTACTATCGGTTAAAGACGATAACATCACCATACAATGTGTAGGTGCTCCCCGTTATAGAATGACCGTTAAATCATCAGATTATATAGAAGCTGAAACCATGCTCAAAGAAGCAGCCCAGGTAGCCATCGATGAGGTTGTGGAAACTGGTGGTGAAGGCGAATTCTATCGTGAATTAGAATGAAGATGAAGATGAAAAAATGCCGTTCCTGTGGTGAATACACCATCCAAACCACTTGTCCCTACTGTGGTGGAGACGTGGGGGAAGTATACCCTCCCAAGTATTCCCCGGAAGATAAATACGGCAAATATCGACGATTACTCAAAAAACAAATTAAGGATCAAAAAGGAGCTGGTTAGATGAAAGAGACCGTTATAAACCTTTTAGATGAAGTTGAACTTACAGAACCCATCTTTATAGAAGCCCTCCCTGGCATCGGTCATGTGGGTAAACTGGTGGCAGAGCACATCATCCATGAACTGGGAGCCACCAAATTTGCAGAACTATACTCACCATCCTTCCCACCCCAGGTCTTTGTAGGGGAGAAAGGAATCATTGAACCCATGAAAAATGAATTCTACTACCTGAAATCAGCAGGTGAAGATAAAAAAGACTACATAATACTGGTTGGAAACACCCAGGGACTGAGTCCAGAAGGACAATACCATATATGCGGTGCCATACTCGATTTTGTGGAAAAATACGGTGTTAAGGAAATATTTACACTGGGTGGATTGGGTACCGGCCAGCACGTGGAAAAAACCCAGGTACTGGGAGCAGCCACCAATGAAGAACTGGCCACCATGCTGGAAGAACACGATGTGAAACTGAGATCAGCAGACGGTGGAATAATAGGCGCATCCGGATTACTCCTCGGACTGGGACTGTCCCGGGGAATGAACGGGGTATGTCTTATGGGAGAAACCCCCGGATACTTCATAGACGCCGATGCTTCCAAGGCAGTTCTAAATGCCCTAACCCACATACTTAAACTGGAAGTAGACGTGGCTAAACTGGAAGAAAGGGCAGAGGAAACCAGGAAGATGATCTCCAAGGCCCAGCAGATGGAGCAGGAGATGGCTGAAAGGATGCACATCGCCCCTGGAGAAGAAGACCTGCGGTATATCGGTTAATCGGGTATACCGGTTAATCTGTCTACTCAATTTTTTTTAAAAACTAATTTTTTTGTGACTGTCCATTTTTTAGT
>DAGC01000013.1:224624-240301 GCA_002495625.1 Methanobacterium sp. UBA375 | reverse complement strand
CTTAATATGATTTCTACAGAGCCTTTATTTTTGGATTCATTCCCAATTTTTTTTATAGGGTAGTGCATATTATATATAAGAAGAAGTAATAGACTAATACTGTTAGAGTATCATTTTATGTGGGACAGATTTACACCTTTAGATATATCTTGCTTTTATTTTAGCGTTATCTTATAACTATCAAATAAGTACAAAAAATAGGCGCTAAATCTGTCTATTCAGGGATTAACTTGAAAAAATTGACTATTAAATGATATTATTTAATATTTATCGCGCAGGTCCGCCTGCGACTTTTTGGAAAAAGGAGGAATGTAGAATGGTATTACCAGTATGCGATGTCTGTCTCAAGAGCGGAATGCTCTGTCAAGGATGTGAAAACAAGTTAAAGAGTGGTGAAATTACTCAGATGGATTTAGACATTGCAAAAATACTATACCGGGTTGGTGATGGAAAGATAGGGTTTAAAAAGACCATAGAAATCGGTGATATGGTCATCATCGTTACTGAGAAGGATCAGGTGGGTAAACTCATCGGTAAAAGTGGAAAGATCGTCCGGGAAATATCCAGGGTTATAGGAAAGAAAGTAAGAGTCGTGGGCGAAAACTCAGATCTACGCTCAGTAGCCAGGGATATACTCGCCCCAGCCAGGATATCAGGTATCAACATAGTCTATGGTAAGGACGGCCAGGAAAAATATAAAATCCGAGTCATGAGGGAAGACTCCCGTAGGATACCCGGAAAATTAGACGTCCTAAACAACATAATCCAGGAATTAACATCTGAAAAAACTCTTGTAGTGGTGGATAGGAGATAATTTTTTCTATTATTAGTATAACCTTATTTTTATTTTTTTAAAACAAAAAATTGCTGATCCCATGAATGTTGTGCTCTGTGTTACCGGAAGTGTGGCTGCAGTAGAGGCAGTTAAACTGGCAAGGGAACTTAAAAGGCATGATATCCATGTCAAATGCTTCATGAGCGATGCGGCCTGTGAGATAATTCACCCCCATGTCATGGAATTCGCCACTGGAGAAGAGGTGGTGTTAGGCCTTACAGGTCAAATAGAGCATGTGAAGTATGCGCAGGCAGACCTTATACTGGTTGCACCGGCCACTGCCAACGTCATCAGCAAACTGACCTATAAAATAGCAGACAACCCCATCAGTACCCTGCTAGTCACAGCTTTTGGCTACGAGACCCCTATAGTTTTTGTCCCTTCCATGCACCATTCCATGTACCGTGCAGTTAGAGATAATATTTCTAAACTTAAAAAAGAAGGGATAACCTTCATAAAGCCTAAAGTAGAAGAAAATAAGGCTAAATTCCCAGATATAGATGATATAGTACTGAATGTTTTAAGAGAAACATCCGCAGGAGATCTCAGGGGCAAAAAGGTACTCATCAGTACCGGGGCCACCTACGAGAAAGTAGATGAGTTCCGGGGAATAACCAACCTGAGCTCCGGTAAAACCGGTGTGGAACTGGCCAGGGAAGCCTTTATCAGAGGAGCAGAAGTAACTTTAATTTGTGGAAGGATAAGTGTAGGTGTACCTCATATTTTTGATGTGGTTGAGGTGGAGTCTGTGGTAGACATGCAGGAAGCTATAAGGAAACATGTTCCAACATATGATGTGTTCATTTCTGCAGCCGCAGTTTCTGATTTCAGACCAGTAATTGATGAGGGAATTACCAAGATCTCATCATCTGAGGACCTGATCTTGAAACTAGAAAGAACCCCTAAGATAATTAACGAAGTAAAAAAATTAAATCCCGAAATCTTCTTGGTTGGCTTTAAAGCAGAATATGGCAAGTCAGAAGAGGAACTGGTAAGTTCAGCCCGGGAAAGGATGAAAAAATCAGGATCAGACCTCATAGTGGCCAACGATGTCTCTAAAGAGGGTGCTGGATTTGATTCCGATAGTAATGAAGTTTTAATTATTGATGATAATATTTTGAAGGTTCCTTTAACCTCCAAAAGGGAGATTGCAGGGAAGATTTTGGATAAAGTTACAAAAAACTCCAACCGTTAAAAAGAAACCTCACAAACAAAGGCCATATGATCCTTCTCATAGGGCTCTAAATCTATTTTCTCCAGCACGCGGAAACCCGCGGTTTTCAGTCTTGATTCTTCTTCTCTATAAATCTCTTCCGGATTTCTGGTCACGTCGATGCTCCTGGCCTTCAGCATCAAAAACCCTACACCACCTTCTTTTAAAAGCAGTCGCATGTTTTCCATGAATATTTCGGTCTGGTTGGGCTGGGCCACATCAGAATAAATTATATCTGCCTTCTCCACCAGGTGCAGGTAATTACGTGGTTTGGTAGCGTCATCCAGTATCGGAATCAGGTTAGGTCGTATCTGGGATAGATCCACCAGTTTACGCATCACCCCTGGGGAGAACTCCACACAGTAGACCCGGCCATCTGACGTGATATCTGAAATATGGGAGGGTGTGGTGCCAGTAGAAGCTCCCAGATAAATTATCTTGGAGTTATCATGGAATGGGAACGTTTCTAACCCGTTCAGTATGGCGGCTGCCAGTTTCGACCGTCGGGGGTTCCACAGGCGATATTCCCCGCCCCTGCTTTCCACCAGTTTTTCCCCGTAAACCTGCTCGCCTGGGGTGAGGTTGCAGGTGGCAAGCTGGCTTTCAAATTGATACACCGATGGGAAATCGTTCCATTTTCTTATGGTTTCCATTTATTTTTTACCTCTGGGTTATATTTACTATTCCTTTTTTTATAAATCGGGATATATTTACTATTCTCTTTTTATAAATTTTGCAAGATCAATCGTAATAGAGATTTTCTGGTATTCCATCATAAACTTCCTGGAAATAGGGAGGTCGCCAGTACCTCTGTGGCCAGTTTCTGTAAAGGAAATACAATATGATCATAATGGAAACTGTTAAGAGCAAAACAGCCACTTCTAAACTGTGACTGGCCACTGTACTCCCTGGGCTGAAGGAAAGCATTATCTCGAAACCATAGGCCAGCAGGTTGTTGATGATATGGGCCACTATGGGCACCAGGATACTGGCGGTTTTTATGTACAGGATGCACATCACAATGGCGAAGATGAATGCTCCGATTATATCGGCGTGGAATAATGCGAAGATGATGGAGGAAGCCAGTATAGCCCACTTGACACCCCATTTGATGGTGAAACGGTGCAACATAACTCCTCTAAACAAGATTTCCTCCACGATGGGGGCGATGATAACTGCTACAATGAATTCGATGTAATTAAGGATGGGAGCAAATGGTGTTTCACTTTGATTGTAGAAAAAACTGGTTGATGGAAGTTCATTTAATATATTAGGGTCTATAGTAGATAGGATATAACGACTGAGTTCACCAAGGCCCAATGATAATATTATCACACCAAATATTATGATGAACAGGTAAAGCCAGTTGTAATTAAGGGGTAAATGTCCGAAGAACTTTTCATTGTTCATCTTTACCCGGTGAAAATTTCGGATGATCCAGAGGGATATGAGACCATAAAATAGAAAACTGACGACCACATCAACCTCTGCCTCGGCAACTAGATTAGTAGTTCCAGCATATAAAAAAACCGCAAGAATAAAAAATACAATTAACCACAAAAAGAGATAACGTACTTTTATATGTTCAAATACAGCTTCATTAACCATGAAATCTTCCTTTATTGAATGATACAGTCCTCTTTAATGAAATCTTTTCTTTATAGAATAATTGGATATCCCTCATAAAATAGTATACAAATTATCTCAGTAGTAAGTATCAAACTTCTTCTTATACTTCTCCCTTTTCTTCTTCTTTTTAACCTTCTTACCAGGTTTACTGCTTTTACTTGGCCTTTTAGGGAATGGATGTGCCTTTTTAATATCTTCAACCTTGGTTTCGAAGCTGGTTTTAATGGATGGGTCGAATTCCCCAGAGAAGACATCCTTACGCACAGCCAAGGATATTTTGGATGCAAGGGCCCGGGCTATCTTCCCTCTTAGCCAGTACTTCGCCCCTCTGACCTCCGGGTGCTGGTAGATCAGGCCGTGTTTAGGTGGTCTTTCACCAGTTTTGAGGTGCCTGAAGAGGGCTTTCTCGGCCCCTAAAACCTGGATAGTACTGGACGAAAGCAGGGCCAGTCTTTTTAACCCGCCTACATGGGCGATTATTTTCGCCCCCAGGGAGGCCCCTACCAGGTCCTTGAGGTTAGGTGCCAGTTCATCCATCTTATCTTCTATATATGAATTCAACGACTTTTTCGTGGCCTGCAGGGATTTAGTGGAAGAAGCAAATTCTTTTAGCATGATGATGTCAGATTCATCCAGATCAGACCCTGTACTGGTTTCTATTTTCAGGTCTGACTCTTCTAATCCGGAACTTATAATGGAGTCTCTATCTCCATAATCTGCTACCAGTTTAACGTAGTATTCGTGGCTTTTTATTTTATCCAGTTCCGGGAGGTGGATGGAATACCATTCTCTCAGGCGTTCGGCTAACTTGCTGGTGGTCTCGTCCAGTTCATCCAGGGCGTTTATGGCCTGTATCAAAACCAGATCTTCTGCTTCACTTGCCTCCTGCAGGCGTTCCCTGGTGATAGTTAGGGAAGTATCATGTATTAATTCCTTTAATTCTTCCTCTGTCTCGATAAAATCAGTTTTGATTAAAATATCAGCCAGGTAGGTTCTAACATATTCCCCGGCTTTATTCGGTGTTTGGAATTTAAATTTAGAGGAATCTTTAAGGCTTTCATATTTGGAAGGAGAAATTTCCGTCTCTACAACAACTTCATCATAGTTTTTAACCAGTCTCTTGAGCAGAGATTTTTCTTCTCTTACCAAATTACCTTCCAGTAGTTCGGTAAGCCTTAGGGTTATCTTGCTCTTTGGGAAAAGTTCATAATCTAAGAGGGCACAATTTTCATCAAGGGCAATAAAACCCGCGAAACACCAGGTAATATAACACTTCATACCAATAAGTCTATACTGATATCAATTTAATATTTTCTGGGTCTGGTTCAAATGCTTGAAACTGAGATATGCAAAATTAAAATGAAAAACCCCACCATGCTGGCGGCAGGGATCATGGGCAGCACCGCGGCATCCCTTAACTGGGCCGCCAGGAGCGGTGCCGGGGCAGTGGTAACTAAATCCTTCAGCATGGAACCCAATCCAGGATATGCCAATCCAACCACCGTGGAAGTCACCGGCGGATTTATAAATGCTATAGGACTCTCCAACCCGGGAGTAGAACTCTTTAAAACTGAACTGGAGAAACTGGAAGGCCTGGTACCTGCTGTGGCATCCATCTACGGGGCGAGTCCAGAGGAATTCCAGAACGTCGCATCCCAGATAGAAGGAATGGTGGATATGATAGAGCTCAACGTATCATGCCCCCATGCATCAGGCGGCTGCGGAGCATCAATAGGCCAGGACCCCGACGCAACGGGACAGATAGTTGAAGCAGTTAAACAGTCGGTCAAAACCCCAGTTGTAGTTAAACTAACCCCTAACGTAACGGATATAGTTGAAATAGCAGAAGCCACCCAGAAAGCCGGCTGTGATGCAATCACCCTCATAAACTCGGTGGGCCCGGGCATGCGTATAGACCTGGAGACAGCCCAGCCCATACTACATAACAAATTCGGCGGCTTATCAGGACCGGCCATAAAACCAATAGCTTTACGGTGTGTCTACGATGTATATGAAGCTGTTAAAGTGCCTATAATTGGTGTGGGTGGAATCAGGGATTATAAAGATGTAGTTGAATTCTTATACGCCGGTGCAAGCTCTGTACAACTCGGAACAGCCGTTTACTATGAGGGTATGGATGTATTTGAGAAGATTTGCACTGGACTTGAAAATTTCATGAACAGGAAGGGCTATGATAACGTATCAGAGATGGTTGGTAAGGTCCATGAAATCTAATTAACTTAGCCCATGGGAAATTAACATTTATAACAGGAAATTAAAAACATGAACGTTCCAAAAATCGTAGAGATAAAGGACATAATAGAGGAAACACCCACAGTTAAGACCTTCATTTTTGACTGGGAGGTTACAGAAGAGACACCCGGTCAGTTTATGATGATCTGGAACTTTCACGATGAAAAACCCATGTCCATATCCCTGATTGACCCGATCAAAGGTGAAATCGGATTCACCATAAGAAAGGTGGGTAAATTCACCGAGGCACTCCACAAGCTCGAAGTAGGGGCTCAGCTCGGATTGAGAGGACCCTATGGCCGGGGTTTTGAAATTGCAGGCCCACACGTCCTGGCAGTTGGTGGGGGTGTGGGAATGGCCCCTCTGGCAGCGTTTGCTGAGGAAGCATCCCGGAAGGGTGTGGAGGTGGATCTGATAAGCGCAGCAGCCACACAGGATGAACTACTTTTTATGGATCGCCTTAACAAAACCGACACCAATTTAAGAGCCTGTACAGATGACGGGACCTATGGGTTCTGTGGATTCGGAACAGATCTGGCCCAGGAAGTGCTTGAGAGTAACAGTTACGATATGATAGTCACCTGCGGCCCGGAGATAATGATGAAAAAAGTAGCAGACCTGGCAGAGGAATATGAAATCATGGCTCAGTTTTCACTGGAACGCTACATGAAATGTGGGGTGGGTATCTGCGGCCAGTGCTGCGTGGACGATGTGGGATGGAGGATATGTAAAGAGGGCCCGGTGTTCTGGAGTGATGAGGTAAAGTTAATCACAGAATTCGGGAAATACCGCCGTGACGCGGCGGGTAGGAAGGAACCATTGTAATGAAATAAAAAAAATCGCTTATTTAACACTCTATTTAACTAAAACTTAACCTGCTTACTTTTACCGAGCAATTCGTCCAGTTCGATACCCTTCTCAAAGGCTAATTCCTTGTCTAAGCGGTAGTTTTCCTGTTTTGTTTTGTGGAGGTGTTCAATCCTTACAAAACGCCATTTTTCACGTATGAACTTGGCACCGACGTAGGGCTGGGCTCCGAATATATTTGAAAATTCCAGGAGGGCGTCTATTTTACCTGAATCGATGTATATCCTTTCCTGAGAGGTGGATTTGACTTCGATTGCCAGGTAGATCTTACCGTTACCGGCTATTACGTCGGGGAGTGGTTTTTTGGTGGCACCACCCGAGGCAGGTGCTCTCATTGCCGCGCAGTCTGCGTCCCACAGCATCTTCACCAGTTCGCGCTCTTCACGGGTACCTTTTTTACTCATAGTAATGGCCCTTAAAATAAAATTAGTTGAACATTATGTTATCTAATAAAATTAATGGATGTTTAACCGGGGCTATATTGTCCTTCATAGCTTTCTATTCGTTTAGCGTTGAAGGTACCGTTGTTTAGGGGGCTTTTCATCCATTCAATACAGGCGTCTTTGATGATCAGATGTTTTTCCGGTATTACTATGTCTATTTTGATGCCGGAGTGGCTGTCATCTGGATCTTCTGTTATAAAACGGGAAAATGTGCCAGTGTATTTGTATTTATTTTTCAGGAACCACTGGATTACATTCATTCCATCCATATGGCCGATCCTTTTACCATCCTTCATCACTTCGACTTTGGGTGATCCACAGGTTTTTTCCATCTTTATCATAGTCCCCACCTTTATAATCATTTCAATATCTTTCCTTTATTTTATTAATAACTTTCTAAAATTGGTGATGTGCGTCACTTCAAAAACAATAAATCACTATAGTTCCATTGGGATAAAGAGAAGAAACCTGTTTCATTAAATTAGAAGATAAATAACAGAATTTCAGTAAAAATAAGGCCGGGGCCGAGATTCGAACCCGAGTCGCGGGATCCACAGTCCCGTAGGATAACCAACTACCCCACCCCGGCAATTGAAGGGGATGCAGGGGATGGGATTCGAACCCACGTAGGCCTACGCCAACAGGTCCTAAGCCTGTCCCCTTTGGCCAGCTCGGGCACCCCTGCAGTGTTATTAAACTGCTACATCCTTGTGTGGTGTTTGTAAGAAAAATATTTCCTTTTTTTTAGGTATGAAAAATGCTCCGGCCGGGATTCGAACCCGAGTCATCGGCTCGAAAGGCCGACATGATTGGCCGGACTACACTACCGGAGCATATGGGTGTCTATTTATAGCACTCAATCTTGAGAGCTTAAGTGGGCCCAATGGGATTCGAACCCATGGCCGCCCGGTTATGAGCCGGGCGCTCTACCTGGCTAAGCTATGGGCCCAGAACGCCGCCGACAGGGCTCGAACCTGTGACCAATCGGTTAACAGCCGAACGCTCTACCTACTGAGCTACGGCGGCAAATGCCAAGCAAAGCCTGTAAACCGTGCAAACTACTATCAGGGCTTACAAGATCTTAAAACATAGCACATCAAGATGTATTTTAAAAGTTGATGTTTATATTATATAAAGATTGTGTATTACATTCAAATAGTTTTAAGGCATTAAAATAACGGTTAAACTAGGTCATGATTTTCATTTATATATATAGATACGTTATAATAAGTGTTTTAAACAAATACAATGTAAACCTCAATTTTGTGTTTCATTTTCCCAATGAATCAGTGGGAGATATAATATACGAGCTTAAAAAATGAATTTAATAGAAAAAATAAAGGCCCATGAAACTTTAGATTTACTCGAAAAATCTAATAAGGTAACTTTAAAAGAACATGGAGATAGAATTACCCTGGAAAGGGCGATATTCCTCTCCTGGTGGTGTGACAAGGGCGACTGCGCCTTCTGCTACATGTCTTCCCAGAAACCCAAAATCACTGAACCGGACCGGGCCCGGAGAAATGTGAATTCCATCTTTGCCGAAGCTGAACTGGTACGCAGGATTGGATGGAACGTTGAATTCCTATCCGGCGGATACGGCTCCTTTAGCACGGATGAGATAAAGGGGATTTCCGAGAAAATCCACGAAATCACAGGGAAACCGGCATGGTTAAACGTGGGGATAACCAGGGAATTGGATGTTTATGGGGATGAGATCGTGGGGATAACCGGTGCAGTGGAAACTGCCAACCCTAAACTCCATGATAAGATCTGCCCCAGCAAATCCCTGGAAGACGTGGTGGAAATGCTGGAGCTGGCTGGGGATTTAGGATTTAAAAAGGCGATAACTATTATTCTGGGTCTGGGGGAAAAACCAGAAGACCTTAAATACCTCTTTGATCTGATAGGAGATGTAGGGATTGACCGGGTGATATTCTACTCCTTAAACCCCCATAAAGACACACCCTATGCAAACACACCACAACCAGCCTCCCTGTACTACGCAGGGACGGTGGCTGCCACCCGGATAAAATATCCCAAACTGGAAATAATCGCCGGAACCTGGATAGACAACCTGGCCAACATAGGGCCATTGGTCCTTGCCGGTGCAAATGGATTGACTAAATTCCCTTTATTTAAAATGTACGGCTCTAATTATGGTCGAAGAGTTGAAGAAGAGGTTAAATGGTCTGGTAGAAAACTGGAGGGTAGCTTCACTGATTTAGATCTTCTCACTAAGGGTGAAATTCTTGATCCAGAACTGGAACCATTCATAAAGAGATACATTGATAAGTGTCTAAGAAATAAATAAGTTAGCCGTAAAATTAGTATTGATCTTTTAACCTACAGATGCAGGGGTACCCAAGCGGTCAACGGGGATAGGTTCAGGGCCTATTGGTGTAGGCCTTCAAGGGTTCGAATCCCTTCCCCTGCACTTAATTATCTTTGAGAGCGGATTTGAATATTCCTAGAAAACCGCTTATTCAATGCAAAGGACTAAATTACCGATAAACTTTTCTATGGCCTCATCATGGTCAACGAATCTTCTTTCTTTATGTTTATCAGTCATTACAGAATATAAGAAGGACAATATGGTCATTGCAAAAACAGGATAATCTATTTTCTCATTCTGGATATACTTTTCCATATATTTACCAAGATGATATGGAATCTTTTCAGGAGCAGTTTCTTTAGATATCCTCCTGCTTTCATTCAGGGTTAAATAAACAAAATCAAAGTGATTATCCACCAAATCGGCAAGATATTTAACTAAAACTTCTAAAAATTCCTGTGCTGTTTTAAATTCATCATCAACAAGTAAAAGATTTAAATCTTCCATTATTCTATCATTATTCTGAGTTATAACCCTGTTAAAAAGATTTTTTTTGGTTTTAAATTTTCTAAACAAAGTTTTCTCACTAAAACCAGCTTTTTCTGCTATATTCAAACCAGTAGCTGCAGAATATCCTTTCTCTGAGAATTCCCTTAAAGCCGCGTCCAAAATCTTCTGTTCAGTTTTATCAGTCATACTATCACTTACAAAAATATCCAAATGAATTTTTAACCATTAAGAAATCCAAAAGCATCGTTAAAACCTACGTTCCTATTATTTACTTGATCTATATTTATGATTTCTTTTTAGATTGATCTTAAAAAAATAAAAAATAAGGGAATTATTTTTTTGAAGTCACTAAACCACCTAACAGCATTGAAACTGCTAGAATTAATCCTGCTATTGGAATTCCAGTTGGTTGCATGCTTACTGTATTAGTTGCAGCGTTTATCTGTGGTGTACTAATAGAATTTTCCGATTGATTACCGGGATCAACTGGATTAACCGGAATAACTGGATTTGTTGGGGTTGTTGGATCGATAGGGTTAGTGGGATTGGTGGGATTGGTGGGATTTGTTGGGTTAGTGGGATTGGTTGGATTGGTTGGATTCCCTGAGTATGGCACGTAAATATACCTCAAATAATCGAAAGAGTTTTCGTCGAAATCATATCCACGTCCACTGTAGCTTATATGGGGATTGTCTGATGGATCCAGGACGAGAAAAGTCCTCCAGCCATTGCCATGATAACCGGCATCTAACGTTTCTATAGTCCATATTCCTTCGGATTTAACTGCATATCTCAAAATCTCAGCAATATAATAGCTTATATGGGGATTGTTAGATGAATCTAGAGCAAGGGAAGGCGAGTATATGGCTAACCCAGGACTATCTACTATTTCTATAATCCAGGGCCCTTCACCTGTTCTGGCGTACTTCAAATTACCTAAATTGTCACTGTAGCCTATATGGGGGTTGCCTGATAAGTCTAACGCAAGTGAGGTATACCCAAATGAAATTGAAGTGTCACCGGCTGAATTGTCAACGGTATCATAGTGCCATCCAGAACCATCCTTGTAAGCATATTCAAGGTGATGAGTAAATGGGGAGTAATAGCTTATATGTGGATTTCCTGAAGAGTCTAAGGCCAGAGAATTAGCTATCAGTGGATATGGATAAGTGGTGTCAGAATACAGTAACGCAGCGTTTTCCACATGCCATCCAGAGCCATCCTTGTAAGCGTATTTCACTGTTAAATCAAAGTTAGTTCCATCAAAACTAAGGTATGCACAGCTTATGTGCGGATTTCCAGACGAATCCAGTGCGAGTACACTACTATAATAATCGCCTTCACCCTTCAAAGCAATTTCAGCATGTTTCGAACCATCATCATATGCATATATTATGGATTTTAATCCATTTTGAGTATATGTATATGTAATGTGGGGTCTATCAGAGCTGTCCAGGGCTATTGAAGTTACATCTTCCGTCACACCGCTGTCAACATTTATTATATGCCATCCTGAATCGTCTTTGTAAGCATATTTCACATCACCACCATCCTCATAGTAACTTATATGGGGATTACCAGACGAATCCAGTGCCAATGAATTGCCACTGATGCTACTGGAATTAGCTACTGTTTCGTTAATCCATGTATCATTTGCTGCGGAAGTTGCTTCACATAGTACAAATGCGAGTGTTAGTGTGAAAATCGTTAGTATCACTTGTTTTCTCATTTTTTTCACCTCCTTTTACATTTTTACAGAGTTTATTGTGTATGGATAATAGAGATAAGGTGTCAGTAATAACACCCAATCTCATATTTAAGTCTGTACTAACACCCATATAAAGTTTATGATGGGTAAAAATAATTTTTTAAAAAAAATTTTAAAATCAGTTTTGAACCATATTCCTACCTTTTAATAAGTAAAACACAATGGATGTTGATTTCTTTATCTGTATGTAAACATAAAGTATTAAACGAGATAAATTAAGAAAAAAAGGATTAATAAACCAGGGTACAATTAGGTTAATCTATATATGTTAATTTATCTGACATAATTATAGGAGATAAATTTTCATTTTCAAGATTTGATACGATAAACAAGATTATAATAAATGGATTGTTAAGATATCATATTTTCAGGAGGAATAACCATTAACATGAAATGCGGGTTGGAGATACACGTCCAGCTGGATACTGATTCTAAACTATTCTGCGACTGCCGCACCAACTACCAGGAAGCACCACCAAACCACAACATCTGTTTCGTTTGTTTGAACCAGCCGGGTGCAAAACCATACCCACCAAACAAGGAAGCACTGGATGGTGCGATAAAGATAGCCCTGATGCTGGCCTGTAAGATAAGCCCAGACGTGACCTTTTTCCAGAGGAAACACTACGATTACCCGGATCTACCATCCGGATACCAGAGGACCTCCATACCCATAGGGTTCGAGGGAGACCTGAATGGGGTGCGTATTAGAGAAGTGCACCTGGAGGAGGACCCCGGCCAGTACAAACCAGACCTGGGACTCGTGGATTTCAACAGGTCCGGAATACCCCTTATTGAAATAGTAACCGAACCAGATATGACCTCTCCTGAAGAAGCCCGGACATTCCTAAGGGAACTTATCCGTGTACTGGAGTACAGTGGAAGCGCCCGGGGAGAGGGTACCATGAGGGCTGATGTGAACATCTCCATTGAAGGGGGTAAAAGAGCTGAAATAAAGAACATCAACTCTATAAAGGGAGCCTATAAAGCCCTACAATTCGAGATGGTCCGCCAGAAAAACCTACTGAAGAGAGGCATAGAGATTAAACAGGAAACCAGGGCATTCCTGGAGTCACAGATGATCACCGTGCCCATGAGGCTTAAAGAAGAAGCGGAAGATTACCGGTACATCCCCGACCCAGACTTGCCGCCTATGCTCGCTGAAGAAGAAAGAGTGGAGCGTATAAGGGAAGAAATGCCAGAACCTGCTCACATAAAGACGGACAGATTTGTAAAACAGTACGGGATAGAAAAGGATCATGCACGGGTGCTTACCTCTGAACTGGAACTGGCGAACGCCTTTGAGGAGGTGGTTAAGGAGGTAAATCCTGAATTTGCAGCTTTATGGATGAGGGATGAACTCAAGAGAATCCTATCCTACAACAAGATCACCTTCCGGGAAAGTGAAATAACCACCCAGCAATTGGTGGAGTTCCTCCAGTTGTTGCAGGATAAGAAGATCACCACCAAAGCTGGACAGAGGATCATAGAAAACATGCCCCACAACCCGAAGACACCTACCCAAATCGCTGAAGAACTGGGACTGATCGGTGTGGTGGAAGAAGATGTGGTTCAAAAGGCCGTAAAACAGAGTATAGATGAAAATCCAGAGGCAGTTTCCGACTACTACGAGGGCAAAAAGAAGGCCTTGAACTTCCTGATGGGCCAGGTTATGAGGATAACCCGGGGAAAAGCCGATCCAGGTGAAATCGTTAAATTACTCCAGGAAGAACTGGATAAGTAGTCTCTGAAAATACATATTTTCTAGTTGATAGGTACACCTTCAACAAAAAAAATTTTTAACCCCAGAGATAAATAAGTAATTGTTGAATTAAACAAATTTCAGGAGTTTAAAACTTTTTTCTTGCGAACTGAATTTTACAAATTTGGGTTCTAAAGATGGCGAAAAACGTCTTGAACATGGTTCTATGGCATCCTGATATGGAAGTAAACCGGACTATAATAAGTTACATCCATAGAGGGGCACGTGGAAATATTAAAACAGTCATGGGAAGCCAGATAGACAGAATCGGGAACGGATTTCTCATCTTAAATGATGAAACCCAGATTCCCTTCCACCGGATAGTAAAGGTGGAATATGACGATAAAATACTATGGAAAAAGAGTCCTTGAATAAAAAGGAGTATTATAATGACCAGTACAGCCCTAGTAAAAGATTACATGACAAAAAAAGTTATCACAGTCACCCCGGACACCCCAGCTGGTGAAGTTATAGAATTGATGAAGTTAACCGGCCACGACGGATTCCCAGTTAAGACCAATGGAGAGGTCATTGGAATGGTAACTGCCTTTGATTTTCTCCTAAAACCATGGTCGGATTTAGTGGAAGGACTGATGACCACCGATGTCGTTGTAGCGGATAAGGAAATGTCCATCAACGACGCCGCCCGGGTGATGTTCCGGATGGGCATATCCAGAATGCCCGTTATGAATAAAGAAGGCAAACTAGTGGGTATAATTACCAACACCGATATTGTAAGGTCACATATTGAAAGATCAACACCCACCAAGGTCAACTATTTCAAGAAGACCCTGGAACAGTTATACGGCATAAAAACCAAGCTGGTAAGGATGAAAGTGCCCATAAATAAGTTGAGACCCACCCAGAATAAAATCTATGCCGATGAACTGCAGGGCAGAACCTACGAGATCCAAAGAGGCCTAGCCGAGCCCACCATAGTGGTTAAAGTGGATAACAGATACGTGCTGGTGGACGGCCATCACCGCACAGTTGCCGCCCTGAAACTGGGCCATGAAGAGATCGACTCCTATGTAATTGAAATTGATGAGGATTTAAAGTTGGGAATCGAGAAAACTGCAGATAAAGAGGGAATTTTTACATATGAAGATATTGACGTCATCGATGATGCACAACATCCTTTAATCGCCCTAACCGAAACTTTAAGAAAGGAAGAATCGAGAAAATGAAGGAAAAAATTATAAGAGAAGTTTACCAGGTACTGGAAGACAGGCGGGATAACCCCATAGATTCCTACACATCCAATTTAATGAAGGACGATGAAAAACTGGCCGAGGATAAAATACTGGAAAAGATAGGGGAAGAAGCAGCAGAGGTTATAATCGCCGCTAAAAACGATGAAAAACTGGTATATGAGGCCTCAGACCTAATATTTCACACATTACTTCTATTAGTTTATAAAAAGATTGATATTAACGAAATTTTTAATGAATTTGAACGAAGAAGAAAGGGTTAATTTTTATCCTCTCTAAATCAGAATATTCTACAAGAAGATAGCATGGGCATATTATAATGAACTAATTTTCCTATTTAAAAAGAAAAAGAGCGGAACCCCCTTATCTTATCGCAAATTTGATACCGAAATAGTCACCATATGCGTTATTATTTACACCAGTTTCGTTTATAACTTCTTCAACACTTAATAAATTTGGAAATCCGCTGTTAAATCCATTTCTCCATCCATAATATTTGATTTTATATGTTCCCCCAACTTTTAACTGGTTAAAAATATCTCTTGTATTGAATTTTTGGAACAAGAAATTTTCCATATTATAGAAACCTTCGTTTTCCGTTGTGACAAGCAATAATTGGTCTGCATTGCTTATAACCATTGTACCATCACCTTTGGCAATAACACCTGGCCTAGGTTCCCATCCTTGAACTGTGATTATTTTTTCTTGTACAGATGGTACCTCATATGAATAGAACCAGTATACACAACCAATTGGGTAAACTACTATGACTGCTACAATAAAAGCTAACGAAAATGTTATTATTTTTGATCCCCGGTTATTTGATCTGTTGTGGTGTTGTTCTTTGTGGT
>DAGC01000013.1:0-224325 GCA_002495625.1 Methanobacterium sp. UBA375 | reverse complement strand
GGTGTTGTTCTTTGTGGTGTTGTTCTTTATGAGTTAATTTTTTCCCTCTTACTATCGTAAAAATTAAAGCGATAATTGACGGAATTACTATATACATGCCGAATTGTATCAAATACCCCTCTATCCAACTTGGCGGTACGAACATTATTATTCTCCTCTATTTCATGAATAAATGAACAACATCACATTAATGACTAACGCAGTTAATTATAACATATTTCAATTAGAATAACTCCATTATTAATCTTTGCATAAAATATTCCTAATACTAATTAATATTGTTATAATAATATACTTTACTTTGATAAAAATTAACTAACAAATCCACAATTTTTAACTTAGAATAAGTAGTATCCTCTTAAACTATTGATAATTACAAATTAATTCTAGAAATTACTAAAAAATGGTTTATTTTAAAGATTTTCCATGAACCGTTCCTTAATCTCTTCTGGTTCCATATCAATAACAGGGACATCGGCATTACCCGGTTCAACCTTAACATGGACAAATGCCGGTCCTTCAGCCTTTAAAACTTCTGTTAAATCTAAATCCCCCTTGAATGAGAATATATTCTTAAATCCCACAGCTTCTGCTATCCGGGATAGGTTTACAGTACTGGCGTAGGTGCACTGGGACCCGGTTGAACCGTAACATTCGTTATCCAGCAATATCAGTATAAAATTCTCTGGGTTCTGGTTGTAAATGGTGACCAGGCTACCGAGGTTCATTAAAAGCGATCCATCCCCATCCAGGGCTACCACTTTTCTTTCCTGGGCGAGGGCCAATCCTAAACCTATGGAAGAGGCCATTCCCATGGATCCCAGCATGTAAAAGTGGGTGGGTGAATCCTTGACCGTGTATAACTCCCGGGAGGGAAAACCTATGTTGCAGATTACCAGTTCATCCTCCAGCTGCTCGGAGATCCTTTTAATTGCATCGATTCTTTTCATTTTCTTATTTTTCCCTGTAAGCTTTATTTCCCTGTAAAAGTTTGACTAAATGATTAAATTTCACCAGAATCCAATTTCAAGCAACATGGCCACGGGGGAGCCTCCCATCTCAGATAGGAGCCAGGCTTCAGACAACACTTTTAATGCATCTTCCGGAGTCTTGGGGAGGAAATATGCGATTTCCAGGGTATCCAGTACACCAGGGGTGGCTTCTCCCATGGGTATCTGTGCGCTCATGAATTCCCCTTCAGTGCCGCGGTGGCTCACCACCATCAGTATTGGTAACTTGTAGAGCTTATATAGGGAGGCTAAGACATTTACAGAGTTGCCCAGCCCGGAGTTCTGCATTAAAATCGCTGTCTTCTTACCGCCCAGGTAGGCGCCGGCGCAGATACCGAACCCCTCTTCTTCCCGGGTCACCGGGACATGGGTGATCTCCTCGTCGCAGTCCACCATCTCTATTATCTTACCCAGGTTTACACAGGGCAGACTGACCACGAAGTCTATACCTGCTTTTTTCAGCCCCTGAAAAATGGCTTTGCTACTGTCCATTTTAACACTTGTTTAATTAGTTACCTACTATCTTTAGTAGTCTATTCTAATAAACTTGAGTATTCCTAGAGGATTATCTACTTAAATATTTGCTAGTTAACTTTATATCAAACAGAATAGAAAAATTATTACTGTATTCTAATTATACAGGGGGTTTGGTGTGGTTCATGCCACAAAGGAAGAGTAAATTTGAAAGATTGAAGGTACTTATTAGACCTACCGGTAAACCATTGTGGGCAACCGCGGTAAAATCCTTTCTTTTGATGGTCTTAGCGATACTAATAGCTGTATTGTTAGGTTGGGATAATGGTATCTCTGTGGTTGCCATCGTCACCATCGTAATCACCAGGGTAATAGATATAGATATACCAGTTAGAAAGATAGCTCCTCTAACGCTTGTTGGATTTATTATGGCCATGTTGGCTTTTACCAGTGTCTCTTTAGGATTAAGCAGTGATCTTCTTTTTATATTAATCACAGTTATCTGGGCATTTTTCTGTATTTCCCTGTATATCTTCGGGAAATCAATTGGATTTTTTGGTTACATAATATTCGTCATGTACTTCATTGCGGTGATAGTGGTTAATACTAAATCTACCGCTTTGGACTATATTTATTACTGTTTACTGGCATTTTTAGTTTCTTCACTCCTGTTTATACCACGTTTATGGAAAATGAAACAGGATCTGCGTAATAGGGTGGCAGTGGGATTTAATCCTCAAAATTCTTTACAGGTGGTTTTAAAAAACCTTCATGCACTTTCAGGCATCCCGCTGGATCCAACGGACTATGAACTTTTCAGATTAGGACTCTATCTATCTGGTTTTCGTGAGTACAGTAAATTACTCTACTCCCGAATATCTAAAGGATATCAGGATAAATTCAAAGAATACCAGGAGGATATAAACAAAACCAGCTTAAAGATAGGTGAATCAATAATACAAGGTAAAGATCAAGTTAATATTGATAAGTTAAATGAGGATGTTTCAACTGTAAAAAAAGCGACTGTAGATTCTGGTGAAAAAGATCCCAATGCTTTCCTGGGAATCGGTTATCAGATGGTGGAGCTTCTTAAAAGATCTGCCCAACTTTTATCAGATAAGATATCCGGAGAAAAATTAAAAATATCCACAACTAAAACATCCCTTAAGGATGTTCTTAAGGCTAATTTTAACCTTAAAAATATTTACATGCGGCATGCGATACGTTTTGCACTGGCCATAACCGTAGGTCTTCTATTAGTTCATCTTACCCATGGCCGAGATGTTATCTGGGTGACCATGGGTATTTTAATCGTCATAAGACCAGATATAACCAGCACAATCAACAGCATGGTGGTAAGGGTTTTATATAATTTACTTGCCATCATAATAGCCATTATCCTGGCATTTTTCTTCCCACATGAGATACTGTTGATATTTGCCCTTATCATGATTTTCTTAGCCCTAGCATGGTTACCCAACTACGTTGGACCTTCAGTAATGGCCCTTACCGTGTTCACGGTATTGATATGGCCCACTGGAACGGTAATTGAAAACTCCATGGCTAGGATAATCGATATAACTATAGGGGCCATAATAGCCATCATCTGTGCTTACGTTATTTTGCCAAGCAGGGTTACCATAGATCTACCGGGTCTACTTGCAGGTGCCATCAAAACGAATAAGGAGTACATGAAAACGGTAATAGTACCTCCGGAAGAGTACAACCACCAGAAAGCGGTTCAACAATTTAACAACTATTTATTACAGGAAAATAATCTAGAAGCGGCTATTGCAAAGATTCAGGATTTCTTCACGGACATAAGTGATGATATGGTCATCTATGATGGTTTGATAGCTGTTAATCATAAGTTATTTGCTGATATATCAGTATTAGGCGCATTACAGGAGAAAAAACTGGTAAAGGATGTTCACATTGATAATCAACCATTGATATCCATTATGGATGATCTTATAGGTGCAGTAGAAAAGGATGTTAAACCCAGTAAAGCTTATTTAGATTCTTCTCATTATTCTTTTGAATCATATGTTCGCAAGGATTTAGATAAGTACGTGGATTGGGTGATATCTGATGTAGGTTTGCTCCAGGAATTGGTATATTCTGGTTCAGTTAAGGATATTTTCGCCAGATATCGAGATATAATCTGATTTAATAAAGTATGAAATAAATTTTTTGGACATTTAAGTGGGGCTAAAAAAAGAATAAAGAATTTGAATAGATGATACAGAATTAATAAAAAAAAGAATGGTTTAAGTAATTATTTCATCTAAACGGTCTTCTTTTATACCATTTTTGATTTCTAAGGCCATTCTACGGCCCATGCTTAATGGTTCTCCGTGGTACAGGTAACTGTATTGTGATCCGTTCATGAAGGTGTTTGTTCCACCATCTGATCGGGCGCTCATCTCAAATACAACCACTTCAAGATTGTCGGTTACCAGGGTCTGCATACAGAATGGACCGTTAAATCCTGGTGGTACTAATTTTTTGGCACCTTCTGTGATTTTGTCTCCTATGTCAAATACCTGTGGAAGTAATGATTCTCTTATAACTACTGGATGGTTTCCAGTTACGACGTATGATGGATCTGCGTTAAGATCCAGCTGATCTTTAGCCGGAACTCTAACTAAACCATCTATGGTTGATTCATATCTACTGTCCATCCCTAAGACTTCTGCATCTTGTTTTAATCCTGAGAAGAAGTAATGAATACAGTAGTTACATCCTAATACATATTCTTCAATATGTGCTTCCTTTATATCCTCTTCTTCGATCCAGCCTCGTTTCTTCATGGCTTCAATTTTTTCATCATATTCTTCAGTTGATGAAGCAACGAAGTATCCTCTTCCCCCTCTGGCTCCGGGGAACTTTACCATGACGGTGCCTTCAATTTTCGCAGGATCGGTTATCTTTTTCGGAATTCTGACCCCGGATTCAGTCATCAACTTTCTTTCCAGGTCCCTTTCTGCCTCCCACCTTAAGATGTCCCTGTTTCCGAACATGGGTACGTTGAAAATAGTTTCAATGTTATCCAGTCCAGCATAAGCTACGAATGATCCGTGGGGGAATACTATGCTGTTTAAGTCCTTTAATTGTTCCTGGACTTCATCATTAACTATATCACTAAATTTATCTACCGTGATTATTTCATCTACAACCCCAAATCTTTTATAAGGAACTTCCCGTCCTTTTTCGCAGACTGCTGCAGTCCTAAACCCTTCTGTTTTCGCCCCCTGAAACATATGCAAAGAAGAGTGGCTTCCTAGAGTGGCAATTGTTATATCTTCTTTGTCATATTCATCTAAAATGTCAAGAATCTCCTGCCTGTTTATCTTACTCATTTGTTAATCCCTCCATATCTAACTAGACATGTACTTAAATTAACATGGCCCACACTAATAGTTATCTTTTTCGTCTTGTTATTTAGTATGACCAATGATTTAACAATACATACCAAGTTAAATAGAGCCCGCTAAATATTTCTTTAAGGTTAAAATTGGATGTTATGTGTCGAAAAAATTTTTAATAGTCTTTAGGGAATAGACATTAAATAAAAATGGATTAAAATAATTTTTATAGAATCAAAATAAATATTAGGGTTCATCAGATCATTTATCCTCAACTAAAACCTTCAATTTACCATCGTATAGATCTATTATAAGGCCGTGTACAGGAACATCATCTGGAATAAATGGAGATTCCTTTATTTCTCGAACTGCGTTTAACACATTCTCCTCTTCACCCTCAATTGCCCCTATCCATTCTTTGAGATCAACCCCTGAAATAATTTCCTCAGAGATTCCTCTGGCTTTCATGGCACTGATGAGTTTTTCAGGGTCTACGTTGGCCATTCCACATTCGTAGTGTCCTACCACCATAACCTCTTCCGCACCAAGTGCATATATTGCTGCTGCAACAGATCGTATAACATCCCTGTCGACTATGGTGTTGCCTGCATTTTTGATTATCTTTGCATCTCCCCTGTCTATTCCCATGGCTGGTTCTAAAAAACCGATGAGCCGTGTATCCATACAGGTTACAATGGCCAGTTTCTTTTGTGGGGAGTGGCTTAGTTTTTTTGGTTCAAATTCTTTGACAAATTCTTGGTTGGCTTTGAGTACTTCGTCGAGTATCATTATTTATCACCTTAAATTGTATCATCCTCTAAATACCTTAAATTGTATTCTTAAATACTTTAATTCTCTAAAATCTTAAATTGTATCCTTTAAGATAAAGTAAACCGCATTTACTATGGGTGATCTATTATTCTCATTTTAAAGAGGTGATTCCTAGAATTTGAGCGAATTTTTCTAGTGAATATGATATAATCTATCACCCTGGAAATGCGGTTACTCTACCCTATGGGCTGAGGATTTTTTCATTCCTCACTTGGTTCTTTATCAGTTACAGAAAGTGGCGGTTTTTGGTCCAGGTCGTATCCTGGTTTGTAATCAAATTCTTCCTGTAATTTGACGTTTATTTCATGGAATATTCTGGCCAGTGGTATTTCACTGGGGCAGACTTCTTCGCATTGTCCACAGTTTGTGCAGGAGTCCACCATGTGGAGCATTCTTACAAAGTGGAACATGGGTGATGGGGGTATTATTCCCTTTTCCACCCAGTTGTTGGATTCTGACTGGATGGAGCAGTCCCTGCAGAAACAGAGTGGGCATGCTTCCCGGCAACCATAACATTTTATGCACTTGGAGAATTCGTCCATGTACTGGTCGATGGTTATCAGGGTGCCTTCGTCTTCGAAGTTCCTGGTCTGCCATTTATTCGCCAGTTTTACCATTGTTTTGTCTATGTTTGCACGTATTTCAACACCCTTAGGTACAGGATCCTGTACCCTTAGTGCTCCTGCTTTTATGGCTTTCTCCAGGACTTCTGCACCTTTTTCTGAAAACACCTCGATGAAGGTTGCTTTTCCAGCTAAAGGTCCTATCACTCCCCAGTTACCCATGGCTATGTCTGACATTCGTGGTATGTTATTTTCACATCTCCGGCAGTTGGTCCTGCGACCGTATCCTTCATCTTCCAGATCATCTATGCTTATCTCCTTCTCTTCGTTGTCTGCTGTCTCTATTATCAACTTTCCCTTGGCAATCTCTTCCTTGACCACCATGTCTGGATCAATTTCATAGAACTTTTCTACCATTTCACGGGCCTTCACCGGGGGTAAAGTACCGCCGCAGTTAACTCCAATCATGACCACGTTGTCTCTTTCTATCTGTTTTCTTTTCATGAGTTCTACTATGGTCATTGCGTCGCATGGTTTAGTGGTGACTGCTAATTTCAGGTCCTTTGCACCGTCAAGGTACCGGACAATGGTTTTGGCAATGTTCAACGTACCGCAGTGCAGTGACCCTGCTGATTCTATGACCTTATCAGGGTCGGTTATGAGGGTAGGTACGGCATCATACAGGTCTAAACCTTTCTTTACAGCCAATACTGCATCGACAATACCTTCTTCCAGGAGGAATTTCAGTACGGAGGTGACTGCTCCCCCGCATTCTCCACTTTCTGCTATCTCTGCGTCTTGAGATAATCCGTAGTACATGTCGTTTACTTCAACCATTCAAATCACCCTACCTTCCCTTTTTCTTCCAGTCTCCATGAGAAGGGACCCAGTTCTTTTACCTGGTTTATTATCATCTTCATGGTGTTTGCAAATTTTTCTCCTTCTGAAGCTGAGATCCAGTCCAGGTGGAATCTTCCTTCCTCAATTCCAAGGGTTTTTATAACTGTTTTCAGGGCGGTTATTCTGCGATCACAGGCAAAGTTACCCCTATCGTAGTGGCAATCTCCAAAGTGGCAACCTGCAACCATTACTCCATCTGCTCCTTCACTGAAGGCCTTCATTATGAAGAGCGGATTTATTCTACCGGAGCACATCACCCGGATTATACGTACGTTTGGGGGGTACTGCATCCTCGCTGTACCTGCAGTGTCTGCTCCTCCATAGGAACACCAATTACAGCAGAAGACTAATATTTTAGGTTCCCATTCCATAATCTATCCTCCTAATCGTTAAAATCAAGTTATTAAAGCGTTTAATATTAATTATACTTTGTTTGAGCATCATTTTTAGCACTAAAGAATAGTAACCAGATTCTGCACATTTGTTAATAAGAGGCATTTTGAGCGGATACAGAACCTGGTTTTCTTTATGTGGCGTGAAGAATCAAATTTATCTCATATATTTTTTTCAAAAAATTAAAAAAAATGAGGATAAGTCAGTATATCCTCATTTACTTGCAGGTTGTGGGAAGGGGAAGTAAGCAATTGGTGGCTTTCCTTCTTCAACCCCTTTGGTGTATCCAAACTGGTCTTTGATTTTGGCGTTAACTTCGTGCCAGATTTTGGCCAGAGGTATTTCACCCGGGCAGACTTCTTCGCACTGACCACAGTTGGTACAGGATTCCACCATGTGTAACATCCGTTCCAGGTGGAACATTGGTGATGGAGGAACTTCTCCCTTACTCAACCAGTCTGGGCCATTGTTGGCTTCCAGACAGCAGTCATCACAGTAGCAGATGGGGCATGCTTCTCTGCAACCGTAGCACTTAAGGCACCGGGAGAAGTCATCCATGTACTCTGAGAGTACGGAGAAGATTTCTCTTCCGGTTTTGTCTTCCCAGTCTTTGTCTTGCCATTTGTCTGCGAGTCTGACCATTGCGCCGTCGATTTTTTCACGTATTTCAATTCCTTTGGGAATTGGGGCTTCTAAATCTATGACACCAGCTTCTTGTGCTTTTTCCAGGATTTCAGCACCTTTTGGAGAGTTAACTTCAATGAAGGTTGCTTTTCCAGCTAAAGGTCCTATTACTCCCCAGTTTCCGCAAGCTAGGTCGGCCATTTTTGGTATGTTAACTTCACATCTTCTGCAGTTGGTTCTTCTACCGAATCCTTCCTCTTCTAAGTCGTCGATTGGGATCTCTTTTTCTGTACCGTCTTCGGTTTCAACTATGAGTTTACCTTTGGCAATTTCTTCCTTTACCACACTGTCAGGGTCAACTTCGTAGAAATCTTCCATCATCTGTCGACCTTTTACTGGTGGCATGGTACCTCCACAGTTTAGACCGATCATTATCACATTATCTGCGTTGACTCTCTCTCTTTTCATGAGTTCAACCATGGTCATTGCGTCGCAACCTTTGACTGTGACTGCCAGTTTCATGTCCTGGGCACCGTCAAGGTATCGTTCCACTACTTTGGCCAGGTTGAGTGTTCCGAAGTGGAGTGAACCAGAGGCTTTGATAACGTCCTCAGGATCTTCTATGAGTATAGGAACTGCGTCGTAGAGATCTGCACCACTTTCAACGGCTAGAACTGCGTCGACTATCCCTGCTTTCAGTAAATATTTTAGAAGAGTGGTGACTGCGCCACCGTATTCTCCGGCTTCGGCTATTGCTGCGTCGGATGATTTTGCATAGAACTTATCGTTTACTTCGATACTCATTTGGATCCCTCCATTTTAGCTATGGAAACTGCACATGCCTTGTATTCTGGCATTCCAGATCGGGGGTCTATTGCGGAAGCGTTGGTTAGTACGTTTGCAGAGCACTCTCTAAAGTGCATAGGAATATTTACTATTCCTTTCAGAATGTCAGGAGTTACTCTGGCAGGTATTTCGATTTCTCCTCTTCTTGATTTGACTTTAACCTTTTCGTTGTTGATTATTCCAAGTTCTTTAGCGTCTTCGGTGTTTATTTCTACGTATCCTGTTGGTACTTCACGGTCCAGTGTATCGGCTCTTCTGGTCATTGCAGCGTGGTAGTGGAATAATATCCTGGTTGTGGTTAATAATAGTGGGTATTCTTCGTCTGGTACTTCTTTTGGTCCCTGTTCTTCAAGTGGTGAGAATATTCCCAGCCCGTCTGGGTGTGCGAATTTTTCTACGTGCATCATGGCGGTTCCAGGGTGTTCTTCAGTGGGGCATGGCCAGTGCAGTGCTTCTGGTCTTTCTAATCTTTCCCTGTTCATACCTGCATATTGGGGAGTTACGGTTCTAACTTCTTCAAATATGTCCTGTGCGGAGCTGTAATTGAATGCTTCAGGATTTGCACCCAGTCTCTTAGCTAATTCGCCGTATATTTCCCAGTCGACTTTAGCTTCACCTGGTGGGTCTACAGCTTTTCTTATAAGTTGTACTCTTCTCTCACCGTTGGTGAATGTTCCTTCCTGTTCAGCCCAGCATGCGGCCGGTAACACTACATCTGCAAATTGGGCGGTGTCGGTCATGAAGATGTCCTGTACCACAAAGAAGTCCAGGTTGTTCAGGGCTTCTTCAACATGGTTGGTGTCTGGGTCAGAAATTACTGGGTCTTCACCGGTGATGTATAGAACTTTCAGGTCGCCTTTGGCAGCTGATTCTATCATTTCAGGAATTTTAAGTCCGGGTGTACAAACCAGGTCTTTACATTCCCAGGTGACTGTAAATCGTTCACTTATATCTTCATCAATTACCTTTTGATATCCTGGGTAATCTGATGGTAGTGCTCCCATATCACAGGCACCTTGAACGTTGTTTTGACCTCTCAGTGGGTTTACTCCGGTTCCTAATCTTCCGATGTTTCCGGTGAGCATGGCCAGGTTCGCGGTTTGCTGAACGTTGTCCACACCGTGGGAGTGTTCGGTTATACCTAATGAGTAAACTATGGCTGCTTTATCAGCTTTAGCGTATTTTATAGCTATATCTCTGATTACATCTGCTGGTACTTGAGTTATTTCTGCTGCCATTTCAGGAGTGTATTTTGATACCAGTTCTTTTAGTTCTTCGTAGTTTTTGGTCCTTTTTTCTATGAATTCTTTGTCTTCAAGGCCTTCACTGATTATCACGTTCATCATAGCGTTCATCAGTGCTACATCAGTCCCTGTTTTAAATGGAACGTATTGGTCGGACTGTTTAGCGGTTGGAGTGTATCTTGGGTCGGCTACTATGAAGTAGGCCCCATTGGCTTTTGCTCTCATTAACCGTCTTCCCACCAGGGGGTGGGCTTCAAGACTGTTTGCTCCAATGGAGAATATCAGATCTGCGTGTTCAAAACTCTCGTAAGAGTTGGTCATAGCTCCGGATCCAAAGGATGCTGCCAGTCCGGCTACGGTAGGACCGTGGCAGAGTCTTGCACAGTGGTCTATGTTTTGTGTTCCCACTACCACTCTTGCGAATTTCTGGTTAACGTATATGTTTTCATTTGGTGATCTGGCGCATGCAAAGAATCCTATTTCATTAGGATCGTATGCTTGAAGTTTGGATGCTACTAGATCCAGTGCTTCGTCCCATGAAGCTTCTCTGAATTCACCATTCTCTTTTATGAGTGGTGTGGTTAATCTATCATCTCTGTGGATGATTTCATAACAGAAATTTCCTTTAGGACACAATTTTCCTTCATTTACTGGGTGTCTCTTCCATGGTTCTACCCCGACGACTTTATCATCCTTAACTACGAGGTTCATACCACATCCAACACCACAGTATGGGCATATTGTCGGTACGTATTTAATTTCCATTTTTCTTATCCCCTCATTTGTTTTAAAGTTCTGGTCCATGTATTTCTTATGATCTATTGCACTTTTTTTAATATCCAGTATGACTGGACATTGCGGAAATCATGGTTTTAATTTTTAGAAATTGATACCTTCCATAATCCAAAAAAAAAAATAAAATAAAAATGGAAGGATTTTTATCTTTTGCACTGTCACTTAGCTTCTGCTTTTGTTCCTCTGAGATAGGTCCACCAGTAAATGACTGCTACAAATATCGCTCCACCGATGATGTTACCTATGGTGGCAGGAACCATGTTGTTTACAAAGAACTGTGACCATGATACTCCACCCAGGAATATTCCCACTGGTATAAAGAACATGTTTGCAACAACGTGCTCGAATCCTATTGCAACGAAAGCAAAGATCGGGAACCAAATTCCGAGTATTTTACCAATAATATCATCTGAAGCAATAGCCAGATATACTGCGAGACACACAAGCCAGTTACAACCTATAGCTCTCCAGAACACCTGCATCCATGTTAAAGATGCAGTAGCTTTTCCTGCTGCAACGAAACTTGCTCCTCCAAGTGCCTTAGTTTTAGCAATGGTGAGTGCACCGGCTGCCCATGGATCTACAGCTAGAATACCACTGGCTACTGCAAGGAAATATGCTACAAATAGAGCACCTACCAGGTTGAAAACCCAGCTCCAAGCCCAATTCCTGGCAAGTCCAAACCAACTTGCCTTTTTTTGTAGTATTCCAAAGGGCATGTACATACAGTTACCTGTAAACAGTTCAGAACCGGCTATAACGACCAGTATCAGCCCAACTGGGAACACTGCACCAAAGAGCAATTTATTTATTCCCACTGGAGCTCCACCTGCCACTAGACCTCCGGTTACAACCTCGGCCAAAAGACCTCCAAAAGCAATATACGCACCTGCTAAAAAGCTCAAAAGAATTAAATTACTCAAAGGAGCCTTTTCTTTCAACGCAGCTATACCAACACATGCTTTTGCTGTGTCTGCAGGTGACTTAAAAGATGATGCCATACCATTCGACCTCCTAATTTTTTTTATTTATCTTCTGCCATGAATACTCATGAGATCTTCTTGAAGATCCATAAATTTTCATAGAGTTGTGTCCCACTCGTTTAAATCTTTTATGAAAGATGATGATAGATTTAAAACGACATAAAAAAAACGTGGATTGTGGTGTTCCTGTCACGAAACTACATGAATATTCATAGTTAAAGTGAATTAGTACAGTAATATAAAGATATGGAAAAAAAATCAAACCGAAAGCTATTTATTCGTTATATTAAGCTTTTATTCGATACGTAATCCTTTTATTCGATACGTATGTGCCTGCTTGTCGGATGGGGATCGCCAAAAATGTATAAAAAATTACTTCTAATACAACAGTTTTTTAATGGATATAAGCCTGTAAAAATAATTACAAGATAAAGGAAGGATGTATTATTACTTTTTCCCTTTAATTTGCTCTTCTATTTGCTTTTGGATTTCAAGATCAATTTATCCCTTAGTTATTCCTTATTTCTTTTTTTTCAATGGGTAAAAAATTCTATGAAAGCCGTTAAAATCAAGCACATGGGGTATAAGAATAATTAAAGAGAAAATTTAAGAATAATAAAAAGAATGGATATAATTAAAAGTTCAATTATTCTTTCCCGTATATCTGTTCTTTTATTATCTTTTTAATCTCTTCTTCATCTTTTCCTATTATATGGTTGTGTATTTCTTTTTGCAATACCTCATCCACTTGTCCATATATCTGTTCTTTTATTTCTTCATCAATTTCTTCTTCCTTTTTACCATAAATGTTATCTTTTATCTCTTCATCCAATTTTGCATCGCACATTCCAATTATATGATCGAATAACTTCTTTTGCAACTCATCTTCTAATTCACAGTTCATATGCCTTTTTAGTTGCTCATCATAATCGGTTTCTAACTTAGCTTTAACATCTTTGCGTATTTCCTTTTCAGTTTTTTCAGACATTGTAAAACCCCTCTTGCTATGATATTTAGAATCTATTTACATGTTAATAAATCTTTTTGTTTATTTTTATGATCGATCATTAACTTTATTACCAACATCATATAATCTCAAATAAAAATGTATTTACGAAAATTCAATCAACAAAGTTTTATAAGTACTCATGGTATAACCTCATAAGAAGGGGAATACGAAGTTTAGCAATTACAAAACCAAGAATCCTAACCACATTTGGTAATTCCCCCGATAAGCATCTAAATTATAGTGCCATTGAAGATCTAAATTCCATACAATAGAAATACAGGAATATAAACAGGTGATATTTTTGGTATCCACAATTATCTGTCCACGATGCAAAACTAAAAACGCTAAAACAGCTGAGATCTGCTATAACTGTAAAAATACTTTGAAAACCCGTAAAAAACCAAGTATATTGAGTACTAATCCAAAATCTAAAATTGAATTGAAGTTAATCGTGATAGGAACCATAATATTTGTTGTAACTAATATAATACTACTGGATATTGCATTCGACTACGCCTATATGATTTCTGGATTCTCCACAATGGTTTACCTGTACTTCGCCTTTAAAAATTCACCAATACCAGAATCTGACAATAATCTTAGAAGTGTTGGGTTTAAAATAATTCTTAACTACCTGATCATAGTGCTGTTAGGTTGTATATTCCTATTGGCCACAGATATAATACATTGATAATCTTAAAAAAATTAAGAAATTTATTTTTTATACCCATTTTCACTTGTTAACAGACCTGGTCATTCATTCATTATACTCATTTCACTTGTTAACAGACCTGGTCATCCTATTTACTCAACAATTTCAGCTAGATCAAATGATAATTCACGTGCAATATTTTTAATCTGTTGGTAAAGAGCATCGTCCACTGGAAGTCCATTTTCCATGGCATTTTTAATGTTCATAACTTCCATATCTCCCGGGATAAAGACATTACCTGATTCTTTAATTTCTTTAACGAAATCATCCACTTCACCCTTGAAATTCTCCACATCCCCAAATGTGGACGGGTCGATGGCTAAAAACAGGTCACCCTTGGTACAGATCTTCTTGGGATTGGCAGTTCCAGTAACCGCTTTACCAAAGGCAGCCCTGACCAGGGGACCGGCGAGAATTTCAATCATAAACGCCAGTGCGTAGCCTTTATGGGCTCCAAAGGGCAGGATTGACCCTTTAAGTGCAGCCTGAGGGTCAATGGTCGGGTTTCCCTCTGAATCCAGCGCCACATTATCTGGTATTTTTTCTCCTTTTCGCATGGCTTCCAGGAGTTTTCCCCGGGCAGTGGCTGAGGTGGCCATATCCACGGACACATAATTCTTGTTGGAAGGGATTCCAACGGCAATGGGGTTGGTACCGATTATAGGTTCTTTTCCACCTATAGGGGCCACAGCAGGTTCGGTGTTGGCAAATACCACACCGATTAAGTCCTGCATTATCGCCATATCAGAGTAGTATCCGGCCACACCAAAGTGGTTGGAGTCATGCACACCCACCATTCCGATACCAGTTTCTCTGGCTTTCTCCATGGCTAATTCCATGGCGTAGTAGGCAACTACATGGCCAAATCTATGATTACCATTTAAAAGAGCGGTTGAAGAGGTTTCTTTCTCTATCTCTATATGGGTATCGGTTTTTATGGTCCCGTATTGGAGGCCTGTTATGTATTGTGGAAATCTACCTAATCCGTGGGATGTAAATCCCTTTAGATCAGCGTCTAAAGTTACATCAGCAATTATTTCCGTGTCTTCCAGTGATACATTCATCCTGGTGAGTATTTCAGTGATTATTGATCTTTCCTGTTGTATGGTTAACTTCATTTAAATCCCCAAAAAAGTGTTTCAATTAGTTAATTTTTTAATATCCGTAGCTTAAATCTAGATAAAAATGTTTTCTAATTCTTGGTTTAAATCTCAATCAGATTATTTAATCTCAATCAGATTATCTTCAAAACTCAGTAAAGTTACCTTCCCTGGTTTACTGGTAACCTTCCCTATTACATAGGCCTCTTCATGTTTTTCTATAATCTTCAATGCGGCCTGGCAGTCTTCTTCTGGAACAATCACCACCATACCGATGCCCATGTTAAACACCCGGTACATCTCCTCCAGGGGCACTCCTACAGAATACATGGACTCAAATACTGGATTTGGCCGGGGCAGGTTATCGATATAGTAACCCACACTTTCGTTTAATCTTTTGAGGTTGCGGAACCCGCCTCCAGTTATATGGGCTAAGCCGTGCACTGTTACATCACTCTTTAAAAGTTCCATAACCGGTTTAACGTATATTTTGGTTGGTCTGAGCAGTTCTTCACCCACCGTTGTCTCGGGGAATCCGGGTAACTCATCGTCCACCTCTAAACCAGCGTCCTGGAAGAACACCTTCCGGGCCAGGCTTAAACCGTTACTGTGAATTCCACTGGAGGAAATCCCGATAAGAACATCTCCTTCCCGGATATCCTCTCCAGTGACTATGTCGTCGATATCTACTACTCCCACACCGGTTCCGGCCAGGTCGAAGTTGTTCACGATCTCCGGTAGTGAAGCGGTTTCCCCTCCTATCATGGCTATTTCGGCCTGTTTAGCCCCATCAGCGAGGCCTTTACCTATCTGGGCTGCTACTTCTGGGTCGGGTTTTTCCACGGCCAGGTAATCAACCATGGCCAGAGGTTCGGCTCCGACACAGAGTATATCATTAACCACCATGGCTATGCAGTCGATACCTACGGTGTCGTATTTATCCAGGAGTTCCGCTACTAAGATCTTACTACCCACTCCATCGGTGCTCATGGCAATGGCCTTACCTCCCAAGCGGAGTAGGGCGGCGAAATGGCCTGATTCTGTTATTACATCCCTGAACTTGAGGGTTTCTTTAAGATTTGAGGTTAAAGCAGAGATGGTAACTTCTTCTAAGTTGATGTCTACCCCTGATTCTTTATAAGTTGTCATTAAATCACCGGTTTATAAAATTGGGTATGATGTTGTAATTAAAATTCGGATTTAAAAAGATTACTCTAATATAGGCTATTGGATTCTACCTTAATAAAACTTGCCGATTACGTTCTGAAATAAAAATTCTCTCTGGAAAAAACAGGATAATAGATCAGCAAAAATAAGATATAAATTAGGAAAAGAAGAATTAAAAAGAAATTTGAATAAAAAAATTAGTTAAAAAATTGAAGAAAGTTTTTTCCGAAAAATATCACTGTATCCGTACGGTCTCCAAATTCATAGGGGTCTTGGTTTCGATTTTAAACTGTCGATAGAGGGTGGATGCAAGGTCCAGTGTCTTGTAGTTGTCCCCGTGGCAGATGAGTATCTTCTCTGGTTTAGGTGACATGCGTCTTACGTAGTCCACCAGCTGTTTCCGGTCGGAGTGTCCACTGAAACCTTCTATAGTTTTTATCTCCATTTTCACGTTGTAAACGTTGGTTTTACCCTCTTCCTTGAGGGGTATTTCCTTCCAGCCTTTCTGCAGTCTTCTACCCAGTGAGCCCTCTGCCTGGTATCCTACGAAGACCAGTGAGTTCCTCTTATCTCCACATAACCATTTGAAGTACTCCACCGAGTTTCCCCCAGTTAGCATTCCGGAGGTGGAGAGGATTATGGCCGGGTCGCCTTCTACTATGTCCCTTCTCTCCTCTATCCCGTTTACCTTGTGGAATACATCGGAGATGAAGGGGTTTCGGCCCATGTGGAATATTTGATCCCTGAGGTCTTTACTGAGGTATTCTGGCCGGGCGGTGTGGATGGCGGTAGCCTCCCAGATCATACCGTCGATGTATATGGGCACTTCGTTGATTATCCCGTGTCTTATGTATTCATCTAGGACTATCATGAGTTCCTGGGCCCTTCCCACGGCGAAAACAGGGATTAATATTTTACCGCCACGTTCCAGGGTGCGGTAGATGGTTTTTATTAACTCCTTTTCTGCTTCGTTACGGGAGGGCTGGACATCTTCATGTCCACCGTAGGTACTTTCCATTACCAGGGATTCTATACGGGGGAATTTGGATACGGCAGGTTCTAAGAGCCTGCTTCTTTCGAATTTGAAGTCGCCGGTGTAGACGAAGTTATGCTGGCCGTCACCGATGTGCATGTGGGTGATGGCAGAGCCCAATATATGCCCTGCGTTGTGTAAGGTTAACCGGATATCAGGGGCTATATCAGTTACTTCACCATAATCAAGGGTTATGGTGTGTTTAATGCTCTTTTTAACGTGTTTGACATTGAAAGGTAAGGGATTGTCTTCCCGGTGGGCTATATCGATGTGGTCGAGCTGTAGCAGGGTCATCAGGTCCCTGGTGGGTGTGGTACAGTACACCGGGCCTTCATAGCCGTAGTGGTACAGGTAGGGTAAGAATCCGCAGTGATCTAAGTGAGCGTGTGAAATTATCACCGCATCCAGGTTGTCTAAGCTGAACTCTGGAACGTTAAGGTAGGGGTATGAGCTTTTATCATCGGAACCAGCCACATTTACACCACAGTCCAGGAGTATCTTACTGTTGGAGGTCTGTAAAAATAGTGAGGACCTTCCCACCTCCCTGAAACCTCCCAGGGAGGTTAACCTGGTCCACTCGTTTTCATGGATCATGGGACGGTGTATACGGTTACCCAGGTCCTGTAAGATTTTTTTACGTTCTTTACTGTTTTTTCTTAAGGTCCTCCTGATCCTCTGTATAATTTCAGAGGCTATAGGGGGTGTTCTGAGTATTTTAGGTGCCCAACCTATTTTTTTAACTATTTCCCTTGAAGTAGCACCGTACTTTCCTATGACCAGTCCTGGTTTTCTGGCTTCGATTATAACTTCACAGGTTACCTCGTCGAAGGAGATGTTGGTGATTTTAGCTTCATCCGGTACTATTTCATGGATTTTACGAATGGCCTTTTCTGGTTCCATCAGGACAGAACGATCTGAGCGGATGATTATCCTCTTTCGTATGTCCTTAGCCAGATCCCTGATTAGGTCACCATTTTCAGTTATTATCTCCGGATTCTTGGTGTAGATAACCACTTCCGGACCTTCAAACTCTACTTTGGCCACCTGTACTCTATCGGGTAATCTTTGTACTATTATGTTTTTAATTTCTTGAATCTCTGAACCCATTCCATCACATCTTAAAAATGAGAAATCTGAATTAAGCTAAGTTTTAAATTTTCCAAACTCAGCAGTAAAATAATAAATTTAAAAAATTAAATAGATAATGTTTTAAAATCTAGTTTATTTCTTTAATTTTCCTTTCTACCTCTTCTTCTGAAAGTTTCACGAAACCCTCATCTTTGGTAATAGTTGCTACTCGGATACCGTTACCTGAGAAGGCATCTCTTTCCATGGCTGCCCTGATACCCCTAATAGCTAAATCTACTCCTTCCTCTACGTAAATGTCTTCGCTGTATCTGTCTTCCAGGACACCGTAGGTTACCATGGATCCGGAACCAGTGGAGATCATCATATCCTTGATCACTCCTCCAGCAGGGTCTAAGGAGAATATCGATGGTCCTTTGCTGTCAACTCCTCCCAGGAGTGTTTGTACGTACAGTGGTCCTGAGCGTAAGATGTTGGAAGTTAAGGTAGCCAGGGATTCCACACCAATTTCTTCGCCGTTTCTAAGCCTGTAAAGTGCTGATTCCGCGGTTATGAATTTCATCAGTGTTTGTGCGTGTGAAACAGACCCGGCAATGGTAGCCCCTATGTGGTCATCTATCCTGAATATCTTATCGGCCACTTTATGGGCTATAAGGTTACCCATGGTTGCTCTTCTTTCTGTTGCAAAAACTACTCCGTCTTTACAGGTTAAACCAAGGGTAGTTGTGCCTTTCAATTGGTCTTTATCGTTCATAAATACACCTCGAAAAAAACAACAGATAAAAAATAGTTTCAAAGTTTTACTAAATTTTAATCTTTAATTCATATTATATAAATATTTACTATGATATTATTTAGAAAGTTTTTAAAGGTTTTAAACTTTCTATAGGCCTATTTTAACTAGGATACTTATAAAGGTTTCTTTATTTAATTTTATACAAAAATTTATAAATTTTATTTAAAAAAGGTTAATCTCAAGTGCTGGTGGAGCCTGTTAATTTTTTTCTCTTAAAGAGACGTTTCACATCCTTAAGAGATATATTTGATTTTATTTCCCCGTTAACCATGGCACAGGGAGCCAGGGCACAACAACCCAAACATCCCACCGATTCCAGTGAATATTCCATATCGAAGGTTACCTCGTCCTCCTTAATCCCCAGGTGTCTTTCAATACCTTCCATTATCTTATCAGCACCGCTTACATGACCGGCGGTCCCCTTACACACCATGACGTGTTTACGGCCCCGGGGGGTGAATCGGAACTGGGAGTAAAAGGTAGCCACACCGAAAACCTCACTCTTGGAGACTCCCACAAAACCAGAAACCTCCTCCATGACTTCTTCAGGTAAATATCCATACCTGGACTGTATATCCTGGAGGATGGGTATTATCTCTGATTTGGTACCTTGATAGGCCGATTTAATTTTCTCTAAATCTTTATGCATCAGAATGCTCCGTTGGACTAAATCAGATAATATTTTGTATTAAACTAAATCAGGAATATCCTGCATTAAAATTCATCATCGTTTGATCTTACTATTTGAAATTTCAGATAATATATTTAACTACACATTTAACTCATATATTAACATGAAAGGCAAAGTAATAGGAGACATCCTCGTAGTTAAAAAAGACGTGGAAAACCCGGAAACATTTCTGGAACTACCTGGAGTTAACCGGGTGGTTAAGCTAGGCAGAATCAAGGGTTTAAAACGAGAACCCGAGGTGGAAGTGCTTTTAGGTGATGGTACTGAAACCATCCACCGGGAAAACCACTGCCTCTTCAAGCTGGACGTGTCCAGGATAATGTGGTCCAAGGGCAACACCACAGAGAGGAAGAGGATCGCCGGATTAGTGGAGAAAGGGGAGACTGTAGTGGACCTCTTCGCTGGTATCGGCTATTTCTCCATACCCATAGCCGTCCATTCCATGGTGGATAAGATCTACTCCATCGAGATAAATCCAACTGCTTACGATTATCTATGCCAGAATATCACCCTCAACGATGTTCCAGATAGGATAGAACCATTATATGGGAATTGCCGGGAATTAGCGCCGGTTGGAGTGGCCGATCGGGTTTTAATGGGTTATATCGGCAACACCCACCATTACCTGGACGTGGCACTTTCTGCCTTAAAGGATGAGGGGGGAGTGATACACTATCATGAATCTGTACCTGATAAATTTAAGTTCATCCGGCCGGTTGACCGGGTAAAAGAAGCTGCAGATGGCTTTGAAGTGGATATTTTAAATAAGAGGATCATCAAGAAATATTCCCCTGGCGTGTACCACGTGGTGGTGGATGCCTGGATCCGTAAGGAATAGATGGTAGGGGATATGATACTAAAATAAAAATATAAGAATGGGGGGTTTGCCTGACAGCGGTAGTTTATTCTGAAGACTACAAATTCCACGATACTGGTGCACATGTGGAGAATCAGAGACGTGTTCAGGTCATAATGGAAGCTATCCAGGAAAATGGTTTACTGGACTCGAAGGACATCCACCAACCAGTTTCAGCTGGTGAAGAAGACCTGCTGAGAGTACACTCCCAGGACCATGTGGAACACGTTAGAAGGTTCTGTGAGATGGGCGGCGGTAACCTGGATTTTGACACCACGGTATCATCAGAGTCTTACAGGATAGCTAAATTATCAGCTGGAGGAGCTATAAAAGCGGCTGAACTGGTTTTAGATGGATGTAACAGTGCTTATTCTGTGGGAAGGCCTCCCGGCCATCACGCCACTCATAACCTGGCCATGGGCTTTTGTATCTTCAACAACCTGGCCATCACCCTGGAATATTTAAGACAGTTAAGGAAGGTAGAGAGGTTTTTCATCTTCGACTTCGATGTTCACTACGGAAATGGCACGGCGGATATGTTCTATGAAGACCCGGATGTGATGTATATCTCCATCCACCAGGAGCCACGGACGTTATTCCCAGGAAAAGGAAATGTAGAGGAGATAGGTAGCGGTGAAGGGGAAGGCAGGAATCTATGCATTCCCATGCCCCCTGGATCAAACAGCCATGATTACCGCTATATCCTGGAGAATATAATGGGACCAGTTGCACAGAGTTTCTCCCCTGATTTCTATCTGGTGGATGTGGGATTCGATGGACACCGGGATGATCCCCTTTCCAGTATACGTCTGGACGATGAATTTTTCACCTGGATAGCCGTGGAGATGATGGATCTAGCCCGGTCTTTAACCTTGATCCTCGAAGGGGGATACGATTTGGATGCTCTGGCCCGGTGTAATCGGAACTTAATCCAAGGTCTCGAAAATTATAAAACCATGAAGGAGGAATATGAGAAAGGTAAGGAACCCATAGACAACTCCATGGTAAACAGGGAAACCAGAAAGATATACGAAAGTCTCTCCGATATATTTTCTCCTTACTTCGATATTTAAACTTGAACCTGAACGATTTTAAATTTAAACCGATATTAAACTTGAATACATTTAAACCGATATTTAATACATATTTAAACCAATATTTAAACTTGAATACATTTAAAACGATATTTGACCCATCTAAATACATGTATACTATAAAACGGTGATTAGAAATGGATAAAATCCGTTACAGGCAGGCCCAAGAGCTTATAGGTAAAGCAAGAAAATTTAAAGGGACTAAAGAAGTCTTTAAAAAGCCCCAGGAAGGCATAATCGATACAAAATTATTTGGTGAGATTTTAAATGAGATGATGGATTTAGAGGATTATTTACTCAATAGCAGACCCACCCATTACCTTAAAAAGGACGAGGCCCAGGAGTTCTGTGAGCAGATCATCTCCATCAGGAAGCAACTGGACAGTATACTGGGCGACTTCGGTGTCCTGGAAAAAACAGATGCAGAAGGGGATATTAAGACATTATCGGATAAATATCTAATTTTAACCACTAAAAGCAATTTTAAAAAGGTTTTAACCAAATTTACAGTGGATCCCCAGAAGATCGTGGTAGCGGGAGTGCCCCTGGAGATAGATGATATGAAGAGGCTGAACCCAAACTTACCAGATGCCGCACTCAAATCTATTGAAAAGAAGATATCACACGTCAAAAATGATATCACCAGGAAAAAGGAGCAGTTTAACCTGGAAAATGTCCTGGTAATAGTGGAAGATGATGAATCCGGTGAAATACTTGCCGAGAGAGCCAGAGAATTGTACAATGCCCAAACCATAACACTCGAAAGTTTTAAGGATATAACTCCTGAAGAATTTTTAAAACTTTTATCCAGGCTTTGATACTGGTTAAAATTAATTTAAACCAGCTCTGTAATGGAATAAATCAATTTTATTCAAAGATCAGGATCAATAAATTGCTTTTTGTGAACTTTTGGAAATGGTAAATAGCAAATATTATATAGGTGAGTAAAGTATTCACAATTTGGTGAAGTTTTCACATTTCATATTATCCTTGTATGATCTATGCACCCAGGATATGATGTACTTGAGACTCGAGAAATGCAAACAACATGAATTTACTTTATTTTGTATGAATTTTTCTTCTAGATTGGATTTTAATCAAGTTAATTCTATTGTAGATTAACCTAGTGGTGAAAAAAGATGGACCGATCATGTTTCCCTGACACCCAGGACAATACGCCCACTATACCTGTACATTTAACCCGCGTAGGGGTTACAGGTGTAAAAAAGCTTCTGAAAATTGAAAGATTTGGAAAACGACCAATAATACTCATCCCCACCTTCGATGCATTCGTTGATTTACCCAGCACCAAAAGGGGAATACACATGTCCCGAAACCCGGAAGCTATTACCGAGGTTCTTGAAGAGGCTGTGGAAGAATCAGCAGTAGAAATTGAGTCATTATGTGCCGAAATCGTTACCCGCCTGCTTAACAAGCATAAGTATGCTAAAAAGGCGGAAGTGAGTATGAAGAGCGATTTCATCATCATGAAGGAGTCTCCCGTCACCCGACTTAAAACCCAGGAGATGACCAAGATAATGGCCGATGCCAGCGGCATACGCAACGGTGAAGACGTGATAATAAGGAAGATGATCGGAGCAGAAGTAGTGGGAATGACAGTCTGCCCCTGTGCACAGGAAACCACACGTGAATCAACAAAACAGGAACTCTTAGAATTCCTTGATGAAGAGACAACCGAAAAAGTCCTGGAAAAAATTCCTTTCGCCTCACACAATCAGCGTGGCCGGGGGATGATCATGATAGAAGTTCCGGAACAGAACGTGATACGGGGGGAGGATATAATCAGGATCATCGAGAACTCCATGAGCTCCCCGGTCTGTGAACTGCTTAAAAGGGTGGATGAAAACGCAGTGGTGGTCAAAGCACACGAGAATCCTAAATTCGTGGAAGATTGCGTACGGACCATGGTGCAGAAAATCGTAAATAAATATTCACACCTGCCAGATGACACCCTGGTAACGGTGAGACAGGTGAACGAAGAAAGCATCCATCGACACAATGCGTTTGCAGAGAAAGTAGCCACGCTGGGCGAACTTAAAAGAGAAATGCTCAATGGAGACGACCACAATGAAGATTCATGAGGTTGCCGGTAATGTAATGGGTATGCTGGAAGCATTTGAGGGTTCAAGACCCGCCATGGACACACCACAGATGCTCATCGTCCGGGGAATGTCCCGTAAAGAAATGCAACCCGAAGAACTGGAAAAAGTGATATCAGATGTATTAGACGAAATCGGCGCCCGAAGAATCGAGGTATTTTCCGAAGAAGCCAAGGATGTAATAGGTGTTATGGACGAAAATATCAGAGGCCAGGTGGAAATACAGGGAGAAACTGATATCTACGGGATATACCGACTTAAGGACTCTTTTGAGGCTATGAACTGTCATGCTGAATATGCATTAGGTTTACTGGATGGATTAGCCATTTTCATGGTGTTATGGATGGATAAAAGCGGATTCGGCCCTAAATTCGTTGAGATAGTGGTTGTGAATCTGGAAATTTAAAACTTTTTTATCACAGGTGGAGTATCCCCCTTTCAATCTTATCAAGGAAATTTATTTAAAAGGAAGAATGCAATTGCCTGAACTTTCAAAAGATGATATAGTCGACCACCTTAATTCGGGATACAAGGAAGTTTCATCCCTGATGGGGGAAGTAAATTCACATAAGGATTCCAGGGTAACCTATTCCCGGAATATTTTCCTCCCCATCACCAATATCTGCAGAAATGAGTGTGGTTACTGTATCTATCGCAGAAGCCCGGAAAGCCATGATGCCACCATCCTCATGGAAACAGATGAAGTAATGGCCATAGTGATGGAGGCTGATAAATATGCCTGTCATGAATCTCTCTTCACCTTTGGTGAGGGGGCGGATGAATTTTTCGAGGTAAGACAGGCCCTGGATAAGCAGGGTTACAGTAGCATGGTGGATTACCTGTACCACCTCTGCAGTGAGACCCTGGATAAAACCAACCTGTTACCCCATAGTAACCCGGGGATACTTAAGAGGAAAGATCTAAAACTTTTACGGGAAGTAAATGCTTCCATGGGGTTGATGCTTGAAAATTCCAGTGCACGATTGATGGAAACAGCTGTTCATTCAAAAAGCCCTGGTAAAGATCCCAAGTTGAGACTCAAAACCATAGAGGACGCGGGTAAACTCAAAATACCATTCACCACCGGTCTGTTAATAGGTGTGGGGGAAACTGTGGAGGAAAGGGCAGATTCACTCCTGGAGATCCGTAAACTCCATGATAAGTATGGGCACATACAGGAAATAATAATCCAGAACTTCAAACCAAAACCCGGCATTCCCCTGGAAAATCAACTAGAACCTTCCCTCATGGAGATGATTAAGACGGTGACCGTCACCAAACTGCTTTTCCCGGATGTGAGCGTCCAGGTACCCCCTAATCTGAATATAGACGGTGCCCAGATGTTTCTCCTGGCCGGTGCAGATGACTGGGGTGGTGTTTCACCTTTAACCAAGGATTACGTTAATCCAGAAGCACCCTGGCCAGAATTAAGTAGATTAAAATCTCTTACAGAAGAGTTAGGCTTCAAATTTGTTGAAAGGCTTCCAGTTTATCCCGAATATATATCTGAGGAATTTTTAAGTGAGAGGATACTGGAAAAAATAAGTTCTATTGGTTTATAGTATTTCCCATTGGTTTTAGTACCCTCTTACAATGTTAAAATCCTAATTTAAAAATTAAAGCATACTTACATCATTTAAAAGGCCTTAAAGCATACTTATCTCATTTAAATCTTCTTTTACGATGTTCAGAACAGTCTGGGTGTAGGTCCTCTGGACGTCTGCTTCTTTAAGCAGGGATTTTATGAAGTTGTCCAGTTCCTTGGTGTCTTTAAATCTGGTGATGAGTATGGCGTCGAATTCTCCAGTTACATCGTACATACACAGTACGTTTTTATGGTAGGCCGTTCGGTCTTCCCAGTTTCTAAGTACTCCGCCTTTGACTTTTACCCCGATTATGGTGGTCAGGGAGTAGCCCAGTTTTTCATGGTCGATTATTGGGGAGAATCTCTTTATGATCCCCGATTTAATGAGTTTTTCGATACGGTTATGGACGGTTCCTATGGATATGTCCAGTTGTTTGGCAATACTCCGGTAGGATTTTCTCCCGTCCTCATGGAATATCTTGATCATCTTCCGGTCGACATCATCGATGACACTTTTACCTTTTTCTTCACTTTCACCCTTCATACCCAACACCTCTCATTTGAACAATGTTTATTAATAGTGATTTTTACACGTAAATAATTATACATTTTCCATTAAATCGTGGGAATAGTTTAAATACAAGTTTGGATTTATAGTATATTGTGGTTATAATGAGTTTAAATGATGAAGCTATCAAGATGAGATATATAGCCCTGGTAAAGAAGGGTGTAATTGCAGACGACGAATGTAGATCCTACACCAAAAAGATGGATATTGATCCGTGTGTCAAGCGAAAAGTCAAGGAGTTTGAAGATAGTTTTGTTCCAGGCACGGTTCTGTTGAGTGACAAAGCCAGTTATAAGTTACGTGTAGAATATCCCATGGAATAGCCAATTAACCATTTAATTAGTCCTTTTTTTTATTATTTAATATTTTCCCCTTTTTCTTCTTAAATATTTCAAATAATATCTTTTATTTCTCTAACATTTATAGAATTATCTTATTTTTCCCACCATTTTCAGATATTTTTTACTCAAAACACCATTTTATCTCTTCCATGCATCAAATTATCGCTAAAATACCCGCGCTGGTTATACTGTATTTTTCAAAGAGATTCGATCTCCTGACCAGGCCCATTTCAATCAAACTATTTAAGTGTTTATACACCATTGCCCGGGATATGCCTACTTTTTCTCCTATTTCCACAGCTGTTAAATCTTCTTTATATAAAGATTCTATTATCTTCAGTTTACCCTTGGAGATATCCAGTTTAAGGGGAGGTATCCTGATTACTTTGTCCTGGTAACAGGTGAAGATACCGTCTACCCCATTTTTATTGGCCACGAAATTAATTAATGGGCCTACACCTCCATTACTGGAAGCAACAAAGACTTCACCATGTTTTTTAGCACCTTCTATTACTTCTGATATCCGTTGGCAGGCTTCTTTAGGGTCATCGGTTTCAATTAGAATTTCCCCACCCTTCAGGAATGAGTCTATTTCGGATCTATGATATTTTCCCTCATGTAAACTTATTATCCCATCTGCCTGTATTTTAACCGAGGCATCGAAGAGACATTGCCCCCTCAAATTACTGATTAAAGTCTTCATAGTTGGATCACCATAAATACTCTGTCTCACTTCAATATATAACTGTATACTTGGAAAGTTGTATGGAGAACAACCTTTAAATACTGAACTCTTCCTACCAAAATTAGAGATTAAACTGGAGGGATACACACGACCATATCAGAAACCATTAACGCAAAAGCTTTTTCAACACGCCGATTGAACACACAGGTAAGGAAAGCGTTGTCTGAGGAAAAAAATAACATCATACTGGAAAAAACAGGCAAACTAGACTCTATAGTTGTGGGATTAGGTAAAGGGGCAAATGTAACTTTGGAAGGAGACGTTGGAGATTTTGTAGGCGCCCTTAACAACGGGGCGCGTATAGAAATTCAGGGAAACGCAGGAAGATACGTGGGAGACAACATGACCACTGGAGAGATCGTAGTAAAAGGTTCAGCCCAAGACGGAGTGGGCTTCGGCACATATAACGGTACCGTAGTTGTTTATGGTGATGCCGGCAACGGTGTTGGCCAGCTAAACAAGGGCGGAACCATCCTTATTGATGGAAATATTGGTGATCTGACAGGCCTCTACATGCTCAGCGGCGACATAATAGTCACCGGAGATGCCGGTGCAGATACCGGGGACTGGATGATAGGCGGCACCATCTACATAGGTGGTAATTACGAAACAGGAACCAATGCAGAGGTCCATGAATTGGATCATTCAGATAAGAGAAAATTGGCTGAATTATTTAAAAAATATGAAATTGACGCTCAAATTGAAGACTTCATAAAGCTGAAACCCAAGGATCTAAGGCCGTTCTATGGAAACCATGACGAGGAGGTGACAGTATGAAACAGATCCTCTTAACCGATCCAGAAAAATGCGACGGATGCAACGACTGTATCCAGGCCTGTGAATATGTAAACAATGAAAGCAGCATATTCCTGCATAAAATGGACAGTGGATACCATGCCATAGTCTGTCAGCAGTGCATAAACCCATCCTGTATTAAAGGATGCTTCCGGGATGCCATCTACCGGGAAGATGGAGTGGTGAAAATAGACCAGGACCGCTGCATCGGTTGCAGGTTATGCATGCTCATGTGTCCCATTGGCAGCATCACCTATACAGAAGAGCAGATGCTTAAATGTGAACAGCAGTGCATGAAGAACGGGGAAGAAACCCCGGCCTGTGTGAATTCATGCGACTCCGGTTGTCTGGAGATAGTGAACGTTAAAGAATTTGCATCTGGACTACAACAGGGGATCGACATGAACAATTCAGTTAACGGATCATCCATTAAACCGTTATCCCCCTCAGCACAGCTTGCAACCTCGACACAGGGATTGTGTGTGTTCTGCGGTACCTGTGAAGTGGTATGCCCCACCGATGCAATAAAAATAGTCGATGATCATGCTGAAATAGATAAAAGTAAATGTATAATGTGCGGATCCTGCACCGCCGCATGTCCAGTCCTCATACCAACCGGAGCAGGGAGTATATGGGACCCCCGTACAATAGCAGATATAAGATTCACATCTAAGGCAGGAAAATATGTCCTTAGAGGATTTGGTTCAGAAAGACGACTTCCCAACTTCGATGATATCATAATACTACCGGCACAGGCTTCAGTATCACCAGTAGATAAGTACCGTGAAGTCTGTAACACCAGCGTAATCCTGGGTACCCGGTACGCTGAAAAACCATTAGAACTGTCCACGCCAGTACTCATAGCTGGAATGTCCTTCGGTGCTTTAAGTGAGGAGTGTAAACTAGCCATGGCCAAGGGAACCTCACTGGTTGGGTCACTGGCCAACACCGGTGAAGGAGGAATGCTCCCGGGGGAAAGAGAATTCGCTGATAACCTGACTGTACAATATTCCTCGGGTAGGTTCGGAGTATCCGCAGACTACCTGAACGTGGCAGATGCCATCGAAGTTAAAATAGGACAGGGAGCCAAACCAGGAATGGGAGGCCACCTCCTGGCAGAGAAAGTAAGCCCTAAAGTAGCTGAAATAAGAGGTTTACCTATAGGGACAGACGCTCTAAGCCCCTGCCGTTTCCTGGACGCCACCCAGGACGGAGACCTGGCCAAACACATAGAACTCCTACGAGAGGTCACCGACTGGCAGAAACCAATCATAGTTAAACTGGGTCCAGGAAGAGTGGATGAAGATGTTCGGATAGCCGTAGAATCCGGTGCAGATGTGATATCAGTGGATGGGATGGAAGGCGGTACCGGAGCCGCCCCGGAAGTGGTCATCGAACACACCGGTGTCCCCACACTTGCTTCCTTAGTCCAGGCGGTAAGGACCCTGGACGAGATGGGCATGAAGGACACAGTACAACTCATCATCACCGGAGGAATTAGAAGCGGTGCTGACGTGGCTAAATCCATGGCCATGGGAGCCGATGCGGTCTACATCGGAACCGGTGCCATGATCGCCATGGGATGCCGGGCCTGCCGTATGTGCTACACTGGAAAATGCCCAGTTGGAGTGGCAACCCAGGATCCTCTCCTCTGCGAAAGACTGGATGTTGATCTGGCGGCCATGCGTGTTGCTAACTACATAAAATCCATGACTGAAGAGACCAAGATGCTTGCCATGCTGGCTGGCCACTCAGATATAAGGGACTTCACCCCTGACGATCTGAGGGCTTTGAATCTCGACACTGCAGAAATAACCGGTTTAAGGTTGATCGGTTACTAAGAGATTGGTATTAAGAAAAGGTTTATATCCCTTTTTTTTATTTTTCCCTAATTTTTATTTAATTTGTTTACTGTGCCTGTAATATTCATGGTTTGCCTCGAATTTATAAATTAAAGCTACAGATCTGGCAAAGAAGATGGTTAGATAGGGGAAAATAATTAGAGGCACGATTATGATCCCCACAAACAGTGGGAAGATTAAGAAGGATGAGACGTAGTACACAGCCCCGATGATGATAAGCATGATAACGTACCAGATTAAATAGTCCACCCATCCAATTTCCTTAATTTTACCTGTAATTCCTTTGAATCTAAAAGCGGCACTTAATTTGTTGTGGTGAACCATGTTAGCCAGGGCCACAGGAATTAAAAAACTGATCACCACCAGGAGCACTAAACCGATTAATACCATACCACCTACCAGTTCCAGTGAGATGGAAGGGTTTAAAAGTGAACCAGCCCCTGGAACTGTGAGCATGGGTAGAAGAACAGACCACATCCCCACTAAAATTAGAATTCCCGGTATAAATGAGTAGACAAAGAGAACGACAAATATTTTTAACCCATCCACAAACATGGAAGTCCACTGACTGAATTCTGGAAGCTCAGATGTATTTTCCATTGAACATTTAATTGTTTTAAAGAAATAGCCCAGAAGCAGGAAACCAGGAATAATCAAAGAGGATAGGATGGTTATTATCCCCAGGATTAAAACCTTTTTAAAATCAGTTAAAGGATATTTCAAGGCGTTAGAAGTTATCTCACCAGCGTCCATATATTTTTCACCTGATGGGGGATATGGATTAATTGATATTTAAAAATTAACATTCAACTTGGTTAAATAAAAATAAAAAAGGGGGGAATTTTAATCTATTCTGGTGATGCTGGTTCTTCAGCTGGTGCTGGTTTACCTTCTTCACTGTTTGCAAATATCAAAGATAATGATCTAGCGTACAGCATGTACAGATATGGAGCGACTATTAATGCTGCAATAAAGCCTCCTACATAAGGGATCGCGCTGATGATGCTGCTGATGATTCCGAATACAATTGCTATGATGTACATCACTATCCACCAGATGATGTAAGAACCCCAACCGATCTGTGATATCCTTTCGAGTATCTCACTGAATCTAAATGCTGCTCCCAGTTCATCGTATAAAGCCATGTTTGCCAGTGCCACGAAATAGATTAAACTGAATATTATACCCAATATTATGGCGATAATTCCCGTTCCACCTATTAATCCAATCCATGCAAAGGGGTTAGTTGTCGACGTGGCGGCTATGGTAGCAATAGCTGCAAATATGCCTACTGAGAAAACTATTATTGGGATTATGAAATACACTATGGTAACCACGATTACTTTTATACTATCAACGACCATACTGCCCCATTCATCGAATGCCGGAAGATCATCGTAACCCGCTAAAGTTGCTTTTACTATTCTTAGTAAATATCCTGGCCAAAAGAATATACCAATGATTATAGCACTTAGAATAAAGAATACACCGAGGATTAAAACGTTCTTCCAATCACCAGATGGATATTTAAATGCATCTGATACAATTTCTCCTATGTCCATATTTTCACCTCCATTTTTTCAATGTATAACATTTAGTATCCAATTTCATATAAAAATTTCGATTATAATTCACTAGAAGCAAAAACTAATGCACAAAATCTGGCATTTAAAATCACAAAATAAGGGACAATTAGAAGGGGAATAATCACAATTCCAATGAGTATTGATTGTGCAAAAAGAGAAATTAAAGCGGTTAAAACTGCCAAAATCCAGATGATGGCATAGTAAAGTAAATATTTTTTAACACCTATCATGGAAATTCTGGCAAAAATCTCCCTGAATCTGAAGGCTGCACTGATTTCACCATCATAAAGAGCCATATTGGCGATACCAACATATTCTACCAGTCCAATTAATAATAAAATTATTATCTGGATGTTTGAACTCAAAATCCAGGACCATAGAATATACAGGGAAAAATTGGGAATGCTGGAATAGAATATCTCATAATTAAACCATAGAAACACAGCCAATACGGGCAGAGCATAAATTATCAGGACTAAGATCACCTTAAAGCCGTCCAGATACATAGATCTCCAGTTATCGAAGTCAGGAAGCTCATCGTAACCTTTAAATGATGATCTAATTATTTTAAACAGGTAACCTGAAGGCAATGGTAACGTTAACAGGAACAACAACGTAAATAGGTTGATTTCAGTGAGGACTCCGATAAAAGCTATCAACGTTAAAAAACCCAGGAGGATTACTTTCATCCAGTCGGCTGGATATTTCACTGCATCCAGTACAATCTCTTTTATATCGATGTTTTCATCCTCCCCAATCCATTTCGTTTTCTATTCAATCGTTAACTTAAAGGCTCTTTGATTTGTATTTAACCACGTAAACTTAAAATGATTTCCTTTATGGTTTCCACCGGGGCGTTGGTTTTAATCCCGGTAGGTTTAATATGGGTACGGGAGGCGAAGTATCCCTCCTGTCGAAGTTTTTCCAGGACATGTGTAATTGGAGGTGCACTGGTCTTCAACACCTTACAGACCTTATGGAGGTCATAAAAGGTGGCCGGACCGAAGGATTCTTCATAACACCTCTCCAGCAACTTCAAAGCTTTATTATAGGTATTAATGGTGGAAGGTAGCAGATCCAGCATTCTTTTAACATAATCACTATCCAGTATGTTACCCAGCCATAAAGGACCGCCCACCTTCATGGTACCACCACAGTTAGAGCATTCTGATGGTATATGGGGTGCTAATCCGGGTATGGTCATCCGGTGAAGGCATCTGGTACAATGGGCGATGTATCCCAGGTTCTTAAGGGAATCATCAGTCCTTTTTGCACCCTTACCAACTTCCAGGTAGATCCGAAGGTAATGCTCCGTACTATGGGAGAAGACAGGTGTTGTATATTTCTTGTACTTGGCGAAGGTACGGGAGATGAAACCAGCCAGTATCCTTAAACCGTTTTCATGGCAGTACTCGGTTTTCAGGGGTACAGCACTGTACTTCCTGATACAGGGCTCCTTATAAGTCCCGCATAGCGCTGAGGTATCGGTTGCAGTCACACATAATAGTCCCCCTGCTTTTAAGCCAGCAGCTGATTCTACAAAGGGTGAAGGTGTTCCAAAGGGGTCGATGTCCACCACATCGAACTTACCCCGGCACCGGCGCAATAGGATGTTGGCGTCCTCTCTAGTTGCCCGAACATTATCTGTTCCGTTTTCCTGGATGTTTTCCCGGGTAAATTCCACGGCCAGAGGATTTAAATCATTTACAACAACACAGTCTGTGCCAGATATTTCCTTGGAGTATCTGATTCCTCTAATTCCGCTACCACCGAAGGCATCACAGATCCGGATATCCCTACCCTGTTTTTCCTGGTAAACCTGTAAGGCAGTTACAGACAGGTCCCTGTTAAGTTCCATCACTGGATTGTAGAAAACAGGTGCTTTGGATGATACCTTATCATAAACCGGGATTTCTACTTTGACCTGTCCTTCATCTACGGTAATCTTGTTCATCATTCACCACTAAAATCAATCATTGTACAAAATAATTAGATAATTTATTTACAAATTTTGATTTGGTTTAATTATATATATTTGATGGAAGTGAATTAATGTATTAATTTCAATCCCAACTCAAAAATAGAATTAATAAAATTTTATCAGGTGATAAATATTGATACCAATTGCACAGCCCATTATATCGGATGAAGAGATAGCTGAAGTTGTAAAAGTTTTAAAATCAGGATTCATTGCCCAGGGGCCTAAAGTAGCCGAATTTGAAGAAAAATTCGCAGAATATATTGGGGTGGAGCATGCGGTGGCCACCACTTCAGGGACCACAGCATTACACGTGGCCCTCATGGCCCTGGGAATAGAAAAGGGCGATGAAGTAATAACCACACCCTTCAGTTTTGCAGCCACAGCCAATTCAATCCTATTTACCGGTGCGACTCCAGTCTTCGCCGATATAAATTCACAAACCTATAATATAAATCCACAGAAAATACAGGAAGCCATAACTGATAAGACCAAGGCCATAATACCCGTCCACCTCTATGGACAACCAGCGAATATGGGCCCCATAAGGAAGATTGCAGAAGAACACAACCTATGGATAATTGAAGACGCAGCACAGGCCCACGGAGCACAGTATCAGGACCAAATGGTAGGATCACTGGGTGATATAGCCTGTTTCAGTTTCTACCCCACCAAGAACATGACCACCGGGGAAGGCGGTATGATAACCACAGACAGTGATGAACTGGCAGACACAGCCCGCATGTTAAGATCCCACGGCGAAGGTGAAAGGTACAAACACACAATCCTCGGCTACAACTTCCGTATGACAGACATAGCCGCAGCAATAGGACTAGTCCAGCTCAAACGTTTAGATGGCTTTACAAAAAGTAGGATTGAAAATGCAGAATACCTGACCACACATATAAACACCATAGAAGGCATTACACCCCCATTTGTCCTGGATAAGGTGAAGCACGTATTCCACCAGTACACCGTCAGGGTGGAAAATGGAAGAAGAGACGATGTTAAGGATTTCCTGACCGGACTGGGCATAGGAACCGGAGTACACTATCCCAAGACCATTTACAATCAGAAGCTGTATCAGGGCCTGGGTATAGGTGGAAACTGCCCCCAGGCGGAAAAAGCAGCATCCCAGGTGCTTTCATTACCAGTACACCCTGGACTCTCAACTGAAGACTTAACTGAGATAGTTGATTTACTGGAAGAAGCGTCAGAGAAATTCTTCCAATAAGAGAACTAGTAAACCGGAGAACTGTAAAACCTCGTGTTCAGAGTAAAACCTTATGTTTTTCAGGGTAAAAACTTGTGTCTAGGATAATTTTTCCTTTACACTAACTACTTTTTGTTTTAAACCAGCTTCCTTATCCCTTCGGTCATCTATTTTCACACTGGTAGCCACACGGTCAGCTCCCAGGGCAAAAACAGCTTCATGTGCTAGTTCAATGGCAGAAAAGATTTCTCCAGGGTCATCTGATTCTAACATAGTCCCCATACCACTGATTTCGTATTTAATACCAGTTTTATCCAGAGCAGCCAGTGCAGCAGCTATGTAAGGGCTTATACTGGTTTTTGAGGTTCCGATGGGTATGATGGTGAGTTCTGCAGATATCATACATAATATATATGCCCCTGTTTTCATATAATTTTTATGGAACCCTTGAACAGAGAAAAATTCAATCAGAGCATAATCCAGAGGGTTAGAAGCGTAATAGATGAATATGATCTATTTAGTGATGGGGAGAAAATAGCAATAGCCCTTTCCGGTGGAAAGGACAGCGTTTTAACCTTACACCTATTAAATGGATTTAAGGATGAATACAACCTCCAACTGGTAGCTATATCGGTAGATGAAGGAATTGAAGGGTATAGAAACGAAGGCATTGAAGTTGCCCGGAAAAACACCCGTAAACTCGGGGTAGAACTGGTTGAAAAATCATTTGAGGGTGAATTCGGTATTAAACTCGATAAGGTGGCGGGTAAGTACAAAAGTGCCTGTATACCCTGCGGTGTATTCCGGAGGTACCTCATCAACAGGACAGCCTACGAGTTAGGCGCAGATAAAGTGGCCACCGGTCACAACCTGGACGATGAAATACAATCATTCCTCATGAGCTTTGCCCGGGCTGATTTCAGGCGGTTCTCTAAATTCGGACCGAAACTGGAACAGATACACCCCCGGTTAATTCCCAGGATAAAACCCCTATGGAAAATCCCGGAAAAGGATGTGGGAACCTGGGCAGTTCTAAATGAAATACCAGTACATTTTGCAGAATGCCCCTACGCCTATCTGTCCTTAAGGGGTAAAATTAAGAATTATTTAAACCAGTTGGAAGAGGATCACCCCGGATCGAAGATGGCCATCATGGAATCCTTCCAGAAAACCTTTAAAAATCAGGAAACACCAGTTGAACTGGTGGAATGCCAGCGTTGCGGTGAACCGTCATCTTTAGATGTTTGTAAGGCGTGTGAGATGCTGGAGGAGATTAAATAAAACGTTATTTCTGAATCAATAAATTTTACTAACCTTACCCACACCCTTGCTCCGGCCTTCCCGGAATATGAGTTTCTGCCCTTCACGAATAGCGTAGGGGCGGTATTTAAATTTCATCCTGATCTTACCAGTATCACCCGCGGATAGATATTCTTTATCCAGGGGCTGGAATATGGTGGTGTCAGAGATGGTCTCTATATGGGTTATGCATTCATAGCCCTCTCTGATGGTTGTAGGATGCACCAGTATGGAGACATCTGCTTCAAACTCCCTTACCGGCTGTGGTTTATAGAGTAAATCCGATATGATCATACCCCTTTTAATGGAACTTACGTCTGCACCGCTCAGGGATATCCCCACCACTTCACCGGTTTCTGCACTGTCCTTTTTATAGTAGTGCATCTCTATGGAACGGACAGTGATGGGGATGAATTTACCGGTACTGGTAGGTCCTAGAAGAAGTTTATCACCCTTTTTCACAGTGCCCTGTCTGACTGTACCGCTTACTACAGTTCCCACACCCGTAACAGTGTATATTTTATCGATGTACATCATGAACGGTTTTTTCCCGTCTTGGGGATTGGATTCTACGTTCAACTGGTAAAACAGTTCGTCCAGGAGATCTAAACCGTTACCAGTAACTGGTGATACTTTTATAACCGGTACCAAATGTTGATTCATATTCCCCGCCACGAAAACCGCGTCGTCACCAGTTTTGACCATGTATGGAATTTTACCTACCATCTTAAGGAGTTCGAACACCTTATCTTTAACTTCCCGGGTTCTCTCCTCGGTTACCATGTCTATCTTGGTGATGGCCACCAGTAAAGGTATTTCCATGGCCAGGACGATTCCCAGGTGCTCCCGGGTTATGGCGGTAGGGCCCTGATCAGCGGCTATGGTGAGCAGTCCAAAATCCAGTTTCTGGCCTACAATACCCCTTATCGTGGTCCTAAGCCAGGGTTCATGGCCCACGGTATCCACAAAGGAGACCACCTTTTCGCACTGCTCCACCACCTTTGATTTTTCCTTTTTATGCAGGGGATTGGTGATACGTACCGGTTTTCCTTCCCGGAATCCATAAACGGCAAATGAAAGATCAGCAGATAGGCCCCGCTCTATTTCATGTTTCTGGACGTCCAGGTATATTCTGGTTCTTCCAGAACCGTTGTCCAGTGATCCAGAGGTGAGAGTGCCCACCAGGGTGCTTTTACCATGGTCTACATGCCCGACCACCCCCACTAGCAGGTGTTTCTTCTGCTGGCTGTTTTCTTTACCAACCAGGACTTTGGCCACCGTACCTTCACCCGCATCCTGCTTTTGAATATCGTTTATTTTAGCATCAATTGAATGGGCTACCTTCTCCAGTACAAAGAGAGACTCATCCATTTTATCATCGGTTAGACCGACCAGGTTCCCATCATCATCAACACCTAAAAAATAAACAGCTTCTCCATCCCCCTTTTCCATTCTGTATTTCATCTGGGATGCCAGGCGTTGAATTCGGTCCTTTTTAAGATGGTATTCCATTTCAAGATTTTCCTTAAATTCGATATTTCTCCGTTCACCATACTTGGTAATATCGTAAATATCAACGCTCATACTATCGAGTTCAAAATCGGTTTGTGGTTATGATATGGAATCTCAGTAACTAAAAAACTATTTATTTGTTTTGCTAAAAACAGAATCAACGTATTTTATCGGCAGTGGTGAAAATTCCACCACCATATTTCTCTTCCTGTAATTTTCTGACCATTTCTGCAGCGGTCTCAGCATCAGGTGCTTTTTTCAGGATCTTCCTGTCTTTCACTTTCCAAGTCCTCCCACAGACGCATGTTTTCTGCTTGGCACCTTCTTTGGCATAAATTGCCCGGCCACAATTACATCTGAATATCAGATACATGGTTTTAACCTAAATTTAGGTGGATATATGGTCTATATAACTGAGTTAATATCCTATCAATTTACTTATAAGGGGCCATAACACGTTGGGTATGGCTATGAATGTGCCGATGCTGGTACCGATGTTGGCCCCCACCACCACCAGTAGCACCCTGAATAATTTATTCTCCCACATCTCCCGGAGACTTTCACATTTAGGGAGTTCCACCAGGTCATCCATGGAAATTTTCCTTAATTTAGCCTCCACGATACCGGCAAACCATCCTGAAGCGAGTAAAGGGTGTATAACAGTTACGGGTGACACGACAAAAGCGGTTAGTGCAGAATAAATCTTGCCACCGGCAACTAGGGTACCTATGAACCCTAATCCCCCGGTTAATAGTACGAATTGCAGGAGGCCCATGTTGATATTTATCCCGTTTAAGAAGGCCATGAGGAATATGGCGATGAATATTACCGGTATGGCAAATACCAATAGTTTAGTGATGGATACCTTGGGTACTTCGATTCTTAATAGCTCGGTTATTTCTGGTATCTTCTCGGGGTGGCTCATATATTCTTTGATTCCACTTTGATGCCCGGCCCCTACCACGGCAACCACCCGTCCTTCGGGCAAATCCAGTAACATACGTGCCATGTAGGCATCCCTTTCATCCACCAGCACGTGGTATGCCTGGGGGGACATGTCTTTGAAGTATTCCATAACCTCGGCCAGTGTGTCACCCTCTTTTATCTTTTCGATGTCTTCCAGGTCTTCGTCACTGGCGAAGAATGAGGCAATGAGGCCGTAGGCGAACTTCATCTTCTCCCAGAAGCTCATCTGGTTGAGGGCTCTTTTAAGTGTGATCTGGATGTCCCGGTCTATGAGGGCGATACTGGCCCCCACTTCTTCAGCGGCGGAAACTGCGGCCAGCATCTCTGCCCCGGGTTTAACCCCCACCTCGTCACCGATCTTTTTTTGCATGTAGGAAAGGAAACCACTGGCGAGAAACGCAGTTAACTGGTCACTTTTTATTATTTCCCTGATGTTCAATTCTTTATCCGGCTTTTGGCCAGCTGCCTCCATTTTAAGGTTTTGCAGGCGGTTTAGATCTAACTCAACAGCCACCACATCCGGCCTAGTTTCAAGAATAGTTTCTCTTACCTCCTTTACACTTTCATCAGAAACGTGTGCTGTGCCTATAATCTTGAGTGATGGTTCTTTGGCTGGTTCAGGTTCTGTGTAATCTTTATTATCTGGTTCGGTTTCTGTATTATCTTTATTACCTGATCCTGGTTTGGTGTAATTTTTGTTACCAGATTCAAATTTTATATAATCTTTATTACCCGATTTAGGTGCTTTGTGATCTTCTTTATCTGATTCAAATTCCATGTGATCATTTTTAAATTTTTGTTATGGTTCCATCTTTGTAGATGGGAACTGTCTTATATATATTTCTCTTGAGTGAAAATTGGATGTCCTTTTCCAGTCCTAAAGCATGGAGGCGGAGGGCAGAACTGGAGTTTAACACGGCATCATCCACTTTTTCCGGGTCAGTAGATGCCATCATGGCTGCTAAAGCTTCTTCAGTCAGTTCATGGTCCTGTAAATTGGTGATTATTTCTCCTGCTGATAGGAAATCTTCTATGGCAAATTTTCCATTTACTCCGGCCATCACCACTTCTATATGGTTTTTTGCAAGCTTTAATGCTTTAGATGCTACTGCTTGGGCGTTTAAATATGAGCCGATGAGTATGGTGGAAGCAGATATATCCTCCAGTATCCGGGTCCCATTGGACGTGGTGAGGACTAAAATATCTCCCTGGAAATTCCTTATATCCACAGGAGAATTGCCCACATCAAATCCTTCTATCTTCGTCCCTTCCCTTTCACCGGCCAGGACCGCTTCGTGTTTTTTTGCTAGGGTCACTGCTTCATCGATTCCCCTGACAGGGATAACTGTTTTAAAACTCTCGAGTGCGGTGGTTATGGTTGCGCTGGCTCGGAGTGCATCTACCATAATTGCTACATCTTCAGAATAGGACCTATCTAAACTTAGGGAAACTCTCATAAAAGGCACCAAAATAAAATAGAATTAAAAAAAAATAAAAACTTTAATTTCCTGTACTTGGATAACTGGTTAATTTGATGAAAATTCGATAGATACTGCTAAACTGTTATAATCCCTACACTTTCTCAGCGAAAGCAAATCTCCTTCTTACAGAGGTTATCCGTACTTTTACCTCGTCACCTACTTTTGTATCAGGCACAAATACAACAAAACCTTCAATTCGGGTTATGCCGTCGCCTTCTTTACCTACATCTTCAATTTTTACTTCGTATTCTTCTCCTTCCTGTATAGGAGCAGTCTTCGGACCTTCATCTGTTCTAAACAATTTCATTCACATCCTTAGACCAACATAAAGCGGTCTTGTATTACTTTTTTGTTAAACAAAATATATAAGTCTTTGGTGAAAATCTTAATTCCTGAAAAAAAATTTATTTAAGCCGGGTTTTTTGCGTCTATAGTAGGTTTAAGGTGGGAAATAATTTACCATAAATATATTCAATAAACCAGATATCGGTGGTTAATTTATTAAATTTATTAAGGCATATAATAATATTACAAAGATAAACATAAAGGATTCATCCCGGTAAATATGATGAAAATCGCCACTACACCCATGTGTCAGGAAATATTACGACTCGCAGGGGTATCCCAGTTCCAGATAATTAAGGACGGAGTCTATAGGGATGTAGATTTAGCAGTGGTCTTATCTGAGACGAAAAATCATGATGATACCTCCACTGAATTTATTAAATTGAAATTAAACACCTTCAACCAGATCGAGGATGGTATAAAATTAGTCTCCAACAGGTTAGGTACAGAACCACTGGGAAAAAATTTGAGTAAAGGGATATCAAACCAGAAAAGGGATGAAAACAAAAAAATAAAAGTTAAAGTCTATTCCCACTTTTTAGGGGACATTGCAGAAGACATGGGTTTTACCATAGTTACCGATGAGTCCTATGATTTCTTAATTTACCCCGATTACTTAAAGAAAGAATTAAAAAAAGAATTACAAGAAGCCGGAAAAAAGGCGGTTGAATTACCATCACACAGAAACGCCCCACTAAACCCGGTCAAGAGAGCTAGAATGAGATATGAAATTCTGGAGAATCGTATATGTATGAGACATTGACTTACACTGGTGGAATCCATAAGCATGAGGAAATGGTGGAACTTATCGAGGACCTGGGTGGTTTCGTTCTTCAGGAAACTGTAAGCCAGATGGATCTGGTTTTAACCCTGGCGGTACCCATAGAAGATGTTGGTAAAGTCGAAGAAAAGGCCAAGGAACTCCTGGGAAAAATAAAAGTAGCACCCATGGCCGGGACTGAGATAGCCATCGTCTCGCCCACTCTGGCCCGGCAGCACCTCCCCCATTCTGCCTGCGACATTTCAGAGTACCTGAGACGTTACGGGGCTAAAGACAACATGATCGGACTGCAGAGAGGTGCTGGTAAGGGTATCAGCCGGATCTCTGAAGATGAGAAGAGGCTCATTGAGGAACATGACCTGGCTGTATTTGCCCTGGGAAGCTTCCGAGACTGTATCCTGAATAAAACACACCTGTTTGATGACATCGAGATACCGGTGGTGGTTACTGGAGCTCCAGAAATGGATGTTGAGGATATACCTGGTGCTGATGCCTATATCGGTGGTTTGGGGAGAATTCCCCGGAGATTAAAGAGGGGAGAAAATATCAGAGCCCTTAGAAATCTGGTAGACGTGGTCGAGGGGATATTGGACCAGAAGAGGATGGATATGGCCGATGATCCGCCTATAGTGCCTTCTATTTTGGTGAAAACAGAGATAGAATATCAAGTCCCGGCTATTAAGCAGGTTTACTCGCCAGCCCCGGTGGTAAGCCAGTTAGATGGGGTGAGAGTTAAGCTGGACTATGATAGGTATCATGATCAGGTGGAGGAAGTGATGGTGAATGATTACCGCCTGGCGGATGTTTCAGAGATACATAAATCCATGATGTACGGTTATACTCTGGTTAAACTATTACCAGAGACATCTATCATTTAATTTTGGATATTTATTTATTTATTTTTTAAATTACAGGAGTGAATTGAATGGAAAATGTTAAGGAATTTAAAGGACTAAACGGAAATTTAATGGCATTTAAAGAAGAAGTAGCCGATGCAAAGAAGATAACCTTTGCAGGAGCACCTGGTGTATGCACCCCCTTTGCAGAACTTTTTGCATACGCGGTTAGGGATAAAGAATCGGTGTTTGTCACATTAACAGACATAGGCAGTGCCCGAAAGTTGGAGCTTACACCCCAGGGAATGCAACTAACCGAACCAGCTGATCCAAAAGCAGATGTAGTGGCCCTTTTAGGCGGACTCAGCATGCCCAAAGTCAATGTAAAAATGGGAGAAGTACAGGAAATGATTGATAATATATTAAATGAGGATGGTAAACTAATTGGTTTATGTTACATGGACATGTTTAAAGACGCTGGTTGGGATGAACAATTAAAATTTGATTGTATAATTGACGGCACACTTATCGGTGTGGTAAAAAAATAGGGATTTTTATTCCATCATTTTTTTTAAATGGAGCTTAATATGAAGGGTCCCCGCGTTATGTGGAATACCATCCCATATCTTTTTATGGCGTTGATCATAAACTTCGCTATCTTCTCAGGTTTTAGTTTTACATTTAATATACAACAAACTGGATTATATTACATGGTTCTTTTACTTGTAAGCCTTTCTCATCCAGTTTCTTTGGTGTTGTTAACACGGTCTTCTAATTTACTGGTCAGGACGCTGTATGCAGTTTCGGCTGCCTGGACTGGGATGGCTGCTTACATACTGATCATGTTTGCAGTATATTTGATACTGGGATTTTTTATAAATATACCAGCTTATACAGCAGGAATAGTCATTTTATTGGTCGCTTTTGTTGTAACCGTCTATGCAATAATTAACGTAACCCGATTAAAGGTTGAAGAGATAACTATACCTTTAAATATTGAAAATAACATCCGGGCAGTGCAGATCAGTGATGTCCACATTGGACCAATACGTAAACAGGGTTTTCTTAGAAGAATGATGGATAAAATAATAGATCTTAATCCAGATATTGTTTTTATAACTGGAGATCTGTTTGACGGGTCATCAAAACTGGAAGATGATATTTTAAAGGATTTCAGAAGAATTAAAGCCCCCATATTATTTGTGATGGGTAACCATGATTTCTATCAGGGCCGGGATCAGGTCTCAGATTTTGTAACTGGAACCCCTATTAATATATTATATAATGAAGTTTTGTATTTCCAAGACCTGCAGGTGGTGGGTGTGCCCTTCTCTTGGGATAGGCATTATCTACAGAAAACCCTTCCAAAAATTAATTTCGACAGAGATAAGCCTACAATTCTTTTATATCACTTACCAAGTGAATTTAAAGTTGCAAAGGAAGCAGGAATTGATCTGCAGCTTTCAGGACATACCCACGCCGGCCAGTTTTTCCCATTCAACTACTTCGTGAGATTGCCTTTCCCATACATCAGAGGTTTATATGGGGATGAAGGAGGATATCTCTATGTTTCCCAGGGTACAGGTACGTTGGGGCCTCCAATGAGACTGGGATCAAGGTGTGAGATTACTCTGATTAAACTGGTCGGTGGGAAATCAATATCATAAACTATAAATATTAATTTTGAATATATATTCATCTTATGCCAAGACCTCGTAGATTCAGAAGAATTCTAAAAGACCCAGAAATTCGCTGTTTTAGACCAGAAAAAGATGATATAGACGATTTACTTCCTATAGAAATAAATATCGACGAATTTGAAGCAATTAGACTCAGAGATTATCTAAATATACAGCAAAAAAAATCAGCAGAATTGATGGGCATATCACAGCCCACCTTCCACAGAATTTTAGTTTCAGCAAGAAAAAAGATATCTGAAGCTTTAATTGAGGGGAAAAGTATTGTAATCATTGGACAAGATTATTCAACCGATGAAAGTAGGTATAAATGCAAAACATGTGGGTTTGAATGGATAAATCCCGGGAAAGAATATGATAAATGTCCGGACTGCCAGTCAGAGGACATATCTATTGAACTACAGGAAGTGGACTCTTCCAGTGAAGATGTTACACTCCTAAGCAGAAGGTCTTACGGGGGTCAAGGATTAGGGGCTGGACCACCACGAATCTGTAAATGTCCCGAATGTGGTTTTGAATGTCCCAAAACCAGGGCAGTACCCTGTAGAAACACAAAATGCCCTAAATGTGATACTCCGCTATGTGGGTCTGATTAAAGTCAGGTGATTAGAGATGAATTTTATTGAAATCCAGAATGTTTCCAAATCTTTTAACGAAGTACCAGTTTTGAAGAACTTAAACGTAAATATCGAGGAAGGCTCTGTTTTGGGTATTTTGGGCAGAAGTGGTGCTGGTAAGTCTGTTTTAATTAATATGCTGCGCGGTATGCAGGATTACAGGCCAGATAGTGGGAAGATTTATTTTAACGTTGCTTTATGTCCTGACTGTAGGATCGTGGACGGCCCGTCAAAAGCAGGGTCCAAGTGCAGCGACTGCGGATGCGAACTCGAACCATTAAGGGTTGATTTCTGGAGCTGCGACCGGTTACTCTTCGCAGCTATTAAAAGAAGAATATCCATCATGTTGCAGAGGACATTCGCATTATACGAAGACGACACAGTTATAGAGAATGTTATGAAAGGCATAACTGGCCATGAGCCAGAGGAAGCAACTTATATGGCCATAGACCTTATAGAAATGGCCCAGATGAGCCACAGAATCACACACATCGCCCGAGACCTCAGTGGAGGGGAAAAACAGAGGGTCGTGCTCGCCAGACAGATAGCCAAAGAACCCATGCTCTTCCTCGCGGATGAACCCACCGGAACACTGGACCCTAAAACCGCGGAGTTAATCCACCAGGCTCTCCTGGAGGGAGTGAAAGAAAAGGGAACCACCATGGTCATCACCAGCCACTGGCCAGAAGTCATGAGAAAACTCTCCGACTATGTGATATGGATAGATAAAGGAGAAATAATAGAGGAGGGCGAACCTGGAGTAGTGGTGGAAAAATTCCTGGCACAGGTACCACTACCAGAGAAAAGAGAAGTCTTCAAAACCGGGGGACCCATCATCAAAATGGAAGGAGTCAAAAAATACTACTACTCCATAGAAAGGGGCGTGGTGAAGGCTGCCGATAACATCGATCTGGTGGTAAATGAAGGAGAAATTTACGGGGTGGTAGGCCTTTCCGGAGCGGGTAAAACCACCTTATCTCGAATATTATACGGCCTTACAGATCCCAGTAACGGTAAAATTGGTGTAAAATTAGGAGACGACTGGATCGATATGACTGAGAAGGGACCTATTGGTAGGGGAAGAGTTAAACCTTATCTGGGCCTATTGCACCAGGAGTACAGTTTATACCCTCATCGTAATGTGTTAGGTAACCTCACCGAAGCGATTAGTTTGGAACTACCCGCTGAATTTGCCAGGATGAAAGCCGCTTATGTGTTGAATGCGGTTGGTTTTGATGAAAAATACGCCCAGGAGATCCTTTCCAAATTCCCTGATGAATTAAGTGGTGGGGAACGCCACCGGGTGGCATTGGCTCAGGTTTTGATTAAAGAGCCTAACATCATCATTTTAGATGAACCAACCGGTACCATGGACCCTATAACCCGGGTGCAGGTCACGGATTCCATAAGGAAGGCTCGTGAGGAACTCAATCAGACTTTCCTGATCATCAGCCACGATATGGACTTCGTACTGGATGTATGTGATCGTGCTTCCCTCATGAGAGGCGGAAGAATACTTAAAACAGGTTTACCTGATTCTATTGTGGATGATTTAACTTCCACAGAGAAAAAGAAGATGTTTAAAAAATAGGCTAAGAATATACAATATTCCTCTTATCCCTCCTTCTTTTTTTTCTTTTTAAGGATATCCCGATGAAAGTGAGGTTACTTCTTTTAATTTTCCTTCATTAAGGAGTTTCAGATTTTTCCGGACGTCTAAAGGGGAAGCTTTATAGACGGTGATGTCTGCGTTTCTTAAGATATAGAAGGCTACTGGACCCATTTCTCCAGAAATCACGGTGTCGATCCCCTTGTTTACCAGGAAATCTGCTAATAAATTTCCTGCTCCTTTTTCAAGTCTTGCCGGGTTTTCCATGGTGGTTTCCTTTCTAATTTCGTTATTCTCTAAATATACAATTGTTACGTAGGGGCTTCTTCCGAATACCGGACTTACATTGGAATTTAATCCCCTTTCTCCTGTTGTAATAGCTATTTTCATGAATATTACTCCACTAAAAATTCATTTGATAGACTCATATAAAGAATATATATTCATAACTATATAAATTTAATAAAAATAGAAAGGGTAAAAAAAATTACAATTATCGGTTTTTGGTTTTATCTGACATTAATAGAGATTCTTTTATCTTCTAATACATTTTTATAGGCTTCCGCTTCTATTAAGGTCTTGAGTTTTGATAGTGGAATATCTATCCCCCTTGAATTGAGTGCAACTATCATGGATTCTAGATCCTCATACTCTGCCTTGAGAGAAATTATTTCATCATCCTTTTTAACAAATTTCACCCCTACTTCCATCTCTAAATGGACGTCGTCTGCCTGTATCATCACCTTTTTGCTTCTGGTTTCAAAAGGAAACTTCACATGCTCATATTTAAATGTTTTAATCCCTAATGTGCCGAATTCCAGGGCCAGGAGAGAACAAACATCATCCAGGTAACTTTCATCCGTATCCACAAGGACGATATGTTCCATCCTCCCCTTCTTGGTGATGGCATTTAGAATATGGATGTTATTTGCACCTTTTTCCAGAGTCCGATCGATGATATGTGACAGACTTTCCGGTGGCAGGTCGTCTATGGTGGTCATGAGTAGCATTTTCCCCACCGGATATTATAACTCAGACATAATTCTTTTGGCACGTTTTGCAACTTTTTTTGCTCTGGGACTTCCCCCTGGTATTGCTGAAGAAATATAAGCTCCTGAGATAACTTTTGTACCTATATCATCAACTGATAATTTGCCCATAGCTCCAGCAACAGCAGCCGGTACGATTATATTAATGATACTGTGACCAGAAAGCTGTAACTCAGTAATAGGAACTGCACCTAAAGGTATCGCTTCAAGTATATCTGTTTTTTTGTTTAAAACAGCGTCAGGTATTACCTTGTGGGACAATCCTTCGAGAATTACTTTTTGTCCATCGATGGTTATTTCTAGATCTGCATCGGTGTCAAATCCACAGTACTTCATTAAAAATTCGCTGGGTTTTCTTCTGGCACATCCTGCAAATTTTGTGACCTTGATTTTTATGTCTTTACCAGTCATACCGCTTAATAAGTTACTGCAGGCCGTTTCTACCTCATTTAGTTTTTCATCATCCAGCATTCGGACTATCTCATCCAGTTCTTTACCAGCTTCCAGCTGCTGGTAGGTGAATTTAGCACGGTCATATACTCCTTTAGCCCGTGCACCATCGGTGGCCAGTATGCAGGCCCGGGTAACTGGTCCCCTCTGCACCTGTTCTGCCTTTCTGGAGATGGTGTTGGTGGCTATCATGGCCACTTCTGGTTCCAGCCAGAACTGTTCTTTAACTTCCCTTATTTTATCTGCAGCTTTTTCCAGGTCTCCTTCATTTTCCATGATTAACTTCATGGCGAGCACGGCATCAGCGGACATATGGCCTAATGGAGGTTGCAGAGGTCCACCTGAAAAACCAGCACCGATTGCAAGGGATTCCTCAAATGCAGCCAGCAATTCTTCGAAAACCATCATACCTATCACTGATGGTCCTCCTATGTCCTTCAAAATCACTCCTAAATCACCCACCAACTGTGCGGTGTCATATTCCTCACCGGTTCCCCTGATATGGAGTTTTTCTGGAAGTCCTGCCGCTTCAACTGCCCCCACACCAGCAACATAAGCGCTGTTGGCTTTAAAGAATTCTCCGTAATATTCTCCAACTTCAGAGTCGGGGTGAACGATTTCCAGTATACCAGCCACTCCAAATATGGCAGCTAGAATAGGGCTGGGAGGCATTCCCACATTTGCATAGGCAGTTAACATGCCTCTTGTTCCAGCAGCAGCTCCGTTTTTAGCCAGTTTAGGGAAACCTTCATCTTCACCAAGCGCCCCGTGTCCATATAGAGGACCTCCCCCTACGCCTAAGGGAACGATACTTCCATCGATTTCAGTTAGTTTATTGGCGAAAATATCATCGTATATCGCTTTTACAGCAGCGTAACCCGATATTTTGTTGTTTGCCTTGGATGTGGGTATGGCCAGAACGCCACATCTGTCAACTCCCGCAATCATCCGGGCCATAGCCCCTAATTTCCTGTTTCCTGCGGGTACTCCAGCTTGTGCATTAGAACCTGCCAGGTAACATAACGTTGCACTTATTAATGCTGCATTGGCTGCATCAGCACCGGCCATTTTTGCGGATTTTATGGCCTTTTTAAGCACATCATCGATGGGCAGGTATTGCCTGTTTTCATCGGTCAACCTTATTTCAATCCCTTTAAGGACATCTTCAGTTATTGAATTGGCTGCACAAATCGCAGCAATATTCAACATCCCATGCCCTTTAGTAAGGGCTTCTATACGGTCATTGGACATTAAATCTACTTCCGAGGTGGAAGCCATTATCGCGGCTATTATTACTTTTTCCATGAGATCACCGTTATTATTATGAATATATATTACTAATTAATTTTATGAATATATTTTAATAAAAATAGAAAATTTATGATTTTCAACAGCGATGTTTCACATAAGGTTTGTAACCGGTTACTGTTTCGTCTTTGAAGCTTAGTTATCTCACTTTTTTAGCAACTATAAATTTATTTATGGATTTAGGTCCGAATGGTGAATTAAAATGGTCTATATAATGAATATCAATTATATTAAACCCTAAATTTTCTAAAAAAGTTATATAATCTTCAAATGATAAATCTCCTTTAAAACTAAACCTTTCCTTGCTGTTTGACGTCTTTTCAAAGTTTGTGAAATTCCATTCTAAGCTATCCAGATTAGCTTCCAATGTATCTTTCTCATCTTCTGGGAAGTATTGTTTATTTAGAAACAATCCATTTAAATTCAAGGAATTATAAATTTTTTCGGCTATTTGTGGGTTTTTACCTCCCGGATTGTATGAAGAAAAGATCATGTCATAACTACCACCAAAATCATCTTTATAGAAATTTCCAGGAATAGTCAAAACATTGGAGTTGTACCTTTCAATGAATTTCTGTGTTTCCTTTAAAACCTCTGGAAAATCGAAAACATAACACTGTAAATCCGAATTCACTTGACTGAAAGCTATAGAATACAGCCCATGGCCGCCTCCAACATCAAGCAAAGTTTTTGAACGTTTAAATTCATTATAATTGGCCACTAATTCAATGGTCTCCTGTAGTTCTCCAGATAAACAATCCTCTGCTACTGCTTGTATAAGAAAAGGATACGAATTTTCATCTTTCCGAGATAAATCCCCTTTTAATGCATGTTCTAAATTGTTCCATGAATCAGCCTTCCCTTTTAAAAATAACATACAGTTACTCTGATTATAATCAGATTCAGAGTTTAAGTATAGTTGGGATGCTCTTGTGTTTTTATAAAACTCTCCCAATTTCTCTATTAATCCTAATTTTACCAGCGCCTCTAAAAGATAATAAGTTAGCACTGGTTCAATTCCCAGTTTTTCGGAAATTTGTTTATAAGTCATTTGTTTGTTTAAAAAATCGAAAATATCAAGTTCTATTGAAATATTAAGAAGATTAAATACTTTTAAACCATTTAGGGCATTTTCAACAATGTCACGAAGTTCTCCTGGTGAAACATCTGGACGATCTTTAAGGTTCATTTTATCACCTCAGATTAAAGAGTACGGAGATCCAGTTTTTTGAATTCACCAAACTGTGTCTTAAAAGTTTCGTAAACTGATCCGCCTGATCCGCCGTTGAACTCCATAAATATTTCATTAGCTTTCTCTTCCGGATCTACATCGCTAAACTGCTCTGGGTAGAGAATTTTTCCAATGTAATAGGCATCTGCAAACATTATATCCTTATCATAACAGCAGGACAATACTTCATAGACATTTCCATCCTGTATAGCTTTAAGATCATTGTACTCAGGATGTTTGGTGGTATCATTGGTCACAGTTGCTAAACTTCCAGATTCAATGAAGATCACGTCAGGATTCCATTTTATCAACTGTTCTCTATCTATCTGAGCATGTGAAGTAGCATTTGCAGTAGTGTTGATAACACTGGCAATATTGTTTGCATTTAATAGTGTGAAAGGAGGATAATGAGGATTCGTGGATGTGATATCATGTGCACCATAGTAAACCTGCCCACCAACATAAACTGTTTTGTTGCTAAAACTTGTCCTGTTAGCAAGGTCCTCTTGGCAGGAATCGATATAGTTAACCAGTTCATCTGCCCTAGTTTCCTTACCTAACACTTTACCCATTATCTTCAAAGATTTCTTATAATTGTCCATTTGTTCGGGTGTTTCAACCGCACCAACGTATACAACAACTGTTGGGATACCTGTTTTATTTTGTATATCATCTGCTTGTTGTGGATTCCCGGCAAATATTACGTCTGGATCAAGTTCTATTATTTTTTCGTAATTTACCAAGTTTTTACGTGCATCGCCTATGACGGGTAAACTTCTTAATTCTGGATGTGCAATCATATAAGGCAACTGATTTTCCCATCCTCCGGCTGAATTAGATTCGATCTGTTCTATTCCAACCAATTTATCACTGGAGTTTAAATATACTATATTTCTGTTAGAAGTGCCTGTTCCCACTACTCTATTTACTTGGACTGGGACCTGAACTGTTCTATTTGCTGCGTCTGTTATTGAAACTGTACTTGTATCTGAACTTACTTTTTCCAAACCTAGAAAAAAATATAAAATCCCACCAAGACATAAAATCCCTATAATAATGGTTATAACTATTTTTCGATTGATATTAATCACCCCATGCCAAATTCAATATAACTTGAAAAAAATTAAACAAAAGTTGAATAAATAGGTATAAAAAACTTTCGATGGAAAATTGATATGAAAATATAATTCAAACTTGAGGCACTAAAATTTGGTCTAAATTAGCAATATTAATAGGTTTATGAAGTAAATAATGTTAAAAAAGACTACTTAGATTAGTAACTATTGTGTAACGATTAAATCTTAAATCATTGAGATTTGGGAATCACCAAGGGAACTCCTTCAAAAGTTTTGATATGCACATCAACGCCGTAGGCTTCCTTAATGAGTTCTGGAGTTATAACTTCCCTTCCACCGCTGGTGAAAACCTGACCATCTTTTAACACTATGAACTTATCAGAGTATCTGAGAGCGAGATTTATATCATGCATCACCACGATAGAAGCGATATTTTGAGCACACGATACTTCTTTTATGAGTTTCATTACTTCCAGCTGATTTTTTAAGTCAAGGTCACTTGTGGGTTCGTCTAAAAGTAAAATTCGGGGTTGTTGAACCAGAGCCCTGGCTATAACTACTTTTTGCATTTCTCCACCACTCAACTCATTGATGTAACGTAATGCATACTCCTCCAGATTCATGACCTTCAATATTTCCTCTGTTAGTTCTATATCTTTACTGGAAACATCCCATTTTATGTAAGGCTTCCTACCGAGTAGAACAGCATCAAAAACTGTGATAAAACCTGTTTCTGATCTCTGGGGTACGTAGCCCATTTTCCTTGCAATTTCGATTTCCTTCATTTCTCGGACGTCTCTCTCCTCAACGAAGATCATTCCCTCTTTAAACTTCAAAATCCTGTTTATACATTTCATCAGGGTGGACTTACCAGACCCGTTAACGCCCAGTATAGAAACAAAATCCCCCTTTTTAACCTTAAAATTTATATCTTTGAGTATATTCGCCTTTCCATAGGAAAATTCGACTTTATCCACTGAAAGAACCATTTTTATCGCCCCATTTTCATTATTATATAGAAGAACAGAGGTGCCCCTAAAAATGAAGTTATAATACCTACTGGTAACACAATTGGAGCTAATATGGCCCTGGCAACTGTATCAGATACCAGAAGTATTAGAGCGCCCAGGATAGCGGATGTGGGAATTAAAAACCTGTGGTCGGTTCCTATAATTCTCCTCATTATGTGTGGTGCTATTAATCCTACAAAACCAATAACTCCCAGAAACGCTACTGTCACTGCCGATGTAAATGAAGAGATGAGCATCCCATGTAACCTTATCCTATCCGTATTAACCCCTAAACCTTTCGCAGTCTCCTCACCAATTTCAAGACTATTATAATCCCATGCATGATACATGAAATATGCTAATGCCGGTATCAGGAGTATGAACATGATCCAGACATCACTCCACACCGCCCTTCCCACATCTCCAAAAGTCCAGAAGACAGTGGCTGCCACCTGGGTATCCGATGCAAAGTACTGTAAAAACATAGTCCCCGCGGTGAACATGGCACTCATGGCCACTCCAGCGAGTATCATCGCTTCCGGTGTTACACTCCTGACCCTGGCTATTAAAAGGACTATGCTAACACCAATCATCGCCCCTAAAAATGCTGCAAAAACAGTGAGGTAGGGGTTGTTCACAATAACCGCATCAGCCTGGGTACTGTTTAAAGCCCCAGCACCCAAGACTATGATGGCAAATGCAGCTCCAAAAGCAGCCCCCTGTGAAATTCCCATCGTGTATGGGCTTGCCAATGGGTTCCTAAGCACGTTCTGCATTATACATCCTTCAATACCCATACAGCACCCTGCTATTATAGCGGCAAGGATACGGGGAATACGGATATTCCATATGATTGAAGCCCCGGCAGCTTGACTGTTAACTAAACCATTTAATATTTCATATACAGATAAATTTGCAGCCCCCACTTTAATGGAAAATATAATGGTAACAGTTAAAGCCAGGACTAAAACTGCCCCAATATATAACTTATTTCTCATATAAGATTTGTAACCGGTTACTGTTTCGTCTTTGAAGCTCACTTATCTCACTTTTTTAGCTATTATGACTTTATCTTCCGACCTTGTCCCAAATGACGTGTTAAGATGGCTTATGTCATGAGTACCTATGATTGAAAATCCAAGACCCTCTAAAAACTCTAAATATTCCTCGAAACCTAAATCACCTTTAAAGCTGAATCGTCTTTCTGCTTTATTGGACTTCTCAAAATTGGTGAAGTTCCATTCCATGTTATCTAAGAGGTCTCCCAGGGAATTTTTACTCTCTTCTGGGAAGTACTGTTTGTTTACAAATAACCCATCCAAATTCAGTGAATTATAAATTTTTTCGGCTATTTGTGGGTTTTTACCTCCCGGATTGTATGAAGAAAAGATCATGTCATAACTACCGCCAAAATCATCCCTGTAAAAATTCCCAGGGATAGTTAAAACGCTGGAACTGTACCTTTCAATGAATTTCTGTGTTTCCTTTAAAACCTCTGGAAAATCGAAAACATAACACTGTAAATCCGAATTCATCTGACTGAAAGCTATAGAATACAATCCATGGCCTCCTCCAACATCAAGCAAAGTCTTAGAACTCTTAAATTCATCACAATCTGCTACTAAATCAACTGTATCATGTAATTCACCAGATAAACAATCTTCAGCCATCACCTGTATGATCTCAGGAAAGAAGGATTCATCTTCCCGGGATATTTTGCCATGTAAAGTATGATTTAAATTATTCCAGAGATCAACGTTTCCTTCTAAGGATAGTATGCACTTATTTCTGTTGTAATCAGATTCGGAATTTAAAAAAACTTCAGCTGTCCTTGAATTTTTATAAAATTCCCCTGTTTTATCCATTAAACCTAGTTTTGCCAGTATTTCCAAGAGATAATAAGTTAAAATAGGTTCAACTCCCAGTTTATTAGAAACTTGCTCGCAAGACATTGGTTCGTTTAGAAAATCAAAAATTCCAAGTTCTATAGAGGTCTTTAAAAGATTAAATATCTTTAAACCATTTAAAGCATTCTCAACAGTGCCCTGTAATTTTTCAGCTGAAACATCTGGACGATCATTAATGTTCATTGTTTATCACACTCGATTCTTTTAAAGGGGGCAATCAGATGTCCATCTTTATATGTCCATCTTCTTGAATCCGCCGTACTGAGCTTTCAACGTGCTGTAGACCAGTTCACCCGATCCACCATTGAATTTCATGAATATCTCGTTGGCTTTTTCTTCTGGATCTACATCTGCAAATTGTTCAGGATAGAGAATTTTACCGATATAATAAGCATCAGCAATCATCGAATCTTTATTGTAAGAGAACAAGCAGTATGGAAGGACATCGTAGACGTCGCCATTTTTTACAGCGTTTATGCTTTGATAAACTGTATTCTGATTGGTATCGTTGATCATCGATTCTGCACTGCTCCCCTCTACGAAGATCATGTCAGGATTCCAGGTTACTAGTTGCTCTTTATCCACTGAAATTGCATGTAAAGTTGCATTGGTGGTGGTGTTCATGGCACTGGCCACGTTATCCGCATTCACCATTATAAATGGGGGATAAAATGCATTGGTAGATGTGATGCCGTGTGTTCCATAATAAGCCTGTCCAGCTATGTATACTGTTTTGTTGCTGGAGACGCCCGCCGTTCGTTTATCAAGATCCTCTTCGTAGGAATTAATATAGTTAATCAGTTCATTGGCCCTGTCTTCCTTACCTAACACCTTACCCATCATCTTCAAAGATTCCTTATACTTATCCATCTGTTCAGGTGTTTCAACCGCGCCAACGTATACCACAACAGCAGGAATACCCGTTTTGGTCTGTACGTTATCTGCCTGTTCTGCAGTGCCAACAAACACCACATCGGGGTCAACTTCGGCTAATTTTTCATAGTATATTGTATCGGTCCTTGCATTGGCAACGATAGGTAATTTCAGAAGTTCAGAATGGGCGATCATATAGGGTAACTGATTTCCCCATGCCCCTGTTGAATTTGATTCCATATGTTCAATTCCCACTATTTTGTCACTGGCGTTTAAATACACAATTTCTCTACCAGAACATCCGGTTCCCACCACCTTATTTACCTGAGCTGGAACCTGGACTGTTCTACCTGCCGCGTCTGTTATAGAAACGTTGCCTTCTCTTGAAACTGGAATATCTCCACCAAAGGTGTAGACTAAAACTCCGCCAATCAGTATCGCGATGGCGATAATACCTACTATTAACTTTTTATCCATAAAATCACCCTTAATTTATCCGTAAAGTACCTTCAAAAAATGGAAAAAATTAAATCTCTATCTTTTCAAATCCACCAAGCGGTCCCTTTAGATCACTGTAGACTGGTTTACCCACGAACATCGTGAATATTTCATCTGCTTTCTTTTCGGGGTCTACATCGCTGAATTGTTCTGGATAGAGAACTTTTCCAATGTAGTAAGCATCAGCAATCATTTCATCCTTGTTATAGCTGTATAAACAGTAAGTCAGTACTGTATAGACATTACCATCCTGTATAGCTTTAATATTCTTGTATTCTGGGTTTTTGCTGGTATCATTGGTCACAGTTGCTAAACTTCCTCCCTCAATGAAGATTACATCCGGATTCCAGGTTATAATCTGTTCCTTATCTATCTGAATGGCGTTTAGGGTTGCATTGGTGGTAGTGTTCATGGCACTGGCCACGTTATCCGCATTCACCATCTCAAAGGGGGGATAAAACGGATTGGTAGATGTGATGCCGTGTGTTCCTCTGTAGGCCTGTCCGGCTATGTATATTGTTTTGTTGCTGGATACGCCGTCCGTTCGTTTATTAAGGTCCTCTTGGCAGGAATCGATATAGTTAACCAGTTCATCGGCCCTGTCTTCCTTACCTAACACCTTACCCATTACTTTTAAAGAGTTTTTATAATCTTCCATCTGTTCAGGTGTTCCAACAGCTCCGGTATATACAACAGCAGTCGGAATACCAGTCTTAGTCTGTATAGTTTCAGCATCTTCTGCACTTCTAGCAAACACCACATCTGGTTTGAGTTCTGCTATTTTTTCATAGTTGATTATATTTTTACTGGCATCGCCAACGATGGGTAGTTCCATTAACTCTGGATGAGCGATCATGTAGGGCAATGAATTACCGGATCCTCCATTAGAATTTGATTCCACCTGTTCTATGCCAACCAGTTTGTCACTGGCGTTTAAATATACTATTTCTCTGTCAGAACATCCTGTCCCTACGACTCTATCTACTTGGGCGGGAACCTGGACTGTTCTTCCTGCAACATCGGTAACGGAAACAGTACCTGAGCTTGAACGTGCAGTGTCCTCATTAAAAATATAAAACAAACCAAAGATGATTATTACTGCACTTACAACACAAATAATACTTAACGATCGTTTTCCAATAATTTTTACCACCTCTAAATTAGATTTAAAAAAATCATTTATAATACTTTCTATGGAAGTATTAATACATTTATAAGCAAACCTGAAAAAAGTAATACTCTTTAAATAGTTAATAACACCTTTATAAGTAACTAGAAAATACGTAATACCAAATTAAGAAATTCAAATCTACTGATCTGTAAAATAAATTAGAATGAATAGAATACCGGGGTATAAGAAAATAAAAATAAAAGATTAAAAATTGTAAAGCAATTTAAGTTCTTGAATAATCATCGAAGCAGGGTATACATACAAATTCACCATTTTCTACCCGGGCCCGGTGTTCTGCAACTAACTCTCCGCATTTAGCACATCTAATTGACTGGAATATACGCGCTTCTTCGGGAATCTCCAATTCTACCTGTTCTATTTTGAATAACTCATCTTCAGGCATGTCTAAAATATTTTGGGATGTTTCATTCTTTCGTTTTTCAAATTCCTCTTTTTCTTCATCACTGGCCGTTCCACTGAATACTTTTTCCCTAACTGCAGCGAATTCAGGGTTCATGGCATCTATCCCAGTATTTAAAGAAAGGCGTAAAGCTTCTCCTGTATCCCTGTTTATGAAGGTGTACACATGTTTTCCGTGATCCCTAAATATCAGATTCCCTTTACCGAAAGTACATCCGGCAACGACTTGTATAGCATCTACACTACAACTGTCGTTTTCCACGATGGCTAAAAACTCTTCATCTACCGCCCTTGGAGAACGAAGTTTTTCAATGGCTATTTCTCCGGCACGATATCCTATGGCAGTTCCAGGGCATACATGGCCGTGAAATTTGGTAACCTCTGAAAAGGGGATTATTTTTGGCTTTATAGTGCTGTTATCCATTTTATCACTTCATCAATGTTTTTTAATGGTTGAAACTAATTTTTGTTTGATAATTTAGTTTCTAAATAAGTCTAATCCTATTTTATGCTATTTAAATATTAGTATTCCCGATAAAAGTATTACAAATTGGGTGAATTTTCTTTTAAATTTAATACTGGTGAAACATTTATATAATGGTTATGAATATATATTCATAACATGGTGAGATGAAAAAAGTTCAAAAAAATATTCAAAGCACCATAAAACCAGATGTTTTACCTCAGATTCATAAACTATATTGAATTAGGTAAATATTATCAAAAATAAAGGAGGAAATTTGCATGACAGATGAAAAAAGATATATATGCAAAAAATGTGGATTCAAGTGGTTCCAAGATGGAAAAGAATATGAAAAGTGTCCCCTCTGTGACTCTGAAGATATCTCATTAATAGCGGTGAATGAAAGTTTAAGACCAGCAGGACAGCAATCAACAGGAGGAAGAGGAGGATATGGTGGTGGAATGCGAGCAGGTCCACCTAGAGTATGTAAATGTCCAAACTGCGGATATGAAGCAGGCAAAACCCGCGGGGTACCATGTAGAAACACTAAATGTCCAGAGTGCGGTGTTCCGCTATGCGGAGCAGACTAAATAGAAAGGGGAGATGATGGAAATCACCGTAATATGCGTTCCAACACTAGACCAGAGGGGTTTACTGGCTGATATTTCTTTGCATTTTGGAAAAACCCCCTACTTCACTTTAATTAAATTCGATGATGGTGAAATTAAGGATGTAGATGTAGTAGAAACTTTTGGCAAACATAAAGGAGGTTCTAAGACACCTGCAGAAATAATACTCGATTCTGATGCAGATGTACTTATATGTGGAAATTTAGGACGAAAAGCTGTTTACATGTTACGTGATAGTGAAATTACAGTATTTTCAGGTGCATCAGGGACAGTAAAAGAAACTTTAAGGGAGTGGAGAAAGGGAAATCTTAACATTGCAGATGAAAACTCCTGTGATGAAAAGGGATGAGCTAAAACATGGGTTTATTTTAGGTTTAATTATCTGGGATATTTTGGATTGATCCAAGGGAAGAAAAATGATAGCAGAGCAGGAAAATCAGGAACATAAACTGGCTTTGATGAAGCAGGAAATGGAAATTATAAAGAGAATGAGCAAAATCAAGCATAAAATTGCCGTTATGAGTGGCAAAGGAGGTGTTGGTAAATCAACTGTATCGGTCAACATTGCAGCAGCATTTGCAAAAAAAGGTTACAAAACAGGTATCATGGATGCCGATATTCACGGCCCCAATGTACCCAAAATGTTTGGAATTGAAGGAAAAAATTTAAAATTTGATAAAGAGGGTATAATCCCGGTTGAAACCAAGGAAGGAATAAAGGTGATGTCATTAGGTTTTTTATTACCCTCTCAAGAAGCTCCTGTTATCTGGAGAGGTCCTGCTCAAACCGGTGCGGTAAAACAATTCCTTGCAGAGATTAACTGGGATGATCTGGACTTACTGATTATTGATAACCCTCCCGGTACAGGAGATATACCCTTAACAATTTTACAGAGCATTCCATCATTAGATGGTGTTGTATTTGTCACCACACCCCAGTCGGTGGTGCAAGAGGATGTGGAAAAAAGCGTTAACCTGGTAAAGAACCTGAACATTCCAATAATTGGAATTGTTGAGAATATGTCTGGCTTCATCTGTCCTCATTGTGGAAATGAAGTTCAGATATTTGGCAAAGATGGGGGAGTTCAAATTGCAGATAAGATGGGTATCAACTTTCTGGGTAGACTACCTTTAGATTTCAACACACCAAAGGCCTCTGATATGGGAACTCCAATCGTAATTAAAGAACCTGAAGCAGAAATTTCATTTGAAATGTCAGATATTGTAGATAAAATAGAAAAAATAATAAAAAGGGAGTGATTTTGTGAAAATAGCAATTACATCCACTGGAAATAACTTGGATTCCGAGGTGAGTCCTGTATTTGCAAGAAGTCCTTATTTTATTGTTGCAGACTTGGGAGACGGAGACATTAAAGAAACTTCAGCAGTTGAAAATCCATCAAAAAATGAGAGGGGAGCAGGTATATCAGCAGCCCAATTTATTGCCAATAAAAATGTTGATGCTTTAATTTCGGGTGCCGTAGGTCCAAATGCATTCAATTTATTAAACCAAGTTGGGATCAAAGTATATAAACTCCAATCCGGTACTGTGAAAGAAAATTTGAAACTCTTTACAGAAAATAAATTGGATGAGATAACTTCATCCAGCTCTGGAGGACCAATGGCTGGAGGCAGAGGTCCTGGAAGAAGAGGAGGAATGGGTGGGGGAAGACAAGTATAAACAAGCCCACAATTTACTTCGAAATTGGAAAATCAGCATTAAATAAATTTTAAAGAGGGATACTGTTTGACTGAAATTACGATAGACTATGATAAATGTGAAGGGGCAGACTGTGCAGAATGCGTGGACGCCTGTCCGATGGAACTCTTTACCATCAGGGGAGACCAAATAATCATCCAAAATAGGGATAAATGCAGTTTATGTGAGATATGTGTGGATATATGTCCAAATGGAGCAATCAAAGTCAAAAAAGAATAAAATAAAATGTTTTACGTCACGATTTAACTTTCAATCAATACTGTAGGATAAGTTTTCCTTATCACTGCAACATTTAAACTAATTTGAAGCTCGGAAAATCTTTTATATTTTTTAAGTGCAGGTAAATAAATGAGAATCGCAATAACTGGTGGTAAGGGTGGTACAGGTAAATCAACTATAGCAACAGCCTTAGCAGCCGAACTTGCCAAGAAACATAGAACCATATTGGTTGATGCAGATGTTGAATGTCCAGACGATCATATTATCCTGTCCACTGAAAGGGAGAAGATCAGAGAAGTAGAGATATTCCTCCCTGAATTTGATAAACAAAGATGTTTAAAGTGTGGTGAATGTTCTCAAATATGTAAAGAGAATGCTATTATTTTAATAAAGGATAATTTTCCTTTTTTAGTTGATAAACAGTGTAATGGATGTGGAGCGTGTCTTTTAGCCTGTCCAAACAGGGCGATATCTGAAGATGCACAAACAATTGGCTGCATATATCGGGGAAAACCTGTTTTCGATACAGGAATTGCTGAAAATCTAATACTGATATCCGGGGAAATATATGTAGGATTGGAATCCAGTTCACCAGTAGTAAAGGCCACCCTCGATTATGCATTTGAATTAGAGGATAACTATGATTTCCTGTTAATAGACACAGCTGCAGGTACTCATTGTAATGTCAGCACTGCTTTAATGGATAGTGATCTGGCCTTAGCTGTTGCTGAACCAACACCTTTTGGTAAACATGATCTGGAATTAATTTTAAAACTTCTAGAATTACTGAAAATCCAGCCTGTAATTATTCTAAACAAGTCGGATATTGGTGATATTGGCCTAATAGAAGAAATACAATCTAATCATGGTATTGCTATTATTTCTAAGGTTCCTTATACAAAAACTTTTCTTGAAAATTATTCTAAAGGCATCCCCATTACACACAAAGAGATTTTAGAAATAGCACAGTTCCTGGAGAACCGATCATGAAAACAATCACAGTACTATCAGGAAAAGGAGGAGTTGGTAAAAGTTCAATAACAGCCTCTCTAGCTGTTCTGTTGGCAGAAAACCATAAATTAATCACAGTAGATTGTGATGTGGATGCGCCCAACCTGGCTTTGGTCCTCGGAGTTATAGAAGATAATTTCCAATTAATAGACCGTGTTCGTAGCGAACAGAATGCTAAGTTAATCAAAGAACACTGCAATAAATGTCAGGAATGTGTAAAAGCCTGTAAATTTCAAGCGATCAACGTGGATGGGAAAGATTTTCCGGTAATCAACGATTTACTGTGCATAGGCTGCGGTGCCTGTACCTTGGTATGTGATGATAATGCATTAAAGCTAGAATCGGTTGAGATAGCCGGCATAAGAGTAGGTGAAACTGGTTATGGATTTCCCAATGTTTCAGCACAGCTAAACATTGGTAAATCGGGTTCAGGAAATGTGGTAAACATCGTAAAAATATGGGCTTCAGAAATTGCAGAGGCCATAAATGCAGAGTATATGGTCATAGATTCTGCAGCGGGGATTGGTTGCCCGGTAATAGCGTCGGTAAGGGGAAGTGACTACGTAGTACTGGTTACAGAACCTACACCTGTAGCATTCTGGGATCTTAAAAGAGCTATAGATATTGTTAATCATTTCAACATCAATTATGGAGTTATAATTAATAAATATGATATAAATAGTGATTTCACTGAAGAAATAGAGGAATATTTCACTGTAAATGAAATTCCAGTCCTGGGGAAAATTCCTTTTGATCAGAAATTTGTGTATGCCCTGGTAAATTTAAAACCAGCAGTGATTTTTGAACCGGAATATACCGGTAAATTTCTGGAAATATTAAAAGAAATGATAAAAAATATTAATTTTTTGGACAAATATAAAAAAACAAACATAAAATCCAGCTTAAGAAGACCATATCAATGAATTATAAAATTCGGTGTTTCAATGGATGATAAAACACGAATGAATTTAAGGAAGGGAGAAAAAGCCGCCATATATTCCAGCTTAACAAACCTGTTGTTGGCTATCCTTAAGGGGATAATTGGCATATTATCCGGGAGTATAGCTTTAATTGCTGATTCTGTCCATTCATTTTCGGATATAGTTGCATCTTTAGCTGTATTCATAGGACTTAGACTTTCCCAGCGTAAACCCGATGAAATGTTCCCTTACGGTTATTACAAGATCGAGTCTTTTGTCTCTTTGATAGTATCGGCCATAATAATAGTAACTGGTATAGAAATAGCTTTAGAATCTTTCAACGCATTTATTAACCCTACAACAATTGAAATGCCTTTAATAAGTCTTTCTGTAGCTGCTTTTTCTGCCGTGATTTCTTTTCTACTTGCCAGATATAAAGAGAAAGTTGGGAGGGATATAGACTCCCAGGCACTGATAAATGATGGAAAACACAGTTTTATTGATATTTTTTCGTCGTCAATCGTTTTTGCAGGTATATTATCGTCGTATCTGGGCTTTTTAAGTATAGAGGGGATTTCAGGAATTTTAGTGGCATTTTTAATCGTTTATATGGGACTAAAATTGGCTAAAGATGATGTTCTTGTCCTTCTAGATGCCAGTATGGATCCTGAAAAGCTTAACGAAATAAAATTAATTGCTAAAGGTGTTGAAGGGGTTGAAAATGTTCATGACGTTAAGGTCCGGAGGTCAGGGCCCTTTGTATTTGCAGAACTGCATCTGGAAACAGAGAAAGGATTATCGGTACGAAAGGCATCTGATATAACAGAAAAAGTTAAAAGAACTGTAAAAGATGAAATCAGAAATTTAGATACTTTAACAGTTCAAATAGAACCTTATAAAAAAGAAAAATTAAGGGTGGCAGTCCCGGTAGAAAACAGGAAAGGTTTACAATCCACAGTTTCAGAACATTTTGCCAGAGCTCCTTATATTTTATTTGCAAATGTATCTAACGGTGAAATAACAGACATAGTAATAAAAGAAAACCCAGGGGTTAAATTGGAAAAAAAGAAGGGACTTGAAACGGCTGACTTTTTAGGGAAAGAAAATGTGGATGTTTTGATAGGTAATGAAGTTGGTGAAGGACCTATGTACGCCTTAAATGATAAGTTGATCGATGTGATATTCCCAAAGGGTAAGAATCTTGAAGAAATAATTCTAGACGTATATAAGTGATTCAAAATGACCTTAAGTGATTCAAAATGAAACTCCAGATTATATATGATAATAAAGCTTTGAACAATTTTAAAGCGAGATGGGGATTTTCATGTTTTATAGCAGTAAATGAAAAGAAAATACTATTTGACACCGGCTGGAATGGATTTGTTCTTTTAAACAATATGAAAACTGCCGGTATCAACCCAGAAGAAATAGATATCATCGTAATTTCCCATCAGCACTGGGATCATATTGGAGGTTTGAATCATGTATTAGAGTATACCAGAAATCCTGATGTTTACTTTCCTGAATCCGTATCAGAAAACCTTAAAAATGAGGTAAAAAATCAGGCAAACATTGTAGAGGTTTCACAGGCTCGAAAAGTTTGTGATAATATATACACTACCGGAGAGCTTGGTGAAAAAATTAAAGAACAGTCTTTAGTATTATGCTCCAAAAAGGGTAATATTGTCCTTACTGGTTGCGCTCACACCGGACTTGAATTAATCATTAAGAAATCCAGGGAATTTGGTGAGATTTACGGTGTAGTCGGAGGATTTCATGATTCTAATGTAGATATTTTAAAGGGCACTCCTTTAATAATCCCCTGTCATTGTACCCGAAAAGGAGGTGAAATAAAGACTAAAATGCCAGAATCCTATAAAAACTGCGAAGTTGGATATGAATACGATATTTAATACTAACGAGGATATTTTACAGGTCTGAAGTTAGGATATAATAGAAAATAATAGAAGAGGATAGTAATGAATTCTTTAAAACTTACAAAGAGTATGGAAGATTATCTTGAGGTAATGTATAATTTGGAAAAGGAAAAGGGAATCATTAGAGTGGTGGATATTGCTGAAGAACTTAATGTTAAGCCTTCCAGTGTCGTTGAAGCAGTAGATAAAATATATAAACTGGATTTAATATCCCGTGAAAAATATAAGGAAATTAAATTGAATGAAAAAGGAATAAAGGCGGCAAAAAGGGTTATACGTAAACATATTATACTGAAAAGGTTCTTGAATATGTTAGGTGTAGATAATAAGACTGCTGATAGGGAAGCATGTGCAATGGAACACATTTTAAGTGAATCTACGGTGAATAAATTTCAAATATTTACAGAATTCATTGAAACCCATCCAAAAGGAAAGGAATTCACAAAATCATTTAGAAATTATAAAAAGACGCTCGGAAAACGAACTATTTCGGAAAATTGATTTTTAATCAATGGTTCCTGTTAAAGATGAATTTAATTTATTTAAATCGAATTTAAAGAAAAATAAATAATCAACATAAAGAAATTCGTAAGGTTTTCTGAATGGTATGAATATTTAAAAAATCTGATCCAACCATTGTATATAATAATTATTTTCTTACACCAAAAAAATTTATAGCTTCAATCAAATCTTGAAAAGCAATTAACTCTGTCTTTAAAACGTCTTCACGGCTTAATGTGCCGCTCATCTCTCCATCAACAGAGAGTTTGTCTGGTCCCCTGGCAACTATCCTATCCACTCCATCACGGCTTAGAACTTCCTCTGCCTTCTTGTTATGCACAAAGGCCCGTCCAGGTATCATCACCGTTTCCTTAACATCTTTAAGGTCTACCTTTTCCAGGTCTTTTTGGGTTATTAAGCAGCCGATATCTTTATTGGCGGCTACTACATTTACCAGGTCTTCAGCACCGATACTTAGGATGATCTTCTCGATATATGGAGCGGCCACTGCACTGGTAAGTATGGTTGCCTCGGAGGTAACTTCAGATAATATGTCAAGGTATTCCCGGTTTTTCTTTTTACTTATGGCAAAGGGTGTGTCATTTTCCGGGTCGCAGAGAGGAGTACCGGTTACCCGGAGCTTGAATTCCCGGTTTACCTGTTTAACCAGTTCCTCGAATTCTTCCAGGGAATGGGTTTTCTGACCCTCTAAGATGGGTTCATTCCCGAGGATAAGTCCCTGACTTTCCTGGTTAGCAAACCTCATCAATATGAACGCTTTCGCACCCCATTCTTCCAGATCACTCGCTGTCTTAAAAAGGACTTCACCATCGTTAGCTCCAGGAACTATAACTGCTGCGGCGTGTACTTCACTGTTTTCGCAGAATATTTTAAGGGCTTTCAGCGATTCTTCTGGATTCGTATCTCCCATCCATTTCTTCCTGAGCTGGGCGTCGGTTGAAAAAACAGTGAAGGTGACTTCCTCTACCCCCTGGGATATCAGATCTTCGGCTGTCTTGGCATCATCGATACCCTTGCCACTGGTGTAGCCCAGGTGGATGGGGAGGCTTAAATCTTTAAAAGCAGATGAAATCTCCAGCAGATGGGGATAACAGCTTACATCTCCCCCTCCACTGATGTTAACCTTCAAATTCTGGTCTCTGACTCCTCCCATCATCAGGGTGTTCTGGACGGAGCCAACCACCATGAATGGGGGTATGAAGTTGTTGGTGATCTCCCGTACCCCGGGGCCGCAGTGTTCACATCCTACTCTACCAGGATTGCACAGTTTACACCCGAAGGGATCTCCATCTTTAACTTTTCTAAAATAGCAATATTTACAGAAGCCCCTGCAGTCTTTGCCGGGCATACCACCTACATCTGCTATTATCTGCATATTATCTACTTTTTAACCTTAAAAGAAGTCGTTATAATTCGAATTAAAAGAAAAAAATCTTGTAAATACAATTAACCTTTACAGAATTATTCCATATAAATCTTTCTACTTGAATCAAAAAGAAAGTTACATATCATATAAGTCATTAAATGGAGATTCGTATATCAAAAATTGTATCGTTGGGATCAAAAACCAGTTTAAAGCAGTTTATCGCTGCTTATTCCACGATGCATAAGAAAATGATGTACAAGAATTCGTAGGAGGGAAAAAATGGCAAAGTTTGAAGATAAGATCGACTTGTACGACGCTAGAGGCAATCTTGTAGAATCCGACGTGCCACTCGAAGCACTGAGTCCACTTAGAAACCCCGCGATCAAAAGAATCGTATCGGGTATCAAAAGGACCGTAGCTGTGAACCTAGAAGGTGTACAAAATGCCTTAGCTACTGCAAAAGTCGGTGGCCCAGCAAATAAAATAATGGGCAGAGAAATCGACGCAGACATTGTAGGAAATGCAGAAGCCATCGCAGAAAAAGCAAAAGCAATGATACAGGTTGAAGAAGATGACGACACAAACGTTGAACTGTTAGCTGGTGGAAAGAGAGCACTGGTGCAAATCCCAAGAGTTAGATTTGAATCAGCAGCTGAATATTCAGCAACCTCTCTGGTGACTGCTTCAGCATTCATCCAGGCAATATTAGATGTTTGTGACATAGACATGTACGATGCAAACATGGTGAAAGCAGCAGTCCTCGGTAGATACCCACAATCTGTGGAATACCTAGGTGGTAACTTAGCTACCATGCTTGACCTGCCTCAGAAATTAGAAGGCCCAGGTTACGCACTGAGAAACATCATGGTAAACCACGTGGTTGCAGCAACTCTGAAAAACACTCTACAGACCACCGCTCTATCAAGCATTTTAGAACAATCAGCAATGTTTGAAATGGGTGATGCAGTAGGTAAATTCGAAAGAATGCACCTTCTCGGACTGGCATACCAGGGAATGAACGCCGACAACATGGTACTGGATTTAGTTAAAGAAAATGGTAACGGTACCGTAGGATCAGTCATTGAAAGTATGGTGGACCAAGCCAAAGCTGACGGTGTAATTGGTGTCGAAAAAGACCTGAACGGATTTAGCGTCTACGGAACCGACGACCTAGCAAAATGGAACGCATACGCAGCAGCAGGTTTAATAGCAGCAACCATGGTAAACCAAGGAGCTGCCAGAGCTGCACAGGGTGTTTCATCAACAATCTTGTACTACAACGATATACTTGAATTCGAAACTGGACTGCCAAGCGTAGACTTCGGTAGAGCAGAAGGTGTAGCAGTAGGATTCTCCTTCTTTAGCCACTCAATTTACGGTGGTGGAGGTCCTGGTATTTTCAACGGAAACCACATCGTTACAAGACACAGTAAAGGATTCGCTATACCACCTGTGGCAGCAGCTATGGCATTAGACGCCGGTACTCAGATGTTCTCCCCAGAATCAACCTCCGGATTAATAAAAGAAGTGTACAGCCAAGTTCCCGAATTCCGAGAACCACTCAAATACGTGAACGAAGCTGCAGCAGAGATTAAAAACCAGATATAAACAAGTTTTCCAACCCTTGGGGGTAAAAAGTTAAATGGACATTGAAGTATTTCCGCACAGACTATTAAGCGCCGATACCACTGAAAAATTATTGAATGATTTAGAAGCGGTTGAAGGCATTAGAAGAATCGTAATACAAGGACAAAGACTTCCTTCTGAAGACATAAATCCTGAACGCAGAAAAATTACAATTAAAGGCGAAGAAATCGACTTACAGGTTCAAACTGGCCGAGTTCTGATGGATATCGAAGATGAGGAAATCATCGATGAAGTTAGATCTGTCTGTGAAGATAATCTGCCCTTCGGCTTCAACATACATGTTGGAACTTTCATAAGAAAGCAGAAAACTGTTACAGACCAGATTAAATACGGTGATACCTTAGATGAAATGTCTGATGAAGTCGTTGGTTTGACCGATCAAAACGCACAACTCAGCGAAAGAGCCACCATAATTAAAAAAGAGAAAAAATGATTGGCAAAACCACACACGTTGTAGATTGCAGAGAAGCCATGGGAATGGGTGAAGGAGGAGGAATCGCCCAGAGAGGTACTTTTGCAGAGTGTGGAAACGATGTTCTGGCCATTGCCATGTCTCCCGGTAGGAGACATATAACCAAACCAGTATGTGAAATCACATTTGCCCTACGGGAAGCTAACATATTTACCAGCACTTTGGTATTAAATGCCGGCGCTGGAGTTCCCTCAGATGCTCCCACGGCGGGAATGGGAAGCCTTTTTGGACTTACTCCCAAAGAGGTAGAACAGATCAAAAGATTCCGCCTGTTAGTAGTGCATTTGGGAGGAGTTAAGCATCACATAGTTTACAAGGCCCGTTTAATTCTACGGAAAGTAAACAAGCCATGTATCGTTATATGTGAATACCCCGTTGACTTCGAAGATTTCGCTCAGGTTGGTGTGAAAACGAAAGCTGTAATGCCCGAAGAACCTAAAACTCAAGGTGAAATCGTGGATATTATAAGTGGAGTTATTAGAGGAGAAACGGCTCCCCAGGAAAAGTTGGATGAGATAATAAAAAAGGTAAGATTAGCATTAGGAGGTGCATGATTATGGCACAATTCTATCCAGGAACAAGTCAGGTTGCTGAAAACCGAAGAAAATTCAGTAACCCTGATATAGAATTAGAAAAGTTAAGGGAGATTTCCGACGAAGATGTAGTTAAGATATTAGGTCACCGAGCCCCTGGTGAAGAGTACCCCAGCGTACACCCACCACTGGAAGAAATCGATGAACCAGATGATATCATAAGGGAAACTGTCGTACCACTGGACGGTGCAAAAGCTGGAGACAGAGTCCGATACATACAGTTTACCGATTCCATGTACAACGCCCCAGTACACCCCTTCGTAAGATCCAGATCATATCTCTGGAGATTCAGAGGTGCTGACGCAGGTACACTATCCGGAAGACAGATCATCGAGACCAGGGAAAGAGACCTAGAAAAATATTCCAAAGAACTACTGGAAAAAGAATGGTTTGACCCAGCCAGAACCGGTATAAGGGGTAAAACTGTACACGGACACGCAGTAAGACTGGACGAAGACGGTATAATGTTCGACATGCTGAGAAGACTGGTCTTAAACAAATCAACTGGAAACGTGGAAGCAGTTAAAAACCAGATCGGTGACGAGTTAGACGAACCTGTCGTAATGGGTGAACCATTAGACGAAGAAACTCTCAAAGCAAAAACCACCATTTACAGAAAAGATAATGAAGCCTACCGAGACGACGCCGACGCAGTGGAAGTACTTAAGAGAATACACGTACTACGATCACAAGGTGGGTTCAGTCCCGAATAATCAGGAGGTGGAAAAATGGCAGATAAACTTTTTATAAACGCACTTAAAAAAGCATTTAAAGAAGACCCTGAAGAGAAGAAAACCACTTTCTACACATTTGGAGGATGGAAACAGTCTGAAAGGAAAACCGAGTTCGTTGAAGCTGGTAAAAAAGTAGCAGCAGAACGAGGAATCCCTCAATACGACCCAGACGTAGGTACTCCATTAGGTCAGAGAGTGCTCATGCCTTACCAGGTGTCCACCACTGACACATTTGTAGAAGGTGACGATTTACACTTCGTAAACAACGCCGCTATGCAGCAGATGTGGGATGACATTAGAAGGACCGTTATTGTAGGATTAAACACAGCACACACCGTTATAGAAAAAAGACTGGGTAAAGAAGTAAGCCCGGAAACCATCACCCACTACCTGGAAACTGTAAACCACGCTATGCCTGGTGCAGCAGTTGTACAGGAACACATGGTGGAAACCCACCCATTACTGGTGGCTGACAGTTACGTTAAAGTCTTTACCGGTAACGATGAAGTAGCTGACGAAATCGACCCTGCATACGTTTTAGACATAAACAAAGAGTTCCCAGCTGACCAGGCTGAAGTACTCAAAAACGAAGTGGGAGACGGAATCTGGCAGATAGTAAGGATACCAACCATAGTATCCCGAACCTGTGACGGTGGTACCACCTCACGATGGTCCGCTATGCAGATCGGTATGTCCATGATTTCTGCATACAAACAGGCAGCAGGAGAAGCCGCAACCGGTGACTTCGCATACGCTGCAAAACACGCAGAAGTTATCCACATGGGTACCTACCTCCCTGTCCGAAGGGCAAGAGGAGAAAACGAACCAGGTGGAATCGCCTTCGGTTTCTTAGCTGACATAGTTCAGACTCCAAGAAAATACCCAGACGACCCAGTAAGACAGACCTTAGATGTTGTGGCCGCTGGAGCTATGCTCTACGACCAGATCTGGTTAGGTTCTTACATGTCTGGTGGTGTCGGTTTCACCCAGTATGCAACCGCAGCCTACACTGACAACGTACTCGACGACTTCACCTACTTTGGTAAAGAGTACGTAGAAGACAAATACGGAATGACCGAAGCACCAAACACCATGGACACTGTCCTGGACGTTGCTTCCGAAGTTAACTTCTACGCACTGGAACAGTTCGAAGACTACCCAGCATTACTCGAAACCATATTCGGTGGATCACAGAGAGCATCTATTGTAGCAGCCGCATCTGGTTGTTCCACTGCATTTGCAACTGGAAACGCTCAGACCGGTTTAAGCGGATGGTACCTCTCCATGTACCTGCACAAAGAACAGCACAGCAGACTTGGATTCTACGGTTACGACCTTCAGGACCAGTGTGGTGCCTCCAACGTGTTCTCAATTAGAGGAGACGAAGGATTACCAACTGAACTGAGAGGAGCTAACTATCCAAACTACGCAATGAACGTGGGTCACCAGGGAGAATACGCAGGTATATCCCAGGCAGCACACTCTGCCCGTGGAGACGCATTTGCACTTAACCCACTGGTTAAAATTGCATTTGCTGACAAAAACCTGACCTTTGACTTCACTGAAATACGTGCTCAGTTTGCAAAAGGTGCACTGCGAGAATTCGAACCAGCCGGAGAAAGAGCTCTTATTTCTCCAGCTAAATAAATAGGTGTTACGCAAACACCTATTTTTTTATTTTATTTAAAAAATGAGGAGGAAATTATATGGCAGACCCTATAATAGCAGGATTAGGTATTGCGGCTTTATGTGGTGCTGCTGCAACTATTGCAGGAGCTGCAGAGGACCTGGAATCAGATGTTGGTTCCATGAGTAACCCTAACTCACAGGTTCAGCTGGCACCCCAGATGGGCAATCTGCACAGAATGTTTAACAAGGCTATTTCTGGAGAACCAGTACAAATGGGTACTCTGGCAGGAATAGCAGGTTCTGTAGCATTTGTATTTATGAGTTCGCTAAGCCTACCAATTATTTTGTCAATAGCAGGAGGAGCAGCCATAGCAGCATTGGTTCACGCAGTGTTTGCAACTACATCATATTTAGGAAGGATTGTTAGCCAGTCCCAATTTGGACAGCCGGTATACCTGGACGTGATCACACAGCACTTAGGACCAATAGCAGGCCACGGATTTATAGTAACATTCTCAATAGTAGGATTATCATACCTAATGACCTTACCAATTCAAGGATTTGGACACCCATTCGCACTGCCGTTTTTAGCAGTACTCTGGGGAATAACCATAGGTGCTATAGGTTCATCAACAGGAGACGTTCACTACGGTGCTGAACGGGAGTACCAGCAATACCCATTCGGTGGTGGAATCCCCGTAGCTATTCACGGTGACATCACCAGGAAGGCTGAACTCGGTGCCAGAAATTCCATAGATGTAGTACACTTTTGTGCTAAATTCGGTGGACCCGTAACCGGATTATGTTTTGGACTAATTGTGTTCTTAAGTTTCTGGGCTACGGTAGTCGGTGGAATGGTTGCACCAGGTAACACAGCGCTAGCCATAGGAACAGGTATCCTGTTCGTGATAATAATACTATTAATCATAATAAACAACAGATTAGAAGTATTTGCCAGAAACAAATACGGACCATATAGGGAATAAGGAGGTTTTATGATGGACCCATTAATATTAATCGGTGCTGTAACCGTTGGAGGAGTCCTCATTGGTGGAGGTGTACACTTCATACCAGTAGGTGGTGCTCCAGCAGCTATAGCAACAGCAACAGGTGTAGGAACGGGTACCGCAATGCTAGCAGCAGGAAGTGGTATGACCGGACTTATAACCGCAGCAGCGGCCACAGGATCTCCACTTGAGTTAGTACTGCTGGCAGGTGCCGCAGGTGCAGCTTTGATGATCGGTATAACCATGTTAATAGGTAACTGGGTATACATATGGGGGGTAGGAACTGTACCAGTTTCTGCTAAAGTGACCAAAGACCCTATTACCGGATATGAACAGGAAAAATACGTTACCCCCGGTACAGAAGGACACGGAATACCCACAGTATGCTTCGTCAGCGGAATAATCGGAGGACTTCTGGGTGGAGTAGGTGGAGGATTAATATACTACTTCCTTTACAATGGATTAGTAGAATTACCTGCCTTCGCCGTAGCAGCTGGTCAAACAGTATCTGTACCCGCAGCAATGGTAGCTGGAATATTCGCATTAGCAGTATTTTTTGTTAACTCAGTAGTAGCATCCTACAACATAGGAGGAACCATAGAAGGGTTCCATGACCCTAAATTCAAAAGACTCCCCAGAGGAGCATTAGCATGTATCATAGCCTCTCTAGTGATTGGAATAGTAGGGGTATTGCTTCTTCAAGGAGGTGCAGTATAAATGTCAGTAGCAGGAGGAGGAGGTGGAACATCCTCTGTAGACCCAAAACAAACATTATTATTAGGATTAATTGGTGGACTTATACTACTTTACCTAGTACCATTTGTCCCTGTATTAGGACCACTATTCGGAGCATTAGGAGCAGTACTAGCCATAATTTGGGGTGCTGACGCCATAGCTCGAGTAGCCAGTTATGGTTTAGGTACTGGTGTGCCTTCCATAGGTTACATGTCATTGGCCATAGGTATCGTAGGTGCCGTGGCAGGATTAACTGGAGTCGTAATCTTTGGAAGTGGACTGGAACTACTAGGCCCAGTATTCGGAGTAGTCTTAGCCATGATCGTAGGTGCAATTGTTGCACTGGTCGGTACCAAGGTTATAAAGATGAAAATACCTATCCTGGTTAGATGCACAGTGGAACTTTCCGGTGCAGCAGCCATATCAGTACTAGGATTTTCAGCAGCCATAGCCGGCAGTCTGGAAACAGCAGCAATACTCACCACCGTGATAACCACAGGATACATAGGATTACTATTCATCCTGAACACCATGGCTATACAGCACCCATTCAACGCCTGTTTAGGACCACAAGAAGATAGAACAAGAACACTCAAACTGGCTGCATCAACTGGTTTCATATCCATGGCCCTAGTCGGAATCCTAGGAATAGGAGTCAACGACATATGGTGGGTAATAACCATAATCGGTGCCATAGCCTGGTTTGTATCAATCAGCGCATTCATACAATCCTCAACAGAAGATGCTGCATCAGTGGCATGGACTGGCTGGTGGCCTGAAGAGGAGATGTAAAAGGAGGAATCAAAATGGCAGAAATGTTACCTTTAATACAAATTGCTCCTGAATCCAATTTAACCCTTGACCCCTCCACAGGTATGCTGGGAGCAGCTATGAAAGGAGCTGTACTCGTATCCCTTGATGGAGTGAATGAACAACTAAATGAATTAGAGATTGCAGTAGAAGATTTATACACTTCCCTGGATCCAACCACAACCTCTGAAGGGGCTTATCCCGGAAGAGAAGGTGCTTACCTCACCGCGGGTAAATTAACCAACCTGGTTTATGGATTCGTATTAGGAATGATTCTACTGGTCGCACTATTGTTATAGGAGGTGTTAAAGTTGGCTGAGAAAAAATCACCAGCAGAAGGATGGCCGGTTATTAACGGGGACTACGTGGTCGGAGACCCAGAAAGTCCAGTTGCCGCCGCAACCCTGGCTTCTCACATTGAACAGATCCCAGTGGATGCCGGAGCAGCCATAGCCGGACCTTGCAAAACGGAAAACCTCGGAATTGAGAAGATGATGGCTAACCTGATAAGCAACCCTAACATCAGATTCCTGGTCCTGTGCGGATCAGAAGTACAGGGACACATCACAGGTCAAAGTATAGAAGCACTTCACGCCAATGGAGTTGACCCAGAAAAACGGAAAATTGTAGAAGCAACTGGAGCAATTCCCTTCATCGAAAACATTCCCGACGAAGGAATCGAAAGATTCCAACAACAACTGGAAATAGTAAGTATAATCGACACAGAAGACGCAGCAGCAATACAGTCCAAGATCAAAGAGTGCATAGAAAAAGATCCCGGAGCATTCGAAGAAGAAGCAATGGTTGTCAAAGTGGAAGAAGGCGAAGATGAAGAAGAAGAAGGTGAAGCAATACCACCTGTAGCCCCAGAAACCGCACTGATAGAAGCTCGAATGCGTAATATCCAGACCCAGATTAAAACAATCGGTGGTGTAAACAGGATATTTGCAGGAATGTACGCCGGAAAAGTTCAGGGAATAGTGGTAGGCCTGGCCTTCACACTGATCATTGGAACTATATTATTCCTGAAATAGGGGGTTTTGAGATGGTTTTGATATCAAATAAACCTAACATTAGAGGCATAAGAAAAGTCGCAGAAGATGTTAAATACCGAACACAACTGATAGGTAGAGACCAAAGATTATTTGCCGGACTTATAGCCACCCGTATTTATGGTATGGCCTTAGGACTAATACTGGCTTTAGTCTTAGTACTTCCATTTGTTATTTGGGCGATATACTTCGGAGGATGATAAAATGGCAGACGAAGATAAAGATATAGTACCAGCCGTTCTTGTCCCTGCAGATGCATTCAACAAGGCAAATGAAAGATTAGACGACATGGAAGACAAGGTAGAATTCACCTGGGGTGAAATCAACCAGCGTATGGGTCAACAAATAGGCAGAGATATTGGTATTTTATACGGAATTATAATAGGACTGATAATCCTATTTGTGGCATTCAATGTGGTTAAGGTAGGAGCATTCTTAACTGCCTTTGGAATCTAGTAAAATGGAGGTTTATGTATGTTTAGATTTGACAAAGAACAAGTTGTTTTAGATATTGCTGGCGTCAAATGTGGAGGACAGCCAGGTGAATATCCAACTGTTTTAGCAGGTACCATATTTTATGGTGGACACAACATTATTGAAGATGAAAAGGCCGGTATATTCGACGCAGAAAAAGCACAGGACCTAATGAAAATACAGGAAGAAATGTCTGACACCACAGGTAACCCACATTGGGTACACACCTTCGGACAGACTCCAGAAGCAATAGTTAAATATCTGGAATTCGTGGGAGAACACTCCGACTACCCCTTCCTTATAGACTCAACCTCTGCAGAAGCAAGAATAGCCGGAGCAAAATACGCAACAGAAGTAGGATTAGCCGATAGAGCAATCTACAACTCTATAAACATGGCAGCAGAAGCTGAAGAAATAGTACAAGTAGGAGAAACTGACCTTTCTGCATCCATCGTTCTAGGGTTCAACGCAATGGACATGACACCCCAGGGTAAATTAGACATCTGGGAAAACGGTGGAAGCGTACTGGATAAAGGTCTCTTAGAGATGGCCGCAGAGTCTGGAATCGACAAACCACTCATGGACGTAGCAGTTACCCCACTGGGACAGGGAGCAGGACCAGCAGTCAGAACATCCTTCATGCAGAAATCCAAATGGGGATACCCATCAGGTGCCGGTATACACAACGTACCATCTGCCTGGGACTGGATGAGAACCTACAAGAAACCAGTGGAAAAAGATGGACTGGGACACCCAGAAGCCTGGCCTGTAGCCGACGTAGGATCCAACCTCATCATGCAGATGGCTGGTGGAGACTTCGTGCTCATTGGTCCTATTGAAAACGCTTCCATGGCTTTCCCTGCCTGTGCAATGGCTGATATCTTCATTGCAGAAGCTGCTAAAGACCTTGGAACGGAAATGGTTGAAGAACACCCCTTCTTCAAACTGCTCTAGGTAGTAAAAAGGCGATTTAATCGCCTAACTTTTTTATTTTTTAATTTTATTTGTTTGGAATTTTAAAAATTTAAATGGAAAAGAATATCAATGAAGTAGACGGAAATATACTTCCGGTGAATATTTTTGTTAAATATAATCCTTTACATCATAGGACTGGTCATATCGCTGATCATAGTGGTTAAATCCGCCGATGTCTTCGTGGATAACCTGGTCGAAATTGGATCTGTACTGGGAATTTCAGAAATTATCCTGGGAGTCACTGCATCAGCCATCGGTACATCACTACCAGAATTTGGATCCGCCTTGATAGCTTCGCTTTCAGGCAGTGTAGATATCGGTGTGGGTACAGTTATAGGCTCTAACATATGGAACATCGCGGGTATACTCGGTATTTCCGCCACAGTATCTGGTGTAATTAGAACCAATAAAAAGGGACTCACCAGAGACTGGTTGATGACTTTAATCACCGGAATTATCCTTTTAATTTTCATGTTTTTCGGGGATATTCACTGGTCGGCTTCCATTATAATGGTCGCTGCGTACGGTTACTATCTGTATCTATTGATTAAATCGCAGAGAGAACAGAACCATGTTAAGTCTTTAGAGGAAGAAAAAATAGATGAATCTGAAAATAATCAGAATAAAAGAAATATAGATAAAAAAACCATTGCACTGGTAGTTATAGGATTGATCGGACTTATTATTGGCTGTAGGATACTGGTCTTCAGCGGTGTGGAACTGGCCCGTATAGCCGGCATTCCGGCCATGATCATGGGATTATTCACCCTGGCCATTGGAACCAGCATACCAGAACTGGTGGTTACCCTCTCTTCGGCAATGAAAGGACTGCATGATCTCTCTATAGGAACAGTACTGGGCAGCAACACATTCAACATACTCATAGGAATAGGGATCCCGGCCCTCTTAATGACGGTACCAGTTGAACCGCTATCTTTAACCTTCGACGCACCAGTGATGCTATTCGTCACCGTTTTATTGATGGTACTGATAAAGGCGGGTAAAATGAAATTAAACCGGATAGCAGGAATAATATTAATAGCTTCATACATAACCTACGCTGTAATTAGATTATTTATACTGGTATGAGAGGACTAAGCGATGTACGAAAAGATACTTGTAGCCACCATGGGCGAATACATGGATGAGATACTGGAAAACACAATTGATGTTGTTTCAGGTAAAGAGGTTGAAATCATCGGTATATACGTAGTTGATATCTCTGTACCTTTCTTAACCCCAGTTAGAGTTAAAAATATGATGCACAAGGAATTAACCCTGAGGGAAGGGAAATACTGAACAGTATGGAAGAACAACTTCAAGATGTATGTAAGGGGATTAAGTTCAAAAAGGTATTATTAGAGGGCAACCCAGCAGAGGAAATAGTTAAGACTGCTGAAAATGAAAATGTCGACCTTATTGTAATGAGCACGGGAAAAAGTAGGGTGGATAAGCATTTGTTAGGAAGCATATCTGAAAAAGTCGTTCACTCTGCCCCCTGCAGTGTATTGCTGGTAAGGATCAACTAGATCGATCTTCTTCTTTTTATTAAAAAATAAATTCACAACCTTTATATTAATTTTAAGTAAAACTTTAACTTGTTGATTTATTTCTGGAGGTAATCCTTTTGTCCCCTTTTAAGAAAATATTCGCAAGAAGCCCAAAGCCAGTCAGAGCAAAAAGCAAGTACATAGGTTTCGATGATATAAAATACAATCCTTATAGTGTTAAGAGAAAAGTAGGTGCCGGTATAAGCATGACCCCGGATACCTATTATATCGTGGGGTCGGTGGAACTGGGAAACACCACCACTAAATGTATCCTAACAGCCACTAACCTCACCGATAGCCACACCTATCTGCTGGATAAGACCGTGAAGATGACCAGGGACATACGCCCTCCAAAGGAGGGGGAAGAAGTTTTCGGGGAGACTGTCTGGGAAGTGGAGCTTACCAAGGAATCAGTGGCCGAACTGATCAAAGACACCATCTTAGAATCAGTTAAACGGGCCAGGATAGATATTGATGAAGACCTTGATTTTGTAGTCCGTTCAACTGGGGTGACCGCTGGATTTGCCCATCCAGATGATGTGGGACAACTGATAATAGCCCTGGCCAACGGCTGCCTTGACGCCGGTATACCTCCCCGTAAAATGTCACCGGCCATGTCCATCGATAACTTCCCGGAACGACTCCGGGGATACACTCTTATAGATCAGGTAATGTTTGACGGGGCCGTGGTAAGCGTAGTACCACCTACCGGTAAGGTGGTGGTTGCAAATGAAATGGAAGGGGAACTGGTAACTGCAGGTATAAAAGCAGGTGCCAAATGGACTAACGTGGACTACCGTAACCCTGTGGTTTCCATGGATTTCGGGACCACACTTGCTGGTAGAATAACCAATGCCGATGTACCATACGCCCGTACCGTTGGAAATTTCTGTGGACTGGCAGGGGCAGTATCAGACTCCATAATCAGAGGGACTGAAAGGGTGGATAAGAGGGGAGGAGCCGCATTGGACCTTTACACCCGGGACATACTTAAAAACGCCGACTGGAAGGCCGCTAAAAAATACGCAGAAAAGATACACGAACACGTGGATATAAGAAAAGTCCCCGAGGGAAGGGAGAGATTTGGAACGGTGCCAGTCGACCCGGAAGCCGCCTACAGTGCGGGTACCACACTTATCGGCTGCGACATCGGGGAAAATGGTGATGAAATTCCTAAATTGGTTGATTTAGGTCATGAGATCTATGAGGATGTCGGAATACACACCCTATTTGCGACACTCGATCATGTAAGCGCCCTCATCGTTAAAAGACTGGTAGATGAAGCGGAGGATGAAAACGTAATTACTGAGGGTTCTGTCCTGGGAGTCACCGGTCGGGCAGGGATAACCGGTAGAAAACCAGAACTAGTACTGGAATATGTTAAAGACCACTTTGAAAATGTTATATTTGTCTCGGATGCTTTGGCCCTTGGTGCCGCTGTAATGGCCCGCTGCATGAACTCTATGGGAACACCTAAAGTTCCGCTGGGTGGTTTGCGTGGTGGAGCCTGTATTTTAGGTGCCCGGAAGAAATTACAGAGAGATAAGGAACATCTAAGCTATTAACCACCATGGATCATATTTAAAACTTTTATATCATCTGCACTGGTTAATATTTCACTTTCTGAAACTATCACATTATTTTTTTCTATCACCGCTGCAAAGAGATTGATATCTAACTTCTCAAGCAGTTCTTTTCCTGTTAATTCATCTGATTCGATGTTTATCTCTTCATCATTTCCCATTCCATCTGTAATTTTCACTTTCATGATTTCACCTTTGATTCACTGTTTTTTGGCTTGTAACTCGTTGGCTTATTATCTTCTGATTTATTATCTTCGGACTTGCATCTCCTGAACATGCTATATCTTTAAATGTTAATTTTTTAACTATCGTTATATTTTATTGGTTAAAAAAAGAGAACGAGTGTGTACCCGTTCCCTTTCTCTGGAGGTCAAAACTTAAAGCCAGACTTAACTTAGTTAAATGCTGTTCATTCTATCTTTTTACCGGCATCCGGGCCGGGTTGTACAGAATATATCTCATTTACCTTGAGCAGGACTGCGGCTTTGGGATTTAATTGTGCCATTACGCTTTTAGCCCACTGGACGGCATCATCGAAATATTTACCAGATTCATATATCTCCACATCTCCTTTAAACTGATATGGGCATTCTGATACGTTACCAACGGCTATCGACGCTTTGGGGTTGCTTTTAAGATTTTTAAAAGTCTTGTTCATGAAATTAGCCACCAGCAAAACCGTTCCACTATCTAGGGGTCTGGCCAGTCCTATGGGAACCACGTTAGGTACATCATCGGTACTGGCAGTTGCCAGCCAAACTATGTTATTTTTTTCTATTGCGTCCATCATCTCTTGAGTTAAAACCATTTTATCACACCCTTAATTTTTCTACATACCATAGTTGATTTAATAATATAATATACATTTTGGTCAGTAAAATATACTAAACTGTATCCTGGTTACTGAAATGACTGAGGGGATATTTAATAAAAACCTTTAATATGGGGTTATAACTACAAATAACTACATAACTTTTTTTTAAATTTTCAAGAAGGATTTTTAATAAAATTTTTCTTAAATAATAGGGAAAAATAATATGGTAACTGCAGTAATCATGGCCGGTGGTAAAGGAACCAGGATGGGATTTAAGGGTGAAAAACCCCTGATTTCCGTCCGGGGCAAGCCCATGATCAGGCACGTTTGCGAAGCCGTACGGTCGTCCCGGGAAGTGGATGATTTAGTAGTGGCCACCAGCAGAAACACACCACTCACCACTGATTTTGCCCGAAAATCCGGCCTGAAGGTTATAGAAACCCCAGGGGAAGGGTATGTAAACGATCTCGGATTTTTAATAGGGGAACTATCAAGTAACAACCTGCAAACCAATAACCAGGACGATATCCTGGTAACCATCACCGCAGATCTACCCCTCATCACCGGGGAAATTTTAGATGAGGTAATTACAGAATATAGAAACTGCGGTAAACCAGCCATGTGTGTTGTTGTGCCACTGGAATTTTTCAGGCAATATAATCTGAAACCACATATAGTAATGGGAGATACGGTACCTTCAGGATTAAATATATTAAGAAGAAACAACACACAACAAGATGAGGAAGTATTGGAACTGAGGAAATTTGAGCTGGCGTTAAATATTAATAGTCCAGAAGATCTAATATCCTTAGAGAAATATTTTGAGTTTAAAGCTTTCAAACAGGCAATAAATTAGGGGTGATATAAGTGGTTGAAGAACGGAAATTAATCAAAGGGGAAGAGAAGGTCTGGAGTGAAATAAAGGGATACCAGGTAGCTACAAACAACGCAAGAATACTCGGTGAACTCGATGAACTAATAATCAACGGTAAAACCGGTAAAATAACAGACGTAGTTATCAGGGTAGACAAAGGCCGAAACGTCAACGTCAAAGGCGCTAAAAAGAAAGGAGACACTTTACTGGTTCCCTTCGGAAAAGTGGAAAAAGTCGGTGAGTTCATAATCATCACCGAATAAAAAAATTCTTCCTTTTTAATTAAATACACTATTTTTTACTTATTTAAACTGTTTCCTCTAAAATTAGCGATTTTTTGATAAAAAAATAGTATAATAGATGATTTGTTCATCTTACACAGGACTATTCAATCTTACGCAGGACTACTCATTTTTGCACATAAAATGGATGCTCAGCACTGTCTTTCTTATCCAGAATCTCTTTTATAGGTGGCTCCTGGTTCATAGCCCTTCTTATTGCTAATTTGGTTGCCTCGTAGTTGTAGCGGTAAATTTTATCGTTGTCTTCTGCAGCCGGGTGGATGAAAACACCGACGATGATACACAGGTCCTCCACGTCACCTTCTGGGATGGTGCCTTCCTCCACACAGTCTGCCACGGCCATGGCCACAGATTTCTGGGCCGGTCCAAAATTACGCACAGCATCCTCCATTCCCCGGATACTGACCTTAGGCACTATCATGGTTATGGGTTTACAAACCAGGTTAGGGGCGATGACTGCAAAAAGTGGGGTGTGCTTTTCCACCTGATTAGTCAATGCATTTGCAAAGGCCTGCCCAACAGGGCCTGATTTATCTCCAATCAACAAATCTATATGTGCTACTTCATTTCCTTCGCCAACCAACGCTTCACCATTTAAGTACATCAAATACACCTCTTGTAAATTTTTTTATATACAAAAAAATATAAAATGGGGGATTACATACCCTGTAAACTCAGATCTAGCATCTTCTTGGTCTCTGCCGCAAGTTCCGGTGGAAGGCCAGTTATATCCATACTCAGGAATCCTCTGACAATCATGGAAGCAGCTTCATCTTCAGTTAAACCACGGGACATCAGGTACTGAACTTCTTCTTCGGCGATCTTACCAACCGCAGCTTCGTGGGACAGTTCCAGGTTGGTAGCACTACCTTCCAGTTCAGGTACCGAATAGATCATGGAATCATCTGATAAAACCAGCCCCATACACTCCAGGTGTCCTTTCACTTCCTGTGATTGGCCTGCTAGGTGTCCCCTGGTATAGATCTGTGATTCATCATTGGACACGGCCCGAGTAACCATTTCGGTACTGGAATTCCTTCCGGTAAGTATGGTACGGGAACCGGTGTCCAGGACGGAATCCTTCTTACCACTTAAGATTGACTGGAACACTGCTCTGGAATTTTCCCCCTGACAGTAAGCTGTAGGGTAGGTCTGGATGGTACGGACTGGACTGGTCAGGATGTAGTTGCTGATGTAAGTGGTGTCATCCCCCAGGATCACACCGGTACGGGGCCGCACCTCCACCTGCTCTGCCCAGTTATGTACCATGGTAAAGGTGATCTTCGCACCTTTCTTAAGGTAGAACTCTGAAACCCCTACATGAAGGGCTCTCTGAATGTCAGATCCGGTAGTACAACCAGTTATGATGTGTAGTTCTGAATTTTCCTCGGCGATGATTATGTTGTGAACTGTCTGGGCTACATCCGCCCCTCCAATGAACATACAGGCCTGGATTGGGAATATTTCTTTAGAATTAGGTAAGGATCTGATAAAATAGCCACCTGATTCTCTTAAAGCCGTTTCAGCGGTATATTTATCAGCATCCACCGCCACTGCTTTCCACATGTAATCATTTAACCAGTCGTGTTTTTTTAATGCGTCTTTCATGTTCATGAGTTCTATGGATTCTGACTGGCAGTTGGTGCAGACTCCTGACTGGTCGATCTGCAGAAATGTACCTGATCTACCGGTCCCGCTTGGTTCAACCCCTACGTTAAGGACATCTTTTTTGTACTTTTCTGGAAGTTCTTCCAGGGTTTCTAACTCTTCGTGTTCGCCGGGTTCTTCCTTTTCAAATTCTTCCAGCTCTATATCTTCACCCAGCGCAGCTTTCTTTTCTCTGGCCTTAAGAGCCCTTTTCTTCAGTGTATCAGTTTGCAACATTCAACACATCCTTTGAATCCTTCTTTCCTAACATCTTCTAAAATTTCATCGGGATTGCCTGAACAGGCTATCCTGCCATCCATTAGCACGTGGGCGGTGTCTGCGGTGACGAAGTTCAGGATATATCCTAAATGGGTGATGAGTAAACCGGAATTCTTTCTTAATCCTGGCTTCTTATCTTTATCCAGTAGAGTGTTTATCTCCTCTGCCAGAAGTTCCACATTTTCGATATCCACTCCGGAGTCGGGTTCATCAAACATGATGAAGTCGGGTTTCTGGGCCAGAAGTTGTAATATTTCTGATCTTTTAACTTCACCGCCGGAAAAGCCCAGATTCACATCTCTTTCCAGGAATCTTTCATCAAATTTAAGTTTACTCGCCTGTTCCGTCATCTCCGGACTTAACTCCTCCTTAACATCTTCATGATGTTCGATTTTCAGGAGGTCCATTAGTTTTACACCTCTTATTGCCGGGGGGTTCTGGAAACTAACACCTATTCCCATTTTAACCCTTTCTGTGGTGCCCAGGTGGGTGATGTCTTCTCCCTTGAAGATGATCTCTCCCCTGGTTATATTGTATTTGGGAAAACCCAGTATACTCATAAATAGTGTACTTTTACCCGACCCATTAGGCCCTAAAAGTACGTGGGTTTCGCCTTCATCTATGTACAAATCGATGTCACTTAAAATCTCTTTTTCATCTACTTCTACGGCTAAATCTGTTATTTCAAGGAGCAATTTCAACCACCACCATCTTTTGACCAAATTTTTAATATCATACCTTGTGAAATAAAATTTTACATTAATATTATGTACATTATGCGGATAAATAATTTTAACAATAAGATAAATCTTAAGCCAACATTCAAAGCTTTCAAGGAATTAAGTGGTCTTAAAATAAAATGAATTGCTAAAATGTCCTTAATTTTTTCTAAACTGGCGGGTATATATTTTTTATAAATTTTAATATGCATAATTATTTATTTTACTATTTACATACTAAAAACTGTCTTACCACAAATGAAGGATTGGATATGATGGAAAAAGAACCACATAACATCGGTAATGGTAAAGATTTCAAGAAGATACATACTCAAGAAGATAATCTGGTTAAGTTAATCGACAAAAAACTTAAGGAGCTCGAGAGATTAGAAAATCTTTTAGATGAAGGGGGAGAACTTTCCAAGGTTTATGCAGAGGCTTTCCGGTTATCTGGATTTAGTTTCATTGCTGATATGTTAGATGAATATGGTGAAGAGGATTTATTTGCCGATCGGGGTAACTTGGGCTATTTATATGTCCCACTGGTAAATGTCAAAAGAACGCTACTCTATTTTAAAGATAGTTACCAGATTTTATCTTTAGAACTTATAAGAGAAGTTTACAGGTTTAAAGAGAGAAATAAAAAGGCTCATGAGGAAGGTAGGGAAAAACTTCCCCAGGAATCCATAGAAAAGTTGGATGCAAAGGTTCTTAAAATAATGGAGATATGGAGAGAAAATTACGAATAGAAAAATCATGAATAGTATACAAATAGAAAAATGATGAACAAACCAATGCGACCTGCCACTTTTTATCGTTCATTCAGTATTACAAAAACCCCGATCCATATTCAAATATATAACCTTTTCGAATTTGTTTTATAAGTAACCTATATATTAGCTATTTTTATATCCATATACTAATGTACTCTAATTTGGTACATCTAATAAAATAAGGAGGAAACTCTATGGCTGAGGATGATATAAAACTAGTTATGTTTTGTTGTAACTGGTGCTCCTACGGAGGAGCAGACACCGCTGGTACTGCAAGGATGCAATATCCTCCAAACGTCCGTGTAATAAGAGTAATGTGCTCTGGACGTATTGAACCACAATTTATTTTCAAGGCATTCCGAGAAGGAGCCGACGGTGTAATCGTAGCCGGATGTCACCATGGTGACTGTCACTACGACGCTGGAAACTACAAGTTAGACAGAAGAATGAGATTGATTTACAAACTGGCAGATGAAATAGGAATTGGAAGAGAAAGAATCCACCACGACTGGATATCTGCATCAGAAGGAGAGAAATTCGCAGAAACTGTGAAGATGATGGTGAACAGAATCAGAGGTCTTGGCCCATCACCACTCAAAGAACAGCTAGCAGTAGAAGCATAGAGGTGAATAATTATGGCAGAAAAAGCAAAAATCGCAACTATGTGGCTGAGTGGATGTTCCGGATGCCACCTTTCCATCGCCGATATACACGAAGCAATTATCGATGTAATGGGGCTAGCAGACTTCGAATTCATGCCTGTATTAATGGACGTGAAATATGACGAAGTTCCAGACGACCTGGATGCCATCATAATAGAAGGCGGAATCCGAAACGATGAAAACCGTGAGTTAGCCGAAATGCTACGTAAAAAAGCCAAAATAGTAATAGCATATGGATCATGCGCTTGTTACGGTGGACCGCAAGGTGTCGGAAACCTAAACACAGCCGATGAACTTATTGAAGAAGCTTACATTAACTCTCCAAGTACACCTAACCCTGAAGGAGTTATACCACACGAAGATATACCACACCTTGAAAGTAGAGTAAGACCACTCTCGGAAGCAATAGATGTAGATCTGGCCATTCCAGGATGTCCTTGTCTGTCCAGTGTTGTTGCAGAAGCAGTTGTAAATTTACTCACGGGTAAAGAGATAGTTTTACCTAAAACCAACCTGTGCGAAGTATGTCCTAGAGAAAAACCACCAGAAGGAATGGCCATGGACAAAATCGTCAGACAGTTCGAATTAGGAGTACCAGAACCTGATCTATGCCTGGTACCACAGGGACTGATCTGTATGGGACCAGCTACCACCTCAATATGTGGAGCAGAATGCCCATCCATAGCCGTACAGTGCAGAGGATGCTACGGACCAACACCAAGCGTTATGGACCAGGGAGCCAAGATGATCTCCGCAATTGGTTCGGACTTCGGTGTAGAAAGGGATAAAACCGTAGACCCCGAAGAAGTTGCAAACGAAGTAGATGACATGGTGGGAACCTTCTACCAGTTCACCTTCGCATCAGCACTTATACCCATGAAAGTCCGCAAGGAGGGAAAATAAATGGTTAAACTTACAATGGAACCAGTGACCAGAATAGAAGGTCACGCTAAAATCACCGTAGAACTGGACGACGCAGGAAACGTACAGGACACCAAACTCCATGTTATGGAATTTAGAGGATTCGAAAAGTTCCTGCAGCAGAGAAACATCGAAGAAGCACCACGAATCGTACCCAGAATATGTGGTATCTGTGACGTACAGCACCACTTAGCCGCAGCTAAAGCAGTTGACGCCTGTTTCGGATTTGAAAACGGAACTGACATCCTCCCCACAGCATACAGGATGAGAGAAATCGAGAACTGGGGATCCTACATGCACTCCCACGCACTCCACTTCTACTTCCTAGCAGCACCTGACTTCATAGCAGGAAAGGACAGGAAAACCAGAAACGTTTTCCAGATCATAAAAGACGCACCAGACTTAGCTTTACAGGCAATAGAACTCAGGAAAAACGCATTAGACATTGTTAAAGCAACCGGTGGAAGATCCATACACCCAACTTCATCCACTCCGGGAGGAATAACCACCGAACTGGACGATGAAACCCAGAAAGATTTACTCGCCAAAGCACAGAGAAACATAGAACTAGCAGTAGCCACCATTGAAACAGCAAAACCAATCTTTGAAGAAAACATCGACTTAGTAAACTCCTTAGGTAACATTGAAACCAAACACATGGGATTAGTTAAACCGGGAGGAGTTTGGGATGTCTACGATGGTGACGTGCGAATAAAAGATGAACAGGGAAATGTGTTCCGTGAATTCAAACCAGCAGATTACCTGGACACAATTGCAGAACATGTTAAACCATACTCCTGGCTTAAATTCCCATACATCAAAGAACTGGGTTACCCAGATGGTATATACCGGGTAGCGCCACTTTCCAGGATCAACGCATCTGATAAAATGCCAGATGCTGCACCACAGGCACAGGAATATTATAAAGAGTTCAAAGACACCTTTGGATACGCGCAGCAGACCCTGCTGTTCCACTGGGCCAGACTGATAGAGATTATTGCCTGTGCAGAACTAGCAGCCGATGCTCTGGAAGAAGACCTTTCCGGCCAGAAATTCCCAGAACCAATGGAAAGACAGGCTGGTGAAGGTGTAGGAATAGTAGAAGCACCAAGGGGAACCTTAACTCACCACTACGCTTGTGATGAAAATGGACAGATAACCAAGGCCAACATCGTAGTTGCAACCATCCAGAACAACCCAGCCATGGAAATGGGTATCCAGAAAGTTGCAAAAGACTACATAAAACCTGGTGTGGAAGTGGACGACAGCATCTTCAACCTCATGGAGATGGTAATCAGGTCCTACGACCCATGCTTGTCATGCGCAACCCACACCATAGACAGCCAGATGAGACTAGCCACCCTCGAAGTATACGACAGCCAAGGATATTTAATAAAGAAAATCTAACCGTAAGGTGATAAAAAATGATAGTAGTCAACAAAGAAGGCTGCATCAGATGTGGCGCATGCCAGGGTACCTGTCCCACAGCCGCTATAGCCGTATCACCAGAAGATGTAATCTACTGTGACCTGTGTTCAGGCGAGCCTAAATGTGTGGAGGTCTGCCCTCAAGGCGCACTAAAAACCGGTGAAGTGGCGGTTGGTCCCGAAGGAAAATTGGAAACCAGAATAGTTTTCAACCCTTCCCTATGCGATGAATGCGGTGATTGTGTAGAGGTTTGCCCTCCCCAGATTATGAAACTGGATAAGGACAAAATGAGCAAAGTACCGTTAGAAGGTTACTGTGTAATGTGTGAACAATGCGTGAACGTATGCCCGGTAGATGTAATCGGAATTGAAGGTGTTAAAGAACCGGCAGTTAAAGAGGAAGTAATAACCGGACCTATATACATCGGCGACTGTGTAGGTTGTGGATTGTGTGTAGATGAATGTCCTGTTGATGCGATTACTCTCGACGAGCCCGGTGGAGTCATCGAAATTGATGAAGACACATGTACCTACTGTGGAGTATGTGCACAAACCTGTCCTTGGGATGCAGTAGTCATATCTGGTCAAAAACCAACAAAACGCTCCAAAGAAGTAAAAGCATTTGCATTAGACGAAGACACATGTATAGGATGTAACATATGTGTCGAAACATGTCCTGGTGACTTTATAGCAGAAAAACCATCCAACTTAACCGTGGAACTTCCAGAAATATGCACATACTGTGGTTTATGTGCACAGATGTGTCCTGTTGAAGCCATAGACTGGGATATAGAATTAGGTCCTGCTAAACCGTCATCTGAAGAAGGACTGGTCTACGATGCAGATAAATGTAAGATGGTAGGCGAATGCATAAAGGTCTGCCCCACTGATGCCATAAGAGAAGCCGACGGATCACTGTACATGTGTACCAGATGCGGAGCATGTGCAACCGCCTGTCCTGAAGGTGCTCTGAAATTAGTGGACATAGAAAAAGAAATCGATGGAGAGAGAGTCAAACGGAAGAGGATTGAATTTACTCCTTCCAAATGCAACGAATGCGGGGACTGTGTTGAAGTATGTCCATTCAACATGCTTAAACTCGAGTCCGGTGAAAAAGTACCTCTCAAAGGTTTCTGTACCCTATGTGAGCAGTGCATACCTGCCTGTCCAGAAGGAGCATTCCAGCTAAAATAAGTTGAATTTTTTTTTTTACTAGGTGGAATTTTTTTTTTACTACCTAAAAATTTCTATTTTTTAAATCAACATAAATTATATCATGGCAAAGAGTTAAGAGATTCATCTCTTGGATATTTTAGCTGTTTTTGGAAGGAGAAATGGATAAAGCTAAAAAGAATATAATAATTAAAGAATGATAAAAATTTAAATTAAGTTTAATAAAATTTTTATTATTCTTCTTTATTTTTTCCAAACTGTTTTAACTGATCTTTATTTTTTCCAATGACATCTAACAAGGCTCTTATATTAGAAATATTTTCAATTAAAAACTTATCATCAACATTCTTTAAGAGATACTTGTTTTTCCCTTCAATTTGACCTTTTTTAGTGGTTTTAATATCATCTAAAAGTTCAATAACCTCTCTTATCGTAGTAATTACATTGTCCTGAGCAATTGTTCCTTTAGGAGTGTAATACGATTGATTCCTTGGAACTTCAAATATAACAATATCCCCATTTTCTATCAATTCATCTGTTAATTCAGCTTTTGTAATCTGGTTATTCTCATAAGAAGTAAAATAGAAAGACTTATTCTCCAAACACATCGCAGCTAAATACTGAGTATAATCCTCACCTTCAGAATCTTCAATAACCACACCTTTGGGAATACGAACGGTATTTAAAATTTGCCATATATTAGTAACCCCTTCTTCTTCATCAATAGCTTCATTAATATATTCTTTAAAGAAAGCAGCACGAACAAAACGTTGAGAAGGGGTAAATCCACCAGGAAGACCTGTTGTCCCAGTTCCTTGTGAAAAAGGTGTTGCAGTAAATTCACCATATTTTTTCAAACCGAATTGCTTAGGTTGAACATGAATGTAATTTCTGAGATTTTGTGTGTGCCATTCTAAATTGGGAGTATTAGTCATAACACCAACAGGATTCTCTTTAAACTTTAATTCACCACTACTTGGCTCAATTACCACTGCAAAACCAGTCAAATCAGCAAAAATAAAATGCAGAGGTATTGATTTATTCAATATAGGCAATTCCTTATCTATTAACCTAATATTTTTTAGATCCTTTTTTAAATCTTTAATTGATTTATAATTTCCTAAAGCCCAATTCAAAAACTCCCATGGGGCTAAATTATTTTTACCTTTAATATCTTTTTTATTATAAACTGCTTCACCAGGTAAATAAAGTTCTGCAATAGCGAGTCCATGTTCATTGATTCCATCAGTAAAAATATAATTTCCAGCTATTCCTCGACCAGTCCCAAGCATTGCATACTTGTTTGTCATTTCTTTGCCATCTAAAACATGCCAACTATAATCTCTCGGTAAAAAAACAGGATTACCCTCTAAAGGAAACGAAAAATCCATTGTTCTTGCTAAAAAATGTTTATCATCTTTGGTTTTAGTAAAAATACTTGTACACATTTTTTCCCACCCTTTGATTATTTTAAGTGTTTATAAAATTTTAGGCATTTATGAAAGATGATATTACATATTATGTTTTTGTAGATACTAATAACTAATGAATAATAATATATTTGGAATGTTTAATAACTTCTACAAACCAAAGAAATATAAAATACAAAAACAAAGAAAACAAGCCAAATAAACCACCAAAAAAATAATAAAATCTAGCACCTATAACTATACGTGAGCGAAGAGTCAAGATACGATTTATCTCTTGGAAATCAAGTATATCTTTTAAGATGAGGGTCTGAAATGGCAGATAACACTGAAGGTCCTGAAAGATTCATCTGTTTTAAACTTAACAAAGTAAGGCGTAAAATACATCGATATTATGAAGGCAAATTAGCCTCTTTTAACATCACTCCCGTTCAATTCTATGTGCTCAGTGCATTATGGGATAAGGAGGAAGTTAGATTTAAAGATCTCTCACGTATTTTGGATATGGACGGTGCCACACTTACTGGAATTCTGGACAGACTGGAGAAACGGGGGTTTATAAAAAGAAAGGGAGATCAATGTGACCGCCGATCAGTTTTGGTGTCTTTAACTCGTAAATCAAAGGAAATAAAGCCCCAGATGATAGACATTGCCCAGGACCTGGATAAGGAATTTAGGGATAAAGTATCCCCTGAAGAATTCCAGTTGTTTCTTAAAATTTTAGATGAGCTTTAGCTGACCCGAAAATTTTATACATTCAAGAATATTTATTTGTATACAAATAATTGTTCATGTGCCTATGAAAATTGAAGACCTCGATCTTTCGGAAAATATTTCCAAACAAAAACTACTGGATGTGTTGAAATCTGAAGCAGATAAAGTACATGTTATAGATATAATGTTCGCATGCTCCCACCTAAAAGAGGAATCTAAATATGTGCAGGCGAGCTACCGTAAAGAGTATGACCGGATATACATTGAATCCTTCTTGTTGGGCATCAAAAAAATAAGAGAGGATAAAAACTCTTATCAGGGATTTGTAGATACCCGTGAACTTAAAAAAGCATTTAAAACTTTAAAAAGCCAGGAAACCCGGGTAAAAACCGATTATCCCCAGCATTTACGTTTTTTCAGAATCTATAGGCTCATCACAATCTACACCACATTTGTACGGGACCAACCAGTTCATCCAGTGGGAATGCCCTTTCCAGGTGGGTTTAAAATCAAATATGAAAATGGTACATATTACTGTCCAGTCAAGGAAAATCAGAAAGATAATCCTGGAGCTGTTTGTGGAATCTGCATAGCTGAACAGGATAAAGACGTCTAAAAAACAGGATTTTTTTAAGTAAAAAAATCAGGGAATAAATTAAATGAAAGGAACCAGATGAATTTCACCGGATAAAGTAAAGGATTAAAAATTATGCAAAATAGATGGGAGCAGATGATACAGGTATTTACTTCCATAAAAATTATAAAAGTCCCGATTCCATTCCTATAGAGAGCTCTTTCGGAATCTCAATCCCTCATAGTGCTGGTATTTCAACAGATCGATAACTGCCAGAGTGAAGACGACCAGTTCGCTCAGTAGGCATTAGAATGGTCACAGAATTTCACATGCCTGCCTATAAACTGGCAAATTTGCTAAAGAGAGAATTCAAAGCCAGGGTGATGATCGTATCTGGAGCAGGCCCGGTAAACATCGATAAAGAAACAGGTATGCCCATCAGGATATGTTTCATTACGCCCATGCAGGCTGTGGCTGCGGGACTGGGGAATTTTAGCAGGCATAACCTGGTACTTCACCCAGAAATGGGTTCAAAGATGGTGTTTACTGCAATTATCACCGATCTGGACATCCAAGGTGGCACCCCCTTTCGAGAGGTTATGCACAGACTGTGGTGTATGTGTAGATCAGTGCTCAGTCCATGCTCTGGACCTAGAAAATAAAACAGACGTCAGAAAATGTGTTCTTAACAGTCAACCCTGCGGAGTTCATGGTATCCGGAAGTTCTTGGAAAAATTTACCCGAAAGCAGCCCCGAGGAACAGAAATGATGCTCCAGGGGAAAATTTGGTAAATTGTACCAGGAACTGGCTTTAGGCTCCCAGTATGTTCGTTTCAACTGCACCAAGAGCTGTCCTGTGGGGGATTGAAAAAAAATTTTATATTAACTTCCCTTTCTAAATCTTTATATAAATTTCATGCTTATCCAGGTCTATCTCCACTATTTGACCTGTTATCTGTTTTTTATTGAATAGAATATCCTCCAGGTCTATGGTATCACCATCGATCTTAATAGAAATCACATCTTCCATTATTTTCTCGTTGTCTGTTGTGTAAATGGTTGATTCGCACATTTATATCACCCTATTATTCTTGATTTTTATAATATAATTTTACTTATTCTGATTTTTTATTCTAACTATATCTTATGATCCTAGTCATTCTAATGAGATATCATAAGTTTAGTGTGATCAATCACATAAATACTCCTTTTTAGTGAACTTATGATATTTTTCATTATTTTATGAAAAAGTGTTATTCAAGTTAGTGTTATTTATCACATAAATTACCGATTTATGGGAATAATTTCACACATAATTTTAAAATTTTATAATATTTTACGTACGAACAGTTCGTATAATCGAAAACTATATATTATTAAAGTATTAAAAGTAAGTCACAAACTTAATTGGCTATAAAAAATTATAGGGAGAGAAATTTAAGGGGATATTATGAGAAATAAACTATTGGCAATATTTATTTTCATATTTGTGGTAATTTTAACATGTGGAGCTGCATCAGCAGCCGATACACTGAATAACACGGTAAATAGCGGTGATAATGGCATTTCAGATCTTACACATAATCAAAATGCTCTTAAAAATAATACTATAACTAATGATACTCACACATTACAGAACAACACCACCGAACAGGTATCTGCCACAAAAAACTCTTCAAATCCCGTTTCACAAATTACAATATCCGGTAATGTAAAACAGTGCTCCAATGGTCAGCCGTTCTCTGGAGTGACCATAACCGTTAAAACATTAAAGGGAAAAATTTTAGACCAAACTTGCACCAATGTCAATGGTAACTACTTGGTGACTTTTCAAAGTAATGAAACTGCCTTTGATGTAAGTGCCAGCCACACCGGTCATGGAACAGTGACTGAAACTGTAAACTTAGATCCCCGAAACAGTCGGGGTAGCGCTAACTTTACAATGGCCCCCGACCCCGAAGTTACCATCTCCAACCCCGGAGATGTTTTCATCAACGAAGACTTCAACTTCACCATCTCCTTCAACAACGCCGGTAACACCACCGGATTCGGTCCCATCGTGGAACTGAAACTGCCATCAAAAATCACGTTTAAAAATGCTAAATTCCTTACATCCACAGGAATACCAATAACCGCCATCGATCTGGGAGTGTTCCCCTCATCAGGAATGATTAACAACCCTTACACTCATAGACCAGCTTATGGAAATCCCGGTGAACATCTGTGGGTTCTCTTCTATCCCCTGGGAAGTTTCACCCCGGATCAACCATCAGCCACCATCTACGTCAACGCACACCTGGCCCAAAATACCTCGCTGGGAACTCCACTTACCATCACCGCGAAACCATGGTTCCAATTTGGTAACAGCCCCACCGGCACAGTTTCTGTAGAAGGAGACCCTGTTTCTGCCACTGTGAATCCTACAGTGATCAAACTCACCAAAAAGGCCATTCTACACGAAAATGAAACTGCCACCGGACCAAATTATCCTTATACATATCAACTCATCCTGGATATTGCCAATGGAGCAACAGTCACTAATATAGATGTAACTGATATTATCCCTGGCAACTTACAGTTCATCGATGTCACCAGCACAGCAGGGGGAACTGTAACCCACCAACCTTCCACAACCACCCCTGGAGGAAACCTTACTATTCATTTTAATTCTGTTACCGGAACAACTGGTCAAGATCGGATCATAACTTACCGGGTTTACGCACCAGAATTTAACAACGCATCCCAACCGGTACTGAATCCCAACACAGGATCCAGTGTTACCGCAAAAAACAACGCCACTGCCAATGGAACTTATCTAAGCCAGTCAGTGGGATCAGGACCAGTTTATGACACAGTTTACCTCCGTTCACTGGCCATCCAGAAAACCGTAAATAACATAAGTTCCAACTCCACCAAACCCGGTGATACCCTAGAGTACAAACTGAACTTCCAGGTATCGGACTTCTTTGCCATCAAAGACATAATCCTCACCGATACACTGGGTGATGGACAAACATTTGATGCAAGTTTCATTCCCCATCTACATCTAGTAGTTAACGGTGTCACCATCAACCTGGACTTCACAGGCTTTTATTCAGTGGTACACCATCCCTACACCGGCACATCTAATCCTGCTGCAGGAACCACCACCATCACCTTCTACCTATCAGACCTCCTGGAACACTATGGTTACAGCGGACTCTTAAAAGGAGGCCTCTATGATAATCGTACGATTAATGTAGGGGCGACCACTGGAAACATAACATTCCATTCCAAAATCGACGTTGAATATGAAAATCCGGCCAACTTCCCCTCAGGAAATTCTAAACTGGTCTCTGGAGATTCTACAAACAACCAGATCACCATAAATGGAAAACTGGATCATAATAATCACACGGTTAACGAATCAAGCAGTGCCGGAGTGGAAATTGAAAGACCAACCATTGAAAAGACCATCTACGCCATCAACGGCAACACTTCCTTCGACCCAGAACATGGCCTGGGACCAGGCGACACAGTAACATTTTCACTCTACGTGGTAGTTCCCACCACCAACCTGGAAAACTTTACCCTCACCGATTATCTGCCCATACCATTCCTGGTGGCCGGCCAAATCACAGGCCAGTACACTGGTTCAGGCATTCCACCAGCGGGTACATGGATGTTTGCATCTGATGACACCCTTAGTAAGGTCTACGGGATTTTACCAACCGTACACATTAACTCAGCTGAAAACACAATAACCTTCTTCTACGGAACATTCAACAACTCCAACCAACCTTTAAGCATTGTTCACATCCTTTTCACGGCCACCGCCACTGATGAACCCATGGCTGATGGGTTATACCTTGCCAATCTGGTGCAGATGAAGTACAGTAACAGTAAGGAAGATTTTGCCACAGACGATTCTGCCGTATTATTAAAGACTAAAGAACCCCAGCTCAACATAACCAAAACACCCAATCCAACCACCGGTGATGCTGGGGACAATATAACCTACACCATCACCGTGAAAAACACAGGACACTGGAACGCATATAACATCACCATTAAGGATATCCTACCCCCAGAACTTACTAACCCATCATTAGTTAGCATAGTGGACAACCTAGGTAATACTCTAAGTTATACAGGAAACCTGTTTACAAATGGCATCACCCTATCCCAACCACTGGGCGGAGCTGGAGATCCAATTAACACCATCATAATCACCGTCCGGTGCACACTGGCAGATAATGTATACCCCCGACAGGTTATAGAGAACACAGCACAGATCACCAATTTCTCGTCCACCGACGGAGGACCCAACTATGTTAAGGTACAATCGGACTACGAAGCCAAAGCTAAGGTGAACGTCACCGCCCCTACCATAAATAAGGAAGTGACACCCAACAATCAGACTATTGGAGAGAATGGAACGGTAAACATCAACGTAGGTCTTCCAGAGGGAACCATCAAAAACCTGGAAGTGAACGATACCCTGCCACTGGGTATAAATTATACAGGAATCTATCAGGTAACCCCCGGGTCAGGTATAACTTTAGGCAACCTCACCACCACCACAGGAACATTATCCAATGGAAGACAGTGGGTGAAATTCCTCTGGGACACGGTAACCATAGCCCCCAGTACCCAAACCCTACTGCACACCCTGAACATCACCTTCAACACTCTGGTAGCAGATAACACCACCCAAAATCCACGTGGTCCTCCTTATACCATAACAAAAACCAACAACGTTTCCTTAAACTGGACAAATAATACCGGTTCCACCATCAACGATAGTTACACCTTCAACGTGATCCAGCCACATCTGGTGATCGATAAATCTGTAAACCCCACCACCGCCAACGCTGGACAGACCGTAACCTATACTATAACCGTGAGGAATAACGGATCATCCAATGCCTACAACTTCAGGATGGAAGACGTTCTCGTAGGAAACCCGGCAAGAAATGTTTTCTTTGATTTATCCTCTTTCCAGGAACTGGCAACACCAGCCGGTTACAGCATGAGTTACAACACTACCACGGGAGTTTTAACTTACTGGGCAAATCCGGGTGTTTATATAGCACTTTCAGATCCCTTACTACAATTCCGCTTTGCCTTAACCCTCCTGGACAGCGCACCTTCCGGTTCAACCTTCCGCAACACCGCCAACGCAACTTATGCTTCCCTAGAAAACGGGGGAAGAAATTACACAGACTCTGATTACACTGACCTTAACACGGTAGCTTCAAATGTAAACAAATCTATCATAGCCCATTCTGAACCAGCCACCCCTAACGGCTCTACAGCACTCATAGGGGAGGTTTTAACCTACCGGTTAAACTTCACAGTACCCAAAGGAGTGACCTATAATGCCATAGTTACAGATATACTACGCCACACAGGTTACGGAGATCTGCAATATATCATTAACTCCTGGACTTACAACATCCCATCAGGGGTAACAGCTTCCAACAACCCTCCTCTATTCAATTACAACTCAACAACAGGAATCTTAACCTTCAACTTTGGAAACATAACCAACTCCAACAATGGAGATGCTGTGATAACCCTAAGTTTCAAAGCACTGGTGATGAACACCGCCAACAACCAGAGAGGAACCATCCTGAGAAACCAGGCCAGACTAACCTATCAGAATGCAACAGGAAACACAATCAATACTCCTTACTCCACTGTAGACACCACAGTACAGATCCCTGCTCTAAACACATCCAAAACAGCAAACCCCACCACCGCCCAGGGCAGCGACACCATAACCTTCACCGTACGTGTCCAGAACCAGAACGTGACCAACTCCCAGACAGCCTACGACCTACAGGTAACCGACCCCATTAACCTTAACTACCAGAACCTTACAGTTCAGAGCATAACCCCCAACGGAACCGGAATCACCGTAACTGACAACTCTACAGGAAGCCTGCTTAACCTGTTCATCAACAAACTAGCCCCTGGAGAATACGTAGATATAGTATACATGGTGAAGGTAATTCAAAATGTAACCTACAATTCCACCATCCAAAACACGGTAACACTTACTGGAACCAGCCTTCCCGGGACCCATGGAACTGATAATGCCACACCAGGAGATCCAGGAACAGAAACTGGAGAAAGAACAGGTACAGGGGGAGTTAACAATTTAACATCCGTTTCTGCGGCCACGGTAAACACCGTAGCACCCACCATCTCCAAAACTGTCGAGGAAAATAAAACAGTTAACCGGGCCATAGGCGACACAGCCACAGAGAAAATAACCATAAATCTACCTGAGGGAACCACCAGTCAACTTCGAGTAGTGGATGTTCTCCCTGCAGGCCTAACAGCCAGTAACTTCAATTACTCATACAGCACAGGAGTCACAGCCCAGTATAGCACTCCACAGGTTACCCAAAATGGCAACACCTACTACTTCAACTTTGGAAATGTTACCAGTTCTCAGCCAGGACAGATAAACATCACCTACACAGTTCTGGTGAAAAATGTCATAGGCAATCAAAACGGAGTTAACCTAACCAACAACGCCACTCTATTCTACCGAAACGGTAATGGAACCGAAGTAAACGCTGGATCAGACACCGCCAACATCAAAGTCATAGAACCAGATTTACAGATAACCAAAACCGGTGACACCAACCTCAAACCCGGCCAGCCAGGTAACTTCACCCTTAACATATCCCACACAGGAAACAGCACAGCGGATGCCTATGATCTGAAAATAACAGACCTCCTCCCTACCGGCATGACTTACCAGTCCGGATCTGCAGTCTTACCTGCAGGATGGTCTGTGGATACATCTTCACTCCCCGGTGCGATCATCTTCAAAGGAACCCAACTCCTACTGGGAGATACTGTAAATATAACTTATAAATGTATAATAACCAGTGATCCAGCTATCGCTGGACAAAACCTGACCAACCAGGCCATTTTAACCTATGCATCTGCACCCCCAACCCATCCTGACCGGAGAACAGGTGAAGACGGACCAGGCGGTCTTAATGACTATTACACCAATGATAGCTGGCAGGTGCACGTCCTGGGAGCGGATCTCCAGGTGACCAAAACTGGAACCAGCCAGGTCTACGCCGGCCAACAGGTTAACTACACGGTAACCGTAAAAAACAATGGCCCGGACACCGCGGAAAATGTGAATCTAAAGGATGAATTCGCATCACCATGGTTTGAAAGGCTTTCCAACCTCCAATACCGTGTCTTCGATGGTTCAAGCTGGACCGGATGGACACCAATCCTCAATAATCCCTGGAACATACTTTTAGGTGATATAACCAATGGAAACAGTAAAATCATCGAAGTAATGGGTACAGTTTTATCTTCTTCCCCTGCAGGAACCATAACCAACACAGCCACAGCAAATTCCACAACTCCCGACCCTACACCCGAAAATAAAGATACAGCAAATACCAACGTGGAAACCCGGGCCGATCTGTCCATTACTAAAACAGGAACTCCCAACCCAGTAGTTGCAGGAAAAACACTAACTTATACCATAACAATTCACAACAAAGGGCCATCTGATGCTCAAAACGTGATCCTTACCGATGACGTCACTTCCTTCCTGAACAACCCTACATTCACCACATCGTTAGGTAGTTCAGGAAACTGGGTAGGAAATCTTAATCTGGGCGTCCTGGCATCTGGTAACACGGTTACCATTACCATAACTGGTAAGGTCAAACCTTCTATAACCCAGACCATAAACAACACAGCATATGTGTCATCCCCAACCGATCCTGATGCACAGCCAGATAACCCAAAACAGGATAGTTGGGAGACAAACGTGACAACCACGGCAGATCTTACTGTAGTCAAAACAGGTAATCCTAATCAGGTAGTACCCGGTCAAACCCTTACCTACACCATTAAAATAACAAACAATGGGCCTTCCGATGCACAGGATGTGACACTGACAGATGAGATTCCATCAGTAATCCTGAATCCCCAGTACTCCCTGGATGGTCAGACCTGGCACATATGGACAGGATCACTATCTCCATTCACCTTAGGTGCAAATGAAACAGTAACCATACTGATAAGAGGTACAGTCTCTCCAGGAGCAACGGAAAACTTTAACAACACTGCAGTGGTGACCTCACCAACCGATCCCAACAATCCTAAAGAATCAACAACAGAAACCCATCTTAAAACAGCCGATATAGGTGTGACTAAAAATGCCAGTAATTTAACTCCGAATTATAAGGATATGGTGAAGTTCATAATCAAGGTCACTAATTATGGGCCTGACGAAGCCACAGGAGTGAAGGTGACCGATCTGCTACCTGCTGGTTTACAGTTCATCAATGCAACTGCATCTCAAGGTTCATACGATCCAATTAATGGAGTTTGGGATGTAGGTAGTTTAAGTGTGCCTTTAGATGGTCTTAATTCGGCTACTTTGACTATCTGGGCACAGGTAATGAAGACGGGATCCATTATTAACAATGTGACTAAAACTGCGCAGAACGAGTACGATCCCAACCCGGACAACAATCAGGATTCAAAAACTCTGGAAGTACCACCCGCCGCTGATCTGAAAGTAACCAAAACAGTAAACAATTCACGACCTTACGTACACGACACCATCCATTTCACCATCATAGTACAAAACCTGGGCCCTGACACTGCAACAGATGTCTATGTAAAGGACATACTACCTGCAGGAGTAACTTATGTAAATTCCACAGCCAACTACGGTTTATATGATCCGGATACCGGAATATGGACCATTGGAAACCTTCCACAAAATACCACAGCACAACTTTTGATCACCTGCGTGGTGGAGAAAGTGGGACCACTGGAAAACACGGCACACGTCTATTCCTCAACATACGATCCAGTTATAGACAACAACAGCTCCACAACTGGTTTGAATGTAATTTCCAAACCACCTGCTCCCAACCCTACTCCAGTTAATGGTAAAACTATTGGCATGCAAAATACAGGAATGCCTCTACCGTTACTGGTCATGGCCATACTGGCGGTACTGGCTGGAGCACTAATTCCCCGCCGTAAAAAATAGAGTGGACACATCTCCACTTTTTATCCTTTTTTTATAAAAAAAATTCTAGTTTTAACATAGAATGACTTTATAATCATTAGGAGTAGATGGAGTTCCTTAGGAATATATGAAGTTTCCCTGATTTTTAGATAGATAATCATCTTCCATGACCACATTACCACCCACCATGGTCATAACCGGCATTCCTTTAACCTTGAATCCTTCAAATGGGGAATATTTTGCCTTGGACTTGAATTTATTAGGCTTAATAATCCCTTCCTTCCTCATATCCACCACCACAAAGTCTGCATCCATACCCCCCTTTATGAAACCCTTATTTTTGATGTTAAAGATTCTAGCAGGATTCTCGCACAACAGCCTCTTCAGATCTGTAAATGTCATATTTCGCTGGTTAATCTGGGTTAAAAGGAGTGGTAAGGTGGTATCCAGGTTGGGAATACCGGGAAGTGCCTTCCAGACATTCTGTTCCTTTTCAGCGATGGTATGCGGGGCATGATCGGTTCCAATGATATCCACATCATTCAAACTTCCAAATTCCAGTTTGTCTTTTTTGTCTCTAAGTGGGGGGTTGGTTTTAGCGAAATTGCCACATTTCTGGAGGTAACTGGAATTTAAAAGTAGATGATGGGGGGTGATTTCCGATGTAACCTTTAAATCCGATTTTTTAGCTCCACCAATAAGCTCAAGGGATTCTCTGGTACTTACATGGCAGATGTGGATTTTTAAATCATATTTCTCTGCGAGCTTAAGAGCTTTAGAAACTGCGATAATTTCTGCAAGTGCTGGTCGGGCTTTGGCATATAACTCTGGTTTATATCTTCCTTTACTTTTGAGTTTAAGGGTAGAACTGTTTACAGTTTCTTTGTCTTCGCAGTGTAAGGAAATTAGAGGCTCATGACTATCATGCTTATGACCATCATTTTTTAAATTTTTTATCTCCTTAAATATTTCCTCTATCTCTGTATCATCCAGAAGGTCCGTGTACAGTTTAAATGATGCTGGTTTGAGTTCAAACAGGTTTTTAATATCTTTAAGCTTACCCACCCCAGCATGAAGACCATAATCTACCAGACTTTTATGATCTGCTATTTTAAGCTTCTCTTTAAAGGCCTTGGCAGTGTCGGTGGGTGGTCTGGTGTTGGGCATGTCAATTATGGTGGTAAATCCCCCTGCCGCTGCGGCCATGGTACCGGTGCGGAAATCCTCCTTATAGGTCAATCCCGGGTCGCGGAAATGTACATGGGCATCGATTAGACCAGGCAGGATAACAGATTCCCTTAAATTAATACATTCCTCCCTTTTGGGGGCTATCTTTTTGAGAGCTGCGATTTTACCATCCTCTATGCCCAGGGAAACTATCATGTTTTCCGGGACGATTTTTGCGTCTTTAAGCCACAGGTCAACCATGTTTAACTCCAAATGATTTTATTATAGAGAAACAGAATAAGATAATAAGAAAATTTGAAATGCTCATCAACCTATAAATTTGTCTGGACTTTTCATAAACCTTTTGGAAAATAGAAATTAATATTTTCCATAAATCTTTCCAGGGTGATACCACTGCCAAAAGAAGATTTCGTTAGAAACTTCCTCAAGAAGGATAGGAAACTTATACTGGATGATGTACGCCATAAACCTGGTAAGGGCTATGTTGAATCAGATGCCAAGATAATCGCCGATTTTACAGAGTACAATCCACTCCACAACGGCCACCTGCACTGTATGATGGAAGCAAAGAGGATGGTACCCGAGGGAATCTTCACCGCCATTGTCCCGGGGCCTCTGGAGCGTAGTGGGCGGGGTTTGCCCTATATAATCACCAGGTATGCCCGTGCCCAGGCCGCGGTAGAGTTAGGTGCTGATGTGGTGGTGGAAGGACCTCCCATGGGTATAATGGGTTCCGGACAGTATTCACTATGTCTTTCAAAGATGTTCCAGGCCCTGGATGCAGACCACATACCAAGGGGATATAAACCCTTCCCTGGATTTGAAGACATCCTGGAGAGGATTAAGGAAGGACGGGCGGTGGTCCCCAAACCCTACCGCATCGTGGATCTGGAAAGTAAAGAGGTACTCCTGAAGGGGAAGCTTGACGAGGACAATTACGTCATAGTCTCATTTTCAAAATCATTGAATAAGATTGGATTCGATTTTAAGGATAAGTTCATCTTCATAAAGCGTATAGAGGGAGTAAGCGGTACTAAGATCAGGGAAGCCATCCAGTCATCCCATCTTGAATCGGTAAAGGAGATGTTACCCGGGGAAACCATTGAAATTTTAAAGGAGGAGATGGCTCATGATAGGGCGCCGCTTGACCAGACCAGGGATGCTCCAGGCATACTCGAGAGGGTGAATGAGAGCTCTCCATGGGATATAAAATCCCTGGCCCTTATAGATGAGCGGACAACAGAGGCGTTCATGGAAAACAGGCCGTTTAATAGTTTAGAGGATATTTCAAGTTCCATATCTCGGGGATTTAGTCGGCACCATAAAAACCGGGTGCTGTCTTCTCTGGAGGCAGGCATTTTTAAGGAAGTAGTACATAGATATATTGAAAACTATCCCCAAACCATACGCATATTAAACTATAAAAACAGGGATATTCTAAAAGAATTTAAAAAGAGAATACCACACAGGAGGTTAGAGATATGTCAGTGAAAGAAGGAGATTTTTTAAGATTAAAATATACAGGAAAGGTTCAGGAAACTGGAGAAGTTTTCGACACAACCGATGAAAAAGTGGCAGAAGAAGAAGGAATTAAATCAGAAAATAAAATTTACGGCGCCATCCCCATAATAGTGGGTGCTGGCCATGTACTTAAGGGTATAGAAGAAGCCCTCATTGGTATGAAAGAGGGAGACGAAAAAACGGTGGAAATACCACCAGAAGAGGGCTTTGGACAGAGAGACCCTAATCTAATGCAACTCATACCCATGTCAGAATTCCGTAAACAGGGAATAAAACCACAGGTAGGCATGGGCATCACCCTGGAAAACACCACCGGCGTAATCAGGAGTGTGAGTGGTGGAAGAGTAAGGGTAGACTTCAACCACGAACTGGCCGGTAAAAATCTGCAGTACAACGTGAAGGTAGAGAAGATCATTGCAGACGATGAAGAGAAGATAAGGAGCATGATATCCCTGCACTACCCCAACCCCAACATCGAACCGGAAAGCCACAAGGTCACCATAGAAGATGGTAAGGTCACCATACAGATGGATGAAATGACCAAATTCGATAAGAAACCCTACGTTGATATAACCTTCGCCCGTTTCCGGATCGCCCGGGACATCTGGGAGAACATGGAGAACGTGGACAAGGTAGAATTCGTAGACCTCTTCGAGAAAAAGGTGAACGAAGAAGCAGAAGCTGAAGCAGAAGCCCCTGAAGTAAGCGAAGAAACCATACCAGAAGTTTCCGAGGAAACTGGAAAATCTACAGAAGAAACCGGGGCTTCTACAGAAGAAAATGAAAAATCAGAACCAGTAGCTGAAGAAGTCTTAGAAGAACGGATTAAAGATAAAAAATAGATCTAAAGTTGATTGTAGAACCATACTAGTAAAAAATAGTTGATTGTAGACTCAAAAATAGTTAAAAAGATAGTTGATTGTAGAATAATTATTTTTTCATTCTACAAACTTTTTATTTTCTTATTTCATTACAAAATTCAGGGCCAGGTCAAAACCTTAGGCACATGAACCCTTCTCATCCTGCTTGTAACTTCATCGGGCCAGTTTTCTTCATCAAAGCCTTTCTGGGCCAGGAATCCGAATATCCACCGGGAAATACCGATACCAGTACAACCAGTCCATATACGGTGACCATGTGCTTCTTTTATGGAGAACCCTTCTATGAAGTGGGTTCCGTGGATGTTGGCGGATACCACAGCCACACCCTTATCCTGGGTGGGTGCCACCAGCCTCATCTCATACTTAGGCACATCAGGGAATTCAATCCCTCTTTCCTCTGTTTTCCTTCCTTCCAGGTAGAATGGGTCGTCCCCTACTTCAGTGTACCATTCCAGCTCCATTTCAGTGGCCAGGTCTTCTGAGATGTGAAGTGTACTGTCACGGAGCTCTTCCACCTGTTCTGGTGTTCCCATCCATACCATCTCTGCCCTCTGGAATTCATGCACCCGGTCCAGCCCCTTGGCTCCTCCTGCTTCCCACCGGTAGGTCCAACCACTACGGTCGAAGAATTTCACGGGTAACTCTTCTTCATCTATAACTTCGTGGGAGAAGAACTCGTAGAACGGCTCGCACTGGGCCGGTGCCAGGACATAGGATGGATCCTTAAGCCCTTCCTTAAGACGGTGAATGGGGACTTCCTTGTTTATGGCTAGTTCCTGCCTGAACTTATCAAACACTTCCGGGTCTCTACGGGGCGCTGAACAGTAGTACATACCTTCTGGGAGGCCTTCCAGGTAGCGCATCTTGTTCATCACGGGTATGGGTATCAGTTTGGGCCACATGCACTCAGCGAAGTCCAGCTTGTAGACGAGGTTTTCTAGGAATATCTCCTCCATGGCCCGCTGGAGAGAGATGAGTTTAGGTCCGTAGAACCACTGGCCTTTACCCGGGAATTTTTTAACCCAACCACGCTTGGCAGCTTCTTCTGTAGCATCTCCCTTGAAGTAGAACTCCTGTTTTGGGCTGGTGGATACTATGGTGCCGGGTTCGATCTTGGTAACCAGTTTGGTCAGTTCATCGGATGGTTTGGTGACTTCCACCGTGGTTTCGTCTCCTGCAGGACCGGTTTTCACTGATTCTTTTATGAACTTCAAAACCCGATCCACCACGTGTTTCTTTAATTGTGATTCGTTCAATTCTTCAAATTCCACTTGCAACCTGTTTTCAGTTAACTCTGAGTTAGAGACGTAGGGCATATCCAGGATCTTATCGATGACAGTGGCTCCCAGGTCAACTTCCCCCTTCTTGATGGTCCCGGTTTCTTCAGCTGTCTCGGGTTCACCTGGTAATGATATATCAATTTTATAAGTATTTACGTGGATTTTACGGACTCCCAGATGGTATTTCTTACCTAATAATTGGCCCAGTGGTTTCTTCATCCGTAATAATGCGTCGTGTGCTCTTCCACGTCTTCCAGATACTATTTCCACCTTTAAGGAGTTTCCTTCAAGATCCCAGTCCACTATTTTTGAAGCGTCATCTAAAGAGTCCTGAGGGACTCCCTTTAAGAATAGATCGGTATTGGCCTGTTCTATGAATTCTGCAATGTCTTTTCGAGCCTCTGCAGCATCTTTGCTGAATGTTATTTCTCCCTGAAGAGTGAATTTCATTTCTTGCACCTGATTTTTATATAAATAAGTCAGTTTATTAATTTAATTGCAATACTATTAATAATTATTTTTCCAGTTCTAACACTTTTTCTACCATGATTTCACAAAATAACAGGTCATCAACGGTGGCCAGGAATGAATTCAGGGAATCCGAATTTAGATCATAGATCAATCTGTTTTCTTTAGCGTTAGAATTTATCCGCCCGATATTATCCGGGTTAAGAGATTTTAAGGCAACTTTGGCCTGTTTCTCTGTTTCGTAGTGGAAGGTTATCCTGGCTTTAATTTGCATGGTTTAATCTCGTGGGTGGTAGTTTAAAAGACTTTCTGCAATCTTTTCAATTGATTCTAACGCTGCCGAGTCTGGGTAATCTAGTATGGTTTTCCCTTCCATATCAGCCAGGACCACCTTATCATCCCGGGAAATAGAGCCTAAAACTTCCAGGTTTAACTCTTTGAGTTTACCGGTTACAAATTCCCCTTCACTTGCACTGGAAACCTTGTTTATTACCACCACTATATTTTTAACCCCTATATCCGCGGCTAACTTCTTTATACGCTCTGCAGTTTCCAGTGATTTCAGTCCTGGCTCCACCACGATGACCATCACATCCACCGCTTCAGCGGTACGCCTTCCCAGGTGTTCTATCCCTGCTTCCATATCTAATATAATGATTTCGTCCTTTTTAAGGATTAAATTCCGCATAAGGGCTTTAAGGAGCACTGAAGCGGGACATATACATCCTTCCCCTCCCTTGTCCACGGTCCCCATGACCAGGAGTTTCAGGCTGTCATCATCTTTGACCTTAACTGACATGGTCTCCGGTAGGTCGGAGATCTTTGGGTTGATCTTGAAAACTTCTCCAAACGCTGATCCCGGCTCGGCACCGGTCCTATCCTTTATTAAGTCCCTCATCTTGGATATGGGAGTGATTTTGGTGTGGATGCCCATGCTGCTTGCCAGGTTCATATCCGGATCTGCATCGATAGCGAATACTTTATAAGTCCGGGACAATATAAATGCAAGAGTACCTGAAAGGGTTGTTTTTCCAACCCCTCCTTTTCCAGTTATTGCGATTTTCATTTTCGTACACTATCCATGTTGTTGTTTTCATGGTCTAAAAAATTGGAAAATAGTATATTTATAATAAAGATATTAAAGTAAATATAGACCAATAAGTTAGATTACTATCAACTATACTATATTATCTAATCGATCTTATTTAATCAATTTCATAAAGGAGGACTATTAATGGTTAGAGCATACACAAGAAAAGATTATATCCGGAAAATTCCGGGTTCCAGGATTGTTCAATATGATATGGGTAATCTCTCAGCGGAATTTCCTTTAACAGTTAGTCTGGAAGTTAAAGAGCCGGCACAACTCTCGCACAATGCATTGGAAGCTGCTAGAATCGCTTCAAATAGATACATGCAGAGGAAATCCGGAAGAATGGGATACCACCTGAAGATCAGGGTATACCCCCACCACATAGTGAGGGAAAACCCCATGGCCACCGGTGCCGGTGCAGACCGTGTACAGGACGGAATGCGGAAGGCCTTCGGTAAACCAGTAAGTTCTGTAGCATTAGTCAAGGCAAACCAGAAGATCTTAACCATAAAAGCTAATAAAAGGAACTTTAAGGATGCTAAAGAAGCTTTAAGAAGAGCGGCCATGAAATTCCCTGTTCCCTGCAGGATCGTAGTGGACAAAGGCGCTGAACTGGTTAAATAAACTTCATTTTTTTCCTAAATAAAGTAAAATATCTTAAAAAAAATAAAAGAGTTGTTTTAGCATGAAGCATGTCGAATTTTTTGAGGAATTGAACCGAGAAGATGTGGCAATTGCCGGTGGAAAAGGAGCTAATTTAGGTGAACTCACCCAGGCAGGTATACCCGTACCCCCTGGATTCGTGATAACATCCAAAACCTACGACCAGTTTATAAATGAAACAGGAATCTTCGATGAGATAATGGACATCCTTGATGCTACAGACGTTAACAATAACCAGGAACTTCAGCAGGCCGCCAAAGATATTAAAAAGATTATCAACGAAACCGAAATTCCAGACGAGATAAAAATCGTTATAATAGAAGCTTACAATGCTTTATGCCGCAAAATCGGCAAGGAAAACGCTTTTGTGGCGGTAAGATCATCAGCCACAGCAGAGGATCTTCCGGAAGCATCCTTCGCCGGGCAGCAGGACACCTACCTCAACGTTAAAGGCGAAGCCGATCTCCTGAAATATGTCCGCAAATGCTGGGCATCACTCTTCGGAGCCCGGGCCATATTCTACCGGGAAGAAAACAACTTCGACCACTCTAAAGTTTACATCGCAGTGGTGGTCCAGGAGATGGTGGAAGCAGAAAAGGCAGGTGTGATGTTCACGGTACACCCCTCCACCGGTGAGGAGAAAATACTCATCGAAGCTGCCTGGGGCCTGGGAGAGGCTGTAGTCTCTGGAACCGTAACTCCAGACACCATATGGGTGGATAAAGCAAATGGAGAAATACTGGACTACCAGGTAAGCGAGAAGAACATCATGTTCCAGAAGGACCCGGAAGCAGGCCGGACAGTGAAGATACCCGTTCCAGACGACCTTAAAAAGAAGAGGGTCCTGGATGATGAGGAAATAGCCCAACTTACCGAGTTAGGTATAAGGATCCAGGAACACTACGACTTCCCCCAGGACACGGAATGGGCCATAGAATCAGGTAATGTATTCATGTTACAATCAAGGCCAGTAACCACACTGGGCAAGATAGCCGGAGAAGAAAAGGGTGAAGAAGCTGAAAGAGTAATTATCACCAAGGGACTAGGGGCAAGCCCAGGACTGGCATCAGGAAAAGTAAAGATAATCAAAGACACCGATGAACTGGACAAAATCCAGAAAGGAGATATACTCGTAACAGTGATGACCACCCCAGACATGGTCCCAGCCATGAAAAGGGCCAACGGAATAATAACCGATGAAGGTGGAGTAACCTGCCACGCGGCCATAGTATCCAGAGAACTGGGAATACCCTGTGTGGTGGGAACCGGAGACGCCACCAAAATCCTCAAAGAAAACAAAGTGGTCACCCTGGACGGCAACAAGGGACTGATATACGAAGGTAAAATCATAGAAGAAGCCCCTGTAAAAGAAGTGGAAACAGCAGGACCTACCGTTGTCCAACAGTCAATCTTAACTGTAACCGAAGTGAAAGTAAACGTGAGCATGCCCGAGGCAGCTAAAAAAGCATCAGAGACCGGAGCCGATGGAGTGGGACTCCTCCGGACAGAACACATGATGCTCACCACCGGTGTACACCCTAAGAAATTCATAGTGGAAGGTAACGAGGACGAATTAATCAAGGTCCTGGTGGAGAACATACTCAAAGTGGCCGATGCATTCTACCCCAAATCAGTATGGTACAGAACCCTGGATGCACCAACCGATGAATTCAAATCCCTGAAGGGTGGTGAAGGCGAACCATACGAACACAACCCCATGCTGGGATGGAGGGGTATAAGGAGGGAACTGGACGAACCAGAAATCCTCAAAGCAGAGTTCAAGGCCATAAAGAAGCTGCATGAACAGGGATACACCAACATAGGGATCATGCTCCCACTGGTGCAGCACCCCGACGAACTCAAGAAGGCCAAGGAAATAGCCCGGGAAGTCGGTTTAAAACCCCAGAAGAACATAGAATTCGGTGTGATGGTGGAGACACCCGCCGCAGCCATGATCATAGAGGACTTCATAGCCGAAGGACTGGACTTCGTAAGCTTCGGAACCAACGATTTAACCCAGTACACACTGGCCATCGATCGAAACAATGAAAACGTAGCCGGCCTCTACACCGAAAAACATCCAGCAGTATTAAAACTCATCGAAAGGGTTATCAACGAGTGTAACAAGGCAGGGGTTAAAACCAGTATCTGCGGACAGGCAGGAAGCATGCCCTCCGTGGTAGAGAAACTGGTGGAACTGGGAATCACCTCAGTATCCGCCAATACCGATGCCGTGGCAACTGTGAGGGAAGTAGTGGCCCGTGTGGAGAAGAAACTGCTCCTAAAAGCCGCTCGGAAAATAATGCAGGAATAAAATTGGGATAACAAATTAATTTTTTAATTTTTTTTACATTCTTTTTATCTACAGGCTAAAACATCTACTTTTAAAGGCATACAACATGGAAGAGAAAGGAATTACCAAGGACAGAGTATTCGAATTACTCAGAAACTATAAAAAACGAGATATGACCCATAGATCAGGCAGGATCCTGGGATCCATGTGCACCTGCCCCCATGAAGTGGGGCTCAAGGCCTACCACATGTTTCTGGAATCCAACCTGGGAGACCCCGGACTTTTCCAGGGTACCAAGACCATGGAAAACGAAGTCATAGCCACACTCGGCCAATTACTGGGGAAAAGTGATGTCTATGGCCATATAATCACCGGTGGAACCGAAGCCAATATAATGGCCATGAGAGCTGCCCGGAACATGTGCAGAATAGAAGATCCAGAGATAATCGTCCCTAAATCGGCGCACTTCTCCTTCAAAAAAGCAGCAGATATACTGTGCCTCAACATGAGGGAAGCCCAGCTTGATAGCCAATATCGTGTGGATATCAACTCGGTAAAAGAGCTGATCTCGGATAAAACCGTAGCTGTAGTTGGTATAGCTGGAACCACAGAATTAGGGAAGATAGACCCCATAGAAGAGCTCTCAGACATCTGTTTGGAGAGGGAGATATTCTTTCATGTGGACGCGGCATTCGGCGGATTTTCAATCCCCTTCTTAAACCAGGTAGGTTATGATCTTCCTAAATTTGATTTCTCCCTCCCGGGAGTTTGTTCGGTAACCATAGATCCCCATAAGATGGGACTGGCACCCATACCCACCGGGGGAATCCTCTTCCGGGATAAAAGCTACCTGGACGTCATGAGCGTGGAAACCCCCTACTTAACTGAAGAGAACCAATCCACCATCGTCGGCACCCGTACCGGAGCATCCACCGCAGCAACCTGGGCTTTACTTAAACACCTGGGCTCTGAAGGATACCAGAAGATAGCAAGCAGATGTATGGAGCTAACCAAACTCCTCTCCCAGGGAATAAAAGACACCGGTTTCCAACTGATCACAGAACCCCAATTAAATATCGTGGCATTCACTGGGGAAGGAATAGCCCCCTGTGACATAGCAAAACTCCTGGATGAGAAAGGATGGGCCGTATCCATAGCTTCCCATCCCAAGTCTGTGAGGATCATAGTAATGCCCCACGTGAAAGAGGAACATATCACGGCCTTTTTAGAGGATCTTAAGGATATCCGGTACTGAGATCTCAGCTTAATAAAAAATATCTAAGTTTATACAAGAAAAAAAATGATAAAAAAGATTCAACTACCCCTGGAAGAACCAGCCAACCTTCAAGTTGGTGATAAAATCCAGTTGTACGGTAAATTATGCACTGGAAGAGACGCCGCACTACCCAGACTGGTGGAACTTATAAAAAAAGGTGAAAATCCACTGGAACTGGCGGGTTCGGCCTTCATGCACACCGCAGTCAGTGAAGCCGGAATATCCCCCACCACCAGCAACAAGGTTGAAATAGAAGGTAGCATGGCCTATCTTTCGGGATGCGGAGTTAAAATGCATATCGGTAAAGGTTCTTTGAGTCCAGAGACAGTCGACGCCCTTTCCAGGTTCGGTTCAGTTTTTGTGGTCACCCCACCAGCTGCAGCTCTCCTTTCAAGCAGGGTGATCTCAAATAAGGTGGTTGCCTTCCCTGAAGAGGGTATGGAGGCCATTCACGAGTTGGAAGTGGATGGAATCCCGGGAATAGTTGCTTCGGCCCAGGGGGAAACTATTAATTAACTTTTCACATTATCTGGAGGTTTACATGGGGTGGTGCTTGAATATCAGGTACTTTTTAAATGGATCGGGAAATATTATCTATTTTTTTTAAGTATATCTTGTTAAGACTACCTATTTTAACTTTGCTTAATTTATATGTATTGCCTGTGATATCCTCAATCCCAGCTCGGCTAGCAAGGGAAATGGGCTGGAGATATTTATATATCAGATCTTCCAACATGAAATCTTCATTTTTTTCTGTTATACATGGACAGTCAACACAAATTTTTATATCCTGTTCATAAATTCTGTAATCTAAATTTTGGATATATGGCGATTCATTGTTGAAATAATTTAAAACATGATTTAAAATCTCTTGATTTGATTTAAATTCTAAATTCCTGACTGAATTTTCTTTCAAGTTATTCCACATTGTTTTGCCTGCAAAATGGGATAATTTACTTATTCCCTCTTTTAGTAGCGTGTTTTCATTGTATATCATCCATATCCTTATGGCATCTACCATTGCTTTACTGTATCATCCTTTTTCAAATTTGAATTTTTTAGAGGCCAATCCCCTGAATTCTAGATCCAGATCGTAAGGTAAGGATACTGTCACTCGTTTATTGGATTTTTGGGCCATTATAATCACTTTACTCCTTTAAAAATGAAATAATAATCTTGTAATTAAAGATTAAAAGCTAGTGATACTTTGGATTGAGTTTAAAAATTTTTCTATATTCTTTTTTTGTGTTTAGTGTATATTAGCAGTTTATATTCTAATAGAATAGTATTCTATAGATATTAAGGCTTCAAAAGGAATGTATCTGATAATAATTTAATCATTTTTTTGTTTATTTATATTATTTATGCAAATGCACACAAACATAAATAAATTATTACACTGTTCTGCATTTGAGATAAATATTTCTTATTCTTAATTCAAACCAGATTTAAGAACATGGAATTTAATAAATCCATCTTCTGGTACTGTAAATCAAAAATTAAAAACAATAAGCGGGAAAAAATTAGAAAGAGATTGGAGGACTTAATATGGGAATTAAAGAAGATGTTGGAGACATTTTAAATGAACTTTTGGAGAGAGCTCCTGGAGATATTAGTGGGGTTGCAGTGCTACGGCCAGATGGTCTAATGATTTCTTCTGTAATGCCTAAAGAGACTGATGATAAGAGATTAGCAGCTATGGCGGCAGCTATGGTTGGTACCTCTCAAAGAACATGTGATGAGCTTGAAAGAGGGGATTTAAATCAGGTGGTTATTGATGGGGCTACAGGAAAAGCTATATTGTCTTATGCTGGTGAAAAAGCCATATTAGCAGCTCTTTCTCCAGGAAACGTGAATCTTGGTCTGGCATTACTGGAACTGGAAAGGACAGCATATATGGTGAAGGAAGCAATGGCTAAATAGCCCTGAATTAAGGAGTTTATAAAATGGCAGAAGCAGATATGGAGAATAATGCAGTGGTAGCACTGCTCCAAGAACATTCGGATCCTATGACAGTTGTATTTGCAGCAGCATTAATGGGATTTACTAAAGGCCTCTGGAAAGTGTCTGGAGAAGGTTCAGGAGGAGTTACTAGAGCTTTCGGAGAAGATTTATGGTATCTGGTTAAAGTAGGGGCAGACATGCTTGGAGAGAATAGGGATACGAGCAGTCCACAGAAAGTGATGGAATTTTGTGAGAATTATCTGGTTAATCGTTTTAATGTGGCGGACAGCATAAATTTTAATGTAAATGATGATAGTGTGGAAATGACAGTTAAAAATTGCAAAGTTCATAATTACACCGACTATTTGGAGGAAAACGACGTTCCTCGTTCTGTTGGATGTCCATTAGCTTTACTAAGCATGGCTATGATGGAAGAAGTTACAGGAGAGCCTTTTGTCATTGACAGTATAGAATCTAAGGATGCAAACAGTCAAATAGTCCTTAAGAAGTTTTGATCTGGATAAATGAACAATACTGGATTACTAATTTTAAATAAAATAGAGGAGTTATGTTTAGGGAGGGAATTTAATGACAGAGAATAAAAAAAGTCCGCTTGAGAATCCATTATACACTTTAATTATTGGAGTACTCAAGGGATTTACCACCAGCATGTGGAGGGTATCTGGTGAAGGATCTGGGGGAGTTTCCAGGGCATTTGGAGAGGATCTATGGAATTTAATGAATATGAGAGCTGGCCTTATTGGAGAAGAAATAGATAAAACCAATCCACAAGCAGCCATGAAAAGTTTTGAAAAATTTCTCACCGAAGTCTACCAATCTGCAGATGGCATAAATTACACTGTTGGAGATGAAATGGTTGATATGGATGTTTGTAATTGTAAAATACATGATTACACTGATTATTTGGAGGAAAACGATGTTCCTCGTTCTGCAGGATGTCCATATGCTTTAGCAGCCATTGCTATGATGGAAGATGTGCTTGGGAATCCATACATAATTGATGATATAAAACGAGAAGATTTAAACTGCAAAATATCTCTAAAAGGTTTTTAAAGCCAAGAACACTTTGATTTGTCTATTAAAAGGTGCTGGATAATAATGTCAGAGGACATGCTTAAGGTGGTGGTTTTTGGTGCTCTAAATGCCGGGAAGACAACGTTCGTTGAGAAATTAAGCGGTCAGGAACTGTTTCTTAAGGGTGAATATGAGAATATCACCACCAGTTTTGATTTTGTCCAGATGGAACAGGGAAACTTTTTAATTCATTTATTTGCAAGTCCGGGTCATAGAAGATTTTCTTTTATGTGGGACACACTGGCAACAGGGATGGATGGTGCTATACTGTTAATTGATTCTACTGTGGGAATAACACCTGTGGATCATGAACTTATTAAGTTTATTCTTAATTATGACGTACCATATGTGATTGCCGTGAATAAAAATGATATATGTAGCCTTGAACCCACGAATGTTAGAAAAGAACTGGATATTTCTGATGAAATCCCTGTAATTAACACATCAGCAATAATAAATCAGAATCTTGTAAATGTTCTGGATAGTTTGATACGGACCATCGCAGAAAAAAGTATAGTTTGAAAATATAAGGGAGACGGATGAAAACTAATACATCTTTTAAAGAGGCTCTTACATCTATAAACAGGATAAATGGTGTTAAGGATTCGATTGTAGCTGGATTAGATGGAATTCCTATTGGTAAAATCGATAAAAATACTTCTATTTTAAGTGCAAGTACAGTTGCAGCGCTTGGAGCCGTTAGAGAAATGACTAGAAGTATCAATTATGGAAATTTAGAGCAGTTAATGATTGAAACCGATTTTGGAAAGATTATCATTGAAGAATTTGGAAATGAGCATATTGTAATAGTATTAACAGAAAATAATGCTAATATTGGTATGATCAGAGTGATACTTAAAAGGGCAGTGAAAGAATTCATGGGTAAGCTAGTTAATTTACAGTGATACGATGAAACCCATTTCTGAACAGATGACAGAAACGCTTGAAGAGATGCATAAACATACGGATATCATAGAATCATATGTTATCAGAAAAGACGGCTTAATACTAACTTCGAGCAACCCCGTCATTAAAAACCATAGAATAGCTGCCATGTCTGCATCATTAATAGAAATTGGTAAAAAAACCCTTAAAGATATCGGTAATGATGATCTAAAACGTCTTTTAATAACTGGAGACAAGATACAGATAATAATTATGGGGTCATCACAAGTAGCGCTTGTATGTTCATTAGATTCAGAAGCAAATATAGGTATGGTTTTTTTAAGGATGAAAAGGGCATTAAAAAGGATATATATAATACTCAAAGAAGCTTATCTTGATTAAATTTTAGTCAATTCACCCCCACAATTTAGAGGTAGATTAAACCCCCCTTGGAATTGTTTTTGATCCAGGGGGGGGGCCTTTAATTAACTTTCATCTAAATATCTGTAGGCTTACCAAAAGCGATATCTCCCGCGTCACCCAGGCCAGGGATGATGTACCCGTCTACCAGTTTATTTTCAATGGAACAGGTGTATATCTCCACCTCGGAGTGGTTTTCCAGGACCTTACCCACCCCTTCTTCGGTGGCAATGATATTTAAAATAGCGATTCTCCGGGGAGTTCCGTGTCTTTCTATTTCACTGATGGTGGTGTGCATGGTGTTGCCAGTAGCCAGCATGGGATCCGCGAGCAGAACGATTTTATCCTCTATCTCCGGTATCCGGATGTAACCCACCCTGGCCTCGTATGGTGCTTCCTTATCCCGGGTGACTCCCACCACGCCGCATTCAGCTTCCATAAAAACGCTCATAACCCCCTCTACCATGGGGATTGCCGCCCTTAAAATGGTTACCACCACTACATCATTGATGTCTGTGATTTTTATCCCCTTGGCAGTCTCTAGTGGGGTTTCCACGGTGACTTCCTCTATGTCCATGGTGGACTGGAATTCATAGGCCATATACCGGCCCATCTCAACTAACCCCGCCTTAAAATCTACACCATCTATGTCTTTGTTTCTTATCTTGGTCAGACGATCCTGTAGAACTATGTTTTTAATTATCTTCAACATGCCAGAACACCCCATTTCCACATGAACATATAAACATCCCCTTACTTCAAAACATCTCCTCTTGATCTATTTGTTTTAACACTGAATTTATTTTTCGCTAAAATGGGAGTCTTTAACTATAAAAAATAAGTGGCACGAATGACAAATAATATCTAGGTAAAATGAAAAAACGGAACATCCTCCTGGTGGTCATAGTGGCCATTCTCATCCTGGCCGGTTTGATATTTTTATTTATCCAGCCAGCCCCACAGACAGCACAGCAGGGTGAGACCACCATACTTGCAGAGAACCTGGAGGTGCCCTGGGCTATGGATTTCCTACCCAACGGTACCATGATCTTCACAGAGAGAGTGGGAAGGGTCAACCTTCTCTATGAAAACGGTGACGTGGTTAAGGTGGCCGATATAAGTGTAAGCCAGGTATCTGAGTCAGGACTACTCGGAGTGGCGGTAGACCCTAATTTCACCGAAAATAGGTACATATACCTGTATTACACCCATGAGGGTGGTGTAAACCGGATATCCCGATTTGTACTGGATGGAACACTTACCGGTGAAACCGTGCTTCTCGATGACATCCCGGGAGGCCCCATACATAACGGGGGCCGTTTGAAGTTCGGTCCAGACGGCAAATTATATGCCACTACCGGTGAAGCTGGTGTTGATAGCCTGGCCCAGGATGTAAACTCCACGGGCGGGAAAATCTTACGTCTGAACCCGGATGGGACGGTTCCCAGTGACAACCCCTTCGGTAACTACGTGTATTCCTATGGAAACCGGGACCCCCAGGGCATAACCTGGAACCCTGCCAACGGATTATTATATGCATCGGAACATGGATCCACCATGAACGATGAAATAAACATCATAACATCCGAGGGTAACTTCGGCTGGCCCATAGTGCAGGGTGATGAGAACAGGTCCGGATACATAAGCCCAACACGGGTGTACACCGACTTCACCCTGGCACCCAGCGGAATAGCCTTCTTTGAGAACCGTTTGTATGTCGCAGGACTGAGGGGTAGTCAATTAAGGGTTTTAACTCTTTCTGCCGATGGTGAAAGCATCACCGATGAAAGCATCCTGATAAATAACCTGGGCAGAATAAGGGACGTGGTGGTGCACGACGGTTTCCTCTACATCAGCACTTCCAACCGGGATGGCAGAGGTCTTCCCCAGGGAGGGGATGATAAGATAATTAGAATGAAATTATAGAATCAGACAAATTTACTCATTTTCAGATTTTTTACCTTCAAGATTTTTTACCTTCAAAGGTAAGTACGCTACTTCTTTTACCTTCTATATCCTTTTTTGCTTTCTTTTTCTCTTTTTTATTTATCTTCTTCTTTGTCTCCTTGGCGGATAATATGTCGTTATCGTTCTGTTTTTCCATCTCTTTTCACCTGAAAATTGGAGTCAGGGATACACGCGTTTGCACCCCTGACTTAACGGATTTTATTCTAAATTGAATTGCACTCTATCTTTTATTTTCTGTTGTTTTAGCTTAACCTTCTTTTTCCTTTCCTTTTACTTTTCCCTCCATTTCCTTCGCTTTTCCTTTTAGTCCTCCTCCTGCTTCTTTAGCTTTTCCTTTTAGTTCTCCGCTTGTTTCTTTGGCTTTACCCTTTAATTCTCCTCCTTTTTCTTTTACTTTTCCTTTAATATCTCCTAACGGGTTTCCCATATTTTATCCCTCTTTTGTTTTTTTTGATAAAAACTTAAGAATTATTTTATTGGGGCTTATCTCACCCAATAACATATTAAGTTGATATTTTCTGTTAAATATTTCGAAAAATAGGTTAGAAAATTCCATTTAAAAAAGCCTTAATAAAAGAAAAATTAATTAAACAAGGAAAAAATGCCTTTAGAACACCTGTTTATTTTTCTATAATCTTTTTTCCATGGGAACTGGGCACCACTTTCAATTTACCGCCCTCAAATTCCTTACCAAGTTCCTTCCCCTGGAAGTACAGGTGTAGAAAAATAGCCAGGGCCGAAACTTCTGAGTGGGGCTGGGTGGTTACTGAAACGTTCCAGTCAGCTTCCCTGTACACCTTGCCGGGCACCCGGGAACCACCCACCACTACCAGCTTATCCTTATCTGAACTCCTTATATCATCTACAACATCCTGAACCTGTTCACCGTACATGGTGAGGTGGACTACCTGGCCATCGTTCTTCTTCCACTCATCCAACAGGTTATCCCAGTTCTTCCGGTAACTAACTGCAAAATCCCCTCCCCAGCGCTCCGTCACATCGGCAACATTCTCTATGAGTTTAGTATCTTTATCTCCGCTTAAGATAACTTCAGACGCGCCAAATGCCCTTCCTGTTAAACAGACATGGGTGGTTATCCGGGCGTCCCTTCTTCTGCGGTGGTCCAGTCTTAAAACTTTAATTTTAGTCATTGTATCACGTGGTAAATTAAATTGCCGTTAAATCAGTATTAAATTCAATATTAAATCACACTCAGATAGCCTACCATTAAAACTAGGGCGATCATCCGGGATATTTCATTGGAAGCTCCCAGGATATCTCCAGTAGCATAGTTGAATTTCTTCCGGACAACAACGGCCATTATAAGCCCACCAATTAACCCACCTATTATTCCTATTATTCCTGTGATGTTCAGGACCAGATATCCAATGATAAGGGTTATAATCAAGGATAGAAGCAACATCTTGGGGTTCATGGCTTCTATGAAGTACTTGCCGGTGCCGTTTGGATATGGTGCCGTGAAAGTGGAGCAGGTGAGGAGTCCCAGCTTAGCAGATACCTCAGATACCAGCAGTATGAAGAATATAAGGCCTACAGGAGCTGATGCAATGGATGCGAAGGTTATAATGGCCACAATAAAAAGGTAAGCTATCCCCCCAGTGCCGACCCTTGCATCCCGCATTATCTGTATCCTTTTTTCCGGATCACCGTGGGCCATCACTGCGTCGCCGAAATCCACCAGACCGTCCAGGTGATGGAAACCAGTAAACCAGATGGCGAAACTGTAAATTATAGCAGCGGCTACCAGTTGGGGTATGGTGATTAGATCCATGGTTACGTAACCAAGTAGACCCACCAGTATTCCAATGAAGCCACCGATGATCGGCCATAGCCAGGTGAACCTGGCCATTTCCTCGATGGTGATATGAATATTAAGGGGTAGTATTGTAGAGAAGGATACCAAACCTAGGAATCCTCTAACACTACTCTTAGAGGATCTGGTTTTATCCACCCTTAAATCGTTTCTGGCCATCTTCACTCCTCAAATATCTTGGACATACAACCAGCCACCAGTCCGGCGAATACATCATCAAGCACCGGACCAAGCACACCTATTATGCCTGGTTTTTCCTCATCATACCTTTTAAAATTAAATATAGCCTTGGTACCGGCGATCTGATTGGCCACTGCCATTCCCAGGATTTCATCCGAGTAGAGATAGGCCGGGTCATCGTCCACGTCCACACCATGCACCCGGTGCCGGGCATAATCTTCTTCCAGTCTAATACCGGCCATGATGAGTGAAACCACATTTATATCCTCTAAAGATTTTAGTAACTGTTTTCGGAGAGTGTCATAAAGCTCGGGGGTTTCATCCACCCCTACACAGAGCTGCATCCCGGCATCAAGGAGATCTTCCACGGTAACCCCCACAGTTTCCATGTAACCCAGCACATCCCTGGGGTATCCGAAGTTCTCAAGCAACTTCTCTGTGGCTTCCCGGACACATGTTCCAACAGTTGAACGCAGAACATCGGCTTCTTCACCTGTTTTCGAACTACCAAAACCAGTGCAGGCAACTAAAATAGAATCATAATTTCCTGAATCGAATAAATCTAAAGATAAACCGTTAATCATACCCAAATCCCATAAAGCAGCATTCTTCCCTTCCACGGCTGCCTTAAAGAGTTCCAGAAGTGCTGGTTCGTCCAGGTCTTCATCCACCAGCACAGTGACACAGGCCGGTAAACCAACACTCTCATCGTACATAACCAGGGCGGTTACTTTATCATAGGTTACATTAACGCTACTGGCTATATTAAAACTACCAATGGTAACTGCGGCGGGTTCTAAGGCTTCACCCACCTCTAAAAACTTACCGATACCCCTTTGACCTTCATCTAAACTGGAAGGAAAAGAATCCTCAGGGGATTTTAAGCCGCCTATTACAATGGACTTAATCATCCCCAGGCCACCACCCAGATCTGAAGTTCCCAGGGATAATAATCCCTCTTCCCTTTTAATAATCAGAATATCATCCTTTATAGTAATAAAGACGTCGTTCAGGCAGGTTTCAGTTTCCATTGCATCACCAATATCTATAATTAATATGAAGAATAATACCAATATATAGTTAGGTGGTTTTAGTACAGGTGGTTTTTTATGAAAGTACATCTTAGGGTCTTTGTTGAGATGGAAAATCTGGGTAAGGCAATGAACGCCCTAACCGATGCTGGTATCACTGGTTTTTACATCCTGGAATATAAGGGGATGTCCCCTGATGACTGGAAGGGCTTCTCCATCAAGGAAGATCCCAAATCAGCTATTGGAATGGTTCATAAATTTGCTACTCCCGCAGTTTTAATTTGTTCAGTGGTAGACGAAGAATTAGTAGACCAGATGACTGATCGGATAATGAAAGAATTAGAGGGGGAAAGATTTACCATCCTGCAGGTCCCCATACGTAAAATAGTTGTTAAATCCGGAAATAAGGGGAACAAGGATAAAACAGTGTTCAATTAAAAAATTGGAGAATTCAAAAAAATTTCTGTGTTTTTAAAAAAATCGGTGTTTAAACTTATTTTTTCATTAAAATTTCATTTTCGCCCAGTTTTTTCACAGTCAAAACATAGATCTTTATCCATATTTGTCTTAAAGGTCTTTCCACAATTTTTACAGGTAACTTCAACTAGTGATGACTTCTTATCTACGATATCCAGGGAACAGGAGCATTTCCATCCCATTCTACCCTTGAGTTCCTGTTCGAATGCTTTATCTTCGTTTACTTCCTTGGCCATAGATATTCCTCGATTTGGATTTAAAAAAGTTTTTGGGTGGGAAGTTTACCCTCAAAAAAAAAGAAATTAGGAGGGATAAGAGTTATCCCAGTATTTCCTTGATATCCTTTTCTGGGTCGCTAATTGGTTTCAGGTCGTAGTTTGAGACCAGGTAATTAATGATGTCTTCGTTAGCCCATCCCGGTAGTATAGGACCTATGTACATTCCCTTGATATCCAGGGATAGCAGGCTCCATAGTATAGCTGCTGCTTTCTGTTCCATCCAGCTTAAGACGATGGTCAGTGGTAGTTCATTTATCTCCAGACCGAAGAGTTCTGATAGTGCTGCAACCACATCTATGCCTACGATGGCGTCGTTACACTGTCCTATATCTATCAATCGGGGTACTCCTTCTATATCTCCCATGTCCAGGTCGTTGAACCGGTATTTTCCACAAGCCAGGGTCAGTACGACGGTGTCCTCTGGCAGTTTCTCTACAAATTCTGTGTAATACTTGGCCTGGGGTAGTGGTGAGTCGCATCCACCAACCAGGAAGAATCTCCTTATTTTACCGGCTTCTACGAGTTCCTTGATTTTATCCTTGAGGGAGAGGATGGTGCTTGCTCCAAATCCAGTGGTTAGCACTGTTTCTCCTGGTTCTTCCGGGAGTTCCGGGAGGGATAATGCCTTTTCTATCAGGGGTGTGAAGTCGTAGTCATCGATGTGGGTGGTATCTGGTATCATGGCCACTCCAGAGGTAAATAACCTGTCTTTATATTCATCGGTTGGTAGTAAGACACAGTTACTGGTGGCTAGGATGGCCGCCGGGTATTTGACGAAGGTCTTCTTTTGATCGAACCAGGCTTTTCCTAACTGGCCCACCAGGTGGGGATATTTGTGGAGTTCCGGGTAGCCGTGGGCAGGGAGCATCTCTGAATGGGTGTAAATGTTAATTCCTTTGCCTTCTGTTTGTTTGAGGAGTTCAGCAAGTGCTTTCATGCTGTGCCCGGTCACGATTATGGCGTGGCCTTTTTTGGTTCCGGTGGGTACTTCGGTGGGTACTGGTTCGCCGTAGGTTTTGATGTGGGCTTTTTTAAGTAGTTGCATGGTTTTGATGTTCATCTCTCCGGCTTCCAGTGCCAGTTTGATGAAGTCCGGTGCATCGAAGTTGACGTTGGTGAGGGTGGAATAGAATCCTCTCTCCAGGAAGGCATCGATTTCCGGGTCGGTGTACCCTAATTCCCGGGCGTGGTAGAGATACGCTGATATTCCCTTGATTGCAAATAGCAGGTTGTCCTGTAACCTGGCTACAGTGGGTTGTTTACCGCATACGCCTATGACTGTGCAGCCGGTGCCCTTCGCTGTTTGGGAGCACTGGTAACAGAACATGTCCAGGGCTTTCTTTTCCTCTTCTTTAAGGGTTTTTTCTTCCTCTTCAGTCACTGGGGCGAATTGTTCCTTTCCCACTCCACAAATAGGGCATAGCCAGTCATCTGGCAGGTCTTCAAACTCTGTTCCTGGCTCTATACCAGAGTCAGGGTCTCCTTTTTCTGGGTCATATATGTAGTCGCATACCAAACATCTGTATTTCATAAAAGATCACCTTTTTGTTCGGTTAATTCCGAATGTTCTATATTCTCCGAACAAGAGTATTTATATGTTACGGTATTAAGAAAGAATTAAAGTGTACACTATTGTATTATGTGCAGGAAATCATAAAAATATTGTGAGACTTATGGATGAAAATCAAGACAGCAAATACCAGATAGAGCTATTTTCCACTCCGAAGGGATTGTATGTAATAGATAGCCCCATAAGAATAAAAATATTATCTCTTCTCCGTGAAAAGGAAAGAAAATTCGATGAAATTGTGGAACTATCTGGTAAAGCCAAATCCACCATATCAGAACACCTCAAGAAGCTGTATGATGAGGGGATAATAGATTCCAGACCAGATCCAGAGGACGCCCGTAAGAAAATATTCTCCATAAAATCAGAGTACCTGGGCGAACTATCCCGGGAAAAACTCTTCAAAGAGGATTTAAAACAATACGTTCAAACTTACCTGGAAAGCGATGGTAGCCCCTTCGAATTCTTCCGCCTACTATTTCAAACCATAAGAGTCTCTTTAATAGGCCAGGGGCTCAGTGTGGACCCCATATTACATGATGCAGGGGTCCAGGTAGGAGAAACATTGTACCCGTCCCTGGAGGATCCTGATGAGACCAAGTTCATGGAAAACATAGCCCGATTCTGGAAGTCACACCAGCTGGGAAGGGTGGAAGTTAAAAGTATAGAACCACTGATGATAAATGTTTACGACTGCTTCGAATGTAAAGGACTACCATTTTTGGGTAAGACCGCATGTGCATTCGACACCGGCCTCCTGAAAGCACTGTTTTCCGCCCATTACAAGAAACCACGGAAAGTTACAGAGACAAAGTGCTACGCCACTGGAGACGACTACTGCGAGTTTATAATAGAATAAGAGATTAAACATCTGTAAAAAGATTTCCAGAAAAAAATTGATGGAAAACCAAACTATCTGAGAAAATTTTGGAGAAAAATAATTATGATAATGGTTATAGACCCCCAAAACGCAGGAATCGCTGGAAACATGCTGGTAGGAGCGATGATAGACCTGGGCGTAAGAAAAGAAGAAGTCCAGGACATCATGGAATATTATGCATCCTTCTTTGGGGAGATAAATGTTGATATAGGCAAGACGAGCAAATCAGGGATCACCGCCACCTACGTGGACGTGGATTGCCAGGATAAGGAACCCATAAAATATGAAGAACTCAGGGGACGATTGAACAGTATAACACATGAAAGTGTTACACCAGAGATGCTGGAACTGGCCAATAATGTTTTTAAAACACTGGCAGAAGCTGAATCCAGTGTTCATGGGATCAGCCTGGATAAAGTCCATTTCCATGAAGTGGGAGCGGCAGATGCCGTGGCTGATGTAATGGGGGCGGTTTACTGCTTCCACCAGCTGCAGTTACACACCCGGAAAACTTATGGAATGCCTGTAGCACTGGGTGGGGGAAGGGTAGAATCAAGCCATGGTCCCATAAGCGTCCCTGCGCCGGCAACTCTGGAAATACTCAAGGGAATCCCCACCTTTGGAGGTCCGGTGGACTTCGAGCTCACCACACCCACCGGTGCTGCACTCCTCAAGAATATGGTGGACCAGTTTTTAAGTTACTACCCCATGTTAGTCAACCAGAAAGTAGGTTACGGAGCCGGTAAAAGGGACCTCTCCTTTCCCAATACTTTACGGGTTTTAACCGGTGACGCGCCCCTGGGAACAGATAAGGTATCTGTTTTAGAGACCAACCTGGACAACATATCTGGCGAAGTACTGGGACATTCCTTCAGCAACCTATTAGAAGCCGGTGCACTGGATGTAACCATCATCCCCACCCTCAACAAGAAAAACCGGCCGGGCCATCTCCTTCGAGTCATAACCAGACCAGAAGATTCGGCAACAGTATCCGAGGCGATAATCCGGGAGACAGGAACACTGGGAGTCAGAATACTCCCCTACGTACACAGAAACATCGCCGAGAGGAAGATCATACCCATAGAAATGGACATAGCCGGGGAAGTAACCCAGATAAACATAAAAGTAGGGCTCATCGGTGAAGAGATAATCAGCATTGCCCCGGAGTACGAGGATGCCAAGGTTATCTCTGCCAAAACAGGAGTCCCACTAAAAAACGTGATGAAACAGGCCAGTGAGGAATTTAAGAGAATATTAGATGAGCAGGCTATTATCTAGGTTTAGATTTTTAATTTTTTAAGGAATTAATTTTTAAAGATACTAGGTGAAAAATCCATGGTTAAACCAAAAGCTATCACAGTACTCTCCGGTGGACTGGACTCCACAGTAGCCACCGCATACTTTAAGGACAAATATGATATCAGGGGGGTAACCTTCGATTACGGTCAAAGAAGCGCCTGGATGGAAATCAAATCAGCCCGGGCCATCTGCGAAAAATTAGGTATCGATCATACAGTAATAGAGCTCCCCTGGCTTGCTGATCTGGGTGGTTCAGCTTTAACATCTGATACGGACGTTCCTAAACTGGAATTTGATGAGCTGGACCAGAAGGAGATATGTGATGAATCCGCCCGGCAAGTATGGGTGCCCGGCAGGAACATAGTATTTACAGCCATAGCCACCTCATTTGCCGAAGCTTCCGGAGCTGAGAAAATAATAGTTGGTTGGGACCTGGAAGAAGCAGTTACCTTCCCTGATAACTCAAAAGAATTTCTCAATGCCTATAACAGTGTCCTGGAGATTGGATCAATTTATGATATAGAAATAGAAGCACCACTCATTGCTAAAACTAAAAAAGAAATAGTGGAATTAGGGGTAGAGATAGACGCACCCCTTGAGCTAAGCTATTCATGCTACATGGGCGAAGAAAAACACTGCGGTGTATGTGAATCATGTATGAGGCGGAAAAGGGCGTTTATTGAGGCCAATGCTGAGGATTTAACTGAATATTAGATGATATCGCTTTATTTAAAAAGATAAATGATGATGAGGATCCACGGGCTAAATATGTTTTTTACTCAAAAAGGACTTGAAACTCTCCAAAAGCATCAGAAATAGTAAATAAGCAATTTTTGTTGATATCCGGCCATTAAGGGTTGCTGGTCATGTATGAATATGGGTACTGTCCTCTTACAAACTCCAAAAAAAAATAAAAAAGGGGGATTTTAAAATGGTAGTTCTGCGTATGTACCGTGTAGTGTGTAGGTGTTTAGGTTCCAGTTATTTATGGTTCCAAATGTGTTTCTTGTACTTACAGCATCTGCGTAATACCATTTACCGTTTACGTATAACTGAGCCCATACATGTCCGTATGTTCCGCTGGAGAACGTGCAGGTTCCGTACTGATATCTGGCTGGTATGCCTGCTGCTCTGGCAAGTGCTACCACCAGGTGTGCCATATCACAGCAGTTACCGCTCCGGGAGCTATAAGTACCCAGAGCACCCTTCTGTGTGTTGTAGTAGAATGAATAAGTCACGTTGTCCCTCACCCAGTTGAAGATAGCCTGAGCCTTAGCATAGGTCGTTGTTTTACCCGAGATTATAGAAGCCGCCAGGTTCTTGATGGTGGAACTTGTTGACTGGGCATTGGCTGTGGCCACCAGATACTTCTGTAAAGAAGAATCAGTCGTGGTACTTCCGCTTGTTGTGCTTCCGCCTGTCTGACTGCTCCAAGATTTTACTGACACATAGTTGGGTAATCTGTTATTGTCGTCGTAGAAAGCTACTATCCTGGAAAATACGTATATCATTGATTCGTAGCTGACCTTACCCAGCGAACTGGATGCGTAGTTGGGTGCTCGGCCGTTGGTGTTGATGAAGTTTTGTATGCTTTCTGCAATTTCAAGGTACTCTGATTTCAGAATGTTACCTGATTCAATGTTTTCTGTTGAATTTGGGGCTGAATCCACATTTTTTACTGTGATTGCCGTTGTAGAACCACTGTTTACTTGAATTGTCCCTGTGGTTAGGAGATAAAGGAATTCTGACATTGTAACTTGTTCTCCTGAAATAGTCACATAGTTAGGCAACCGCTGATTATTCTCTATAAAAGACTTCACACTAGAAGCTGCACTGGCTACCTGACTTACACTTACCGTGGTAGTTGTACTGCTTTCTGTGCTGACGTCAGCTGCCCAGGCAATGAGCTTGGCCAGTATGTCCGGGTACTGTGGTGAAAGTTCCAGATGGGATCCGAGGAGTACTGATCTTCCTTCGCCGTAGTAGTCGCTGACTATGTCTGCGTAGCCTTTGTAACCAGTTTTGCTGTCGGCGTAGGTGGCTAGTATTTTGGCTGTGCTGCTGGTGGTGTACATGGCCGCACCGTTGTAATGATTTACGGTGATGGTACCGCTACGGCCTAATAATTGTGTTCCTGCTGAGGTGAACTGCATTGCTAAGTTACCCACGTAACTCACGACTTTTGCGTTTACGTTGGGTGCTATTCCCCAACCACTGTATTTACCATCCACACTTGCCACAGCTGCATAAGCACCAGCACATATTCCTATATATCCTCCACCATTTGCAACAAAGCTCTTAATGGCACTTGCACTAATACTACCACTATTCAGGTAATAATAACCTCCACTACCACCGGGCATAATCAGTACATCATATCCGGATAGGATTGATGAGGTGATTTTTGTGGTGGTGGTGTAAGTGAATTTTACGCCTGATACTAGATTATTGCTATTTGCGTTGCTTAAAATAGTTTTCAAGCCGCTAACACAATTAGCACTGGCGTAAGCTCCGTTGTAGATCAGCACCTTGATGGTGGTTGTGCTTCCGGCTGCAGAACCAGCTGCAATTTGAGATTCATTGTTAGAACTACTGGTGTTTTTTGAACTGGTACTAGACTTAGAAGTCGTAGATGTAGTCCCTGTTGAATTGGTGGTTGTAACGTTTTCAGTTGAATCCTCTGTTTTATTACTTGTGTCTGTGTTTACTTGTTGTGTTGTGGTTTGGACTTTGTCGGTGGCGTTGGTTTGATTTTGGCTTACTGCAGATACAGTATTTGCACTTAATGCCAGTGTTAATGCCAAAAATATTAACACTGCAAAAATCAATTTTCGTTTAATTTTACCGCCTCCATGTCCAAAAATGTTCAAAGGGTTTGTATAAACCCTTTCTTGGACGTGTACATGATCAATTAGGAATTCCTTATAAATCTTACGGTTTTAATCCCAAAAATACACGTTCACTAAGCTTTTCTCTTTATTTAAGACATGTTTAAAAGCCTTTTTAATAATTCTATTTGAAAACTTTCGTTTAGTTCCTTATTTTAAGAATTATGGTTCATTTAAAAGTTAAATACAAATAATCCTCATATTTAGGCATTATATGCTACAAATCTCCTTCTTGGCTTGGCCCATCACTTAATTCCATCTGGTGATTTTTACAAAAGTTTATTTAAACAATTTTAATTAGAATAAGAAAGAGTATTTAGCTTATAATTAAGTTTTTAAACTCTTAAAAATAGTTTACAAACTATCTGTAAACTTAAGTAATTTATGTGCTCTAAAATATTTCAAGCTGATGCCGGATTATAGAATGAGATAACATGCTATAAGATTATAATCATTAACCTTCAGATTTCATGTTTCCTGAGAGGGTCTGTAAGGCATTTTTTGTTTTATATCCGAGTGATATGGTGGTGCCTAATAGGTTTAGAGGTGTGTTTGGTTACTGATTTCCATTTGAAGTGCCTTTGGTCAAGATCAACGGAGATTTCATAAAAAAAACACTAGGAGAAAGTCAATTCCAAAAACTAAAAGACACATTAACTTACCCATTACGTGTATTTAAAGTTAAAAAACAAGAAAAGAAAGCTAAAAACTATACAGCATGTTAAAAAGATATTTACTCGAAAAATACAAAATTGGGAGAATACAGACCCATACGTGGCAAAATCGAAGACTTTTTTAAAATTATGCAAATAGGACTAAACATGAAAAAATACATAAATACACACCAAAATCAGCCAAAAAACCTACCATACTAACCGTATTTCTAGTAGAATTCATCACAACACAAGGTTACAACACAAAAACAGCCCTAAAAGCTTTCAGAATCCTAAAAAACCTAAGATACTAAAGAATAAAGTTATTTACGGGGCTCAAGTTTTAAAGGCAGATCATACCTATTGGAAAGAGCAGAAAATGTTGGAGTTGGCCTCGTTTAAGGAACTATTGGAGAGATCAAACTCGTTGAAAATATCAGAAGTATAAATAAAAAAAATAAGATTTTTAGAATCAAAAAAAAACACGTTATTTAATAACCATCAAAACATCACCGGCATCAACGGTGTCTCCCTCATCAACGTAGATCTGTTCTACTGTCCCGGACTGTGAGGCGTAGACATCGTTTTCCATCTTCATGGCCTCCAGTACGGCCACCACGTCGCCTTCGTTTACCTGGTCTCCCCGGTTTACCTTAAGCTTCAGGATCATGCCCTGCATGGTGGTGTTCACCGCTCCTTCCACGTTCCCCCGGGGTACTTTGCCCGGGGTGGGTTCTATTTCCATATAACCTACTGGTGTGATTTTGACATCGAAGACTTCCCCATCCACATCAACTGCGTACTCGGTGGGCAGTCCAGCGGGTTCTTCCCTACTTGAAGCTTCTTCTGGTGGTTTTAACTCTTCTTCTTCGATTTCACCACGGAGGAATTTCACTGCAACCTGGGGGTACAGGGCGTAGGTTAGCACGTCTTCTTCCTTTTTAACTATGCCTTTTTCTTCTGCTTCCCTGCGGCATTTTTCCAGTTGAGGTTCCAGTAGATCGGCGGGTCTTACTGTTATCCGCTCTTCATCACCTATGATCTTATAGGCCACTTCTTCGTTGATGGGGGCGGGTGGTCTGCCATAGAACCCTTTGATGTAATCTTTAACTTCCTTGGTCACGTTCCCGTATCTTTCACCGTTGAGGACGTTCATCACGGCCTGTATACCCACGATCTGGCTGGTTGGAGTTACCAGTGGGGGGTATCCCAGGTCTTTCCGTACCCGGGGCACTTCCTTGAGCACGTCTTCATAACGGTCCAGGGCGTTCTGGTTTTTAAGCTGTGATACGAAGTTTGAAAGCATACCACCAGGTATCTGGTAGATTAAAACATCGGTATCTATCTTTTCAGATATGGGATCGATGAGACTGCTGTACTTCTTACGTATCTCCTCGAAATATTCCTTGATCTCTTTTAGGAGCTTCAAATCCAGTCCAGTATCATATGGGGTGTTTTGAAGCGCAGCTACCATACTCTCGGTTGGTGGCTGGGACGCTCCCCAGGAGAGGGGTGATATGGCAGTGTCCAGAAGGTCAACTCCCGCCTCACATGCAGTATAATAACTCATGGGAGTCATACCACTGGTACAGTGGCAGTGTAAGTTGACCATAAGATTGGTCTCTTCTTTAAGGGCCTTGATCAAGTCATAAGTATCATATGGGGATATCAGTCCGGCCATATCCTTCACCGCTACCGAGTCACATCCTAATTCCTCTAAATTCTGCGCAAATTCCACAAAAGTTTCCAGAGTATGGTAGGGACTTACCGTGTAGCTGATGGTAACCTGGACGTGTGCATCCTGTTCCTTAGCTACTTTTATGGCCATTTCCATGTTTCGGATGTCGTTAAGGGCATCGAATATCCGGAATACATCTATACCATTTTCATAGGATTTTTCCACGAATTTACGGACTATATCATCGGGGTAATGCTTGTACCCCACCAGGTTCTGGCCGCGGAGAAGCATCTGTAAGGGAGTCTTGGTCACTATATCTTTAAGCTGCCTCAGGCGTTCCCAGGGGTCTTCGTTGAGATAGCGGATGCAGGTATCGAAGGTGGCACCGCCCCAGGACTCCAGGGAGAAATAACCCACTTTATCCATTTCCTCGGCTATGGGTAACATGTCTCTGGTTCGCATTCTGGTGGCCATCAGTGACTGGTGGGCATCCCGGAATGCAGTTTCAATGATTCTTATTTTTTTCATTGGTGACCCTCACTTGAAATCGATTCACTACTATACCTAATTACGAGTTGATAAAAAAATTAGTTTCCTTATATACATAGTCGTAAGTTGCATATATATTATGATCTGATTATGTAGAAAAAATTGGTCTGAATTGCGCAAAAATAGCATGAAATTCACATAACGAAATAAAGAATATAGTAAAAACAGTTGTTCAATCCATTACCTGGCACACTATATAGTCCTGGTTTTCATATACCACCTTAACAAAATCAGGGATAAGCTCTAGGAGACTCTCTGAGACGGGTTTGTTGAAATACACCAGGGGATAGAATTCTGATTTGACATTGATGAGTTTTAGGGTTTCATTCTGGGAGTTAAAACTTAATCTCTTATCCAGCACCAGATATCCTATCTTCGCTTCCTTCAGGGCCGACTGGGACATGGCTTTATTGAAATCTTCGAAGCCATAGTGAATGGGCATACCGGACACGGTGGCCAGGAAGGTACCGGTGAAGAGGTTGTTGGTGAGTATGGATTTGCTTTTATCCCCGTTGGTGTTGAACCAGTTCGCCAGGTCCACCATCGACTGTGAGGGAGGGGCTATGTCGAGTGTTCCGTACTCATTTTTCACCTGGAAGATGCCGAAGTCGGGGTTTTCCACGGTTAAAACTCCACTTAGAATGGCTAGACCAAACACGGCGACCAGTATACTGGTCCGGAACTTATCTGATGATAAACGCTTACTGGCATTCAACCTTCCATAGAGCTCGCTTAATCCAAAACCACCTATTATGGAGAGAGGTATCAGGAGATACACCAGTAAACGATAGGATATGATGTTTATACCAAACAGGTAGGCGATGCTTAAGAGGAACATCATCGTGATCCAGATGAGGATGAACAGGTCCTTTTTAGGCAAATTATCCAGTGTATTTCCGCGCATTTTATTTAAAGAGAAGACTATCCCTATAACACCGAATATCAGTACCATGATGCCCATGTTAAGGTATCCTTCCAGGTTTAAAGGCCGGTTATATGCTATGGAGGTGGCTATCCCCGTGGCAACCGAGATTCCCTCGTTTATAAGGGAGTACAATACGTCTGGCTGGAATATCAGGAGATATAAAAGTCCCACCACCACCAGGCAGGCCGGTATAAGTAGGAAGGCACCGTAGATCTTGAAGATACGGAGATTACGGTAGACTATTAATTCTACCAGGCTGAATATGGTTATAATTAGAAATAAGATGAAACTGGCGGGTATATGGGTTGAGATAATAACAACGAACAGGATACCGGAGAAAATCGCGTATTTAAGTAGGTTTTCCCTGATGGACCGGTAGTAAAGGTAGACCGATAGGGGGAGGAATATTAAGGCCAGGTTTTCAGGGATGGGTAGCATGATACGGCCTAAGAGGAAACTGGAAAGTACTAAAAACCCCGCGGAAATACCGGCAATAGTTCCGTAGAATTTCCGGGCAACATAGCTTACTGACCCAACTATGAGCATGGCCAGGATAGGTTGTAAGGCTCGTGCGATCTGGAAGTAGTCGACCTTGGTGATCATGCCCAGGGCGGCAAGCAGGAAATGGAACAGGGGCGGGTATCCTATTTTCTGGCCGAATGGCGCATTTAAGAGGGGATCAGTTAATATCAATCCGTATTTAGTGTAGATCATGGTGTACTGTACGTGGATGATGATGTCCCAGCTCAGCGGCCACTGAAATTTCAGTGTGGGGATGAGGGCTATTAAAAAGGCGATTATGGCGGGTATGATCCATACATGCCACCTTTGCAGTTTTTCCTGGTTCATTTATATCACGTCTAAGTTATGTAATCGTCACCAGTACATTAAAATTATGTATTGGTTTATTGAATCCATTAAAATTATGCACGGGGTTCATTGAACACTATAAAAATTGTGGGTTCATTCTCTACCCGTGAGATATTCCTTTTCTATCTTATATTGTCCCATCAACTAAAAAACTGTGATGTTTACCACAAAAATTTGAACAGTTTTAGTTTAAAATGTTTATATATTGATCAGTTCTATAGTATTTATTATATTTTCTAAGTTATTATCCAAATTTTTCTCTTTTTCAATAGAAACGTTTATATAGGTTGAGCTACAATAAAGATACTGTCGGAAGACGGAAACATACTTCCGGTATAGATTTTTAATAGCTCAAAACAGTCTAAAATTTCTAAAAAAATTGAGTGAGAGACTAAAATGGTAAGAAAAATAGCAATTTACGGTAAAGGTGGAATCGGAAAATCCACCACACAGCAAAACACAGCAGCAGCCCTGGCTCATTTCCATGATCAAAATGTGATGATACACGGCTGTGACCCTAAAGCAGACAGTACCCGTTTAATCCTGGGTGGAAAAATGCAGACCACCATGATGGATACTCTAAGGGAAGAAGGAGAAGAAGCCTGCACCCCGGAAAATATAATTGAAACAGGTTATGAGGGAATAAAATGCGCAGAATCAGGAGGACCAGAACCCGGTGTGGGATGCGCCGGAAGAGGGGTTATCACTGCCATAAGCTTGATGGAACTGTACGATGTTTATGAAAAAGATCTTGATTTTGTGTTCTTCGATGTTTTAGGTGACGTAGTATGTGGAGGATTCGCCATGCCCATCCGGGACGGTAAAGCCTCAGAAATTTATATAGTCGCCTCTGGTGAGATGATGGCCCTTTACGCTGCCAACAACATCTGTAAAGGTATGGTGAAATATGCCGAGCAGAGCGGAGTAAGACTGGGCGGAATCATCTGTAACAGTAGAAATGTGGATGGAGAAGCAGAGTTACTCGAGGATTTCTGTGCGAAAATAGGAACCCAGATGCTCCACTTTGTCCCCAGAGACAACATAGTCCAGAAAGCAGAGTTCAACAAACAGTCCGTGGTAGAATTCGATGAAGAATGTAACCAGGCCAACGAGTACAAAATTCTGGCCGAGAAGATAATCAACAACAACAACTTCGTAATTCCAGAGCCCATGACCATGGATGAACTGGAAGACCTGGTGGTAAAATACGGTTTAATTGATTAAACTCAGAACCACCTGGAACTTGCTGAAACAGAATTAAATTTTGGAAGATTTACTAAATCCGCAATACATTTGGAGACAACATAATGAAAATGATAAGAGCCATATTAAGGCCAGATAAGGTAGAAGAAGTTGTAGACACACTTTCAGATGCAGGATACGTAGCTTTGACCAAGATGGATGTCATAGGACGTGGTAAACAGAAGGGTATTCAACTGGACAACATCTACTACGATGAACTGCCCAAGGTGATGCTCATGCTGGTAGTGCCTACCGAAAAAACCGACCAAGTGCTGGAGATCATCAATGAAAAAGCATACACCGGAAACTTTGGGGATGGAAAAGTCTTCATAAGCCCGGTAGAAGAGGCTTACACTGTCAGAACTAGAACTAAAGGATTATGATCCGATGAAAGAAGTAATAGCAATTATCAGACCTAGCAAGATCACACGTACAAAAGAAGTGCTTGACGCCCTTGGATTCCCATCCATGACTGCAAACGCGGTTTTTGGCCGGGGAAGACAGAAAGCAATTATTGGGGAAGTGAACTTTGCAGTTAAAAACCCTGAACTGGTGGAAGAAGAGGGAAGCATGCGCTACATCCCTAAAAGGATGATATCATTGGTTGTGCCTGATGAGGACGCCTCTTTAGTCGTTGAATCAATAATGAAAGTGAACAACACTGGCCAGATAGGTGACGGTAAAATATTCGTCTGCCCAGTTGATGACGCTTTAAGAGTAAGAACAAAGGAAACAGGAGAAGAAGCGATTTTATAGATGATTTATCACCACACAAAAAATGAATTATCACCAAATTCGAATTTCATGCTAAAAATCGCGTTTCCAAAATTTATCAAATTTATCAAGGAGAGTAAATAATGCCTTACAAACTTTTCGACGTCTCTAAACCAATCCCTGAAAGGAAAGAGCACACATACGTAAAACACTGCAATGATCCGGAAGACTGCATTCCCAAATGTAACTCCAAGACCATCCCCGGCTCCATGACCGAAAGGGGATGTGCCTTTGCCGGAGCAAAGGGTGTTATAACCGGAGCCATAAAGGACGTAGCACACGTAGTCCATTCGCCCATCGGCTGTACCATGTACGGTTACGGATCAAAAAGATACCCCACCACCACTGAACTGCCGGATGGAAGCGAATTCCCAGTAAAAGATTTCAACATCAAATACATCATCGGAACAGATCTACAGGAATCTGACGTGGTATTCGGGGGAATGAAAAAGCTACGTCAGGCAGTCCGTGAAACTAACAAGGAATTCCCCTTCGTCAATGCCATATATCTCTATGCAACCTGTACCACCGGTTTAATTGGTGACGACATGGATGCCGCGGCAAAAGAGATGGAGGAAGAGATAGGTAAACCAGTCATAGCATTCAACGCTCCTGGTTTTGCCGGTTCAACCCAATCAAAAGGACACCAGATTGGAAATGACACCCTTTTTGCTAAAATAGTGGGTACCACAGAGCCACCAGCAACAACACCATATGACATAAACTTCATTGGAGAATACAACATCGACGGAGACCTGTGGTTGCTTAAAGAGTACTTTAATGAGATAGGAATAAATATTTTAAGCACTTTCACTGGAGATTGCTGTCATAACGAGCTAGGCTGGATGCACAGGGCCAAATTAAGTGTTGTAAGATGTCAAAGGTCATCTACATACATTGCAAAAATGATCGAGGAAAAATACGGTGTCCCCTACATAAAAACAGACTTCTTCAGTACAGAGTACTGTGCAGAGAACTTAAGAACCGTGGCCAAATTCTTCGGCCTGGAAGATAAAGCAGAAGAAGTAATAGCTAAAAGAATGGCAAAAGTAGGACCTGAACTGGACTTTTACAGGGAAAAATTAACTGGAAAAAAAGTATTTATCTTTTCTGGCGGGCCTAAAAGCTACCACTTATCCATACCTCTTCATAATGAGTTAGGACTGGAAACTACCGGTGTATCATCTATGTTCGAGCACGAAGACGGATTTGAAAAGATGAAAGATAGGGTAAAAGAAGGTGCACTGGTAATAGACGATCCCAACACACTGGAACTTGAAGAACTAATTGAGGATTATGACATAGATCTAATTCTTGGCGGGGTCAAAGAAAAATATTTGGTCCATAAATTAGGAATACCATCTCTCCTGATTCACTCCTATGAAAATGGGCCCTATATGGGATTTGAAGGATTTTTAAACCTTGCAAGGGACATGTACAGTGCAATATACAATCCGGTATGGAATATACTCGAATTTCAGGAAACTGAAGATCCAGACGTGGCCGATGTAACTGGAGAGGCAGCCGAAGAGGTGGAAAAATGAGCTGTGTAAACCTGATAGAAAAGGAAAGAAACGCCATAATCAATCCCTTAAAAACCTGTCAGCCATTAGGGGCCATGTATGCTGTTACCGGAATTAGAAGGGCAGTCCCCCTGGTTCACGGTTCCCAGGGATGTTCCACCTTCGTTAGATATTCACTTTCACGCCATTTTAGAGAACCTTCAGAGATCGCTGTAACATCCCTCCACGAAGATGCAGCGGTCTTTGGAGGTAGAAGAAACCTGATAGAAGGTCTTCAAAACGTGGCGATAAGGCTCAATCCCAGTCTAATCGGTGTAATAACCACCTGTTCCAGTGAGATCATCGGTGACGATATCATCGGTTTTATTAAAACCGCTAAAAAGGAGTTAACCGAGAAAATTGGGGAAGAAAAAACGGAGAAAATAAAGATAGTACCCATAAGCACCCCCAGTTTCGTGGAAACACACCTCAAGGGGTACGATAATGCGGTTAAAGCTTTAGTAGATCATGTAGCAGAGCCTTCAGAGCCGAATGGTAAAGTAAATATCATCCCCGGAATGGTGAACCCCGGTGACATCCGGGAGATAAAACACATATTGGGCCTCATGGATATCGAGAGTATCGTACTAACCGATATCTCAGACCCCTTCGATTCACCCCTACGGCCATCAGCTACCGAACTTAAACCATACTATCCCAAGGGAGGAACCACTGTAGAAGAAATCGTTGATTCAGCAAACAGTACCGGTACAATATCCCTGACTAAGTATGCAGGTTCCGGTGCCGTATCCCTGGAGAAGAAGTACAACGTACCAGCGGAGTTAGGTCCTATTCCTATAGGTGTTCAAAACACGGATCAGTTCCTCAGGAACCTTAAAAAACTCACCGGCCAGGATGTAACCGATGATATCCTGGATGAGAGGGGTTTGCTCATAGATTCCATGGCAGATCTATCATCCCGATACCTGCATAACCGTACAGTTGCCATCTACGGAGACCCGGAGATCACAGCCGGAATAGCACGATTTGTGGGGGAACTGGGCATGGTACCCCAGCTGGTCCTCACCGGAGCAAGCAACAAGACCTTCGTTGAAGACATAGAAAAGGTAGCTAAAGAGACCGGAGTAGAGATAGATACCATGGTAGGGGGAGATTTAAGGCAAATGGAAGTGTATCTCAAAGATAACCCGGTAGATATCTTGATCGGTAGTTCTGATGGTAGACTCATAGCTAAAGAAGCTGAAATTCCCCTGGTAAGGGTTGGTTTCCCAGTATATGACCGCGTGGGATACCACAGACACCCTATAGTGGGATACAACGGTGGTATACACCTCATAGATCTGATAACCAACACAGTCTTGGAAAACTACTATGAACACCAGCACTGGAAGTTACAGCAGTAAAAAAAGGAAATGATATGGTAACCCATAAAAAGAGAAGATATAAAGATGAACTATCAAAGAATTATGGAATTTAGAGGTATTTTATAATGGAACCCAAACTGGAACCCATAGTTGAAACATTCAAATCACGTGAAAAACACATGTGCGTTAAAGGGGAGGGATTATCCATCCCAGTCTGTGATAAGGCCAGCCTGCCCGGTACGGTCACCCAGCGAACATGTGTCTACGGTGGGGCGAGGATCGTCTTAATGCCAATCACCGATTCCATCCACCTGGTACACGGGCCTATTGGTTGTGCCGCTTGTACCTGGGATATAAGGGGAAGTAAATCCTCCCGGGAGGACCTCTACAAAAAAGGGTGTTCCACAGACCTGGGAGAAAAAGACATAGTCTTCGGCGGTGAGAAAAAGCTCTTTGAAACGGTTATCGAGCTCCACAAATTATACAATCCCGGAGCCATATTCGTCTACGCCACCTGTGTGGCCGGAGTAATAGGTGACGATATAAAGGCGGTCTGCAAAAAAGCAGAGGAAGTAACCGGATGCAGAGTCATACCCGTCCAATCTGAAGGTTTCCAGGACCACAATAAGACCAAAGGGCACTGGATAGGCTGCGACGCACTGCTTGATCACGTTATCGGGACGAAAGAACCCGAAGAAACCACACCCTTCGATATAAATGTGGTAGGGGAATTCAATGTAGCCGGAGACTTCTGGGGATTTAAACCCCTCCTGGAAGAGATGGGTGTAAATATAATAAGCACCATCACCGGAGACTCCCACGTGGAGGAGATAGCCCAGGCACACCGGGCCAAACTAAACATAGTCCAGTGCCAGAAGTCCTCAAACTATCTGGCCAAGAAGATGGAGAAGAAGTATGGAATACCATCCATTAAAGTCAACTTCTTCGGTTTGGAACAGACCGTGAACTCGTTGCGGGAAATCGCCGACTTCTTCGGGGATCCGGAGATGATAGAGCGTACCGAGAAGATAATAGAATCAGGACTCGCGGAAGTAGAACATAAAACAGATGAATACCGGGAAAGATTACAAGGAAAAACCGTTGCATTATACGTTGGAGGTAACAAAGCCTGGTCACTGGTACGAGCATTCGAAGAACTGGGCATGGACGTTATGATGTCCGGAACCAAGAACGGAATAAGAGAAGACTACGAAAGAATCAAAGAAGCAGTTAGAGACGGTACCATAATAGTGGATGATGCCAACTCAACAGAGCTAGCCCGGCTACTTAAAAAGTACAGGCCGAACCTCCTTATATCTGGAGCTAAGGAGAAATACATCGCTTTAAAGCTCGGAGTACCATTCTGTGACTTCAACCACGACCGTATATCTGCCTTTGCCGGGTTTAATGGTTTTGTAAGCTTTGCCAAGGAAGTTGATGCCTCAGTTTCAAGTCCAGTCTTTGATTTAACCTTCACCAGTTTAAGGGGGTGACTAGTATGCACCATGATAAAAAAGTGACTGAAATACACCATGATAAAAAATTTTCCGTTGTTAATCCCTCAAAAATGTGCCAGCCCATGGGAGCCGTGCAAGCACTCCTCGGCCTTAAAAATAGTATGCCCTTAATCCACGGCTCCCAGGGTTGCAGCACATACATGAGGTTCCAGCTTACCAGACACTTCAGGGAGCCCATCGAGGTTGCATCAACCAGCATGAACGAGAAAACCGTGATCTATGGTGGTGAATACAACCTCATGAAAGCCCTAAAAAACATAACTGAGAAACAATCACCCAGCATCATAGCAGTGGCATCAAGCTGCCTAACCGAGACCATAGGAGACGACATGGCCGGGATCATCAGGAAGTTTGAAGACGCAAACCCGGATAAGGAACTACCAGTAATAGTCCCAATATCCACCCCCAGCTACACCGAATCCCATGTAGAAGGATACAACCGGACCATAAAGGCACTAGTTGAAAATTTAACCACACTCACCGCACCTAATGGTAAGGTAAATATAATCACCGGATTCCTGTCCCCTGCAGACGTAGGGGAAGTTAAGGAAATCCTCAACGACCTCAACTTAGAGGGAATCATATTAACCGACACATCAGAAAACCTCGATGCACCACTATCTGAGTCTGCCCTGAACTTATATGACGGGGGGACGACGGTGGGACAATTAGAAGATACAGCCAATTCACTGGGCACCATCGCATTATCCAAACATGCTGATTCTGCCGGTGAGTTTCTGGAGAAAAAATTTGGGATCAAACTCATATCGGGACCCCTTCCCCTGGGACTGGAAAACACAGACAGCTTCATAAGATCTGCCTGCCAGCTCGCCGACCTTGAAATCCCGGAGAATATAGAAAAGGATCGGGGAAGACTGATGGATGCCATGGTAGACGCCCACTCCTACAACTACCACCGGAAAATGGCCATATTCGGAGACCCGGACTTTGTATCATCCATGACCCGGTTTACCAGTGAAATGGGAATGATACCCACCGTAGTATGTACCGGAGCCAAGAGCAAAAGGTTCACTGAGGACATAGAAACCATCAGTAAAGAGAAAGAATGCTCACCAGTAACTTTAGCTGGAGGTGACCTGTACGACATGCACGAGGCGATCAAAAAGGTAGGAGCCGATATACTCATTGGGAATTCTTACGGTGCGAGCATCGCTGATGAAGAGAACATCCCACTCTTCAGAGCAGGATTCCCTATATTCGACAGGTTAGGTGCTCAGAGGATATCTACTCTGGGATACAGAGGCGGTATCGACTTTGTAGATAGGCTGACCAATACCATCCTGGACTTCTACTACGACGAAGCAGGTTACGAGATAGTGGAAGAAGAAGACATGATAATTGAAGACCAGAAGTTCGCTGAGGAGGAGATATAAATGAAGATAGCAATAGCATCCACCAATGGTAAAAAGGTGGACTTACACTTTGCAGATGCCGATCAATTCTTGATATATGAAATTAAGGATAAGGAAGGCAAATTTAAAGAGATAAGGGAAAAAACCAGCCTATCTTTAGATAATCATACAGAACGCTGGATTGCATCTATCGATCTTATAAATGATTGTAAGGCAGTGCTTTGCAATAAAATAGGTAAGGGACCAACCATCGAACTTAGAAAATTAGGGATAAAACCCATACAACTTGACTGTGCAGTTGAAGATGCCCTCAGCGAATGCTCAGAGCATCTCTTAAGTTAAACAAAAGCTTAGGTGATGATAGGCTTATGGCTTATATTGAGATAGACTATAAAAATTGTGAAGGCTCAAAATGCAGTTTATGTGCTTATGCATGCCCCACAAATGTCTTCAGCATAGAAGATGGGAATATATCTATAAAATCCCCAGATTCATGTAAACTGTGCGATAAATGCATGGAAGTCTGCCCAACGTCAGTTATAACCATAAAAAGGGTGAAAATAAACCTGTTTCAAGGTTTAACCCCTAAGAGAAATGGGTACGTTACTTTGTAAAACTACGTGTCTTTTGAACCTATAAATTAAGTAAATGGCCTGTATAACTGAAAAAATTATTGAATATTTTTTATTTTCAATACATGGTAGATGAGGAGTCCCTTTGAAAACTGTTGTTACAACCTGCACCCGGGATTGCCCTGGTGCTTGTTCAATAATAGCCCAGGAAAAGGATGGAAGAGTGGTTAAACTACGTGGAAATCCGGATCATAAAATAACCGATGGTTTCCTGTGTAAAAATACCACCCATTACCTTGAAAACTTCTTCTACAGCCCTCAAAGAGTGTTGCATCCTCTCATAAAGAGGGATGGGGGGTGGGAGCAGATAAGCTGGGATGAAGCACTGGACATCACAGCTTCCCAGATAAAAGAAGTCATAAAAAAACAGGGGAGCCAGGCTATCCTGTACTACCAGGGATTTGGAGCCAGAACAGCACTTCAATCAATGAACAAAAGGTTTTTTAATTTACTGGGTGGGGTGACAACCACCACCGGCACGGTATGTGGTGGAATAGGCCATGTGGCACTGGAACAGGACTACGGAGTTAAGATCCCCCACAATCCACTGGATCAGCTCAACAGCAAGTTGATCATAATCTGGGGGAGGAACCCGGCGGTGACCGACATCCACCTCTGGAAGATTTTAAAGAAGGTTAGGAGGAAGGGAACCAAACTGGTGGTAATCGATCCGGTAAAGACCAGAACAGCTAAACAGGCAGACATCCATCTTAAACCGGCACCGGGCACAGACCATTACCTGGCCATGGCCCTTATCAAAATCATTCTAAAGAAAGGGCTGGAAGATAAAGAGTTCATGGAGAGTTATACCAAGAACTTCACATCCTATAAAGGATTACTGGATAAATATTCCTTGGAATTCCTCTTTAAAAAGTGTGATGTGTCGGTAAATGAATTAGAAGAATTAGCACTCTCTTATGCTCTAGGTAAACCTTCCAGTATAGTGGCTGGATGGGGGGCTCACCGGTACAGGCACGGTCACCTGGCCTTCCATATGATGAACGCCCTGGCCGCGATATGCGGGAATATCGGAGTTTCTGGGGGAGGAGTGACCCAGGGATTTGAGGAATACGAATTCTTCGACCAGTCGGTGGAATTGGACGACCCGGGAAAGGCTAGGAAACTGCCTATGCCTAAAATTGGCCGGGCCATCCTGGAAACATGCGATCCTCCTGTAGAGTTGATATTCGTGGCATCTGGAAACCCAGTTAACCTCAACCCCAACTCTTTGATTGTTAAGAAGGCCTTTGAAGGGAAATTCGTGGTCATGATCGATCATTTCCTGAATGACACATCAGATGTGGCGGATTTATTTTTACCTGCCACCACATTCTTAGAGGAAGAAAATCTTATTGGAAGCTTTGGTCATAGCTGGATATCTCCCATAAACCCCGTCGTACCTCCACAGGGCGAGGTAAAATCTGAATTCGAGATATTCCAGCTTCTTTCTCTAAGATTAGGCTTGGGGGATGAAATGGCAGGTACGTCCACCAAGTGGCTTAAGAAGATGGCTTCCCCCATCCTTGATAAGGGTGTAACCTTCGAGGAGCTGCAGAATGGCCCGGTGGAGATGGTCCCTGCCCATGAGATCCCCTACGCTGATAAATGTTTTAAGACAGAATCAGGTCGTTTCGAATTTATAACGGACTTTAAGGATGATAATCTGGAAGTAGGTGACGATGGAGTAATAGATGAAAATTTTCCCTTGCATCTGCTTTCCACTTCCCCTGATAGATGGGTGGGATCAGTTTTACCTGAATCAGAAATAAAAAACGGCTACCTGGAAGTTCAGGCACACCCGTTAACCCTTAAAGCATATGGTGTAGCAGATGGTGAGGTGGCCCTCCTGGAATCTCTCTTTGGAAAGCTGGAAGTCCGGGTTCGTGGGAGTGAAGATGTGAGGTGCGACTTTGTCTTGGCTTACAAGGGTGGGCTGATGAGGCATAATAAAAACATCAACGTATTAACCGGGGACATCCTCAGTGAGAAGGGAGAAGGCGCCCCTTATTATGATACCCGGGTTCGACTGAGGAATCTGAATAGTTAGGTTTTTATCTCCCTTTTTAGGTTTTATCTCTTTTTTTTAAATGAACTGTTCATGACTATAGTAAACTATATATGTTGGGTCATACTTACATTAAGTAAGTTATTAATAACTATATATGTGGGGGGAATTTGAAAGAATTTAAAAATGGTGAAAAGATCATGGGTAAAAAAGCACTCTGTGTGGGTATAAATAACTTCAAAAACTATCCGGGCAGTTCATTGAATGGTTGTATAAATGATGCGTATGATATGGAAGAAATACTGGTGCAGTACATGGGTTTTGAAGAAAAAGACGTGGTAAAACTCGTTGATAAAGAGGCGACCAAGTCGAATATAATGAAGAACCTCCAAGAAATGGTGGGAGGAGCTATGTCAGGTGAATATGATAGGTTGATATTTAGTATGTCCAGTCACGGTACCCAAATGCCGGATGTCAGTGGGGATGAGCCGGATGATTTTGATGAAGCCTTCTGTCCCTACGATCTGGATGTGAAAGGAGATGAATGGGATCCGGATCGGATAATATTGGATGACGAACTCCATGACCTCTTCACCCAACTACCAGAAGATGTGTCACTGGAGGTCTATCTGGACACCTGCCACAGCGGGACTGGTTTAAGGGCCATGGAACCCCTCCATGACCGTGAACCCAGATACATTCCTCCGCCTTCCGGGGAAGTCTTCCAGAAGGTTGGCAGTAGAGAATTCAGGCACCCTCCCCTATTAGGGAACCACATACTATGGGCAGCCTGCCGGCCGGACCAGACCAGTGCTGATGCCTTTATAAGTGAAGAATGGCACGGGGCGTTCACCTACTACTTCTGCAGGGAGATAAAAATCAGCGAAAACAAACTATCTAGGGATGAAGTTTTAAAAAATGTTGCCCGCGGACTGGAAAACAATGGGTACAGTCAGATACCACAGCTGGAGTGTGATGCCACCACCAGAGCAAAGAAATGTAGTGAATTTTAACGTTCCCTCTTGTTCATCGAGCTATTAACGTTTCATCTGGCTTTTCATCGGGTTATTAACGTTCCCTCTTTCCAATGATAAATTCATCCACCATATCCCGTGCTTCATCATCGGTGAACTGTTCTGGGGGGTGTTTCATGGTAAAAGCAGATATCGAGGTGAGTTGTCCCCCGATATTCCTCTCCAGGGCCAGTTTACAGCATCTAATGGCGTCTATAACGCATCCTGCCGAGTTAGGGGAGTCCTCTACTGAGAGGCGTAATTCTATGTTCATGGGCACGTCACCGAAGGTTCTACCCTCCATACGCAGGAAACACAGTTTATTATCCTTCTGCCAGGGCACATAGTCGCTGGGACCGATGTGTATGTTTTCCGGTTCCATCCTCTCCGCGAGAACCGACTGGACTGCCTCTGTTTTCGACTCCTTTTTAGAGTCCAACCTGCTACGGTTGAGCATGTTTAAAAAATCGGTGTTACCACCGGTGTTGAGCTGATAGGTCCTATCCAGTTTAACCCCACGGTCTTTGAAGAGGTTGGCCAGTGTTCTATGGGTTATGGTGGCACCGATCTGGGCTTTTATATCATCACCCACCATGGGCAGGCTTTTTTCCTCAAATCTGGCCGCCCACTCCGGGTCGCTCACTATGAAGACTGGCATGTTGTTTACCAAGGCCAGCCCTGCTTCCAGGGCGCACTCTGCATAGAAACGCGTGGCTTCTTCAGAACCTACAGGGAGGTAGTTCAGGAGGATCTCCGCTCCACTGTCGGTTAAAATTTTAACGATTTCTTCCTTATCATTTTCTGGCTCATCTGATACAACGAAAGTGTTTTTTTCGTCATGTTCAGCCATATGTGGGGCTACACCATCTAAAACTTTGCCCATGGATACTTTTACCCCTAATTGGGGTATTTCTTCCTGGAAGACGGTAGTGCAGTTTGGCCTGGCGAATATGGCCTCACTTAAATCCAGACCTACTTTACGCTGGTCTATGTCTATTGCTGCTACCACTTCTATATCAGATGGTTTGTATCCACCAATATCCCAGTGCATCAGGCCTATGGCGTCTTCTGCTTTCCGGTCTTTGTAATAGTAAATTCCCTGTAATAGTGAGCTTGCACAATTACCAATACCAATTATTGCTATTTTGATTTTCTCCAATTATAACACCCTTTACGCGTCATCGAGCTAATTGTGCCAGTTATAGTTTATGAAAATAAACAGTATTAGGCAAAATATTAAAGTTGGTAAGCTTAAAAAGTTCTTCTAAAAGAATAATTTGCTGATTGTACTATTAAATGTTTCGATAAATCCTTAAAATCCCCTGAAAAATAAGGGGAATCTTGTGTTATATCCTTAATCTACCGGTATGGTGGGAAATTAACGGGCAATAATGGTATTATCATATTTCCGGGTAGATAGTGATGGTTCCCAGATAAACAGCAGCGGTTAAACCTGCACTCCATATAATTATCCCGATGATGATCCATAAGAGCAACCTGTTCCTCTCGGCGCCGAATATTATACCCACCACGGTGCCCAGGGGGGCTCCGAATAGGAGGGGTGAGAGGATTCCCAAACCAACCACACCATATTTGTTCCAGATCTTAAAGTAACGCCCCTTTTTAAGGTTTTCATCCGATCCATAGCGCCACTTTAGAAATCTGCTCCGGAGGTTTGAACCGGCGAAGGCCACGATAAGAGCCGATGTAACTGAACCCAGGGCAGCGGTGACTGCGGTGCTTAAGGGTGATAGTTTCAAAACCAGACCCAGTGGGATAGCCAGCCATAACTCTGCCACACCGGTGAGAAACACGATGAGTATGCTATAATTAGGGTCCATGGTTATCTGAAATTAAAAATTTGTTTAAAATTATCTTTGGATTTGAATTGTCCAAATTATTTTGGATGTAAATCGTCTGAAACTTATCTTTTGGATTTTAATCGTCTGAAATTTATCTGCAATTAAAAAAAATTGGTCTAAAAAAAATTATAGTTATCCTTTCCGTTGTTTAAGTTCTCCCCCACGCTTGCAGTAGAAGTTGTGGATAACTCCGATTTTATAGGCCGCTGCAAAGGGGCAGGTGGGGCACATACAGCCATTCTCCGTGTTTATACACTTACTTTCCTCTTTAAGGCAGAAGATGTTTTCTCCGGCATCCTTGGCACACTGGTTGAAGGTGGGACATATGGGGCACACACAGTCTGCCTCTAATTCCCGGATCCTTTGATTTTTATCCTCATCAGAGAGTTCATTTAACTCAGCTATAAGTTCTTCAAATTTATCCACCTTGTATCACCATTTAATAGAGAGTTTCTCCCGGTTAATAAAATTTATTCTGTATCTGTCTCGAAGCAGGGTGACACCTTGAGGATTAATCAAAAAAGGTACTAAGGGATTGGGGGGCGGATTAAATAAAGGATTTAAGTCCAGAATAATCCCTAGTACCTGTAACTAATGAATTAGTTACCGTAACAAAGAGTATTTTTTTAAATTCCCCATTAACATTTCTTATTTTAAGATAAGATTAAAAATAGATTTTCCCAAATTAAACCAAAATTTTACCTAAATTAGAAAATAAATTCTGGAATTTACTTAAATTAAAATTAAGAAATAAATAAAGAAAAATGTTCTAACCCTACTTCCAGCTTATTTTAAGCAGTGAAGCTAAAGCTACCAGCTGGGATGAATTTATAAGTAGCAGGGGGATTTGATGAGGGCTCTCCATGGGGGGGCCGTGTGGTGGTCCTGGTGGTGGAGCAGAGTAGTAGACAGATAGAATATTTTGCAGTAGTAAGAATATTCCAAACACCAAAAGGCCAATGGTATACTGAGATTTCCATTTGGTATAATTTTTCCAGTATATGGAGAGCAAAATCAGTATCATACAGATATTTGCCACTGCCAATCCTAAACCTATATAACTATACAAGACCATTTTCCAACCTCTTAATTAATCGTTATTTTTGATTTCCTTCCAAATAGTGTCAAAAGCATCAAAATTCTCCTTCATGATGGGAGAGAGCATGTAAACCATTCCATACTGCCCTTCACCAGAACACTTGATGATGTTATTCTTTTTTAGAACTTTCATGTGATGCCTGATGGTTTTATAATCCAGATCCAAATTCTGGGCAAGCTGATTTGCATTATACGGTCGGGAATGCAGTTCCTTAATAATCCGCGCCCGGTTAATTCCTCCTCTGGTACCGGCTATCAACCACCACAGCAAATCTTCCATAAGTATCACAAAAAGTTCGGGGGATTTAATTCAATAAATAAATTTAGTAGTCTTTTATTTGATTTAAGCTTATTTCCAAATCTTTCAAAGAAATAAAAAAAATTAAACATCAACTTTCAAAGCGTTTAGTACAGGTTAATAAAAATTTTTTATTCCCGCTGCTCTACCTCAGAACCCCTTATACAGTAGGTGGTGTACCTGGCCCCGAAACTGAGCCTCCGGGCAAAGGGACAGGGAGGACACAGACAATCCTTCTTATCTGTTATACACTTCTCACTTTCCCCAATTATACAGAAGAGTAACTCGCCTTTTTCTCGAGCACAGTCATTGTAGGTGGGGCAGATCGGGCAGATGCACTGGGATTTAAAGCGTTCCAGCTCCTCCTCTCTTTCCTCTGGGGACATGCTTTCTAAAGATTGGAGGAATGCCTCCACATCATCCATGGATATCACCTCATAAATTAAAAACTAAGGTTTAAGAATATTAAATCACGGAAAATAGGAACTGTCCCAGTACGAGTACGATGGGCCAGATCATGAATTCTGCGTCTGCTAATGTGTAGGATACCATCCGCAACTTTTCATCTTCTAATTTACTTGCTTTATTTAAGTAGTAAACACTGTAGAAGTAGAATAGCACCATGATAGCTGCAAATAGTGGGATTATTCCCAGGTAGATTCCAACGAAAAGGGGAATAAAAGCCAGGATGTTCAGTATATGCAGGAGCTTCAGGGTCCCTTTTTTACCCAAAATTACAGGCACAGTTTTTAATCCTTCCTTTCGGTCACTTTTAATATCCTTCAGGTCAAAGAAAATTGTGTTTGGTAAAAATTTGAGGAAGACGAATAAGAAGATTAGTATGTAAATTAAATTCAATTGTAGGGAATGATAGAATACTATAGAAAAAGTCCCGGCCAAGGACCACGTTAATGTGGTGTAGATGTTTTTGAAGGCCGGTATTTTTTGCGTGAAATTTTTTAAACCTACCGAGTAAAGAATACCCCCCATTATCAAAATTAAAATGAAGGATATCATGGTCAGATTGGAGAAAAACACTAGTAGGAGAGATAAGATTATTACATAGCTTCCCATTAGGTAGGGAAAGATACGCGACTTTTTATGGAAGTAGGTGGCTCTTTCCAGATTACTATCTTTATCTTTATCCATATCCCGGTAATGGTCATAGCTATAAACCATCAATGGTATGATATAAGCTATAATTAGGAGGGGTAGTGAAATGCTGGTTGCTGTCAGTATCGACGACGTAATGATAAATGCAGGACCACTAAGGGCTGCGAAGTATCCTCCATAGAGTATTTCATCCTTTAACTTTACAATAATTTCTGGTGATTTTGACAGAATGAATTTTCTGTTGTTTAAATTAGTGTTTGGTAACATAACGCTTTACGTTCAATCTCTTAGAGACTAAACCGAATTAATATTCTATTACCACTATAAAATAAATAGTTATGTGAATACTGTCACAAAAAGTTTAAAATTCCGAGTTAGAAAAGTTTAAATTAAAAAATAATTTCAAATTCAGTTCCATTATTGGATTTAACTTCAAGTTCACCATCTAACTGGGCGGTTAAACTGGTAATAAGCTGCATACCTAGCGTATTAGTTTTTTTGATGTTTAAATCATCTGGAAGACCTACTCCATTATCCCGTATACGCATGATATGCTTATCATTCACTTTTTTAAAATCAATAATTATTTTACCCGGTCTTCCATCAGGAAATGCATGTTTGATGCAATTGGTGATCAATTCGTTGATTATTAGAAAACAGGGTATAGCTGTATTTATATCTAGGAAAAGATCTTGGGCATTTATATCCATTTTTATTAGGTCCATATCAACTCCGTAAGAGCTATAAATATTTTCTGTTAACTTTTTTAGGTATTCAGCCACATTTACTTCAGCAAAATTTCCAGTTTGATACAAATTTTCATGTACTATGGCCATGGACTTAACTCGATTCTGGCTTTCTTTGAAAACTTCAAGGGCATTTTCATCATCTATATGCATGGATTGCAGATTCAACAGGCTGGATATTATCTGGAGGTTGTTTTTCACCCGATGATGGATTTCCTTTAAAAGTACATTTTTCTCCTGGATGGAGGCTTGCATCTGGGCTTCTATATTTTTATGGTGAGTTATGTCTCGAGCGGTGATCATAAATGCCACTGGCTTTTCTTCAGGGTTTCTAATTACCGCAATATTCCATTCACCTATGAACTGATCTCCATTTTTCTTAACTAATTTGTATTCAAGATTCCTTAAAACATCCTTACTTTGAATTTTTTCCTGGTCTTTCCTGGCGATTTCCTGATATTCGGGAGCTATCAGGTCGAAAATTGAATGTCCAATCAATTCTTTATTTTCATAGCCATACATCTCCAGAGCCTGTTTGGATGTGTAACTTATCTTATTATTCATATCAGTGGTGATGATCGCATCTGGGTCTGTTTTAACCAGGGTGGAGTATAATCTCTCTGATTCTTCTAATGCCCTTTTTATTTCCTTTTCTTTTGTCAGGTCGCTTCCTATGCATACTAGACCTAAAGGTTCATTTTCATTAATCTTAATTAAAGACACAGACATTAAAACTGGTATAAAGTTGTTTTCACTGGATTTTATTTCGGTTTCAAAGGTTTTTACCTGCCCTATTTCATCCAGATTTATATTTTGAAATATATCCCATACACCTTCTTTTAATCTGAAGATTAAACTAGAAGATTTACCAATTAAATCCTCCCTTTTATAATTTAACAGGTTAAGCGCACTTTGATTTACCAGCACAATCTTTTTTTGGGTGTTTAAAATAATTAAAAAGTTGGACATGGTTGATATTATCTTATCGGCAGCCACAGCAGGGGTTAAGATCGGTAAACGGTATCTCCATACCCCGTAAGCTATAAAGATCAAACCAACTGTAGCACTGACCATCGTTATCTCAGGGAATCGTATGGATGATAATGGTAAAATTAAGTCGACGGTCAGGCTAAATATTAAAGGTGCAATCAAGCCCAGGAAAATATATCTGGTCTGTTTTTTCTCTAATTCTTCCGCTGTATTGAAATAATGTTTTAAAATGAGTAAAGAAGTTAATACACCGCCAATCAAACTCCAAATACTGATTAAAACGAAAAAAAGGAGTACTGAAGGGTCATTTAAATTATAGGTCCATCCCCAATATTGATGAACTGCTGCTGGATTAGTTATCAATCCCACTACTGAAATAATAACTGCCGGTGCATAAATTAAAAGATAAGTTAATTCATGTTTAAGCAATCCTTTTTTACCGGTAAATACCAGGGCTATATGTATTAAAACTGCCGGTACTAAAGGCCATAAAGTGCTTAATCTCAACCAAAATATGGCAGTACCAATTGTTTCCGCCTGGCGATAGGCAAATTCAGTGAAGGCTAGAAAGCCAATTAAAATGGCTAAAATGGCCACCAATCGGTTTAAACTGTTTTGCGGATTTTTATAGTAGATGAAATTCCCCAAAAAAAGACACGTAACTGAAGCTATAAGGGATAGTAAAGAGAATATGTTCATAAAAACCCTTTCTCGAAAATTTTAACTAAATTATTAATACTATAGTGTATTAGGTATATATTTATTACTTATTTTAAAATTCGTGAATGTTTAGCCAAGTTCTAATACATCGAATGAAATATCCATACAGAATATTTATTTTTCAACTGTACCTACCATTTATTTTCAGCTTACCATCCCAAAAGTTTAATTTTCACAGAAACCATAATATAATTAATCGAATGGTTGAAGTGGATTATATGCCTGGTGAATACCGATATGAGACAGATAGTTTAGGGGAAGTTCGAATACCAGCCCATAAACTATGGGGGGCGCAGACACAGCGCTCACTGGAGCAATTCAATATCGGTGATGATCTAATGCCACCAGAGATGGTTGAAGCTTATTCTGTGATAAAAAAGGCATGTGCCCGGGTTAACTTCCAGGAAGGGCTCCTGGATGAAACCTGCAGGGACTTAATCGTCAAGGTATGTGATGAAATATTCGCCGGAGAGCACCAGGACCAGTTTCCCCTTAACGTGTGGATGAGCGGGAGTGGAACACCCTTCAACATGAACGTGAACGAAGTTATATCCAACCGGAGCTGTCAACTCACCGGGAATCCCCTGGGGAGTAAGGTACCCGTCCATCCCAACGATCACGCCAACCTGTCCCAGTCTTCCAACGATACCTTTCCCTCGGCCATGCACATATCCGCTGCAAAAGCCCTGAAGGAGAAGTTGATACCGTCTGTAACTTCTCTACGCAACTCTTTACAGACTAAATCAGAAGAATGGTCCGATATAGTTAAGGTGGGCCGCACCCATCTCCAAGATGCTACACCTTTAACTTTAGGCCAGGAATTTTCTGATTATGCTGGCTTACTTGATGATAATCTGAAACGCTTAGAAAACAGCTTAGAGGAAATATACCACTTAACCATAGGTGGAACTGCTGTAGGGACGGGGATGAACACCCCTCCCGGCTTCGACCAGAAAGTGGTTGGCGAAATTGCAGGATTAACCGGTCTACCATTTAAAAGTGTGAATAATAAATTCAAAGCCCAGGGATCACACGACAGCCTGGTCATGCTCAGCGGGACGCTCAAAACACTGGCGACATCCCTCTATAAAATAGCAAACGACATCCGCATCCTCTCAAGCGGTCCCCGGTGCGGCTTACACGAACTGGAACTACCAGCAAACGAACCCGGCTCCTCCATCATGCCCGGAAAGATAAACCCCACCCAATGCGAAGCACTGTCCATGGTAGCGGTACAGGTCACAGCCAACGACCTGGCGGTGACTCTCGGTGGAGGCGGGGGACACCTGGAGATGAACGCCTACAAACCCCTGATCATCCGTAACATCACGCACTCGTTGAATATACTAACCGACGGATGCCAGAATTTCAGAAAATACCTGGTAGAGGGAATGAAACCGGATGAAAAACAGATAAACCACTATTTAGAACGCTCACTCATGCTGGTAACCGTCCTGACCCCGGTTATAGGCTACGATGAAGCAGCCCGGGTAGTAAAACATGCCCAGGATAATGACCTAACCCTTAAAGAAGCCGTCCTGGATCTAAAATGTATCACCGAGGAAGAATATGATAGGCTGGTGGATCCAGGGAAGATGACCTGTCCCGGGGGATTGGATTTGAGGAAGGACTGAATTAAATATTTTTTACATATTAAAAAAAAGGGAGAACTTAAAAAAAAACGGATGTAACCTACATGATCCATCACCACGATGTAATTATAATTGGAGGGGGATTGACCGGACTTAGAGCCGCCCTGCAGATAAAAGATGCGGGATTAGATGGGGCGGTGATATCCAAGGTCCATCCCTTACGTTCTCATTCTGTAACAGCTCAGGGAGGAATGAACGCCTCCCTGGGAAACGTAGAAGGAGAGGGTGGTGTTAAGGATAGCTGGCAGAACCATGCCTACGACACAGTGAAGGGATCCGATTACCTGGCCGACCAGGACGCCGTGGAACTCATGTGCCGTGAAGCACCACGCACAGTAATCGAATTAGAACATATGGGAACGGTATGGTCCAGACTGGAAAACGGGAAGATAGCCCAGCGCCCCTTCGGGGGGGCGGGATTTCCCAGGACCTGTTATGCAGCGGACCGCACCGGGCACAACGCCCTCCACACCCTCTACGAGAATATGGTTGGCCGGGAAATCCCGGTTTACGAGGAATTCTACCTCACATCCCTGGTAATAGATGAGGGACGCTGTGTAGGTTGCACGGCACTGGAAATCGTAACTGGGGAGGTCCACGGGTTCCAGGCCCGGGCAGTCCTCCTGGCCACCGGTGGCTTCGGCCGGATATATGATAGATCAACCAACGCACTCATCAACACAGGAGAGGGGGCGTCTTTAGCTTTAGAGGCCGGGGCCCAGCTTAAGGACATGGAGTTCGTCCAGTTCCACCCCACCACCCTCTACGGTACCAACATCCTGATAACCGAGGGAGCCCGTGGCGAAGGAGGGATACTCCTAAATAAAGATGGGGAGCGGTTCATGGAGGGTTACGCACCCCATACCCGGGACCTGGCAGCCCGTGACGTGATATCTCGGGCCATGGAGCAGGAAATTGCAGAGGGAAGGGCCTACCTGGGAGGTTACCTGTACCTTGACCTGCGCCACCTGGGACCGGATAAAATCAAGGAGAGGTTGCCGGGGATAAGGCAGATAGCCATGGATTTTGCCGGTGTAGACCCCATAGAGGAGAAGATACCGGTCCAGCCCGGTCAGCATTACTCCATGGGTGGTGTTGATGTGGATATGGGCGGTGCGACCAGCATCCCTGGGTTATACGCTGCCGGCGAATGCGCCTGCATCAGTGTACACGGAGCCAACCGTCTGGGAGGAAATTCCCTCCTGGAGACAGTGGTCTTCGGGCGGTTGGTTGCCGATAGGATAATCGAAGACGTTTATAGTATTAATTTTACCGAAGAAGAGCCAATAAAGACAGCCATGATAAACATGGACATTAAGATAGGGGATATACTGGGCCGGGAAGAAGGAGAACACTTCTTCCAGATCAGGGAGGCCATGACCCGCACCATGTCCCAGGGTTTTGGGATACTGCGGGAAAAACAGGATATGCAGGAAAGCCTCCAGGAGATAAAAAAACTGCAGAAACAGCTGCCCCGGGTATCCCTCCAAAACAGTAAGCGTGAACTCAACCAGGCCCTGGTAAGGTTCCTGGAACTGGAGGGAATGCTCCTTTTATCTGAGGCCGTGGCCCGAAGCGCCATCGCCCGGGAGGAAAGCAGAGGATCCCATTTCAGGACTGATTACCCGGAGCGTGATGATATTAACTTCCTGAAACACACCCTGATAGATTTAAAAGATGATAAAATGCATGTTTCCTATAAACCGGTTAAGCTGGGCATGTTCGAACCAGAGGAGCGTGTTTACTAGTGATAAAAGTTAACCCAAAGATAAAGGTTTACCGGTTCAACCATGAAATGGAATCTCCCGACTATGATACCTTTGAAGTTGAGCCCCACCCAGGGATGACGGTTTTAAGCGCTTTATTCCAGATCCAGGAGAAATACGATGATTCACTGGCCTTCCGCTACTCCTGCCGGGGGGCGGTGTGTGGCACATGCGCCATGCTCATCAACAAGGTCCCCCGCCTCGCCTGCCGTAGCCAGGTGGAAGATCTTCTGAAAGATAAGGTTCCTGAAACTGTTACTGACGAGAATATATCCATGGCTGGTGAAGATATATCCTGGAACCCTGAGGAAGAAGTATTAGTGGAACCCCTCCCTCATTTACCTGTAATCAGGGACCTGGTGGTTGATATGGAACTCTTTTTCCAGTATTACCGTTTGGTAGAGCCGATTTTCCGTCCGGCAGGACCTGATCCAGAAAAGGAACGACTGATGGATCCCGGGGCGGTTAAAGAACTGGGGGTGTACACCAACTGCATCCTCTGTGGTGCCTGCCATGCTGCCTGCCCGGTTGTGGGAGAGAATCCTGAATATCTGGGACCAGCAGCCCTGGCCAAACTGTACCGATTCTACATAGACCCCCGGGAGGCCGAGGGAGACTCCCGACTGGAAAAAGGAGATATCCTCAATGGCTGGTGGGCTTGTGAATCCTACGGAGACTGCTACCGGGTCTGCCCCAGGAATGTTCCCCCCATCGTCGCCATAAGGCAGGCGATAAACCAGTTGAACAAAAGGAAATGATAAAATAAATGTTTTAATCTTTAAAATTCATTTAAAACTGTAGGTGAGCTGTTAAGATGATATACATGTGTATGAACTGTAAAGTCTTTGTTTATGATGAGGAAAGGGGAGATGCCAAGCTGAACCTCGCCCCGGGAACCAGAGTTGATGATATACCTGATTCTTACCGCTGCCCTGTCTGTGGAGCCATTAAATGCTGTCTGCACCCCCTGGATGGTGGGAGCACTTCTCAAAGTGTGGATAGTCAGGAACCCACCCAAAGGGATTTAAATTACTACCGGACCCGTGCTAGGGAGAAACTCGCTGGCCTATGCGGTGTTTATCCGGTGTGCAATGGTGATCCGGAACACACCTGCGGGGGGCAGAAGTACGGCGCCCCCATTGGCATGGGAGGTGCCGGACAGGGCAAAAACTTCGAAGCAAACTACAAAGCCCTGGCAGAGTACCGGCTGAAGATGAAGGTGGTCAAGCCCCATCGCCAGCCAGAGATGTCCACATCTCTCTTGGGATGGGAGATCAAAGCCCCGGTAATGGGCGCACCCTTATCCGGCGTGAAACACAGCATGAACGATGCCATGGCCGAGGAAGACTTCTACTGGGGCCTTTTAAAGGGGGCAGAGGAATTTGGAACCATCGGTACCGTGGGGACCACCTCCAGCGCACCTAAAGATTTAGGGGTGACTACTGTGGGGAAGAACAACGGTTATGGGATCCCCTTCTTCAAACCCATGTCCCAAAAACGGCTGCTTGAACTCTTCCAGCTTGCAGAAAAACTGGACGTAATTGCCATAGGAGTTGATCTGGGAGGTGCCGGGTCCACCTACTGGGATCGCAGCGATAAAAGTGTGTACCGGAAGGGTGAAGATGATCTGAAGGAACTGGTGGACTCCACAGATAAACCGGTGATCTTCAAGGACATAATGAGTACAGAAGACGCGGTTAAGGTGGTTGATTCCGGTGCCAATGCATGCTACGTATCTAATCATGGTGGTAGGGTCTTAGATTACGGTTTGGGTGTGGCGGAGGTGCTCCCGTATATTGCGGAGGAGATAAACGGTAAAGTACCTGTCCTGGCCGATGGGACCGTGCGGACCGGGTTCGATGTCTTGAAAGTACTGGCGTTAGGTGCAGATATTGCCCTCATCGGCCGTCCCCTTTTACAGGTATGCGTTGGCGGGGGAGCTGAAGCGGTTAAGATGTACTTCGACTATGTCCTGGCTGACTTTACCCGGGCGATGATACTCACGGGATGCGACACACTTCGTGAGGTTGATATGGATATCTTGGATAAAATTTAAGCCCTATTAACCCTTATTTTCGAGGGTGGGGCCTTGCTAACCTCTCTTTTTAATGGGTTCTTGTTAACCCTTTATTCCAAGGGGAGGGCCTTGTTAACCCCTCATTCCGAAAATGGTTCTGATTCCTGGGATTCTCCTTATAACTTCGATGGTGGCTATGGTAAATACGAAGCTCAAGAGCATTATGAGGATGACCTGGATAAACATCTGGTCGGGTATCCAGCTTAACAGGTAGTAGGCGAACATGTTGATCCAGGCTATGTGGAATATGTATATGGGGAACGAAACCGCGGAAAGGTACAGTGTAGTTTTATTTTTAAATTCCAGGTAGTGTTTGCCCATGCCCATTAAACTCAGCACTCCCAGCCATAGGAAAAGGCTGGTGTACATTTTCATGGCAAATCCGAGTGATAAAGAGATTGTTGCGGTGGCTATAACATTTCCCCAATAGTCAACGTTACCTGAAACTAGTGTGACAATGATGGCGGTTAAAACAACGAAGGGGATGAACAAGTACCACCTATACTTTTCCAGTTTTTCCTGGATGCCCTCGTTTGATAACAGGAAGTACCCAAAGATGAAGAGCAAAAAGAACTCCACCAAACTTTTATTATCAACACTTAAGAAAAAGCTTCCTATGACGAGTGGAAAGACCAGTAAAAGCAGTTTAGGTATGGTATACTTTTCCACTTTGAAATTACGTTTTCCCGATATTAGGATAAGGGGAAGGGCGGCCAGGGATACTATGAAGAGGTACTCTAAGAACCATAATGGACCAAGCATCAAAGGTTGATAAGCGGGATTGGTAAAAATACCCACCCATAAACTTAGAAAACTTCCGGTATAACCACTGTAGAGGAAGCCGAAGTACACGCTTACTGGTATAACCAGGATAACACCGGCAATCATGGGGATCAAAAGTTTTGACACTCTTTCCTTCAGATACTGGGTTGGGTTTCTCTTTTTCAGTGAATAGAATGTTGCAATTCCGGCGATGGCAAAGAGCAGCTGCATAAACCAGGAGGAAAATGTCAACATAAACGCATCTGCAAAGGTATTGTTTGTCACGTGGAAATAATACGATCCAATGCCACTGTAGATGATCAAAGTGTGATAAGGGAAGAGTATCAGAATTATGAGCCAGCGTAGATTATCCATAAAATATTTTCGCATAGAAATCAGACCTCACGAGTATTAACACTATCAAAACTATTATGAGCTTTTATAGAAGAGTTCATGCAGTTAATTTATTGGATATAGCTATTTGCAGAAGGTAAAGATATCATTTACTATTTAAATTTCAACGAACTTCTCATGTCTTATAAATTCACAATCCACTGAGATATTTCAATTTTTTGTGAATCTTTCCAAATTTTTTGAATAATTTTCAAGGCACTACCCCAAAGATTTATATTCTAAATATATAATATACTAATTGTAGAATATCAGTGTCGTGTTACAAATGGATCTATCAGACATAGAGGCAGCCGTACTGGGATTACTCTACGAGGAACCACAGTACGGCTATCAGCTGGAGAAGACAATCGAAGGATGGGGAATGCGAAACTGGACTCAGATAGGATTTTCCTCCATATACTACGTCCTCAAGAAGCTGGAAAAGAAGGAACTGGTGACCTCCAAAATGGAGGCGGTGGAGGGGAAACCCGCCCGTAAGGTGTTCACCATAACCAGTAAAGGAAGGGAGACCATGAAGGAAAAGGTCCGCTACCTTCTCTCGTGGAGTATGAAGTATATAAATCCCTTTGACCTCGGCCTGGCCTATCTCAACTACCTGGAACCCACCGAAGTAGTGGAGTGCCTGGAAAACTACTTGAAATCGGCTGAAGGCAGGATTAAATTCTTAGAAAGCTCAGTAAAGACTCAGGAAACATTAAATTCACCTTACCATATCGTAGCACTCTTTAGCAGACCATTAGCCCAGCTTAAAACAGAAATGGAATGGGTGGAACAGTTCATCCAGAAAATCAGGGAAGAAGAAAACCTTAAATAAAAAAAGGATATGAAATCTTTGAATAAAAAAAGGGAGATAAAACCCTTGGGATTATATAAAAGAGGTGAGATAAAATGGAAATTGTAGAGAAGAAAATAGGAGAAAGACAGATAGCCTACATAAGTTATAAAGGTTCCTTTGAGGAAATCCCGGTTCTTATAGGGGAAGTGGTTGGATACGTAATGGCCAAGGGCCTGCAGATGATGGGCCCGCCCTTTGGAGTGTTCTACAACAGCCCCCAGGAAGTGCCGGTTGAAGAGGTTATGTATGAAATTGGGATACCATTCGCTGGTGAAGCAGAAGAAGAAGGCCGGGTGAAGATCAAAACTGAACCGGAAAAACTGGTACTATCCACCATATATAAAGGCCCATACAGTGAATGTGGAACCGCAATCGGAGCACTGGCCGAGTACGCATACAAGAACGGTTACGAGATCATCGGCCCCCTCACAGAAACTTACCTCTCCGACCCTAACGAAACACCGGAAGACCAACTGGTAACCGAGGAATGGTTCCCGGTGATGAAGAAATAGTATTTAGGTTAGGTGGGAGATTTCTAATGCCGAAAATAGACCTAAAAAAGCAGGAAAAGGAACTTTACAACCCCTCAACAAAGGAACCTTCCCTAGTGGAGGTTCCGGAGATGAAATTTTTAATGATCGATGGAGAGGGAGATCCCAACACCTCCCAGGAACACCAGGATGCGATGGAAACACTGTTTCCCGTTTCATATAAGGTTAAATTCATCTCTAAAAAGGATAAATCGCAGGATTACGTGGTAATGCCCCTGGAAGGGCTCTGGTGGGTGGATAACATGGAGGACTTCACCGTAGAAGACAAAAGTAGCTGGAAATGGACGGTCATGATAAGGCAGCCAGACTTCATAAACAAACGCATGATAGAATCCGCAATAGAGGAAGTGGAAGAGAAGAAAAACCCTCCTGCATTATCAAAGATAAGATTTGAAAAATTCCATGAAGGCCTTTCAGCCCAGATAATGCATGTAGGTCCCTTTTCTGAAGAAGGTCCCACAGTAGAGAAGCTGCACAACTTCATCCATGAACAGGGTTACCTGTTCGATGGAAACATGTCGGGCCAGAGGCATCATGAAATCTACCTGAGCGATATGCGCCGGACCAAACCAGAAAGGCTTAAAACAATCATCAGGCAGCCAGTTAAAAAAATGAATATAAAAAATTAGGTGGAAAAGATGAACAAAAACCTTAAACTGGTCCTCTTCGGATTCTTAGTCTGGTTAATCCCATTCCTAGTATCCTTCGTAGTTTTCCCTTTGAAGGAGACCATGAGGCCCTTATTTGAGTCTATAATGCCCTTGGTTCTTACAGTAACGGTAATAGTCCTTGCCTACTATTATCTGAAGGATCTGGATGTAGACTTGGCAAAAGAAGGGGTAATAGCTGGTGTGGTATGGTTTGTAATTTCTATCATCATAGACCTGGCCCTGTTTTTACCGGCAAGCCCTATGCAGATGAGCTTTGCAGATTACATCATGGACATTGGCCTGACCTATGTGATGATCCCGGTTATAACCACTGGAATGGGTTACCTGGCTCAAAATCTTTAAGATGTCCAACTTCCCATATTGTATTTAGAGGAGAAATTCATGGATTTCAAGAAAATTTTAGAGATCATAGGTTTCGGGTTTATAGTCTGGCTTATACCAACCATAGTCACTTATTTTGCATCAGATGCAGGTAGTGTGCAGCTTTACGACTTCACTGCATCGGTGGCCATAGGCGGGTCTGCAGTAGTGCTCAGCTATATTTACTTCAAGGATATCACCTCCCACTTTGTCCGGGAAGGAATTATCATCGCCATAGTATGGCTCATGATAACTTTGGTACTGGATGTGGTTTTGATCTTCCTGGGGGTAAGTAAAACCAGCTTGCTTGAATATGCAGTTACAGTAGTACCTTTATATGTAATAATACCTGCCATCACCATTGGTTTTGGGCTTTACCTCGACCAGATGGTGGCAAATGTCAGTGTTTATTAGGTGGGGGTGATACCATGCCAGATGTGGAGTTGAAGTTCATAGGAACGGAACAGCTGAGTAAGGAGAAGCCATTTGAAGATTCTGAATTCCTGTACTTAACCACCAGGACCTTATTCGGGGATAAACTACCAGATATCATAGAAGAACTGAAATCATGGAGTATCGACGAAAACCAATGGGGCGACGCCTACTTCGCCGATGCCCGTGAAGTGGGTGATAAAACTTATTTCTCCTTGAGGATGAATTACCGTAGCATCCCCACACTCTCCAAGGAAGAAAGTACACAGCTCCTTTACGACATCATTGAAAGTTTCACCCTGTATCTGGATGAGATCGAATGGTTGGAAGACTAAAAAATTAATAGAAGATTTAAATGGATTTTGAAGATATTATAGAGGAACTGGAATCACTCAAAAACCCCGAAGACATCGCAGGCATGGCCCGATTCGGTATCAAGGCAAATAAGGCCTACGGGGTGAGGATGCCCGAGCTAACCCGTATAGCCCGGGAGGTCGGTAAAAACCACCAGCTTGCCGAGGAGCTCTGGGAGCACGGGTACACCGAGACCAGGATCCTGGCCTGCATGGTAGACGACCCCAAAGAGGTAACCGAGGGACAGATGGAGAGATGGGCCCTTGAATTTAACTCATGGGACGTCTGCGACCAGTGCTGTATGAAATTATTCCGGAAAACACCCTATGCCTACCAGAAAATAGAAGAGTGGAGCGCCCGGGATGAAGAGTTCGTAAAAAGAGCGGCCTTCACCTTAATTGCCACCTTAGCAGTGCATGATAAGAAGGCAGACGATGAGAAGTTCGAAGAACTATTCTCTTTAATTATCAGAGAATCCGAAGATGAGAGAAACTTCGTTAAAAAGGCGGTTAACTGGGCCTTGAGACAGATCGGCAAACGTAACCTGAGTTTGAACCAGAAAGCAATAGCAGTTGCAAAAAAAATGGACCAATTAGATTCTAGAAGCGCTAAATGGATAGCGAAAGACGCTTTAAGAGAACTGGAAAGTGAGAAGGTTCAGGAGAAACTATCCAAGAAATAGAATCTAAAATTTACTGTAATCCCAAAAAATTAAGGGGTTAAATAGATTTTTTAGAGTGGTTTTAGTCGCTTTTTTTAACTATGAGCTTGTTCCCATCTATTTGCAAGTTTACGTAATCGCCGTGTTTTATTCCCACTCTATTTACCCAGTTAACGGGTAAAACAACACGGAATCGTTGGTTGCAATATATGAGCCTTCTTTTGCTCTTAATTGAACCACCACCTTTGGTTTGGTATTTGGACCACTTTTTCGTCCATTTTTTCAAGTTACCTTTTCTTTAGGGTAACAACATCTTTTATGTTCTCAGACCTTAAATATCTTGTTATTAAATACTAACTTGGAAATTAATAATTGAAACCCGGGTCTAGAAATACCAAATGGACACACCTGCAAAATATAATAAACCTGGTTTAAGGATATTAAACGTAATTAACTGTGGTTAAAATATTATTTTATTCTTAGTATTCCATTAACTTTATCAAAATCATCATCGAAGCTTATAATTTCGTGTATTCCTAAATCCTGGATGGTTACAATGGCTGTGCAGTCTGCTAATGACAGAGTTCCGTCATATTTAACAAACTCTTCCATGGCTCTTTTTAGAATATTGTGAGGGTTATAAATTGTATAATTATCCTGAATGTACTGGAATATGGTTTTCCCCACCTTTCCTCCTTTACATTTGCCTATTAAATTGATAGACTCAATAACCATGGCCTCTGTAATGACTTTTTCCCTTTTATCTATTTTACTAATATTTTTCACAGCATTTTCATGCCACTGATCCCTTTCTGCCGCCAAAGCAATAATATAGGAAGAATCTACAAAAATCAAGATTAACACCTAAATTTACCATTTAAGGCCTTTACCTGCTCTTTTTTTAATTTCAACGGAATTATAAGGTAATTCTTCTTTAACCAATCCAATTAAATCCTTTTCAGTCACCCTTTTCCTGAATTCCAGTTCAACTTTCCCTTTTTCATTAATACTCCATTCTATAATGGAATCTGGATCAACATGAATTTTTTTCCTAATTTCGGCGGGAATAACAGTTTGATATCGATTATATAATTTTGTTGTTATCATCTGTATCACAAGATATTTCTTTTTTATAGTATATTACTGTTTTATCTTATATTTAAATTTTACAATATATTTAAATTTTGTTCGAACATATGCGATTTACCGAAAAAGTGCACGTTTAATACAATTAGAATATGAAAACTTTAACCTGGAAAAAAAGGAAATAATTTAAAAAGCAAGTATATAAACTTACAAATTTACATATAGAAGAAGTAGAAGGAAATAGGAGATAATATTCATGGCAAAAGAAATAAAACAATTAGTAATAGGCATAACCCGAGAGGGAGACATAGTGGTTAAAAGCGCTAGAGGTAGGATGTATCCGGTTAAAAAGGCGGATGATCTCAAATTCAACTGTGAAGATCTCTTTAAGGATGTGGAAAAGGAATTATTCGCCACCATAGATACTGAGGCCCAACCTTGGGAATGTATTTTGATTGAATAAAAATTAAGGGAGGTTCAACTAATGATGCTTCCAATCCCCGACATGCTTGATAACGTATTATAGGACAATCTTTAATGAAATAAATTTGTTAAAAGATGGTTGACTAGGCTTAAGACATTTTGAAACGTAACTTTATTTAAAAACAAAAAAAAATTTAAGCAATGCTAAATAAATTAACCCATTAATTCTAGAAGTGTTAAGTTTTTATATATTCAGTAGATAAACACTGTAATTTAGATAGGAAGCAATGCTCACCCATACTATGTATGGAACTAACAGTAACCCGGCTGGTTTAGACACTCGATAGAAGACGATTATATTGGCCAGTATAGTTATCCATAGTATAATTAAAGTCAAAAGTCCTCCTAGGAGGGAATGGAAACCGAAAAATATGACCGACCATAGAATATTTAGTACAAGCTGCACTGCAAAGACTGACAGGGCAATTTTAACATCTTTACGGTCAACACCTTCCTTCCAAACCAGAAACAATGCAACACCTATTAATACATAAAGTGTGGTCCATACTGGTCCGAAGACCCAATTTGGTGGTGCCCAGGATGGTTTTGCCAGGGTAGCATACCAGGTGGGGATCTCAGACGAGGTGAATATAGTTCCTACTGCCCCGGCTATAAAAACAATTATTATAGAAACAATCAACCGAGGTATATCTTTAAGGTTTAAATCCATCTTAATACCCTCCAGATCTCTTTTTTCACATTCTAATCAATTTTTTCACTATTTTTTATACCTATTATGTTGGTCACATCTACCAGTTTCCATACGTAGGATTTTTCTTCCTCCAGCAGCGCTTCTGGTGGTTCGTCTGGTGAATGACCCAACGCGGCCATAATTCCTGATGAAAGATTTTTACGGTTGATCATGTCCACGAAGTATTTTTTTACTTTAAATTTCTCTTCACTATTTTTTACTTCTGCTATAGTCCCTTGTAAGGTTATAAATTGATATTCAACTAGATCGGAACTGTAATTTTCAATTTCCACTGCTACATGGGGATTTTGGCGAAACATATCCATCTTCTTACCATATTTGGTGGATAGGAAATACAGATATTTCCCGTCAAAAACATACATAAAAGGAGCGATATAAGGATATTCACCCAGAAAAGCAATTCTACTAAGATACTGTTCTTTAACTAATTGGTCATATTCTTTCTTACCCATTAAGGGTAGTTTTAAGATGGACGACAATAAACACACCCCTCTTATATAATTTGTTGTAATGTAAATTTATAATTTGCTTCAAAAATGAATAAGATTCCGGAATAGTATTAGTCTCTTGAAAAAAATAGAACCTTACTAAATAAATAAGTAGGAAAAAAAATTAAACATAAATTCTTATATACGTAAGGAAAGAGTGGACAAGTAAGTAATTATTATATCACTACATCTGGCGTATTTCTATATTAAAGCTCCACTAAAAGTTTTTGTAGCTCTACATCGAATTTTTTTTGCCCTATCAAGTGAGGTGCTTGATTTAGAAACTTGAGCATCGTAACCCATCACATATTGAGACTTTAACCTCTTTCTATGTTCCAGATCATAGAGCTCAATAATTTCATCTGTTAAATTTTCTATTTTAGCATACTCATCTTTAGCTTCATCTAAATCTTGTAAGAGGCTATTTTTTAATTTATCCCTTACTTGAACTATTAATGCATCAGCAGTGATTCTGTGTGACATTTTTTCACCAACTTTAAAACCAAGTTGATTGAGGACTGCATTTGACATATAATACATGGAATAATAAGAAGATACAATAACCCACATAGGAGAAATTCCTTCTTCAAATATATATTCGGCAACCACCAAACTTTGTCATTAGATTTATCTATAAAAACCTGGATTAGATCTGTGTCCGGGCTTTGTTTTTTTATAAATTCATCTCTTAAATCTTGTCTAAAATTTTGCTCTGCAATTTCTATTCTATCATTCCCTAACATCTTCCAACACCCTATAATAATCTTCTATACCTAAAAGGATGATATTTAACTTCAATGCCTCGGACACAACACTATAATCCTTATTTTTTGCCATTGCCAAAAATTCGTCAAAATTAAACGTTACAAGATGTATATCTAGAGGTAACAAGTTCACTACACTTTCAAATTCTTTTTCTCTACCATTTTCGGATACAATCATTAAATCTATGTCAGATGTCTTTGATTTTGTTCCTTTAGCATAAGAACCAAAGATTAATGCAATGAATGGAAATTTTAAAGAATTCAATTTAATTTTTAGAATTTTAAGATCCTTGTTCACATTCAATAAATTCTGGCTGCGCATATACTCTGCATGAAAAATTAGAGGATCTACCTTCTTCAATAGTTTGCATTCATAGGTTCCACCATACTTTTCTAGTGATATTAGTGGGGTGTGATATTTGAATTCCGGTTATAACACCGGCACTGGAATACCAAAACTTGATGGATTCTTATGTTCAATATTTTCTGCAGATATTATATAACGATCGTTAATTTTATATAACATAACGATCGTTATAAAGAATAACTACATTGATAAAAGAAAATCTCAAATGTTTGGCCGTATATCATTGAAGGGAGGAAAAATATGAAAAAGCGAAAGGAAATCGCAATATACGGTAAAGGTGGAATAGGAAAATCCACCACGACTTCCAATATTAGTGCAGCCCTTTCTGATGAAGGATACACAGTAATGCAAATTGGATGTGACCCCAAAAGTGACTCTACAAATACTCTTACCAATGGGAAATCCATCCCCACTGTACTTGAAACACTGCGCAATGGAAGGAACGTTGGATTAGAGGATATGATCCATGAAGGATTTAATGGAATACTCTGTGTAGAAGCTGGAGGTCCAGAACCGGGGGTGGGATGCGCGGGAAGAGGCATAATCACCGCAGTTGAATTTTTAAAACAAAAATTCGTCTTTGAAGAATATTCCCCAGACGTAGTACTATACGATGTACTGGGGGATGTGGTATGTGGAGGTTTTGCCATGCCCATAAGGGAAGGCGTAGCCAGCCAGGTCTACACTGTTTCTTCAGCAGATTTCATGGCACTTTATGCTGCCAATAATCTGTTTAAAGGAATTAAAAAGTATTCCAACAATGGCGGGGCTCTTTTTAGTGGAATAATTGCCAACTCGATCAATCTACCCATTCAAAAAAGGATTTTAGAAGACTTCAGTCTACAAACCAAGAGCACCATTGCGGAATTTGTACCCAGATCTCTCACAGTCACCAGGTCAGAGCTGGGTGGTAAAACAACCATAGAATCAGACCCAGATTCAGAACAGGCTGGAGTCTACAGAAAACTGGCCAAACACATAATTAAAAATGATAATGAGTATGTGCCATCACCACTGGAAGGTGATGAACTCAAAATATGGGCGGAAAGCTGGTCGGATAAACTCTTAGAACAAAAAGAAACTGAACATGATCTGGAATGTGTGGTTCCAGGAGCAGAATAGAAGTAAAAAAAACTGTAAAAAGAATAGAAAATCAAAGAAAAAAATTTAATAACGTAAATTTGTACGTTAATTATAAAAGGGAGACTAAACTATGTCTAAAAAATTAAATAAGGATAAAAAATGGAGGATTAATCTAGATGAACCAGCACCACTTCCCAAAGAACAGCTCTGGAACTCCACCAAAACCTTCTATGGGAAGGCCAGCGAAATCCTTGAAAAGAGCAGGAAACACGAACTGCAACAGGATCAGGATAGAATTTTCAGGCAAAACGCTATGTGCCCCAATTTCACCTCTGTTCTCCGTCTGATGACCATAAGAGATGGCATTACAATATCACATGCACCAGTGGGATGTGCAGGATATTTAAATGCGCAACCACAGCTATTTCAGGGGATCCCTAAGGAATTAGGCCGGCCAGAACTTGATTTTCACTGGCTCACCTCCAACTTGAGGGAAAATGACGTTATCTTCGGAGGGTCTGAGAAACTGGGAAAGACCATCAAACTTGCCGATGAACGTTATAAACCTAGATCAATTTTTGTGCTGGCATCCTGTGTTTCCGGGATAATTGGTGACGATTTAGAGGGGTTGGTACGGGAAATACAGCCCGATACAAAAGCCACCATTGTACCCATTCATTGTGAAGGGACCCGTTCCCGTATTTGGCAGTCTGGATATGATTCAGTCTGGCACGGAGTTTTGAAATACCTCGTTCGAGAACCTAAAAAAACACAGGAAGACCTGGTTAACATACCCGCATCTTTCAGCCTGACTTGGATCGACCGTCAGGAATTAACCAGACTGTTAGCCAAACTAGGATTAAGGCCCAATTTCGTCCCAGAGTTAGCCACCACTGAGCAGTTAGAGATACTCGCTGAAGCTGCGGTCACCGCCCCAGTGTGCGGATCACTGGGTAACTACTTGGGTTACGGTTTAGAACAGGAGTTCGATGTACCATTCTTCAACTACCCTCCGCCCTTTGGACTACATAACACAGAATCATGGCTTAGAAAAATTGCAGAATTCACTGGCAAGGAAAACGAAGTGGAAAAATTAATTGAAGAAGAAAGGGCAGCTATAGAACCTAAACTCGAAGCACTTCGCAAAGAATTTAAAGGAGATGAAGCAACTGTCTTAGATTGGGGTGGTCAAGCTCGTGGATTAGGCCTTCCACTTTTAACCCATGAACTAGGACTGGATGTGAAAGGTATCGGTATGTATGAATACGATGAAGTGATTCCAGAAGCCGTTGAAGAGTTAATTGAAAAAGTTGGTGATTTCGATGTGGTAGTGGCTGATATGCAGCCCTACGAGCTGGAACAAATTTTCATAAAACATAAACCCGATGTCTATACAACCTGCCCCTTTACAGGGGGACACTTCAAAAGAGCCCACACTGCCGGAGTAAGACACCATTCATTCCGTGGTGACCCCACACCAAACTCCCCACAGTATGGTTACATAGGACTTATAACCTATGGAAATTTCCTATTGAGAGCCCACAAACACCATACATTGAACAAAACCCTAGGAACCCATGTAAGACAGCCCTATAAGGAAAAAATTTATAGGCAACATTCACCATTTGTGAAAAAAGAAGAAAAGGGAAAAATAACTTCTTTAGCTAAAGAGGAGGGGAAATAGATGAACAATGAAATAAATTCAACACCAGAATTTGAATCTAGCCCAGATACCGAATACCCCCCACTTGAAGGGCCACGTTTTACATGTGCACTGGGATCTGCCATTGGGACAGTGCTGGCCATCGACCGGGCGATTCCCATCCTCCACGCAGGATCAGGCTGTGGATTCGCTAACCTCTTTGGTTACCAGTACGGGGCCGGGATACAGGGAGTAGGCTATGTGGGGGGTTGTGCTACACCTTCATGTAACCTGTCCCAGGACGAGGTTGTCTTCGGTGGTGAAAGCAGGCTAAAAGAACAGATCGAAAATACCTTTGAAATCATCGATGGCGACCTGTACGTGGTGCTAAATGGTTGTGTCCCGGGGTTAATTGGAGATGATGTCCAGGCCGTGGTAAAGGACGTCAAATCCAAGTTTGATTACCCTTTGATACACGCCGATACCTCGGGTTTCAAGGGAGATTCATACGTCGGCTACGAGGAGACCTTACTGGCCATCGTTGACCAGCTTCTACCAGAAAAGGCTACCAAAAAGAAGGGATTAGTCAATATCTTTGGAGTGGTGCCCTTCCAGAACATATTCTGGAAGGGAGATCTACAGGAGATCAAAAGGATACTGACTAAACTGGGGCTGGAGGTGAACATAATCTTCGGTGATCCAGAAGGTCTAAAGACAGTTGAAAGGATACCTGAAGCAGAGTATAACCTGGTATTTTCACCATGGGTAGGCAGAAAAGTGGTTGAAAAACTCGAAGAGAAATATAACACACCCTATTTAACCTTCACCCATCTACCTATCGGTGGCCAGGATACAACCGCATTTATCGAATCGGTAGTGGAGAAGTTGGATGTGTCTGCAGAGACCTTAGATAGGGTTATCCAGGAAGAATCCAGAGATTTCTATGATGACGTGGATAATGCTTCCGACTTCATGATCTTCGCATTCCCCACTCTACCATTTGCTGTTGTGGGTGATACGACCTATGCCCTTGGACATACCCGGTTTTTAGCCAATGAACTGGGATTTATCCCGTCACTAGTGATCATTACCGACAACCCACCACTGGAAGTCAGAAAAACCATCGAAGAGAAGCTCGCAGATGTAGACAGCCCATTTAAACCAAAGGTAGTATACCAACAGGACTCCTATGAAATCAAACAACTAGTGGATAAGGAACAGATAGCGGTCTTACTGGCATCTTCCAAAGAGAAACACTATGCTCTGGAAAAGGGGCTTTTATATCTGAGTATTTCCTTCCCGGCCTTCGACCGGGTTATTCTGCGCAAGACATATACCGGATATAAAGGAGGAACCTCATTCATAGAAGACCTTTGTGCCCTATGTGCTGGTCCTTTCTAGTATTCGAAAATAAGGATTTTTTTCTTTATTTTTTCTTTTTTTAATGATTAGCTTTTCCATGTGGCGTAGAACCCAACGGTATCTATGTATACTTTAAGCCTTCTTCTTCCGCTTTATCCATTGTTTTTTGGGGGGAACTCACTCCTCTATGCGATAATGGACCCTGAATCCTCTATACAGTACCACCTATACAGGGTGATAAACAGCCCATTAAACTACACTGGACGAGAAGTACAAAAAAAGGAGCAGTGTTTATACCAACGATATGAGGCGGTGTGACACGCGAATCCTTGTATAATACCTGAGCTAAGTACCGGCGCCTACTGGAGGTTGTAAGGTATGTGGAGAGGGAGTTTGAACGGGCGAGGATGGAGCAGCGTGGTGTATAGAAACAATTTTTGGTGCATGGAATGGTGCATAAAAATTAGATTGTCTCCGGAAATAACTAATATTAAGGTAAAAAACCATAAAATTAACAAACAGAAAGAATTTTAAGCATACCAATAAAATTTCTATTTTCCTGGAGGTTTTTCATTGCTCAGATTTTAATTCCTCGACTTTCTCTTCAAATTCTTCAATGGTTTTACCTAATCGATTATATAATTCCTTAATGGCGGCATGTGACGTTATAATTTCCTGTTTAACAACTTCCTCAAATGGTTTTACAGGCTTGATTTCTGGATATACTTTTTGATGTTCAATCATATCCTTTTCAAATTCAATGTCGGCTAATTGATTTTGAAAAGAATTAAGAGCCTGTGTAATAGTAGAATCCATGTTTATTTGATATAATTGACTATTTCTATATTTTCTTGTAGCTTTTATAATTCCATATTCAACTAATTTATCTATGAATGTATCTAAAGTAACTCTGGAAATTTTAGCTGATTCTGCAATATCTGATTTACTATATTCTATATGTGGGTGAGATAATAAAAGATCAAAGACTTTAGCTCTTTTGCAGTTTTCACCGAAAATCTCAGTTATCAAATTTTTCACCTTCACATTTTTTGTACAAGTATTGTATATGATCTGTAAAGTTTATCTTAAAAAGTTATCTTTCTAAAATCAAATTATATTTACATAAAAATATTACTTTTTTATATAATAATAATATAATAAATTTATGGGACCAAATTCGGACACCAACATAGATGATATCAAAGCTGATATTTTACTTAATATCATTAAGAGAGCACGTCCCCCTATACACGACAGACACATCAGTTGCGATGAATTCATTAACAATATTCCCAGACGTCTACAAGGTGATGCAAAGAAAGCATTGAAGGAATTGATAAGGGGATATGTAATAAGAAGAAAATCTTCAAAGAAAGGATATGGAAAATGCAGCATCAATCATAAAAAAATTGGTGAAATATTAAAAATACCCCAAATAAGGGAATACACTAAAAAAGACCCCTTTTTAGAAAAAAGAATAGAAGATAAATTCTTTAAACATGTTAAAGAATAAATTTGATTCACCTAACTCCCGAGTTTGGAAAAAACCCGGGTGGTGTTTCAAAAAAAGAGGAAGGGTATTAAAAAGGAAAAAAAGGGGTGGAAATTTATTTACTTCCTTTTAGGTATCAAAAACCCACCTATAACCATCAACAAGGCCAGTACCAGGTAGTTAACAGGCAACCCAGTTGGCTGCATGGGCACGGTAGTACCTGCAGCTTCCGCTGTATTTCCTGGATCATCAATAGCACCGGATTGCACAGGGTCACTGGTTAACCATGGAGTGTAATCCACATTACCATATACTAGTTTGGTGAAATTTGGGTTACTGGAGCCCCACCAGTTATTCTTTGCATTCATAGCGCCGGAAGAAACGTAAATAGCATCACCTTCCCCTCCTTCTGCAGTGTTTCCCAGGAACCGGTTGAAATTAACGGTACTAATAGCGTTACTTTGGATAGCCCCACCACTACCACCATTTTCTGCCTTGTTTCCTGTGAAAGTAGAGCCAGTCACAGTCATAGTTCCATCGTTGCCGATTCCCCCACCATAATATGCTGTATTGCCGTTGAAATTGGAACCCGTAACAATTAAAGTACTATCAAGCAAATTACTGATGGCACCTCCTCTACTCGCTCTGTTTCCAGTGAATGTGGAACTATTTACAGTCAAAGTACCTCTATAATTGGAGATAGCTCCACCATCATCTCTAGCATTGTTATCTGTAAATGTAGAACCAGTCACGGTCATAGTATCCTCATTGTAGATAGCACCACCGCTATTAGCACTGTTACCTGTGAATGTGGAACCTGTCACGGTCATAGTGCCCTTTTCATTGAAGATTGCACCACCGTATATATTTACACCAGTTAATCTGTTGTTTATGAAGGTGCTATCAGCCACAGTCACAGTACCTCCGTAATTATGGATAGCCCCACCACCCACTGGAAAACCAGGAACGTTACTTACAGAAAGTACGTTGGTGATGGTTAGCTGCTTAATGGTAACTGTAACGCCATATCGGCTATATATAGAAAATACCCATTCTTTATTTTGAGCGTCTATTATCGTGTCAGTCTGGCTTGCCCCGGTGATGTTTATGCTCTTATTGATTTCTATATACCTGTTTTTGTCTCCAGTGTAGTTTCCTTCAAAAATATACACTGTATCACCTTCATCGGTTGCCTTTACAGCGCTGCTGATGCTCTGTTTCGGGCCACTTACACCGTTCCAGTAATTGCTTTTCCCGTCCCACGAGTCGTTTCCCTCCGCAGAATCGACATAGAAATACGCAGCGCTGACAGCGCCGATGCAGACTGATGTAGTTAGGCATAAAAGTAGTAATGAAATTATAATTTTAGTTTTAGGTTTATATGTAATTATTAGACCCCCTGATTATCCTAAAATTTTCTATTCACATTGTTGTTTATAAGATTATCCATTTTGTCACAAAATTGAAACAAACCCCTGAGTTTAAAAAATTAATTAGTTTTTAACTTAATTGGGGAGGGGGCTTGATGAAGATGGATAAGAGGAATCCTACAAAAAGCAGGATTGCAGAAAATAACAGTGCCATCTGCATGCCCTTGGCACTGGAATCTATGGTTATAATATTAAGGATAGGATCATCCTTCAGGGAGGATATATCTGGATGCAGTACCTTATCCACCCATGAATATATATCCTGGTCCAGATTCTGCTCGCTCTGGTACTGGGGATATTCAACGGGGAGTGAAGACATCATAGCGAAGTATACCGCTATAAAATAGGTTAATCCAATTAGAACAGTTCCAATTGCAGAGCCCACCGAACCAAAGGTGCTGATGATCCCGGAACCATCGGCGTACTGGATCTCTTTTAGGCTGGAGAGAATGATGTTTCTAAGATTGGGACCGGCTATTCCCAGGCCCGCCCCCAGGACAAATAAACCAGGAAGCAGATCATACATTTTCAAATCCACAGAATTTAAAAATAAAAGGTACAGCATCAAAGTACCGGCAATGGAAACCATAAACCCTATAAAAACTAGATAGAGGGGTTTAACATATTTTACGAGCTTACTTACACTGAGTGAGAAAATTAAAGCCCCGAGTGCCGCTGATAACAGTAATAAACCGGTTGAAAATGCGTTGGCACCGTATCTGATCTGCACGTAGAGGGGTATCAGGTAGAAAATCCCTGCCTGGATTAAAGCTACCAGTAAGGTGCAGATGACGCCCAGGGTAAATGTACTGTTTTTTAAGATATCAACATTCATAAAGGGTGTTTTACCCTGCTTAATCAGTTTTCTCTGGTAGAAGAAAAAGATGAGCAGGAGTAAAATACCGGCTAGAATTACGGCCATCACCAGTGTAAATCCGGCCTGATTTATGAGTGTCCCGGAATAATTAACCCAGGCGGCGGGATTATTCAACTGTAGCACCCCTAAAATCACTATTAAAATCCCCGCTGCAGAAAGGACAGCCCCCTTAATATTTATATCAGACCATTTCAGGGTGGGCTTAGATTCTACCAGGGCATAGGATAACAGGAGCATGATGAGCACTATTACAGCTTCCAGTGCAAACCCCCATCTCCAGGAGTAGAACGTGGTGAGAAAACCCCCTAAAAGCGGCCCTACTGCAACGGAGATGGTGCTGATGGTTGCTACAAATCCTATGGCAAAGGTCCGTTTACTACCAGAGTAAGTGGAGGTGACTATGGACGCTGTGGCCGGCAACATCAAAGCAGCCCCTAATCCCTCTATCACCGACCAGCCCAGTAGCAGCATGCTGCTGTTTAAACTGGCCGCGGCAATTAAAGCCCCTATCCCATATATCAGGGCCCCGCTGAGAAACGTCCTCTTCCTACCAATTACATCCTGCAACTTAGCCCCCAGGAGGAAGAAAGACCCCATCACCAGGGAATAAATAGCTATTATAGCCTGAACACTCCCCAGGGTGGTGTGCAGGTCCTTAACCAGGTACAACATGGCCACATTCATGAAAGTACTATCCAAAGCAATGATAAAACAAGACAAAGAGATGACAAAGAGGGCCATCCAACCATAATTCTTACCCGCCATAATTAATTCCATCCCTATAAATTATAATCTTGGTATTATTACATACCTACTTAACCTTATTGATTCAGGGAGAGGTGGGTTTTATTCTTATGATATTGCTTTTTTGACTGTATTGTTGGTATTTTCTTGTTTTTATTCGGTAGGTGGTGTTGTGGGGAGAAGAAACAAGTTATGTTGTAGTTGTCAGTAAATAAAATAAGTAATTGTGGGGAGCTGATCTGTAATATACTGTAAGATCTTCAGATGAGTAATTAGTAAAATTTATTCGATCAAGTGTGATGGTAAATCATATCTTTGAGTTTGAACTACATAAGTTTGGTGATATTTTGGTATTCTGTACTAAATGTGGAACAGAGAATCCTGTAGATGCTAAATATTGCGCTGGATGCGGATCGATGCTAGTTCAAACCCAAACAACAACTAAAACACCCGAAAAAACACTTAAAGAAGAAACTAAGGAAAAATCAAAACGGAAAGATCCATGGGTAGCCGTTATATTAAATATTGTAATCGCTGGTTTAGGAATGGCTTACATAGGAAGATATGCCAAAGCAGTGCTTTCCTTTATTATAGTGTGGATATGTGGGACAATAAGTGTATTAATTTTTAATAATGTCTTTATCTTAGCTATGGTTGGTTATATTTTTATTATAGCTTGGACTTATGATGAAGCCAAAAAATACAACGAAAAATTAGGTTAATAATCAGTTTTTTGAATTTAAACTTTTTTAATTCCTACTCAGAGGGCGGGCCGGTGGTCTCACGGCTAAAAACTTTCGATTTCCAGATCCTTGATTTACAGGACTCATAGGTGACGATAACATATGCAACGGGCTGCTAATCTGATATTCTGAATTTTTCAACACGCTGTTGCATGAGACTAGCTGCGGCGACTTGGTAATTGTAACTAAATTTAATAAATCACAATTGAAAATAGGTTTATTGGTATATAAAGTTGAATAAATTTTCTCATATAAGAATAGTTTTCACTCAAATGATATGTAGTAAATTTTGTCAGAAAAGTTAAATTACAAAGTAATTTGTTAATTCCAAGTCTTAAAATTTGATCTAACGTGGGATATATTCTTTAATTCTAATTTTTCCAATTCTTTAACAAAATTTTCCCTAATGAATGGGCCTATCTTTTCTAAATTATTTTCTTCTCCAATCTTAGAAAATCGCGTGAAATAAGTCCAAAGGGATATGTGATGGAGTTAGAAGGATCGTGGCGATAATAACCAATATAATTATGGTTGGCAATGATGGCCAGTATAATTGTGAAGCTTGTATTAGAAATCTTTGTTTAAGTTGTGATAATGGTTTTCTTTCTTCAGATATTAATGATTTTAAACTTTCAGTGTTGTCTCTTCTAATTCTTCTGCCAATTTCAATTTTTATACTTTCCCAACTCCGCATAATTGAAAATTTAACAGATTAATATTTATAATTTTTTAAATCATATTATTGAATCAAAGAAAAGATATTGTTTACTTCGCAATATTTTAAAAAACCGTAATTTCACCCACCCACAACAACAGGATACCCCGCAACCTTCCAGGCCTTCATACTTCCCAGTACAGTGGCAACATCCTCATAACCGTTCTGTTTCAAGATACTGGCAGCAATAGTAGATTTATTACCAGCATCACAGTATACCACTACCTTCTTGTACCGCGGAATTTCTTCAAGCCGGTCCTTCACGAGTCCTAAATAGATATGATGAGCTCCCTCAACATACCCTTTCTCCCAGTCGCTTTCCTTCCGGACGTCTAGGATGAATATGGAGGGGTCGAACTGGTTTTCCTTTAGTTTATGGACGGACCAGAGTTCCAATTTTTTGATTGGTTCGGCATGGAGGTACCAGGATGGGAATCCGCGTCCCAGGTAGCCGTAGATATAATCATATCCTATTCGGACCAGGTATTGCCTTACTTCTTCCATGCTCTGGCCTTCCTCATCTACTATAACTATGGGGTTCTGGTAGTTCAGCATCCAGCCGGCGAAGACTGGTACTCCGTTTTTAAATATGCTCAACGTGTTGGGGATGTGTGCACCGCCGAAGCTCGAGGGGTTTCGCACATCAACGATCTGAGCACCATCCTCCATCACGGCTTTGAAGTCGCTGACTCCCAGCACCTTCAACGCGGGGAGTTTACAGAGTAATTGGGGTCCTGTCAGGTTTAGTTCTTCCATCTTCTTAAAGTATGGGGGAGTGTACAGTTTCTCATTGATTTTATACTCAACGAACTCATCCTTACTGTAACTCAGCACCTCATTGGTCTTCTTCTCATACCCGAGGGTGGTGAGCTCCTGTTCACGGATATCCGCCCCGCATACCGAACCAGCCCCGTGTGCCGGGCACATGATAACCTGGTCGCCTAAAGGTAAAATTTTCTCATGGATGCTCTCATAAAGCTCTGAAGCATTACTCTCTTTCTGGTCTTCACCGTACAGATCAATCCTACCGGTTTCCCCGGCAAATAGGGCGTCACCGGTAAATACCATGTAAACATCATCGGAAACAGCCTTATCCTTAACGGTGATGGATATGCTCTCCCTGGTGTGGCCGGGCGTCTCTAAAACCTCAAGCTCCATGGTCCCTAACTGGAACTTATCCCCTTCCCGGACAAAGTTTCCGTACTTAAAATCTAAACCTTCTCCATGGTAGACCTCGGCACCAGCTATCTCTTCCAGCTCAACAGAACCGATCACATAGTCTTCGTTCCGGTGGGTCTCAAAAATGTATTTGATATTCAGATTATTACGTTCGGCTATCTCCAGGTATACATCACAATCTCTGCGGGGGTCTATCACAGCGGCTACACCGCCTGATCCTATAAAATAGGATTTATGGGCTAGGCCTGCAGATTTAACTGTTTCAAATATCATGGTGGTGACCTCAAATTAGTTTTAACATGGTTAGTGTTGTAAATCCTTAACTTCACTTACCTATTTTGTCATCCGTAGGATTTATTTTTTAATGGAAGATTTTAGAAAGAAAATTATACCCAGAGTTATATAATGATTAATAATAAAATTCCTGAAACTCAACTTTTTTATTATCAAATAGTTTCTCAAGAAGGGATATCCATGGATTATATAATTGAAACCAACGACATCACCAAGAAGTACGGTGATTTTACCGCTGTTAACTCTGTAAATCTTAAAGTACCGAGAAACAGCGTATACGGTGTTTTAGGCCCTAATGGGGCGGGTAAGACCACCCTGATATCGATGCTCTGCACCATCCTCCGCCCCACATCAGGCGGTGCAACAGTAAACGGCTACGATGTGGTTAAAAATGCCAGGGAAGTACGGGCATCAATCGGCATAGTTTTCCAGTCCAGGGCCCTGGACGACATCCTGACCGGCCGGGAGCACCTGGAGATGCACGCATCCCTCTACGGTGTACCAAGCAACGTCAGGCAGAAGCGTATAGATGAGGTCTTAGACTTAATAGCATTAGGAAAGAAGGCAGATGAGTACACCAAGACCTACTCCGGGGGTATGAAGCGGAGATTAGAGATTGGCCGGGGCCTGGTCCACCACCCCAAGGTACTCTTTCTAGATGAACCCACACTGGGCCTGGACCCCCAGACCAGGGAGAATATCTGGGAGTACATCACCAAGCTCAACCAGGAAGAGGATATCACAGTTTTAATGACCACCCATTACATGGAGGAGGCAGACCAGCTCTGCGATGAGGTGGCCATTATCAACCAGGGACAGATCATAAAATCAGACTCCCCCATAAACCTCAAAAGGGAGTTAAAGGCAGATACCATCACAGTCAAAGTTGACAAGCCTGAATTATTCACAGAGAAGGTTAAAACCTTGGATTACGTGCAGAAAGTTTTCGAGGATGACTCCACCATCAAGCTCATGGTGGAGAGGGGTGAAAACCTGGTACCCCCACTGGTGAACTTCGCCAACCAGAACGGTGTAATGGTGGAGTCCATTGAACTGCAGCACCCCAACCTGGAGGATGTCTTCATAAGCTACACCGGGACCAAGATAACCGGGGGGAGATAAACATGGCGGAACTGGAAGGAATATACACCATATGGCTCAGAGAAATGAAGAGGTTCGTCCGCTACCGCTCCCGGATATTAACCTCCGTGGTAACACCCCTTTTATGGCTTGTGATCTTCGGGACCGGTTTAGGCTCTGCTATAAGGTTCGGTAACGTCGCCGGGGGCTACCAGGCCTTCATATACCCTGGTATCATAGGCCAGACCATACTATTTACCGCTATCTTCAGCGGTGTTTCAGTGATTATAGACAGGCAGTACGGGTTCCTGAAGGAAATACTGGTTGCACCCATCACCCGCCCTTCCATAGTCTTCGGTAAGGCCATTGGGATAGGCACCGCCGCGGTGATCCAGGGAATCATACTCCTGGTACTCTCCTTCGTGGTGGGCGTGCAGATGACACCCTTAATCTTCATAGCCTGCACCCTGCTGATGATACCCATATCAGTGGGACTCGCCGGTGTCGGATTACTCATAGCTTCCTTCACCGATAGTATGGAGGGTTTCAACCTCATCATGAGCTTCGTGGTTTTACCAATGTTCCTCTTAAGCGGGGCGCTTTTCCCAGTCAGCGGACTCCCCATGTTTCTCCAGGCAGCGGTCTACCTGGATCCCCTGACCTATGGTGTGGATGCCCTAAGGCAAATCATACTGGGAACCGGGGTCATACCACTCCACATCAGTATCACCGTCATCATGGTCTTTGCAGCGGTGATGGTCTTCCTATCAGCTCTGATGTTCACTAAGAAGGAGCAGGAACTGATGTAGCATTGATTTATTTTTTAAATTTCTTTTTACTATGATTGCATGTGATGGTTCATCTTGACATTTTCTAGCTAAAACATGTTATCCCTGCTTAGATTCAATAATTAAATATTGTCTAAATTTCATAATTTATTAATTGAATATTATGTTGGAATATCAGATTTAGTATGGGGGGATGAAATATGTCAGAGGAAAATAATCTTGATATAAAAAATGAAAAAGAAAGGGCTGATCTGGAAAAGGCAATTGCTGAAGCGAAAAAAGCAGCTGCTGAAGCCGAAAAAGCCGCATTAGAGGCTAAAATACCTGCTTCTGATGTTAAAGCACTTGAAGGAAAAACTACAGTGGATGATGAAGTTTCTATTGAATGTCAAGTTATCACTTACCGTGCTGTTTCTGAAATTGCTAATCATATCTGTAGGAAAATTAAAAATTATGATGATCCTAACCTGAAAAGGGTGGTTATTTTTGATCAGAACAATCTCAACACTTTTTTCTCCTATAAAACATTTAAAAAACAAATAAACCTTTTTAAAGAAAGATATGATGAATTAATAGAAAAAGCAAAGGAGACTATAGAGATTACAGGCGTACCAGCTGAAGAACCTACAAAAATACAGACTGAAATGTTTATAAGTCCATTAGAACCTCTAGCTGTTGGTACTGGTGTAGTTAAATCTATAATAGATACAATTTCACTTTTCAGGACTGAAACTGAAATTAAAGGTAAAAAAGTAGAAATTGTTTACGAAGCTTTAGTTGCAGATCTGGTCATGGCTTTAAAATCAAACAACCTTAAACCAATCTATCCTCCTTTTCAAACCAATGTATCGGATGGCCTTCTAAGTAGTGTATTAGAATTGTTAGAATTAAAGAAAATAGCTGAGGGGATAATAAATGGCGCGGAAAGTTCAAATAAATCTGATATAATTGAATATTTAAAAAATTTGAATAGTCAAGTTGATAAAATGATGGAGGTTTTAACAACTGTTGATGAGACAGCAACAACCCCATTAGAGAAATTTTTACAAGGCGAAATATTAGACAATATAGTAGGTGAGGGTGCAGATAATATCTATGGTGAGGAAGTTGATGAAAGTACCTATATTTTATATTTAAGGATTGTGTATGCTGGTGGGAATAATAGAGTAAAAAGAAATATCTTGTGGAGCGAATTATCCCATAGTGGTGGCGCAATAATCACATATTTCTTACTGGATAAAGAAGGAGACATAAAATTATCAAAGACTCTTTATAATTTATCGCCTTACAAAAAATTTGATAGTGAAGTTCGAATGTCTGAGTCAAATAATTTTGATTAAAGGTACAGATATTTTTTGAATTAATAACTAAATTAGATCATTAAAAATTTTTTTGTAAATTAGAAAAAATATGTTTATTTGATATAAAAACCTCACTCTATATAGCCCAAAACATGAATAAAACGGGATTTTTTCAATTTAACAGATATATTTCTGATTTATTACATATTCATGCCTTTTTAGGACTTTTTATTTCTTTATATCTACATATTACGAAGTAAATTTTTTTTATAATCCAAGAATACTTCAAGAATAATATGTCCCGAAACATACGTCTCATTAATAAAAATTATCCCATTCAATCCGTAAAGAGATACATCTTGACATGGTTTGTTAATGTAAATATTTAAAAAAATGGATCTGGATAAAAAAAGGATATGACGGGCCCGACGGGAATTGAACCCGCGACAACTCGGTTAAGAGCCGAGCGCTCTGCCAGACTAAGCTACGGGCCCCCTGTTGAAATTCTCTTCAAACACATTCTATTAGGGGATTTTGATATTTAAACCTACGGTTTAATTTTTTCAACCAGTATCAAATCCATTCCAGTTCTGTATCGGTTAATTCTTCACCGGCACTTCCAGTGTGGACTGTTTCCTTCGGCTCAATCAGCATAACACAGCATTCTTCCTCACAGATAGGCTTGTGCTCAACTCCCAGGGGTACCCACGATCATCTCACCTTCCTTAATATCCAACACCTTATCCCTGGTAGTGAGCTTGAAGCTCCCCTCAATGGCTATAAATACATCATCAGTCTCCGGGTGCTGGTGCCAGATGAAATCCCTCCAATAGAAAATACTACTAGCAACCGCTTAATTCGTTTCACTTTTTTTCTCATTTTATTACATGGTAATCCAACTTTAGAGAGTATACCACAACCTATTATCCAGATCTTATCGGGAAATTTATTTCAAAAAAGATAAAAGTCCCCACTACCAATATAGAATTTAGTCTACATTAGAAAAATTTATAGTTTTTATACATCTTTAGGAGACTTAGAAAGGTTGATCTGTTGAGAATTTATATTTTGGAGAATTTACATGGTAGATTTAATTAAATCAACGGTGAAATGTTATAAGAAGAAGACCAAGAAGACTGTTGGTGGGGAGCAGAAGACGTACGAGTACAACCAGTACCAGGTTCCCCTGAAGAGGTCTGATAATCTGGTCTGCAGTGAAGAGGTTTACGTCATACCACAAAACTACTTTGAGGGTCTGATCGAGGCGGAAGTGAAATCCCAACTGGAAGATCTTGAGCAACATAAGGAGCTCATTGTCGGATATAAAAAAGAACTTGCAGATTTAGAGTGGAAGCATGGTGAACTATCAAGATCCTATAAGGTCCTGGTAAGTAAAAATGCCAAGACCAACAAGAAGTTACGCCTGGAGGTGGAAAAAACCACCACACTCGAGGAGGAAAACCAGAAGCTTAAAAGCCAGCTACAGCAGATAATGAAGGATCATAAGGATTTAAAGGGGTTATACGAGACCCACCTTGAAAAGATCAAATTAGAAGATGAATCTAATTCGAAGAAGGAACAGGATATATGGAATTCAATAAAAAGCCGTTTCTCCAGCCGGGAGATGAGGGACCAGGAGAACCAGGAATAAAGACTGGGTTAAGGACCTGTAGACGGTGAATAAAACTATCTTAATAGACTTTTTATGTAAAATTTTATTACTTCTCAAACACTCCGCATTCATTTATAAGACCAAAATTAGAAAATATTAAATGTGAAAACATGAGAATCTTCAAGGGAACCCCCCATCCAAGCATCAGCAAGGTCAACGTGATAGAAGACCAGAACAACTTCCCCATCAGCTGGCTCAACACCCAGGCCTACTGTGAATACTGCATCTTCCTGGAAAATGTCAAGGGAATAGCAGCCAAGCCGACCAAGGCCATGATGGAGGGGACCAAGGGACATGCTGATCTGGAAAAAGAATTCCAGAAAGATGCTGAACCAGCATCCTTCGAGGAGATGCTGGAGACCTCGCTTACTGCTGAAATCTTCTCCCGGGAACTACCCGTGGAATCAGCCCGGTACGGTATAAGGGGATTCATAGACGAGGTCTGGATGACCCCTGACGAGTTCATAATCATAGACGATAAACCAGGAAACAGGGCCTATCCTTCCAGCATAAACCAGGTATTCGGGTACTGCCTGGCCTTCAAAGACAGAGTCCAGGAGGATAGAAGGATAGTAGCCTCCCTCCGGGAGAGGGGTACGGACAACATATTCTGGTCCGCTTACTTTGATGAGCAGGCAGAAAAAGCGGTACTGGAAGTAATAAATAGGGTTCACAGTCTTTTAGACGGTAGGATTGATTACATAGCCACTAAAAATCCTAAAAAATGCAGGAGCTGCCGATTTGCATTGAGATGCGATCGCAAGGCAGAGTATTAAATCGTAAGGTATGGTTAACTGTTATTTTTTCATGTTTGGATAGTTATGATTGTATTTTTAAGTTTAAATAAGTTATGATGATACATTTCAGGTTTCAATGAATTATGATGGTACATTTCTGGTATTGGTAAATTTTAATGGTACGTTTCCCCTTCAGATAAATTTAAATACTACATTCAACTTAAAGGAGAATACCGCACGTGCGGTTTATTTGTTTCTAAATAAGTTTTAGTCCCGTGGGGTAGTGGTAATCCTGCTGGTCTTTGGAACCGGCGACGGCGGTTCGACTCCGCTCGGGACTATCCATTCTAACGTGGTAATCCTATGGAAAACATACTGGTGGCCGGGATTAACACCCGCCCCGTAGCCTGTTCTTTAAAGAAACTAGGATACACCGTCTATTCTGCCGATTACTTCGGGGTCATGGACCTTAAACCCTGTGTAGACCAGTACCGATCTATTTTAAGCCAGGAACCCTACCAGTCCTGCGGTAACTTCAAAGAGAGGTTCAAGTCAGGGGAAGTTGAGGAAATGGCAGCTGATTTTTTAGGAGAAGCCGATTCTGTAATTTGCCTGGCCGGTGTTTCACTGGATAGTTTCCCTAAAGGTAAGATCATGGGGAATAAATCTGTTGAAGATGCTGATGATAAATTTCGCCTTTACCAGAAGCTTAAAGATAAATTCAATCTTCCTTTAACTTTTGATGTGTCTGATATAGGGGAAGCGGTTGAAATAGCCGGTAATTACCCTGATAAAGATTTCATAATTAAACCAGTCCAGGGTTCTGGTGGCTATGGGATAAGGGAATTGGGTAAGTTGGAACGGGAATTAAGTGAGGGGGAAGATATTGATTTTAAAAATTTCCTGCTCCAGGAGAAGTTAATCGGCTTAAATTTAAGCTCCTCAGTACTTGCAACCGGGAGTGAATCAAGAACCATTTTAACCAGTCAGCAGATCATAGGAGATAAGGATCTGTGTCAGAAGGAGCCCTATGGTTACTGTGGTAATATCGCCCCTTTAACAGATGGAGACATTGCCGAGGAGATATCCAAGGCTGCAGAAGAAATAATAGACTACCTGAAACTAATCGGCTCCAACGGAGTTGATTTCATCCTTAATGATGATGGATTATTTGTTATAGAGGTAAACCCACGCATACAGGGGACCATGGAATGTGCAGAGCAAAGCTTAAACATCAACATGGCCGAGGCACATATCAGAGCATGCCAGGGGGATTTAATGGACGTCCCCCAACCTTCAAGTTTCGCAGTGAAGATGATCGTCCACGCCCGGGAGCAGTCCCAGGTGGGAAAACTAGATTTCAAAGATGTGTATGACTTACCGGCAGAAAATGTTATTATAGAAGAAGGAGAGCCAGTAGTCACTGTGATAAGTTCCAGCAGGGTTCTGGAGGATGCCGTTTATTCGGCGAGGAAAAGGGTGGAGGATGTTTACAGTAACTTGAATCCTACACTAATTTAAAATTACTTTTAGAAAAAATTGAGATTAAATAACTCCTAATCTTATCAGCATAAACAGGATTACACCCACGGCTATGAGTATGGGGATTGATATCTGGACGATTGCCCATAAAAGAAATAACTTAGCCCTCTTATCCGGGTCTTTCTTAATGTCTTCCAGGTCAAATTCTTTGAATTCCATTGTTTTTCATCTCACTAAAAAAATGTACTGTGTTGTGGTTGGTAGTTCTCTCCTGATTATCTTCAGATCCGGCCGGTAGATATACATTTCCCTCCCACAGTCTTCGAGTTTTAGTATATTGCACAGGATTTTTAATTCCAAATCACCGGCCACCCGGGTTCCCGAGGTCTCTGATTCTATCTCCAGATAGATGGGCAGCTTTAGACGACTCTGATCTTTTTCAGGGATTATCTTAGCAATCCTTTTAAGTTCATCCCTCTTAAAACGGTGTCTGGTCCCGTCAGCCCCTATAACGTGGGGTTTATCCTCCTCGAGCAGTTCTTTAAGATTTTTTCTCTGTTTGGGGAGGTGTCGGTTCAGGCTGAATATCTGCTTCTTTAACAGTCGATCAGCCTGGTCAGGATTGGGGGTCATGATGTTATGATCATTTAATGGTAGGTTTATATTAAATTTTTTAACTTAAAAATAAGTTTATTGTAGGATTATTGATCACTATTTTTAACACCAAAGTAGCGTTTCTGGAAGATCAACGCTACATTTACCAGACTTATCAGCACAGGAACTTCTATTAGTGGCCCGATTACCGCAGCAAAGGCCACTCCCGATCCGATCCCAAATACAGCCACCGCCACTGCAATCGCCAGTTCAAAATTGTTACTTGCGGCAGTAAATGACAATGCCGAGGTTTTAGAGTAATCTGCCCCAATCTTATACCCCATTAAGAATGTGATAAAGAACATCACCAGGAAGTAGATCAGAAGTGGAATGGCTATAATCACCACATCAAAGGGTATCTGGACTATGTAATTACCCTTCAAGCTGAACATTATGATTATGGTAAATAAAAGCGCTATCAAGGTTATTGGGCTTATTTTAGGTATGAATTTTTCATGGTACCACTCTTTTCCTTTCCTTTTAACCAGGAAGTACCTGGTCAATATTCCCGCTATAAATGGGATTCCAAGGTATATGAAGACACTTTCCGCTATTTGCAATATACTGATATCGACTACACTTCCCTGTATACCGAATAAAGGCGGTAACACGGTGATGAAGACATAAGCATAGACGCTGTAGAAGAATACCTGAAATACACTGTTGAAAGCCACTAAACCAGCGGCATATTCTGTATCTCCCTTTGCCAGTTCATTCCAAACGATGACCATGGCGATACAGCGTGCCAGGCCGATTAATATTAAACCGACCATATACTCCGGGTAATCGTGCAGGAAAACTATGGCCAGTACAAACATTAAGATGGGCCCGATGATCCAGTTTTGAGTTAAAGATAGGCCCAATATTTTGGTGTCTTTGAAGACTTCTCCCAGCTCTTCATATCGGACCTTAGCCAGGGGAGGGTAAATCATCAAAATCAACCCGATAGCAATAGGAATACTGGTGGTCCCAACCGAGAATTGGTTGATAGTTGATTCTACTCCTGGAAAAAAGTATCCTATGGAGACACCAGCAGCCATGGCTAAGAAAATCCAGAGGGTTAAATATCTGTCTATAAACCCTAATCGAGGTGCGTCGCAGATTTGGTCGGTAACTTCTGTGGTAATATCGTCTTTCAAAACAGAGTTCTCCTCAAACTTTATCTTAGAAGGTTTACTTATTTGCCTTAACCTCTATGCTGAGGATTTTACCTTCTAATCGGACGTCCATTCGTGGTTCGGTGAAGTAATGTGATCCTATTATCTCAACAGCGGAAAATCCTGCTTTTTTTATGATGTTTAGATATTCCTCTTTTTTCACGGCTCCACCAACACAGGCTGACCAGGCCGAGAAGCTTCTTCTTATCTCATCGGGAAGGTCACCTAAAGTGACTAAATCTGAGACCAAGATTCTTCCGCCAGGTTTCAGGACTCTAAATGCTTCCCGGTATGCTACCAACTTATCAGGGGTTAGGTTGATAACACAATTACTGATGATGAGGTCTATGGAATTGTCTTCTAAGGGCAGGTTCTCGATTTCGCCCAGTTTAAACTCGACGTTGGTGTAATTACCTCTTTCTGCATTTTTAACTGCTGTCTGGACCATTTCTTCGGTCATATCCACACCAACTACTTTACCATTTTCCCCTACTTTGTTGGCGGCAAGGAAGACGTCTATTCCTCCACCCGAGCCGAGGTCTAACACGGTTTCTCCTTCGTTTATCTCGGCCAGGGCAGTGGGGTTTCCGCAGCCCAGTCCAAATATGGCTTCTTCAGGGATGCTTTTAATTTCATCCACAGTGTAACCGGCAGCTTTGGCCTGTTCCATAATATCTGGAGATCCTGAACAGCATGAACAGGTTTGTTCTTCTCCAGTGGCTATTTTTGAGTATCTATCCTTAACTGATTCTTTTATTTCTTTTTCTTTCACATTCCCACCATATTTAAATTTTTTAAATCGTGTGTAGTTCATCGCTGATTATGAGATTAAGAGCTTTCTCCATGGCATCTACACTTGAAACTACCAGTAGAGTAGGTAGACTAACTCTAGCCACCCCGCAACTTTGTAGATCATTCAAAGTAAAATTTTTAATGTTATACTGCAGTCCGGCAGCGATACTTACCGGACCTTTAACTTCCCGGACAATCTGTTTGACCTCATCGAGGGTTTCCACATAGGTAATGAATGCTAAATCGGCTCCAGCGCTTAAATATTGATTTGCACGTTCTATTGCAATCTCCAATCCGTCCTCTCTACTATCAGTAGATTTTAATGCATCTGTACGGCTGTTTATTATGAAGTCAGGAACGTCCTTTATTTCCGCTGTTTCCCGGGCAGCTATGATTTTCTGCATCATTAAGTCTTCATCAACTACAGACACTGTATGTTTTCCGTCCGGGATCTGGTCTTCCAGGTTAAGGCCGGCAACACCGGTATCGATAAACCTACCAACCGTACCAGAAACATCTTCAGGACCGCCATATCCATCCTCTGCATCGGCCATAACTGGTACATCTACTGATTCTACTATTTTCCGGGTTGAAATAAGATTTTCTTCAAGTGAAACATCTACCTCACTTTCATATCCGGCGGCCATTGCAAAACTGTACCCTGAACACTGCACAGCTTTAAATCCTGTGTATTCAATTAATTTGGCACTTAGTGGATTAAAAGCATCGGGTATGATCAGTGTTTCTTCTCCATCAATGAGTTTTTTCAGTACCGTGTATTTGTTCATAAAATTTCCCCTTCTCACCAATCACTTAAATCATTATTTGTATCAATATATTTAAATCTATGGATATATAATGAGTACACATGGAACCAAAAAAAATAAAGAAAAAAGTTTTATTCATCTGCGAACATAATTCCTCCCGGTCCCAAATGGCGGAAGGACTTTTAAATTCAATTCACGGTGATTCGTTTGAAGCTTACAGTGCTGGCACGGCTCCAGATACCGCCAACCCCTACGCAGTGAAAGTCATGGCCAATAGGGGAATCGATATATCCCGAAACCGATCTAAAAGTCTGAATGAATTTGAAGGTAAAGAATTTGATTACGTGGTTACAGTTTGTGAGGGTGATAGTGACGTTTGTCCATTTTTCCCTGGAGGAAAAACTTATATCCATAGATCATTCCCTGACCCTGCATCAGTAGTTGGAGATGAAAACGAAAAAATTGAAGTTTTTTCTCAAGCTAGAAATGAAATAGAAGATTGGATAAGAGAAACTTTTAAGAGGTGAATTAAAGATGTTAAAAGTAGGAATTGTGACTGATGGACCATATGGAGATCGTGCTTATGAAAATATAAATAAGGAATTTGATACAGTATTTATAGAACTTGAAGAAGTATCATCTATGTTTATAGATGATATAGAGATACCTGAAGAAAAAATTCAGGAAATTGAGGGAGTAAATATCCTCATTACTTACACTTCACATCCAGATTTAACATTAGAATTAGTAGAAAGGTTTTCTAATGTTGTTGATTGGCTAATTGTTGCTGCATGGAGGGGTGAAGGGTTTAAGAATCAGTTGGAATCTTACGGTAATGTAATTTGTCCTTATATTATGTGTGAACTTGATGAGATTGGTGACCCGATTTATGATAAGTTTGTTTCACATATAGGGAAACCTAAGGTTCATTTTACTTTGGATGGCAATAAAATTAAAGATGTAGTTGTTTTAAAGTCTTCTCCTTGTGGGTCAACGGAGTTTGTTGCAGAGTTTATTAAGAATAAATATTCGGGTGAACAATTAGATTCAGAAAATATTCCAATAGAAGCTGGTTTGAAGTTACAGCATTATCCTTGTAGAGCAGCTAAGGTAAGACTTTTTGCTGATGAAGAATGTAAGAAATTAATGGCTTCCGGACTTCATAAAGATGCCTTTGAAGAGGCTGTAAACTTTGCCAAAAGAAGTTTAGAAAATAGGAAAATTAAAATTTAATTTTACCTTTCTCTTGTAATTTAGCTTTCATTTTATCGAATCTATTCTTTACATGCTCATACCCCCCTTTTGTTTAAATGGGCAATCTTCAATACAATAGGTACAGCCCTGAGAACACCATATGCATCGACTTTGTATAAATTGGGTTTCTTTTCCTCCGCAACAGCTTTCTATTTCTATTAATGCTTTTTCAGGACAAGCTTTAATACATTTACCACATCTCTCACAATATACTGTGATCCAGGAATAGTTTTCTGATTTTTTAGTGGGTAAATTTTCGATACTGGTCAGTATGGAGGATGTTTTTTGTCCTGGACCTAGTTCTGGTGTGATTAATAAGCCACTTTGACCTATCCCTCCTATACCTGTGAGTGTGGGATAGATATACCAAACTCGGTACAAGAGAGAAAGTAGCAGCAATATTTACCAGCATAGAAAACTTACCATTCAAGGATGGAAATAAGCATTCATGGATAGTAGATTACTGTGATCTTTGTGGAAATGTCTTAGAAAATGTCCCGAAGGAGCCATATCCGGAGAAGTAACTCAAGTAGGATATAAAAGAACTAAATTAACACCATATGCAAGGGATGTAACGAGAGCTGCACAATCTGTATGAGTGAATGTCTCTTTATAAGGAGGGTTACACGTTCTTAAAAGAGAGGTTTGAGAAAAATAAGATGGAATAGTATGGATATAGTTAATACAGAAAACAGAGCAAAATAAAAAAATAGATTTAATGGGTCAGTTTAATGGGTAAAAGGATTAAAACACCCAGTAAATCATCTTCTTCTATCTTACAGTCCAGTGCAGCGGCAAAGAGTGCTGTGTCCGCACTTCGCTCCATGCTTATGGGGAGTGAGGTTTCCTCACCGACTGCCATGGCGTGGCCGTATGTATTTGAGGCGTAGGCGCTGAGGAAACATATTTCATTGGCTTCTATCTTGATGGGTTTGATGTCGATGGACTTGATATCGCCGGCCTTGAACTTCTTGTCTTCCGCGGCTATGATTGCCCTTAGATCACCGGAAATAGTACCTATCTGGAAGTCAAGGGCGGCGTGGGAGTGTTCCTCAAGCTCCTTTTTCACCTGGTCCAGCCGGGTTAGTATCCTGACCATCAGGCCTCACTCTCCGACATGGTTTTCTTGATCATCTTGAGCCTTACGAAGTTCTCCCGGTCCATCTCCTCCAATCGCATCTCGATGTACTTCACGGTGTTCTGGAGTCGGGGTATGATGATATGCTCTAAAGCGTTAACTCTCCTCTTGGTTGATTCTATTTCCACGGCGAGTAGTGTGATGGTCTTCTCTATCTCACCCAGTTCAATTATCTGAGCTATGGATTCCTCGAATTTCCGGGATGCATCGTCCAGTCTGACAGAGGTGTCCATGAATCCGTATCCCCTCTCAACGATGGTCCTTTTTTGGACATCGTAGTCCATGACCGGTACCACCACTCCCATTACACTCCGGGAGTCCACGTCCACGTCGATGGATTCCTTAACGGACATGGCGGCCTTTTTAACTGCCAGGTCGCCCATGGCTATCTGGGCGGCTGTAAGGTCTTTGTAGGCTTCTTCAAGGTTGAGGGCCACCTTCTCCCGGGATCCTTTGACCCGGTCCAGGATGTTGAAGAACTCCATGATCAGGGCATTCCTCTTCTCCTTGAGGAGGCTGTGGCCTTTAACTGCCAGTTTCTCCCTTTGTTTTAGTTTTAGAAGCTCCATCCTGGTTGGATTGATGTCTTCTATTATTTCTTGTGCCATTTTTTTATACCTCTAAAAATATTAAAGGTTTATTCTTTATGAGCGGGGTGGTATTTTGGTATGTGCTCTGCACGGACCCTTTTAAGCTCTGCTTCTGGTAAGAGGCTCAGTAACTGCCAACCCAGGTCTAAGGTTTCCTGGATGGTCCGGTCTTCATCCCTGCTCTGGGTGATGAACTTGGCCTCGAAGTCGTCAGCGAATGCTAAAAACTTCCGGTCACGCTCGGTCAGTGCCTCTTCACCAACCACAGCCATTAAATCCCTCAGGTCACGTCCTTCAGCATAAGCAGAATACAGTTGGTCAGAAACACCACTGTGGTCTTCCCTGGTCCTCTCTGGACCGATACCACCACTCATGAGTCGTGATAGTGATGGAAGCACATCTACTGGTGGGTAGATACCTTTACGGTGTAACTCACGGGAGAGCACGATCTGTCCCTCGGTAATATATCCAGTTAAATCAGGAATGGGGTGGGTGATGTCGTCTTGGGGCATGACTAAGATGGGCATCTGGGTAATGGAACCTTCTTTACCCACTATACGACCTGCCCTTTCATATATACTGGCCAGGTCAGTGTACATGTAACCAGGGTATCCTCTTCTTCCAGGCACCTCGTCACGTGCAGCTGAAATCTCCCTCAGTGCTTCTGCATAGTTGGTCATGTCTGTTAGTATGACCAGAACGTGCATGTTGTGCTCGAATGCGAAGTACTCTGCAGTAGTTAAAGCCATACGAGGGGTGATGATACGTTCAATTGCCGGGTCGTCTGCCAGGTTCATGAACACGGTAACTCTTTCAAGTGCACCGGTACGTTCAAAGTCACGCATGAAGTAGTTTGCTTCTTCGTGGGTGATACCCATGGCTGCAAATATAACGGAGAACTCTGTCTCTTCTGCTAGAACCTTGGCCTGCCTTGCTATCTGGGCGGCTAATTCGTTGTGTGGTAATCCTGAACCAGAAAAGATTGGTAATTTCTGTCCCCTGACCAGGGTGTTCATCCCGTCTATGGTGGATATACCGGTCTGTATGAACTCTGCAGGGAATTCCCTTGCTGAGGGGTTCATTGGGGCTCCGTTTATGTCCAGTTCCATCTCGGGTATGATCTCGGGTCCCCCGTCTATGGGGTTACCGGTACCACTGAATACTCTTCCCAGCATGTCCAGGGATACTCCGATGTGGGCGGTTTCACCTGTAAATCTGACCTTGGTTGTAGAGGTGTTCAGGTCTCTGGTACCTTCAAACACCTGGACCACGGCCAGGTCACCTTTAACTTCCAGGACTTCTCCTCTTCTCATCTCTCCTGAAGGGGTTTCTATATCCACAATTTCACTGTATGCTACGCCTTCCACACCTTCTACGATCATGAGGGGTCCGGCTACTTCAGCTACCGTTGTATATTCCCGTGTTTTTATATTAGTGTTCATTTTAGGCACCTCCAGCTTGTTCTACTATTTTGTCCTGGATTTCTTTGATCTGTGCTTCGAATTCAGATTCTGGTATGAACTTCATCCTTCCGATCTCTTCCTTAACCGGTAGGTTAGTTAGGGTATCGGATGCTGTTCCACGCTCCAGGGCTTCAGTAGCTTTCTCCTGGTACAATAAAATGGTTTTAAGCATCTGGTACTGTTTGGTTGAGGAGCAGTAGGTGTCGACTTCGTGATATGCGTTCTGCTGCAGGAAGTCCTCCCGGATCATACGGGTACTCTCTAAAGTTATCCTCTCACGGTCAGGTAATGCGTCTGGTCCTACCAGCTGCACGATCTCCTGTAGTTCTGCTTCCTTCTGTAAGAGTATCATGGCGTCGTCACGGGCTTTCCTCCAGTCTCCACCAACAGTCTGGTCCCACCAGTCCTGTACACTGTCCACGTAGAGTGAGTAGCTCTGCAGCCAGTCTATGGATGGGAAGTGTCTTTTATCTGCAAGTGAGGCGTCTAATGCCCAGAACACTTTACATATACGCAGGGTGTTCTGTGTTACTGGTTCAGATAAGTCTCCACCAGGTGGTGATACTGCACCGACTACACTTACCGAGGATATCTTATCTTCAGTTCCTACTGTAGTAACCCGGCCGGCTCGTTCATAGAACTGTGCCAGACGTGATGCTAAGTAAGCGGGGTATCCTTCTTCACCAGGCATCTCCTCCAGCCTTCCGGAGATCTCCCTCATTGCCTCGGCCCACCTGCTGGTGGAGTCTGCCATGAGTGCTACGTCGTATCCCTGGTCACGGAAGTATTCTGCTATGGTGATACCGGTGTACACACAGGCTTCCCTTGCTGCCACTGGCATGTTGGATGTGTTAGCGATAAGTACGGTACGGTCCATGAGTGGTTTACCAGTTTTAGGGTCCTCGAGTTCTGGGAACTCCTTCAACACTTCGGTCATCTCGTTTCCACGTTCACCGCATCCGACGTATACGATGATATCTGCGTCGGCCCATTTTGCAAGCTGCTGCTGGGTCACGGTTTTACCTGATCCGAAGGGACCGGGTATGGCTGCGGTTCCACCTTTGGCCACTGGGAAAAAGGTGTCCTGTGCCCTTTGACCAGTTACCAGTGGTATGTCTGGGTCTAACTTGTTCTTGTATGGTCTTCCAACCCTTACCGGCCATTTCTGCATTAACTGTACTTTCTCGGTGCCTTTAGGAGTTTCTACCTCGGCGATGTCGTCTTCAACAACGTATTCTCCTTCGCTGGCTATGCTTTTCAGGGTTCCGGATACGTTTGGTGGGACCATTATCTTCTGCACTACTGCAGAGGTTTCCTGTACCTCACCCAGTACGTCTCCTCCCTGTACTTCTGCACCGGCTTTTGCGGTGGGTTTGAATTTCCATTTTTTATCTTTAGGTAGAGCGGGAACAGCCACTCCCCTTTCAATGTAATCTCCGGTTAACAGTTTGATGTTCTCCAGTGGTCTTTGAATTCCGTCGAAGATGGAACCGATAATTCCCGGTCCTAGTTCCACGGAGAGTGGTCCTCCAGTACTTTCTACTACTTCTCCGGGTTTCATACCGGCGGTTTCTTCGTATACCTGGATGGTGGCCGTGTCACCTTCGAGTTCAATTATCTCACCGATGAGTTTGTCTGCACCGACTCTGACCATCTCGTACATCTGAGTCCCTTTCATACCGTCAGCGGTGATAACGGGACCTGCTATCTTTATTATTTTTCCTTCTGTAATCATTTTACCATCTCAACCCCAATTACTCGTTTTATAAGCTCTCTTAACGGGTCGGTTTCCCTTTCAATCGAGCCTGATTTATCTGGTATTTCAATTATCATGGGTAATGCGCGTTCACTGGTTAAACTATTTATTTTATCTCTTAACTCATCTCCAATTTTTTCTGTGGTTATTATAATAGAGTAATCTTTACTCACAAGATCTTCCAGTGTTTTGCTTGCTTCCTGCATATCCTCCACAGGGTAACCTTCTTTTATACCTCCCAGCATAAATCCGGTTACTGTGTCCTGATCGGCTATGACTGCTACCTTCGATGTCATACTAACATCTCCTTAATGACTGATGTGGATAGATCCTGTTCCTTCTTTCCTCGGACAATGGTTTTCAAGTTCTTAATCTCTTTCTCTTTTTTGTTGAGGTAACCTATCATGGGCCCTATACCAAACTGGTTCTTGAGCGATATTCTGTTAGCGGTCTCGTTGACGTGGTGGTCCAGTGCTGTTTCGAATGTCGCTATTGAACCGGTTTCCTGGTAATCGTTCAGACTTTCAGACAGCATGGGAGCATAGTCTGTTCCTTCCAGTCCGTTTACCACCCCAGCAACATCTTCAGATTCCATGAGGTCCTTGAGTTTCCACTCCCTTACCTGGTATCCGTTTGAGATCATGTAAGGTTCTATATCCTCGAAGTTAAGACCATCTGCTTTGGCCCTCAGTATGATCTTTATGTTGGAGATGTCCACTATGTTTCCAATGTATTCGTGCAGGTAAGCGGTGTTGTCATCTTCAGGGGTGGCGGCGGTTCTCAAGAGATTTTCCAGTAAATATTTGTCCAGAGATGCTTCTAAAGGAAGTAATATACCGGTTTCCTGGTATACTGGAAGGGCGTCCTCTAAAATAGGGGCGTAATCTGTGCCTTCCAGACCGTTTAAAACTTCAGTAACATTTTCTGCATCCACCAGTGTATTCAGCTTATCGCTGAGCTCTCCGAAGGGTACCAGTAAATTCATTGTTTCATCTGCGTCTAGTCCGGCTTCTTTAGCTATTATTATGCTTTTGATATTCCGGATATCCCATTTCTTGAGTAGGAAGTTGAAGGCGTCTTTGCTGTTGTCCGGTGCAATTCTGGCTACCAAATCATATGTTTCTGCCAGCTGAGTGTCCAGTGCCTTTTCCAGGGGGAATTCATCGATATATTTAGTATAATCTGGTATTCCCCTGAGGTAATTTTTCACCTCTTCAAGGCTTTGGGATTCTAAAATCTCTGTGTACTGTTTATCTGTAAATAGCCTTCCTTTTCTGGCCCTTACCCTAGCGTTGGGATAGGTATAAGGGTACATGCTTAGCACGGGCCTTATGGTTGATATCACAGCTATAAGAGCTATCACGGCTATTGCTATTATTAGCAGGGCTATAAAAGCTTCAACCGAGGGGAATCCCAATCCAGTGATTAATGTAGTGATGTCTTCTGCCATTTTGAAATCTCCCCTATATTATTTGAAAAGCACGGCTGCAACTTTTGACCTTAGATCTTTTTTGAAACGTAACATCCTTGCTTCAATGGTGTTGTTAACTTCAATTTCACCATTTCGAGTTTTAACAACAGCTCCTCCAATGGTTTTAATATCTCCACCTATCTCCAGGGTGGTGTCTTTGCCTGTTTTCCCTTTCACTTCTTCTGCTATCTTTGGTAGAGAATCCTTGATTTTGGCCACGTCTGATTCTTTAAGGAGGACTATAATGTCTCCTCCTCCAATTTCTGCAGCGGCTTCAGTTACGATGTTTTTAAGGGATTCCTTGTATTCAACAGAATCTGAGGAAGCAATTTCTTCCAGTTTCTCTTCTGCCTTTTTAAATGAGTCTTCTATAACTTCTTCTCGAGCCTCAAGCTCCATCCTTCTGGAGTTCATCTTTGCTTCAGATATCAGCTGCTGGTATTTCATATTGGACTGTTTTTTGGCGTCTTCCAGGATTTTCTCCTTTTCCTGAAGGGCCTCTTCCCGGCCCTTTTCAAGAATGGAGTTATTTTCCTCTTCCGCTTTCCCCAATATGGTATCAGCTTTAACCTGAGCATTGGACATAATGCTTGAGACTATCTTTTCAGTCCCGGCGCTCATGTCTTATCCTCCCATAATTCCGCCGAATACCATCAAGAGTATAGCAATCAGGAAACCGTATATAGCCTGAGTTTCTGAAAGTGCGGTGAATATGATACCACGGGCAAACATGTCTTCATTTTCTACAACTGCTCCCACAGCTGATGAAGCGGTTATACCCTGACCCATACCGGATCCTAAACCTGCAAATCCTACTGCTGCACCGGCACCTATAGCGGCCAGTCCAGAGGTCACAGCCAATTCTTTTGGTGCTCCCATAATTCCTGAGAATACCATCAAGAGTATAGCAATCAGGAAACCGTATATAGCCTGAGTTTCTGGCAGTGCAGTGAATATGATACCACGGGCAAACATATCCTCATCTTCTGCCACAGCACCCACACTTCCTGCTGCTGCTATTCCTTGTCCTATACCTGATCCTAAACCAGCCATTCCAACGGCTAAACCTGCGCCGATGGCTGCTAAAGCTGTTCCTAAAACTATTTCTGCCATCTTATTTACCTCCTAAATCAGTATATTTTCTTTTTGTACGGAAGGCTCTAAATTTCTGACTTCCACCTATGTAAAACTGAGCGAAGAACTCAACGTAATGCAAACGTAATGCGTTAATAAATGACCCCAAAGTCATGAATGCCATATTTACTGCGTGTCCTCCCAGGAATATGATGGGTGCCAGGACTATTCCAATGAGTGGAATCATATCGATACTTATTCCAGTTAGTATGTTAACTGTCATGGCTATTCCACCAGTCGAGAGACACAACGCCAGAAGACGGGCGTAGGATAGAATGGTTCCCATGAAACCGGTGATGTCCATGAGTCCAAACGCCCCATTGATGTAGATAAGCATTATAAGACCTACTACCAGTAGAGGTGCTCCAACCAGTGCTCCGGTCATCATGGATCCAGTCAGTAGGTATGCTACGACCAGTAAGGCTATACCTGCCTCTAGGACGAGCCACACTATCTGGCTCCCCAGTGCTTCTTTAACCTCCCCTCGAATGAAGTTGTTACGGGCTCCTATAATTAATCCAATGTTTATGTGGAGAACACCACATATCATGGCCATTATCAGGATGGTCTCTGGATGCACAAATGCATCTATGGCGTCTATGACAGTTGGAAGAGGTGCTGATGCAAGGAACCATCTGGGGAAGAAATCTCCTATAAAACCATTGGTAATTATTCCCAATATGAAGGCCCATACACCACAGGCAATAAGAATCAGACCAAAACTGCCCATGGTCTTGTTCCTTTTACCTATCCCACGATATAGGATATAACCGATGATTGCGTCCAATATTCCATAAAAGGCGTCTGTTAGACAGAAACCAAAGAAGAAGGGGAAAACAATAGCCATCAAAATTGTGGGGTCGAATTCCCGGTATGTGGGGGTGGAATACATGTGCACAAACATTTCATATGGTTTGGCGAATTTGGGGTTGTCCAGGTGAACTGGAATGTCATCTTTCTCAACGTCAGGATCAGAGACGTCCACTATGGAATGGCCTTCAGTGGAGTTTTCGATGATCCCCAGGGTTTCATCCAATTTTTTCTCCATCACCCAGCCCTCTAGCATAACGGTGTTCTTGGTCTGGCCGAAGGAAGAATATATTTCACTCCTCTGCTTTTCTATCTCCAACTGCTCCTTGAGAACCCGTAACTTCGGCTCCCATTCTGCGGATATATCTGCTAAGTCACCCATTATTACTTTTTTCTCTTGTTCTATGGATTCAATTCTTGACTCTGCGTTACTGATGATATCACTGGGGGTTCCAGTTACTCCGGGGAATTCGAATCTTTCAAATTCCAGCTTCCGGAGTGCGCTGGTAACTTCATCTCCGTATTCTTTTCTGGTAATGACGATGAGAATTTTAAATTCTTTTTCTGCAGTATCAGTATCAAATACTTCTATTTCATCAGTTACACCCTTTATGCTTTCTTTAAATTCTACGTAAGAGGTGCTGGAGATTTTCCCAACGATGACCGAAGTATATTCTGATTCTACTAGATCTGCTAAATCAACGTTAAAATTAGTTAAATTTTCTGCCACTTTTCGGGCATTTTCCAGCTGTGCCTTTTCAGCATCCAGCTGGTTTAGTTTTTCTTCCAGAGGTTTGGTTTTCGATTCAACTTCGGCGAGGTCTGATTCTACCTTCCCGATTAGTTCTTCTACACCTTCCTCTTCTACTTCTAGTTTTTCGATTGGCGGAGGGCTGACGAATCCCTTAATCAGTCCTTTAACCATATTCAACATGCCTTTTTCCCTTCTTCGAACGGAATGTAAAAAATCGATGTTACCGGTGGTTTTCATTAAAAGTGAGGAAATTCGTCCGGTAAAGGGAGTTGCATGTGAAGGCTCAAGGATCTGTTTCCACTCCGCATCCTGTTGTATGCGCTCGGATATGTCCTGGATTTGTACTATGCTTGCTTCATGAAGTGAACTCACTGCAGAATCAGCATACTTGTCCAGGGTGATTATACTGAGCTTTTTCATCCTGGCTGGCTTAAACATGGTTCTCACTTATAAAATGCTTTTAACTATGATTTCTGCGGCTTCATCAACATTATCGGCAGCTTTTTTCTTATTTACCTCTACCTCGCCGGCAGTTTTATTGGTTATTTGAAAAGCTTCCTTTTTTGCATTGGTTTCTGCTTCATAAAGCAACTTTTCAGCTTCTTCCTGAGCCTCTTTTTTGGCGTTTTCTACTATTTCTTTGGATTTGGCTTCAGCGTCATCAATCATCTCTGATGATTTTATCTCTGAATCCTCTATTAATTTATCGGCATCATTTTCAGCCTTTTTAATGGTAGTAATAGCTTCCGATATCGTTGTCATATAAATCACCATGATAATCCAAAATTTCTCTCGAGGTATATATATCTTTTACTATTTGATTCTCCGCAATCTTTACCCTTCGTGTTTAATATGGCTTTTAAAGCGTTTTATTTCATTTAAATCCTGCTCGAAACACGCAAGCGGGAATACTTCCATCTGAACTTACACCTGATTAAAAGCGTGGTACATATTAAACCATCTACTCATCTGTTTTCTTAAAGGGTAAAGCCGCCAATATAATTAGGGATGATGGAATTACCAAAACCAACATCTATATCATAAAATTCGTAATACTCATCACGAATTTAGAGGGGAACAGATTACAGTTGTGGTATGGTATTAGGGGCAGATACTGATATTTTGTGGTTGTATCATTGGGGTTCCTTTTACGCTTCCTTTAGAATCAGTAGTGTGCAAAGTACAACATCAGTCTCCATCCCTAAACTTTACGATTGAGAGTCCGTTTAATCCTCCTTATCTATAATCAGAGTTCGAAAAAGTATAATATATACCTATTTTGTAATGATAGATCATGATTAATTGTTGTAAAATAGTAGTTAGTAAAAGATCCTTTAAAAACCTTTAAAAATCTTTTAAAATAGAAGAAATACTTAAAAAAAGATGGAAATACTTAAAAATAGAGGAAAATTAAAAAAAATAAATATATTTCTAGATGGACGGCTTCCTCTCCTCCACACCATCGTAGCAGATCTCATCAGATTCGATGAACTTCCTGAAGGGAGATTCCTGGTTCTGCTCCTCATTCACGTGTGAAATTAAAGCAGGAAGCCTTCCTATCATGAAAATTCCAGTGCCAACCTGCCAGTTAAAGCCCATATCTGATAATATTCCGGCGTTAGCTCCGTCCACATTCAGGAGAATGTTCTTCCTTTCAAAGAGAATATCCTGCATGGCAATAGCCAGCTGGGTGTGAACGCCGTACACCCCATACTCCCTGGCCAGCTCCAAGAGCCGAGGCGGCCGGGGGTCTTCATCATGGTAGCGGTGTCCGAAACCAGGTATCTTCTCGCCCTTTTCCAGGTATTCTTCCACCAGTTCGATGGCGTTGATCTTGATATCCTTACGGGACTCGATGGCACCGGTGGCCACTTCACCCTCACCAGCCTCATTTCCCACACCTTTTTGCACAGTTTCCTGTAAAAGCTTCATGGACTGCTCTAAAGCCCCGGCATGGTGCTTTCCAAAGGCCATCAAACCCCCGGATACACAGGTGTTCAGGGGAGATCCCGTGGAAGCCATGAGCCTAGCTACCTGGGTACTGGGGGGAGTTGTCCCGTGATCGCAGAAAGAGACCAGTACCGCTTCAAACATCTTAGACTCGTTTTCATTGGGCTTGTTACCCTCCATCAAAAGGTATACCATTTCCGGAAAGGATAAGTTACCAATGAGGTCCTGCTGCAGGTAGCCCCTGGTGATGATCCGGTTGGGCTCCACCTTGGTAATGGAAGTCTTCCATTTAGGGTTCATGTATTTAAGCAATTCTTCTATGCTTTTTCTTCCAATTGCCATAAAATTTCACTCCAGAATATAATTTAAGCTTTCATAGTTAGCGATATTCAGGTGATACTCTTAGTTAATATATTCGTTATTTTGCATTCATCATTTTGATAGTCTAAGGATTGATACTCTTAGCTAATGAATTCGCTATTAGAGATATCAAAGGATGATACTCTTGGTTCAACGCAACAACATGGTCTCATACTAAGAATACGAACTCCACTAGCTCTTTGAGGCCCTATATTGATTAAACAACCAAGAGCCGTTACATAACCGCCTATATTTAAAGCACCTATATCCAAACTATTTAAAGTTTTGGTTATGTCCTCTTCCAACTCAGACTGCACATCCAGATTACCATAGGCCATGGCCTTCAACATCAAAGATGACGCCTCAAAATGGGTCCTGCCCACACCAATGGCAGGTATACATGGGGTGCATCCTAATCTGGGGATCTCCTGGGCCATCCAGCCCGTTACATGCTTCCATATTTCCTGGTGATCCCGCTGGTGGAAGACCCGGTAGGTACTGGCCCTTATCTCCGGGCCACCGCCCAGCATGAGGACGTGTACCCTTACTTTCTCGCTGCCAGCATCTGGATCCAGTTTGTCGAATAAAAACGGAGCAGATAAGACCTCTCCCGGGTCATCGTAGAGTCCCTTCTTCTGTTCAATCCTCTCGATATCATCACCCTTCACCGCCATGGGCCTTCCCGGGAGCTCCCTTAAACCGGCTTTAATACCTTCCCTCATATCTCCCATGAAATTCGCTGGTAGAAAGGCATCTTCTCCCACTTCCACCAGTACATGGGGGATGCCGGTATCGTCACAGAGGGGAACCTTATTTTTCCGGGCCAACTCCGCATTTTCAACTAGAAGCTCCAGGACCCAGGAAGCCAGGGGATTGGTTTCAACTCCCAGGGCTCTCTGGTAAGCGTTGAACTGGTCCTCCCGGAACTCTGTGCTGGCTTTTATAACAGCCCTTTTAGCTTGGTTGATTGGGTCCATATTTTCTTTTCCATGATTTTTAAGAATAAATTTGTTCAGGAATAACCTGGATCCTTTCATTCAGGAATAGCTAAATCCTCCACTCCTACCTTAGATGTTTTTGCATCTGGGCAGTAGCGTTTTATCATATTTTTAACCAGATAGACCTGCCTTATACGCTCTGAAGCTTCCTTACTGGTGGTGTCGTGGCTGTGCTGTTTAGCTATTGACCCTCCTGTTTTAAGGTACACAGGGGCAGCTACCTTTATAATATCCGGGACCTCGTAGTGTCTTATGAAACCTCCCGAGGACTTCGGGTTTTCAGTGTGGATATCGATGGATATATTTATGGCCCTCCTGAGGGCGGAGAGCATGTTAATCTGCAGGTCACGGACTGGATTGAATGAATCGGCACCTAACTCTTCCAGTAACTTTGCAGAGGCGGGGTTTCCATGTCCGGTATGGGCGGAGACCTTGAAGTGCATATTTTCAGGTAGTTCACCCGCCTCCCTCATCTTACCCAGAACCCAGAGGAGCCCTTCATCGTAGAGCAGTATTCCCCGGACACCCAGTTCAGCCGCTCTTTTCACATCCTCTACGGCATATAACAGGTTATCATATCCCCTTAACCGGTACCCTATCCGTGCGCCTTCCCTGGTCTGGGCAGAAGCGCTGGTATCATAGGTAGCCCGGGGGCCGACGCTTAAAAAGAGCCCTATCTTAGCAGTCCTGGCCATCTCTACCATCTCTTCTATCTCAGAATCGGTTAGAAGCATGATACCCTTGGTCTGGGTTACCCGGTGCACGGTGACGTCATAATCATTAGAGGCATCCAGGAGAGAAGCCATAGCCTCGGGTTTCTGGATACCAGGTACTTCGAAGCGGTACTGGGCACCGTCTGGGAATCTGAGCTCAGATTCCTCGATCCCATCCCTTTTATCTATTCCCAGTGTCTTTAGAAAATCCGTTGATCGCAATTATTCCACTCCCAAAAATTAAATCTCCTAATAAATCTTGTCAACATATAAGAATGAAACTCTCTATGATAAATTTTACTAGTATACTAAAAAAATGAATTAAGATCACCCATAAATTGCCTCACGTCAGGGTAGGAATCCATGTTTCCTATCACATCCAGGACTCGGGCATCCACCTCATGGTTTAAATTCCTGAACTTCCACTCTACACCCTGTTTAAGGGGATTTTCCGGTTCGCCATAAGGTAAATTGACTCTTTTATTAAATACACCTTTTCGAGTGGATATGAAAACTTCAGATGGCCTACTCTGCGGGTATTCTTTATCCAGAGTATCATCAATTTTTATCTGGATTTTCCCGGATATACTGTCTATTTCCTTCTGATTTCGGGGAGAATAACTGAATTCAATCATGCCACCAGTCTCCTGGTTTAGAAGAGCAACCGCCATGGAAACGGGTAAACTCTGCCTCAGGGCCTCAGTACTTATGGGATGGTAATCATCGTGTTCAGCAGCTATTTTATAGGTGTTCACGGTTATCTTTTCAATTTCTTCCAGTTTAGGCTGTTCTTCCTCCACGATCTCAAGCAATGCATCGATGCTGGAGTGCAGATGCCTGCAGACTGGGTAGATCTTGAAGTAGACATCTGAAATGTGGTAATTTTTCATGGGTATATATGTTTCATTGAGATTAGCATCAACCATTGTATGGGGCTCAATATCAGCCATTGCTTTTAGGAAGCCCTCATCACCTTCCAGAATTGTTCCAGCTCCGGTGAAACCATTCTTGGCAAGCAGGGCAGATAAGATACCCGACTGGGCTGCCCTACCGGCGTGCAGATGCTTACCCATGGAGCCGGAGTGGTCTGATTCTAAGAGACCGGCTGCCTGGGTACCTGCCAGGCCCAGTGCATTGGTAATTTGTGTTTCACTTAGGTCCATGGCTTTGCAGGCGGCTGCCGCTGCCCCCAGTGTCCCGCAGGTGCCTGTGCTGTGAAAGCCCCTGCTGCGGTGTCCCGGGTTGACCATCATACCCAGTGCTATGGCTACCTGATAACCCACCACGATGGATTCAATCAATTCCTTACCAGTCCGATTCTCAGCTTCACACAGGGAAAGGGATGCGGGTATTACACACGCCCCGGGATGGAGCATAGCCAGGCGATGGCCGTCATCCAGGTCCATTGAATGGGCAAATATTCCATTGGCCAGTCCGGCTTCCATAGGGGTGGATCGTCCCTGGCCAATGACCGTTGACTCATCACTTGGTCGGATGATGTTTTTAACTGCTTCACCGCTTTCAGTCCCAGAACCCCTTAAAGCCACACCCATAAAATCGGTGAAACATTCCTTGGCCTTCTGGATCACGCCATCTGGGAGCTGGTCGTAGCTCGTGGACACTATGAATTCCATGAATTTTGAAGTGATCATGTTTATCGGCTCTTATCTCTAGTTTGATACCCTTATGAGCGGCTTGCTCAGGTGTCTCCGTGCCATGGGGGGAACTTCATAGAAACCTTCTTCAACACCCCTTTCTATTTCAACCAGGACTTTGCTTCCGTCCTTAAGTTTCCACCCGCACTTTACACATTTAAAGCCCTGGTCCTTCCCAGCGGATTTCATCCTTTTACCACATTCACACAGGGGGTTAACTTCTTCGTAATCCTTTACAAGCTCTAATAACTCAAATTTTTCCACATTAAGGGTTCCTTTCTCTCCAATTCCACCGTAAACTTTTATCTTATCCCCTTTTCTTAACTGTCTGAAGACGTCCCGGAACCCTTTGGTGGGCTCGTAGGCCGCGCATTCGATGCTTCCAGAGTCGTCCTCTAAAGACAGGATAACATGACCGCCCTCGATAACATGTGGCGTATCTGCCACTGTCCCACTCACTATGTAACATTTACACTTCTCCATCTGGGAGATACTATCAATGGGGACCAGGTGCTGGTCTGTGTGCTGGTTGGTCATGAAGACAGCGGTTCTCTCCACGGGTTCGCATGCCTCTACCAGGTTATGGGCTTCTACTACGGCGTCAGGGGTTTCTCCCCTTATACCATAGAGTATAGGGCAGGGTGTGTGGGGTTCGATGGCGATGTAATCTTCGTTTCTATCTAGGTTGTCGAAGGTGGAGGGATAGGTTTTCTCATCCATCTTCCGGATGGACTGGTAGTTCAATCTCCTCTTCGTACCGTACTTATCAGGGATCCGGTAAGCTAGAAATTCAAATGTCCTGTCATCCAGGGGAGCTCCTATGGCTGCCAGGGCACCGATGATCCCCCTTCCCTTTTTGAATTTGTAGATCTCCACCCCTATTTTATCCGCCAGTTCCTCGGCATCTTTTATGGTGACGATGTTTTCTATGGTTTCAACGGCGTAGGCTTCGAGTTCAGGTGGTAATTTTAGCTTTAAATCATCTGTACTTGATTCATCAAATTCATCGTTCGATTTATCAACTTCAACACTGGATTCATCAACTTCTACTTTAAAAAATACAACTCCCGGGTTGGTGTTTTCTTCTTGGAGGTGTGATAACTCTTCCACCCGGTCTAAGATAATATTTTTAACTTCCCCGTATTCTTTTTCGGATTTAACCAGTACTTTGAATGAAACAGCTCCGTTCCCCCGGGTTTTATACCGTGCAAATGGGTTTAAACGGATCAAACGGGGATAACCAATGATAGGATAACCGTAACTTTTCAGTTCATCCAGTAATACAGCACTTACATAGGTAGTGCACATTCCCCTATTGGAATCGGTATCATCGATACCCACGTACAGTACAGAATATTTGTTAGTGTTAGATCTGATAGAACCACCGTGATGTATGATGTAATTTAAGAATTTTTTTAACTACACAATATAAAATTAAATGTTGGTTGATCTTTACTTTTAAGTTTTTATAATTCATGTCCTATCGATTCTGTTAAGTTAATGTTCTTAAAAATTAAAAAAATTTAGATATGATGTCCTCTGCGTTCCTGGATATTTTTTAACAATAATGGAGCGGCTTCTTCATAAGTTTTGCCTGATTTTATACTATTGCAAATAAAACAACATGTTTTGAGATTTTCTTTAGTATGTTTACCTTCTTTGGTTTGAGGTATAAAATGATCTAAAGTGATATTTTCTGAAGTGACTTTTTCCCCACAATATTGACATACCCATCCGTCTCTTTCAAATATCTCAAGTCTCCTTTCGGGATCATTAAAATAGTCTTCTTCAACGTGGTCTTGAAGTGAAGAATCTGCTAGTTTTTCAACAACTAATGGAATATCTTTGGGCAAATTAACAACATACAAAGTTCCATTCCAATTTGAATCTCCAATCTTAATACACTCTTTTTCTTCAAGCATTTTTAAAATTTTAGATACATGAGCATAATTCGTTTTTTCCCCTCTTGAACCTCTACCATATTCAGATGCAATAGTTCTTTTACCAACTCGTATCTCCTGAGTACCATTTTTGAAAAATGAATTCCACAATAGGTAAAGATAGACTGAAGTCTCATAGGGGGTTAATTCAGGTAGTAAATAATCAACAAATTGTCCGATTATAATTTTAATATCATTCATACTGATCAGTGTAATTTTGTTAACATTCAATTTTATTCTTCTAGATCGTCGAAACGTGTTAGTTTTGCTGATTCCTCAAGTAATATTTTAACCCGGTCTTCATATTCTTCTTGAGTGATTAATCCTTTCTCAACTAGAATATCGACTAATGCTGTTATCATGTCCGCTACTATTTCGACATCTTCCGAAACCATAATTCTATTCCGCCTTTTTGAGTAATATATCCTTTCCTTGGATTTCCAGTTCAAATTCATCCCGATGCTTATACCCTTGAAGTTCAACAATTTTTTTAGGAATTGCCAATTTGAATTGTTTACCCTCCTTGTCAGAGTATAATCTCACTTTTATTGCCATGTGTTATAATTACGGTTTCTATACCTTATATAATTAACCCTAAAAATATGTTAAAAAATAACCTGAATTTTAGACCTAAAGCTTTAAATAGTCTAAATAACATAGTATAATTAGGGGATGAAGCTCATGAACTGTAAAAACTGCGGGTCAACCAAAACAATAAAAAAAGGCAAAGTTAACGGTCAACAGAGATACCTATGCAAAGATTGTTGTAAAACATTCATCGACAATGATAATTTTACAAACATGCGCAATAAAAAACACATAATTGCCTTTGCAATGGACTTATACTTCGAGGGTATGAGCGTTAGAAAGATCGAAAGACAAATCCAATATCTGTTCAAAATAAAAGTATCACCAGTATCAATTTACAAATGGATCACCAAATACAGCACCCTAACCAAACAATACACCGACACCTTAAAAGCCGATCTAGGCGAAAAATGGCACGTAGACGAAACAGTAATCAAAATTAAAGGTAAACAGAAATGGTTTTGGGAAATCATTGATGAAAAAACCCGTTTTATGGTAGCAGAACACTTATCTAAATCCCGTACCATTAAAGATAGCAAAATCCTATTCAAAGATGCACGCAACCGTTGTATAAAGAAACCACGAATCGTTTATGCTGATGGTTGTTTCGCATACCGTAAGGGGTTCAATCTTTACTTTGGTGACTGTGGTAGATATTCTAAACTCATTCAAAATGTGGGTATAAACGCAAGACCACATCAGAATATGATTGAAAGGCTTCATGGCACTCTTAAAGATATGATAAGAGCACGTAGAGGTATGGATCAGATGGACAAAACAGAAGTAATGCTAGACGGATGGTTTGTATATTACAATTTCCTTAGACCTCACAGCTCTCTTGGTGGTAAAACACCTGCTGAAGCTGCTGGAATCAAATTAAACTTGGAAAATAGGTGGGAAAGTTTAATTGATTTGGCTACCAAATGGAAAAATATCAAATCTAGAAATTTCAATTAGAATAAAAACCCTAAAATTGTTTCAGAAGGGCTGTCGTCTTTAAGTTCGCGTCTTATAAAGTCATTAATATTAAAATCTTCAAAGTTTTCTTTCAGTTCCACGTAAGGAATATCATCAGAGTTCATAGTGCATATATATTGGATATCACTTTCGAATGACTCTTTATGAATGTGATGCAATCCAAAGGCTACTTGTCTTTCATCAACTCCATAGAAGATGTTGCTGTCATGAATTAAGAAATTGATTTGATTTTTTTGCGAAAATAATTGTAATAAGGTTAAATCATAGCAAAATATTTTCATTTTATTTATTCCGTCGCTCTGACCTTTAGCAATGTCAATTTTAAATTTATAGCCTTTATCTGAAACTTCAATGATAAGACTTCCAGACTCATTATATAGTGCACGAGTGTTTTTATCAAATAACTGCACTGCTTGAATCCTATTAGGTTTGGATTCTTTATAATCACGTTTGATTCTCTTTTCAAACTCAATATTCCGAGATTTGAGGCTATTTTCACGATTATCAATATCATCTATTTCTTGTATTCTAAATTTAACTTTTTCAAGCATTTCTTTTGTTTTGAGATTTTCATCTGTGAGCAATCTATACTTTTCAAGCGCCATTGAAGATTTTAATATAGTCATGACGTTAGCCAATTTTAAATTTTTTTCCTCAACCATTACATCAATTTTGGAAATCTGACCCTGAATAGTATGCATCTCAACTTCTAAAAATTCCCTTCTATTTTCGATTATGGTTTTATGAAATATATTCGCCTGCTCTAACGTTTTTTTGACAGATTTTTCAAAATAAAAGCCTAATTCATTATAAATGGCTTCAATCTCTAACGAATCGACATCGGCTTCATTTTTTACAGAATCATTATATTGTTCTAATTTTTGCTTGAGAATTAGTCTCTGATCACTTAATTTGTTAATATCTTTAGTGAGCTCGTTAGCAAGCTTTTCATAAAACTTATACTGCTCATTGACTTCAAATTTATTTAATTCTTCTTCTCTTTCATTAATAATCGATTCTAATTTAATTTGTTCTGTTTCTAATGCCCCTTTACTCTTTGACAGGGTTTTGCCTAAATCCTTCAAAAAATGGTCAACATATATTTTTTTCAATTTTCTTATTTCTTCACTTTCATCTTTAATTTCTTGAGCCTCAGATGCAGCCTTCCAATTTAAGCCAAGCAAAAATGAATTATCCACCTGCCATCTTACGCCTCTTTCATTTGTAAGTTTTTTGAATGGGTCATTATATGCTTCGTTATTGTTTCTTATAAAAAAATGTATTAATGACCGGAAACTGGGATTATATTTTATTGTTTCATCCTTTTCAAAATCAAATAACGCTTTACCCAATAGTTTTCTCCAATCGTTCAATTTATAATACTTACAATCATCTCCAGTCAGGGGTGGATCAGGAAAGTCATCAGTATTTCCCTCAATGAAAATTTCGTTAACTCCGATCGGTCTAGTTGCAGTTATTTTTTCCTCAAACAGATCCATTTCCAGACTAAATTTCCATCCTTCCAAATGTTCGACAGGTAACCTATCTTCATCTGATCCTAGACAGAAATTTATAACTTTTATTAAAGTTGTCTTGCCGACGCCGTTACGCGTGGATTTCTTACTAGACTTTTCACTCTTTACCCCAACTATGATATTTAATCCTTTTTTGAAATTTATTTCTTTAAAGGAGTGTTTGTTAGAAAAAATTTTATGAATCATCTTGTGAAACCTTTATTATTTTATTATTTTTGATATTAACCAGGCCCAACAAAAATAACACGTCTAAAGTTAAAATAAATCTCTTATAATTAAAAAGAGCTTCATCATCCTTAAGATTATCCCAAATAACGGACAGAGTGGATCCTTCATCCGTAATTTCTTCAAGGATTAATGCACCTAGCGCTAACAGCGATTCATTTTCCTTAATGTATTTTGTAGGCATTATCATTTTTCAAAAATCTCACATTTTTCAAAAAGATGACATAAAATAACAAATGAAGCCGCGTGAACTGCTAAAATATCATTATTGTTCCCGTAGTTTATGTCTCGTTCGGCCCAAATTTTCATTTTATAGAATAAAATATCGCCACTGAATTCTTCAGAAAAAATTTGATATTGTTTTTTAAATCCGTCTATGAGATTGTTAGGAAAATTTGGATTAAGTTTAGCTTGTGTAGACAAATATTCTTCCACAGCACGACTTTTACTTAAAGCATCATGTAATAAGTCTTTTATAGAATCTGTTAAGTTATTTAGATTGATCTTTTTGTCCAATTTAATAAGATCAAAATCATTGTCAAATTTTTGTTCATCCGTACTTACAGCTATTGCTTGAGCGGCCACATCCAACTCAGAAAAGGATACTTTTGAGATATTCATAAATAAAGCATCATGCTCGTGTTCCTTTTTCATCTCTAGAAGCATTTCGACGGAATATTTTTCCGGATTCTTATCAATTTTCGTGTGGCAGTCTGAACAAAGTAATATTAAGTTTTCAAGTGAATTAACTTTATTTTTGGGGTAATCAGAGTCATATCGAGGAGCGCCTTCTTTTTCACCCCGAATGTGTGCTGCTTCGCCCTTGTGGGGAGATCCTCCATTCAAGTCATAGTCTGGTATAACAATTTTATTATCACAAGTTCGGAATCCACAAATATTATTGCTAAGAGCGAATAAAGCAAGTTTTACTGGATAACTGACTCCCATATTTATCACAATTAATAATAAAGATCCATATAATAAATATATTGCCCAAACAATTCTTCATCTGGATGAAACTTGCTTTTAAAACATTGCCATCGTTAGTACTTCGTAATTCAATTATTACATTACATAATTTATCATATTAACTCCCTTCTTATTAATTTTCCATAATATAATAAACATTTCGTAAAATTAATCAATCATGATTAAATATTACAAATAGCATTAGGATCATAAAGTTAACAGAATCTGTCCTATCTTTCATGCTTCTAATATAACTTTCACAATTTTTTACCCTTTTTAAACCTTGGATCCAGTTTTAATGCTTTATCATAATATTTTAAAGCTTCCTGATGTTTTCCCATTTTATCCAGTACAATTCCTTTGTTGTGCAGTGCTGCAGCGTCGTTTGGGTCTATTTCCAGGATTTTGTTAAAGCATTCAAGTGCTTCTTTTCTATGGTCAATAAATTCTGCAAGGGAAGTTCCTTTATTATTCAAAGCTATGGTATCATCTGGATCTATTGATAAAGATTTATCGTAATCTGCTACGATATTTTTATATGCTCTTTGTTTGTAAATGCTGTCAATTACTACAGCGATAATAAGTACAATCAATATTGTTAAGGCCATGGTGAAGATGTTAAAAAAGCATCTGGCATGATATAAATGAAAAGATAAAAAACGGAAAATGCTATGATGGCAATAATGATTGAACGTGAAACTATCTTCATTCTTTAACCCCTTCTACAAGTTAATTATCTGCGTTGCTAGAATCATGAATCATGTTATCCCTTGATTATAATGCAAAGTGACAAAAACATCTCAAACATGGAGATTCGTAGTTACTGCGGGTTCTAGGTGTTATTGTCATGTTCTTAATTTTTTAAAAGTAAATTTCCCCTTTTTTTCACTTGTTCTACTCCAGGATCTAATTCTAACGCTTTATCAAGATATTCTCTGGAATTTTGATATTTTCCCTTCCCTTTTAATAGTATGCTTTTGTTATACAATGCTGTTGCATCTCCAGGATCTAACTTTAGGACTTTATCAAAATATTCCATCGCTTTTTCAATTTTAAACTGAACTGCTAACTCAACACCTTTGTTATTTAATGATTTAACATCATTTGGATCTATTTCGAGGAGATTATCATAATACTCTAACGATTTTAGATTTTTTTCCCAAGTTCTAAATGAATATAAAACTATTCCAATGAGTAGGATTGAGATTACTCCTGTTTCTATGTAATACATCATCATGTTTACTCTTGAGGAAAATTGAATAGCAACTACTACCCACATCACCATTAAAACGACAGTTAACGCAGTAATATAAGGCATTTTGTTATAGTATTCTCTAAATTCAAAAAATCCATGTATAATACCTGCTAAATTGAAAAATATAAGTGGTAGATAAAGGGGGTTATGAGTAGTAAAATAAAAAAGGGCAAATGATAATGTAAACGAACTACACATCAACATTGTACTTAAACCAGGTCTCATGAAAGTTTCACCAAGTTCATGTTAACATCATTTTAAGATTTATTTATTAATAACTAAATCATGGAAGTATAATTAATCTAATGTTTAATAATTTCCTGTACTTATTTCTTCATCCCATCATTAGAGAAATATAACACCTTAAGCTCCATAAAAATATACTAAGGCAACACTAAAAATAAAAAGAATTCCTGCTATAAAAAGTAAAATAGCCGCTAAACGTCCATTCTTATATTTCTCGGGATTTTTAATATAGTGATATATAGTTAAAAAACTGGTGAATAAAAAACACAAACCTGCCATTAATGCAAAGTAATCAGCTAAATCAAACATAAGAACCTCTAAATTAATATATTTATTACTATTACATAAAAATCATTTTTTTGTTTGTTTCTGACTTTTTCTCCAGTTTACTACTTATAGAATCTGTATCTAAGGATGTCAGTAAAGTAGATATCTTTTTATATGATTCAGCTAGTTTTGAAACTGTTAAGTATCATATCGAAATTCGGTTTTTCTTTATCAAAATCCGATTCTGAAGTTTCAAATAACAATAAATACTGATAACCTTTTTTTACAAGATTTGTTTCCATCATTTTCCTTTTCCCAAAATTTGGATCCATATATGTGAACAAAACTGCTGTAGTATTTGTATTGTCTAATTGTATAGTCTTATTTTGGATTAATTGAGAATTTGAGCTCTCAAAAAACGATCTGATGATTCCAAGTCCTGTTGCATCTGGTACTATTGTGACCTGGAATGATGGGGCATTTTCATTTTCCGAGCTGATTTTTTGTACTGAGACAATTTTAGTTCCAGAAACAGGTCCAGAGGAACTTTCATCTAAAACCCATGCTTTAGGATAATCAAAACTAACACCATTGCCTGAATAAGTAGATACACCATTCACATCATTATCATCCTCATCAATCAAAGTAGTGTTTGCTAGCGTATTGACACTGGTATAAACTAAAAATCCAAGTCCTAAAACACCAATGATCATAAAAACTATCAATACAATAATATTATTTCTAGACATATTCAAACTTCCTTAAGAATATATAATTATAATCATTTATTTCATTTTCCTAAAGTTAGGATCAAACAAAGTTACATATAATCAGTTCCTGCTTTCTGAGCTAATTCAGTTTCAGTAGCATATATTCCTAATTTTTTTAAGATGGTTGCTAAGGCAGCGGGTCACAACTATAAATCGTACTGGCATCACCACCTCACCAGTATCCACACTAGATGAATCCATTAAATAATTCCCAGAGAAACTATTTCCAGATAAAACAGTACCAAATTATGTATTAATAACACTCTCTGGGCCTATAATATGCACAATTCAGGCTTGAAATTATTTCTCATGCTTTATTCACGTATGCAGCTTTAATTCCGGGTAACTTTTTGCCTGCTATTTCTTTTAGACTTTGATTTTCTACAGGGAAATAATATTCCCCATAAACCGTGACATTATCTCCTTCCTTAAACGGAAAAATATTAGGATAAGACACGATTAAATATAACTTTTCAGATAATCCCTGTACACCGAGTACAATATTTGTAATTGTCCTATTTTCTTTCTTAATTTCCTCTTTACTTGTAATTTGTCCAGTTATCTGTACGTTTTCTCCAATAAAAGCTTCAGGAGTACGTTGTACAACAGATAAATTCAGTTTAGTATATGAATAATTATGTATGTGAATATCATTATTTACAGGAGCATAATCGTCTTCAGATTTCTCCCTATATATTCCAATATACTTCATATCACTTCTACGAATTTGTAAGAATAAATAGGTCAAAATTAAGCCTGGTATCAATAAGAGATTCCACATTTCATCATATAAAATGATATGGATACTTCTCAAGAAAAAAGCCAATATAACTTGAATCATAATTACGCTTAACATCAATAGCAGATATTTAAACGACATCTTAATTTTATTTATTTCAAGATAATAACCATAAATTATAATCATAATCCCTATTGGAGAAAAATATAAAGATAAAAAAGATTTAAATAGAAAAAAGATAATTAAAAAGGCAAAACAGACAATTATCCCCAATAACACCAACACAGTTTGCTTCCTGTTCCATGTAACTCCACTCCTAACAGTTTCAATTTTCTTATCATTATTAAAGGAAAAGAGTGGAATATGAAAAAATCGACCAAATAAACTTATTGTAAACAATGAAACAGCAATTAACATTAAATAAAAATCAATTGTCATGTAAACTCGATTGAAAAAATAGATATAAACTAAGATGGTCCATTGAAAAACATTAACACCTGAAAACCAAAAAATAAGTGATCTTTCTGTAATCTGATGATCTTCAATATAGAACCCACAAATAAATAAAAGCAAACCAATACTCGTCCAAAAAAGATCCAAAGGAGAACCAGACTGAAAAAAATAAAACAAGAAAAAGAAACTCAAAGCAAACCCAATAACCATCACAAATATCCTTACATTGCTCATGATAAACACTACTCTAAATTTTACTTCTATATATAATCGGTACCCTCTGCCATTAATGTAAGGCCCCTATTAATCATGAGTTGTCCAAAAAAGCCTGAAATATAACCGAGTGGACTACCAAAATATATCACTGCTATACCCCCGCCGAATAAGCCAGCACCCTTTACAAAATTCGCTGATTGTTGTGTTATTTTTCTAGTTAGTGCTTGTTGTTCCGGGGTCTGGTCTTCAAACCAAGTAACACCAACCTTTCTATAACGAACTTCTCCAACTGGATTTTCATTTAAGAGTTTTTCCTGTCTTGTCGCAATTTCATTAAGTTCTTTTTTAGATTTTTTAGAACTACTTAAATTAGGGATTAGATCAGGGGTTCTTATATAGGTGTAGTATAATCCTATTTTTGGTGGTACATAATGTGGTATAGGGATGTAGTATCCGCGTGTTACCCAACGTATACCAATTCGTGGCTCCCAATGCCCAGGAATGTTTATAAATCCTAAAAACTTGTTTGGAGACACCCAAACATTGTAAATATAAGGTACAGGCAAGCTAAAACTCACATAATGATAAGTATAATACCAGTAACCAGGCCTAACCACATAGAAATGAGGAATTTTAATATATCCACTGGCCTTAATCTCTTCCATCTCAGCTGGAGTTAAATTTACTGCACCAGCAGGCGCAGCTTCATTGAAGATCATAGCAACTCCAGTGTAGAGTTCGTTGAACTTCCCAAGACTCATCTCAATATTACCCAGATTAGGGTCAAAGAGATACACAGTAGTATCTGTGATGTTTAATATGACTTCAAAGTGATTCGTACCTTCAATATCCAAGACTACCAGGTAATTTGCTTTAAGTTGGTCCACTGTTAAACGGACAGCAGCCGCAGACACACCATACCAATCAGCTGCCTCTTTAAGACCCAACAAACTTGTACCAGACTCATCTGTCCCTGCACGTTCGGCAAGTTCGGCTTCTGTTGTGTAGATTCCTAAGGCTTTAAAGATCGTAGCCAAGGCAGCAGGACCACAACTATAAATCGTACTGGCCATTACCACCTCACCAGTATCCACACTAGATGAATCCGTTAAATAATTCCCAGAGAAACTATTTCCAGATAAAACAGTGCCAATGGAATCTATATAGGTCACACCCACACCATTATCCGTGAAACTGTTCCCAGTCACACTATTACCATTAGTGTCATAGAAATACACACCAACCCAATTACCACTAACATTATTACCCATAAACTTGTTGAGATTGGAATAATAAATGTAAGCTCCATAATAGTTACTATTTATGGTATTTCCACTTATGGTGTTGTAATTGGAATCCAACAGGTAAATACCATCTTCGTTGTACTTCACAACATTTCCAGAGAGAGTGTTGCCGTCTGATTCATAGAGAACTATTCCATAGAAGCTATCTTTTACTGTGTTTCCTGTTACATTGTTATCTCCAGAAACATATAGATATATTCCGCGATTACTGCCGGAAATTGTGTTATTTACAATCTTGTTACCATAAGAATGACTGGTTGAAATACCATAAGAATCCAATGGACTTATAATATCAAACCCTTGTATTGTAGAACCACTACCACTATTATTTATGACAAACACGCATTTATTATCGTCTTTAGCTTCAACTGTAACATTTGCACCAGTAACCGGTTTAATGATAATTCTCCTGGTTACAGCCACATTCTCCCGGTAATAACCCTCATCAAGAGTAATACTATCACCATCACGTGTATCGGCGTCGTCTATTGCTTCCTGTATTGTAGCAAAACTTTCCTGAGTACGGGTATTATACACTCCAAGCACATTTACACTGGTTATATTAACTGTTTGGGATACTGTCTGGTTGTCAAAGGTGACTGAAACGTTAGCTGTACCTGCTACTGAGCTGGTGAGTTTAAGTTCTGCTTTACCTTTCTTGGTAGATCCTGAGTTGTTGATGGTTCCCAAGGTTGAATTGAAATAGAGCGGTATATTATCAGGTATATTACCGTCAGAAGATGTATCGCCTCCTTGGTTGTTATGGGTTAAATCTGCAGTTATTATGTAGTTGTAATGGGTGCCGCTGCGGTCTGAACGGTCGGTGGAACTGTTTATAGAGAGTACAAGCCATGGATCATATGTTACGCTTCCGCCAGTTATACCAATGTCACTTGGGCTGTTTAAGGATACGATGGGGTTATTGGAGCCCCACCAGTTATTGGTTGCATTAACAGTACCATTACCTACTTTATAGAGTCCATATCTGCTGTTTTCAACGATACTGTTAAGGTGAATTTCTGCTGTAGAATTGTTTAGATATATTCCATCATAATTATCGTGGATTAAGTTACTGTAAATCCTGCATTTATTGGAGTTCTGGACGTTAATTCCAGCAACGGAATTATAAGTTATTTTATTACTGGAGATTTCATTATCAGAGCCTGCACTGATAAGCATACCATTCAAGCTATTGTTTAACATTATATTTCCTGAAATCACATTCTCAGTGGAATTATACAAATATATTCCGTTAAGATTGTTGATTATGTTATTTCCTAAGATTTCATTGGTTGTGGAATTATTAATATAGATACCCGCATTACCAGTGGATCCATCTATAACTATATCCCGTATTGTTGTGCTGCTTCCACTGGTATTTATGGTGAATATTGGTAAATTGGGGTTTAATGGCTGAATGACCACGTTAACTCCAGAAATTGGTCTTATGGTGATTTTTTTGTTGATGTTGATGTTTTCAGTATAGTTTAAGTTTCCAAGCCAGATGGTATCACCGTCTATGGTAGTAGGGTCATCTATGGCAGTTTGTATGCTGTTGAATGTCTTTTGGGTTCTGAAATTGAAAGTTCCATTGTGATGTATTCCTCCATCATATCTAGTTAAACTGATGCTGTCGACGTAGAAGGTGATTGCTTGAGCTGTGTTACTGGTCATGATTTTAGCTGTTGCATAGATGGTGTTGGGATCAGAAAGCAGGTGGGTTATGGATAATTTTTGAGGTATGTTTGATAGAACTATATTGGTGCCGGTATAGTATTCGGTTGCTGTTCCTGTGGAATTACGGCCTACTAACTCGATGCGGACTGTTCCGGATCCTTTCACATAAGCAGATACGGTATAAGTCTGTCCAGATTGAACCAGTACAGCATATGGTAATGAAGCAGTTCCTATCCTACAGATATCTATTGATTCGCCGACTGTTGATCCGTTTGTTTGGATTTTGAAGCTTCTGATCCCTTGCCATGCCCAATCTGTTGATGAAGAAACAGTTGCACCAGTACCACTTACACCGGTAGTATTTTCTAAGGTATCAGAACCAGTCCCTATGTTATCCTCAAAAATTAAATTTCCAGTTATACCGGATAATGCCAACCAGGGAATTACCGAAACTATATCCGGAGCATGTTCGGTGGGTTTATAGGAGATTAAGATTTTGGAAAACATGTAAATCAACGATTCGTAACGCAGGGTATCTCCTAAGCTGGTGTCTGAGACATTCTTGGGCGCGGCTCCATGGCTATCTATATAGGATATAACATTTTCTGCCATATCTATAAATTCGTCACTGTATATGGTTCCACTGGTGATGTTTTCTGTGGGAGTGGATGGCGCATTTACAGCCTTCAGGATTATAGCTGTGTTTAAATATTTCTCGATATTTATCACTGACTGAGCAGTGAGTTTTAAAAACTGGGGCATAGATACTTGACGTCCGGAGATAACTACATTGGCTGGTAATTGACTGTAAGCATCTACATAGTTTTTCACGGTTTTTGATGCGTTTTTTATCTCATCTAATGTGAAAAATACGGTGTTTGAATTGGATACGGTGGCCCATGGGTTGATAGTTATAGATAGTGGAACGGCATCTGTTAAGTTATATGAATTAACCAGTTGGCTGAACATGTAAACCAGTGTTTGATATTGTATATTTCCATGGGTTGTTGCTTTATAGTTAGGTCCTCTGCCATTGGCGTACATGAATTCATTTACATCTTTTGCAAGCTTTATATAATCTTCATTACTGAAAGTGGGGTCTGTTATATTTTCTGAGGGAGTTGGTGGTTCATCATAAGTTGCTTTAATGAATGAAGTTAATAGATTACCATTTGCATTTTGTACAGCTGTGGTTAACAGATGTAAGAATTGAGCTCTGGTAACCGTGGTTGTCCCGATGCTGATAGTGGTGGGTAGGTTATGGTTGGTTTCCACATAGGATTGAACTGTGGCTGCTGCTGTTTCAATTTGGTCCAGAGTGAAGAATTTGTTGTTAACATTGGATACAACACTCCACTTATCGACTGTGATGCTTTGTGGTAGTATCTCTTCGGTTTTTTCGTAGGCTAAAATTTGGGAGAACATGAAAACCAGGGAATTAAAGCGGATGTTTCCCATGGTAACGGTTTGGAAGTTGGGTGCTCTTCCATTAGTGTCCATGAAGGAGATGATATTGTTTGCCAGACTTAGATAGTCTTTACTGCTGATAATTCCGCCGGTTATGGTTTCTGATGGGTTAGGGGCTGCATTATAGTTTTGAAGGACAACTGTTGAGTTTAATTTTCCATTTATATTAGTTATTGTGGTGGTTATCAATTTCAGGAACTGGGGCATGTTTACCGTAGTACCATTTATGTTTACATTACTGGGTAATGTGTGATTAGTCTCTACATAGTTTTTAACAGTGGTTGTTGCAGTTTCAATCTGGTCAATGGTGAAGAATTTAGTGCTTGTATTTGATATAATTGACCAGGGTCTTACCGTTATATGATCAGGTAATGTATAATTGTTTGATTTATAAGAGCTTAATACTCGGCTGAACATATAAACTAGGGATTGGTAACGTATATTTCCTAGATTAGATGTTTGATAGGCCGGTCCTCGTCCGTTGGCAATTATGAAGTTTTCCACATCCATAGCAAGTTCAAGATATTCGGTTTTATTAAGACTTCCGCCGGTTATGGATTCTGAAGTACTCCCTGGTTCGTTGAAATTTTCAAAGACTATTTGCCCATATAAATTGCCATTTATATTTTGTAACGTGGTGAGTGACAGTTTCAAGAATTTAGACATGGAAACACTGGTACCCGCTATATTAACGCTGGTTGGTAGGTTATGGTTGGCCTCCACATAGGATACTATGGTTTCTGCGCCTTTAATTATCTGACCGGGATTGAAAGTTACTGTATTTGGATTGGAAACAACCGACCAGGGAGTCACTGTGATATGCCGTGGTAGGGCATTATTTACATTGTAGTAGTTTAGTAATTGGGCGTATGTGTAAATTATTGATTCATATCTTATGTTCCCAGCTTCAGTGGTTGAGAAGTTGGGTGCTCGTCCGTTATCATGCATAAAAGATCGGATGTTTTCGGCTGCATTCATGTAATTCAGGTAATTGAGCTTTCTACCTGTCATACTTTCTGAAGGATTAGGTGCTGTATTATAGTTTTGTAGAATAATCGATTGGTGTAAACCTTCGTAAATATTTTGAATAGACAGGATCTCGAGTTTCAGGAAATTGGGCATAGAAATTTGTCTTCCCGAGATATTTACGTAGCTTGGAAGCGTGTGATTCGTTTCTATATGTAATTTAACCGTCGATGCTGCGGTGTTTATTTGATCCATATTTATAAATACGGTATTGGTGTTGGAAACTGTTGACCAGGGTGTGAGTCTGATATAGTTTGGTAGAATTAATTTTTCGCTGGCGGAGTTTATTATTTCAGAGTATGTGAAAACTAGGGATTCATAGCGTAATGTCCCGCGTATGGTTGTTATACCGTTAGGTGCTCTTCCGTTATCGTTCATAAAAGAGATAATATCAGTTGTAGTGTTTAAATAATCTGTTTTTTCCAGATTTCCGCCGGTAATGCTTTCATAAGGATTGGGGGCGGTTCCATAACGTCCTAGGGGGATTGATTGGTATAATTTACCGTTACCATTTTTTATGTATTGTGCTTCGAGTCTAAGGAGACTAGGCATGCTCACTGTATACTTAGAAATGGTTACATGGTTAGGAAGTTGATGCTTTGTCTCTACATAGGATTGTACGGTGTCTGCTGCGACATTTATTTGGTTCATTGTTATAAATTTGGTGGTATCATTCGTAACGAAGGTCCAAGGTCGGATTATGATGAAATCTGGCAGAACTTTCCCGACGCGGTAAGAATTCATGACTTGTGAGAATGTGTAAACGAGTGATTCGTATCTTATATTTCCTAAACTGGTTGTTTGGAAGTTGGGTGCTCGTCCGTTTTCATTCATGAAAGATTTAACATTGTTAGCTAGCGTGATATAGTTCGATTGTGTGAGTTGTCCATTTGTGGCGGTTTCTGATGGATTAGGGGCGGTATTATAATTTTCAAGTGTAATATCTGTTGTGATGTTATTTTTGATGTTGTATATTGCTGTAGTTTCTAATTTCAGGAATTGAGGCATAGTTACTGTTGTTCCAGAGATAGTAACGTTGTTGGGTAATTTGTGATTGGCTTCCACATACGTTTGTACGGAAGTTGAAGCGTTGCCAATTTCATCCGCAGTAAAATTAGTAGCTGATACACAGCCTATATTAATAAAAAAAACAAACAAAAATAGTATTATCATTTTGTCAAATATTTTCCCTTTATTTATCAATTTACCGCCTCTTTGATTAAATTTTTAGATTATTTATGCATTAATGTTATCACTTACTGATGCGGATCACATCAATATATAATTGACCACGTAATTTAGTGATAAATCACACTTAATCTAAAATTTGATTTATCCAAGCAAAATTAAATAAAAAATTTAGGAAGGATGATCATTGAAATTGATTAAAACAAGTCACAGTCACCATAATCAAATTAGAATTTATATAAGTTTACCAAAGTAGGATAATATTTAAATTAAACTAAAATTAAACTCAGAAGTTTAAATTATAAATTTAACTTTAAGAAAAATATACGTAAACTTTATAGATATTCTAATTATACTATACATAAATTTTCATTAACTCAAATTTTATCAGGTGATCCCTATGAGTGGTGTACCCATGCACAGAGATCAGGTCTTACTAGAGATAACCGAATTACTAGCGAGTCACGGCTTTGAAACATCTAATATATATGATAGGAGCTGTTTTGACATGATGGCCCGTCGGGAATTGATTCTACTTTTACTCAAGGTTTTAATTAATGTGGACGGCTTCACGAGCCAGCAGGCTCAGGAAATTAAAAGGTTAGCCAGGACTTTCCTAGCTTCACCTTTAATTGTGGGGTTTAAATCAAAGACAGAGCCACTAGAGGAAGACGTGGTATATGAGAGGCACGGTATACCTGTGGTGGCCCCGGAAACCCTGCGGAATATGGTGGTAGATGAGGTGTACCCTGAGGTTTTAGCCGGTCGCGGAGGATACTACGTGAATATCAACGGTGAAATCCTCAAGGAAGTAAGGGAAAGGGAAAATCTCTCCCTGAAGGATCTGGCAGATATAGCCCACGTATCCCGGGAGACCATCTACAAGTATGAGCACGGGATGGTCCGGGCATATCCAGAAACAGCCATGTTACTGGAGAACATACTGAATATAAAAATAACCCTGGACATTGACTTATTTAAAACTCCAGAACCAGAAGATATGTTAAAATCAGATCAAGCTTCAGAAACTGAAGGTAATCCACAGGATATATCTCCCGAACCTAAAGAACTCATTAAACTTGGATTCGGTGTACTGCCAACCTACAGAACACCCTTCGATGCCATATCCCAGGCAAACAGCAGGAAAGAAAAGGAAAACATCCTACTGACCAATCTGGAGAAAAACCGGAACAGCCAGGCATTGAAGAAGATGGCATTAAATGTTAAGGACCTTTCCGATATAACCAAGAAAGAAGCTGTTTTCATAATGGAAAGTAAAAGGGTCGTGGAGTGTATCGAGGGTATACCCGCCGTGAACACCGATGAAATCTGTGAAATGGAAAACTGCCGGGAATTCATCCAGCTCTTGAAGGAAAGGAAAAATTAGTGTTATTTTTTCATTTTTACCAGGCTTATTTTTCACCCAGCATAGTGAAGGTTTCCTCTGCCTCTTTTTCGGATGCAACACCCACTGTAATAATATCAGCATAATCAACTGTTTTCAGGAATTCAAAGGCGTCTTCAGGAGTTAAAATTCCTGCAGCCAGGGTTCTATTTATTATAACCGTTTTATCCATTTTATGCATTAGTTTAGAGAATTCAAGGCGTTCTTTCTCCATGAAAACCTCGGTATCCATGAGGTAGCCCAGTTTATTTAAGGGGGTCATGTATATATCAAATAAATCCAGTACAGGGGATTCCAGAAGTTTCTCTGTGGTGCTGAATGGCTGGTTGGTTGCTAGACCAGGAATGGAACCCACATCCCTGATGGCCTTCAGGTATTTGGTTATGGTTTCCCAATTGTAACTGTCGGTAATGGCACCCGGAAGGAGCATGGAATTGGCACCCAACCTGGAAAGGAGTTTGATATCTTTAACCTCTTCACCCTGACGTACCGTACCCACAATACTAAACACACATCCTTCTTCCAGTGCCCAGCTTAAAGCATCCACCACTGGTGGATCGGGGATCAGCTGAATCCCCCACACACCCAGGTCATAGGATTTCCTCATTACCTTAAGAATGTTTTCTGGTTGATTGTAAAGGTCCAGCTGGTACAGCCAGGTTCGGTGTCCGAAGTGTGGTGCGGCAGTAAAGGGTGAAGTTCCCAGAAGAGTCCGGGGTAAGCTTCTACCACTGATTTCAAGGTGTCCTTCAAACATAGGGGTAACCTCTAATATGGGAAAATTTCAAGCAATAAAAAAAAATATTAGTTAAATAAAATTTATTCAATCTTCCGAGCTACAACAGCCGTGCCGTAGGCCAGTATTTCCTGCATAACATCTGAAATATCATTTGAATCGTATCTGATACTGATTATGGCGTTGGCACCGTATTCCTGGGCGTGGTCTATAGCTCTCTGCAGTGCTTCGTCCCTGGTGTCCTCCATCATACTCACATATTCTTTTATCTCTCCACCAAACATGGAACGGATTCCCGCGCCGATTTGTCCACCAACACCTCTGCTGCGGACGGTGAGTCCATAAACAAAACCTTTAGTATCTACTATTTCATATCCTGGCACATAATTTGAACTGGCAAGGATGAATTCCTCTACTCTAACCATAAAAATACACCTCCCAAAGTTTCTTCAATATATTAATAATAAATAGTTGGGGGCAATAAATTTAAAGTTATTCTTTCCATAATGAATATTTACAAGAATGATAATTGCAATATTAATTAGATGATATTCGTTATTTTCTAACCCAGTTTTGAATCTTTAAATTAGTAGGAGAGAGAAGATGAAAGTACTCATAGCTGATCAGATAAATGAAAAGGGAATTGATGAGCTTAAAGACATAGCAGATGTGGTGGTTCAAACCGATATAACCCCAGAAGAGTTAGTAAGTTCAATCCCAGATTACGATGCCATAGTGGTGAGGAGCAGGACCAAGGTCACCCGGGAGGTAATAGAAGCCAGTCAGAAACTGAAGATCATAGCCCGGGCTGGAGTGGGTGTGGACAACGTTGATGTGGAAGCAGCCACCGAGAAGGGTATCATGGTGGTAAACGCACCGGAGTCAACCTCCATAACCGTGGCCGAACACACCATGGGAATCATATTATCCCTGGCCCGGAAGATATCTATAGCCGATAAATCAGTCAAGGAAGGTAAATGGGAGAAAAGCAAGTTCATGGGCAGTGAACTCGCCGGAAAAACCCTGGGTGTAATTGGCATGGGCCGGATCGGAAGCCAGGTGGTCAAAAGGTGCAAGGCCTTCGACATGAAGATACTGGTAAACGATCCTTACATCACCGAAGAAGTCGCCTCCCGATTGGGAGCAACCATAGTAGAAAGAGACACCCTCTTTGAAGAGGCAGACGTCATCACCATCCACGTACCCCTTACACCAGAGACTAAACACTCCATAGGCAAAGCAGAATTTGCCCTGATGAAGGACACCGCCTGCATAATAAACTGCGCCCGGGGAGGAATCATAAACGAAGAAGACCTGTACCAGGCACTATCTGAAGGTGCCATCGGCGGAGCCGGCCTGGACGTATTTGAAAAAGAACCACCAGAGGGCAACCCACTTCTAGCCCTGGACAACCTGGTGGCCACACCACATATAGGAGCCTCCACCATGGAAGCGCAGAGAGACGCAGCCATAATAGTAGCCAAGGAGATAAAAGAAGTCTTAACCGGGGGGACTGCTCGAAATGTGCTTAACATGCCCGTGATTGACCCGGAAACCCTGATACTCATCAAGCCCTACTTCGAACTCATGACCAAACTGGGTAGGTTCTTAATACAGACTGCCCAGGGAAACATCAAAGAGATAGATGTAACCTACTGCGGGGAACTGGCAGAGTTCCCTAAACTGGACATCCTCACCCGGATGATACTGCAGGAGATCCTTAACCCCATACTGACCGAACCAGTCAACCTGGTAAATGCCATGGCCGTGGCAGAAAACAGGGGCATCACCGTAATTGAAGGTAAAAGGTGTGAAGTACACGGATTTGACAGTCTGATCAGGGTGGAAATGAAATCAGACAAAAATGATATGGTTATAGAGGGAGTATCCACCAAGGAACCCAAGATAGTTCTGATCAACGGGTATAAAGTCGACGTAGAAACAGAGGGACACTTACTAATATCCTCTTACAAGGACATACCTGGTGTTATTGGAATTATCGGAACCAAACTGGGAGAACACGAAATAAACATAGCTAAAATGCAGGTCGGACGGCAGGAACCCGGCGGAGAAGCGGTCATGGTGCTGAAGATAGATTCCACCGTGCCTGAAAACGTCCTGGACGAACTAAAAGAACTAGAAAACGTCTACGACGCCGTGGTTGTGAACCTTTAGAGTGTTAATACTCTATTTTTTAATCTTTTTTTAATGGTTTTATGTTTAAACTCTTTTTTAAATAGTTTAATGTTTAAACTCTTTTTTTTAAATGGTTTTAAATTTAAGTGTGTAAGCTGAAGCTAAACTGTTACCAGCAGCATCTTTAACTGCTCCTGCTGGCAAATATATCTGATAGGTATTTTTACTCAACCGACCGGACACCATTTTAATGGTTAAGGTTTTACCACTTATGCTTTTAGTAATGGATACCACTTTACCAGTGGATAAATTTTTCATGTAGATTCCCGAGTATTTAGTTCCTCCGGTGATGTTTTCACTGAAGGTTATGGTGATCGGTGCGGTTAATGAAAATCCCGAGCTGTTATTTTTAGGGTTAGCACTGGTTATGGTGGGTTTTACGAAGTCTATTTTGAATTTGCTGGTGTAGGTGTTGATGGTGTTACCGGCTGTGTCGGTGATGC
>DAGC01000008.1 GCA_002495625.1 Methanobacterium sp. UBA375 | reverse complement strand
CACCCAAAAACTTTACACCCCCGGTTTCACTGGAATGGCAGTATAAAAAAGATATATAACTATGAAGAATTACATCCCTTAAAATTCAGCTACAACCAGCATTTCAAAGTTATCAATGGTTAAAGGAGTATCTCTGCTGAAATTTCCAGTTCACAGCCCAGTATATCAATTTCATATCCCCCATTTGAACATGTTTAATCTTTAATTCTTTCAATTTTAAAAATTACAGGCCGGATGGCATCAGTACAGCAACTAATCATGGTATTTTCGTCCTTCATCCATCCTTCAAAGATGCCCTCTGAAAAATTACCTCCAGAAAGCAGGACCGTCACTATTTTATGAATATCATTCCAGGCCCAGTCACAGAAGCCTTCTGGCTTTTCAAATCCACTAATAAATTCCTGTCCTTCCTTAAAAACCGGGCAAGGGGTAACTTCATTCTGGCAATATTCACCGGCTAATTCTGTATTAAGATTTTTCTTTAAAACTGTGATTTTACATTTTACTGGCATTAATAACCCTCCTAAATATAATTATCAAATTATCCCTCTCTAAACCCACATCCATGCATACCAGACCGTCAACACGTTGAAAACGAGTCCCACGATTATCAAGAACCTATCGTAATGGGACGGATATGTGGGCAGCCCGATAATATTGAACACAAAGAAGAACAGTGCCGCCACGATGTTCAACCATTTATTAAGAGGATAACCCAGCGTTAGGGTTAGTATAATCATTACAATTGGAATAACCATTAACACTGCGATTCCCAGCCACTGTATCTGGCCGAATTTTTCCCCCTCCATTTCTGTCTTCTTATAATCCCCGCTAAATATTCTAAGCACATCTCCCAATAGGTAGGTTAACATTAAAGCCACCCATATCCCGGAAAGTATAATCTGCACATCCTGCATAAGATCCCCTCTTTTCACTTACACCTTCTTCCCTACAATGAAATAGAATTTTAAAGCTCTCAAATCCATTTTTTCAGTTTCAAGAATTTGGAAATGTCCCTTAGTAATTAAATTCTCTAGTTCAGAGAATTTAAAGTACCTCACAGGTACTGCCCCTGTCTTGGTCAGCACAAACAGTGCGGAAAATGTTAAAATTCTTGAAAGTTTCTTCTCCTCACCCATGCACTCTGTTGAAGAGATGAAAAATCCTCCAGGTTTCAATAACTCATTAATCCTTTCCATGACCTCTTGAGTATCTTCCAAATAATGCAGTATATTAAAAGCCTTTATAACATCAAAGGACTCTTTTTTGAGTCTCTCATCAAATATGGTTGCCTCTTTGAAATCTACATTTTCAAATTTACCTTCAACTGCCTTTCTTCTTGCAATATCGAGCATTTTAGAGGATATATCAATACCCAGAACCTCCTTCACATCACCAGAAATTTCAAAGGATTTTGAACCTGTTCCACATCCATAATCAAGAACAACATCATTTAAATCTAGATAATTCTTTGTTTTTTCAACCGTTCTTTTATGAATCGGCTCAAAATTCTTTTCACCCTCATCAAAACTATCTGCCATCAAGTTCCAAATCTTTTCTGATTTAACCATTCCCATCCCCTAATTTTTTTGAATCTGGCTATTTTAAAGTTAAAACCACATTTCCCATTTTATGGCCCTTATCAACATACCTATGGGCATCAACTATCTGTTCCAGCGGATAAAACCTATCCATAACGGCTTTGATCTTCCCATCCTCCATGAGTCCTTTGAGAAAAGTTAAATCTTCAGCCTTTTCCTCTGGTATCCTTGTTACTACTTTCTTACCTGTCATTGAAATAAATGGGCCCAGAATCATATGAGAAAGCCCCGGGTTAGCAAAAAGATATATTCCATTTTCTTCAAGGGATCTAAGGCTACTTAAAACTGGACTCTTCCCAATCACGTCGAATATAACATTGTACTTTTCACCGCTCTTAGTAAAGTCTTCCCTGGTGTAATCAACTACATGATCAGCACCGATAGAATTTACCATTTCCAGATTCCTTGAGCTGCACACCCCAGTGACTTCAGCTCCATAATATTTGGCCAGTTGTACCGCTATGGTACCTATACTGCCAGATGCACCGTTGATGAGAACCTCTTGCCCTTTCTGGATATTTGCTTTTCTAAGATAATTTAAGGCTATTAATCCCCCCATGGGAATGACTGCAACTTCTTCATAGGTAATATTTTCTGGTTTTTCTGCCAGGACCCCGTCTTCAGGCATGCACTTGTACCCGGCATAGGCACCTAAATTGAATCCGGCAAAGGCGAAAACATGATCTCCAATCCGGAATTTCGTCACATCTTTACCCACCGATTCGATCTCTCCAGAGAATTCTTGACCTAATATTTTCATCCTTGGACCCCGCAGGCCCAATCCTAACCTGGCTAACAGCCATAAATAGGCAGGCATCTTGAATCTCCGCATTTCACTGTCCCCTGTTGTAACAGATGCGGCGTGTATTCTTATCAACACCTCGTTATTTTCAGGGACGGGGTTTTCTACCTCTTGTAGTTGTAGAACTTCTGGGGGGCCGTATTTCGTGCATATAACAGCTTTCATAGTATTATATTATGAAGTAAAAATTATTTAAGGTTTCCAGCAAACTTTTCAGCACGTTTAAGATCTTCTGCATTAGGTCGGCCTTTGTTTAACCCCCCAAACAGTTTGAGGAAACTGTTGGTGTTAAATCCCTTACACTGGAACTCATCAACAATTATATAGCCTTTCGATTGCAGTTTTTCCCTGATAGCCGAGTGATCAGCATTTACTTTAGATTTCCAAGTTACTCCGGCTGTTGAAAAAAGAAAAGCCTTCTTATCTGTAACTTCGGGGAGCCTATCAGCGAGTTCAAGGAGAGATACATGATGTTTTGAATCATAAATCCCTGAACCAAAACCTACTAGATCATATTCTTGAAGCTCTTCCTGATTTACCTCATTCGAACATTTGATGTCCGCACCTAAAACCGGAGCAATCGCCTTTGCAACATTTTCAGTGTTGTTGTGGTGGTAAGAATATAGAATTATTATCGATTTCATTTAGATCCCCCTTTTATTTTGTTATTAAAAGTTCCTGGCCCCATGAAGCGATCCTTCAGTGGTTTACGCTTCAAGGACCAGGGTATCACACGGAGGCGGTTGTGTGAACGCGAATTAATTAATTTATTACCATCTCTATTCACTCAGAAGTTTGTCTACAAATTCTGAGCACTTTCCATTGTGATCTTCATTCCTGCCCACTATCATCACTACATCGATTTTGAAATCGTCATGTGATACTGGTGCAAATTTTTCATTGATGATGAGAGGATCAGTTGAATGAGGGTCACCCGTGGAAAAAACCCCTACTTTAGTTCCATTTAAGAGTTTAAGCGTTTCCAGATAAGATTCAACTTCAGGACTGGCAGTACCTCCATAATTTGGTCCACCAATAACGATTAAATTTGTATACTGAAATGTTTCCTGCTTTTGGACTCTTTTATACTTACAAGATCCACTTTATCCCTTTGACTGTAAATTGGAAACTATGACAGTGGCTATGTCTTTGATGTTTCCAGTGACGCTGGGGTCGTAAACAACCAGTGCATTTCCCACCGCATTTCCATCCCTAAGATAAGCCTCCTTGGCTTTCTGATACCCAAATATAGGCGTGAAAAAAGCCATTGCGCACGGGGGACGTTGAAACTTCTCATTCTCACGTCCCCCGCAGTGACGGTTGTGGCATGGACTTTTACCAGCACTTCATTGTCCTTAGGTGTGGGTTTTTCTACCTCTTTAACCTGTAGGACATCTGAAGGCCCGTATTCTGTGTATACAATCGCTTTCATATTATGTGCCCTTAGTATAGAACTCCTAATTATTCCAATTCAAGTTTGACTGCTCCAATCTTCGGTGCCAGGTAGTTGTAGAGGATAGCTACCAGAGCCACCATAATGAACTGTGAAATGAAACTGCTTACAGGGTCTCCGTTGCCCATTAAAAGATCGATGAATCCTAATATCCCAGATACTATGGCCAGTGCCAGGGCGGTTTGAACTACTGGAATGTGTTTCAGTTCATGTAAGTTACCAGCGATTTGAACGAATTCTAATTTGATTTTTGCTACCCTGGAGGCTAAGTAATTGTAAACTAAGGCATATAATGCGCTGTAGATGAATACGAATACGAATAGTAGTATTGGTAGCCCGATGATTAAGAGTAGCGAGATTACCACCATATCCATACCTGCTGGCATGCCAGTAAGTCCTAGTGGAAACGTGGTGTTGTTGAATGTTGTGATTTCATTGGTTATGGCGGGTACCACACCGGCGAAGAAAGTGACCATGATATTAATCACCCCTGCCAGGAACAATCCTGCTATGAAAGCCCATATAGCAACTATTGCTGACTGTATAAGGGCAAATGGTACCACTGGAATTTTAGTTACTTCAATTCCATCAAATTCTAACTCTATACCCCCCAACCTTGGTACCAGGGTGTTATAGAGGAATGCTGATACAAAACATGCCACTAATGTTCCGAAAAACGCAATTACAGGCAGAATTACTAGTAAGGGTAATCCCACTCCAGCTACCAGGTTTACCTGGCTAATACTGGGGAATATATTTGCTACTTGAAGTATTGTTAAGCTGACGAAGGCAATTATGGCCACAATAAACGCCAGTATCGCATATATAGTCGCTGACATCTTGGCAAATGGTGTCAGTTCAATGGATTTAATTTCTTTTGTCTCGACCATCTTTTTAATCTCCTGAAATTTGTCTATTTAAAATCTTTTTTTAATGAATTGAACTTCTATTGACTACTTAATTCTTGTATAAACCCTTAAAAGTAGTTTTTCCAAAATTTACCCTGATTATCAGGGTATTTCCCTCCAAATTCACTCCAAAATATGATCCAAAAATAGGGTAAATTAAGTAGGGAGGGTTAAAAAGAGTAAAAAAGGAGTATTTGGCGTAAAAAGTAGTTGTTCAGCTTCTGGTTATTTTTAAAAGTAATGCCAGGGCTACGAATTCAAGTCCCAAGAATACCAGGGGCATGACAGCGTTTATGATGTTTTGGGGAAGGTTGAAGATGTAATAGATTGAAAATATAATATTTTGAACCAGGAAAAGAACAGTGAAAAGCACTAATGTGGTGGTGAACTTGGATTTTACTTTCCGGTATCTTTCCAAGTATATGTAGAGCATCCCCCCTAATAGAAAAATATTGGCTATGCTGGTTATTAAGGCGGAGAATAAGACCAGCAGAAATAAAGTAAATGGTACGTTGGACAGATTAAACAAATTTATTTCTAACAACATTTTTTTACGCCCTCTTTCCTGTTTATTACATCAATCCTTCTTAAATTCTTCCCAAATTTCCATAAAAGTATCATAATTTTCTTCCATCTCATCGGAAAGGAAATATGATGCGCCGTATTTTTCTCCAGTAGATTTAATTATTGCATTCTCCATTAAAACATCAATATGATGTCTAATAGTCTTATAATCCAGTGAAAGTTTTTCTGCAAGCTTGTTGGCATTATATGGTCTGTTTTTAAGTTCAAGTATTATTCTGGCACGGTTTTCCCCGCCTTTACTCCCAGTTATTAACCACCACAAAAATACTTTCCTCATGCAGAACTCCTGAAAAAAATCAATGCCCCGGTTATCTTAGTATTTGTCGCTTGGATACCATTAAAAGTTTTACTTTTTATAATATTTCTTTAACAATCATTTCTGTCCAGCAATATCATCTGCCGTCGCGTATGGGTGAGAATATCTTCCATTTTCTTCTGTATAAGATTTTAAAAAGCGATTAGATCCGATTTGAACCGCCTGTTCTGGACAATAATTGAGACACGCATCACAGTAAAAACACCGAATATCTTCCTGCCATACCGGTTTTTCATCCACCATCTTGACCTTGCCTGACAAGCAGACCTTTTCACATGTTCCACAGCCAGCACACTTTGAATTCGAATACAACTCAACATCATAAAACCTATTAAGAAATGGAAGAAGCAGAGATAGAATTGAAAAGGAGGGCATGGGAGTGGTGAAATTCGTGTCCTTTTCCCGATTTTTTTCCCTATTTAAAATTACTTTCTGGATTGAATCCAGCTTGTTTTGGATTTCTGCTTCCAGATCTGCTATTTCCTTATCTGTCGCCGGCTGCCAACCTTCAAATTTCGGATCGTTACTGGCCATGTTCAAACTAAAATATGAATCTAAAACTTTTCCTTTCTTCTTTAAAATGTTATCTACATCGATAAATGCTCTGTGCTGGCTACCAGCCCGGGTTGCAACTGCAAAAATATATTCAGCTGCTTTTATATCCAATTTCCCCAGAAATTCCCTTACAGGAACAGGGGACATTGCCAAATGGATGGGAAAGACAAACCCCACAAGTTCTGCATCTGTTTCTATGATATTTCTATTTAAAAGGCTTACAATGGGTATTAATTTTGTTCCTGGTATTCTTTTCCCTATCTCTTCCGCGATATGGAGTGAATTACCTGTTCCTGAAAAGTAATATATTTCAATGTCCATTTTATCACCCCTAATCACCTTTATTACCAATTAAAATAAAACAGCGAAATTTTTTACCACTTCTTTTATTTTCTTATCCTTATCCTTATTCCAGACTATAATCCCTGTGCCGACGATTTCTCCACCCTTTGACTCTGATAATTTCTTCATCTGACCAATGGCCCGGGTACCACCTGTCCATTCGAAGCGTAACCCCTTGGTTACAAATAGCGCTACCTTCTTATTTTCAAGGGATGGTAACTGCTCCAGATATACTTGCATGGCTGGTGCCAGGCTGAATGCATGTACTGGAGAACCGAAAATTAAAGCATCATAACCCGCTACTTCGGGTGGATTTTCAAGCTGGATTTTGTCCTTGTTTTCCGGCCTATCTCCGCCCACTATGCTGACTCTTTTAATTTCAACATCGTTACCGGATTGGGTAAGTGTTTCCTGCAGCTTGGAAGCAACGGAATAGGTATTGTCAGTCTGTGAATGAACAATTATTCCTATCTTCATAAAAATAAACCCCCTTGTATATTAAAACCCTTTTTTAAAAAAATTAGATAAAAGAAGAATATTTCTTCTTTCTGGATTTATAGAATTCTAAGCTTTGCTTACTGATCCTCCGCCAGTGACTGTCTGTTGCACCTGAGGATTACCCTGATATTTTATGGAACCCGTACCAGTCACAGTCGCTACTAATGTTTGCACTGCATTTACTAGGGCTTCACCTTCTCCAGTGACAGTTACGACGGCGTTTTGGGCGGCTAAATCCTTGGCGTTGACAGTTCCTTGTCCGGTGATAGTTATAGCTAGCTGTTGAACATTACCGGTTGCGTTTATTATCCCTGGACCAGAAATGGTAAGGGCGGTTATATCCTTAACAGTGAGGTAGATCTTCACATCAGCGCTTGCTTTGCTTATTATTTCCAAACTAGGTCCTGTTTTTATAATTTCAAGGTTAGATTTATCACTATCGCTGCCTTCCACTTTAATAGATTCATTATTTCCCTGTTCTATAATTATTGTACCAGGGCCAGTTAGAGAAGCTGCTGTTACTCCCTGAACATCCGGTGGATTATTTCCATTGGTACCAGACCCAGTCCATGGAATGGTGCAGCCCGATATTGCCACTATAGCACAAAACAACACCCCAATTATTACATAGTATCCATTGTTCATAATATCCCTCCTTGGAAATAGTTAGACCGTCAGTGATAAAAATTTTTCTAAATTGTTTCAAGCTTTTAAAGTTTCAGGCAGAGGATTATCAGTTATCCATGCCCTTAAAACATCGTTGAAAAGTTCTGGTTTTTCCATATTCCACATATGCCCCACTTTCCTGGCTACTGCCCCTTTTGAATTTGGGATTACATTCAGTAGTTCATCGGCCGATTCCTTTATGATCCGGTAATCTTTCTCACCAAACATCACCAACACAGGCGTGTTCACCTTTTCAAGGCTGTTAGGTCTTTCAAAGAGCAAATTTTCCCTTATTATCCGATCAGAAGAATCCTCCGAGATAACATAGGTAGATTCTTTAAACTTCCTGATAAAGTTCCTCGGTATACCATAAGACCGTATGTAACTTCCAATAGAAAGATGATGATTTTTTATAGGAATATAAACCTCGAGCAGGTAGTCCAATAGTTTTTGAAAACTTTCAGATGGAGGGGTGGTGTTTACAAGCGCTCCGCTTATAAGTGCATGATCAACAACTTCGGGTGCCTTGCTTAAAATTTGAAGGACTACCTGGGCACCGAGGGACATCCCCACCAGATGGGCCTTACCATTATGAGCTTTATCTAAAATGAGATCTATCAATATCTGTGCAGCGCCATCTATGGTGAACGGTTCAACATCACTGCTATTTCCATGCTCTGGGAGGTCCGGGACTAAGCAGTGATAATCACTGAAAGCTTTAACCTGCTCAGCCCACATCCAGCCGGCCATGTTGTAGCCGTGGATAAAGAGGATAGTTTCTTTGTTTTCTGGATTGGTTTCTTTGGTGTAGAGTTTCATGGTTGGTCTCTCAATAAATTAATCGACAAGATGTAGATACTATATTTTTTTCATTAATAACGCAAATTATATAAGGTTCAACAACCATATTTACTTCGATACTTATCGAATTGTAAAAGTCAGACGGTGAATTCAAATTGGATACCAAAAAAATGGCCAAGGTCTTTAAAGCTCTTTCAAACCCTAACCGGTTGGAATTGTACCTGCAAATCGTTGAAAAACAAGAAGCTAATTATAAAACAAACTATGGATGTCTTCTATGTGAAATTACTGAATCCTTAAATATAGGCGCACCCACCATTTCTCATCACCTTAAAGAACTGACCAACGCTGAATTAATCTTCACCGAGAGGAAAGGCAAGTATTTGGTGGCCAAGGTCAATGAGGAAATGGTTGACAAAATGAATGAGTTTTTAAATCTGAATAGAAATGAACATTGAATTTCTTTAACGAAACTACAATTCGAAAGTTGTCAAATTATTAAACTTTGAAATGGTAAGACGGAAGTTGAAAAATGAAAATTGCGATAATATACAAGTCCATACATCATGGAAATACCAAAAAAATTGCTGAAGTAATGGCCAAGACTCTTGAAGCAGAATTATTGGATTTAAAAGATGTTAATAAAGATATAATTAAAAAATACGACCTAATTGGCTTTGGTTCTGGAATATACTACGGTAAACCCCATAAAAAGTTTATGAATTTCGTTGAAGGACTCGACGCTGCAGATAACAAAAAGGCATTTGTATTTACAACCAGCGGCCGAGGAAAGCCCAACAAATGGCTGAAGGAAAATTTACTGGATAAAGGTTTTGATGTCATTGGAGAGTTCCACTGTAAAGGATACGATACCTACGGGCTTACCAAAATAGTGGGTGGAATAAGTAAGGGAAAACCTGATGAAGAAGACTTAGAAAATGCAGAAACGTTCGCAATGGATTTAAAAAGGAAATATTAATTCAGGGAGACCTAAAAGTGGAAAAAATAGAACTTTACGAAACAATCTTCAAACGAAAATCCATCAGGAACTACGATTTAACACCGCTTAACCAAAACACGCTGAATGAAATTTCAAGCCATATCCAGTCTTTAACACCCCTGTATGATGACATTGAAGTTGATTTGAAGATAATATCAACAGAGGATGTTAAAAGAAGGTTTATGAAAAAGGCACCACACTATATAGCCGCATTTTCAGAGGAAAAAGAAGGTTATTTGACTAATATCGGCTTCATGCTCCAGCAAATGGATTTGTTCCTCTCTGCAAATGGAATAGGCACTTGCTGGCAGGGAATTCCCAAACCCACCAATGAAATATTGGAAAGTTCCCGCCAGGAATTCATCATCCTGATAGCCTTTGGAAGGCCCGCAGAACCACTTTATAGAAGCAGTACTTTAGAGTTTAAGCGGAAATCCCTCCAGGAGATAAGCGATGTTGAAGGTGCAGAAGAGATAATGGAAGCAGCGCGTTTTGCCCCATCTGCAGGTAATTATCAGCCATGGTTCTTTACAGGCAATGAAAATATGATCCATGCCTATTCCATTAAACCCAGCATCATTAGAGGGGTTCTGGCTGGTAGGTTCATCCCTATTGACATTGGCATTGCATTTTATCATCTGAAACTGGCTGCAGAACATTTTGGTCGCAAAACCGAAGTTTTGATGGACAACGATATTGTACGGGATTATTCCAAGAAAGGATACAATTACATTGCCAGTTTAAAATTAGAATAACCCTTGTATTATTCTTTTTTCTCCTGTATTTTATACCGGTAAATGTCTTTTTAACCGTGGAATTCTTTAATTCTGATTTTTCGAGTATTTCTCGAATTTCATCTACAGTATAAGATGCGTTTATAGATGATTTAAGTCCGGGTCTTATTTCTTTCGGTTTAGTCACTAAATTTAAGAACAATTTACAAAATAGGGTTCATATCCCTTCACATGTCACTGATGAAATATTTACCGCCGGGTTTTAAGATGCGGTGATGGACTTTGGAAGTATCCAATTCTAAATTCATAAAACACCAGATGATAAAAGAACACATAAAACTCGGTTATGGCTTACATTAACAATTTGCAGGATTTTCAAGCGGTTTTATGATAGTGATGATCACTTATAATTCTATCATATTTCCCATATTAGGGGGTGACAAGAACATTATTTATACAACTATTTTCTTATTGTAAATCGTATGATACAGAAGGGGGTTTTATAAATGCTATCCCGTGTTTTAAGCGATGAAGAATTGGAAGAGTTAATGGTAGAATTGGAAGAGCTCACCGATGATCCGGTGACCAGAAGTTTACTGGCCTTTTATGTGAAAAGATCACCGCAGTATGAAATACCAGACAAATCAATATCCAGTGAAATGGTATACTATATGATAGATAATGAACTTAAACTGGATGGTAATCCTGCATTGAACCTGGCCAGCTTCGTTACTACGGAAATGGATGATTATGCCAACAAACTATTCATGGAAAATGCAGGGAAAAATTTCATCGACCAGGACGAATACCCCTATTCCAATTTAATACAGGATCGGGTTATAAATATCCTGGCCAGACTATATCACGCACCCACCGATGAAGAACCGGTAGGAACCAGCGCCATAGGCTCTTCAGAATCCATATTGTTGGGACTTTTAGCCCATAAATGGAACTGGAAGAAAAAAAGGGAATCCGAAGGGAAATCCACCGATAACCCCAATATAATCTTCGGTGAGGATGTCCACGTGGTTTGGAAAAAATTTGCACGATATTTTGACGTTGAACCCAGGATATTACCCATGGACCACGATAACTTCGTTTTAGATGTGGATCAGGTAAGGGAGAACCTTGATGAAAACACCATATGCGTAGGCACCGTAGTTGGAACCACTTTCACCGGAGATATGGACCCTGTCGAGGAAATAAACCAGATGCTCGAGGAAGTGAAGGAGGAAAAAGGATGGGATATCCCTATACACGTTGACGCGGCCAGCGGAGGATTTGTAGTCCCCTTCATTCTCCCCGACTTGAAATGGGATTTCCGATTATCTCAGGTAAAAACCATCAATGTCTCCGGTCATAAGTACGGTTTGGTTTATCCAGGCGCTGGTTTCCTGATCTTCAGGGACAATGGTGACCTGCCCGATGATCTAATTTTCGAAGTCAACTATCTCGGCGGAGTCATGCCCACTTACAATCTTAATTTCTCTAAAGGAGCAAGTACAGTTATTACACAATACTTTAACCTGTTAAATCTCGGAAGAGAAGGATACGAAGCGTTAATGCATGTTTTAATGGTAAATACAAATTATTTGGCCAACATGATGGAGAAAAGTGGCAAATTCAAGATAATAAACAAAGAAAGCAAGGTTTTACCTCTGGTAGCATTTGAACTGGATGAAAGCCTTCCATTCGATGTTTTCAGTTTATCTGACCGAATGAGACAGCGTGGCTGGATCATACCAGCTTACACCCTCCCCAAGAATGCTGAAGACCGGGCCATCATGAGGATCGTGATCAGACTAACCCTAAGCCGAGAGCAGATTAACATACTCTATAATGATTTAATAGATGCCTGTGAGAGTTTAGAAAGAGACATCGAAACTGTTTTAGGGGAAGCTAAAAAAGAAAAAAGAATAGAAAAATCCAGGCAATATTTGTAACTTTCTAAATCAAAGCTCCATATTATCAAAGGTGCCCCTGGTCCTTGAAGATCCATTCAACTATAGTTAGCAGTTTATTTTGATAGCTATACAACGTTACCATCCCTCATTTGAAGGATTTGATCTGTAAATGCCGCTGCTTCAGGGTTGTGAGTAACGATGACGATGCTCACACCTTTATTTCTATTTAAATCTTGAAGTATCTGCATTATTGAGTTTGCATTTTTGCTGTCCAGCTCTCCTGTAGGTTCATCTGCAAGAATGATGGATGGATTATTTATCAGGGCCCGGGCTATTGCCACTCGCTGTTGTTCTCCACCAGACAGTTGTCCTGGGCGTTTTGCATATTTCCCCTCCAATCCCATATTATCTAGAATATTCATTGCTTTCTGGGTGTCTTCATTTATCATGGGTAGTGTCAAATTTTCTAGAATAGTAAGCTGAGACATCAGATTAAATCTCTGAAAGATAAATCCGATCTCATTCCGGCGAAGTTTTGCCTGCTCTTTTACAGATAATTTACTGGCTTGTTTTCCATTTATCCGGAAAACCCCCTTGGTGGGGGTGTCCAGTATCCCGGCCACGTGCAGAAATGTTGATTTCCCGGATCCCGATGGCCCCATTACCGCTGTAAATGATCCCTTCTCCAGGGTCAAATTTAAACCGGCTAAGGCATTTATTTCCGTATTACCCATATTATAAGTCTTCCAAACATCCTCAAATTCAATTATATAATTACTCATTTCTTAAAGCCTCCACAACATTCAATTTAGAAGCACGCATTGCAGGATAGAGTCCTGCTAAGACACTTAGAAGCGTAGCACCAGCAATAACACCCAAAATTAGCCATAAAGGCATCATATCAGGGATATACTCTGTCAATTTCAACACATTTGCAATCACCACAATTCCAGTAATACCCAGAATAACACCTATAACTCCACCTGAAAGTCCTAAAAGGCCAGATTCAAATAAGATGCTTCCTTTTATTTCTCGGTTTGTAAATCCAGTTGCTTTTAGTATGCCCAGTTCTCTTGTTCTCTCCATGACGCTGATTAGCATGGTGTTTATCACACTTATGATTCCTACCAGAAGAGCAATGCCCGCGATAAATCCCATGAAGAGCAGCGCCTGATCTGTCATCTCCTGAACTTCAGCCACGTTTTCAGATTTGGTTTCTACCGAAACACCGCTGATCTGTTCTTCTATTTCATCGGCAACAGTTTGGGGATCCCCATCTGTACTGGCGTAGATAGCACTTACTTTATCATCTGTAAGTTGTTTTGCAGTGCCCTGATCGATATGAACGTAAAGTGCCTGTACCACATTGGATATTCCAGTGATGGTTAATTCCTGATCTTTGACCTTTATTTTACTGCCTATACCATAACCAAGTTTATCTGCAACATCCTGGCTTATCACAACTCCTGACGTCCCATTTTTTAGTTTAACCTGTTTCCAGTCGTTCACTCCTTCAAAAGAAATTTCGTTTCCATTTATATTTTCCCTAAAAGCAGTGACTTCACGGAAATCAAAAAGATTAGACCTACTTCTGATTTTAGAAACTGTTTCTGCATCCATTAAATAGGATCCAGTGCTGGATGCTGGGGTTATTACCACGTCATACATATACTGATCTGTTTCAGCTTTAACCGCTGAAGTTGCTCCAGCAGTTACCCCAAGAAGTACGACCAGGGTGGCAGCGCCAATTATTATTCCCAGCATAGTCAATGCACTTCTGAGCTTCTTTCTGCGTATGTTATTGAATGCTAAGTTATAAAGATTCATAATTATCACCTATATCATTTGAAAATCCAAATAGTCCCTCATGAGAGGATTTTGAGGCGGCATGTTAATTTAAAATAAAAAAATCCACTCTTTCATCGGGACCAAATAGAATTCTTTTCTAATTTTTATAAATACCTCCTTTAACCAATTGGCTTTCTATGCCAATATAAAATAAGTCATAAACAGTATAAAAAGCTTATTTAAGAATTTAACCATGATTATATCCTTATTTAACCATATTACCCTGAAATTTTAGCCAAAATATAGTCTTAATTTATCCAAAATGTAGCATAAATCATACCAAAATTAACTTGAAATCGGGATAAAAGTAGTTCAATAAAAGACTAATTAACAAAATAGAGGATATAAGGAGTATAATTTTCAAAAAAAATTAGTGATGTATCAGGCCTTTATGAACATCAGAGGCTATTTTATCCTTCATAGTATAAATATGGTTATCATTTACAGTAGATGCTTCCCAAATTTCGAGAAAAGTAGTAAAATTATCTTCCATATCTTTAGAAAGGAAATATAAGGCACCATATCCTTTAGATTCAGATATAACAATACCATGTTTTTCTAAAATATTGATATGATATTTAATAGTTTTATAATTAAGAGATAACCTTTCTGCAAGTTGATTAACATTATATGGCCTGTTCTTTAAGGAATCAATAATTCTGGCCCTATTTGTCCCGCCTTTAGTTCCAGCCAGTAACTCCCAAAGTATTTTTTTCATTATATAAACCCCCTTAACTCTTTTTTGTACCTTTTCGTCCTTCAATTAATCTTATATTATATTTTAAATATCGAATGGCTAATCCATATAACCATCTAGTTAAATATGCCATACCCCCGACTAAACCCACTCCTAATATGGTTAAACCAACACCGATCAGAATTCCTTCGAAAATACCTAGTATACCTTGATTCGGAGGTAAATTAAGGTGAAATGGTATTAATGGTTGAAACATGTAGGAAAGGGTGATCAAAATTCCTCCGAAGATCATAACTCCGCCTACAGCAAATAAAGTTAGTATAAGCGCAACAACTATCAGAGCAGGTACAGCCACAAAAATGAGATTAAAAATCCCTAATCCGGCAGCAGCCAGTATTGCTTCAAATATACTGCCTGCTGACTGTTTATCTTCAGCTTTTCTGACCATATATTCTGCATTAATCTGTTTTGCTACTGTTTTTGGATTTCCTAATGCCTTTGCAATTTCTTCTTCGCTTCTACCCTTTTCTATACCAATTATGAAGTGCTCATGATAATCTGAAACCACATCATCTCTTTCCCCTTTAGGCAGTTTCCGCAACAACCTGGTGAGTTCTTTCAGATAATCATCCTTATTCATCGCAATTCCCCTCCATATCCACATTTCTATTATACAATAAATTACTCACACCCATGGCGAATTCATTCCATTCAGCCACTAATTTTTCCTTTTTTTCTTTCCCAAACTCGGTTATTTGGTAATATTTTCTTGGAGGGCCATCTTGAGACTCTTTTAAATATGAAATAACCAGACCCTCAGTTTTTAACCTTTTGAGAAGAGGGTAAATGGTACCTTCTGAGATAAAAATGTTCCTCGATATCTCTTCGACCATTTCATAACCATAACAATCTTTTCTGTCCAGCAAGACTAAAACGCAGAGTTCCAGGACCCCCTTTTTAAATTGAGTGTTCATGGTATCACTTACAGTATACAAGGTACCATATATTGCAAGGTACTATTTATAGTTTTATATTGGATAGATAAGATCAAAAAAATCGAATTTCCCAAACATAAAAGGACATTTGAAGACAGATATAAACAAAATATCCCGGATATAAAGAAGATGTCCGGATGTAACAAGATGTCCTAAATCAAAAGCTCCATATCAAAGGTGCCTTGGTCTTTAAATATCCATTCAGCAGTGTTTTTACCATTAACCTTGAAACCAAACCTTTCATAGAACTTCAAAGCTCTTATATTTTTTAAAGTAACATTCAAAACTACCTTCTGACACCCTGAGTCTTCTACGAGTTTCAATGCGTTTTCTAGGATGTAAGTTCCAATTCCCTGGCTCCTGAATTCATGGTCGACTGCTATATTGCTTATATAGTAATCTCCCGGGCCTATACTTGCTGTAAGTAGTTCATTAATCAGCGTTCCCTTAAAAACGTATCTCAACAAATCATAAAAATCCAGTATCTTAGAGTATGCCTTAAATTCTTTCCAAAATGTGATTTCATCCCCACGGAAGGAAACTAAAATCCCTAATACCCTATCGTCATCATCACTGACCACGTGAATGTTTTCACTGCCAAATAAATTGTTTCCTGCCTTTATGAGACTTTTTATGTTTTTAATCCCTTCAGTTTCATTTTTACCCAGTATTACACGGAATATTTCCAGTTCAGTCTCGTAAATTAGCTTTGACACCATTCCCAGGTCGTGTTGTTCAGTATTTAAAGGTTCGAATTTCATTTTAACAAAATTATATAGTCTGCATGATATAAAATGAACCCTATGGAGAGTAAAAAATTCGTACTCCTGGATATCGATTACATCACCGAGAACGATGAAGCAGTGGTGAGGTTATTCGGGAAACTCGTGGGAGAAGAGGGAAATAGATCCATAATAGCCAAGGACAAGAGTTTCAAACCGTACATCTACGTTCTCCCCCATGATATAGAAGCATGTATAACTGAATTAGAAGATTTAAACATTCAAAAAATTGAAAGAGTCGAGAAGAAGGATGTGGGTGTCCTTAAAGAATTCCTGAAGATCACGTTGAAACACCCCCAGGATGTGCCCAAATTAAGGGAAAAGATCTGGGGTTTAGACTCTGTTGACGCAGTCAGGGAACATGACATCCCATTTTACCGTAGATACCTGATAGATAAGGGACTTTTTCCCATGTCCGAGGTCCAAGTGGAGGGTAATTCCTTAAATTCTTCTTTTATCTCTGAAGGTGACCCTTACATCTTCGAAGTTATTGGAGATCCCCAGCCACTCGAGTCTGGACTTCCGGAACTCAAGGTTTTGAGTTTCGATATCGAGGCCTGCAATCCTAAGGGCATGCCCCAGGAAAAAGAGGACCCCATCATCATGATCAGTCTTTCCAGTAACCAGGGTCTGCGTAAAGTATATTCCACCAAGTCTTCCTCCTTCGATTTTGCAGAAATGGTAAGTGATGAGAAAGAGCTGCTTGAAAAATTCGTGGAAGTGGTTAAATCTGAAAACCCGGACCTTATAACCGGGTATAACAGTGATGTGTTTGATTTTCCCTATATCCGTGATAGGGCTGCCCGGCTGGGAGTAAAACTTGATCTGGGTGTGGATGGATCCGAACTTAAATTTATGAGGCGGGGTTTTGCAAATTCAGCGGTGGTGAAAGGCCGTGTCCATGTAGATCTTTATCCTAGCATGCGCCGGTTCCTGCAATTAGACCGTTACACCCTGGAAAGGGTGTATCTGGAGATCTTCGATGAAGAGAAGAAGGATATAGATGGGGGTGAAATCCATGCTTGCTGGAATGATGGTGGAGAAAGGCTAGAAGAGCTGTTTGAATACTCCCTGGATGATGCCGTGGCGGTTACCAAAATCGGGGAGGAAATGCTGCCACTAAACATGGCGCTCACCCGTCTTGTAGGACAGCCCCTCTTTGATATCTCCCGTATGGCTACTGGACAGCAGGTGGAGTGGTATCTCATCCGGAAAGCCTATGAATACGGTGACATCGTTCCCAATAAACCTTCCAATTCACAGATTGCAAATAGGAGAAAGATTGAAGGGGGTTATGTTAAAGACCCGGTAAAAGGCTTGCATGAAAATATCGTTTACTTCGATTTCCGCAGCCTATATCCCAGTATAATCATCTCCAGGAATGTGTCTCCGGATACGTTGGTGGATGAATGTGATGAAAAAGATTGTTACACCGCTCCAGAGGCTGGTTATAAGTTTTTAAAGGAACCAGTAGGATTTGTACCCTCTGTAATAGGTAACGTGTTAAGGGAGAGGGTTAAAGTGAAATCCCGGATGAATGAAGCCACCGACCCCCGGGAGAAGCATGTGCTGGATGTGCAGCAGGAGGCTCTTAAAAGGGTGGCCAACACCATGTACGGAGTCTATGGATTTATAAGGTTCAGGTGGTACTGTCTGGAATGTGCAGATTCAATCACCGCCTGGGGAAGAGAATTTATTAAGAACACCATGAAGGAATCGGAAAAATCTGGGTTCAAACCTATATACGCCGATACCGATGGTTTCTACGCTACATATATAGGTTCATTGGATGAAGATTAGCTACAAAAATTGAAAATAGAGAATTAGAATTTAGAGGAGCCTATGTCAGAAAATTACCCAATAAAAATCGTCCGTTACGATCCACAGGACAATGAACATTTTTCTAAACTGGAAGATGCCTACTCTAAACTATTTAACGAAAAAGAGAATTTGAGGTTCCTTTCCTTAACTAACATTCCTTTTGATCCCCACACAATCTCAGCCCTATTAAAAAATTCCACTAGAGAAGAAGTGGAATATTACGCAGCAGTTTCTCCAGATAATAACATAATCGGGATATCCGCCTTCGAAGGTGATTTAATCAAGGATTTTCAGTTAATAGGCATTGTTGTAGATAATAACTATAGATATAAAGGTATTGGGCAAGCTTTAATAGATAAAGGAATAGAAATTGCCGGGAAAAAAGGTTTTAAAGCCATCGATATTTCTGTTTTCGCTGATAATAAGGCCATGCTTATATTACTTCTTAAACTGGATTTTAAAATCGTTAAAATAGATTACCATGCCCGTTTTGATGGTGAGGATTTGATTTATTTGAAGAAGTACCTTTAACTTTGATGAGGAGTTCAATGTCACTTAATACTATTTTAGAAGAGTTTGTCAGATCAAATGGGATTGATTATTTTGGGGTTGCTGATTTATCCTCTGCAAAAGATTTCATTGAATCTATGGGAGGAAAATTGGTATCCCAATATTCTAAAGCCATCACAATAGGAATTATTTTACCTGATTCTATCGTTGATGAGCTTCCCAGAAGATCTGAAAGTGAAGTGGCCGCTGAATACCGGAAATTATATGATGATACCAACGAACAGCTGGATGCAGCCACCGTTAAATTAAGCAGTCTATTGCAGGAAAAAGGTTATAAAGCCTTTGCAGTACCTGCATCTGAACGTTTCGATGATGAAAATATAGCGGCGATTTTCTCACACAAATTAGCAGCAAATCAAGCAGGTTTAGGATGGATAGGGAAAAGTTGTTTACTAATTACACCAGAATCCGGACCTAGAGTACGCTGGGCTACCATCTTGACAGACGCACCATTAGAAGTAACTGGTAAACCATTATCCCTGGAATGTGGTGACTGTACTGAATGTGTGGATATATGTCCAGTAGGTGCTTTCACAGGTGAGCCTTTCCGTGAAAATGAACCACGGGAAATCCGTTATGATGCCCGTAAATGTGAAAAGTACCTTGGACACGATGATGAATGGAATGTCTGTGGATTATGTGTTTATATCTGTCCACATGGAAGAAAACAATAGATATCCCACTCAAAAATCTCTTTATATTATAAAACTCTTTCAATCAGTAGCCCACTTTTAGTTTCATTGATAAATTGAAATTTGTTTTTTTCGAAAAATTTCCTTGCAGGAATATTTTTTGTTTGAACCATACCTCTAACATATTTTAAATCATCATTTTCAGCTTCTTTAATAAGCCATTGAAGGATCTTATTCCCTATACCTTTTCTTTGGCAATGTTGAGTTATCTGTATGGAGTTGATAAAAATTTCCTTTTTCTTAAAATGTTTTTCAAACCAAAAATAACCTATGAGAATGTTATCTTTCTCAAGAACCTTCTTTTCTCCATCTTTCCATGCGTTAATAAAATTTGGTTTGACTTCTCTTTCCCAATCTGCATTCCAATCCTGAAAAACAATTTCCCTCATATTGTAGTCTGTAAGCTCCAATATAAAATCAAAATCTTTGGGGAATGCATTGCGGATTTTTATATTCATTAATTTAAAGTTCGTTAAATTCTATTTATTTGTGTTGATAACTACTGATAACTCAAATCAAATTAAAGTTACATTATCTGTATGTTTCATAGCGTACAATATCACTCAAGTCTTTCCTGGGCCTTGAAATGGGATCCTCATCAGCATATCCCAGTGTAAACATGGCAGGGACTCTTATTTCTTCTGGAATATTTAAAATTTTCTTAACTTCATCCTCGTTGAAGGCGCCTAACCAGCAGGTTCCCAGTCCGAGTTCGGTGGCTTCCAGTATCATGAAGGAGACTGCGATGGATAGATCAACGGTATATGCAGGTTGACTGCAGGGCATTACTCTTTCTGATTCTGTTGAACATGCCACTATGGTGACTGGTGCTTCGCCCACGAATTGTTGCCCATTAGCAGCGTTTATCAGCTTCTGTCTTGTTTTATGGTCTTTTACTACCAAAAATTTCCATTCCTGCCTGTTGGCGGCTGATGGCGCAATCCTGGCTGCTTCTAATACCTTATCCAGCTTATACTCTTCAATTACAGTATCTTTATATTTTCTGATGCTTTTTCTTCTACTGATCGCTTCAAAAACATCCATTAAACCATCCCCGTTAAAAAGAATTAATTGTACTAAAAATTGGTTTTTAATAATGAAAATAAAGAATAATAAAAAATAAATGGTAATCTTTGAACTTATTCTGCGTCCATCATTTCGCCATAAACTACTTCTATTTCACAGCCTTTAGGACCGCAGCAGAAATGTTGTAAATCAAATTTAGCTTGCATATTTTTCACCTCGCTGTTTTATACAGTAAAGAAGTAAAGATTTCACCTCTTAATTGTATACCATAAAGAAGTAACTAATCCTATTTAAATTAAGTATAGTCAAAAAAGATATATACTATACTAATGTATACTAACTACCAGTTAATATAGTTAGTTAAATGTGGTTTAAATGAATCCAAAAAAAGATTACTGCTATGCTGTGGAAGCAGCGCTCAACGAACTGGGAGGGAAATGGAAACCATTAATTTTATACGTGTTAATAGATGGTAAAATGCGTTTCAGTGAGATAAACAAACTTTTACCCTCCATTACCCAGCGAATGCTCACCAAACAGCTCCGTGAATTGGAAAAAGACAACCTAATCCACAGAAAAGTCTACGCTGAAGTACCTCCCAAAGTAGAATACTGCCTCACCGAAAAGGGCCACTCTGTAATACCCGTGCTAGAGGCCATCTGTGAATGGGGAGAGAAATACTGCCTGTAAAAAGTAAGTTTTGGGGTTTGTTTAAAATTTAAGTTGGATTTGTTAAAAATAATAGTATCTTAAGATATGTTCTGCTTAGCAATCTTAGCAGCGAATACACCAGCACCAAACCCATTATCTATATTTACCACTGCAATACCCGGGGCACAAGATTGAAGCATGGTATATAGGGCCGTAAACCCTCCTTTGCCCACACCATATCCTATAGAGGTTGGTACTCCAATAACTGGGATATCCACCAGTCCAGCAACAACAGAGGGTAAGGCTCCTTCCATTCCTGCCACCACCACTAATGCTTTCACATCTTCTTCTATCATATTCCTTATATGTGAAAATAAACGGTGTATACCTGCTACACCCACATCATACGCCGTTAAAGCCTCACAGCCCATTTCCTCTGCAGTTATTTTTGCTTCCTCTGCAACGGGGATGTCGGAAGTTCCGGCGGTTATAACCCCTATTTTAACCTTCTTCTCTATTTCATGATGGTTGATGAGTAATATCTTAGCCCGATGATGATACTCTTGCTTAAAACCCTCCGGCAGGTTCAGCTGTCCTTTTATTATGTCATATTTTTCCTGGTTGAGTTTGGTGACCATCACCCGTCCGTGGCGGGTTGCAACGTTGATTATCTTTATCAGGTCACCGTTTTCCTTATTTTCTGCAAATATAACCTCAGGAATTCCAGTCCTCACATCCCGACACGTATCTAATTTGGCAAAATCTTCTATTTCCTTGATTTGCAGGGATTTAAGGCTTTTTTCCGCCTCTTCCAGGGATATTTTTCCTTCCATCAATTTTTTGAGAATTTTTTTCATTGTTATCGTTGGTTTTTTTATTTCTTTGGTTTGTTTTTAATTTTATTTTAGATCTTTCAATTTTCAGCATGCGAAATTTATAAATCTTCTTCTTTTAATAGCGTTAAATCCTCTTTTGTCGGGTTTATTTGTGTTGATAATCTATTTGCTTGATTTGTCATTATTTTTTCAAAGAAATTGCGAACATCACGACCATTAGCATATGTTCTATCTCTATTAGAATATAGATCAATGAAATACTTAATTAAGTGATCATTTGCCTTATTTTCAATTTTAAATCCGTATTGCTTACAAAAACTCTTAAAGATATTGAACATTTCAGAACCATTATAATCCTTAAATTCTATGAATTTGTTGAACCTTGATTTAAGACCGGGATTAGCGGATACGAATCCACTCATTAACTCTGGGTATCCAGCAACAATCACTACTAAGTCATCCCGGTTATCTTCCATTCCTTTAACTAGCGTGTCTACTGCCTCCATACCAAATTCATCCTGATTTCTGGTTAAACCGTATGCTTCATCAATAAACAGTATGCCTCCAATAGAATCTTTTAAGACTTTCTGAACTTTCAAGGCTGTTTGACCCACATATCCAGCTACCAGACAAGAACGATCCACTTCAATTAAATGTCCTTTACTTAAAACTCCCAAATGATAATAAATTTTACCTAATAGTCTTGCAACAGTCGTCTTTCCAGTTCCAGGGTTACCTGAAAATACCAGATGAAGAGAGATAGGTGGTTGTTTGAAACCCTGATCCTCCCTTAATTTTCTAATCTTTAAAAGATTAATTAAAGAATTAACATCAGTTTTTACATTAAATAAACCAATTAAATTGTTTAACTCATGAAGTAAATCGTCTAATGTTTCCTGTATATTATCAGATGTTTCCTGTATATATCCTAGTTTTTTACGACTTTCAACCAATGATTCTTTCTGAGCATCTGATGTTTTCATGTCCTCTTTAGAAATATTCGCCCCACTTAAAAAATGGGTTTCAGAAAAGCCAATATCCTGATTTGATTTACCAGAAATAGGAAGAGTGATGTCGTTATCTTTTAAAAATTCTCTTGTTGTTGTCATTATCCTTGATAAAAATTCAATTTCTTTTTCATGAGCTCTATCTGAGGCAATGAATGAAACCCCTAACTCTTCATAAAAACTAACTAGAGAAAAAATGAGTTCTTTTATCTCAGAATCCAAACCTGGTTCAAATTCAGAGTTTTTTATTATATTTCTAATCCCTGCAAACAATGTTATGGGATATGGAGGAATGATGAATTTATCATTGGATAAAATCAAATTTTTAGCTTGTATAGAAGTAAATGATTCAATTAAGTTATTATATACTTCTTTTTCACTGTATTTAGTATATTCATTGTTATAAATACCATCCAATACATGAAAATCATCTTTATAAAAGAAATTATTTAAAAAACGTGCCTCTTCCTCTGTAAATTTGCCATCGAGACTAGATAAGAACATGCAAAATATAAAGGGGTGTTGGTAAAAAATTTCTAAAAAATCAACTTCCTTACAACCAATATCATTATTAAACTCGTTAATTTTCATGCCAAGATTTCCAATCAAATCTTGAATTTTTAATTTCATCTCAAGTAAATAATCAATATTATCCACAAAAACACCTTTAAAGCAATAAAATAATTTACGTAAATATTCCTGCTTTATTACGTGTGATAGGCCATATTTACACTATAATTTTAATAAATTATCTACGAATAAGATTATCTTGTTTACTGATAAATAAGTTTCTCATTCAATGTGTTGTCAAATTAAGGAAAAATTCAACCGTATCATAACACTAATAAGTTAAATATAGTTCTAAACTTTTCCAGGAAATTAATAAAATAAAATCGTAAGGATAATGCCAATATATGTGAGCCCAATTTTTATATATAACTACCTTAAAAAAAGAAATGAACATATCAACCAACTTCTTTCTACAGGTATAATTAATTCTATAAAGATACCAGCAGAGGTACAAGATTGAGAAAAACCAGGATTTTAGTTCAAGGAATAGTCCAGGGCGTGGGTTTCAGACCCACAGTATACAGGATCGCCAAAGAATTGGGACTGAACGGTTACGTGAGGAATCTGGGTAATATCGTGGAGATTGTCCTGGAAGGAAGTAAAGCTGAAATCACAGAATTCACCGATAATTTGAAAACCAACACCCCACCGATATCTAAGATTACTTCTTTGGAAATTGAATGGTTGGATACAGATGGTGAAGAGGAATTCAATGACTTTGAAATACTGGAAAGTTCCTCCAATTTCTCTGGTTCTTCAGTGATACCCCCGGATGTGGCTACCTGTGATAACTGTCTGGAAGAAGTCAAAAACCCCCATGACAGGAGGTATGGTTATCCATTCACCGCCTGCACCGATTGCGGACCCCGTTTCACCGTGATAAAAAGCGTTCCCTATGACCGGGAGAGAACCTCCATGGACGAGTTCCCCCTCTGTCCCGATTGTCTAAGGGAGTATAAAGACCCTGAAAACCGCCGATACCACGCAGAGGCAACTTGCTGCCCAGTGTGCGGGCCTTCCGTCTTTTTATACCGGGATAAAATTTTAGACGTGAAAGATCCCCTCAAAGAGACAGTTAAACTCATCGATGAGGGTAATATCCTGGCGGTTAAGGGCATCGGCGGCACCCACCTGGTGGCCAGAACCACCGCTGACGACACGGTTCGTGAACTCAGGAAAAGATTGGGACGGTTTAACCAGCCCTTCGCTTGCATGTCCCCTGATATGGAGACCATTAAAACCTTTGCCGAAGTTTCTGATAGGGAGAAAAAGGTCCTTGAATCAAGGAACAGACCTATAGTTGTGTTAAATAAGAATAAAGATTACTATCTTTCTCCCCATGTATCCGATCTCCATAACCTGGGCGTCATGCTCCCCTATTCGGCTTTACACCATATGCTCTTTAAATACTCGGATGAACCAGCCTACATCATGACTTCGGCCAACATGCCAGGGGAGCCCATGCTCACTGGAAATCAGGAGATCAGGGAAAGACTGGATGGTGTTGCCGATTATTTCCTATTACATGACCGGGAGATTGTGAACCGCTGTGATGATTCCGTGGTGAGATTCAGGGGAGATGACCTGGCCTTCATCAGGCGTTCCCGGGGTTTTACCCCCGAACCTTATGATTTTTCCCGGCTGGAAAGCGACTTAAAGGTACTAGCATTAGGGCCAGAGATCGACGTCACTTTTTCCATCTTAAAGGAGGGCAAATGTTACGTGTCCCAGCATATTGGCGACACCACCAAGTATGAAACCTTTAAATACCTTCAAAATGCAGTGGAATATCTCATGAGGATAACCAGGACCAGTTCAGTTGATGTGGTGGCCTGTGACCTGCACCCCATGTTTTTCACCACCAAACTCGCCCAGGAGTTGAGTGAAAGGTTCCAGTGTGATATTCTCCGGGTTCAGCACCACTACGCCCATGCTGCTTCCCTGGGGGTGGATAATGACGTGGATGAACTCATCTGCATCGCCGCCGATGGTGTGGGCTATGGAGAAGATGGAACTGCCTGGGGCGGGGAAATTCTCCATTATCAGGGTGCTGAATATGAGAGGACCGCCAGTTTGATGCCGCAGAAAATGGTGAGTGGAGATATAACCACCCGCTATCCCGTGAGAATGGTTATGAGCATGCTCCATGAACACTTAGACCCTGAAAAATTAGTTAATTTGATGAAAAAAGATTACCTGTCCTATTTTAAACACGGCGAGCAGGAAGTTAACCTGGTGGCTCAGCAGCTGGAGAAGGGATTTAATATCTCTGAAACCACCAGTACCGGGCGGGTATTAGATGCCATCTCGACCCTGCTCCACATCTGTGGTGAAAGAACATATGAAGGTGAGTGTGCCATGAAACTGGAATCCGTGGCCTACAATGGAAAAGATACCCTGGAAATCCCCATAAAAATCAGGAAATTTGATGGTAGAGATGTTCTGGATACATCATCCATACTTCTTTCTGTTCTGGATAAGTTAAGGGCTGGAGAAAAGGTAAGTGACATTGCACTGGCTGCCCAGAAGGCCGTTTCCACCGGCCTAGCTGAATTAGCCATTAAAACCGCGGATAAAACTGGTGTTGATGTTATAGGTGGATCTGGCGGGGTGTTCTATAATGAGGCCATCAGCCTGAACATCCAAAATGGGGTGGAGTCTGCTGGTTACCGGTTTATCCAGCATAGAAATAGTTGTGCCGGGGATGGATCTGTGTCTATGGGCCAGGCTGCTGTAGCTGCGCTGAAATATAAGTGAAGATGCACTTAATAATGAATGACCGAATTTCGGTAAAATAAGTTTATTCACTCCGTGCTTTCATCTGGAGCAACAACCGGCAAATTTAAGGTCCGTTTCTTAAGGGCTTTTTTTCTTTCGTTTATCTGTTTTAAGAGATCCTCTGCATGTGCCTTGGCCTGATTATATTCATCTATTAGGCTTTCCAGTTCATTTTCTACTTCTTCACCCATTCTGGCTCTTTCTTCCAGGCTCTGGAGCTCCTGGAACTGGTGGCCGGGGACCTTTACCCGGATGATACCTTGACTGATGAATATCTGAAATTCAATGTCCTGGGAGATCCCGTAATATTTTCTGGGTCTTCCTCTCTCTATTTTCTGGAAAGATGAATTTAATAAGCCCGCTTCTTCCATGGCCCGTAAATGCTCGATTATGGCTTTCTGTCCTACCTCTAATTCACGGGATATTTGACTTACAAAACGAGGTTCGTCTCTTAAAAAGTTAAGGATGTCTCTACGGGTTTTACATCCCATCACGTCAAGTATTTCCTCTAAATCCATATTCCACATCACTGTTTGTTTTTGTTAGATTGAATTTTATTTTTTATTTTAAGTTGATAATAATATTGATTATCAGCAACTGTTGGTATTAATTTTATTTCGAAAACTTTATATAACTTTTAGTAATTATAATACTCTAAGTTTATATAACTTTTGGTAACTTTAATCGTGAATTTTTGTAAATATTTATATAACCTCTGGTTATTAAACAGAAAGGTTACCATGGATTCATCAGGAAAAAGGTGAATAAATGACCGATACACCAGATTTAAAGAAACTAAAAAAGGAAATAGAGGATTTAAAGTCCCAAATCGAGGAAAAAGATGAAAAAATAGATGAGATGAATCAACAGCTAGAAGAAAATGGCAAAACCATGGAAGAACAGAAAGAAAAGATGGACGATTACTATTCTCAACTACAACGTATGCAGGCGGATTTCGACAATTACAAAAAAAGATCCGAAAAGGATCTAAGTGAATACATAAGATACGCCAATGAAAATCTGATTTTAAAAATATTAGACACCTACGAAGATTTAGGTAGGGCATTAAAATCTAAAAATCCAGAAATTTTAGAGGAAGGAGTGGAATTAATCTATAAAAAGTTAAAAGACACCCTGGAAGGAGAAGGACTCCAGGAGATATGTGCAGAGGGTGAGAAATTCGACCCCTTCAAACACGAGGCACTGATGGTGGAAGACCACCAGGACTATGATGATGGAACAGTTATAGAAGAACTTGGAAAGGGCTACACCCTGGGCTCCAAGGTAATTAAGTATTCAAAAGTTAAAGTTTGCAAAAAAAGGTGATAAAATATGGCAAAAAAAGAAAAAATAATCGGTATAGATTTAGGAACAAGTAACTCTGCAGCAGCAGCACTTATCGGTGGAAAACCCACCATAATACCCAGCGCAGAAGGAGCCACCCAGTACGGAAAGTCATTCCCCAGCTACGTGGCCTTCACTAGCGACGGGCAGAAATTAGTGGGAGAACCAGCCCGAAGACAGGCCGTGACCAACCCAGAACACACCATAACTGCTATTAAAAGGCATATGGGTACCAGTTACAAGGTGGACGTAATGGGCAAACAGTACACCCCGCAGGAGATATCCGCATTCATCTTACAGAAGATCAAGAAAGACGCGGAGGCATTTCTCGGAGAAGAAGTTAAAAAAGCAGTTATAACCGTCCCCGCATACTTCGACGACAACCAGAGAACTGCAACCAAGGACGCGGGTACCATCGCCGGATTAGAAGTAGTAAGACTGGTAAACGAACCCACAGCAGCCAGTCTGGCCTATGGTATAGATAAAGAATCAGATGAAGAACTGGAAATCCTGGTATTCGACTTCGGTGGTGGAACCCTGGACGTGACCATCATGGAATTCGGTGGAGGAGTATTCGAAGTTAAATCCACCAGCGGAGACACCAAACTGGGCGGAACCGACATGGACGCCGTGGTCATGAAGTACCTGGCCGATCAGTTCAAAGCGGAAACCGGTGTAGACCTGATGAACGATGACCAGGCAGTGCAGAGACTCAGGGAAGCCGCAGAAAAAGCTAAAATCGAACTATCAACCACCCTGACCACAGATATCAACCTGCCATTTATAACCGCCACCCAGGACGGACCCAAACACCTGACCAACACTTTAACCCGGGCGAAACTGGAAGAACTGGTGGATCCCATCATCAAGAAATGTTCCGGACCAATGGAACAGGCCATAAAAGACGCCAAAATGACCAAAGCCGGTGTTAACAAGATCATATTGGTGGGCGGACCAACCAGGATGCCCATAGTCCAGAAATTTGTGGAAGACTACATAGGAAAACCTGTAGAAAGGGGAATAGACCCCATGGAATGTGTGGCAGTAGGAGCAGCTATCCAGGGAGGAGTACTCGCTGGAGAAATAAAAGACCTGGTCTTACTGGATGTAACCCCTCTCTCCTTAGGTATAGAAACTTTAGGTGGAGTATTCACTAAACTAATAGACAGAAACACCACCATACCCACCAAGAAAAGCCAGGTGTTCACCACGGCAGCAGACAATCAGACATCCGTGGATATACATGTGCTCCAGGGTGAGCGTTCCATGGCCTCTGGAAACACCACACTAGGCAGATTCCAGTTAGTGGGAATACCCCCAGCTCCAAGGGGAATGCCCCAGATCGAGGTTACCTTCGACATAGACGCCAACGGTATCATGAACGTATCAGCCAAGGACATGGGAACCGGTAAGGAACAGAAAGTCACCATAACCGCCCCTAATAAACTTTCCAAGGATGAAATAGACCAGAAAGTCATGGAAGCAGAAGCCCACGCCGACGAGGATAAGAAGAAACAGGAAGAGATAGAGATCAGGAACAACGCTGACAGCATGATCTACACCTCAGAGAAAACCCTGGATGAGTTAGGGGATAAAGTAAACGCTGACCAGAAAACCAAAGTAGAAGGACTGGTCAAGGAGCTCAGGGAACTAATCGGTGGTGATGACCTGGCAGTTATTAAAGCCAAGACCGAAGAGTTAACCAAAGCCGTGCAGGAAATTGGTGCAACCATATACCAGCAGGCACAACAGGAACAGGCACAGCAACAAGCCCAACAGGAATCTCAAGGTCAGCAAACTGGTCAAACTGGTGATCAGGGCCCTACAGAGGGAGATGACACTGTAGACGCTGATTATGAGGTAAAAAAATAATCGATTGATTTGCCCGGGGGATTTCTTTTACCCCCTACCTAAATTTTTTCAGGAATTAATCTTTAATAAGAAATCAAATCTTTAAATAATTTAAAAACCAATTGTAATTTAATATTTTTTTCTAACTTTTACAATGTTAACAAAATAAAAGGTTAAAGGTAAAGATTATATGGCAGAAAAGCGTGATTACTACGAAGTCCTCGGAGTAGAAAAAGGTGCTGATAAGAAGGAGATTAAAAAGGCCTACCGTAAACTGGCCATGAAGTACCACCCCGATGTGAGTGACGACCCGGAGAGTGCGGAGAAGTTCAAAGAACTCAGCGAAGCCTACGCCGTGCTTTCCGATGAAGAGAAGAGAAACACTTATGACCAATACGGACATGCCGGGATGGGCGGATTCTCCCAGGAAGACATATTCAACAACATAAACTTCGAAGACATCTTCAAAGGATTTGGATTTGGGGGCAGTTCTGGTGGAGGAGCTGGATTTGAAAGCATATTCGACCTCTTCGGATTTGGAGGCGGAAGTAGAAACGGACCCCAGCAGGGAGATGACCTGGCCTACCACCTGGACATCACCCTGGAAGAAGCAGCACAGGGACTCGAACGGGATATCGAAGTAGCCCATAAGAAACCCTGCCCTAAATGTCATGGTTCTAAGGCAGAACCAGGGACAGAACCACGCGTCTGTCCAACGTGCGGTGGAAGCGGACAGGTCCGCCAGGTAAGTAACACTCCACTGGGTCAGTTTGCCACCATAAGACCCTGTAACACCTGTCAGGGAGAGGGAAAAATAATCGACACCCCCTGCAGCGAATGTAATGGAAAGGGTATCGTTAAACAGAATAGCACCATACACATCAAGATACCTCCAGGCGTGGATGATGGCAGCCGCCTGCGCGTCCCTGGTGAAGGTGATGCCGGTAAAAGGGGAGGTCCACCCGGTGATCTTTACATCCTGATAAAGGTGAAAAAACATCCCCTATTTAAGAGGGACGGCTCAGATCTAATCTACGAGATGCCTATAAGCTTTGTCCAGGCTTCCCTGGGCGATACTGTAGAAGCTCCAACCCTTGACGGTGCAGTGGATCTTAAAATACCTTCTGGAACACAGAGCGGCACTTCCTTCCGGATAAAAGGCCAGGGCCTGCCCCATATGCGCTGGACTGGTAAGGGTAATCTGTACGTCAAGGTAAAAGTTATAACTCCTAAGAAGTTGAACTCCAAACAAAAGGAGTTGCTCCGGGAATTTGCCGATGCCAGTGGCGAGGAGATCTATGCCGAAGATAAAGGATTCTTTGATAAAGTGAAGGATGCTATGGGGCATTGAAATTTCCCACCTGTTTCCTATCCTTAACTTTTTTAAGCCAGTATTAGTGACAGTCCCAGTACAAGACTTATCCCAATGAGTAGTGGGGCATATATCTTCTCAACAGTCTTGGGATCTACTTTTTTTATGAGTTTAGGCCCTATAAATGCGCCTATAACTGCTCCGCCACCGAGGAGAATTACCAGAGGCACGTCCAGCCTGCCTGATAAGAAGTAACCTCCAATACCTGCGGCTGAGTTAAAGATGAGTACAAATACCGTGGTGCCCACTACTAAAATAGCAGGCAATCCTAAACTATAAAGTCCGGCAGTAACCGGTGGGGTTCCGCTTATACCGAAAACTCCGGCTAATATTCCACCGGCAACCCCGAAAAATGAAGCAATAATCCTTTTAGTTCCGGTGAGTCTGGTTGAATATCCACTGATATCTGTAATTTCACCATTCCTCATCTTTTTACGTCTTTTAAGCGCTCTCCTTAACATTGGAACCAACATTATCAGGATAAAAGCGCCTAAAATCCTCTGTAAAAGGATGGGTGGGATTAAATTGGCGATGTAAACTCCGATTAAGGTGCCTGCTATTCCCCCTACTCCTAAAATTAACCCGGTTCGAAAGTCCACGTTACCTTCCCGGTAGTGACTGAAGGCACCGGCAACCGTGGTGGGTAAAACTGAGGCAAGAAACGTGGCTATGGCAGTCTGGGTGGGAATACCAAAAAGTAGAATCAAAACTGGTGCATATAATCCCCCGCCGCCTCCGCCTAGAGCAGATACGAAAATTCCTATTAGAAATCCGAACAGGGGGAGTAAAATTAAATTGATATCGAACATTCAATTACCATTAGTTCATTCCTTAATTTTTTTATTTGGTTTTTTGAACAAACCTATGTAACTATAAAAATAAAATGGGATGGGGGGTCAGGCATGCCGAGAGTAACCCACCTTCTGTTCGTGGCAGCATTCATCTTTGCGGACTACCTCTGCTTCATACAGGATTCATCAGCAGCATTTGTCCTTACATCCCGTGGAATGGCCGTTTCACCGTTTTTTCTTGATGTCCATCCGCTTGCGCTTCATGTTCAACCATCAAGGAAACGTATCGTTTCTGCTCCAGTGTCCTGCTTCTCAGCAGATGCCTTATGGCATCACGGTTCTGTATGATGGGTGGAGTTTCCTCAGTTTAAATTACAACTAAATGTAAAAACCGGTGGCTGCCCTTCGGCTTGCCTATAATCCCCTAAAATCAAGTTAAATAGCGGGGCCTAGATTTGAACTAGGGCTCTCGGGGTTATGAGCCCCGCGGGATCACCAGACTACCCCACCCCGCTTCTTTATAATCTTACCCTTTCAGGGTATATAAACATTTGCATGAACTAAATGAAAATTAATAAAAAAAGTTGAGGATTTATTTTTTTTTAATGTATTATTATTTTTTAGTGGTATCTTCAGATTCTTCAGTTGGTTCCTCAGGGTTTTCCAGTTTGGTTAGTCTTTCCTCGATGTGTTCCAGTTTTTTATTGGTGTAGCCACGGTATTCGTTGAATCTTTTTTCTAGTTCATCCACGTTTAGTGAAACTGTTTCGAACCTTTCTTCCAGCTTTGATAGATCGTTTTTGGTTACTAATTCCCAGTCTTTTATGAGCTGATCGCTTTGTTCATTTAGAAAGCTTTCTATTCTATTGGATACGATGTCTGTGCTGATAGGAACTTCTCTAACTTTGCCTTTTATCTTTTCACTCACATCTGCCATTCTTTCGCTCATTCCAGCCATGGTCCCACCTTCAGTTATTTTGGAAGTAGTGTCTGATGCTTTGGCACCTGTTTTCTTCAGGGTTTTATGTATACTGGAAGATTCTTCATCGACAGTTAACGTTCTGGTCCTGCTTTCCGTGGTTTTAGGTCTCATATTTAGGGATAGTCCTCGGGTACCTTGCAGATAATAATAGAGCAAAACAATTATTGCACCTATTAAGATCAGTAGTGCAATTATCTCCAGTGCGGTCATTTTATTTTACACCTTTAATTCCCTTTACTGCCTGAACATCTTCTGTTTTTATATTTTTACCGGATTTTTTATCCAGTTCCTGTTCTTTTTTCTCGATATCCTGTAATAGTTTCTGTAGTTTCAGGTATTCAGTGCGGGCTTCGAGGCGGGTTACCCTTTCGTTTATTTCACTGTGAAGGAAGCCTGCCTGGTGCATGAGGTCAGAAGTGCTTTTACGGATGTCGGAAAGTCTTTCCTGTTGCTCTTTAGGTAAGGGAATCACATTTTCCATCATTCTTTTAGATTCAAGGTCTTTTTCTACTAATTCGATTTTTCTAAGTTGCGCTTGCTTTTCCAGGAATTCAACGTTGGTTTGAGCTTCTCTGACTCTTCTCCATTGCATGAATACTACGATAATTCCTATTACAGCGATTACAGCGATTATTATATAAAAAATGTTTTCCGGAATTGTAACTACATCTGCCATTAAATTCCCCCTTTATTATAAATTATACTTGATAAAATATATATATTTTCATGATTGGAATTTTTATTTAGGTTTATGTCTTGTTTAATAATTTTAAATAAGTTACTTTTTATTCATCCCTAACTGACGTTAGTACTGGTCGGAATCTTCTTTCAACCTTTTTTCTAGCCAATCATCCTCCTCATCAGCGACTGATTCGTTTTTAATGTCATTGAACTGTTTTTTAATCCCTGAAATTCTTACCTCTAACTTTTCCTCTGATTTTTTCTTTCTGTGACCCTTCAAAATCATTAAAAGAGCGACTAATACCATTAAAAATCCACCAAATCCTAATAATACACCCTCTACTGGTATGATCACAGATAAACCTATCACTGTCAGGTAAACCTTACGCTGCATGTGGAGTCTACGAATGGGAGCCACCCCCGGGATTTAATTAACTTTTTTTGGGACTTTAAAATACTTATAATATAACTCCTCTAATATAATATTTGATTTATTTTCGAAATAAGATGTTGATTATTTAAAATAATGGATTATCTGTGATTCTATGAATGAAATGTATCAAAAAGCAGGCAGCATAGTGGCTAAAGTAAGGAAAATGGCTACAGATATGGTCGAAGAAGATTTAAAGGTGTTGGATCTGGTTGAATTCACCGAGCAGGAGATAAAAAATTCAGGTGGAGAAATAGCTTTTCCGTGTAATATTTCCATAAATGAAATCACTGCCCATTATACATCTCCTTCAGGTGATAAAACTGTTTTAAAAAATGGTGACCTGGTGAAAATTGATTTAGGTGCCCATGTCGATGGATACATCGCAGACTCAGCCATAACAGTCATCGTCGGTGTAGACCAGGCCCTATCCTCCCAGGATACCGGACTTTCTGAAGATGAGATGCAACTCCAGGTTAAGATGATTGAAACAGTGGGCGAAGCCCTGGAAAATGCCATCAGTACCGTGAGAGATGGTGTTACCGTTGGTAAAATTGGTGAAGTGGTTGAGGAAACGGTCACTGCCCAGGGCCTTAAACCTGTCTCCAACCTCACCGGCCACAGTATGGAAAGATACATACTCCATTCAGGGCTTTCCATTCCTAATATCAACGACGAAAACAGGCATAAGATAAGGGAAGGTGATGTACTGGCCATAGAACCCTTCGTAACCAATGGTGTCGGCCGGGTCACCGATATGAATGAGGCCTACATCTTCCGTTTTTTAAGGGACCGGCCTTTGAGGATGGCCCAGGCCAGGAAGATGCTCCATGAAATTGCCGAAAACTACAGGAACCTGCCCTTCGCCGGCAGATGGCTGGAGGAAACCATGAAAACCAGACAGTTCAACGTGATTTTAAGGAATTTAATATCCTCCCGGGCCCTGTACCCCTATCACGTCCTTAAGGAGAAAAGTAACGCCCGAGTTGCCCAGGCAGAGCATACTGTTATAGTAGAGCCAGATGGCTGCGAGATTATAACTCAATAAAACTAGAATAAGTCCGATAAATCTTTAATTTTAAAAAATAGAAAAAGTAGGGAATAAGAATTCCCCTTATACGTTGGCTAATGGATCTTCTTTTTCGCTGCTTGCCTTGTATGGAACTGGTAATCCCAGTTCTTTTCTCTGGTCTATTTCCTTCATTGCTTTCTCTTTTTTAGATTTTGCAAGTTTGGTGAGCATTTCTAGACCAAATTTACCTTCGTCCATTGGTTTGGTTTCAATGAGTCCAGCATCGACTGCTTGACTGAATATGGTTTCTCCAGGTTCTGTTCTGGTCAATACTGAGGACCAGCCATCAGGAGCTCCTATTGAACCGGTTGAAATGTCTGAAAGTTCTGAAACTAGGTCGAGGCAAACTTTACATCCGCTCTGTTCGTAACCATGTGTTTCTTTAATTGGGAAGCTGATCACATCATCAGCAGTGTGTACCCAGAATTTTCCCTTTCCGATATCCATCTTCTCTACTAAGCTGAAGTCAACACCAGCTTTGGCAGAGATGAATGTTTTCAGTGATTCGAATGGGAAGTTTTCTGTACAGAATATTCCAATATCCAGGGCGATTTTACCGGCTACAAATCTCACACCGATTGGGTAAGACTGTAATTTCCTGAGACCCATGGTTTGACAGGGTATGGTAACGATTCCTGCTTTTTCCAGACCGTATTGTCTTACAGCTTCCTTAACCATCCACATGTTGGGTGATAAGGTGTATTTGGTACCGGCAGCCGCCAGGATTTCATCAGATGAAAGGGCCACGGTAGGTTCTGGTTTCCACATTTCATCGGAAGGCCCGGCTACCACTGCACCGTCTATAATTTTCTCGTCAAGAGCAAAGCATAGAAGGCCGGTTGCTATTCCTCCGTCCTGTGAAATTTTCTGGATCTGTTTGTCGGTTGATCTTGCATGTACGATTTGTTTGTATGTTCCTAATACCATCTTTACAACCTCCTATAGTCCTAAATCCTGTTTTATTCTATCTGCTGGCCACCAGCTTCTTGGGCACTGTATGTAGCATACACCACATTTAACACATCGGTCGCTGTTTACTTCTGGTCTTCCGTTGGTCATTCCCACTGCTCTGGTTGGGCAGGACATTGCACAGGTTCCGCATCCTATACATAGGGCCTGGTTTACTACTTTAAGTTGCAGGTCGCATCCACATGCTTCGGTGTATCCTACCAGATCCATCATGGGCTGCAGGTAATCCATGTCTCCATTGATCACTGCTACCACAGTTTTGGCTATTATTTCTGGTGATGGTGGACATCCTGGCATGGCCAGATCTACTTTAACTACGTCGGCTATGGGTACAAATGATTCATGTCTTGGGTTGGCCTGCTGTCCGCCTCTGGAGTATCTGGTGAAACATCCAGTTGCAGCACAGGAACCGAAAGCCACTACTAGTCCGGCTTTTTCCCTTACCTCCAGTAGTTCTTTCATGCTGTGCTCATCCTGCAGACAAACTGATCCTTCCACCAGTGCCAGGTCCATTTCTGGCATTGGGTTTTCATCATCCCACCAAACATCAGCCAGGGTTTGTCCGTAGACTATATCCACCATTTCGGTGAGTAAAGGTGCTAAGATGTCATAATTTTCGCTTAGTGACATGACATCCCCGGTACATCCAGAAAGGTGGATGTATCCTATTCTTGGTTTAGCTTTTTCTTCTTCCGCCACTTTTTCAACCTCCTGTTGTGAAGCTTCTTCTTTTGGTTTTGCTTCCATTCCTAAAAATTCTTTTATACGGGCTAACATTGCTTAGACCCCTATTTCATTTAAAATGATTTGAATGGTCTCTGGAATGGCATCTTCAACGCTTTGGGTTAAACCTAACTTTACGTCAGGCGCAGAGACAGACTCGGGCTGGCATCCTATAACCATAATTTCTACTGTGTTGCTTAATTCGTGTAATGGTTGATTCACTGGCCAGGAATGTACGTTCTCGTATGATCCTTCCGGTAATTCGTCTACATTGAATATCCTTATGGTTCCTGGTTCGGCGCCAAAATCTACTATGTCCACGATTATCAGCTTTTTCCATATTTCGTTGGGCATGCTGAAAACATAGTAAGGTCCACCGGTTCCGGCATCAATGATCATGACGTTTTCTGGCAGTTCATTGTCTTTAAAGTGCTCTTCGAGTGCTACTGTCACTGCGGGTCCAAATCCATCGTCTTCAAATAAGATGTTTCCACAGCCTATTACTAAAATCTCTGCATCAAATGCCATATTTAACCCTTAAATCCTAACCATTTCGTTTTTAATGACACTCCTGTCTTCGTCGTCTACTACAATCACGTGGGTTGCACAGGATAAACATGGATCGTAAGCTCTGATTACGTGGGGTCCGAAGTCGTGGTGGAATCCTTCAGTGGCTGGTCCCATGGTGGGTATGTTCCAGGTGGTGGGGACTAGAGCACTGTAGAACTGGGTTTTTGAATCGTTAACCTGGGCCATGTGAACGTCCATTCCTCTAGGACCTTCTATAGCACCGATTCCCAGTTTATTAGTACCTCTAATGTCATAATCAGCCATTACAGGTGCTGAGGTATCCAGTTCTGCTAAGATGTCTATAGCTTTGGAAAGAGCTGCTTTCATTTCTATGGCTCTTGCCACGTGTTGTGCTACTACACCTTTGTCTTTAAATCCGTGGTATACTTCTGCTCTTGCTCTTGGTCCTACTTCTACATTTAAACCATCGTATAGTGGTATGGTTGTGCAGGCTCTCTTGGCGATTTCTGGATCATCGTACCAGGATTCAGGTAAAATTTCAGTGAATCTCTCTAGGTCAAATTTGGTCCGGTCACCGTATAGTTGATGAGTAGCTAATGCAGGAGCAGTAGTTACTCCTAAACCTTCTGGGAAACCTACATCTGCGACTAAACCGATTATCAATTCTACATGTGCATCTAATTTTGGCTGTAGGGCTTTTAATCTGGCGTATAGTCTTTTCCTTGCTACTTCACTTATATTTTTAGCCATTCCACCGATTCTAACATCTGATGGGTGTATACCTTCTCCACCTACCATGTCAACAACGTACTGGGCGTTTTTCCTGATTTCAGAAACGGAGTTTATGGCGGTGACCATAAGGTCTGCTGGCACTACGTCCTGCGCAATCAGGAATTGGTGTATAGCGTGGCTGTTTACATCGTGGGCAGCGAGTAACAGTTCCCTCAGTTGTCTTGCTGCTTTAGGTATCTCGATATCTAATGAGTCATCCATTGCCTCAACAGAAGCTAGGGTGTGAGGTATAGGACAGACACCACAGATTCTTTGCGTAATTACTGGAGCAGTTTCTGGAGCTTTACCAGTAACAATTTTCTCTAGGCCTCTAACTGGAGTAATACTAAAGTATCGGCCCTTAGTTACTATTCCTTCATCATCGACTTCCATGACCAACTCTGCGTGTCCTTCTTGTCGTGATGTCGGCGATATAACTATTTTTTCGCTCAAATGTATCACCTCTTTGTTTTTAAATGAACATCAATATTTCAATATATTATATATGATTATAAGCTTTTCTTTAGAGAATAAAGTGAAAATCTTATATAGGATAAGGTGATAATATATAACCTCTTCGTTTTTTAATCGATAAAATCCCCGGGAAGTAAAAATTTATTAACCATTTTAACCATAATATTTATAAGAAAGGAATTTACTCCTTAATCAAACGAATTAATTGGTTCTCTTAAAGTAATTGGTGACACAGGGGGTGCACCGAATGGTAAAAATGGTAGAAACAGATGCAAAATGTTGTCAGATCATTTCAGAAGATGTTAAAGACGCTATAATCCTGGAAGGATCACCAGAACTGGGATTAATAGGAAACATATTAGGATGGTTGTTGGTAGAAGAATTGAATATGAAACAGATCGGATTTGTGGATTCTAAAGATTTTCCTCCACTGGCAGTGCTATACAATGGGGTTACCTTACACCCCTTTAGAATCTACAGCGCAGACAACATCGTCCTATTCCTATCCGACTTCATAATACCACCCAATGTGGCCTATGACATGGCCAACGGCATAGTAAGCTGGGCAGAGAAAAACAACGCCAAGGAAATAATCACCTTCAACAGTGTGGTGGTAAGGGAGAAAACCGGGCAAATCGCCGGGGCAGCAAACACAGAAGAAGCCCTTAAAGACCTGTCAGATATGGGTATACCTATAATGCCCTTCGGGAATATCGGCGGACTTTCCGGTACCCTGATGACCAGAAGTAAGATCAAAGGCATCCCAGCTTCCTGTCTATTTGCCGAGGTACTCAATCAATACCCAGACCCACGGGCAGCTGCCGCCATGGTGGATACCTTAAACAAGAAACTGGATACAAAAATCGACCCAGAACCACTCTTAAAAGAAGCAGAAGAAATCGAAGCCAGACTGAAAGAACTGGCCAACACAGTTCAAGATGGACAGGAATCACCGGCCTATAGTTAATGTGATGACAGAAATCACCACCTATAGTTAATGTGATCATAGAACATCCGGGAATCTGAAACCATAGAACTTTTGGCTATTATTTCTTTTTACCTTTTTATTAAATTCCTTTATAACTGATTAAGCCCCACTGTTTTTATAGGATGAAGGATAAAAAAACTTTTTTATATTAAAATAGCTTATTAAATAATATATCATACGGGCCCGTAGCCTAGCTGGATAGGGCGTCGGACTTCTAATCCGAAGGTCCCGGGTTCAAATCCCGGCGGGTCCGTTTTAGAATCACTTTGTTCTAGATATTATAAAAAATTAAAAAAATTAGATGTGAGGGCCCGTAGCCTAGCCAGGATAGGGCATCAGACTCCTAATCTGAGGGTCCCGGGTTCAAATCCCGGCGGGTCCGCTAACACCTTTCTTTTATTTGAAAATCAAAAGATTAAAAGAAATTAAAAAAATTTAGATCAAAAATTTATCCAATAGATCTTGATCAACAATCCAAAAAGAGTATTAATTATTCCAATGCCTGATGCCAGGCAAATTTTCTCCCGATTATTTGCATCATTATACTAACTATGATAAATCCGCCAACAATCGATGCTAATATTACATAAGGACTTATACTTCCATAATCCACAACGATCACCTTTTAATCTTGATATGCTATCAGTTTATTTTTCAATCTTATAAAATTTCTTATAAAATTTTTAGTATAAATGAAATACGTTTCTTAAATGAAATATGTCTCTAATTTTCTTGGTAAAAATAGGTTTTAATCTTTTAAATATTTATCCAGCGTATTTTCTCGGGGAATTTCACTTCTTGGAACTTCCGTATCCTGTTCTTCTTCTTCAAACAGGATTTTCCCGTACCTACCCCCTCCACCGGGTCTGATCTGCAGGGTACCCTCACGGAAAACCCTGATAACCGGAGTTAATTTAGAGTCCACTTCCTCTATCTCCTCTAAAGTGGCATAAATCAACACCTCTATTTCATTGCCGAATTTCTCAACTAATTCCTTCCATATCTTCTGCACAAAAACCGTGGTAACCCCTTTACTGTATATGAGACTTAAAATTTCTGCAAGGGGCAGTATATGGATGTATGGGGGCCTGTGCTCTGGGTGGTGTAGTTCGCTCCAGGTGGACAGTTCATATATCCTGTAATCCACACCCTTCTTAATCACCCCTCCACAGGGACATCTCATCTTAAGATGTAACGCCTCCTCTATATCATAAACCCGGTAACACCTGGTGCAGGCGGTTTTATGATACTTTCCAAGTCTGGGATCGAAGCCGTAGTTGGCTTTGATCTTCTTATCCAGTATAGAGTCTTTAACAGCTTCAAAGGTTAACTCTTCCACTTCAATCTCGTTAAATTCCCTTCCAATACGATGTGGCCAGGGTGAATGGGCGTCTGAATTGGTTAAAAATGGAATGTCCTGTAATTCCTCGATATGGTCGGCCATATCCGTATCTGCAGAAAGTCCTAACTCTAGAAGATCGGGTTTTTTACCATAGCAATCAACCACACTATCATAGGCTTTATAGATACTCGTCCAGGGGGTGAAGGCATGTGCAGGGCCTACCAAACAGTCATGAGCATGACCTATATCCATTATTTCTGCACCGTTCATACGCACCTTAGGCCGGCCGTCCGAATCCAGATTACCCTTTAACTCATCTCTTATATTGTAAGCCGCATCAAAAGAAGGTATGAGCATGAGATGGTGCACCCTTTTTAGATCTTCCACCTCTGTGGTTAGAATAAATTTACAGTTATCTTCATCATTTTTAACGGTAAATATCCCGTCTTCTGATGGTTCAAAGAGTTCCTTCAATTCCTGCAGGTATTTCTGGTGCAGTGCATCCCCGGTAGCCATTAAATCTAAACCTTTAAGTTTGGCCTGGGGTGCAATAGCATCTGGGGCCATGTTCTTGGATGTGGCCATGGAATACTTGCTGTGAATATGTAGATCAGCGTTGATTATCATCTTTTTACCCTTTCAAAATTTAATAGACACTAAAGTGAATTAATTTTAAAGCAGTAAAAATTTAATGGATAAAAAAAGAGGAATGTTAAAAAATTAATTTAAAATTTAAAAAAAATGTGTTTGTCCATTTTTTAGTTG
>DAGC01000003.1 GCA_002495625.1 Methanobacterium sp. UBA375 | reverse complement strand
TTACAAAAACAAATGAAAAAATGGACAAAAAAACACATTAAAAATACCAACACCCAATAACTTTACAGACCCTATTTTAGGGAAAAGTTTTATAGTATTATATTAAAGGTTTATACTCTCTAGCCAATAAATTCTTAATATCTGATAAAATTATACCATATCTAATTTATTTATTAAAAAAATTTAAGTAACAATCCATTATTTAGGGAAATTAACATGGCCGATACAAAAATAGCAAAGGGCAGCATATTAATACTCTTAGGCTCTATGATTTTCAGGGTGGGCGGTTTCATATACCGTTTCGCCATGGCAACATTACTAGGACCAGCTGGTTACGGTATATTCATTCTAACCCTGCCTATAATCGCTGTTTTACAGTTATCTGCTGAAGGGGGAATACCTCCAGCTATAGCCAAATATATAGCTCAATATGATGCTGTTGGCCAGAAGGATATGGTGGAGCAGATAATAAGGACTTCTGCTAAACTGGTTATCAGCTTGGGTATTATTTTAAGCATAGTGATATATATCCTGGCCGAACCTCTGGCTTTATATTTGTTCCATAACCCAGAGGCCATACTGCCATTCCAGTGTGTGGCCCTGATTACCCCTTTCAGTGTAATCGTAGGGGAGATGAAGGGTGTCTTCCAGGGTTACTATGAAATGAACTTCATAAATGTAACTAAAGCCGTTGAGCAGAGTTCCACCATTATATTTGCAGTTTTACTGGTGCTGGCCAATTTTTACATAGCCGGAGCAGTAATCGGTACTGCCATTGGATATATGATAACCGGACTTGCTGCCTTCCTCATCTTCCGCAAATATATATGGGTAAAACTAAAACAACACAATGCTGAAGACCAGAAACACCCCAGAGAAAAATTCACCAGGAGGGAGGAGTTAAGCCTCATTAAGATGCTGTTCCTTTTTTCCATTCCTGTATATCTGACCAGCCTGGGTGAATTGTTCATGTACGACATCGGGACCTGGATCATTGGAATATTCATGACCAGTGAATATGTGGGCTTCTATGGTATAGGAAGTCCCATAGCCCGTATTCCACTAATGATCAGTATGGCCGTGGCCACTGCAGTTTTACCAGCTACAGCCGCAGCCCTAAGCACGGAAAACCGCCAGTTACTCCATACTTATATAAACCAGGCCTTCCGTTACGTGACCATCCTGGTTCTCCCCATGTCCCTGGGAATCGCGGTATTCGCCCATCCTATACTCAGCCTACTTTTCCCGGGCTATGAAATGGGAACAGGGGCACTGCAGATATTAGCCATAGGCATGCTATTCTTCACACTGTACACTGTCTCGGCCAGTGTGGCTCAGGGTGTGGGTAAACCCGTGATACCAATGATATCACTGGCAATAGCCGTGGCCATTGAACTGGGCTTAAGCGTGGTACTGGTACCAGGATATGGAATAAATGGAGCAGCCCTGGCAACCACCATTGCAACATTTGTACTCATGGTAACTGTAGCCTGGGGAACCCTTAAACAGGCAAAAACAAAACTTGAACTCAAAAATCTGGGAAAGATAGTAGTTGCATCAGTTTTAATGGCTGGAATTCTGTATTTCGTACCCACCATCTATGCATACACCAGTTTCTATGCAGGTATACCCCTGGCCCAGGTACTGGCGTTGTTATACCTTATATTGGTTGCATTTGTTGGAGCGCTTCTATACGTTGTCATTTTAACCCTGATCGGCGGTGTGAAGAAATCTGATGTCAATGCATTTTTAAAATTAGGCCGTAGGTTAGGACCATTAGAGCCCTTGTTCGATAAGATAGGTTCTATATTGATGAAATATGCAGTATAAATTAAAAATGATGGGATAAGAAAAAAGAGAGTAGTAATCCCTTCAATGTTTATTAGGGTCGTAGTAGCTTTTTACGAAGATCTTAATGGTGCTCTTGATTTTCTCCAGTGAGTACTTAAAACCAGTGCTTTTTATAACGTCCTTTACAATCTTCTCCATCTCAGGACTTTTAGGATATAAAATCCCCAGTCCATGAAATGCCCGGGGATTTACAACTTCCAGGGATAACTCCCGGTCAGATTCTCGAACAAAATCTTCCACCGCAGTTAGAACCCCATTTCTGGGGGTGTTCTCGTCAACGGCGTTGTAGAGGTCGCTGTTGAGTCCGCCGTTCTTGATGAGTTTTCTCTGACCAGGACGCATGCCTTCCTGTCTGTATGGTTGTCTGAATTTCTCTGGTATGTCATCCGGGTTGTAGTAGCCGTCTCTCCTGGCGTAGGGCCAGCCAACATCATGCAAAAATACTACAGGAAACTTCTTATCCTTGAAAATTTCCTCCAGCACCTTCAATTCGTGGTATACCGTGTACCAGTTGTGATCTCCGTCAATTAAGATCACATCGTAATCTTTCAAATGAGGCAAGGTATCTAAGCTTAATTCGGTGCACATCTGGAATTTATCTCCGAATTCCCTCTTATATTTCTCTATATCAAAGGAAGGGAAAGGATCGATGGCTGTCATGTGTGCGTCATGGTCCCTGCAGTATTCCAGTATACTCCATGTATTTCCGCCAGTGGCTGAACCAACTTCCACTATGTAACGGGCGTTGATCTTTTTGATAATCGGTCTCATCAGGGGAGTCCACATTCTTCTCATACTTTTTAAACCTCATTGGTAAATTCAATAAAATAAACATTCAATATCAGATTAAGTAATTTAAAAATATCTAAAAACCCAATATAAAAACCTTCTTATTAATTTAAGACATGTAAATAATATTAAAAGAAAATTTTATTTTAAATGAATCCAGAATGTAGCCCAAACGTTAATTTATAAGTTCAGTTTAAATAGTAACATTTAATGGTGATTTGATGTCAACCGCGGCCCGGAGAGAACGAGAAAAACAGCAGAGGAGAGAATCCATAGTGGATGCTGCAGAGAAACTGTTTTTCTCCAAAGATTATGATGATGTTTCCATGGGTGATATTGCCCAGGAGGTTGAATTGAACAGAGCCACCATTTATCTTTATTTTGAAAATAAAGAGGCTTTATGCTTCGCAGTTATTTTGCGTGGAGTGGTTTTATTAAATGAGATGATAAAAAATAAAGTTAAAAACACGACATATACTAAGAAAATAACTGCCTTTGGAATCACTTATTATCAATTTTTTAATCTACATCCCCAGTATGCCCAGGTTTATAACATGTTCCAATCTGGAAGGTTCAATACATCCGCGTTAAGGCGTCCAGCCTGGGATGATGTAATGGAAATCACCAGATTACAGAAGGAAATATTTGACACACTACATTCAACCATTAAAACGTTGAAGGGAAGTGGAAAACTTTCCCTAGATGTTGATCCTTTTTATGCGACTATTTTGATAATCACCACCCTGGAAAGTTTAATTATCCCTTCACCACTTTTGGAAAAGGAGATAGAACATATTAAAACTGATAAATATCAGGATTTCAGGAGTAACTACGTTAATTTCATCAACAAGCTGCTTAAGAAGGATTAAATTAGAGTTTTAGGTTTTTAGTATTTTTTTCATTACTTTAAATTCAGACTACACCAAAAATTTTAAATATGAAATAACACAGTGTTATTAAATAACAGACTGTTAAAAAATAACAAGATGTTGAGATAAAATATTTACATCGTAAGTAGGTTAGCAAGTGAAATATAAATTGAGAAAAGGAGCTTAGATAAATGTCAAAAGATTATATAAGAGGACCTAGCGTGATGGCTGAGTTAGCGGCATCACACAGGGCGGAAGAATCAACTAAACCAGTTGACGAAAGAATTTGTTACGACCAGTATGCTGTTTATTTTCTTAGTCCAGATGCTCTGGAGATCATGAAAGATCCTTTAAAATTAAAGGCATTTAAAGAACAGGTAGGACCTCTTGCTCAAGGAATTGGTAATTCAATGCGAGCTAGAGCCAGATACTTCGACGATTTTGTAAAAAAGTCGGTTAATGAAGGACTTGAACAACTGGTGATACTCGGTGCAGGATACGATACTCGTGCTTATAGAATCGAAGGACTTGAAGATGTTAAGGTTTTTGAAGTGGATCATCCAGATACACAGCACTTCAAAATCAAAAAAATCAAAGAGATATTTGGTTCAACATCAGATAACGTTGTATATGTACCGGTTGATTTTGAAACCCAGGCTCTTAACCAGGATTTATTTGAGGAATATGACAGTTTGAAAAGGACTCTTTTTGTAATGGAAGGTCTTATTTATTACCTTTCACCGAAATCCGTAGATCAAATCCTTTCATTTATTGTAGGAAATTCAAGTAATGGAAGTATCATTCTTTTCGATTATTTCCACCAGTGTGTAATTGATGAAACCTGTGAAGTAGGAAAAATCTTCAGACACTACGCAGAACCTGTGGGAGAAACTCTTAAGTTTGGTCTTAAGGAAGAAACCGTTGAAAAATTTCTTATAGAACGTGGGTTTTCGAATATTGAAAATGTAACAAGCGAGGACTATAAAAAGGCATATTTCCAGGGAATAAACGAAAATAGGGAGATTTGTAGTCAAGTATATTTTGCTCATGCCGTTGTTGATAAGTAAAATCAAGGACAGCGGAAACCATGAAAAGGCAGTAAAAATTGGTAAAGCATAGGTGTCAAACTTGAAACTTTAGGATATTGAATTCAGTATTATTCCGTTGAAGAAAAAAGAGACTCCAACTGGGGCCACCTGAAATACATAAATACCAAAAGATAGATCAATGATCAATCGTACTTGAATTTCTACATCAAAATTGATAAGTAAGGAATGAAGGTAAATAATGAAAAAAACTGATAAATATGAGGTTTTAGAAAAAACAGCCCTGGAACTGGGATGTGAGGAAGCTAAAATCATCCCTGCAGACCAGATAGTGGTTGAAGACAGAGTCCGCCTCAGGTGTATGATCGGCTGCCCCACCTATGGGAAGAATCTGAGATGCCCTCCATACACACCCAGTGTGGATAATTTCCGTAAGATTTTAAATGATTACAGTGTGGCCATGGTCATGAGGATTAAACCACCAGAGATATCCGAAATACTGCAGGAGAAATACAATCCTAAAAATAGTGGGGAGGATAGATTTTGGGATAGATATGAAGATCCTGATACAGCAGCGTCGGCTACATGGTCTGATTTCTCTGATATTTACAAATCCATGTTGATGGTTCTTTTAGAGATTGAAAGGGCAGCATTTAAACAGGGATATCCTTTAGCTACCGTTTTTTTCGGTGGTAGATGCATGCTCTGTGAAAAATGCAACGTGGAAGAAGGTGTTTGTCTCAATCCTGTGATGTCACGTTTTGCATCCGAGGCTATGGGTATAAACCTGTCAAAAACAGCAGAAAATGCAGGGATGCAGTTGCAGTTTCAAAGCGAAGAAGATCCTTCCCAATTAACACTGATGGCTATATTGCTGATAGATTGATTTAACAGATTGTCAATATTACTACTTGAAAAAAAAGATTGGTGACTTAATGACCAAAACCAGTTTAAATACGAGTTATGTGGAAGACCTTTTAACAGAAAATAATTACATCCCTGAAGAGAATATCGTTACCGTGACTTTCTTAGCTTTATCATTGAAAAAACCGATACTAATTGAGGGACCCCCTGGAACTGGGAAAACTGAGTTATCTAAAGCTATTTCCCAGGCTTTTGATCGGGATTTCTTTAGGATCCAGTGCTACGAGGGCATCACCTTCGAACAGATCGTTGGCGAATGGAACTACCAGAAACAGCTCCTGAGCCTGGAAATGTCCAAGAAGAAGGAAACAGAGGCAGATGACGTATTCTTGGAGGAATTTTTCATAAAAAGACCCCTGTTATCTTCTTTCATAAATGAAAGGGATTCAGTGATCCTAATCGATGAAATCGACAAAGCCGATGAGGAAGTAGAGAGTTTCCTTTTGCAAGCCCTCGGGGAGAAGCAGATAACAGTTAACGACCTGGGAACGTTCGATCTTAAAAATGATCTACTGGTCATCATGACCTCCAATTCTCAGAGACAGCTTCTAGACGAAACCAAAGATCGTTGCCTATATCTTTACATCGACTACCCCACCTTTGAAAGGGAAGTGGCAATAGTTAAATCACACTCCCCAGAAGCTCCTCCAGCACTGATAGAAAACGTGGTGAAGGTTATACAGAAAATCAGGAAGCTTAATTTAATTAAAACACCCTCTATCCGGGCCAGTGTCGATTGGGTGAGTAGCCTGATGATATTCGGCCAAAACAACTTAGATGAGGAATCCTTAAGAAAGACCATCAACGTGGTGGTTAAAAATGAAGAGGATAAAAACAAGGTCTTAAAGAATATTAAACTCGATTAAACCATTGATTTTACTTAAAATGTGGATATAGATGAAAATTGGTTTCATTGGTGTCTAAATGGATGAAATAGTCAGATTCTCTGGAGTGTTAAGGGAAAATGGAATCCCTGCAAGCATCAGGAGTACACAGACAGCCTGTGATGCAGCTTCCCTGGTTAAGGGACAGGGTGTTGATTTAAGGGAAACCCTGGCCTGTATCTACCTTAAAGACCAGAGGCAGAGAAAAAAGTTCAATGAATGCTACGATGTATTCTTTGAAAATAAGGGGAAAAAGGCAAATTTACCTTCATCTAAACAGGAAGAAAGGGACAAATTCATAAGAAAATTGAACATCTCGGTCACCAAACAGAACAAAGCTTCTTTTAATTACAACGACAACTTCCAGTACAAGCTGGACTACATAAAAAACACGTTGAACGATGCCAACGACGATGCAGACCATGAAGGTAACGCAGAACTCATTACGAGCAACATCCACACCCTGAATACTCTGCAGCCAGAATTAATCGATTTATGCCAGAAGCTCGGCCGGAAAATCGCCACCAGAAGGGCGCGAAGGTATAAACAGTCAAAAAAACAGAAACCAGATATCAGAAGGACCATAAGGAAGAATATGAAACACGGCGGAAGTCTTCTGGAACTGGTTAAAAGTAAACCAAAGATAAAAAAGCAGAATCACTTCTTCCTGAGTGATGTGAGTGTGTCCTGTGACTGGATCAGCATCTGGTTCTTCTGCATGATCTACGCCGCCCAAAACAGCTTCAACCGGGCCCGGGCCTTTGAATTCGACAACAAAACCGCGGAGATATCCACAGCACTACAGGAACTCAACATCGTGGATGCCTTCATCAAGGTCTTAGACATCAGGAAGAAGAATTCCATGATCCAGGGAAAAAGCAACATGTACACAGCCTTCCAGAGCTTCCTGAACCAGGCCAATATAAACCACAAGTCTTACGTCCTTATTTTAAGTGACTGTCGTGACTGGGCAGGGCCCAAATATGAACGGGAACCACTGAGCGCAGATTTCATCAGCTCCATGTCCCGGAAGGCGAAAAGAGTACTGATTTTAAATCCGGAACCCAAGATAAAATGGAATGCAGCCGACAGCTGCGTCTCCTACTATGAAGATGCCGGTGCTGAAGCCTTCGAGGTGAGCAATTTAGAGCAGCTGGCTGATTTGATAAGTGAAATCTAATCTAAATGGATGAATGTACATCTGAAAGTCAGATAGAAGTAAATATGAACTTGGGGGTGATAGTTTTTGCAACAAAGTGCTAACGGGAAGAAAAAAGGACCAAGTGTTACAGCTGAGTTCGTAACGTTTATCAGAGCTCTCGAGTCTCTCAAGCCAGAGGGCGAACGCATCTGTTATGATCCATATGCTGTCCGCTTTCTTAGCCAGTGGTGGTATTCGATGTTTTTAGAAATGGCAGCCAGTGACCCCTCCAATACACTGTTCCCTGGTACGCAGAATTCGGTTTCAGCAAGAGTCAGGTATTTTGATGATTTTATAAAGAAGCACATTGATGAAGGGCTTGAACAACTGGTTATTCTAGGTGCAGGATACGATACCCGGGCATACAGGATAGAAGGACTGAAGAATAAAGTAAGGGTTTTTGAGGTTGACCATCCAGGAACTCAAAGCGTGAAGATGGAAAAGATCAAAGATATCTTCGGTTCGCTTCCAGATCACGTAGTGTATGTTTCAGTTGATTTTGAGACCGAAGATTTTGGTCAGTAGCTGTTGGAACATGGATTCAAAAGGACACAGAAGACCGTCTTTATCATGGAAGGCTTAATCTACTTTCTCCCGCTGAAAGCCGTGGATGAGATGCTATTATTTATCACAAAAAATTCCAGCATGGGGAGTGCCATTATCTTCGATTATGTCTGTGAATCCAGTTTTAATAGAACCGATGGAATATGCGGCGTGCAGTGTACGGCATGCGACATGAATGCATTTATGCAAAAGAATGGTGCAAAAGACATAGTACAGCAGGGAGAACTACTAGAACCTCATATTTTCCCTATCAAGGAAGGAATGTTAGAGGCATTTATTGCTCAGCGCGGATTTTCCCAGGTTTGCGATGTGACAAGTGAAGATTATAAAAAAATTTATTTCCAGGGAATCAACAAAGACAGGCCAGTATGCTACGCGTACCACTTTGTCAATGCGATAGTGGAGTAATATTCTATCAGTAGCCCTGAGTTAGCTAGTAAATATCCTATCTTCCAAGCTATGAAAGAGACTTCCATCATGATGTCGATACAAAGTGAATCCTGAGCCTGAACAAAAAGTCAGAACCGCAGCAAAATAAAGAGGAAGATTTCACAATAGCCTATGACTATGAAGATGCCGGTGCTGAAGCCTTCGAGGTGAGCAATTTAGAGCAGCTGGCTGATTTAATCAGTGAGATTTAGATTTTTATTAAATTTGAAAGCTACAATCACTCTAAATCCTCTACTTCTTCTCTCCACTCTTCTCTCATCTTTTTCAACCGATTCTGGAGTTTTTTAATTTCAGAAGATAGTTCATTGGTCCGTTTCATGTACTCGTAGAGGTATTCTTCACTTTCTTCTGCTTGCTCGTCTGCATCCAGTTCTCGGACTTCTTCGAATTTTATGTATCCGGTTATATGTCCGAAGTTGTGGTTATATTGAATTATAGCATCCTCTACATTTTTGAGGCTTTCTAAAGCGTTATTCTCTTTTAATAATTCTGTTAATCTCTTTTCGTCTTCTAAGAAAGTTTTAATCTGGTCTTCCCAAAACATATGATCATCCATTTCATTCTATTTTATATTCAAAAGTGGATTTATTATAATACGTCAATTACCAGTGCAGAAGCATTTTGAAGTAAGCAACCGAGCTGCCCTGCGGATTTAATCAATGAAATTCAATTTAAAAAGAGTGATTTATAGGTAAACTATTTTAATTCATCTTTTGGTATTCCAGCTTGTTTCAGAATTTCCAACAGTGTTCCCTTGGGCAAATCTTTTCTTATGGACTGGAACAACAACTCTTTTTCTGCTATCTGGATTGTAATAAATATGATGACTACCTTTAACTCTGTCCAGTTTGAATCCTTTCAAGTATCTTGATAAGTTTCTGTGGAGTAAGAGAAGGGAGTTTAGGCATGTACCTCCACCATTACGGTGTATTCTAACATCTCTCTTTCTGTGGGTATTTCTTCTCCATGCTCTTTTAAACTATCTATATATAATTCAATAGCTTCCTTTGCCATTTCTATTGCTTCGTCCACAGAATCTCCATATGTGACGCAGCCAGGGAGTGAAGGAATTATAACAGTATATCCACCTTCAGGTTCTTTTCGAAGCAATATTCGGTAGGTCAATGGTTTCATAATCTACCTTGAGTTTTATTGGTCAAATAACTTTCTCTTATTTAGTGGTAGTAAGATATTATTCAATAAAATTGATGTTATTAATTAAAATTTGGAGTAGAACAGGTATGAAAATAGTGACTTGGAATTGTAATGGAGCTTTTCGTAATAAATTTCAGAATCTCTGTGATGTATTTGATCCGGATATCATGGTTATTCAAGAATGTGAAGAAATTAATAAGCTTCAAGGTGTGATTAATAGTGAGTATAATGTTTTAAGGATCGGGGATGATAAAAATAAAGGTCTTTCGATTCTTTATAAAGATCATTTGGAGATAGAAAGGTTGTCAGTGGATGATAGTAAAGTAAAGTATATGTTTTTAATTGAGGTAAACAACAGTTTCAAGATAGCAGCCTTTTGGGCTATGGGTGATAAGGACGACGTGAAACAAAGGTATATTGGGCAAGTATGGACAGGATTAAATGAATATCAGGATAAACTTGATGAAAAAACTATGGTCATGGGGGATTTCAATTGGAATGTGAACTTTTCAGTATCCTACCCTTTATATGGAGATTTGATAGATGTGGTGAACCTTTTGGATAAATATCAAATTGTTAGTTCTTATCACTACTTAAATAACAAAGATTTTGGAGAAGAATTAGATAAGACGTTTTTTATGTACAGACATGAGGACAAGGATTATCATATCGATTATATGTTTATGCCAAAGGCAGTTTTAGATGACATAAAACAATTTACCATAGGAAACTATGAAGAATGGATTGAATACAGTGATCACATGCCTGTTTTCATCGAATTTAGTTAATCTACTATTGACTGGCTAATACAACACCTGCATAAGCTGTATTCCTCGTCTATGTGCAGCCGTTTAGCGGTGCAGAAGTAAATATCTCCCTCTTGGTACACGGTGGTTCCATCACCAAACCCGATACCCGGTGGGTGTAAGGGTTTTACTGCGATGAAGGTTAAGTATATGCATATGAGTTTGATGAACTCCTTGAATTCTTCGTCCACTGGACCGTGTAACTCGAAGTATCCTTCCACCCTATTTTCTAGGTCGTGTAACTTCTCTTCATCAACATCTCCATGGACTTCATCGGGTGATAAATTCAATATCTCACGGAAATTTTGGAGGTTGTATCTGGAAACAGCGCACTGCACTGACTTATTATTTTCATCCAAACAGTCCGGATTAGATTTTACCTTTGATTTATACGTTTCGATATCCTGTTGAAGTCTTAAAAGTAGTTTAGAAGTTTTCATTTCTATCTGGTAATAATATAGGTATGGATCTATAAATAAACCAAATAATTTCATGCAAATAATCAGAAAGGAATTCTGTAAATTAATATGAAAGGAATTCTACTAATTAATAAAAAAATAATAAATAGAAATCAGGTGTTCTCTGTTTCTAAATCCGATTTCCCTTTATTTTCCGGTAATTTGATGATGACTGTTTCCTCTTCAACTGCTCCGGGGTCCTTTTCTATACATCCTTGTATCTGCGCAGTAATTTCTGACCCGTCTTCGGTATCCACCAGGTCCACCATTTCTACCTGTGATCTGAATCTTTCTATTCCCTCCAGGGGTATATTTTCGATGTAGGGGATGGCCCCAGTAGCGCCTATTATTTTCCTTTTTTCGGGTTCAACACCATTTTCATGGAGTGCTTTTATGGTTTGACCGGTTATATGGCCCTGCACCTCTGATCCGCAAACGACCAGGTATCTGAGGTTAGGATTGGATATTATATTTCCCATAACCTTTTCGATACCTAAATTTTCAGTGTGTAATGATCCAGAAATTGCAGCTCCAGCTTTAACAGGCATGTCTTCCATATGGGAGCCTAAAGTCACCACAGCCACAGGGTTTTCTGGTTCTCCAATGGCATAATCTCCTACTAATATAGGCCATCCTTCGGCAGGTGTTTTTTTATTGGTCATGGTCTTTCCATCTCCTTAACTTTTTTAACTAACAGTTAATTATTAACTATTAGTTATATTTTAAATTGTAGTTAATGAAATATATATTTTGTGGATGGTCAATCGGGGGTTTTACTTTATAAAATTCCGATTTACAGACAAACTTATGGCATCCTCAATAAGGGGGAGTCGTGGTTCATTATTTAATTTATAAGGAAAATTATATATTAAAAACAGAATCAACAAATTAACTATTGGTTAACTTATACGTTTGATTATTGGGGCTTGACAATATGGCGATCGCAGATAGAAGGAAACGAGAAAGGGAACAGAGACGCAATGAAATCATCGTTGCAGCAGAGAAACTCTTCTTCGCCAAGGGCTACACCAACGTTACCATGGATGAGATAGCAAATGAAGCAGAAGTTAACAAGGCACTGCTCTATTACTACTTCAAAAACAAAGAAGCATTATTCTTCGCAGTTTATCGGCGCATCGTACAGGTGTTGTATAAAATATATGAAGATTCTTCCAAACTGGATGTGGATGGTCTAACCAAGATAAAAGCTATGAGTGAAGGGATGCATGAATTTTCAAAATCACATCCTGATGAGTTCCGTTTATATATATATGCCGGATCCGAACGTTTTATCAATACAGATAATGAAGATGCAAAAGAAGCTACCACACTGGCCACTGGAATGTGGCGATTGGTGGTGGAAGCATTTCTACAGGGTATTGAAGAAGGAAACATCCGAGATGATCTGGATCCAGTGGAGATGTCGATTTATTTTACCATGATTACCATGAACGCCTTAAACGTCAGTCCTGTTTTCAGAATGATATTGGAAGCCAGAGGGATAAATCAGGAAAGATTTTGGGAGGATTTAGAACATTTCATTCAACCGGCACTCACCCAACAGACCTTAAACAGTCCAGATAAACAGGAAAAATCGTAATAGACGTTATTTTTGATAGTTAAAAGATCTATGGAACTTTTAGTAATTAATTTATGCTAGGAATTAAAACTCCTTAAATTATTCACCATTTGAATAATCATATTTTAATATAGTAAGCTTGTTTGATAACATTTATTCGTTTTAATGTTAAAATGGAAATCGATTAGGACTTTTTGAGAGGATACCTAAAATCTGTGTTAACCTGTCATCATAACTTAGTTTTTCCATTTTTTTCCAAAATTTTAAGAGGACTTGTATCGATCTAGGTTCATCGCTCAGAGCTTTGGCCAGGATATTATTGAATAGTTTTTGATCATTTTCGGTATATAATGACATTATGTCCATTGTGTATTCAAAAGCCAAATCCAGATTATCTTCAAAAGTTCTATGAGGGGGATAAAAACCTGCAAAAGATAATGCTAAATCTTTAGACCAAACTCCATCTATATCCACTTGATAATAGTTGTATAACATTATATCTATTGTTCCGTTTAATGTTAGGGTTCTTTCTTCCTGAGGTGTGTTTGGTTTCGGTCTGACTTCATCTGGAAGGAATGTGTCTGGCAGGTAATCGTAATCTGGCAACAAGTTGTCATAATCTTCTGGTGCACAAGGATAAAACCATAATCTCATGTTTTTTTTATCAGAATATCTAGAAAAATGTTCCAATAATAATGCTATGTGATATTCATCCCCTAATCGGCTATTAAATAGTGTGAATATATATTTTTCCATTTCGTTAGGTTTTTGTCCCTCTTTAAGATTTTTAACAGAATATAATGCCTGTTTTTGCTCAGGATCCATTTTATTTAATTCATTTTCTATCTTCTTTAGATCATAAGTTGTCCCTAAAAGGTTAGTTATTTGATGAGGAGTTGCAGAAAATATCCAAGTCTTTAAATAATCCCATTTCTTGTCTTCAAAATCGTATAAGTGACTTAATTTTTCTTTGAACAGCTCTCTTATTTCACGATATGAATCAATATTTTTATCCATATCATTGAGTAATTCTTTAATACCCGGGCGAGTTAACCTTTCAGAAAGAGTAAATTGGAATGAATGTGGACTGAACGATTGTTTTATAAGTCCCCTTGGTTTATACTTTATTATTTTTATTTCCTCATTTTCTAAGAGTTTGTTTAATGCATAATAGAATGCTTTTCTAATGTCATTAATTTCCTCACCATGTTTGGGAATTTTTTCCCTTAAAACTGTTGATTCTAATTCCCATCCAAATTTATCCCCATTTGACAATAAATTTTTAATTAATACATCAATTTTTCGATGTTTTCCTCCCATATAAATGCCATCCCTTAAATTTATTTATATATTCAATAAAACTTGTGTAAAATAACTTATTCATTTACAATATAATAATAGTTACTATAAAATACTTAGAATAAGAACTAATATTCAATAAGTATTATTGATTAAGAAAAGAGTAATGGGAGTTTTGATGTTGAAATATATGTTCTTAGATGAATCCGGGGATCTTGGTTTCACTCCTAAGTCAAGTAAATATTTTATTGTTGCTTGTCTTTGTGTTGATGAAGAAAAAACCATAAACAGGTGCATTAAAACAGTTCGTCAAGGTTTATCTAAGAAATATAAGAAAGCGGAATTAAAATTCTCAAATTCATCAAAAACTACTAAAAGGAGAGTTTTAGAATGTATAGCATTAAAAAACGTATCCATATCTTATCTGGCTCTAAATAAAGGTTGGATTCATAGCCATCTACGTGATAAAAAATTTGTTATACATAATTATATGATTGCCCAATTATTAAGTGAATTATTAGACGAAACATCAAACAATAAGACTATTATTGTTATTGACAAATTTTTACCTTATAAAAATATAGTCGATTTCAATCGCTATATTGATTTAAAAACTCCTGCCGAGTTAGACATTAGGCATGAGTCTTCGCATAGTTCAAATGGAATCCAAGCTGTGGATTTTATTGCGGGGGCTATCCATCTTAAGTACCGGACTAATGACGAGAGTTTTTATACACTTATATCAAATAAAGTGGATGTATCATTAGATACTCGTAGAAATATTTTCAGAAAAAGATAAAAGGAAAAGGTGAACCCATTCCTACTCGTCCCACCCCGTATCCACGGGCCTCATTCTTTCAGAAGGACTTACTCACCTTAAAATATAATAAGTATAACAAGATATATAAATTTTTCTAGTCATACTATAATGGGATTGGTAATATGTTGCATATTTTTATTAAATAATTCTGAACTTTAATTTCTCAAAAAATTATAAAATCTTGATATTCCTATAAAGAGTATCCCTCTCCGCCGGTACCCTTCCCATATTCCTTATTATCCTTTGGAAGTTTTCCGGTGTGGTCTGCACTCCATGTTCAGCCCCGGCAGATTTGGATATGTTTTCTTCACCCAGGGTTCCTCCCAGGTCGTTTGCCCCGGCGGTGAGACATACCTGGGCGAATTTAAATCCAAGTTTCACCCAGGAAACCTGGATGTTCCTCAGGAGATCCCCGAACATCAGCCGGGCCACAGCGTACACCTTTAGATCTTCAAGGCCGGTGCTTCCTGCCCGGGAGATTCCCTCTTTATAGATGGGTGTCAGGCGGTGCATGAAGGTTAGGGGTACGAATTCGGTGAAACCACCCGTTCGCTTCTGTATCTGTCTTAAGATATCCATATGTTCCACCCGATGGTGTGGTTCTTCGATGTGGCCGTACATCATGGTGCAGGTGGTGGGTATTCCGGTTCGGTGTGCGGTTTCCACTATTTCTATCCATTTAGTGGTGTCCATTTTGGTGGGGCAGAGAACCCGGCGTATATCATCATTCAATATCTCCGCAGCATTGCCGGGAATGGAGTCAAGGCCAGCCTCTTTTAACATCTTTAATTCTTCTTTAATGGATATACCTGCCTGTTCAGCCCCGTATAGGATCTCCATGGGGGAAAATGCGTGTATATAAATATCCGGTAATTCTGCGCGGAGTTTCTGGAGCAGTTCCTGGTAGTAATAGGCGTCCACATCGGGGTGTAAACCGCCCTGTATACAGACTTCCTTAGCCCCGTTATTCCAGGCGGTTTTGGCTCTTCGGGCCACCTGATCGGTGTTTAGAAAATAAGCTCCTTCTTCATCCTCGTCTTTGCGGAAGGCGCAGAATCCGCATGTTCCAGTGCAGAGATTGGTGAAGTTTATGTTCCAGTTGGGTATGTAGGTGACCCTATCTCCAACGATATCATGACGTAAAGTATCTGCAGTAATTATGAGTGCGTGGAATTCTGTTCCTGTTGTTTTCATGAGTTTGACTGCTTCATCTCGTGAAATCCTGGTTTTGGTAGCCTTTTCCAGTATCTCTTCTATTTGAGGGTCAATGTCTACTCTTTCAAACATGCATTTTCATATTATAATTTGTAACCTTAATAGTTTTGGTTACATGATCTTCTCATCAGTTACACTAGTATGCTATATGTCATGGACAAAAATGCTATAAAAAACGATAAGTTTAAATATTATAGGGTCATAGCTAAATTAGGAGGTGATAATATGGCTGAATTACCTATTGCTCCAGTGGGAAGGATCATCAAAAATGCTGGTGCACAAAGGATAAGTGATGATGCAAAAGAGGCCTTAGCAAAATCTTTAGAAGAAAAAGGCGAAGAAATTGCTAAAAAAGCCGTTGAACTTGCAAAACACGCCGGTAGAAAAACTGTGAAAGCAGATGATATCGAATTAGCCGTAAAAGCAGCTTAAATTCTTTATTTTTAATTTTTTCTTTTATTTTTATGGAAATTTATCCTAAATAATCCCTATCTACCCTTATAAAATATTTTATTTAAAGAGAATTTGTTTCTGTTTTATCTTTCTCCAAACCCAATTTGCTCCATAATTCATCATCACATAGGAGTTCCTTGATCTCTTCATTTTCTTCATCCAGGGAGATGAAATATTTCCGATCTGGCTCTATCACAGCTAATGCAAAGGGTGTTATGGATTCATAGGTGAATTTATCCTTAAATTCAATGGTTGAAAACATGATAACCGGATATATAGTCCTGTTTCCTATTTTAGCTGGTTTGCCCTTGGTAATTGCTTTGTGGATGGAACCTTCTGTATCCTTCAATTTGTCCATAAAGGGTCTTACAGCGTACTCGTAATCAAATTTCTCATCATTCAAGATGGAATCCAGAACTGGTCCTAAAAAATCGTAATCGATGATCTTTTTCCACATTTATGTAACCACTCTTTTATTTTCTGGTTTATTTGAGATTTCGGGTTTATTTGAGACCGTTTTTCCATATGTTGGTTTACTTTCATTATTGATGGGTTTATTTAAAGTATATGGGGTATTCTGTTCATTGATTTAATTTTCTGACGCTCCAGACTAATTTACGCACTGGCTTTTTAGTGAAAGCCTTTAAAAGCGCCGCTACTATCAGATAGAGTGTTAATTTGAGCTCGAATTCAAAGGAACCATCAACTTTACTTTTTTGAAAATCAGGAGTCATGGAGAGATTTACAGTGGGAATAAGATTTAATATGGAGCTTATGCTCCAGAAATAGCCACTGATTAAAGCGGTGCTTACCGGGCTGGTGAATCCTAAATTCAAACTAAGAGATAACTTTTCCAGTTTAATGGACTCGATAAACGCACGTAAAATCGGTATTAAGTGTTCAAATGCGGCCATAAAATTCTTAAGAACAGTAAATATATCATCAATACTAAATTTCCTTTTCTTTTCCTCTTCTTCCTTTTTCTCTTTCTTTTTCTCTTCAGGTATGGTACGTTTTATTAGACGTATCTTTAACCATTTAACTTGAAAATCTCCCCTGACATCCTTATCTCTTTTATTTAGCTTCAAAGAAATATGGAATGGGATAAAGAGGATTAATAGCAGAATTAGTGCCAGAATAAGAATTATGACACCAATTATAGTGAAAATCAAACTTAATCCTCTCTTATCGCTTACTTACATACTTTTTTTAACTTCAGATTTGACTTCTTCAGCTGTCTCTTCTGCTTTTCGTTTCATTTCTTTATGTTTACCGGATTTTTTCATTTCGTGCATACCAGTTCTTGCCATATCCATTGCTGCAGTACCTAGTTCTCCTAAAGCTTGAGCTATTGGATTTCCAGAAAGAGTTAGTACTTTAACACCTTCTGGACCCTCTACGTTTTTAAATACCACTATCATGGCTATGGGTTCAATACCTGCTGCTCCACCAGCACCTGCTAAAGATCCACTACCTTCGCCTTCGCCTTGGGATTGGGAACCTCCTTTACCTGCACCTTCACCCATACCTGCACCAAAACCCATACCCATCTTGGTTATAGGTATTAATGTTTTATCATCTGTTTCTATTACTTCACCAATCACATTTTCGATGTTCAGCACTTTTCGGATTTCTTCAACCGTGGTTTTAATAGGATCTCCTATATCCATTAGTTATCCCTCCCAAATTTTTATCTACTCTTTCTTTTATGTAATTATAAACTTAAATAAATTTGGAATGCTGGTATCATTTCATTTAATTTAAACAATAAAGCTTTATAAAAGGTATAAAACTTAAATTATAGGGTTAATACTGAAGATTTAATTTTTGATAAAATATTTTTATAAATATAACATATCTACATCTCAATTTTACTATTTAACTGTTGTGGAAAAATCTTATGGAAAATAATTTATTGTACGCCCATTACAGCCCTGGAAGTTACAAAGATTTATATAGGAATATGATTATATTCAAAATGGACGACGGGGCCCGTGGTCTAGGGGTATGATACCTCCCTGACACGGAGGTGATCACGAGTTCGAATCTCGTCGGGCCCATTTTGCCGTGGTAGTTCAGTTGGGAGAACGCCAGACTGAAGATCTGGATGTCGCTGGTTCAAGTCCGGCCCACGGCACTTATTCTTTTTCGTACATCAAGTATTATATGTTATAAAATTCATATACTATCTTGGATTATTTTTTTATTCTCAAATCTTGGAAAGGGGTTTGTTTATGTCAAAAAGGGTGCACTGCCCACAATGTGGTTCTGTAAATATGATAAAAAATGTCCCTGATACTGACTTAGGGTGGATATGCAAAAATTGTGGATATAGGGGTACTATTTCTGTGGAAGATGGAAATCTCGAAAAACAGATGAAAGAATTGAAGAAGATGGAAAAACTTAACAGAAAACTTCTAAGACCAAGATAATAGAATATACCTACTTTTTTTATTATTTAAACAGTTTCCTGGGGAAAATCCCGATAATTCCGCCGATCATGGAAATTGATCCAAAAATAAGGATTCCACTTAAGAAGACCACTGCTCCACCTGCTAAGCCGAGGATAAATCCTAGTATCACACCTACCATCCCACCATTCAGGGCTCCTTCCAGGAACTTCTTACTGCCACTTAGATAAGCAGAGATTGACCCGGCAAATATGGTTAAAGCAGTAATAATCATGCTGAAATAAGTTAAAAACTCAATTGGAATATCCGAGGGACTGGTGGGAAGATTTTCGCCGAATGCTATCATTACCGATAAGATCAGGGATATAAATAGGAATGAAAGCCCCACAAGAACTCCCTTCCATTTTATCCGGCTATGAGGGGAGGGTCTTGTGTATTGTTTATTTTGAAGGTCCTGTTGTGTTAGGGGAGAACCATCTTCTTTATTGGGAAAATCCTGCTCTGTGGTAGAATCCTGCTGAGTGTTGAATAAATCTCGCTGTGTGTTGGGAAAATCCTGCTGTGTCATTACATAATTCCTTTTCGGGAGAGGAGAATATTCCAGTTTACCTCCACATTCACAATTCTGATAGTTGAAAGACTCTTTTCCCTCCGGTAGGGGGTACTCTTTTCCACATTTCTTGCAGATCAAATAGGACATGGAAGAATAGTATAGTCAGGATAGTTTATAAGGGTTTATATTTATAAGATGAGTCCTGAAAATATTCAATTACTTTCCATGAAATTGCGCAGCCACACTCCAATCAACCCACCAAGGGCTGTAAGAGATCCATAAACCAGAGCATAAGCAACCAGGGTAATCAACCCCGCTAAAATCCCGGCAGCCACATCCACCATCATGGCCAAGATCATAACCAGGAGAGCGAGTAACACTGAAAGAATGAAACCAACCATCCCACCATTTAGAAGACCGTCCAAATATTCTACAGAACTACTTACATAAGAAGCGATGAATCCGGAGGCGATTATTGCGAAAATAAGCACTATTATATAGCCGCCCAGGGATCTGACCACATCTATACCATTAGTGGATAATATGCTTCCAGCAAATCCGAATGAAGCGATGATGGATGCTACGAATAAAAATATAAGACCGGCAAGAACCGCCCTAAAACTTATCCTGTCCAGGATACTTACATGTGTTTTCGGATAACTTCTCTTTACACGTGTTTTCGGATACTTTCCAGCTGGATGGTCACCAATCCTGCGATTTACCCTCCCCAGTTTCTCTCCACAGGTAAAACAGACTGTGTCAGTTTCCCTGTTTCGGGCTCCGCAGTGGATGCAGGTTTTTGTTGGGGCGTTTCTACTTTTTATGATCTCTTCAAATGATTGGGCGTAACGAAGATGGCCTCCGCATTGACATTCAGCAAAGTCTTCCAGGGATTCACCAGGTTCTAATTTATAGTAACCCCCACAATCATCGCATACTATGAAACGCATTTCCATCACTTAAATGGCTATCTAATGGATAGTTATTGGTATATAACACTATATAAATACGTCTATAAAACCGAGAATATTATGAAAGATATATCTCATTTAATGAATGATGCATCATCAATCTGAAACAACATGCCCCTTCAGGTAGGTGGCTTTAGCCTCGGTGATTTCCACATCAACAAAGCTTCCCAGGGCTGCATCATCTACAACCACCAATTTATAAGAATCAGTCCGGCCAGTAAAACCACCCTTTCTCCCGGTATCTGTAACGAGCACCGGTAACACTTTACCCAGTAATTTTTCATTGTTATGGAGTGTGATGACATATTTAAGTTCATTCAACTCCTTTGAACGCTTTTTCATGTCCTGGTGTTCTATCTCTTTAAGACTGGATGAGTTTGAACCTGGACGGTGATGATACTTGGATATATGGAGAAAATCCGGTTGAATTTCTTCAATTACCTTCAAGGTATCCTGGAAGGCCTCATCATCTTCTGTGGGATATCCTACGATGATATCGGTGGAGATGGAAATTCCGGGTATTTCCCTTCGAAACTGGGAGATGATATCCAGGAATTCCTGCGCGCTGTGCCCCCGGTTCATATCAGATAGAACCTGGTCGTTACCGCTTTGGAGGGGGATGTGGATGAATTTATAGACTTTATCGCTCTTAAAGGCACGGATTAACTCATCAATATCGTTTTTAACACTTTTAGGGTGCATCATCCCCACCCTAACCTTGAATTTGCCCTGTACACTGGTTACGGCGTTTACAAGTTCAGATAATGAAGTTCCACTATCTTTACCGTACGCCGCTGTATCCTGGGCAGTAAGCTGTACTTCCACACATCCTTCTCTAACCGCCCTTTCTGTTTCCTGTTTTACGAGTTCAACCGGGTAGCTCTTGAGGTTTCCACGGGCGATTCTGGTACAGCAGTAGCTGCAGTATCCGTCGCATCCCTCACAGATCTGTATGATGTTGATCAATTCATTGGAACGTATCTTAGGCAGGCAAACCTTGTTTACATCTTCAAAACCCGTTAATCTCACAGTTTCCCCGGCACATACGGATTTAACCATATCCGGGGCTGAGGTGATTTTATGGGGACCCACCCAGCTGGCACCCGGCGCGATCTTTTCCAGTTTATCCTGGTCTATCTCCACCATACAACCACTGATTATAAGGTTTTTCTCAGGATACGCCTCCTGCAACTTCATTATCCTGTTTACCACCTTCTGTTCCGTGGGCTGTTTCACGTAGCAGGTGTTTAGGATCAAAACCTCCGCATCTTCCACATCATCCACCAGCTCATTACCATCTTCCTGGAGGAGGCCGGCCATTATCTGGGAATCTGCCTGATTGAAGGTGCAACCGAAGGTCTCTATGTAGATGTTCATTAAAATTATTCCTCAAAATTTTGTTCAAATAAAGTTGTTCAAATAAAGTGTCATAAAAAATATTTATTTCAAATTTCTTATTCCAAATAAAGGTTTAAAATTAGATTTATTCAATCTTCAGGCCAGCCATGCTCACCGATCATGGGCACGAAGGCCACTCCGCCGAGTTTATGGCTCCTGAATTTATGTTGGTCCTTTCGAAGGATACAGACCAGTTCCTGGAGGTAGGCCTGCGGTCCGATGGGTGTTAGAAGTCTTCCACCTATCTTGAGCTGATCCTTGAGTGGTTCCGGTACTTTAGGGGCGCTGGCTGTTGCATATATCCTATCGAAGGGTGCTTCCTCTTTGAGTCCCTTTGTACCGTCTATGTGGAGCACTGTGACGTTATGGTAACCGGTGCGTTTCAAGTTTTCTTCTGCCATCTGCGCCAGACTTTCTATTCGTTCAGTGGTGAATAAATGCCCTTCTGGTCCTATGAGTTCAGCTACCACTGCGGCGTTGTATCCGAAGCCTGCTCCTATTTCTAGGATTTTCATACCCTCTTGAAGCTCCAGAGTTTCACAGATCATGGCCACCATATGGGGTGCGGATATAGTCTGTCCCTCTCCAATGGGGAGTGGCTGGTCTTTATAGGCGTGCTGCCTGTTTTCCGGGGGGATGAACTCTTCCCGGGGGACCTTGAGCATGGCATTTTTTACTTTATCGGTTTTTATATAGCCGTAGTCTTCTAACTTCTCCACCAGCGCCTTCCTTTCCTTCTCCATCTACACCACCTTGGAGGTTAAATCATACTTAAATCTCTGTTCCTCAACTGGTCTGCCATATACCCTCTTGGTTACCGATGCCCGGGCGAATCCCTTTCTCATCTTCCTCTCCAATGTCTTCAGGGAGTTGATCCGGAAGATGATGTTTCCCATCTTCACCACCTCACCGATGGTAAATTCGAAGTCGGGATTTACTTCCACCTTCTGGGATAATATTCGACCTCCGTAATCGACTGAAATACCAACCCTTGCCGGTATGTCAGTATAAGAGGCCCAGATAGTTTCAACATCCTCCACTGCACTTTTTGAAACTCGGCCTCCCCGTTTATTTTCAAGGGAGGTGATCTCGGCTTCCCTTCCATCTAAATCTATCAGGTCTCCAGTGTGGAGGATTTCATCTTCATACAGTTTGATGAAGGTTTTGTGGCTGTTTTCGAATTCACTCACCACTACCCGGCGATCTACGGGTTTACCCACGTCTACCACTTCTCTGAAAACGTTTCCACATTCTTCACATTTAAGGAGAAGTTCTTTGGATTTTTTACCCTTAGCTTTAATTATCTCCAGGGAATCGGAGCCACATACAGTACAGTTCATATTTTTAATTTCCTCTATTTTAGTAATGATATTTGTTTTCAATAAATAAAATTTCTTAGTAAAAAAATGTAGAAGTACAATAGATCAATGAAAATAAATGGGGGATTATTCCTGTTTTTTCAGGTAATGCTCGGTCAAACCGCCGTCTTCCAGTATCTTCAGCATGAATTTCTTGAAGGGCTGTATCTTAAAGGTTTTATGGGTGGATTTATCCTCTATAATTCCCTTCTTCAGGTCTATACATATCTCATCACCCTTCTCTGCCTCCACGTTTGCCACGATCACTGGTAGGCCAATGTTTATGGCGTTTCTGTAGAATATCCGGGCAAATGATTTAGCTACAATTGCAGCTATCCCGGCGTGTTTAAGGGCTACCGGGGCCTGTTCCCGGGATGAACCGCAGCCGAAATTCCAGCCAGCCACTATGACATCCCCCTGTTGCACTTTCTCTGCAAATATGGGGTCTTCTGGTTCCATGACGTGTGATGCCAGTTCATCCAGTGTTTGGGCCCTTAAGTATCTCCCCGGAATGATCACATCGGTGTCTATGCTATCCCGGAAGGTCCAGACCTTTCCTTCTATCCTATCCATCATACTATCATCGAATAAAATTCATCTATTGATTTTAAAGTAATAAAATCTTCATGTAGCTTCAAAATTCATTTCATCTATAGATCTTAGCACCCTCGTTCTGGGCGGCGGTGAGTATTATCTCACCGGTTTTATCACCCATGGAATCACGGGCAGCTTTTAAAATATCCTGGAAATTGGTATCAGTTACCGCATATACCGTCGGACCGAAAGAACTCATTCCAACCCCAGCAGCACCGGCATTCCTCAGGTTATCAATCAGTTCCCTGATGAAGGGGTTCTGCAGTTCTAATTCGATCTTTTTAAAACCGATATCCTGCACACTGTTTACTGATTCTCCAAAGGAGTCCAAATCTTCCTCAAGCACAGCGGGCATCATTTTCATGAAGAGAAGATGGGTTAATTCCTGCACTTCTTCCAGGGGTATGGGGCAGTACTTCTGGAATATGTTAACTTCTCCATCACCGAATACCTTCCGTTCAACATGGGGTATGGCCAGGATGATCTTCCAATCCTTGGGAAAATCGTATCTGGCTATAACTGGTGGTGGTGATGTTTTTGAAGCAGAGGAAGGTAGAAAATCCTTCTTAATGGATTTCTTATGACCGGCATCCATGATGAAACCACCGCTTTCAAAGGAAGCCACCCCGATCCCTGATGTACCGCCCCGGCCCACTATTTCAGCTATCTTACGGGCGGGGAGATCCTGGTGGTTCATCTTCAATATGGCCTTGGCCACGGCCAGTGATAATTGAGTGCCGGAACCAAGACCAGAATGGGAGGGGAAAATCTCATTGAGCTTGAAATGGTATCCTCCCTCCAGAGAGAGATATTCATTCATTTTACCTGCTGCAGAGAAGATTTTCTCCTGATAATCGTTCAGGGTATCCTGGGGGATATCTGAACCTGGAAATTCAACCTGGATATCATCGTGTCCGTCATGTGCTTCCATGACCAAACTGGGACTCCGGGTTGTGATGCCCACACCACCGTCAATTCGACCATATCTACCATTTAAGTCGATAAGGGTTACATGCAGCCGGGAAGGAGTTTCGATTATCAATTAAAAAACCAATTGAGATTTGTTTAATTAATATTAGTTTCAAATTATAAAGATATAAACTTCACTAATCAGATTCCTCTTTAGACTTACCGAAGGGTTTGGAGAATTTCTTCTCAATCTCCTGTCTGTATATGGAGTTCATGGCGCAGAAGGGTATTATTCTTCCATCAGGAACTGCGTAATGGATTACACATCTCCTCACCCGGTCGTGGTCGAAGTTCCAGGGGTCCATGAAGTGCATGCAGGCGATTAAAAGACTTTTATGATGGAAATCTCCCAGGGCATCGTACGACCGTTCCTTAAACACTTTAATTAATATATTTTTAATATCCAATGAATCGGGGGTTTTAGATAGGCTGATGGTCTGGGGGAGTTCGATTGTGGCCCGGGCTAAAACCTTTGATTTGGCCACTAATCCGCCGTTGTTTATATCATCACTACTCTTGGATAACAGGTTGAAGAAGCGGTCTACATCTATGAATTGTGTTACTGGAACCATCTTATCTTCATCTATGAAAACGTAGGTGGCCGCTCCACAGTGGGGGTGGCAGGTGAAGGCCACCTGTGGCTCGCCTTCAATGGCCTCGATGAATTCAGAGACAGGCAGTACAGATGATGCGGGGTAGAAATCTTCCACTTTGATCTCTCGATCCGTTTGTTCCTCGACCAGTTCTTCAAAATCAGGAATGGTTATTCGCCGCCCTTCCACTTCATCGCTGGGTGTTCTTCCAGCGAAAGATACTGGTTGGAAAACCACTCCCCTTATCACATCGATGTTTTTGGCAGCGAATTTGATAATGTCCCCTATCTGGTCATGGTTTATACCTTTAATCAGTGTGGGTACCAGGACGATACCCATATCTTCTTTTCTACAGTTCTCTATGGCTTCTAATTTAATGGATAAGAGATTCCTGTTCCTGATCTGGATGTAGGGTTCTTCTGTAACCCCGTCGAACTGGAGATAGACAGTGTTTAAACCCGCTTCCTTAAGTTTCCTGATGAGTTCCGGTCTTTTTGCCAGGCGGATGCCGTTGGTTGCTATCTGGGTGTGGGTGAACCCCTCTTCCTTGGCCAGTTTTATAAGTTCTACAATGTCTTTACGTACGGTGGGCTCACCACCAGCGTACTGTATGGCCGGAGCGGGAACTGGCTGGTTACTCCTCAGGTTCCGGAGCATCTGCTTGATTTCTTCATAGGTTGGCTCGTAAAGAGTTCCTGATACTGCTGCGTTTGCAAAACATACTGGGCAGCGAAGGTTACAGCGATTGGTAACGTCTATAAGGCCTAAAATGGTATGGCTTTCATGTTCAGGGCATAATCCACAGTTAGAAGGACATTCGCCCTCTACAGTTGTTTGGGGGTTTTCTATACCCTCCCCCTTATAATCGTAATCAGAGGCATCATAATAAATTTCACTACTGCTCCAGTAGGTGTTTTCGAATACTCCGTGTTCTTTGCATTCCTTCCTTATCATTATCCTGCCCTGGTCTTCGTAGACTTCTGCGTCAACGATTTCCAGGCACTCGGGGCACATACTCTTGGTCTTCTTTATAACCATATAATCTCACCAATTATTTTAACAGCTTATAATTTTTTAACTTAAATCATTGCAAGGGATATACATTACTGTAACATCATATTATTGTGCTCAAGGTATAAATAAATGATATCCTTTTATGGAATTACTGAAAAGAAATGATTCGTGGTAGCATTAAAAGGTTGTTTCATCTTACTATTTCGTGTAAACAATCGATGTTAAGCACAAGATGTTATGGATAATTACTTTTATTTTTCAAATATTTAAACCAACATCTTATTTAATAGCTTCAACAATTACTATTAACTTCTTTTAATTTGGAGGTAACCAATGGATCCAACCATCAGTTTTATAAGTTTATCAGCATACGCTATGTACTTCATGCTACCGGCCTACCTGGCCAATGTTTCGGCCCTAGCCTTCGGTGGGGGTGCACCGCTAGACTTTAAGAGAAATTTCACGGATGGACGCCGACTACTGGGTGATGGAGTGACCTGGAGAGGGACTATCCTGGGGATAATAATCGGAACATTAATTGCAGTTCTTCAGGGCATCGTCTTCATGCACTACGGTGACATATTTACTCTAATACCAGAATGGACCACCATCGAAGGAATTATACCTGTTAACTTTGTAGGATGGATACTACTAGGATTAGCACTCAGTGCCGGGGCTTTAATTGGAGATGCAGTGGGCAGCTTCATTAAAAGGAGGATAAAAATAGAAAGGGGAAAACCAGCACCCTTTTTAGACCAGCTGGACTTCGCATTAGTGGCTTTAATACTTGCTTCACTGGTGGTGACCATACCACTGGAGATAATACTTTTAATCCTGGTTTACACGGTTATTTTACATGTGGCAGCCAACACCATAGCCTATCTTTTGGGTTTGAAGGATGTTTGGTATTGAATAAGGTTTAGAGGATTTTTAGTATTAAATATCGATTTAAAGATGATAATATTAAATAATTCATCTTATTTTTTCAAATATTCCCCCATTAAAATAGCAGTACCCACCGCCGGGGCTACCACGCACTCTTCTTTACTTAGAAGCTGATCCATCCCTACCGATGGAATACCGGCAATTTTGCTGGCCTTTTTACCTATTATATCCATACCCAGACCAGTGGTTACCACCTGGGAGATGTTATTTCTCTTTGAAACTTCCAGTAGAGCTTCCGAGACACTTTCTGCCTGTTTCGAGTGGATGTATTCTGATAAAGATTTTATATCACCAGGTGTCAGCACATCCATATCACTGCAGACCACCCGGGCGATACGTCGCATGCAATCTTCTACAGAGATACAGGCACCATCTGGGGTGTGGCAACTGTAATCTTCTTCGGATATGTTTCCAAGCACCAGGTGGATGTCCGCTGTTATGGCAAATAATTCTGAAGCCACCCGGTACCATGAATCATCCAGGGGCACCTTATCCACCAGTGTGGCCACGTTGGTCCTCAGGGTACCAGTGTAAACCAGTTCACCAGTGCCCAGTCTCTCCAGGTCAGATCTGCCCCTGGCACATTCCTTTCCATCTTTAATAGGGATGATATCGGTGGTGGTGCTCCCGGTGTCAATCATGATACAGTCTGGTTCTACAATTCCGGCCAGCCTAGAAGTGGCCACCCAGTTGGCAGCCGCCACGTTAAGTGGTTTATTTAACAATGCATCGTAACCAACTACACCTTCTGAACCGATAAAACCTATAGGAAGATTAAAAGTATCCTTCACCTTTCGAGCTATATCTAGAACACCCTCCCTCTTAGTTTGATAAGCATCTACCAGTTCTGCGGTCATACAGACGCCCACCGCTTCGATCTCCTCTTTTTGGTCACCTAGAAGTTCTGTCAGGACGGTGGAAAGACGTTCTTTCTCCTGCCACATAGGCAGATACTCAAAGTCTGTGGTAATCCCGTTGATGTTGTCTTTGCTGTTGAAATCCACCACAGCCAGGTCTGTGTTAGCACCTCCAATATCAAATCCAGCTATCTTCACAATATCACATTTCTTAATCTTGTTGGTTAATATATCCAGTGAATCTTACATGTAGGTTTTAATTAGTAGGTCTTAATCTTAACAGGTAGGTCTCAATTACACACGGAATACCTATTTAAAGGTTATATCCTCACCCTTCAGGAAACTCAGTGAACTTTCTAATTCTATTTTTGCAGGTAACTCACCGTTAACGGCATCAATTATGGCCCCACCCAGATTGAAGTTTAAAAGCCTTCTTAAAGCCACGTAGGAGGTGGTTAAACGGGGGTTGATCTCCAGGATGTAGATCTCCCCATGGGCATCGTCCAGTAACAAATCCACACCCACGTAGCCCTTCAATCCTTTAACCGATTCTACAGCCTTTCGAGCAATGTCTTTAGCATCATCTGATAAATTATGTTCATAAGGAACTTTTCCACCATTATAAACCAGTTTACCCCCATCAAATCCTATGTTCTGTAGATTTAAACTCAGGGGCAGGGCCCGGTTATCAGTGCTTAGGATGCTGACACTGGTGCTTTTTCCTTCCACCCTGTCCTGTAAAAGGAAGTAGGGTAGGCTGGTTGTTCTTTTTAGATGGGCAGAGGCCTTTATGAAATCTGCGTAAGACTGAACTATCTGCACACCCGAGCAGGAAACACCATCGGCCGGTTTAACCAGAAAATCCTTTCCACCAGAGAAGATATGTTTATACTCCTTAAGATCGCTGAATAATACTTTCTCACTCTTGATTACAGGATAGTCGTCTTTCAGGAGGTTATAAGTTTCAAATTTATCTGAACAGGCCAAAACAGCTTCAGACGATGATCCGATGGTTTTAACATCGTTATCCTCTAGTATTTTGGTGATTTCGTATAAGATAAGATCTTCTTCCGGTGCCACTGGAAGACAGGCATCGTAGTTAGTTATGTTTTCCTCCAGCCAGGGAAACAGTTCTTCACTTATAACCAGGGGAGAACAGTTTTGAAATTCACCATTAACCTGGTCAACACTGATTTTAGAGTCTTCAGATATGATGTAATCGGCACCGATATGGTTAAGGTCACTTAATAATCCTTCCAGCATATGCTGACCTTCCACGGTGGTGGAGGGATCTTCCAATCCCAAGGCATTTGCATATTCAAAAACAAGTAATTTCAACGCGTACTACTCCTCTCTATGGATTCATTTCAATTAGATGAATTCCTTTTTAATCTTTTTATTAGATTAAGGGAGTACCATGGATATATTTATTTTATTCATTCCAAATTTAATTTCATTCAACACTGAATCTCTCCAGAATGATGGTTTTACCCTTTAACTGGAGATTGCCATGGGGAAATTGGGCTTTATCCCCATCAAAAACAACGATTATCCTAGTAGAAGCGTTTTTTTCCTCATATCTTAGGACATCAATAGATTCTTCCACTTTCTGGATGAAACGGCCTTCCAATCCACCAATATTTTCTGGTGGCGTGATTTTAAGATTGCCGTTTTCATAGGCCTCTGTTATTATATCCACAATCTTCTGGGAGGTCTTCCCATCACCATAGGGATTTTCCGCCTGGCTCATCCTCTGATATAGTTCTTCATCCTCCAAAATATTCTGTACGGTTTGGATTATCCGTTCTTTATCTGTACCGACCAGGATGTTCCCGCCGGCGGTTACTGTCTCCGGACGTTCGGTGTTGTATCTCAGAGTTATGCATGGTAAGTCCATTGTTATAGCTTCTTCCTGAATTCCCCCGGAATCAGTTATTACTGCCTTAGAGTGGGATAGGAGAACCAGGAAATCCAGGTAACCCGTCGGTTTCATCAATTGGATATGGTCTGCCCGGGCCAGCTGATCATAGAGTTTCAACTCCTGGAGGGTTTTGATGGTACGGGGATGCACCGGGAAGATTATATCTATTTCCTTTAACTCCAGTAGAGCGTCAGTAATATTCTTTAGTCTCTGGGGGTTGTCTGTATTTTCAGCCCGGTGGAGGGTCAAAGTTATGAAATCCTTTTTTATATCAAAATTAAGGTTAGAATAGTTTTCTGCGATCTTCAGGTTCCTGTAGACAGCATCCACCACTGTATTACCGGTTATATGAATATCTTGGGGGTGGAGGCCTTCAAATATGAGATTTACAGCTGATTCTTCTGTAGGGACGAAGTAAAGCTCGGAACAGATATCGGCAACGATCCGGTTGATTTCCTCGGGCATGGTTTTATCGTAGGAGCGCAGTCCAGACTCCACATGCCCCACTGGAATGTGCATCTTACTAGCTGCCAGGGCACCGGCCATCACCGCATTGGTATCCCCCTCCACCAGTACGATATCCGGTCTTTCAGATGATAGGATTTCCTCAATCCCATCCAGCATCACTGCGGTTTGTTTTCCGTGGGTGGTTGAACCCACACCTATATTGTAATCTGGCTGAGGGAGTTCCAGGTCTTCAAAGAACTGCTCTGACATCTCCCGGTCATAATGTTGTCCGGTGTGTATTAGAATAAAATTTATGCCCCTTCTTTTTACTTCATCGATCAAGGGGGACATCTTAATTATTTCCGGGCGGGTGCCTATTATAAAAGCGATTTTCATAATATTTCACAAGTTAAAATTAATATTCAATCAGTATATAAGTTTCTCTCTATCAATTAGATCTCTTTCTTCGAGCCCGGTATTCGTCAAAAGCCTTTAATATTTCCTCACTATTTTCTTTAATCCTTTTACTTTCCACTTCTTCCTTCCATCTCTGGATTTCCTTCTCGAGTTTTAAGGCGTTTACTATGGCGAACTGGTCGATCATCTTGAGTTCCATGTTATCTGCCTGGAGTAGGGGGACCATATTTTTTTCGAACTCCTCCAGGGCGTGGTGTGAAATTTTATCCCTGATTAAAACAGCCTTCACACCCATCTTTATCAGGAGAGCTGCTGTTTGTGATCCTCCGCCTTCAGAACTTTCCAGGAGAATCACATCACCCCTCTTTATCTTCCAGTATTCACAGGCGGCCATTATCCCGTCCCTGGTGAATGTTTCGATGATCTTCACTGGAATGGCATTTTCAGTGGGTTTGATACTTTGAATATTGCGTAATGAATCGAGATTTTCTTCGAGTTCCATCCTCAGGGCTTTTTCTTCGTTGTACTTGTCCTGTAATTTTTTAATGAGTGAAAGTTTGGCTGCTAACTCTTTATTTAGAAGAACATCCTGGGTGTATTCGTAGTGCAGTTTGTCGATCTTCTCCTGGAGTTTGGTTACTTCAATTTCATAGTCCTTTATCCTATCCTCCAGGGATTCATTTCTGCTTTTAAGATTACTAATCTGGTTATTCTGTGCTTTTATCCTGTTTTTTAACTTCAAAACAGCCTCAGAATCTATAGAAGACTCTAATTCATCCGTAGCTAATTCTTCAACATTCTCTATATTATCTGTCTCTTCATCCATCTCCTGTACCATCCGGATGGCCGAACTTACGGCTGTTCCACCTATAACCATCCTCTTTATCAGGTCAATATCTTCTGGAGACATGTTAACTTCTAAACAGCGAGTCTCAATCTGTTCTAATTTTTTCTCATAGCTTTTATAGGTCCTGATGGCCGCTGCCAGAGCATCACGCTGGTGGGCGTCCTGTGGCACCAGCTCAGAGGATACAACTTTAGACCTCTCCAGGGAAGATTTCTCACCCAGGAAGGACTCAACCAGCTCAATTTTAGAGCCCACAGACATGTCTCTACTGGGATGGTGTAACTTAGCATTCAAGGTGGTGGCTAATTTTTTAGCCATTTTAGGTGGTGGATACACGTCTGTAGAAATTAAAACAGTTTTTCCAAAATTAATGATATGATAAATTATCTCTGCCCGGGATATCTCCTTGAAGCTTTTCACGGAGAGAATCTCCCCATTTAGATCCATTATGGCTATTCCAGCGGTGAGTCCGGGATCGAATCCAACGATGATGCCCCTTACTCTCTGTGGAGTTTCATTTTTTGAACCTGGCAGATTAGAAGTTACTTGTACGTTGTTTTTGTATAACAGGCAATTTCCTCCTAAGCAAACTTTTTAGATGCTTACTGTGTAATCATATCTGTCTACTAGTATTTATGATTTATCAATCAAATTAAATTGCAAGAAACAACCCATGTTAATTCCTTAATTGAAGAAATAAAAAAAATTCATTCGGTTAACAGAGACAGGTCAAGAAAATTAATCCTTCAAACCCTTTAACATTTCTTTTTGAGATAAGGCGATGGTCTGGTTTTTCAGGTATTCCCCTTTAAGGAACGATTTAAACGTCTTTACAGCGTAGGGGTCTTCATGGAATTTAATACCAGAATAGGTTATGTCCATGAGGATAAGACCTTCCGGGGGCATGGGCATGATACAGAGATCCTTATCCGGGTTGAAAAGCTCATCTATAATCTCCGATGGCAACTCTCCCCTCCCCACCATCTGGAGAATGGATACCATTTTCCTCACCATGTTCCAGAGGAAACTCTCCCCAACCACGTCGAATTGTATCAGATCCTGTTCTTTTGTAAGTTTAATTTCATCTATGGTTCTAACCGGGTTTCTCTCACTCTTCTTGGAGAAATTGGAGAAGTCATGGGTGCCCTTAAAAAGTTTGGAAGCTTCAACCATCTTGTCAAAATCAAGAGGAGAATCACCAGGGATTAGGGGTAATAAATAGCGATAATGTCTATTTAAAGCGTACCTGGCTTTAAAACGGAGGGGAACTTTTGTCTGGGCCAATACTCTGATGCTTTTGGGTAAAGCGTCGTTGATCTGGTTGATTATTACTTCCTCTTCCGTCAGGAAGGTGATCACGTTTCCCAGGGCATGCACTCCCCGATCAGTCCTCCCAGCTACTCCAAAACCACATTTATTGATGTCATCCACCACACCAACCTCTTTCAGTGTGGATAGCATTTTTCCCTCCACAGTTGGCAAGTCTGGCTGTCTCTGGAAGCCGTAATATTCTGTGCCCAGGTAGGCAATCTTTAAAGCCACTCTTCTCATGGTTACACCTACAATAATATGTTCTCTAGGAGTATTTTAAAGCCAATAATTATTAATATTACTCCGCCAACTATTTCCATCTTATTTTCGAACAGGTGGCCGATGTTCTTCCCGATGTAAATCCCTATAAGTGAAAGGATAAATGTAATTAGGCCAATGAGAAGTATGGGAAGAAGTATCGCTACATTTAAAAAGGCGAAGGTCACTCCCACAGCGAAAGCATCTATACTGGTTGCTATTGAGAGAATTAACAGCTCTTTATATGAAAATTGATTGGAAACATTTTCATTGGCAGATAGGGCCTCATAGATCATCTTAATTCCAACACCCAAAAGTAGCAGAAATGCGATCCAGGGAGCGAAGGTTGAAACCAGGTATTGAAGTTGTATTCCTGAGAGCCAGCCTAAAACGGGCATAAAAATCTGGAAACCAGCGAAAGATAGGGCGATGATTAACGCATGTTTAACACCCAATTTTAAGGTTAATCCTCTGGTCACTGAGACACTGAATGCGTCCATGGCCAGTCCAATTGCCAAAAAGATCATCGAGAGAATATCCATATTAAACCCTAAATTTTTTTATATGGTCGGGAATACAAAGTTGATAAAAATCTTATATAAATCTTTTTAAAGGAGTAATAAATTTTGTTCGAAGAAATTATATTATATCTGGAAAGTGTACTACTTGCTTACGGACCCTTAGGAGTTTTCCTGGGTAGTATAATTGAAGAAATCATCGCCCCCATACCATCAACCCTGGTTATAATGGGCACCAGCTTCATCATCCTGCAGGGAGCTGCAATCTCCCCGGAGACGATCTTTTCACTCTTTATAAACGTTGTACTGCCAGCATCGGTGGGAGTTACCATTGGTTCTTTACTCATCTACACCCTTGCCTATTACCTTGGTAAAGAATTAATAGACCGTTTGGGCAAATATCTGGGTGTCTCCTGGGAGAATATAGAAAAAGCTCAGAGTAAATTCGAGGAAAGCCGATCCGATGAAGTAATTCTGTTCACGGTAAGGGCCCTTCCGGTGGTCCCCAGCATAGCCATAAACGTCTTCTGCGGATTCGTCAGATACGACCTGAAAAAATTCGTGATAATAACCTTCCTAGGTACGCTGGTACGGGCGTTCATCCTTGGATTTTTAGGATGGCAGTTTGGAAGCCTGTACCAGACCATTTCCACTGAGATTTCATATTTTGAAGAGATCAGTGTGGTTGTGATAGTATTATCAATAATTATATACTTTCTTTATGAAAAATATAAAAAAAAGGGATAATTAAACTCGAGAATCTAAAATTCATTTGTTTGGATATAAATGTGTCTAATGAACAAATTACAGTGCACAGTGCATTTCACCGTTAACATAGCTTTGAGTATGTTGTTAGTTTATCCTGATAATCCGCCATGATTTATGAAAATTGGTTGTTTATGAATCAGACTTAAGGGTATTGATCAGTGATTTTTATGGCCAGGGATTATGGGGAAGATATTGAAAAAAAATTTGCTGAGGAGGCCTTAAATAGAAAAGCCAGAGCAACAATCCAGGCTAATAATTATAATTGCTCTGTAAAGATGGCAAAATTTCAGATGAAAAAAACATCTCTCATTAAAGAAGTCACCTGTAAAAAATGCAAAAAGGTATTTAAAACTAATAGTAATTCAGATTTATGCTTTGATTGTAGAAAGAAATCTCATTAAATAACAATAACTGAAAAACAGAACTAACAACTTTCAAGATAAAGGTTAATATAATACCCTAAAATCCAAATCAATTAAAATAAATGTATTTGTAGAAAAAATTAATTTATAAACTGGTGTTCGTGAAATTATGATAACAATCCCCGCGGTAGACATAAAAAACGGCAAGTGTGTTCAGCTGGTACAGGGTAAGCCCGGTACTGAACAGGTGGTCATCGACAACCCTGTGGAAGTTGCACTAAGCTGGCAGGAAAAAGGTGCCGAGATGCTGCACCTCATTGATCTGGACGGTGCCTTTGGAGATAATCGCCGCAACCAGGAATTGATTACCAGCATGGTTGAGGAATTATCCATCCCCATAGAGATGGGCGGCGGCATACGGAGTAAAGATGATGCCACCAAGTTACTAGAAGCAGGCGTAGAAAGGGTTATCCTCGGCACATTGGCCATGGAAAACCAGGAAGTGGTAACCCAGCTTGCAGAGGAGTTTGGAAGTGAAGGGGTAATGGTCGCACTGGATAGTAAGGACGGTCAGGTTGTGGTCCGGGGTTGGACTGAGAAGACCAGCAGAACTGTCCCGGAGATGGGTAAGGTAATGGAAGAAGCCGGGGCAGGGAGCATACTGTTTACCAACGTGGATTTTGAAGGACTCCTCGAGGGTTTCCAGGTAGATCCCTTGATGGAACTCCTAAAAGCAGTTAGCATACCTGTCGTATATGCTGGTGGTGTTTCCACCCTTGACGACTTGAAGATGCTGTCTGAAACACGTGTCTACGGGGCGGTGGTTGGATCTGCCCTCTACCGGGGAAAAATAGATTTTGAAGAAGCGTTGAAGTTATGAAGCTTCGATTTTGAAATGTGAGTTGCTTTTCATTATGAGTTATATATTCCGTTCAGTGAAATTACTCAACAACAACTCATCTTCTGCAATATTTACCAGTCTTCTCATCTTCAGTATCTGGTCGGGGTTGGTGGATATGGAGCTTATTCCCCAGTGCACCAGTTTCCTCACGATCCTGGGATCTGAAGCAGCGTAACCGGTGATGCAACTTTCAATATCCGCCTGGTTGCACTGGTCTATCACCATCTTCACCATACCCATAACAGCCGGGTGGGTTATCTGGAAGTGCTTCGACACTTTAACGCCCCGGCGGTCCACTGCCAGGGAGCACATGGTGAGATCGCTCATACCGAGGGTTATAAAGTCCAGGCCTTCTTTAAGGAATTCATCAAAGGTGAAGACCACTGAGGGAGTTTCCACTGAAACACCAACCTTAAGGTCTCGGTGGGGACGAACACCACATTTCTCTAAGATTTTTTTTGACTTGACATATTCTGAGATATCCCTGACATAGGGTATCTTCAGGGCCAGATTAGAATACCCTTCATCCAGCAGATTTTTAACCGCGTTAAACTGCGCTTCCAGTATAGGGGGGTTATTTAAATCCTTGGTTATGCCCCTTGAACCTAGAAGTGGATTATGTTCAAACGGTTCTATCTCTCCCCCTTCCAGGTGTTTTAGTTCATCGGTGGGGATGTCAAAAGTACGGAAAAATACGGATTTAGGATAAAAAGCGTCCACTATCTCCCTCACACCATCGGTTAATATATCGGTTAATTCTCCTTCATCTAGAAGCACCTGGGGGTGTTTACCGGTACGTATGATGATATTTTCAATTCTAAGTGACCCTACACCATCAGCATAGGGCGCAACTCTCCCTGCAATCTCGGGGACATTCAGATTGACCTTTATCCTGGTGGAGGGGTTAAATATTTCCAGAAACTCCTTTTCCTCCTCCAGTTCCATGAATCCCTGATAAATATTACCGGTTTTACCATCTAACGTTACAATTTCATCATCTTCCAGGACAAGGGTGGCTTTACCAGTCCCCACCACACAGGGGACACCGAATTCCCTTAACACTATGGCCACGTGGCTGGTTATTCCCCCGTAATCGGTAATCACTCCGCCTGCCTTTTGGAGGTGAGACAACATGTCCCTTGATGCCTTGGATACCACAACTATCTCCCCACCATCCAGTTCAAGGAGATCCTCCAGTGTAACTATCTTTTTTACTTTCCCTACACCGATATAGGGGTTGGTTCCAATGCCTCTTATTAGAATCATAAAATCATGTTATCCATAATCATTAAATCAAGTTATTCCATATTTTCTGGGTTTGTAGACTTCCCGGGATTGATTTATATAGTTTTATATGGTAAGACGTTTAATTTACCTTTTTGGGCTAAACTCATTTTAAAGTTCAACTAATATTATAAATACATCAAAAAGAAAGGATAAAGATCATGGGATTGTCACAGAATATCAGATGTGCCACCGCCCGTTTAGCGGGTAAATCAGCTAAATATTTAGCCAAACTGGGAAGTGGGATGGGTAAAAGCTTCCCCGGTCACATCTATTTAAGGATTGGTAAAAAGGAATGTGTAAGTAGATTAACCAGTAAACTGGATATAGGCTCAATACTTATCACGGGGACCAATGGTAAAACAACCACCACCAAGATAACAGCCCTCTTACTGGCGAATGATACCAACATAACCTATAATTACGAAAGCAACACCATCAACGCCATTGTAACCGGTCTTCTGGATGGTAAAGCCAGTTTAGGTGTTTTTGAATACGGTATAAGGGATATTAAACACGCCATTCCAGATACAGTTAGCAGGATAGTGGACCCGGTAGGTGTGGTTTACACCAACGTTTCCCGGGAGCATTCCCAGGTCAGCGGGGTTAAAAACCCCTTCGAAGAATATCTCCGGGCAAAACAGCTGCTTTCTGCACCTATGAAAAGAGGGATAGTCATATCCAATGCAGACGATCCGAGAACTGCCTATATCGGTAAAAAGAAGGAAAACGATGTTAAAGTGACCTATTATGGGCTGGACATGGACATGGAGGATAAAACTCCCATAACCGGTGATGTGTTCTGTCCAGTATGTAACGAAAATCTGACTTACACCAAACGGTACCTTAATCATCGGGGAATATATCAATGTAGCTGTGGATTCTCCCGGCCCGAACCGGATCTGAAGTTCACCCAGCTAAAGGTGGGAAAGGATCGCTGGCAGGTTCGCTTAGAGGGGGAAGTATTCAATTATCCCACAGGTAAAAATCTTCAGCTTGATTTCCCGGTTGAAGTACCAGCCTTTGGTGTGCATAACTTGTACAACCTGCTTTGTGCAGCCCTAACCTATGTAACTTTCACTCCAAAACCAGAGAGGATTGAAAAAACCACTCGAGAAATATTCGGCTCTTTAGACCTCTCCATCCTACCCCCGGGACGCTTTGAAATCTTCAAGGTGAAAGATGATAAACTGGTAGGGATGGGCCAGGGCGATAACGGAGATGCTTTAAAAGCCAATATCCAGTTCATGCAGACCTACACCGGAGAGGAAATAGCTGACCAAACCGTGTTTATCTACACCACCCCGGATGAAGGTGAAGAGGAAATATTCGAGGACCATTTAAGTTCTTTAATCTATTTGAACCCGAGGATGGTCCATGTCGTCCCTGGCAGGGAATCTGTGGAAGCAGCCCGGGAATATTATGAAATCATAAAGGAGAAACTACCGGCAGATTTCTATCCACTATCCCATGAGGATATGGAGAAGAGAATAAGTAAGATAGGTGAGCTGGTTAAAAAATCCCCGTACAGTTATGTTATTGTCTCTGGCTGCGGACCGGAGCAGTACATGTGGGGAAACCTGAAAGCAAGTCTTAAATCAGGTAAAAAACAGTTAATATTTACTAAATAAACTAAAATTCAAATAGAAGGTGAGAATATCAAAATCATAATGGCTACCGGAACCTTTGACATAATCCACCCCGGCCACGGATACTACCTCCAGGAATCTAAAAATCTCGGAGGGAAGAACGCTAAACTTGTGGTTGTGGTGGCCCGTGATGTCACGGTTAGAAAAAGAAAAAGAGTACCCATAGTTAATGAAGTTCAAAGATTAGAGGTGGTGAAGATGCTTAAACCAGTAGATGAAGCCTACTTGGGGCACACCACTGATATGTTTGAGATAGTTGAAGAGATCGACCCGGACATCATCACCATAGGCCCGGATCAGGATTTTGACTTAGATGCAATCAGGGATGAACTCTCGAAGAGAAATTTGAAGGCAGAGGTGGTGAAGATCTCCGGCTATAAAGAATCATCACTGGACAGTTCCTGTAAGATCATCCGTAAGATAAAGGAAACAGAGTTCCATGAGGATGCGCTTAAACACTGTTAAATAGAGATACCTCTTTATGTATTTGTAAAAAATAAAAAGAAAAAAAAGGAAAGGGGATTTTTTACTAAGGCCAATCTGCATAGATGCCTAGTTGAGTCCAGTTTCTGGTATCCCAATTATTTATTACACCGAAGGAATTTCTGGGGCTAATTGCATCTGCACGGTACCATTTCCCATTTACATATACCTGGGCCCATACGTGTCCAAACCATCCATCTGAGAATTTACAGTATCCATGTTCATATCTGGTCTGTATTCCTGCCGCACGGTTTAGTGCGACCAGTAGATGGGTGGTGTCAACACAGTTACCTGTTTTGGAACTCAGAGTACCTAACGCTCCTTTTACCGTGTTGTAGTAAAAGGAATACTTGATGTTGTCTCTGACCCAGTTGAATATGGCGGTTGCCTTGGCACTTTCCGATGTTTTGCCTGCGGTTATGCTTTTGGCAAGGTTTATTATCGTTTGACTGTTTGACGGGGCGTTTTTTGTGGCTTTTAGATAAGGATTATTGGTATTTGGTGTGGTGGATGTTTCCCACGGGTTTACTGTAGCATATTTCGGTAGGACATTGTTTGCAGCGTAGAAGTACACTATACGTGATTCCATGTAGATCAACGTTTCGTATCGAATTTTCCCTAGGGCGCTGGAGGCAAAGTTTGGTGCTTTACCATTGGAATCCATGTATTTTTGGATCCTGTTTGCCAGATCAACATACCCTGATTTGTCTATGTTACCACTTTTATGGTCTTCGCTGGGACTGGAAGGTGCACCTGCACTTTTAAGTGCAATGGACGTCTTCTTATTACCGTATATCTGCAGTAAACTGGTGGTCAGGAGTTTTAAAAACTGTGGCATGGTTATATTTTTACCACTTATCTCCACGAAGTTTGGAAGCCTATCATTCTTTTCGACGAAGGCTTTAACATCTCCCGCTGCTTTACCAATTTGAGCTATGGTGAAACTTGTCTGACTTGTTCCTGGTGTTGGAGTTACTGTTGTTGGTTTGCTTATGCTTTCCCATGGTTTCATGGAAACTGTGCTAGGCAGGACTTTATTAGTATTATGGTAACCCAATACTCTGGAGTACATGTATATTAGAGACTCAAAGCCAACCTTCCCTAGAGAACTGGTGGCGTAGTTAGGTGCTCGGCCGTTGCTGTTGATGTAGGATTGGATCCTGGCTGCTATGTTAAGGTACTCTGTCTTGGTGAGACTTCCACTTTTAATGCTTTCCGAGATACTCGTTGGTGTGCCGACGTTCTTTAATTGGATCTGTGTAGTGGTGCCTTTGTTTACCTGTATCAAACCAGTAGTCATGAGCTGTAGGAACTGTGGCATGGTTACCTGTACTGTTCCTATGGTCACGTAATTAGGAAGCCGCTTGTTGGTTTCTATATAGGTTTTAACCCGTCCTGCTGCTTCGGTTATTTTTTGGTTGGTGAACCAGTTATTCTGGACATTACTATCTCCTGCAGCCGCTTGGGCATACTGAATGTTCGTTGTGCTTTGGTTTTTACTGGAATTATTGGTAGACGCTGAAGTGGCTGTACTCTGGCTTTTGGTTGTGCTGCTTTTTGTATCAGTAACTGCCCCGGGACTACCTGCGGCAGTTGTACTTGGATTATCAGATGTTTTAACATTGTAAGATGTAATATTATCCTGAGATATGGATGTATTGGTGATAATTTCCGTGTTCTGCTGATTTGTTGTGGTGGCACATATATTGGGTATCAACAATGCTACTACTATTAGCAGTAACATCGTAAGCAACAATGGTCGCTTCACTTTATACTGCCTCCCATTTTTCAGCAATGTCAGATAACAATTTCAAGGTTCCGACAATAATACTTACTGTATTTAAAAATATTTAAATCTTTTTAAATTTTTCACCAAAAAACACTGTTTAACGAAGTAATTTTTTATGGATACAACAAAAATTTATTTAAAAATTTCAAAATTACTGGGAAGGGGGAGTAAAATTTTCCAAAATTATTATCCAAATTATTTATAGGCCCTGAAATTAAACTAAGTCCATGGAAAGATTAGGTGTCCACCAGGGATTGATCATCCTCCAATCTTCAAAACACATGGCAGAACTCATACCAGAGGTGAGGAGCAACCTGGTCATGGCCCGGGAAAATGCCCAATCCGTAGAAGACGTAGTCGGAGTTCCGGGACGTATAACCACAATAAATGGTCGAGCGAAAGCTTTCACAATGCCCGACTGGGGTGCATCCAGTCACATGGCCCGCCTGGTGCTGGAGGTTATGAAACATGATCCCGAGCGTCGAAGTGCCCTTAATTTACGATATAATACAGTTACAATAGAGATATGTGAAAAATTAGGGCTTAAGGTATCCTCTTACAATCGGATGGGAGAACCTGAAGAGCTTCGTGAAATTGAGGGAAAAACAGTGTCCTGGGGTGTGGAACAGGCCATAAACAGTTTGGGAGAAGTTCCAGATATCATCTATCACACTGGGGATTGGGGAAAGGAACCCATTATCGCGTTAGTGGGACGAGACCCTGTAGAAGTAGCGGAAATGGCAGTCTGTCTGGCTGAGCTTTTTTCTCTTCGAAAGGATAAGAAGTAAGGTAAGATCTGTAGAAAAGATACCAAGATCCTTTTGAAAAAAAATTTTATTCTACGTTAACCTTCGTCTTCCCAGACTTAGGAAGGGTAATTTGGAGGACTCCATTTTCAAATTCGGCATTTGCATGGTCGATGTTTATTTTGGTGGGGAGTTCAACAACTCTTTTAATTTCATTATATCTCCGCTCTCTTCTGACATAATTAGACCCCTCTTCCAGGGTTTCTTCTTCAAAAAGAGCATTGATTTCCAGGGTATCATCACTCACATCTATTTTGATGTTTTCTTTTTTAAATCCGGGGAGGTCTGCTTTAACGATTATATTGTCTCCCTGGTCTATTACATCCACCGGTGTTTTACCTATGATACCAGAAGCATATCCCGATATCGTCTTCTCCAAATCACTCTGCGAATCCTTTATAGCACTAAAAACATCATTAAATACCTGTTCAGCGATTTCTCTTCTCGTCATCTTTAAATTCCTCCAATTTATCCATTACCTGGGAGATCCCGCTGCCCTCAGAAGCGGTTACAAGTATAGGTTCGTCTACCTTATGAATATATTCGTTCAAATAATTAATATTTTCCACCAGGTCCATCTTATTGAAGATGCAAATTATGGGAATTTTGAAGATCTTTTTTATGGACTCGTATAACATGAACTGGTTTTCTAATGGGTAACCAGAGGTTTCTGATGCATCGAAGATGTATAAAACCACCTCTGCCAGGTGTTCCAGTGCCACCATGGCGTTAAGTTCGATGGTGTTCATGTCATCGATGGGCCTGTCCAGGAGACCGGGTGTGTCTATGATCTGGTATTTCTGCCACTTACGTTCCAGGTGACCGATCTGGATACCGGTGGTGGTGAAGGGATAATCCGCCACTTTAGGCTCAGCAGTGGTGATCTGTCTGAGTAGAGTGGATTTACCCACGTTAGGAAAGCCGGCTATAACCGCGGTAACCGCTTCGAAGTCAACGGTGGGCATATTCCTTAATCGTGCCTTGGTGTAATCTAGAAATTCGAGTTCTTCCCTTATACGATTAACCACAGAGGATATACGTCCATAAGCCTCCCTGCGTATCTTCGCTGCGCTTTCTGGACTGGACCTCCTGATCTTCTGGGCGTACTGCCCTTCAAGCTTGGCCAGAATGCCCACAGCCCAGTTGAGTGCTCCTAGAGATTTTTTAAGCTGGTCAACACCCACCACCACGTCGATATAGTCCTGATAGAACAGGGGCATCTGTTCTACCTTGGGGGTCTTTTCCAAGATGCTCTTGAAGGTTTCCTGTATCACCTGGCAGGCAGTCCTAACCCTGATTTCCTCAATCCGCTTAGATTTCAGTTGATGGGGAATCTTAGAGGTTCGAGCTTTATTTGCAGCCTTCTTTGCCCGGCTGAATCCCTTATCCAGGGCTTCTTCTGGTGTGGGTATGGTTGGTAGGAACATGAAATCACGTTTAAAAACTAAAAAATGAATTTAGAGTAAATGTAGAATATGCTAATAAGTAATATTGACTAAATTTGTATTTAAAGTAATGTAATTTTATTCCTCAAAAATCTGGCTCTGGAACTTGTAGATATTAATATCAGGCTCTAACCAGCAGTCCAGGTTAAGCCCAGCCTTCATACAGGTGTTTGATAAGAATTCCTCCTCGTCCCACTGCCATTCCACTGCAACCTGGGGAAGCAGAAGTCCCCGGCCAAAACAGCTTTCCACTATCAGACCATCCTGGCCTAAACTTACCTTTTCCGGATACTCAGTAGGTTTATCCACCTCTATAAGTTCCGGTTTGGTAAGCACACTCACCTCTACACTGATATCATCCAGTTCCTCAGGAGATACCGGTGGAAATCTAGGATCCTGGATAGCCGCCGATATAGCTACTTCTATAACCGCGTTTACCAGCGGTTTTATGGGTTCAGGATAACCTATACATCCCCTGAGCTGGCCTTTACTATTTAATGTTACAAAAGCACCCATTTCCTCCTTTAAAGTGTTTGGAGTATTTTCAGGTACTTCTAATATTACTTTATCTTTCAGGTAGGATTCTATGGACGATCTGGCCAGTTTAACCAGAAATTCACCTTCTTCATCGGTAATCATTTATTTACCCCCTAAGTGTATTCAAACTTTTTTTTTACTCATATGGGATCCATGATTTCAGGATCCTCCGCCTACAGTGGCTTCTTTAACCCTTACGTGTGGTCCGCCGTCTCCTACGGGCACGGTCTGCCCTGATTTACCGCAGAAACCCACGCCCATCTTGAAGTCGGATCCCACGCCATCCACCTTTAGGAGCATCTCTAAAATATTCCCGGAGAGTGAAACATCTCGGAGTGGATTTTTTACTTCTCCATTTTCTATCAGAAATGATTCAGCAGCGTTGAACTGGAAAACCCCCTTACCAGTATCCACCTGACCTCCACGGGAGCCTTTAAGATATATACCACTATCCATATCCTCTATGAGTTCTTCAAATTTCAGTTCACTAGGTTGGAGGTAGGTGTTACTCATCCGTACTATGGGCTGGTCCCCCACTACTGATCGGGCGTTCCCCGATGGGGTGATATCCAACTGTGATGCTGTTTCCCTGGAGCTTAAAAGTGATTTAAGAATACCATCCTCTACCAATATATTTTTACGGGTCTTTACACCCTCTGAATCATAGGGATAATAGCCAAAGGCGTCCATGGTGGCATCATCTATGATTGTTACCAGGGATGAGCCTATCTGGGTGCCCATCTTCCCTTTTAGTATGGAATCATTTTTTAATATCAGATCAGCCTCTGATGCATGGCCCAGGGCTTCGTGTATAAATACACCGGTAAGTTCCGGATCCATGACCACCGGGAATTTGCCGGAGGGTGGTAGTTCCGCTTTAAGGAGTCGTATCGCCTTTTCAGCCGTGACTCTTCCGAATTTTTCCAGGTCTTCTTTCTGTATGACTTCGAAACCTGCGGCACCACCGGTGCTTTTATGCCCGAACTGTATGATCCCATCAGAAGCAGCTACTGCGTTCATAAACAGGGCTACTCTGCTTTCTTCTATCTGGAGCTCGGTTCCTTCGCTGTTGGCGAAGATGGTGGTACCTTCCCCGTCCACGTAGTTGACGGTGGTGCTTACAATTGCCTCCAGATTAGCTGCCTTCTCTGCAGCGGACATGGCTTCCTTTTTCTCATCAAGGGATACATCCTGCAACTTTAATTTTGCCTTAGACTTCACATTGTCATGGGTTGGTTCTATATCCGCCAGTTTAACATCATTATCTAAAGCATTGGCGAGTTTAAGTGCAGATTTACCTGCATCTTCCATCTTAGCCGGGTTGGTGGTGAAGCTAACACCCCATGCACCGTTTTTTAATACGCGTACACATCCACCCCAGTTATTACCGGATGTTATCTCCTGAACTTTCCCGTCCTTCATCACTATAACGTTGTTTAAACTTTCGCTAATCCGCAAGTCAACGTAATCTGCCTTTTCCTCTAAAAGAGTTAGTATTTTTCCGATTAAATCAGTGTCAAATGAATACTCTTCTTTTTTAATTATTTTATTCTCCCCCTAAGTGTTATTCCTTTTTATATAAAATGAAATTTATTTTATCAAGTTTTCAGGGTACAACTTGTATTTTTATACGTGGTAATTATTAAAATTTAGGATTAAAATCAAGAAATCCATGGTAAGTATAAAAATATTTCCACTATAGTTAGTTGCTTACCATATTTTATTATTTTATTTCTTCATGGATAATACCCTAAACTTTGAAATTAACCCTCTGGGGCCTGTTTTGTGCATAAACTTTTTATACTTAAACCTATAATGTGATAATGCATTTAACTAAAAATGCAACAAAAATAGAAATAAAGAACAGAAATAGAAAATAAACACAAAAAAAGGAAAAATAGAAAGAAAAAATAGATAAAAAGAATTTTGGGTGATAGAAAATGAAAAAAATAGCCATAATATGCATCCTGGCTGTGATGCTTGGCACCATGCCCATCTACGCCGCGGACTCCAGTGCCGCCCAACAGCTACAACAAGAAAATCCCGGACTGTACCAGGATTTAATGGATATTAAGGACCAGATAATGCAGAATCCAGATCAGATAACTCAATTGTTACAGAATCAGGATGTGCAGAATGAGATAAGCCAGTGGTTGCAGAGGCAGGATGTCCAAGCCCAGATATACCAGTGGCTGCAGAATCCGGTGGTTCAGGAAAATCTGAAGTTGTTATTCCAGAACCAGAACATTAAAAATGAATTAAACAATATCCTGAATGGATAGAAAAAGGGGAATATGTGATTCTTACCCCCTACTTTTTTTTATTCATCTCTATTTTTATTTTAAATCATCTAACTTTTTTAAAATCCCATACTTTAAAAATACAATAAAAGAAATTAACAATTGTTAATTAGAGTCCCTTATATTTTAGCAACGACCCACATCTAAAACCTTATCATTAAGTTTATAGTCCATTAATTAAGTAAAAGAGTAATAGATTAAGGGCCGGATGTGGGATATTATGAAAACTATTCGAGAAATAAACCAAAAGATCAAGGATGGAGATGCAGTGGTGGTGACCGCCGCCGAGATGACAGCCATAGTAAGGGAAAATGGTGCAAAACAGGCCGCAGAAGAAATTGACGTGGTAACAACCGGAACATTCGGCGCTATGTGCTCCTCAGGAGCCTTCCTCAACTTCGGCCACAGCGATCCCCCCATAAAAATGTCCCGCACATACTTAAATGGAGTGGAAGCTTATTCAGGACTGGCCGCTGTAGATGCTTACTTGGGGGCGACCCAACCCAACCGTAACCCGGATATTGGTTTAGAATACGGTGGATCCCATGTAATAGAGGACCTTATTCGGGGCAATGAGATTGAACTCGTTGCAGAAGCATACGGTACCGATTGCTACCCCTTAACCGAGATAAAAACCCAGATAACACTGGAAAGTATAAACGAAGCAGTCATGGTCAATCCACGTAACTGCTACCAGAACTATTCCTCGGCAACCAACTCCACCGATGAAACACTGTACACTTACATGGGCACCTTACTACCGAATATGGGCAATGTAAGCTACTCCAGTGCCGGGGAACTCAGCCCACTACTGAACGACCCCTACTTCCAGACCATAGGCACCGGGAGTAGAATATTCCTCTGCGGAGCCCAGGGCTACATCATAGGGGAAGGAACCCAGTTCGCCACTGAAGTGGAAAGGAAAAATGGGGTGCCGGTTTCAACTGCCGGGACACTGATGCTTAAGGGAAACATGAAGGAGATGCACTCCGACTATGTTCGGGGAGCGACCATGCCCAAGTACGGATCCACACTCTACGTAGGAGCAGGAATACCCATACCCATACTCAATGAAGAGTTAGCCCAGCAAACAGCCATCAGTGACGAGGAAATCACCTGCCGCATAGTAGACTACGGCGTGCCCCGAAGAAGCAAACCCATAGTAAGGGAAGCAAACTATCACGAACTCAAAAGTGGTGTGATTGAATTAAACGGGGAGGAAGTACCCACCTCACCATTATCCAGCCAGAAAAAGGCATTAGAGATAGCCCTGAAGCTCAAAGAATGGATAGATAAGGGAGAATTCCTTTTAACTGTCCCAGTGGAGAAACTGCCCAATAAAGGCCGAACCGTTAAGCCACTGGAGATCCAGAAACCCCGCATACTGGTCAAGGATTTAAAGGGAGAAACCCTGATACTGGCCCACCCAACGGATGCCATCAGTGAAGTGGCCAGGAAAATGGTGCAAAACAGCATAAACCATTTACCGGTTGTAGATGAGGGAAATAAACTCCTGGGCATCGTAACTTCCTGGGACGTAGCCAACGCCGTGGCCCATGGTAAAAATAAACTGACGGATGTCATGACCAAAAAGGTGATCATAGCCCGGGAGGAAGAACCAGTAGATGTTATAGCCCGGAGAATAGATAAAAATAAGATCTCAGGCCTACCTGTAATAGATAGTGACAACCGGGTGAAGGGGATGGTCACAGCAGAGGATATTTCCAGACTGATAGGTGGTGATTAAAGATGAAAGCATGGCTCACATTTTCTCCAAGCATAGTAAATAAAGCGATCATATCCAATCTAGTGAAAAACTACGATATCACTTTTAACATACTACGGGCAGACATCACCCCCAAAGGAGGTAAGATGCTCATTGAAATCAGCGGAACACAGCAGAAACAGGCTGTAGAATTCATGGAGAAAGAGGGAATCCACCTCAACCCCATAAATAAAGTGGTTAAAAAAGACGAAGAAAAGTGCATAGATTGTGGTGCGTGTATTTCACTATGCCCGGTCGAAGCAATTAAACCAGCCGAAGACTGGACAGTAGAAGTAGATGACCTGAAGTGCATTGGCTGCAGCTTCTGCACCAATTCCTGTCCCACCAGGGCTATAAGGGTTATGGAGTAGTTCTTCAATAAAGTGAGAGTCATCTTACCCTATCATTGAATTCCTTGAGGATCCTTCTCCTCGCTTCACCGATGGTTAGGGGATAAGGTTTATCGAAGGGTAGTTTATCCTCCTTTCCCAGTATCTCCATGAGATGGGCTATGCGGGGGAGTCTTAAGTTAGCTCCACGTATGGTCTCCACATCCTCGAAGACTTCCAGGGGACTTCCTTCTTTGATTATTTTCCCTTCGCTAATGATGTACACGTTATAGGCATATAATGGTACCAGGTCGACATCATGGGTGGAGATGACGATGGTCATACCTTCCTGGTTCAGATTATAGAGTAGATGCATGATCTGCGATGCGCCCTTAGGATCCAGACCAGATGTAGGCTCGTCCAGGACCATTATCTCCGGACGCATGGCCAGGATACCGGCGATGGCCACTCGCTTTTTTTGACCCCCGCTCAGGTGGTGTGGTGCTTTGTTCTCCAATCCCTCCATACCGACTCTTTCCAGGGATTCTTTAACCCTCTCTTCAACCTCTTCATCAGGTAAACCAATGTTCATGGGTCCGAAGGCCACGTCCTCCATTACGGTGGGTGCAAACAACTGATCATCAGGGTTCTGGAATACTATGCCCACCTTCTGGCGGACCTTCATCAATCCTGCCTTATCATACTTGAGCGGCTCTCCGTTTACCCGGACTGTTCCTTTATTGGGTTTTAAAATTCCATTGAAATGTAGAAATAGTGTGGATTTACCCGCCCCGTTAGGTCCTAGAAGGGCGATTATTTTACCCTTAGCTGCGTTAAATTCCACATCTTTCAGGGCGAGAGTACCGTCTGGATAACTGTAAGTGATATCTTTAGTTTCTATTACATTCATTGGTTCACCTTTGATGGATAATTTGAGATTAAATTTTTTTGAAATTGAATCTAACGAATTAAATTTATGGACAATATTTTTGAATGCTGATATCTTATAGATGTAGGTTGGTTATATATTCAATTATGGGATGTAACAATGTAATCAATCCTATGATAATTATGATAGCTCCACTTACCAGTGGAATTTTATTTACGGTTTCGCTGCTCAGATAACCCTGGATGAATCCTCTTCCCTTAACAAAAAGTACTGAGAGAAGAGTTATGGCTATGGCCAGACCCGTACTGAAAACCAGAACGTAGGTGAGGCCACTGTAGATCTGGTTGTTCCCAATACTGAAGAGGAGAACGGCCAGGGCTGCAGGACAGGGTATTAAACCTGTGGACAATCCGATTGCAACCACACCTTTCGTTGTGTCTATGTGGTGTTCGTGAGGGTGATAAGGATGATAGAATTTTCTGAGTATCCAAATACCAACCACTATTAGTATGATTCCCCCTATTACGCTCATGACATCGTGGGTTGTATCCACGTTCAACGCCTCTAAGAGGAATATGGAGGCAACTCCAAGCAGGATGACAACGATCACATGGGAGAAGACCACGGTAAGTCCCAGTAATGTAGCATCTTTCACAGTGGCATCGGTACCCATGACGAACACAGCCATGACTGATTTCCCATGGCCGGGTTCGAATGCATGCAATGCACCGAGTATGAATGCAGAAACTATAAACAGCCAATTAACTTCCGATATAATTGCTGTCAGCCCTCCAATTGCAATATCCATTTAAACCATCTCCTAAGATATTTTTAATACTTTTTTCAGTTTTCTTTATATAGTCAGTAATACCCATGATCACTGGAGTATCATCCCGTCATAAAGTCAAAAACTTTATCTTAAGTATTACCTTTTTCTAATTTATTTATATAGCCAGTAATACTCATGACCGCTGAAATATCATCCATCCCCTAAAATCACAAAAATTAGGACTTAGATATTATTCAGTCAATTAAACTTTTTATAATCCCTGGTCATCTCAACTATTCTTTTTTTGGCTTCACTTACAGTGAGGGGATACGATTTTCCGAAAGATATTTGATCCTCTTCATGAAGCCTCTCAAACAGATGAGTTATATGGGGAAGTCTTAAATTAGCCTTCCTTATTAATTCTTTGTCTTCAAATACCTCTTGGGGTGTTCCTTTTTTAAGGATCTCTCCTTCACTAATAACGTATACTTCATGGGCGTAGATGGGAACTATATCCACATCATGGGTGGCTATAATAATTGTGATGCCCTCTCTATTGAGTTTGCAGAGCAACCTCATTATTTGGAAAGCTCCCTTGGGATCAAGACCGCTGGTGGGTTCATCGAGGACCATTATCTCCGGTCGCATGGCCAGTATGCCGGCAATGGCCACACGCTTTTTTTGGCCTCCGCTCAGGTAATGTGGGGGTCTTTCCTCAAAACCTTCCATGTCTACCCGTTTTAAAGCCTCTTTAACCCGTGATTTAACCTCTTCTTCGGGAAGATCTATATTTAAGGGCCCAAAAGCCACGTCTTCTGCGACTGTAGGGGCAAATAATTGGTCATCAGGATTTTGAAAGACTATTCCTACTTTCTGCCTCAATTTCATGAGGTCTTGTCTTTGGTAACTCACTGGAGCACCGTCAATTTTCAGGCTTCCAGATGTGGGGCGTAGTATTCCATTGAAGTGTAAGAACAATGTGGATTTTCCAGCGCCATTTGGCCCCATGAGCATAACGATTTTACCCTTAGTAGCACTGAAGTTCACATTTTTAAGCGCTTCTGTGCCATCAGGGTACTGATAAATGATGTTTTTTGTTTCAATGATGTTCATTTTTGGTCGCTCTAAAAATACAGTGTTAATGACTTTAACTGTTTATTCAATTATACCCTTGTTTGGCATGACTAAAATATTCTAAAGCTTCCGGTGAAATAAACCCCCATGATAAGTACTACTTCAAACAATACCAGTAAAACCAGATTACGAGTTCCCATAGTTTTTATACTACCCTGTTTTTTCATGGTTTTAATGGAACCATCGTAGCATCTTGATTCCATGGCGATGAAAGCCTGCTCGCCTTTCATCCAGGTTCTTATGAAGAGGTTGCTGCCCAGCATGCCCATGGATTTAAAAGATTTTTTAAGGGAAGAATAACCCAAACGTGTTTCCTGGGTGTGGTACATGTTGATAGCTTCGTCTAAAAATACGAAAATGTAACGGTACATGAGCATTGCAATCTCAAGAACGATTTGAGGTATTTTAATAAGCCGCAACACAGAGAAAAGTTCGGTCATGGGTGTGGTAAGAGCAAGGAATGCGAGACAGGTGAAACCACCCATCATCCTTGCAAAAACAAGGAGTCCAAGGTTAAAACCATCTGCAGTTACCGCTAGGTTGAATATTCCAAGTTCCAGAATATGTGCACCCACACCAAAGAATATGGCCATGAAAATAAAGGTTATCAGTCCAAAACTGAATGGAAAAAGGAAGAACTTTAAATAAAACTTCCATGAAACTTTAGCTATGAATACGATTAGAATAGACATAAAAAGAGCTATAATGAGAGGAACCACTGGTGATGTAGATATTAAACTCACTAACATGGTCACTATTCCAAATAAGACTTTGAAATAGGTATTCATACCATTAAGATTGTTGTTGTGGGCGTAGTTATCTAAAGTGTTTGAAAACATAACATCATCAGTTGTTTCTCATTATATTTTGTTGCTCGATTTCTCGTCCTATTTACTTGTTTGGCTAACTTCTTCGTCTACTTCGTCCTCTCTTCTTCTGGCTAGGCCTTTATAGTATCCAATGAAATAGCCTATTATCAGGGATCCAATGGCTGCTTGTAGAGAGAAGAAAAGCACTTCTATTTCACCGCTTGGTGGTGACCAGATTGGTTCGATCCAGGGTTCATAGCCTTGTTCTTCTAAGTATTCAGGTCCTTGACCATCTGAACCTGTAAAAAATCCTTCCTCTTCAGTTAAACCACTGTATAATACGAGAGGAGCGATTATAATGGCGGCAGCTATAACTAGTAAGATAGCAATTTTTGTATCCATTTAAACCGCCTCCTTTGGTTCTTCTATCTTTCCAACTTTTTTTGCTAGCTCTAAAACTCCCAACTTATCCAGAACATCTGGTCGAAGCTTCATTATGTAATCGAATATCACCACAGTTAAAATACCTTCAGCAGCTGCAAGAGGTAGCTGGGTGACAGCGTATATTCCCATGAATTTTACCATAGCTTCTTCGAATGTGGGTATGGGGAATGCCAGTGAAAGTTGTACCGCGGTGGTAACGTAGGTTAAGAGGTCTGCGAAAAATGCTGCGAAGAATATCCCCACTAAAATAGACCATCCACCTTTCTGCCAGCCTTTGTAAATAAGCCATGCAGCTAATGGGCCTATGATACCCATTGAAAATGTATTTGCACCGAGAGTGGTTAATCCTCCGTGACCCAGAAGCAGAGCCTGGAAAAGAAGCACTATTACACATAAAACACTGACTACTGCTGGTCCAAATAATACAGCACCTAATCCGTTACCTGTAGGGTGGGAACAGCTTCCAGTGACAGATGGCAACTTCAAAGATGATAAAACAAACATGAATGCTCCAGCAACAGCTAAAATTGGCTTTGATTCAGGATGCTCATCTGTTACTTTTTTAATTTTAATTATACCATATACAACAACGGGTATAGCAAGCACGTACCATAAAACACACCATTGCCATGGTAAAAATCCCTCATATATATGCATGATCAACTCTCCTTTAATTTTTATCAAGTATAGTTGAATAAATTGGATATATAAAATTTGCTATTTTTACTTGAAGAAAATTAAAGTAAAATTGAATCTAGAGATATAAAAGAGTATTTATGAAAAAGAAAGAAAAAAGTGTTATTTAAAACTTCAAAGCAGAATTTAAAAATCTATCCAACCACTTCAGCAAAACCAAAGTTTCTTCTGGCGGAGGTTATCCTAATTTTAACTTCATCGCCAACCTTGGCACCGGAGACAAAAACCACAAAACCCTCAATACGGGCAATTCCATCTCCATCCCTACCTAAGTCTTCAATTTTAACGTCGTATTCTTCTCCTTCATTAATAGGAGAAGAATTTCCCCTGTCGTTGTAGTTATCCCTACCATAATCATTCCTAAACAATTCAATCACTCCAAAATGCCCAAACAAATGGGGCAAGGATATATTGAATTTAAGGGTATATATAGTTTTGTTATAACCGAAGAGTAAGTAAATTTTGAATATAAAGATTCTCAATTACCTTCACATAATTTAATTATATTTCCAATGAAATTAAAAAATTTCAAAAATGATTTAAAAGAGATTTACCAAAATTAAATGGATGAAGGTTAAAAATAATCTGATAATTGCACTGGATCTATTCCGGATGGAAGAGGTAATACAGTTATTAGAGGAGATATCAGGACAGATAAACACGGTAAAAGTGGGTTATCCACTGGTCCTCTCTGAGGGTCTCCAGTCAATTTCTAAAATTAAAGAAACATTCGGATTCAACATCATAGCTGATTTTAAAGTGGCAGATATACCAGAAACTAACCAGAAGATTGCTGAACTAACCTTTGATGCTGGTGCCCATGCCATCATCACCCATGGATTTGTGGGCAGGGACAGTGTACAAGCCTGTCTTAACACAGCCCAGGAACACGGTGGAGATGTATTTCTTTTAACCGAAATGTCACACCCCGGGGCGGAACAGTTTATACAGGACGTATCCCTGGATATAACCCGTATGGGTGTGGATATGGGCATTAAAAATTATGTAGCACCGTCTACGAGATTGGACCGTCTGGAAAAGATCAGAAAAATCGTGGGAGATGAATCCTTCATAATATCCCCTGGCGTAGGGGTCCAGGGAGGAGATCCAGCAAAGACACTGGAATTCGCTGATGCGTTAATCGTTGGCCGATCTATCTACGCCGCGGATAACCCCCAGGAGGTTCTCCGCTCTATCATAGATGGCATTGAACTTTAAACCCACCAGTTCATAGGATACCTCAAACGCTAAAAAGTAGACGAAGGTTAACGGGGTGAAAAATTGAATCCCCGCTATTTGTAATTCAGGATAAATTGTGGTTAACATTCCCAGTACAGCAAATATCAGGATAACTATTTTAAGGGCGAACCGGTACTGGAAAAATTCTTTCACATACCTCCGCTCTGCAGCCCATTTACTGTCATTTCCTATTTCATCCAGGAAAGCCGCCACTGTACACACCGCTAGGGTAACGATGCCTATGGTGGGAAAGCCCAGTACTATAATTATCCCCACAAAAATGAGTAAGGATAGGATATGGTTTAGACAGTCCACCTTCCAGGCGGCTACCGTTCCAATCAGAATTGCCAGGAAGATACAGGCAGCATCTGCACTGGTAACAGCCAGGTAACCTATGGTGACACCGCATATTACAGCTGCCACAATACCCAGAACTGTATTGTGCTTCTGGTCATGGGCATCATCGGATACTTTCATGAACAAACCCGAAAGGGAATAAAACAATATTTCCAGCATGTTATCAGATGATTTTGGTTAAAAGGCTTGGTTATAAAAAGTCTATTTTATTTTCATAAATTTTTATTTTCATGAAATATAAAGTTTTAAATCATATTATTAAATCTTAAAAATCGAGTTATATTCCCTCATTTCAACGGAGCTATTTTTCACCCAATGATCTCCCAGGCACCGGCCACCATCAGTGGAAATATTATGGTCGCATCTCCAACTACAGTAACCAGGTTCGACCCGCATTTGGCTTTGGCCCAGGACTTAGCTTCTTCCAGGGGTGCGCCGGAGAGACTTCCTGTTTCACTGCGATCCATGGTAACCTGGATCCCCGCGTCAACCCCCCCTTTAAGCAGATTAGATGCCAATGCGTAATGTTTCGGCAGACCACCTCCCAGCATCACCGCAGCTACCTTAGGAGATGCGTAAACCTGGTCTGAAAGTTCGTGCATATCAGTCACTACATCCAGGGTCAGTTCGTTTTCCTGGGTGTGCATCCACAGCTGCAAGCCCAGCATACTATCTATAATTCCAGGAGAGTAGATGGGAATATTTTTACGGGCAGCGGTATTTAAGATGGAGTTTTCATCGGGTATCTGTTTCCCAATTTCATAGAGGAACTCCCGGATACTGAATTTAGTCCTGTCCCTAGATATCTCAGAAAATAAACGAGTTATCTCTTTTTCGAAGACTTCGAAGTCCTCTGATTTTGTGTAGATATCCGCAATTCTACCTATGCCCATCTCGCAGAGGTTTTCATCACTACCATGGATTTCCCGGTAGTGACTTCCTCCAAAGGCTTCCAGGAGGTCGTGGGTAAGGTTAGCTCCGCTGGTGATCAGCAGGTCTATCTGTTCCTTTTCAATCAGATCTCTGATGATCTTTCGAAGTCCCCCGGGCACCATTGGACCGGCGATACTTAAAAATACAGCGGTATCTTCATCTGCTATTACCTGGGCCAGTAGTTTGGTGGCGCGGGATAGTCTTCCCGCTCCTAATACTCCTGATTTTCCCATTTCTTCTATGATTTCCAGGACGCTCATCTTCTCCTGGATTTCCATGTGATTGATTTTCAAGATCTTAAGTCTCCTAAGCAAATAAGATTATTTATAAAATTGAATGGGGGTTGTTAAATAAATTATGAATTGATATGAAAAGGAATATGGAATTTGAAAATTTAAAAAGAAATTTCTATATTATCCTTCAGGTAAGGGCGGCGATCTTGTTTAAGAGATCGGTACGGGTGATGATGCCAATGGGACGTCCTTTTTCATCAAGGACTATCAGTCTCCCGATGTTGTTCTGGTTCATGACTTCTACTGCATCGGCGATCATCATGTCAGATTCAACTGTGATGGTTTTATCGGACATTATATTCTTTACTTTCAGGTGTTCTTTGTTCTGGGCAATGGCTTTGGTGATGTCGCTGAGGGTTAAAATTCCAACAACCTCCTCACCATCCAGTACTGGTGCTCCCTCGATTTCTTCTTTTGTAAGAACACTAGCAGCTTCTTTAATAGAGAGATCCGGATCTAGAGTTATCAGATCCCTGCTGGCTACTTCGATAACCTTCTTTTTGGGTATGCTGCGTATACCTGTGGTGTCTAATAGTAGGATGTTGTCCATATCATCCCGGCCAACCACCACACCATTAACCACCAGTTTATTTACTGGTGTAGGGCCAACTCTCACTCTATCTCCAAGGTCAATGCTTTTTATGTTGCCTATGGCCTTTATAGCCGCTTCACACTCCCCAGGATGGGGTATACTGGTGAATTCAATTCTGGCAACGGTCAGATCCTTCAACAGTTTTCCGTCCTTGTAGAGCGGTACCTGGGTCTCCTTGTTTGCATCAGAAATATTTAGATTATGGTAAGCTTCGATGGTAGGTTTATAACCTCCACGGGGACCGGGAACTCCTTTGACAAGACCCAGACTCCTTAGGGACTGCATTTGATTCCGTATAGTCCCAGGATTCCGGTTCATCATCTCGGCAATTTCCTCGCCCTTAATGGACTTACCTTCCGACTGGCGATATAGATTTATAAGACTCTGCAATATTTCTTTCTGTACAGATGTGAGCAAAGAGACACCCCAAAAAATTTTTTAATTATTTATACTTATTTCTTAATTATTTATAATTATAATTATTTGTAATACATGGTATATTTAAGTTTTTGCTTTATGTTATTTTTTTATTATTCAAGTTCTGATGGCATGTTCTGGAGTAATAATTGCATCTATCTTATTTGATTTTTGTATAAACAGTTATCATACGTTATACTATTAAGGACTTCTGATAATTTTTTGTTTTCTTCAATAAGGTCTTCATCTAGGTTTCATTGCTTTTTACTGAAAAAATAAGTGCCAATAGCTACCATGGCCACATCAAATAAACATATAATCAACAGATCATATTGAATCGGTATTATAGAGTGCCATCCGCTTATCATGACCGTTCGCAGAGCATCTACACCATAGGTTAGGGGGTTTAAATAGAAGATCAATTGTATCCAGGGGGGAAGATTAGTAACTGGAAATAGTGCGCCGCTTAAAAAGAACATGGGCAAATTTACGAATGTAACGATGGTACCAAAACTTTCCAAACTGGTCATAATACTGGCGATAATTAAACCGATACAGGTTAACCCTATTGTGATAATAATCATTAATGGTATGACTAGACTGATGGAATATAGGGTTAAAGGTACCCCAATAAGGAAACCTAAAATGATTACAATGAGTCCCTGAATAATCGCTGCAGTCCCTACACCAAACATCTTACCGGCGAATATTGATACACGACCGATAGGTGCTACCAGGATTTCCTTCATAAATCCAAACTGCCGGTCCCAGATAACTGAAATACCTAAAAACATAGCGGTGAATAACAATGTTTGGGCGATAATACCCGGTAAGAGAAATTGGGTGTAATTAAAACCACCTGTAGCGGATAGGGAAAGCCCTAAACCACCACCAAAGATAACAAGCCAAAGTACGGGGGTTATCACTGAGCTAATCAGTCTGGACCGGTCACGTAAAAAACGTTTTAATTCACGCCGCCATAAGGCATAAACTCCCCTAATCTCTCCTATTTTATCCTCCCCCTCATCACGGCAGCCATACCTGATAGCTCCTTACTTCCTCCACCTTCACGAATTTCTCGACCGGTGTAATGCATGAAAACATCGTTTAAATCTGGTTCTCTAATGGTGATGTTATCAATATACACGTCTATTGAGACAGCAAATTCCACTATGCGAGCTAATGATTTGTGAGCATTTTTTACCCGTAAATTAAGTTCCGCCTCACTTTTAAGGATATTGTCGACTAGTTTTGCTTCCTCAAGCTTACTAGATAAAAGATCATTATCACTAGTCTCGATGATAATGGTTTCACCACCCAGTTCATCCTTAAGCCTTTGAGGAGTATCCAATGCAATGATTTTGCTTTGATCAATGATGGCTATCCGATCACAGAGCTTATCTGCCTCCTCCATATAATGAGTGGTAAGCATGATGGTGATGTTCTCCCTTCTTTTCAAGTCTCTGATATAGTTCCAGATATGTTCACGACTCTGTGGATCTAGACCAAGGGTGGGTTCATCCAGGAATAAAACTTTAGGATAATGAATTAAACTCCTTGCTATCTCTAACCTACGCCTCATACCACCGGAATAAGTATTTACAAAACTGGAGGCCCGATCCTCTAACTCAACCAAATGTAGAACTTCATCTATCCGGGAATGCATCACATCGCGTGGTACATCATAGAGATCAGCATGCAATTCCATATTCTCCCGGCCAGTGAGTCTATCATCGATACTCGGATCTTGGAAGACTATTCCAATTGAACGACGTACATCAGATGCTTCATTTTTTATGTCATATCCTTCAATCTTGGCACTTCCAGATGTCGGATTTGAAATAGTGCATAGCATCGAAATAAAGGTGCTTTTACCCGCACCGTTGGGACCTAATAAACCGAATATTTCACCTTGATCCACTTCCAAGCTTACTTCATCAACGGCTGTCAGATTCCCGAAATTTTTTGTTAAGTTGAAAGTTTCTATGGCCTTCACTTTTTAATCTCCTAAATTAGAATTGAAATTTATTAGAATTAAAATTAGTTATTTAAATGTTTAAGTGAATTCTTGGGATAATTTATTTGTCACTAATTATCATTTCAACCAACCTTTTGGTAAAGGTTCTCCATCTTCCAAGGTTCGCAGTGCCTTGGAAGTCCTGTTACTTACTGCTGCGCTTTTGTCGTTCTCTAAAGCTTTGAGTTTGGATGTTATTTCATCTTCCTTATCCGGATTATCAAGGGCCAGTATGGTTAGGCTGGAAATGGTCCGGGCCTTGACAAAGACGCTCTTATCTTCTAATAACTTGTACAGCGTGGATACCACTTCACCTATTTCTGCCTCAGAGAGGTTCAGGTTTACAAAAAGCATGGCTAAATGCCATTTAACCATGGGGAAGCTTATCATTCAGGGACTGTTCAATCAGCCGGCTTAAAAGCCCATCAAATAATTCCGGACGGGTTCTGGAGACTCTTTCCAGGCTGTGTGCAGTTCCTCCCCTTACTACATCGTCCTCTTCTCCCAGACCGTCTAAAAGTAGTGGAAAAAGTTCAAGATCCTGGATTACATCCCCTGCTACTTCATCGGCATGGCCATCTGACCGTAAATCTCCGCCCTTGAGTAATTCTAGAAGATCGTTCATCTTTACTAACCCTATTGATTTAGTTCTGCATTACATATTTTATTTCAAAAATACATAAAATTAATCCAAAATTGTTTTTGAGGGAAAATAATGGGGAAGGATCAGGGCCGAATTGGTCATTTTACAAGCAAAAAAGCAGAAAAAGAGTTTCGAATTGTTTTATAATGAAGCTATGGCATTGTTCATGCATAATTCTAAAAAGGCAGTTGAACAGGGGAAGAGGTATGTTAAAGATGTTGTAATTGAAAACCGGCCCGATGCTTCTCACGCTATAAATGGCGGGTACCCTGATGAAATTAACAGGAGAATACTGGAGTTCCTTGAAACAGTCATGAACCTGGAAATTCATCAATTTAGCGTTCTTCTAAAATTTAGCTGTTCTCCTAAGCTATAAAATTTCCCCAGTCACAGCGTCTACTTTCACGGTGGATGTTTGACTGATTTCTTCTCCCCTTTCGTTGTATATCTTTCCACCCACTAAATAATAGGGAATATCAGCATCTGTGTTTAATTCTGCGTAATATTTTATATGGGGATCGTCGCCTAACACTGTTTTTCCTTTTTCTATGGCTGCTTCTGTACCTATGTAATTTGCATTTCTTGGTGTAGTTGTTGTGTTGTTGGTTTGATTAACGCTGGTATTTGTTTCATTTCCCACGGTTGTGTTGTTACCCTCACTTGCCAAATTACTGGTAAAGTATTCTTGTATAGAAGATCCCGACGTTATGCCCAGAACTGCAACCAGGATGACCGCCACAGCTATTACAATTTTAACCATACTATCCAAGTTACATCTCCTCCACTATCATGTAATAACTTAATATCAGATAAGGGATATAATAGAAATAAAGATCAGCTTTACTTCTAAATTATAATATATTTTCGGGGGTTAATTAAATGTCTTATCTCTTTTGTGAGAAATGCTGGGGATACTACCAATTACAGCCCGGTGAATCTAGAGAAGATTTTGAAAGTTGCAGGTGTGGTGGGACACTCATTGAAGTTGATAGTCTGGAGGAACTTTTCGATAGCTTAGAATCTAAGGTTGCTGAAAATTCTCTTAGTAAATCTGATATACAGAGAATGGAATTTAACGAAGACATTGATGGACTAATCCATGTTTTAAAATCTGAAAATCCAAAATTAAGGTCTTATGCAGCAACTTCTTTAGGCAGATTAAAGGATGAAAAATCTTTCGAACACCTTTTGGCAGTGATAAATGACAAAAATTGGAAAGTTAGAGCAAATTCCATCGTAGCATTGAGTAAATTTAAAGATAGAAATAAGTTTTTGGAAATTATATTGCCCGAAATTAACGATAAGAAACATAGAGTTAGAGAAGCAGTAATAATGGCTTTTGAAAATATTGGAGGAGACATAGCATTTGAAAACATAGTTAAAGGGTTAAATGATAAACATTACGTTGTTAGGAGAAGAGCGGCTGTAGCATTGGGTAAATTAGGTGATAAAAGAGCGATAGAATATCTCATTCCTGCTTTAGATGATAACCATCAAATGGTTAGGTTTAAAGTTGCAGGGGCTATCAGAAAAATTGAAGATGAAAAAACTGCAGCTACTATAATTGGTTTTAAAGGTGAAGAACGAGTTAACAGATGGTTGGATCAGTTAGATGATGAATTTACAATTTTTAGTAATGTATTGATACCTGGTTGTTGGGGAGGAAACATAGACCATGTGGTCTTAGGAGAAAATGGAATTTTCGTGATCGAAACAAAAAACTTCAACATTCCCTATATTCTTGAGGATAATGGGTGGTATTATAGAAAGAATAAAGAATTGAAAAAGGCTCCAAAAAATCCCACCAAACAGTTAAAGGCTAATGTAACATTTTTAGGACAATATTTAAGATCAAATGATATATTCATTGCTAACAAGTTTATAATTCCGATACTCGCTTATGTAAATACTGAAAAACTAACAATTAAGAAAGAACCTAATGATTATCATATAATGAAACCTAAAGAAATACCTGAATTTATTTTAAATAATGAAAACGAGATAGATGATTACATTTTAAAGAGATCCATTGAAATGATTAAACCATTTATACAAAATGAATATTATCAGCCGAAATAATATCTCCCTTTTCCTGTTTAAAATGGAAAATTTGTTATATTAAGATTTAAAATAAAAAAAGATTTTTAAATGGAGATCGCTTAGTCTCCAATTAAAATATTCTAAAATTCTGTGGTTATACGAAGGTGTTAACCTGTGAAGGTTTTAATCACGACGTAGCTGGAGCTTGTTGCACCGATGTGTTTTGAGTTGTACTTGGCATAGTTCCAGATTTGCCATCCGTTACCAACGTTTATCTGAACCCATCTGTGAAGAGGATATGATCCACCTATAGCGTCCACGATTCGGACTGATACACCTGCTGCGGATAGATGGTTGTATAACCAGTAACTGCTGGCATAGCAGTCTCCCCATCCGATTTTTTCCATCACATATGGATCGGAATTACCCTGGGCACGTCCGTATTTTGCCTCTTGGTATCCGATGGCGTCGATTTTAGCCTGAACACTGCCGCTGGGAGCTCCCTCAGAACTGGTCTTTGATATGGAACTCCATGATTTGACTGATACGGTGTTAGGTAATCGGTTGTTTGTTTTGTAGAAAGCAACGATCTTTGAGTAGGTGTAGATCAGGTTGTTAGGGTTCATTGTTCCTTTGGAAGTGCTTACGAAGTTGGGTAACCTTCCGTTGGTGTTTACAAATGCGGTGATTTTACCGGCCAGTTTGATGTATTCACTTTTAGATAGGGTACCGGTCTTTACGTTTTCGACTGGTTTAGGTGCTTTGGAAACTGTTTTTACTGTAACTGATTTTTTAGTGTTCTTGTTCAGGTTTGTAACAGTTGAAGCTAACAGGTACATGTACTGTTCTGATGTTACCTTTTTTGTTCCGACTGTTACGGTGCTTGGAACTGTTTTTTTAGTTTCAACGTAATTTTTTACTGTACTTGAAGATTTAATTATAGAATTCGCATCTACAGTAGTAGTGCTAGCAGCAGAAACAGCGCTCACATTAACAAATAATACTAATGCTAACAGCGTTATCACTGCCAGAGTTAAATTTCTATTAATTATACCGCCTCCATGTCCAATATATTAAAAAAGTCTTTTTACGACTTTTTCTGGACTTAAACAAGTATCACTTAATGATCACTTATAAAGTTTGCGGTTTTTTCCTGGCAAAAAGCAAGTCTCAGAACTTCTTTTTAAAATTAAGGCCTTTTTAAAAGGAATTGTAACAACATAAAAAGAATATTTGTATTTTAATTCCTTTTTAACCAATTAAACTCATTTTTAAACTTCTTTTACCTAATAAGTTTAATTTAACACAGTTTGCCCCTTTAGACCATAAGTTATACTCCATAAAATGATTGGAAAAAGGATTATTTGCCCTGTTAATCCTTCATATTAGGTTATAGGGGCCTGTAAAAATAGTGGGAATTAGGTACTGTTATTGGGTCTTTTATCTTTAGAATCTTTACTGTTAGATTTTTTATCAGTATTTTCCTGGTTAGTGATAGTAGGGGTATTTTGTTTATTTTTCTGTGTATCTACAGTGCTGGTTGTATCTTCTACTGGCTGGCTTTGATGGGTTGATGTGTTGTTGGCTGTTTGGTTTATCACGATGACCGTGGGAGATGTTTGAGTCGCAAGATAATATAGGCCTGATAGTCCAGAAAGAGCAATAACCAGTACAAATATGAATCCAACTAAAAAGATGGTTGTATAATTTTTTGTTTTCTTTTTTTCCCTTGTTGGAACAGATGATAACAAATTCAACCCCCCCGCTACTTTCAGATAGAGTTAAATACTCCTCATACTTTTAAAAAGCGGGATTTAATGTGTTATATCATATCCATTAAACCCATGGTAATTTAATACATCTTACCATATTGTTATGTAATTGATGGTTTAAGTATTTTTAACCTATTATTAAAAAAATAATATTAAAGGCTTTAAATTTAAAAAATAAGGTATAGATTAACTTGAATTTAAAGAATTAAATAAGGAAATGGAAAATTTAAATATTAAACTTATCAAGTTTTATTTACTTGTTAAGCTGTATTTCTATGGCTGAAACGTTACTGTTTGAACCCTCTGCGTTTTGAATTTCTTCAGTCGATATTTCAATTGATCCTAGCTGTACTTCGGGTATAAATTTATTTCTGACAATTTCTGCAACGTCCACAGCTCTGCTTATGGCTCTTCCACGAGCTTTAAGCATCACTTCTGAGACCCCGCCGTTCATCTGAGTTACTACAGCTAATACATAGTTCATTACTGGTTTATTTCCGATGTATACCACATTTTCCTCTGACATCTGTTTGACCTCCAAGAGAATTTGAATTAATTGAATAATATACATTCTATTATATATTTATTTTCACTATATTCTACTGCAATATTCTATTATATTTTCATCATACTCTATACTATATACTGCAATATTCTATTATTCACTGCTATGGATAAAAAAATTTATCTTTAAAAAGGTTCTAATTCAAATATATAAACAATTGTAAATGTTATCGAAAATTTAAAGTAATTCGGGTAATGACAACCGATAGAATTCGAATCTTTTGTAAATCAAACCAAAGATAATCCTCCAAAATATTTTTTGAATTTATCAGGGCTTCATCAAAAATAAAGTACCATGGTGAAACATACTCGAAGGGAATTATTAGATGAAGGAAATTGTTAGAAACTCAGGAATTGATATAATAGGAAAAATCCCATGGGGAACTCATTTTTGTCAGTTTTACAAGACAAAGGAGGATCTGATTGATGTCCTTGTTCCTTATTTTAAATCAGGGCTCAAAAACAACGAATTTTGTATGTGGGTCACATCAGAACCTCTTTCAGCAGAAGAGGCAAAAAGATCACTGGGGAGGGAAATTCCAAACCTTGATGATTACTTGGAGAAAGGACAGATTGAAATCATATCCTATACCGAATGGTACGTTATAGAAGGTGATTTTGATTCAGACAGGGTGTTGAATGGCTGGGTTTCTAAGCTTAATCAAGCATTGAAAGATGGTTATGAAGGCTTAAGATTAACCGGAAATACTTTCTGGCTTGAAAAAGAGGGTTGGAATGATTTTGTTGAATATGAAGAAGCTGTAGACAACGTCATCGGCAAATATCAAATGATTGCCCTTTGCACATATTCTCTGGACAGATGCACAGCAGCAGAGATAATCGATGTCATCAATAACCATGAATTTGCCCTGATCAAACGTGAGGGTAAATGGGACATAATTGAAAATTCTGAACATAAACAGACTAAAGAGGAGGCTATTCAGTCTAAAAGGAATTGGGAGCAGACATTTAATGCTGTGCCTGATCTGATAGCCATACTCGACCATGAACACAGGGTTGTTCGTGTAAATGAAGCCATGGCAGCGAAATTAGGCCTAGATCCAGATGAATGTGTTGGGCTGCACTGTTATCAGGCCGTACATGGAACAGATGAGCCCCCTTATTTCTGTCCACATAGTCAACTACTTAAGGACGGATGCGAACACACCTCAGAAGTTCATGAAGACAATTTAGGCGGTAATTTCATCGTCAGTGCATCACCCCTTTATGATTCAGCAGAGGAACTTATGGGAAGCGTTCATGTAGCACGTAATATTAATGAACGTAAAAAAGCTGAAGAAGCCCTTAAAGAAGCTCATGATAATCTGGAAGAACAGATAAGTGAAAGAACTTCAGAATTAAAAAAACAGGCGGATCTGATCGATCTCACATATGATGCTATTTTTGTCCGTAATTTAGACGATGAAATTATCTTCTGGAATAAAGGCGCAGAAGAAATGTATGGGTGGAAAGAAAAAAGCGCATTAGGCACAAACCCCAATGAATTATTAAACACGGAGTTTTCAAAACCCTTATCAGAGATTAAAGCCGTAGTATTAGAAAAGGGCCGTTGGGAAGGTGAATTAACCCATGAAAAGAGAGATGGAGAACAAATAATTGTATCCAGCAGATGGTCCTTACAGAAAGATGAAAACAATGAGGTAATTGGTTTCCTGGAAATCAACAACGATATTACCGAAACCAAACAAGCAGAACAGGCATTAAAATTAGCCAGCACATATAACCGTAGCTTGATTGAGGCTAGTGTTGATCCCTTGGTTACTATTGGTCCGGATGGTAAGATCACTGATGTTAATGAGTCTACAGAGAAGGTTACTGGTTTTAGTGGGGATGAATTAATTGGCACTGATTTTTCCGATTACTTCACCGAACCGGAAAAGGCCAGAGAAGGATATCAGCAGGTGTTTAAGGAGGGGATGGTACGGGATTATCCTCTGGAGATCCAGCACAAGGATGGTTCCATAACTCCCGTTTTGTATAATGCTTCGGTTTATAGGAATGAGAATGATGAGGTTATCGGTGTTTTCGCCGCCGCCCGAGACATCTCCGAACGAAAACGTACCGAAGCGGAGAAGGAGAAACTACTTAAACGGGCCCAAAGATTTGCTGAGGAGCTGGAAACTTCAAACGAAGAATTACAGAGCACCACTGAAGAGCTCCAGTCTACCAATGAAGAACTGATGAACACCACCGAAGAACTACAGGAAGCGAATCTGGATCTTGAACTGGCAAGTAAATATAACCGTAGTCTTATTGAGGCCAGTGTTGATCCCCTGGTTACCATTGGCCCGGATGGTAAGATTACAGATGTTAATAATTCCACAGAAGAAGTGACTGGTTTTAAAAGACAAGAGTTGATAGGCACCGACTTTTCGGACTATTTCACACATCCAGACAAAGCCAGGGAGGGTTATGAACAGGCCTTCCGGGAGGGATTTGTAAGGGATTATCCTCTGGAGATCCAGCACGTAAGCGGTCGTGTAACACCGGTTCTGTATAATGCTTCGGTTTATAGGGATGAAGATGATGAGGTTATCGGTGTTTTTGCTGCAGCACGTGATGTTACTGAATTAAGAAAGGCTGAAGAGGAGTTGAAACTATCTTATATTTATAACCGTAGTCTTATTGAGGCCAGTGTTGATCCCCTGGTTACCATCGGTCCGGATGGTAAGATTACAGATGTTAATAACTCCACAGAAATCGTAACTGGCCGTCCCAGAGAGGAACTTATTGGAACCGATTTTTCTGATTACTTCACTGAACCGGAAAAGGCCAGAGAGGGTTACACCAGGGTTTTTCAGGAAGGGATGGTACTTGATTATCCTCTGGAAATTATGCATAAAAATGGCCATATAACTCCGGTACTGTACAACGCTTCGGTCTATAAAGATGAATCGGGCAAAGTAATTGGTGTTTTCGCCGCTGCTCGTGATATTAATGAACTTAAAAAGGCCGAAGAAGAACTTAGACTATCTTATATCTATAACCGTAGTTTGATTGAGGCCAGCATAGATCCCCTGGTCACCATTGGACCGGACGGTAAGATCACCGATGTGAACAAATCAACAGAAAAGGTCACTGGTTTTAACCGGGATGAACTTATGGGGACTGACTTTTCTGATTATTTTACTGAACCGGATAAGGCTAGAGAGGGATACCAACTAGTTTTCAGAGAAGGTTCTGTTGTTGATTATCCTTTGGAGATTCAAAATAGGGATGGAGAAGTAACTCCGGTTTTATACAATGCTTCTGTTTATCGGAATGAAGATGGGGAAGTGATAGGTGTATTTGCCGCTGCCCGTGACATCACTGAACTTAAAAAGGCCGAAGAGCTTTTGAAATTAAAAATTAATGAATTGGCCCGTTCCAATGCCGAACTTGAACAGTTCGCTTACGTTTCTTCCCATGATTTGCAGGAACCTTTGAGAATGATCGCTAGCTATTTACAGCTTTTAGAAAGGAAATATGAGGGAAAATTAGATAAAAAAGCAGATAAGTATATACATTTTGCTGTGGATGGAGCCACTCGCATGCAAAACCTGATAGATGATCTGTTAACATTTTCCAGGGTAACCACTCAGGCCAATGAATTCGAATTAACGGATATTGAAGTAATATTAAATAGAGTCTTAACTAATTTATCCGTATCAATAAAGGAAAACTCTGCCACCATTACACATGACACCCTACCCGAAATAATGGTGGACGGTACCCAAATGACCCAGGTATTACAGAATTTAATAAAAAACGCTTTAAAATTCCGTAGCAAGGATAATCCTAAAATACATATCTCAGCAAGTCAAAAGGATAAATATTGGTTATTTTCAGTGAAGGACAATGGAATCGGAATAGATCCAAAGTATTCAGAAAGAATTTTTGAAGTATTTAAAAGATTACATAAAAAAAGGGATTACCCTGGTACTGGCATCGGTCTTTCCATATGTAAGAAGATTGTGGAAAGACATGGTGGACGTATTTGGGTTGATTCTAAATTAGGAGAAGGTTCTACCTTCTATTTTAATATACCTGTATCTAATTTTGATGAGGAGGAATATAATGAGACGTGATAACAATGGAAGGCCAGTAGAAATTCTTTTGGTGGAAGATAATGAAGGCGATATCGGATTAGTGGAGGAAGTATTTGAGGAAGGCAGGATCAACAATAATCTCAATATTACCGAGGATGGAGAGGAGGCTATGGAATTTTTAAGGAAAGAAGGGGAATTTGCCAATTCTCCTCGTCCAGATCTAATATTATTAGATTTGAATTTGCCCAAAAAGGATGGACGAGAAGTCCTTGAAGAAATAAAGGACGATGAAAATTTAAGAAGGATTCCGGTTGTGGTGTTAACCACCTCTAAAGCTGAAAAAGATATTCTAAAATCTTATGATATGCATGCTAATTCATATATTACCAAACCAGTTGATTTTGATCAATTTATTAAAGTTATAAAGTCTATAGAAGACTTTTGGCTCGAAGTTGTCAAACTTCCAGAAGATAAAAGGCGATATTAGGGCGATTTTGATGGATAAGATCAAAATTTTATTTTTCGAGGATAGCCCCGGAGATGCCGGGTTGATAGAGGAAATGATCGATGAGTCTGTTTATTGTGCCTGTCAACTGGAAGTAGTTGAAACTTTAAATGAGGGGTTGAATTATTTAGGGTTAAATGAAGTTGATTTGATATTATTGGATTTGGGGCTTCCAGATAGTGATGGAATGGATACTTTTAACGAAGTTAAATCAAATAATTCCAACATTCCCATTATCATACTGACTGGATTAAAAGATGAAAATATAGGGATCAACGCTGTAAAGAAAGGTGCTCAGGACTACTTAATTAAAGGAGAGGTGGAACATAAATTATTAGAACGTTCTATCATATACTCCCTTGAACGTAAAAGGATAGAAATCGAATTACAAAAATATCATGAAATACTGGAGGAACAGGTTGAAGAGCGCACTAAAGAACTTGCTAATGCAAATGCTCTCTTGAAAATAGAAATAGATAAGCATAAGAAGACAGAAGCACAACTGGAGAACCTTTTAATGGAGTTAAAACGTTCTAATAAAGAATTGGAACAATTTGCATATGTTGCTTCTCATGATCTTCAGGAACCTTTAAGGATGGTTTCCAGTTTCACCCAGTTATTGGAGAGAAAGTATAAAAGAGAACTAGATCAAGATGCAGATGATTACATTAAATTTGCTGTTGATGGTGCACAAAGAATGCAGCAACTCATTAATGATCTTTTAGCTTATTCCAGGGTTACCACCGGTGGTAAAAAGTTCGAAATGGTGAATATGGAAAATATTCTGACCGAGAGTTTATCTAATTTGAAATTATCCGTGGAAGAAAATAATGCAACCATAACCCATGAATCACTTCCCTATGTTAGAGCAGATCAATCTCAGGTAGTCCAACTATTCCAAAATCTTATTGGTAATGCCATAAAATTCAGGAGAGAAGAACCTCCTGAGATCCATATTTCCGCCCAAAATAGTGGAGATAAATGGATTTTTCAGGTATCCGATAACGGTATTGGAATTGATCCCCAGTATGTAAACCATATTTTTAAGGTATTCCAGAGGTTGCATGGAAGGGAAAACTACCCCGGTACAGGTATAGGTTTATCCATATGCAAAAAGATTGTAGAAAGACATGGTGGGGAAATGTGGGTAAATTCTAAGTTAGGTAAAGGTTCACAATTCTTTTTTACCATATCTAAATAGATAATTGGATGAGATTAATAAATTTAGGTATACAAAAGTTTATATGTGTTTTTAGCATTAATTAATATATGATAACTATTAGGTGAACCTAAATGCCACACAGTCCTTCTGATAAGAAACTCAGCGAAAATATCGAGGAATACCTGGAAACCATATACCGATTAAGCGATAATGGTGAAAGGGTTAAGACCACCAAGATATCAAAAACCCTGAACATTGCCCCTGGAAGCGTTACCCAGATGCTTCAAAAACTTAACAAAATGGGATACGTCGATTATTCACAATACAAAGGCGTTAAACTAACAGATACTGGTTTTAAAAAAGCTAAAAGCATCACACGTAAACACAGGCTACTGGAAAGATTCCTCCATGACATTTTAAAGCTTAAAAACAGCCTACTACATGAACAGGCCTGTGAAATGGAGCATTCTTTATCAGACGATGCTGAAAGAGCACTCTGTCAGGTTCTAGAATATCCAGATACCTGTCCAGACGACTCCCCCATACCTGCCTGTGATTTCCCATTCACCAGCTGTGAAGAATGCATGACCCGCAAAGAAGAAGTGGGAGAAGTGGGAAAGAGAAATGAAAACCTCATCCCCATAATGGATCTGAAAGACCACCAGGAAGGCAAGGTATCCTTTATCAGGGGGGACTACAAGATCATCCGGAGACTTCTGGACATGGGAATCACCATTGGTGCTAAAATCCGCGTGATGAAAGTCGCACCTTTAAAAGGTCCGGTGGAAGTCTCAATCAGGGGTTCTAAACTTGCAATCGGACGTGATATAGCCTGCAATGTATTCGTTGAATTAACCGGAGACAGCAAAGCCACTACCAAGAGCCAAGCCACTGCCAAGTAAAGTCAAGTGATTCCGGAAGTAAGACAATGGACAACCGATCAGAACAAAAGACATCAACATCGTCCAATGGAAGACCAGAAGATAACAAAAGGGACAACATAACCATAGCCCTCGCCGGAAATGCCAACGTCGGAAAAAGCGTTATCTTCAACGAACTCACTGGTTCCAATCAGATTATTGGTAACTGGCCTGGTAAAACTGTAGAACTAGCGGAAGGTCACCTCCACTTCGAAGGCCATGAGATCGATGTGGTTGATTTACCCGGTATTTATTCATTCTCCACCTATTCCATGGAAGAAGTTGTCTCCCGGGAATTTATAGCCTTTAAGAAACCAGACGTGGTGATAAACGTCGTAGACGCCGCAGTCTTGGAGAGGAATCTCTTTTTTACCATGCAGCTTATGGAAATGGAAGTCCCCCTGGTGGTCTGCATCAACCAGGTGGACATAGCCCAGCAAAAGGGAATAGTCATCGACATCGAGAAATTGGAAAAAGCACTGAATGTGCCAGTGGTGGCCACGGTGGCAATCAGGGGAGAAGGACTCCATGAACTGGTTGAACAGGCTGTTGGAATTGCGGGAGAATATCAAAAACCAAAACCACTGGAGTACGGTGCCGAGGTAGAAAACCGTATACGAATTTTAAGCGATTACATAGACTCCAAAAAATTAGAACTGGAATATGCAACCCGCTGGGTGGCCATTAAACTACTGGAAAACGATCCAGAAATCCGTAGTTTAATACAGTCCAAATCAGAAGACGTGGTTAGAAGGGCCTACCAGCTTGCCACAGAAATAGAAGATATACACCAGGAACCATCCTTTGCAGTCATCGCCGCGGAAAGGTACTCCATCGCCAACTTGATAGTCCAGGGAGCTCAGATCCACACCAAGATCAAAACCAGCTTTTCAGAGAAACTGGATAGGCTGTTCACCCACCACATATTGGGATACGTAACATCAGCACTGGTGGTGGGCGGATTGCTGCTGTGGACCTTCGTGGTTGGAGATTTCTTTTCAGGATTATTGGGGGATGCCTTAAGCTTCTTCCAACCAGTGGATCCACAGATAAGCGGGCCAATAGTGGGTATTTTATGGAACGGTGCCTTTGGGGGTTTAGTTGCTGGATTAACCTTGATAATACCCTTTGTAATTCCATTCTACTTGATGTTAAGCTTGATTGAAAATTCAGGAGTGCTCACCAGGGTGGCCTTCATGATGGACAGCCTCATGCATAAGATCGGCCTCCATGGAAAAGCCCTGATACCCATGATCCTGGGTTATGGATGTAACGTACCAGCCATAGACAGTACCCGTATCCTGGAGACACGCCGTGAAAGACTCCTGGCCGCATTTGCAATTACCTTCGCCCCCTGCGCAGCTAGGACCATAGTAGTCCTGGGACTGGTGGCAGTTTACGTTAGTGTATGGTGGGCGATAGCACTCTACGCCATCGATATACTGGTCATGTTCATAATGGGAAGGGTGGCCCTGAAGGTGGTCCCCGGGGAAACGCCCGGTCTCATAATGGAGATACACTCATTTAAGCTTCCATCTATTTCAGTTGCACTTAAACAGACCTGGAGTAGAACTAAATCACTGATATACCTGGTGTTTCCAGTGTACATCATCTCCAGTGCCGCGATACAAGCACTATATGCATTCGGTGTCTTGACGCCAATAGCCAATGCCCTGGCCCCCATAACTGTGGTATGGCTTGGCCTCCCGGTAGTAGCTGGCTTGGTTTTAATATTCGGTGTAGTTAGAAAGGAGTTCGTTTTACTGATACTGGTAACCCTCTTTGGAACCAACCTGGCCCCATTCTTCACCCCGGTGCAGTTCATTGTACTGGCCCTGGTTAGCATGTTGTTCATCCCATGTGTTGCGACAGTTACCGTTCTACTCAGGGAATTCGGATGGAAATCCACAACAACCATTGTTTTAGCCAACTTCGCAACGGCAATAGTGGTAGGTGGGATAGCCTTAAGGTTGCTCCTCCCATTCTTTTAAGTAAACAAACTCAGATGGTAGGGGGTTGTTCATTTTAATACCCCTACTTTTACTCATTTTTTTCTAAACTCAATTTTTTTGCGAAATATTGAAACAATTTCAGATACATAATTAATTTATGAATTCTTTGACACTCTCAAAAATAGAGGTCCAAAGGTTGAAGGAATATATTGAATCTTCCCACCTGGAAAGAAAACCGGTAACCAACCAGTATGAGATACTCCGGGTCAAGGACCGGAACGTTAATTTAATTCTTTACAGTACAGGGAAACTGGTTTTTAATGAAAGTAGCAAAACTTTAGACGTTTTAAACTCCATCCTCGAGAGGGAGGAAGGCTTTGATTATTTTTTAGGTTCTGATGAAACAGGTAAAGGGGAATGGTACGGTCCCCTGGTGGTAGTGGTAACTGCACTAACTCCGGAGGAGATAATAAAACTTCGAATACTGGGTGTGAAGGATAGTAAAACCATGAAAACACCTAAAATTATAGAAACCGCTCTAAATATCCGGGAAATGGGAATTCCCTACGAGTCCATTGTACTGGGACCGACAAGCTACAATAGGCTCTACAGAGAATTTAAAAGTGAAGGTAAATCCCTCAACGATTTAATGGCCTGGGCCCATTCCAAAATTATTCAAAAGCTTTTAGGAAGGCTTGAATTTAACCAGGCCCAGGTGATAATCGATAAATTCGACCAGAAGAAGACAGAGAAACGACTGGGAAACTACGATGAAAGCCGGGTTAAGGTTATCCAGAAAACCGGTGCAGAAACTGAAACACCAGTAGCTGCCGCGAGCATCATAGCCAAGTCCCTCTTTGAAAAAGCAGTCCATGAATTAAATGAAAAGTATGATTTAGATCTTAAAAACTCAGGTCCTGAAGAAATAAACCCAGAAATACTACCGTACGTGGCTAAGGCCCATTTTAAAAACGTGAAAAGCTTATTGGGGGTAGAAGTGGTTTAAATGGAAAATAAGGAGATAGCTCGAATATTAGATGAAATAGCGGATCTGCTGGAAATAAAAGGCGCACCGTACAAACCCATCGCTTATAGGAGAGCGGCTGAGACAGTTAACTCCCTCTCCCAACCGGTTGAGGATTTAAAACCAGATGAAATAATGAAATTACCAGGTATAGGTGAAAGCATCACCAAGAAAATAGTGGAATTGAATGAAACAGGACACCTCCCCTATTTCGAGGAATTAAGGAAGGGATGCCCCATAGACTTTGAATCTCTCCTTGCCGTGGAGGGGGTTGGTCCTAAGACAGTTAAACTACTCTATCAATCACTAAATATTAAGGATTTGGATGATCTGGAGGAAATGGCCAAACACCATCAACTTCGAAGGATAAAGGGGATGAGTGAAAAGAAGGAAAAGAACATACTGGAGAACATCAAATACGCCCGTAAAACAACCCGCCATCTCCTGGGTTATATGCTGCCACTTGCTCGTGAAATTAAAGCAAAATTAGAGGAATTTAACCATGTCATGCGGGTTGAAGTGGCCGGGTCCATCAGAAGAAGGCAGGAAACCATAGGAGACATCGACGTACTGGTGGTAACCGACAATCCGCATCAGGTGATGGAGTACTTCGCTGCTATGGACCTGGTTGACCGGGTTATAGCCAAAGGAATAAGTAAATCAACGGTACGTTTAAAGGCTGATGTAAACTGCGACTTAAGGGTCATGCCGGAAAAATCATTCGGCTCAGCACTGCTATATTTCACCGGTTCTAAGGAAGTCAACGTGGAGATGAGGAAGATATCAATAAAAAAGGGGCTTAAACTCAATGAATACGGTCTTTTCAGGGGAGATAAGATGGTTGCCGGTAGAACTGAAGAGGAAGTCTTCCAGGAACTGGGAATACACTACATGGAACCAGAACTGAGGCAGACTGCAGAAGATCTGGAGGCAGCCATACGGGGTGAATTACCCCCTATTATAGGCTACCAGGATATCAAAGGAGATCTCCAGATGCACACTACTTGGAGTGATGGTAAAAGCAGTCTAAAGGAGATGGCAGAAACCGCCCGGGAGTTAGGCCACCAGTACATCGCCATAACCGACCACACCGGGAATTTACAGGTCCCAAAGGGTATAAGTGAAGATAAAATAGAGTTGAAGATGAGGGAAATGGATAAGCTCGACAGTGAAATTGAGGACATCACCATACTGAAGGGCCTTGAGGTTAACATAGACTCCGATGGAAAACTGGAAATTAAAGAGGAGATCTTAAAGGACTTAGACGTGGTTATCGCCGGTATAAATTCTGGTTACCGGCAGAGCAGAGAACAGTTAACAGATAGAATTATTTCTGCTATGGAAAACCAGTATGTGAATATCATAGCCCATCCCACCGGGAGGAAGATCCATAAAAGAAGTGCCTATGAACTGGACCTGGACAGGATATTCCAGGCATCTGTAGATACGAATACCTACCTGGAAGTTAATTCTCAGCCGGATAGACTTGATTTAAAGGATGTCCTCATTAAAAAAGCCATACAGAACGGGTGTAAACTGGTTATAGATACAGATGCCCATTCTAAAGAACGTTTGAATGATATTGAATTGGGAATAGCCACAGCCAGGCGGGGTTATGCGGAGAAGAAGGATATCATCAATACTAACAATCTCAAGGAATTAACCAAGTTATTGGATAAATAGAATAGCTATAAAGAATAAAATAATATATGTAAGTTAAATAACGGGAGATGTTCCGAATGGCGAAAAATCCGATTCTAGCGGCGTTTTTATCTTTCTTGTTACCCGGTTTGGGCCAAGTTTATGTGGGTAAAACCTTGTTTGGCCTGGGATTAATCGTTCTTACCTTTATTATCTCCACTTTAGCCATTTTTTTAATTTCTTTTTTCGGAATCATAATATACATAATTGTCTGGCTTTACGCTATATATGATGCTTACATGTCTGCTCAAGATGTGGGAGGTTAACCCAAATGGAGATAACTGTTAAACTGGATAAGGGTGAAGATCCAGCCAAGGCCTATGATCTTATACGGCGGGGATTAAGTGGGTTTTACATTCTAAGATCCACCACTAAAAATTCCGAGGCTGGTACGGTAACATTTAAATTTACGAAAAAATCCCAGTAGATTAATTTTTAATCTAATTTTTTTCCTTGTAGATTTTAGTTTTTTGTTGCTTCAATTTTCCCAGTATAATTCGGTTTTTTTACTCCTATTTTCCGATACGTCCCATAAATTGATTTTATATGATTTCTATATTAGTTCTATGGTCAAATTTAAGGTGAACACAGCAGAGGACGATCAGGATTTTAGAGCCACCACTGCCTACAAAAAGTTATATGCACGATTGAAGGATTTGAAAACCCGTAAAGGCAGGATAATCCATGTTATTGGTGCTCCGGGCACTGGAAAGTCGGCCAACATATTTCAAGCCGTGAAGGATCTGGATTTAAATGTTTATAATGCGGTTCTGGCGTTGGATGATGTTCATCAAAGCTCTACAGAAGTTTACAATAAATTCTTCCACACTCTAAAGGAGGATATGAAGGTTAACAGTGTAGATGGAGTTTTCCATAAGGCATCTGAGTACGATGCGGTTTTACTGGCTGATAGGTTTCATGATTCCCACTATCTATATGAAGGTAAGATAGGTTTCAGTTTATGGATGGATAACAAGGGTTTTGGAAGCTTTCCTTTCTATTTTTCACTTATCATCTTTTATTTTAGAAATTTATCCAAATTCAGGAAGGTTAACTTGGTCTTCCAGACAGCCTGGACTTTCTGGATCAGGGGAGTGAAAAAAGATCTGTTCACGGATTTCGGCCTGTTTTCCAGGCTCATGGTGTCCCTATTGAAGTTATTCTTTGAGGTGGTGGAGATATCTTACAGCGAATCTGAAATAATAGATATAGTTAAAAAACGGACCCCTGACGTGGAGGAGGAAGAGATCAGGTCATATATTGAACGGTATGGTAACAGGATCAGGTTTATATTAGAGGCAATTGAAAAATCTCAAAATGAGCACGAATAAAAGAGTATTGATATAAAAACGAACAAAAAGAGCATTGATATAAAAAATATCATTGATAGATAAAAGCACTGATCTAAAAATTTCATTGAGAGAGTTCCCATGGAGACTGATGAGAAGACTTTCGCGGTGAGGGATGTAAGCCGGTCTTTAATTGCATTCGGCATCCTTATACTACTTTTAAATTTCAACCAATATCTGATTGTATACCTTTTTGGTGCAATTACCCTGATACTTGGAATTTTAAACCTTTTTTCCCTGAACCTGAAAATAAAATTTGCCGGAGCCCTTAACATGGCCCTGGCCGGTATCTACTTCGTGATATTTGCATTCTTCTTATATCCCGGCCGTTTCGGCTTCATTGGGAATCTAATTATCATGATCCTCGGTTTAGTTCTTTTAGTGCTTAGTTTGAGGTTCATATATTATTACCTTAAACATGAAGGAGAATTAGATTTTAAATAAAATAAAAGGAAATTACTTTTAAATTATAATCTACTTCCACAATCAGCGCAGAACCGGGCATCAGATGGGTTACTGATGGAACCACATTTCGGGCAACGTTTTCCCGGTTTTCCCGGACTCCATGCTCGTAATTCTCTTTCAGCTCGGTCTACATTTCTTTTTCTGGGTTGGGATTCTTGGTATTCTCTCTCTTTCTTTCTCTCACTTTGACGGGGTGTCTCTTTGTGATATTCTGGTTCCACGTATCTGGCTGGTTCCGGTTCCCCGGCCTCCTCTCTGGAGAAGATAACATATAATAAGAGCATAATTCCCACGGCTAAAATAAGGCTTCCAATCATCCCTGAGATTACCAGGCCTATAACCATTACAACCAGGCTGGCAATTAATAAATCTATACGCATGGTGGGTCCTCTTAATGGTGTGTAAAAATAATTATATTTTAAATCTATTATTTCAGGTTATTGGTTTTTTGATAATTTCTGGTCGTTAGTCTCAGGTTAACCGGTCGTGGTATTCTTCTGAGTATTCCTGGGCAATCAGGGGTTTTATGGCCTCCATCATGTTGGCGATGATCATCCTGAAATTGTTGTCCTTTTCAATCATGGCTTCCATTATGGTTTTTTCCACACCTTTACGGGCGCTTATATCGGTAATTATAGAGACACTACCCAGGTATTCACCATTTCTTTTATAGATTGGATTGGTAGAGGTTAGAGCCCAGAGTTGTGAACCGCTTCTGTTTTTGAATTTCAGTTCATAAATATTTCCAATACCATTGTCAATCTTTTTTAAATGGTCGTTGAGGGCTTTTTCCCCTTCCTTATCCATAAAATCAAATATACTCCTGTTTATCATTTCATTTACTTTATAGCCCAGCATATCGGCCATTTGATGGTTAACGTAGTTTAATTTGTTATAGGGGTTTATCAAGAAGATCCCTGATTGGGTTTTTTCCACCATGATCCGGTATCTTTCCTCGCTCTTTTTGAGTTTGTCTTCGATGATATTCCTTTCAATGGCATACTTCATGGACCGGGCCAGTAGTCTGCTGTCCACTTCTCCCTTTACCAGGTAATCCTGGGCCCCTTCTCCCACAGCTTTAATGGCAAATTCTTCATCTGACAGGCCGGTCAGGATTATTATGGGTAATTCAGTGGCATGTTCATTGGTCCGGTTAAAGGTATCAATACCCTGGCTATCTGGAAGGGCTAAATCCAATAATATTATATCGAAATCTTCATTTTGAAGATATATTATTCCTTCGCTTAGTATTTGGGCATGTTTAACTTGAAAATTAGTAGTTTTAACATCCTTGAGCATTTCCTGTATCAGAACGGCATCTCCTAGATTGTCCTCTATTAGAAGGACTTTGATGCACTTCATGTTTCGTCACTCCGGGGTAACTTAACTATGGAAAGCCAGAAATCCTTGATTGATTCAACCACTCTAATGAAATGATCCAGGTCCACTGGTTTGGTGATATATGAATTAGCATGATTATTATAGGTTTCTATTATATCTTCCTCGGCTGTTGAGGTGGTCAATATCACCACCGGTATACTTTTGAGGCCTTCACTACATTTAATTTCCGACAGGAGTTCCCTACCATCTATCTTGGGCAGATTTAAATCTAAGAGTATTAGATCTGGACGCGGGGCGGTGTTTAAGTTTTCTGTATTGAACAACAACTTTAAAGCTGCTTCTCCATCCATGGCCACCTGTATGTTAGTTCGAATTTTAGTTTCCTTTAATATTTCTTTAATCAGGCGTATATCACCTGGGTTATCTTCAACTAAAAGGATTTCTAATGGTTGTGCGTTTACAGAGTCCATAGTTTTCTCTGATTCCATGCTTCCCTCTCGATTTTATAAATTTTCGATAATGAATTTTCGTAAGGTGAATTAAAAATTCGACTTTCACTACCCAAATTTTCTTTTACCATATTTATTTGCTCTGCTTAAAATTAAAATTTTCGTTTATTAAATTTTAGAAATTTATATATAATCCATGTTCTCTGGTAACAGTCTCTAATAATTTATGTTTTTATATAGATAAAAGGTGTACGTTTCACAGAGACTTTAAAATACTTTTTTATTAAATTTTTTTTCGAAACATATATAAATGTTGTTGTAGTAAGATGTATTAAGGTGATTTAAGATGCAAAAAAAGACAGAAGAGGATAATTTCCGCAATTCCATGGATTTAATGGACGAAAATGGGAATGTATGGGGTGCGGTCTTTGTATCCACTTCCAAAGAATTCGGAAAAAGGGACATAATATTAATGGACGAAAGAACAGGCACACACTCCGCTAGAAGTATTACAGAACTAATTAATATGTTATCTAAAAAGAACGTGTCGTTTACAGATAAAAAAAGAGTTTTAGAATTTTTGGCAGAAAGATTAAGGATATTAGAACAGGATACCAAACTATATAATTTCAACACTCCGGTTATTAAAAAAACAAGTAAAAAAGATAAAAAATAGATTTATTATCTACTAGATATAAACCATTAACTTGACCGATTCATAAGTTTACAAATTATATTGGTGATATCCAATGGTAGATGAGAAAAATTTGGAAGGAACTCAAGGTACCGGTGCCGATGAGGGAGCAGAGAAGGTACAACTAGGTAAAAAAACGGAAAGTGAAGAATCAACGGCTGGGGAAACAAGATCTCTGAGGAAAGAAGGAGAATCAGACACTCCTAAAGGAAGAACACAAGCAGAGAAAATGTTCAACGACTTTGTAAGCACTATCCGTGATCGACAGGAGGATTTCTCTAAGGCAATCACTGATTACACCAGCTCACTGCAAAAACCCCTGGCAGATGTGGTGGAGACTGATGATGAAGTGATCATTAAAACAGACCTTCCTGGTGCCAAGAAAGAAGACATAAACGTAACTTTATCTGAGACAGCTGTAGAAATAACTGCTAAATTTGAAGAAGAATACAAAGAGGAAGAAGTCGATTATATTCGCCGGGAAAGAAACTTCGGTGAAACTGTAAAGATCATAGAACTCCCGGTGAAAGTGAAGGTTAAAGCTGCCACAGCGAAATTTGAAGATTCAGTATTAACCATAACTCTCCCTAAAGAAGAGGCAGAAAAAATCAACGTAGATATTAAGTAAATATCCTAAAATGGATTATAATATCTTCTCTTTTTTATTTTAAAATACATTATTTTATTAAAAATTTAAAAGAAGGTGGGGAACTATGAATGAAGATCAAATAACCGATATCGTGGAAAATTTTAAGGGAATAACCTGGGATGAACTGAACGATGCACTGGCTGCAGCCAGCGCTGATGACCTGAGAAACCTCATTCGAATGCTTAAAGTCCGTTTCGGATGATCTTTTACTAATTTTTTTTTAGAGAATACTGAATTGATTAAAATTTATCACATCTCAATAAACCTATTTCTAAAACATAAAAATTAAATTATAAGATTAAGGATAAATTAATAATCTGATATCGAGGATAAAATTTAATTAATAATCTGATTGTTTTAAAGAAGAGATTTTTATGGCTTTTCATGTGATGATAATCCCCACATTGGGCTGTCCTTCAAACTGCAACTACTGCTGGAGCAGCGAGGAAGGATCACCCCTGATGTCCCTGGAGATAATTGAAGAAATAGTGGAATGGCTTAAAGATTTCCGCAACGAACCAGTAACCTTCACCTTCCATGGAGGCGAACCTCTGTTAGCTGGGTATGAATTTTTCAAAGAAGCGTTACCCCTGTTAGCTAAGAAACTAAGCCACTTAAAACCAGCATTCGCCCTGCAAAGCAACCTCTGGAATTTAACCCCGGAACTAGCCCAGTTATTCGCTGAATACTCTATACCTGTCGGTTCCAGCCTGGACGGACCAGAGGAACTAAACGACCTCCAGAGGGGAGAAGGATATTACCAGAAGACCATGAAGGGCTACCAGATCGCAAAAGATAACGATTTACAGGTGAGCTTCATCTGCACCTTTACCTCCTATTCCATAGATTTTAAAGAAGAGATATTCAACTACTTCCTGGAAAATGGATTGGATTTGAAGTTACATCCAGCATTACCCTCAATAAGGGATGAAAACCCTGAAAAATGGGCCCTACCACCAGAACAATACGGTGACCTATTGATATATTTACTGGACAAATATCTGGACAACATGGATAACATCAGGGTTAAAAACATCGACCACATCTGCAAAAGCATCTTCACCCGCCGGGGAGCTGTCTGCACATTCGTAGACTGCATGGACGACACCTTCGCAGTGGGGCCAGACGGGAGCATATACCCCTGCTACCGCTTCGTTGGAATGCCGGAATGGGTGATGGGCAACGTACGCGACCATCCCAGCCAGAAAAAACTAGCAGATTCGGGGCCACGGAAACTACTCCAGAAATTCAAGGAGTACGTGGATGAAAACTGTAAAAGATGCACCTACATAAAATTCTGCAGGGGAGGATGCCCCTACAACGCTTTGGCAAAAAGTGAAGGGGAAATAGATGGTGTGGACCCCCACTGCCCTGCCTATAAAACCATATTCAAGGAGATCACCAAAAGGGCCACTAAAGAAATGTTAGGCAACTCCGGATTAGCGGTAAGTCCGCAAACAGGGGATAAAAAAAACAGGCCAGGTGTGATGGCCCTGATGATCAAGCCATCTTAACAATACAAATGGAGATCAATCATGAACATAGGCAAATTAAATGAAAAATGTCCTAAATGCGGTAGCAAGGATAAAACAATGAACCGGAAATTCGATAGGGAATTCCAGGCACATGCGACTACAAAGTCACTTGTCTGCTCCAAGTGCGGATATGTATTTGTAACTGGTGAAGATGAAGAATAAAAAAAAATTGGGGGGAAACTTTTTTAAACCAGATTATAAATACTTGAAGTTTAAAAATAATAAAATTCATTAGTAGACAACCAAATTTCGTTTGTAGAATAACCAAAATCGAGTAAGATGATAATTATGAAGGTAAAGGAATGGTGTATGTACTGTGGGGAATGTGCCGGTGTATGTCCCCGATCCCTCATCGAAGTCGGGGAAAACAGCTTAAAATTCGATAAGAAAAATTGTAAAGAATGTACCATATGTATCCAGGTCTGCCCAGTCCAGGCACTGGCTAAAGAGGAATAAAGGGAGAAATACTGATGCTAATAGAAACCGATGTACTGGTAATAGGAGCAGGACCCGCAGGATCATCAACCGCAAAACACACCGCACTGAATGGTGCCGATGTGATCGTGATCGATAAGAAATCCGAAATCGGAGCCCCTAAAAGGTGTGCCGAGGGAGTTTCCAAGGAAGGCCTGAAAAAATTAAAAATAGAACCCAGCACCAGATGGGTGACCAAGGAACTCAGCGGTGTACGCCTGATAGCCCCTAACGGCACTGGTGTATGGCTAAACGAGGAGAAAGTTAAATTACCCGAGGCAGGATATATCCTGGAGAGGAAAGTCTTCGACAAACACATGGCCATGGACGCTGCCCGGGCCGGTGCTAAGATCATGGTTAAAACCCTGGCCAAGGGAATTAGAAGGGAAGGTGACTACCTGGTCGCGACCTTGGAGACCATGGGCGAAGAGTTCGAGGTGAAAGCCAAGATCGTGGTTGGAGCTGACGGACCAGAATCAAGAATGGGAAGGTTTTTAGGGCTTAAAACAACCCTGAAACCCAAGAACATGGAATCTTGCGCTCAATTTGAGATGGTGAACGTTAAAATGGAAGACCCCGACTCCATAGAATTCTACTTTGGAAGCGTGGCACCCGGAGGATACGCCTGGATATTCCCTAAAGGGGATGACATAGCAAACGTGGGACTGGGAATTCTAACCACCGAGACAGATAAAAGCGCCTACGATCATCTGCTGGAATTCGTGAAAAATAATCCATCCACCCAGAACGCCCAACCCGTGGAGTTAAATATAGGCGGAGACCCCGTAGGCGGAATGCTTAAGGAACTGGTTACAGACAACTTCATGCTGGTGGGAGATGCAGCGAGTCAGGTAAACCCCTTAACAGGTGGTGGAATCATCGCCGCCATGGAAGCAGGAGTATACGCCGGTGAAGTAGCAGCTGCAGCTGTTAAGGACGGTGATTACTCAGCTAAAAAGTTAAGCAAATACCAGGAAAGGTGTGAGGAGAACATTGGTGTAAAGTTCAAGAGAGATTTAAAGGTTAAAGACTACCTTCAAAGTCTATCTGATGAGGAACTTAACTCCATAGCCGACGCCTTCCAGGATATCGAGCTGGACACCATAAACACGGCAGAACTAATTAAACAATTGATAAAGGTTTCTCCCAAGGCCTTGTTGAAGCTGGGAAAACTATTCTAAATTCTTTTTGACTTTTTTTAATTCAATAAATATATTTTTTTTCAATTTTCTAATTTCAGAGGCTCTCCCTCTAAAAGAAAAGGATATACACGATACATATCAGGAAAAAGACCAGTGCAACTTGATGATACAATATATCTGCCAGATGAGCCATCCTGTCTTTGTTGGAGAAAAGAGATAGATATAAGGGAATTCCAGCTATAATGGCTGGTAGAATGGCAACAGCCAATTGAACTAGGTTCATTTCACCAAAATATAGTATGTATATCAAAATTCCTCCAGCTACCACCCCTACCAGGCTGGCTAATTTAGGAATACCCTTGTACATCAGGTAGGTGCCTAAACTGGCGGTGAACATAAATATGTACACACTCACCGGGACCAGGAACAGATCTCCCAGGAGCACACAGCAGGAGGCGATCCTTAAAACAGAGTTGGTAGCTGTGCTTGCAAAAGGAGCTAAAACAGTATCCTTAAGTCTTAGGGGAGGTACGGTGTATATTAGCTGATTTATAACCATCAACGCCATGATGATTGCAAAATCAACCTTTAAGGTGAGTATTGATACTATAAAAATTGAGCAAATCAGACCGACTATAAAGGTTATGATCCATTTCCGGTCAACATCATCCCTGATAAAGGCCCGGTCCTGTTTTCCCGGATCCTTTTCATCAGATTTTATATCGGTTAAGTCGTTAAGACTGTAGAGAGCACCCCAGAGGGCGCAGACCAGGATCAAACCCTCCACTATCTGCAGGGGGTTGGTTATGGTTAAACTGGAAAAGTAGGCATAAGTCAGGGCTAAAAGAAACATATTCACTGTTTTAGATGACCAGCTTATCCTGGTTGATCTTAGAAGGGTGGTTAACATGTTCTTCATTTTAGAACTCACTAAATAGTTTAATAACACCGGTGTTATTCATGGGAAAATTCTATTTTCCGGGTTTATATTCTTATATCTCTTCTGCTTATAAAGATATGGGATATTTAATAGGTTGAATGACTTTTTTCTTAATTAACCGCCCTTTTAAAGTTTGAATTAGATATTTTTATAACCTTTTAAATTCATAATAGTTAGTATAATCTTATGCAACTGCTTTTCAAGGGGTTAAAAAATGGCAAAATATCGGTGTACGGTTTGTAACTACATATTTGATGAGGAAAAGGAAGGTTACGCATTTGATGAGTTACCGGATAACTGGAGGTGTCCGGTTTGTAATTCTCCTTTGAATTCTTTTGTATTATTATCTGAAGGTGAGGTTGAACTTGAAGAGGGGGAAGCTACTGTTTCTGAGATTTTAGTAGCTCAAATGGTTGAATGGGGAATTAAATACGTTTTCGGTATACCCGGAACCTCTTCTTTGGGCGTGGTGGATGCTATCCGTAAAAGTAAGGATCTAAAGTATATCCAGGTTAGACATGAGCAAACCGCTGCTTTCATGGCATCTGCCTATGGTAAACTCACCGGACACCCGGCGGCCTGTCTTACAGTTGCCGGTCCCGGGGCAACCAACCTGGCCACCGGTCTCTATGATGCCAGCCTCGACCATTCCCCTGTACTGGCTTTAACCGGTATGCTGAAAAGACAGCTCATCGGCCCGGGGTCCTTCCAGGAAATAGACCAGCAGAGTTTCTTCGAATCTATAACTGTTTATAACAAGGTTTTAATGTCTGAAGAACAGACCACCACCCTCATCACCAACGCCATTAAACACGCTATCTTAGATAAGGGAGTGGCCCATATAGGAATCCCCAAGGATGTTCAGGAAATTCCACACACTGCCCGGACAATACCCTTCGAAGGTAGCTTCCCCAACGAAGCCATCACCCAGCCCATGTTCCTCATACTCCAGGCAGCCCAGGCCATAAACCAGTCGAAACGTCCGGTGATTGTTTCTGGATTCGGAGCCATCACCCAGGGAGAAAACATCCTGGAACTGGCAGAGAAGATAACCGCACCCATAATAACCACTTTCCGGGGAAAAGGAGTGGTAGATGAAGATAACGAGTATTATGTGGGAAGCCATGGGGATATCGGTTCAACAGCCGCCACTGACCTTGTACTGAATTCTGATCTACTCATAGTCATTGGTTCATCCTTCTCAGACATGACCCATCTGCCAGAGAAAAGGGCAATCCAGATAGACATAGATCCACTGATGATAGGTAGGCAATACCCGGTTGAGGTGGGGCTTTATGGTAACAGCGCGGAAATACTGCCCCAGCTAATGGACCTGGTCCAGGAAAATAGAAAAGATGACTATTTAGGGGAGATAAGAGAACTTAAAATGGAATGGTTGGATCTTCTTGATGAGGAAGCTGATGGTGGTTTAACCCCAATAAGGCCCCAGTACATCATTAAAGTCCTGAATGAAAAACTGGATGATGATGCGGTCATCACCCTGGATACTGGCGAAAATGCCTGGTGGTTTGGACGTAATTTCTGGATGAAGAAAACCCAGAAGATGATCATGTCCGGATACCTGGGTACCATGGGTATCGGCCTGCCAGCGGCTCTGGCCGCCCAACTAATCTATCCCGAGAGGCAGGTAGTGTGCATCACTGGTGACGGGGGATTTTCCATGGTTATGGCCGACTTCGTTACTGCAGTGCGTAACGATCTCCCAATTAAGCTCTTCTTATTCAACAACCACCAGCTGGCCATGATCATGCAGGAACAGATGGTGGAAAAATTCCCAAACTGGGAAACTGAACTCTACAACCCAGACTTTGCAGCCTACGCCCGAGATTGCGGAGGGGTGGGAATAAATGTTAAAGATCCACAGGAACTACCAGAAGCAGTAGACAAGGCCCTGTCAATTGATAAACCGATCATCGTGGATATTGAAACCGATCCCAGGAGATTTATCTGAAAGGAGATTTATCTGGAAAGAGATTACTACTTTTATGGGGTTTATTTGGTTATTTTATAGTATTTTGAGGTAATAACATGGTTCTTGAGCCTGCTGATATACGATCTAAAGTTCAAAATAACGAGGAAAACCGGAACAGATGCCGCTGTCTGCTGTGCCCCAGCTATCCCCAGGGGTGCCCTGGTGAAATACTTTACTGTGGCACTCAGGCGAGTAAATGTGATATCAACCCCCAGACCTGCCTGTGCGACACCTGCCCGGTTTATTATGAATATGGGTTAAAAGGACTTTATTACTGTAATCTGGTAGAGGCGGGGGAAACTAACATGTTGATGCGTAAAAAAAGGTTTGATGAGGATGAAAAATTCTACCAGACCGTGTTGAACATCCGGGAGGAGAGTCTGGAGGGTAAAAGTATCACCGTATCCATGGGCTCCCAGAAGAAGTTACCATTTTCCATGGACGACCTCTACTTCATCCCCGCCCAGATAAATAAGATTCCCTTAAATGAAGAAGAACATGTGAATTCCACTGTTACTTTGGGTAAACACGTAAAGAAGCCTTTTACGGTATCTTCACCTATCTTGATATCTGGATTGAGTTTTGGAGCTGTTTCTAAGAACGTGAAATTAGTCATATTAAAAACTGCCCAAGAACTCGGTATTGGTTTTAATTCTGGTGAAGGCGGACTGGTAGATGAAGAGAAATCATTGGGATGGGATAATAGGATATTACAGTATTCCACTGGAAGATTCGGAGTGGATGAAGAGCTCTTAAAACAGGCCTCTGCCGTGGAGATCCGATTTGGACAGGGAGCATATCCTGGTAAAGGCAGCTACCTCCCCGCGGAGAAGATGACCAGGGAAATCGCCCAGATAAGGGGATTAGAACCTAGAGAAGGTGCATATTCCCCAGCCCATCATGAAGATATCACCAATGCACAGGAGTTAGAGGACAAGATATCCTGGCTAAAATTTTTAACTGGAGGCGCACCTATCGGTGCTAAGATAGGATGTGGGGATGTTAAAAGTGACGTGAAGATATTGGCACAGGTTGGGGTGGATTTCATAACTCTGGACGGATTTGGAGGGGGAACTGGTGCCACGGATTTATATGTAAGGGAAAATGTGGGTGTCCCCTTGTTCGCTGCTATTCCCCAGGCCCATGACGCCCTGAAAGAGTTGAATCTCCAGGATGAAATTTCAATTATAGCGTCTGGTGGGCTGCGCAGTTCCGCTGACTTCGCCAAATCCTTGGCTTTAGGTGCCGATGCAGTTTATATAGGAACGGCAGCACTTATAGCCATAAACTGTCAGCAGTATAGGATCTGTTACACCGGACTATGCCCGACTGGTGTGGCTACACAGAACCCACAACTGGTTAAACAGATAGATATAGAAGAGGGTGTTGAAAGATTAACCAGTTTCATTAAACTATCCAGCCGGGAGATAGAGAATCTCGCCCGCATAGTAGGCAAGGACGATGTTAACCATCTCGACAGAAGTGATATAATCTCAGTAAACAAAGATCTAGCAGAGATCTGTGGAGTTAGATGGTTGGGTGGAAAATAGTTTTATCCTTGCAGTGGGAAATGCCTTTATTCTTTGCAGTGGAAAATACTTTCATCCTTTGGGAAGTGGGAAATACTTTTATTCCCAATGAGATAATGTATACAAATCGATTAAATCAATTCTAGATTACACAAATTCAATACAGGAGTTCATTATATTGGAAGTTCTATGCGTTACTGAGCAGGCCATTCACCGACCGGAAGTCCGCAGGTGGAGGGAGAGGATGAGGCACCTTGAACCCCAGGGAGAAGTGGTGGTGGTGCTACCCTGCAGTATGAGGAAACCATATTCCCAGTCCAAGTCCCACCTGGTTTTCATGAGGGCCACCAAAGGTTACCCGGAGGCCATCTTAACCTCCCCATTCGGAGTATGCCCCCGGGAGATGGAGAAAACCTATCCCATACAATCTTATGATGTTTCCACCACTGGAAACTGGTCAGAAGAGGAAATAGACGTAACTGGTGAATGTCTCAGGGAATATGTTAAAGATTTGCCGGTAGTAGCCCATGTGGCGGGTGGCTACCGGGAAACGTGTGAAAGGTATCTGGAAAATGCGGTTTACACCTGCAAGGATGGTAAGACAACCTCACCAGAGTCCATGCATAACCTGAGAACAGCCCTTAAAAGCTATTCTAAAATCAAGGATAAAAATAAAAACCTGAAAAAATTAAGATCCATCGCTCGTTACCAGTTTAATGGTAAGGACGCCGATTCTTTGATACCGGACGGTTCCCGGATAACCGGCAGATTCAACCGGAGGATAATCCACGAAGGTAAACAGATAGCAACACTGTTATATGAAACAGGACTCTACTCCCTGAACCTGGAGGGCGGCCGGATTTTAAGGGATCTGGGGAGATCCTGGGTGGAAATTGATTTCGACCTTAAAACCAACACCCTTTTTGCACCGGGAGTGGTGGATGCACACCCAGACATCCTCCCCGGGGATGAGGTGGTAATTTTAAGGCAGACAGAGGTGGTAGGTGTTGGAAAGACAGTTCTCTCTGGTGAGGAGATGAAAAAGGCAGTTAAAGGAGTGGCGGTCAGGGTAAGGCACAGAATAAAGGGTTAAATTAAGAATTTTAACTTTCTTTCAATGTTATTGTATAAAAAATATAAATAAACATAAGTTTAAATATAATCATGAAATAAATTTTAATATAATTTATTCAAAAGGAATGGACCTTTTTTAAGGGGTTAAACAACCATAATTCCATTCAAATGGAGATATCAAACTAATAGAAGGTTAATAACTTACTTTTGAGGTAATAATTATGTCAGAAGAACTAGTGAATAAAATAAGAGAAGAATTAGCAAAAATCCCAGATCCACATATGGGAATCAGTATAGCGGAGATGGGCATTGTAGGCAACATAGAAGTCAACGAAGCTGAAAAAACAGCTAAAATAGAGATTATACCCACAAACCCGGGATGTATGAGTGCAGCTAACATAGCCATGCAGGCCAGATTAGCAGCAGAAAGCCTGGAAGAAATTGACAAGGCTGAAATCATAGTCAAAGGACACATGATGGCAGATGCCATATGTGAAATGGTGAACAAATAAAATGGGACGCTGGAACCTTGCCGTAGTGGTGGGTGTTCCAGGTGTAGGTAAAACATCACTTTGCAGGGCAGCATCATCATCCTCAGGGTATCGTTACATAAATTACGGGGAGTTGATGCTTGAAATTGCAAAAAACAGGAGAATAACATCCACCCTGGAAGGAATCTTTAAACTCCCCCTGGATTTGCAATATGAAATCTGGAAGGAAGCTGCCACCAGGATAAGTGACTGGAAGAATGTTCTGGTAGATCTGCACGGCCTGGACAAGTCCCGGGAGGGATATCTCATCTCCCTGCCTGTGGAGATACTCCAACCAGATATCATCATCCTGGTTGAATCCAGCTACGAACAGATTATAAAACGCAGGATAAACGACCAGGAAAGGACACGGCCTGTAGAGAAATGGAAGACCTTAAAAGAGGATATAGAACTCCTGAGAACATCCATGGCTGTGTGTTCCGTCCTGTTAAATTCCATTTTTGTAATTTTGGATAACCACGAGTTTGAAGAATCTCTAAATACCTTGAATAGTTACCTATAAAATAAATAAGGATAGTTTCCCTAAAAATAAAGGTATAAATATAATGAAAACTAATCTAGCATCTACACTACAATAAATGCTATTTTAAAAATAAAATATACACGAATTAAGTAGGGGGCCCGTGGCTCAGCTTGGTTAGAGCGCACGGCTGATAACCGTGAGGTCCTGGGTTCGAATCCCAGCGGGCCCATTTTTCTCTAATTTTCACCCTTTGATAATACTTTATTTTTAATATTACTTAATTTACTTTTGATTTCAAATCAGTTTCAAAAGGTTTATATTGCTGATGATCCTACATATTTAATTGGAGCGATGGTAATTTTATAGCATATAATTACCTCATTTTTATTTCTTTTTTATATTTTTAGCTGGATAATTCTTTAAATTAAATTTTTACCCATTGATAATAGGCTATTTATCAATTAATTGATTTTCAACCCTAAAAAAAATTTGTCTAAATTGTTAAGTATCCTATTGAACTGTTTAGAAAAAATTTTTAAAAATTTTGCTAAAATAATTCTCCACAGCTTAAAATTGGAGAATTAAATACATGGTTAAACGTGTAAAAAGAAGGGAAAATAAAAATAAAATAAAATTTTTTTTAGGTACTTCCTGTGGTGAAGGTGAATGTCCTGAGTACTACTGGGGTGTCCTGCCAGATCTGTGACTGCGCCTGTATGAATAATCAAATATACAGTGCAACTATTTAATGATAAACTAAAAAAATCCGCAATATAGGTAATTTTAAGGACTTAAAAAAGGATTTAAAGGATGAAAATCCGATTTATACCAAAAAATTATCCAGATTGCCATCCGCCTTTTTTACTTGCTACAATGAATTTATCAAGTTGTCTGAGGGCTTCGCCATCTTCTACAGCTTTCAGGGCAACATCCATTCCCTTGGTGAAACTATCTGCCTTCCCTGCCATATATAAAATAGCCGCAGCATTCACCAGGCAGAGATTAAACCGGGCCTCATCAGCAGGACTAGCTATTTCCCCACGTAGAACTCGGTGGAATATTTCCATGTTTTCTTCCAGGGTGTCCGGGGCAATGATGTGTTCTTCTACAGTTTTTTCTATACCGAAATCCTCTGGATGTAATTCGAAGACTTCCACACTCCCTTCACGAAGCAGGGCGACCCTGGTTTTACCCACGGTTGATATTTCATCCATGGCAGGGTTACCCTCTGAATCAAAGCCGTGCACCACCATAGCCCTTTCCACATCTAAATTGTTAAGTACATGGGCTAATGGTTCCACTAAATCAGGATCAAAGACACCTAAAAGTTGCATATCAGCATTTGCAGGTGATGTGAGGGGTCCGAGTATGTTGAAGATGGTTCTAATTCCCAGTTCATTCCTTACCAGGGCTACGTTTTTCATTGCCGGGTGGAATACCGGAGCGAACATGAACCCAATACCCGCGTTTTCCAGGCAATACTCTACCTCCTGGTCGTTGCAGTTTATATTAACCCCAACGGCTTCCAGTATATCTGCACCACCACATTTACTGGTTATGCTCCGGTTACCATGCTTGGCTATGGTAACACCACAGCTTGCAGCTATGATGGCAGCTGCGGTGCTGACGTTGAAGGTCTTCAGGGTGTCACCGCCAGTTCCACAGGTATCGACCAGTGGATTTTTCGTGGAGCGGACCTTCAGGCTTGACTCCCGCATGGCCCCGACAAAACCCGTTATCTCGGTTACAGTCTCGCCTTTAATTGATAGGGCGGTTAAAAATGAGGCGGTCTGTGCATGGGTGGCCTCGCCCTTCATGATGTCCATCATGGACTGGTATGCTTCTTCCTCTGTAAGGTCTTCACCACCAACGACCTTCACCAGACATTTTGAAATGGTCACTGTAATTCACCGTAAAGATTTTTTCATAAATATTTTCTATTTCCTGGTTGCTTCCTTAAGCTCCCTGCAGAAACTACCTATTTTAGTTAACATAACCTCTTTGTTTTCGAGGTTTTCCTCTATGATGTTAAGCAATGCACTGGCAACGATTGCACCATCTGAACCGGCACTGAGAACATTCCTCACATGTTCTGGACGGGAGATACCAAAACCAACTGCCAGTGGTAGGTCACTGTGACTCCTCACCCGGCTCACCAGTTCAACTGTTGTATCTGCCAGTTCGGATCGAGCCCCGGTAACACCCATCACCGCCACCACGTAGAGGAAGCCACTGCACATCTCTGCTATTTTTTCTAATCTTTCGTTACTGGTTGTCTGGGCAGCCATGAAGATCTGGTCCAGACCATACTTATCCGCGGTGTCAAGTAAGATTTCAGCTTCTTCAGGGGGTAGATCAGCAGCTAATATGCCATTCAACCCACTTTCTTTGGCAGCTTTGTAGAAATCATCGGCACCCATCTTATAGATCAGGTTATAATAAACGAGAAGGCCTATGGGGATGTTGGTAAACTCACGGATACGCTTGATGAATTCAAATCCACGCCGGGTAGTCATACCCGAGTTAAGTGATCTTATATCTGCAGCCTGGACTGTGGGTCCGTCTGCTATGGGGTCGCTGAAAGGGAATCCGAGTTCCAGTGCATCAGCCCCGTTATCCACGTAGGTCTTAACTATCTCCAGGCTGGTTTCAAAGTCCGGGTCTCCCACTACTACGAAGGGGATGAAGGCGCCTTCACCATTATCTTTAACCCGGTCAAACATTTCCTGGTAACTTTCAATATCCTGATTCATACTTCCACACCCATCTCTTTGGCAACCAGGTCCATGTCCTTGTCTCCCCGACCGGAAAGGTTTATCACAATTGTTTTGCCTTTGTTCTCCTCTTTTTCTGCATATTTCTTGGCGTAGGCAATGGCGTGGGCACTTTCCAGGGCAGGTATTATTCCTTCAGTTTCAGATAGTAATTTGAAGCCTTCAAGCGCTTCCTTATCAGTGACGGCATCGTAACTTGCCCGGCCGGTGTCTTTCAGGTAGGCGTGTTCCGGTCCAACCCCAGGGTAGTCCAGGCCTGCAGAGACGGAATGTGCCTCGTTGATCTGTCCATCATCATTTTGGAGTACGTAGGAGAGGCTGCCATGCAGTACTCCCTCTGTTCCTATGGTTAGGGTGGCACCTGTATGTCCACTATCGATTCCATCTCCTCCCCCTTCAACTCCAATTAATTCCACTTCTTCGTCTTCAACGAATGCGGAAAAGATTCCCATGGAGTTACTACCACCACCAACACAGGCCATGATGGTGTCAGGTAGTTTACCCTCTTTTTCCATGATCTGCTTCTTGGTTTCCCGGCCTATGACAGCCTGGAAATGTTTCACCATGGTAGGGTATGGATGAGGCCCCATGGTGGAGCCGATGAGGTAGTAGGTGGTGTCCAGGTTGGTGATCCAGTCCCGCATGGCCTCGTTTATAGCATCTTTCAGGGTACGGCTGCCGCTTTCAACGGGTAATACGACGCCGTCGGAAAGTTCCATACGGAAGACGTTTAGTTTCTGTCGTTGCACATCTTCACTGCCCATGTAAACCTCGGTGGGTATTTTAAGGAGAGCACCAACAACAGCAGTGGCTATACCGTGTTGACCCGCACCAGTCTCGGCGATGAGCCTTGTTTTACCCATATATTTAGCTAACAATCCCTGTCCCAGGGTGTTGTTTATTTTATGGGCACCGGTATGCAGCATATCCTCCCTTTTAAGGTAGATTTTACACCCTAACTTCTTGGAGAGGTTCTCTGCAAAGTATAGGGCAGTGGGTCTGCCGGCAAACTCCTTTAAATAGTAGTCTAATTCCTTGTTAAATTCTTCGTCATCTTTATATTTCAGGTAAGCACTTTCAAGTTCCTCTAATGCAGGGATTAAAAGTTCAGGTACGAATACTCCTCCATACTTACCGAATTTTCCCTTGGAAATCATAATTTATCCCTCTTTGTAAATTTCGAACTTTTATGAATTATTCATAACCTTCATAAATTCAATTATCTTATTTTCATCCTTCTCTCCGGGCTGTTTTTCAACGCCGGAGTTTACATCTACATAATCAAAAAAATCTTCCAGGATTTTTCCTTCAATCTTCATCCTGTAGCTGTCCATGCCGCCAGCTAAAAACAACCCGACATGTGGGTTTTTTTGAGCAGCCTCTGCAGCTTTCACCGCCAATTCCAGTGGGATCTGTTTCCCGGTTCCCCCACTTTTACCAGCAACTTCGTAGTCAAAAAGTAGATAATCACAGACACTTGCATAGTCATTAATCTCCTTACTCTTTTCTTCTCCCATAACTTCAGATATGCCAACTGCTCTTATAACCTTCACCTGTGGATTGTTTTTCTTAAACCTCTTGAGCTCAGCGGCTGACTGTGAATGGAACTGCACATACTGTATCCCCGTGGATTCAATCAGACTTTCAACTTCAACTAAATCTTCTGTTTCAGTTACCACGACAGCCCTGCTTTTATCCTGCATAGACGCGGTTAACTTTTGGATATCATCAACTTCAATGAACCTCTTGGATCTTTGGATGTTTATAAAGCCGATGAGTTCTGCACCGTTTCGTTCACAGGTTTTAACATCTTCCTCATTGGTGATTCCGCATATCTTTACTTTCATCTTCGCTTGGTCCTGCTATTTTTCGCTGTGACCATTAGCTCTACTATTTTTTGGCTTATATTCTCTGATTTCATCACGCTGGTTCCAATGAGTATGGCATCTGCACCGAAGCTTGCCAGGAGTTCCACATCGCTTTCTGTTTTTACACCGCTTTCTGAGATCAGGGTCACATTTGAGGGAACATATTCTGCTAGCTCACGGGTCCGGTTAAGGTCGATGGTAAAGTCTGCGAAGTCCCGGTTGTTAATCCCTATTATCTCTGCCCCAGCATCCAGGGCTTTCTCTATTTCTTCCTTGTTTTTACATTCCACCAGGGCATCCATTCCCAGATACTTGGTGAGGGCGATTCCCTCGGATAGGTGGGGGTATACATCGGCCATAAGGAGCACGGCACTTGCACCGCTTGCCCGGGACTCGTAGATCTGGTATTCATCCATGATGAAATCCTTACGGAGCAGTGGTAACTTGCTTATCTTACATGCGATCTTCAGGTTCTCGATGCTGCTGTTGAAGTAGGATGTCTCGGTTAGTATTGACGCGGCACTGGCCCCTCCATTTTCAAATTGGGGTACGATGTCTGCAACTTTCAAATGGGAGATATGGCCTAGTGAAGGTGATGCCGGTTTGTATTCGCAGATTATAGAAATATCTTTTTCTTTGTCTAGGGCGTTTTTGAAGCTTTTCCTTAGTTTGATCCTTTTTATGCTGTCTTTAAGGTCTTTTATTGGCTTGTAGGATTTTTCTTTCCTTAAAGCTTCATTTCTCCGGTTTATTATATCCTGAAATTTCACGGGTTGTGCCATCATACTCCCACCTTCATGAAATTTTTAAGTATAGTTATTCCTTCATCTGTACCTACAGATTCCGGGTGAAACTGGAGGCCGATTATGGGTTTGCTTCTATGTTTAATGGCCATTATCAGGCCGTCATCTGTTTCTGCTATAACATCCATACATTTCGGCACTGTTTGGCTGTTGCAAAGTAAGGAATGGTATCGTGCAGCGATGAGAGGGTTACTGGTTCCCCTGAACAGTTCGTCACCTTCGTGGAAGATCTCATAGGTCTTCCCATGTACAGGCTCTGTACGGATTATTTCCCCACCGAAGGTGGCAAATATCCCCTGATGCCCCAGGCACACTCCCAATATGGGTATTTCCCCTCCGAGTTCCGTGATTACCCGGGAACAGATACCGAAGTCCCTTAAATTAGTGGGATTGCCAGGTCCGGGTGAGATAATTATGGCCTCTGGTTTTAATTCCTGGATCTCTTCTATGGTTACTTCATCATTTCTCCTGACAGTTACCTCACTTTCTATCTCCCCTATGAGCTGATAGAGGTTATAGGTGAATGAATCGTAGTTGTCAATAATCAATATCATCTTATTCACTTCCCCTTCAGTGCATCTACCAGTGCACATGCCTTATTTTTACCTTCAACATATTCTTTTTCAGGTATGGAGTCGTGTACTATCCCTGCACCGGCCTGTATCTTGGCGTTGTCTCCATCGCAGACCATGGTCCGGATGGTTATTGCAAAATCAGCATTGCCGTTAAGTGAAAAGTAGCCAACCGCACCTCCGTAGGGCCCGCGGGGTATGCCCTGTTCGAGCTGGTGGATTATCTCCATGGCCCTTATTTTAGGGGCACCGCTGAGGGTGCCTGCTGGGAATATGGCCTGGAAAGCATCGACTGCAGTTTTACCATCCCTTAACTGGCCTATTACTCGGCTGAATATGTGCTGTACATGTGAGAATTTCTTTATACCCATGTAGTCCGTGACTTCCACGGAACCGAACTTGCTGACTTTCCCCACATCGTTTCTTGCCAAATCAACCAGCATGAGGTGCTCTGCCCGTTCCTTTTCATCTGTTAGGAGTTTTTCTTCCAGTTTTCTATCTTCCTCGGGGGTTGAGCCGCGTTTTATGGTCCCTGCCAGAGGGAAGGTTTCTACCTGGCTGTTTTCAACCCGTACCAGCATCTCGGGGCTGCTTCCGATGATCTCTCTCTCGCCCAGTTTCAAATGGTACATGTATGGTGAGGGATTTATCTCCCGTAGTTTCCTGTAGAATGAGAGCTTGTTACCGGAGACTTTGAATTTCCGGGCGTTACTGATGACGCTCTGGAATATTTCCCCGGCGAGTATTTTCTCTTTAGCTTCGAGGACCATATTTTCGTATTGTTCTTTGGTGAAATGGTATCCGTCTTCTTTAAATTGGATATCCTCTATTTCATGTTCCTCATTAGCTATGGCTTTTATGTAATCGGATTTGTCCTCACCCAGGGTCACGTAGTGGCACTGGTTACGGATTCTATCGAAAACTATCCCGTCTAAAAATAGTCCAAATTCAAAATCAGGATAGGGGCTCCTGGCCACTTCTACTGGTTCAAAGTACTTCACTGCCTCGTATGAGACGTATCCTACCAGTCCGCCGCTGAATCCTTTCCTACCATGGGATGTGGATATGAACTTTTTAATTTCATCGAAGGGATTTTCCACATAATACCCTTCTTTTGTACCGTTTCTTTCTATCTCCAGCACATTGTCATGGGCTTTTATTATTGCGGAAGGTTGAAATCCCAGGACTGAAAAACGAGCCATACCACTGTCACTTTCCATCGATTCCAGGAGGAAAGCGTGGGTGTTGTTCTGGTAGATGTTCTTGAATAGTTCAAATGGTGAGTCTAATTCTAGTTTGATGGTTTGGGGCTCTTTTAAGATTAAATCGCCAAAAACATTCACTGCCTTTCATGTTAATTACCCGTCTATTTTTTTGAGATTGGTTTTGTCTTGTAAAAATTGATTAGTCCCACCTATATTTATTGTACTATTTAAACCTTTAGAGTACAAATATATACATTGGAGCATGATAAAGATAATATATAATGTAGATTAAGGTACATAAAAATACATCAATGAGGGAATATGTTTATATTCAGAATACTGGGAGGCAGAAACTGTGTGGGACAGGATTAAACATAAGTTCGAGAAATTCCCGGCCAGGATGAGCGTGGCCCGGAAGATAGTGGAACTGGGTCTTTGTGTAGGGGAAAACAACAAGATCTACTGTGGAGATGTGGAGGTAAGTGACGTGGCCCTGGCCCGGGCAGCGGGTGTTGACCGGAGGACTATAAAAGCCACCATCGACGTGATCCTTGCAGATGAACAGCTTGAAGCCATCTTCACCAACATATACCCTGCCGGTGCATTCTTAAAGAACGTGGCATCCAACCTCGGCTTTGGAGTCGTGGAAATAGAAGCAAAGGCCGGTAACCCAGGAATTCTCGCCCAAGCCACCGATTTAATATCCCGGGAAAATGTTAGTATTAGACAAGCCCATGCCGGAGACCCTGAACTGGAAGAGAACCCCCGTCTGACCATTATAACGGAAAAACCAGTTAAAGGAGAACTTTACAATGAGTTTCTGAAGATAGATGGGGTGACCAAGGTTTCTATCTATTAAAAAATATAAATAATCATCCTTTAGACTTCTTATTTTAATTATCCCGGAAATTTAATGGTGAATTTCGTCCCTCTGGTATTTTCTAGTTCTATTTCACCGTCAAGTTGTTTTACTAAATTATTTACCAGTTGCAAGCCTAAAGATTCTGTCCTGCGGAAATCCAGATTTTCAGGAAAACCAACACCATCATCGGCTACTACCATTTCCAGCTCATTTCCATCCAGCCTGCGCAGACTGAGAGTTATTTCTCCTTCATTACTGGGAAAAGCATATTTAAGGCTATTTGAAATTAATTCATTGATTATCAAGCCACAGGATATGAATTTATCAATATCCACCGAAACCTTCTCCAGGTCCATTTGAGTTATGATCAGTTGAGGGTTGGCTCCATAAGAGCTGAAAAGCCCTGTGATCAGGCTTTGAAGATATTCTTGAAGGTTGATTTCTGCGAGATTAGGGCTTCTATAAAGATTTTCATGAATCATAGCCATGGATCTAACCCGATTCTGGCATTCTTTAAAAATTTCCCCATCATCTTCGTCCTTAACGTATCTGGATTGCAAACTCAGTAAACTGGAAATTATCTGCATGTTATTTTTAACCCTATGATGGATTTCCTTCAAAAGCACCTCCTTTTCTTCAAGGGAGGATTTAATCTGTTGCTCTCTTATTTCCAGTTTCTTTTGATTACTTTCTAATAATCTTCTTGCCTCGTTACTTTCTTCTAAAGCCAAAATTTGACGAATGAACATCATCGCTATTATAATGCCCGCCCCAATCAAAATATTTAAATCAGTGCCCTTAGGATGTGTATAAATCCAAGACAACAATATAAATATGAAAAAAAGCCATAAAGCAGGTAGGTAAGAACTCCAATTAAATTTTAAGGATAAATCTTGATTGTTTGAGTCTATATCTAAACTAAGTGAGGGGGTCCTGTTTTCAACTTCGATGTAAGAAATACCGGCCAGTGCAGTCAGGAAATAGGAGATTAACCAGCCCATATCTGAAAGCCCTCCGGGGACATAACTCCCGTAGATAGCTTGATAGCTATAGATAATGTTGGTAATAATTAATACTGTCACGCTCAGGGCCAACAATATAAATGGATTTTTTTTAACATTTCCGAGCCAGTTAAAAATTAAATAGAATAAGATGAACAACAGGAAAATCTCTAAAAACACGTAAGCTAAGGATATGGCTATACCCAGGTTGTTTTCATTGTGAATTCCGAGTAGTGGAGTTATTAATATTGTCCAAAGAGCCAGGGCAATGGAAACAATTAAAATTCCAGTGTCCAGTAGAATCTGATATTTCCTGTTTTTATTGATCTGGTCGACGGATAGATAAAGAACCCCCATTATGAGTAGGGGATAGTAGGCCAAGAAAAATATATCAGCAATAGAGAAGGTAGGGTACTGGTTAAGATATACACTGAAAATTATCCAGGTAATATTCCCTAAAAAGGTAACTAATAGAGATAGTGCTATTAAAAACCATCCTATATAGGCTCTTCTATTGAATTTAGAAGATTTCTTGGCCACATAAAACAAAACAAGAATTACAAATATATTTAGTATTACAAATGCCACATAGGTGATAATGGAAACATAGGGTGAATCACCCCACAGGGTCAAAAGAATGACACCAAGGAGTACTATAGCTGCAAAGAAGATTGATAACGTCCGGAACGACAAGATCTTTTGGTCGAAAGGCATTCTATTTGCTCCCCCTGGCACCTGGATAGTTGTTAACTTGAATATTTGTTAAAATGTTGATAATGACAATATTATCATTATCCTATTCTTTTATAAATAAACATGTAATCTGTACTTGGTAACCAAATCAAAAAAAGTTAGACCTCAGATCAATCTACACTTGGAAACAGGAATAGGGAAATAAAAATTGGGTGGTATTCAAAATAAGGATTTGAATTAAAAGATTTATTTGATATCAAAAAATTGGATAAAATAGAATTTGAATAAAATAAAAAAAATCTAAAATTTATTCTTCCTCGTCCAGGACCTTTAAAAGCTCATCCCAGGCTTCTAAGGACTCTTTAGCCTCTTCAGCGGTAAGTACTTCAATGGCGTAACCAGAGTGGACCAGTACGTACCTGTCAATTTCAACATCGGTTACCAGGTCCAGTTTAACCTGTTGTCTGACTCCTCCGAAATCCACTGTGGCCATTTTATCGTTAATTTCCAGTATTCTGGCTGGTGCTGCAATACACATGTTTTTTATCTCCTCGTAAAAAATTGTAAAATTATCAAATTATATTTTTAGAAATTAGGTTGATGTTTGTTTAATAATTTTAATACGAACTTCTACCATATAAAAATAATGGTTGGAGGGAATTAAATGAAAATAATAGTAATTGGCGGAGGTCCTGCTGGTAAAACAGCAGCAGTAGAAGCAGCGCAGATAGGAGAAGAGGTAACCCTCATTGAAAAGGAATATTTAGGGGGTAAATGTTTAAATGAGGGATGCATGGTCGTCTCCGGCTTGAATGATGTGGCCAAGTTTATAGATGACTCCCGGAGATTTAAGGAAATGGGGATAATCAACCAGATTCCAGATCTGGATTATGAAAATATAGCTCAGGGAATGAGGGCTGTCCTGGAGAAGATAAGGGCAGTCCATGAAGCTGAAACCAGTGAAGTAGGGGTGGATGTAATAATGGGCACCGCTACGGTGGCAGAGGAAGGTCAAAGCGTAACTGTGAACCAGGAACAAATAGAATACGACCGGTTGATAGTGGCCACCGGTTCAAGTGCTTTTATCCCCCCAATTAAGGGAGTGGAGAATGCTTCAACTTATAGTGACGTATTAAATTTTAAAAAAATCCCGGAAAAACTCTTAATCATTGGAAGTAGTGTGATAGCAGCTGAATTTGCAGGTATATTCTCCTTGATGGGTTCAGAAGTTAAGATGCTATGTAGAGATCCCTTTTTAGAGATGGTGGATGATGATGTCAGGGATTACGTGGCCAGGAAGCTTTTAGATAAAGTAGAAATAATGGATGATACACAGGCCAGTGAGATAACCAGTAACGGCCTTTATGTTGACAAAGATTTTATGGAGGGTGAAGTGCTTCTGGCAACCGGTATGATCCCCAATTCTCAAATAGTAGAGGGAGTAGTTGACCTGGGGGATCACAGGGAAATTGTGGTGAACCAGAAGATGGAGACCAGTAGGGAAAACATATACGCCGCTGGAGACGTGGTGGGTGGAGTTGGAACCACCCCCGTGGCCAGGATGGAAGGTGTAGTAGCCGCCAGGAATGCCTGTGATGTTTCAGCCGAAGTCGATTACAGGTTAATCCCCAACTCCGTCTCACTCTACTATGATGTGGCATTCATCACCAGGGGAGATGGTTCAGAGGATATAAATGAGACTGCCAACCTCAAAGCCTCAATACCAGGATTTGCAGGTCCCGGATCATTCTGGAGAGTACTGGAACGCAACACTGGATTTACCAAAGTCAAAGTTGATACAGAATCCGGTTCCATAAAAGATATTTCCCATATATCACCCACAGCCCGTACCAGTATGGCCTATCTCGCCCGGATGATGAGGGACGAATACAAATTCCACGACTTCGACGATTTCCTGGAAACCCACCCATCCACGGATCCTGTTTATAAGCTGCTACGGTTTTTTGCCAAGTTTGGGTAGAATATTAAATTTGGCGAAATCAATGGTGGATCGATCAGCTGTTTTATTGATAAAAAAGCAATAGTTTCAATTCATTATTTATTTAATCTGCCCCTTAATTATCCGGGCTATCCGGTCAGCTGCGCCCAGCACATCTGCACTGTATTTTTGGGCCTGAACTTTCATTTCATCTAAATTTTCGAGTGCATCATGTGTAACCTCCCGGATGTTTTCCACTTCACTTTCAAGCACAGCACCTTTAAAAACACTGGCTAAATCATGGTACCGGCCCCATTTAACACCCAACAGGGCTACTACCGGTATCTTTAAAGCTATCGCTTCCTGGATCATCATACCATCATCAGTAACCACCGCAAGGTCAACCAGTTTATAGAGGTCCTGTATCCAGTTTATATAGCCCAGGTTGATGATATTATCTCTTTCAAGTATTTCCAGGTACTTCTCTTCCAGGGGGGCCCCCACTACCAGGATATTGGCGTCTAACCCGCTTTTACTGAGTTCAACTGCACCCTCCGCCATCTTCTTGAAGAGTGAAGAGCCGGATGAAAAAAGAATGGTGGGACGGCATTCATCAAATTCTGGAGGCATCATCTCCAGAGCTTTTTCCCGGTCACCCCGGGTTATATCGGGATTAACAGGAGAATAGGCTTTATAGATATTTTGATCTTCCAGGTCCATCTGGAAGAGGTTGGATTCAGGAAGAGCGATGGTGGTAGCTATCCTGGTGCACACCTTAGCATCCGCGGGGGTGATTAAAATCCCCACCACCGGGATGCCCGTCAGTTTACCAGCCAGGCACCCGACTACAGCTCCGCCACCAATTACCCCCACCACCACCTGGGGGTCTATTTCCCTGCATAACTTGGCCGCTTCCCAGGTGGCTTTAGATGTTTTGATGGCTGCTTTGGCCAGTGTGAATTTGGTGGCGGCATGGCCACCTGCCTGGGGTACGCTGATCTTATGCCAGTCCAGGCCGTGTTTTTTAAATAAAAGACCGGGTGCAGAATGGTCCAGGGCAAATTCACATTTCACACCATAACTTTCCAGGGCACGGGCGATATTGAGGGCGGTGACGGTGTCTCCCCCTATACCCCTGCCTGTGACGATGAACAATGCCTTCATAGGTTTATGAACTCCTTATCAATGTATGATTAGTATTAGATTTTGATTTCTTAATGGTTTATTGAAGTTATTCTTTTAGGATACTCCTATTTAAATATCTTTATCATGTGATTTAGATTTATTTAATTCATTGAATTTTGTTATGCCTAGATTAAAGAATTCAGTGTTCCAGATGAAATCATAAATTCCAGTTATGGTATCAACAAACTCTTCGTACTGGTTCCAGATGGCTATGACTGTTTCAGATAACACAGTATCTTCTGAAAGTTTGCAGAAGACTATCATCATTTCCTTCCGGTCCCTAACCAACAGTTTAATGAAGGGCACAGGGAATATTTTCATATTTATGGGAAGCTCCTCTAAAATCTCCTTGACATGTACTTCCACGTGGTCGACTGAGGATTTAGGAACGGTAAGTATTTTTACATCCACATTTTTCTTTATGGGCTTTTGTAAGGTCTCCTTGATACGTTCCGGTTCCCCGGGAAACATCAACCCGCCTAAGATGAAGAGGGATTCCTCTGCCCGGGATATTATTTCCATTTCCTTGTTCACAATTTTTTCCTGGCCATGTAAAATCCAGATTGGTGCGGGTACCTGTGGAATTTGGCTTTCATATATGTTGCTTAGTTCAGACTCCGCATGGTCCAACCTATTTTTTATGTGCTGGGATGACCTGTAGAATACATCCAGGGGAGGGACAACTGTGAATTTCAAGGGTTTCCCCTTGCTCATCTCAACGAAATCCTTTTTAACCAGACTCTTAAGTACCTGATACACTTTGGAGCGGGGTACGTTGGCTGCTAAACTTATTTCTGTTGCATCTGCGGAGATAAGAGATGTTAAAGCCACATATGTGCGTATCTCATAGTCGGTTAGTCCCATAATTTCCAGTGCCTCAACTGATTCCCTGCTTAAAACCATGCACAACACCTATTGTTTCATTTTATACTCTCTTAGTTACAAAATGTATAAATAGTTTGTTATCTGCAGATAGTAAATTAGATGAATGTAGGGAGGGTGAAACCTTGAAAACAAAAGAATATGCAATTTTAACTGATTATCTAACTAAAAATTACGGTGACTTCACAGCAGTAAACAACTTAAACCTGAAGGTGGATAAAGGGGAGATATATGGACTTTTAGGTCCTAATGGCGCTGGTAAAACCACTTTGATTAAGATGCTCTGCAGTATCAGCACCCCCACTTCTGGAGGCGCCAGGATACTGGGTAAAAAGATCCCTGATGGAGATATTGCCTCCAAAATAGGGTACATGCCCCAGGAGACAGGGGTCTACTTTGGTCTTACTGTGGACCAGAACATGAAGTTCTACAGTAGAATATTCAATCTGCAAGGAGAGAAAGCAGAGAAAAGAATAGCTGAACTACTTAAATTCGTTGACCTGGAAGATTGGAGATATGAAATGGTGGATAACCTCAGTGGAGGGATGAAACACCGTGTTTCACTGGCCTGTACTTTGATCCATGAACCAGATCTACTTTTCCTTGACGAACCAACCGTAGGTGTTGACCCTGAGCTTCGAGTGTCATTCTGGGATTACTTCGAGCAGCTAAGGGATAATGGGGTTACTATCCTTATAACCACCCATTACATGGATGAAGCCAGGCGCTGTGACCGTATTGGCTTCATGCAGAGGGGTAGGCTCATCGCCGAAGACAAACCTCTAAAACTCCTGGAAGAAAGCGGAAAAGACTCACTGGAAGATGCATTCCTGGCATTCGCCAGGAACGAGGATACCATGCGGATGGAGGCGGTTTAGATGAAATTTTACAGGATAATGGCCGTAAGCCGCCGTGTCTTCCGGGGAGTGGTTAATGATAAGCGTAGTCTGGTTTTGTTATTTTTAGCACCCATCCTGGCCATGTGTGTTTTTGGAGTAGCATTCAGTGGCGACGTGGAAAATGTCAATGTAATCATAATCAACCAGGATCAGGGATTCACCCCGCCCATGGGGGATACAATATATTTAGCCGATGAAATAGTTAACAATCTCAATACAACTACTCTAAGTATTCATAATATGACCAGTATCGATGATGCACGGGCAGAAGTTGAAAGTGGCCAGGCATCGGCAGTTATAATATTCCCGGAAGATTTCAGTGAAAATGCAATCTTAAAGTCACAAGATCAAAGTTACCCCAACAGTGCAGAGATAACGATAGAAGGTGATGACAGTATCGTCAACATAAAAACAGCCATTACCACCACGGTGAGCACAGCCCTTTCAGATACCTTAACAGAAAACGGAGTCACTCCCGCCATTCAACTTAACTCCGATCCAATCTACGGTGAGGACGCCGAATTCATCGACTTCTTCGTGCCCGGGATACTGGCCTTTGTTGTTTATCTCTTAACCACCATCTTAACCCTCATTACCTTCGTAAATGAGAGGTCCAGCGGGACTTTAGAACGGGTATTATCCAGCCCAGTAACTGAAGGAGAACTGGTGATGGGATACGCCATAACATTCGGTACATTCGGTGTATTACAGGTCGCACTCCTCTTAACCATAGCCATACTGGTCTTCAACATCATGGTGGTGGGCAATGTACTCTTAGCATTTCTGGCAGTGGCCATACTGGCCATATCCTGTCAGGCACTGGGCATACTGCTTTCCAGCCTTGCAAAAAGAGCCGAACAGGCCATACAATTCTTCCCCCTGGTGATATTACCTGCATTCCTGCTTTCAGGTATCTTCTGGCCGATACAGGCTATACCAGAATGGATAAGGCCATTCTCCTACTTAGTACCTCCCACCTATGCAGCCAACGCCTGCCGGGCGGTGATGCTTAAAGGATGGGGGCTGGATAAAATATGGCCGGATATACTGGCGCTGGTGATATTTGCCCTGCTATTTTTAGGATTAGCAATCTGGACTTTGAAAAGAGGTAAAAACTAGTATTTGTATACAATGTACTTCACTTTTAAGATAGCAAGGATTATGTCTCATTAAATTCTATCAAAAATATATCATAGAGAATAACAAATTTCTCTATGGTATATATTTAAAAGGTTGAATTATGCAATCGATACTGACTATAGCAATTGTAAGTTTTATTGCCACTAATTTGGATGATCTATTTATTTTGTTGATATTCTTCGCACATCCGGATTATAATAATCCTCAAATTGTTATAGGTCAGTATTTGGGAATCTCAGCTTTGATTTTAATAAGTACATTAGCTTATTTCTTCAAGTTTGTAATACCCGCAACATGGATAAGTTTATTAGGTATACTCCCGATAATTATAGGTCTTAAAAGACTATTAGATTTAAGAAAGAAGGATAGAAATGATGATTCTGAGGTTAAAATAGAAAACAAAAGTTATTCAAGGTTTATGAATTTGCCCATAATTTCAGTAGCCACCATAACTTTTGTAAATGGCGGGGATAATATAGGGATTTATGCCCCTCTTTTTGCCACTTTAAGTATTTATCAACTGTATTTTGTCATATTAATCTTTTTAATAATGATAGGAGTATGGTGCTTTATTGGTTATAGATTAATAAACCATAGAATGCTAGGTGGGGCAATCCGTAAATACGGACATATAATCTTACCTTTCGCTTTAATTTTCATTGGAATATTAATTTTAACCCAAGCAATCTAAGATCATCATGTTTTCAATATCATAAGGAGGGACTGGCAAGATATGATTTGATCTGCTGGTTCTGATAATCTTTGCCATATTCCTATCGTAATGTGGACACACCAAGGTGATCTACATGTTCATCAACGTACTGAGCTTTTATAAACAAATAAATGACTGCTCAAACTATGTATCAGTGAGTTAAAGGGTTGTAACATCAAAGGGAAAAATATAATGTCAAGAGCTTTTATTTATGGCTTGAAAAGCTCTTGATATACCATATTCCAGATGTTCCTGTTTTATAGGTTTACTTAAGATGATGGCGTCTTCTGATATTCCTAACGATTTATTCAAACAGTTTTTAATAAAAACGGTCAGGAAAATAATTGGAACATCATGAAGATCCCTTATTTTGTCTGCAGCCTCCACACCACTCATTGCACCGTTTAATTTTAGATCTATCAAAATCAGATCTGGCTTCAATTCACCTGTTCTGTGTATGGCTTCTTCTCCAGTGGAAGTTACAGCGACTACATTGTAACCTAGATTTCCTAGAATGGTTTTTAAATCCATCATCGTCCTGGAATCATTTTCAACGATTAGAATATTCATAATAATCTTACCAAATAAATGGAATAACCTTATATTTCACTCTTTTTTTATATTCAACGTACCCATCCAGTCCTTCTTCTAATACTTGTTCTTCGTTTTTTATTCTAATGTTCATTTGGAAGGGAAATATTAAAAATGGTATCAATGCGATAAATGATCCGAGTACCAGAGGAGTAAATAGAAACATTAATATAGCTGCAGAGTACATGGGGTGTCTTACCACACCATAAAATCCGGTATCAATAACTTTTTGCTTTTCCTGGACTTCTACAACTCTTGATGCATATCTATTCTGGCGTATAACCATAAAAAACATGATATACCCAATCAGCACCATGATTGCAGATAGTACCACTAAAAAAAGGGGAACAGATGACCAACCAAATCTGTAATCCAATCCCGATAAAATGAATCCAGCTAAAAAGGTTATTGTTGTAAATAACACCATTTTCTTCTGTTTATTTTCTTTTTCTTGGCTGTTTAATCTTTTATCTAATAATTCAGGGTCACGAATTATTAAATAAATTCCCACAAATAGTATTGGAATAAACAAAATACCAATAAATAGCCAGGCATTCCAGTATTCAATTGATCCGGCAGGTATAAACAGAATAGCTGAAATAAATATCAGTCCCAAGATAAACCGGGATAATGCTTTGCCTAATAGTTGCTTTTTTGTATACATTTTTCGAGTATAAATAGATAAGTTCTAAGATTTTTTATCTATCATTATTTTTTTCTCTATAGCCCCAATTGGATAAATGATCGTATTAATTCCCATTTGTCTTACTGTGGCAACCTTTCTTGCCATTGGAAGAGGATGATATGATCTACATCCTCTTTAATATTCTTAGGTATACCTAAAATTCTATCTAATATATAAATTTTCTCACTCAGACACAGCATAGGGATTGTAGAGTAACCTTCTTAAACCCAGACGTTTTTCCCACTCACTTTCTATTTTTATGCTACGTTTTTTTAAGGCTAACTTCCTCGCCAGATCACCCAAACCCCCACCTGTCAGCACATCCATTAAGAGATCACCGAAATAGGGGTTTTCTATTCTAAGTTCATCTTCCAGGAAATATGTAAGATTATCCCTTCTCAAGAAGGCTATTAAAACAGATGTTACGACCAAAAGAACTAACACAATTAAAAACACTCCCGGAGTACCCCAGTTGTAGAAATTAGTTACTTCCATCCCCAAAAGGGTATAGATAATTCCGAGGGCAACGGCAAAGGAATGGTTGCCCACTTCACCCATCATGATCTTACCCAGATAATCCAGGGGAGCGTACCCCAGACATGCTGCAAGAACGATTAAAACAAGAAAATAAGGATTACCAGTGGTTAAATAGATGAGTACTGTCAGTATAGATGTCATTATGATTATGGTGGAGCACGCTGTTCCGGGCTGCATATCTGCAATGTTCAGGGGCTGAATCATCAGGGCAATAAGTATGGATGCCGGGCCGAAGTAGGAATACCCTACAACCATGACCAGAATCATACCAATACCTCTAGATAGCTGCCCAACTTCAAAGGGAATGGATTTAACCTTTTTTCGACCGATTAAATCGTCTAAAAATGCGAATACACCAATTATTGCTATCAAATAATTTCCAGGCGGAGGGAAAAACAGTAAAAGAACTAAAAAGGGAGCCAGACCAACGGCTCGAGGAGTTCCGTTTCTTATTTTTGTATAAAGGTTTCCTCCTAACCTGGCGAAGATGAATTTAAATAACAGGGTTAAAACCGCTGATAATAGGAATATCAAAACTAAGAAAAGTATCTCATCCATAATTTGCTCCTGCTATCTGTATTTTTAAACACCATATCTTAAAAGCGCCGCAATACCACCTAGAGCTTGTAACTGTTTACCGCCCTCGTGTTCGCTGCTTATAACCATCACTTTACCACCCAGATTCTCCGTGGTGTTCATTATCTTTTCCACATCTGGTTCCCGAACCAGTTCGTCTATGACCAGTAACTGTTCCACTGCCCCTGCCTGGGCTGCTACCTCAACCTCTTTCTTACCATAAGTTACCAGGTTTGATGTCTTCCCAATCTCCTGGAGGACTTCTGTCATGACCCGCATCTCCTCGGCGATACGCCCCTCGGTTGCCATATCTTCCAGGAGCCCCTTCTGCAGCACTTCGCGTATCCCTGCTCTTCCACCTGCCCCTGTACTTTCCAGGATGGCCTTTTTAGATATTTCCTTGTGTTTCTCTTCCAGATATTTGTAGAAATCATTTTTTCCAAAGCCAGGGCCGGCTATGACTATGCCCTCTATTCCTTCGAAGGTGCTTACGGTTTCCATTATCTGGTCGTAGAATTTTTCGATGACCTGCTGCCGGTTCTTCTGCACCATCCTCTTCCCGGACACTCCACCCACTATGGGTCCGTAATATTCCACACCATACTGGCGCAGTATTCCAATATCAGCGTTGTCATCTTCGATAACCATCACCAGGGCTTTGGGTATTTTAGATGCTTCAACCGCGTCTTTGATCCTTTTAAGGTGCCAACGGGACCATTTCTCTTTCTGTATTTTCACCGGATTTTTAAGCTTTAAATCCAGGGTGTGGTGGGAGCCCAGGGGAACCAGGTCTTCGGGACCCTTTTCAATAACACCGGTTGCCCGTAGTTTTCCGGTGTACCGGTGAAAATTAATGCTCTCCACACGTATGCCCATAAAGAATGTTTTCTTAATCCCCCTATCGCTTCTAAGGCGTTCCCCGGTTGTGTCCTGTATACGCCTTGTTGTCCTGGCTGATAGGAGGTCTCCTGGTTCTATCAAATGGGAGAGGTGCCATAGATCATCCAGGGTTTCTGGTAATAATTCGATGATCCCCTTCTTTGTATCTTGATGGACGATCCGCATGATAATATGCCCTTTATATTTTATTCTGTTTAATAATAGACTATATTCTTATTTATTTGTTCTCCATTTACGTTTTAATTAATTTTTTTGTTCTCAATTTTTTCTTCTCACCTGCTTAATCATAACTTTTAAATAAAACTTATTACTATCTTTATAGTGGTGACTAAAATGGAAAACCAGATTGAAGAAAAGATCGTAGAAGCTTTAGAAAATGTCGAACCTTGGCAAAGAGTGCCCACATCAGTCGACGGAGCATTTTTAGTTAAAACTCCGGAAAAAGGAGGTAACAAAACAATAATGGTTGAAATAAATCCATTAAACGAACGTAGAACTCCCATGAAACGTAGAGGCCTGTTTTTAAGGCAGTCTGTAGAACTGGAAAAGTTCCTGGAAGTCCTGGAGAACGAGAGCATCGGCGAACTACTTAAGGCAGTGGATGATATGTCCGCTAAGTCTGTGGCAAAAACCCCTGAGGGAATAAAAACACTGGAGATCTGAAAATCATAGAATTACAGAATGAGAGGTGGTATCAAATTTAAAAAATTGAGAGATGCCCAGATAATCTATTAAAAATATTTAATAGACAGCCAATCTAAAGATAACTCTATGGAAATTGCAGTAATTGGAGGTACCCGTGGACTAGGAAATTGGATAGCTAGTTACCTTAAAAAAAAGGGTTGTGATGTTACCATCACCGGGAGAGATAGTAGACTGGGAATGAACATAGCTCGGAAAATGGGAGTAAAATATACTTCCAACAATATCAAAGCAGCTACTCGCTCCAAAATAGCTATTTTAGCGGTACCCATTGACGTTATTCCTCGAACCATCAAGGAGATAGCCCCCCATCTCCAGGCAGGATCCTTGCTGGTGGATGTTACATCGGTCAAGGAAAAGCCTGCCCAGTTAATGCAGGAATACGTCCCTGAAGGAGTGGAATTCATACCCATGCACCCCATGTTCGGACCAAGAATAAGGTCCCTGGATGGCCAGGTGGTGGTACTCACACCCGTAACCAAGGATGAATGGTACCAGGAAGTGGTTGAATTTTTAGAATCAGAAAATGCCCGTATTATAGAGACAACACCCAAGATACACGATCAGATGATGAGCGTTGTACAGGGTTTAACCCATTTGACTTACATCAGCATGGCCGTTACCCTGGAAAAATTAAAGGTGGATGTAAAGGAATCAAGGAAATTTGCCAGCCCCATCTACAGCCTGATGCTCGATATGATCGCCAGGATCACTGCAGAAAACCCCTACCTCTACTACTCCATCCAGACCCACAATCATTACATCCCCAAGACCCATGAAAGATTTCTCTCCACATACAACGAGCTCAATGAAATGGCAAAGAATGGGGATGAAACCAGTTTTGTTAAGGCTATGAGCAGTGCAGCCAAACATATGGATGATCTGGAGGCTGCCTTGGGAAGATCAGATAAAGCCATATCTGCTTTAAACCAGGAATTGAATATTTTAAAGAATTCTATGGGTAAAGAAGTTGGTTTAAGACACATCTACTCTGGTAAAATACATATAGGAAAATTGGAAGAAATTTCCGCCGACTTAATAACCTTAATCCATAACCAGAAGATAACTGAGCTGAAGATTTCCAACATAGAAATATTGAGTCCCCGGGAACTGGAAGACTACAAGAACGATAACTGTCCCAGGAAGAGTTTCGATGTTTCTGTAGTTTTACCAGAAAGTGCCGATCCAGAAATGGTTGCCCAGGCCATTGGGAGTTTTAATGGTGTGGTGGCTTCTCAGGTAGTGGACGTCTACCAGGGCAGTCAGATAAATAAAGGAATGAAGAGCATCACCTTAAGATATGAAGTGATAGATCCACATGCTCGAAGTAAGGTAGAAGCACTTCTTAAGGGTTTTGGCGGGATAATAAGATAAATTTTCAGTTTCTATCCTGAATAAATCCATCTGTTTTCTACAAATTTCTCTAATTTCTAACAAAACCTTTATATAGGATGAACAACAAGGTTATAGTAACATAAGTTAACTAAAATACCAATGGTTTACTAATTTATTTTTAGATTTTTTAAAGCATTTTTTCTGCAAAGTAAAGCATATAATCAATTAACAATTAAAACAAAAACTTAGATGGGGGAATAAATATCGAAAACGAAGAAATGAAATTAAAAGTTGCAGAAGCATTTTCACAGGCAGATGTAGGAAGAACAGTAGCCAGAATAGACCCACAATGCATGCAGCAACTAGGCCTTATAGACGGCGACATAATCGAGATAGAAGGTAAAAAAGTCACCGCCTCTGTAGTGGCATCCTCACAATCAGATATACGTCTGGGAATAATCAGGATAGACGGATACATCAGAAAAAACGCCGGAACTTCCATCGGAGAAGAAGTGACGGTTAGAAGGGCCAAAGTAAAAGAAGCCCAGAAGGTAGTCCTGGCACCGGTAGACCAGCAGGTGATGATCAGGGGAGACATCAAAGGAGCCTTCAGTGGAAGAGTATTCACCAAGGGAGATATCATCAAGACAGGTATCAGACCCCAGGCAGCTGCAATGGACTCCATGTTAGACGAGTTCTTCGGTGGAAGGAGCAGTTTCAGCCCGATGGGAGAAATAAAACTGGCCGTAGTATCCACCAAACCAGCCGGTACAGTTAAAGTCACCAGTATGAGCGAAGTAGAAATACAGGCCAACCCAGTGGACATATCCAAACTCGAAGGAGTAAAAACCATAATAGACGTCACCTACGAGGACATAGGAGGGCTCAAAGAAGAAGTCCAGAAAGTCCGGGAAATGATAGAAATCCCACTTAAAAGACCGGAACTCTTCGAAAGACTGGGCATATCACCACCAAAAGGGGTGCTGATGCACGGCCCACCAGGAACCGGTAAAACCTTACTGGCCAAGGCAGTGGCCAATGAAACAGACGCCCACTTCATATCCATACAGGGCCCAGAGATAATGAGCAAGTACGTGGGCGGATCAGAAGAACGCCTCAGAGAACTCTTCGAAGAAGCAGAAGAAAACGCACCCAGCATAGTATTCATAGATGAGATCGACGCAATAGCCCCTAAAAGGGAAGAAGTCTCTGGGGAAGTGGAAAGAAGGGTGGTAGCCCAGCTATTAACTCTGATGGACGGACTTAAAACCAGGGGACAGGTGGTGGTAATCGGTGCAACCAACAGACCCGACGCCCTGGACCCTGCTATACGCAGGGGAGGAAGGTTCGACCGAGAAATCGAAATAGGCGTACCAGATAAAGACGGACGCCAGGAAGTACTCCAGATACACACCAGAGGCATGCCACTGGATGAAAAAGTCGACCTAGAAGAGATAGCCGAGACAACCCACGGATTTGTAGGGGCAGACCTGGAAACACTCTGTAAAGAAGCCGCCATGCGGGTACTAAGAAGAGTATTACCCGACATAAAACCAGAAGAAGAGATACCCCAGGAAATACTCCAGGAGATGATCATCAAAAAATCCGACTTCAGGGAAGCCCTAAGAGAAATCCAACCCTCCGCCCTGAGAGAAGTACTGGTTCAGGTACCTAACGTCAAATGGGATGATATCGGAGGATTAGAATCAGCTAAACAGGAACTTAGAGAGGCAGTGGAATGGCCACTCAAATATCCCGATAGCTTTGAAAGATTCGGGGTAAGACCACCCAAAGGAGTGCTTATCTACGGTCCACCAGGAACTGGTAAGACCTTACTCGCAAAGGCAGTGGCCAACGAAAGTGAATCAAACTTCATAGCAGTTAAAGGCCCTGAACTCCTATCAAAATGGGTGGGAGAATCAGAAAAGGGTGTCCGGGAAGTGTTCAGAAAAGCAAGACAGACAGCACCAACCGTAATCTTCTTCGATGAAATCGATGCACTGGCCTCCACCCGAGCAGGGGGAAGCACAGACTCCGGTGTAACCCAGAGAGTGGTTAACCAGCTACTTACCGAGATCGACGGTATGGAAGAACTCCAGGACGTAGCGGTAATCGCCGCCACCAACCGGGCAGACATACTCGACCCGGCACTGGTTCGACCCGGCAGGTTCGACAGGCATGTAAAAATAGAAGAACCCGATGAAAAAGGCCGTCTGGAAATATTCAAAGTCCACACAGCAAAGATGCCCCTGGCAGATGATGTGGACCTGCAAAGACTGGCCAAAAACACTGAAGGATACGTCGGTTCTGATATTGAAGCAGTCTCCCGTGAAGCAGTGATGCTCGCCCTTAGAGATAACTTACAGGCCGATAAGATCACCATGAAAAACTTCAGAGACGCCATGAAGAAGATCAAAACCGAAGAAAAAGTGGAACTCATTCAGTACCATTAGATAAACTCTAATGGGAGTTCTTTTTCTTCTCTTTAATTTTTTATAGATTTATATTCTTTTAATTGACATTTTATTGATTCTTCTTATTTTAATTTACCTTTCTATTAATTTATTCAGTTTTATTGAATTATCGAAGTCAATTATTTCTTTTTCTAAATAAAAATCTGGATTTATATATAAAAGAATTATATATTACCTACTAGATAAACAATGAAATGATTAGACCATCTAATTTTGAGTTTCTAATTGAATGTCAAACTACAATCCAGATTATAGGTGAAAAAGATGACTTACCACGTTAAAGATATAACACTAGCACCTCAGGGGAAAAAGAAGATCGAATGGGTGCAAAGGCACATGCCTGTTTTAGAATATATTAAAAAGCAGTTCATAAAGGAAAAACCCTTTGAGGGGATAACCATTGGTTCATGTTTACACCTGGAACCTAAAACCATTAATCTCGGTTTAACCCTTCAAGCCGGCGGAGCTGAAGTGGCCATGACCGGCTGCAACCCCTTATCCACCCAGGACGACGCCACAGCCGCCGGGGCAGATCTGGGATTGAACATGTACGGCTGGAGAGAGCAGACCACAGAAGAGTACTATCAGACCATCAACCAGGTCCTGGACCATAAGCCAGATATCATCATCGATGACGGGGCGGATATGATATTCCTGGTCCACCGGGAGAGGAGAGAACTATTGGGTAAAATAAAAGGGGCTTGTGAGGAAACCACCACTGGAATTCACCGACTGAAGGCCATGCACAAGGATAAGGCATTAGAATTTCCTGTAATGGCGGTTAACGACGCCTACACCAAATACCTCTTTGACAACCGCTACGGTACTGGTCAATCCACCTTCGATTCCATAATGGGCTCCACCAACATGTTAATCGCAGGTAAAACAGTAGTAGTCTGTGGTTACGGTTGGTGTGGCCGAGGAATAGCCATGAGAGCCCAGGGTTTAGGCGCCAATGTCATAATCACTGAAATAGACCCAATCAGGGCATTAGAAGCCCGTATGGATGGTTACAGGGTTATGAAGGTCAGCAAAGCAGTTAAACACGCGGATATCCTCATCACCGCCACTGGAAACGTGGACATAGTATCCGGTGATGACTTCCAGTACATGAAGGATGGCTGTGTAATGGCCAACTCTGGACACTTCAACGTGGAGATAAACCAGGAAGACCTGGAAGGAATGTCCACCAATATCAACAACCTGAAACCAGACATAGACGAATACGTAATGCCCGATGGGCGTAAATTATATCTCCTGGCTGAGGGAAGACTGGTGAACCTGGCAGGTGAAAGGGGACAGGGACATCCCGCAGAGATAATGGATTTAAGCTTCGCCATGCAGGCCCTATCAGCAAAATACCTCTTAGAAAATGATTTAGAAGTTGGTGTCTATAAGACACTGGATGAAACCGATAGATACGTGGCTGAACTAAAATTACAGGCCATGGGAATAGAAATCGATGAGTTAACACCCCAGCAGGAGGAATACCTGGAAGGCTGGGAGCATGGAACTTAAAATCATTTCTTTTAAATAATACTTTTTTTTAGATTTGAGGGGTAGGCAGTCATGGGATTTTTCAAACTCATCCATAAAGGAAATGGAGAAGGACTGAAACGCCTCTTTATAGGCGGAGTCCATGGTAAAGAGGGAGTTACCACCATAAAAGCCCTTAAAGAGATAACAGAAAAGGACGTGCCAGACGGCTGCCTGGTGATGTACAACTGTGATGAAAGCAAGTACATCAGCACCCTGAATCCCCTTTACTATCAATCAGAGGCAGGTAAAGCTGTTCTATACCTCATCGACCATTACAAGCCAGATATGTACATAGAACTCCACTGTTACAAGAAGGAAAACTTCGATTCCCTCACTGATTTAGACCGGAAAAAGAAGATAGGCGTCCCGCCCCTCATAGAACTGGAGGAAGGAGTTTTAATCGGATCCATATCACCCAGAATCAGGACCACCAGATTCACCAAGAAAGATATCTGTATCACCCTGGAGATACCCTGTTCACCTCCACCTGAGTCTATGGAAGTGTATGTGAATTTCTTGAAGGTACTGGCCGGTGCCAAAAGCAGGGAAGATCTAGAAAAAAAGGCAACAGAGATATACCCGGAGCAGGTGGAAACTTCCCAGAGGTATGCGCGTATTATTTTCGGGGATTATCCGCCGTTTTAAAAAGAAACCTAGTCCTTTTTTGATTGACCTTTTTCTAAATAGGTTTTTTTTGGATCGACCCTTTTTCTAAAAGGTTGGACTAGAACCACTTCTCCAGACTACTCTGACCAGTATCCAGTTTTTTTAGCTTATTTAAAGCGTTGATCACCCTGTCTTCCGAGAAATCATGTTCTCCAGCTAAAAATTCAAGGGCACCTTCCCGGTCAGGGTCTCTCCATTTGAGTTGGTAGTCGGAGATGAAGTCGTGTTCGAAGAATAAATCCCGTAACTCCTGGGGGTCCACTTCCATCTCTACATCCATCTCCTCCAGGACCTTAAACACGTCACCATGTTTTTTAATAAGATTTAACCCTTTCTTGGCACCTATTCCCTTTATTCCCTCGTTGAAGTCGGTGCCTACCAGTATGGCCACATCCACCAGTTGTTCCCTTGTAATCTGAAGATCTTCCAGAACACTGGCCAGCTGGATGAGTTCTAAATTAGCCTTTCCACCAGTGATGGTTAGATTCTTCACCATACGGGTGGCTCCGAAGAGTATACAATCGTAATCCTGGGAACCCACACACCAGGCATCACCTTTATCCACCATGTAGGATGCCTGTGCTTCTCCTTCCCCCTTGGCCTGAATATAAGGTATCCCCATGAGTTCTAACAACTGTTTTGATCCTTCTATTATCTCTGTGGACATCCTGGAAGTTCTGCCGGCATATTTCCGGGCCTCTTCGATGTTACCATTCTCCAGGGCTTCCTTCCATTTCTTACGAGATTCTTCTTTGATTTCGCTTCGCTTAAGCTGTGTACTTTTTTTAAGGACGTTGGGAGGTCCGTCGAAGACATAGAATGGTTTTATCCCCTTCTCTATCAGGGATGTGGTGCGGTATAGAATCCCGCTAAAATGAGAGGTTACTTTGCCCCGATGATCCATTAAAGGAGTGCCATCGGCCTGTCTTATTATGGATAAAAACTGGTATATTATGTTGGCCGCGTCTATGGCCACTGTTTTACCCTTCAAATCCTCAAATTTTATAGGTTCCGGGTTAACTATATCCTTAAATTTTACACCCATAAATAACACCCCGTTTATTTCAAATAAATCTGTACTTAAATAATCATTAATTTACTCTTTAAATAAACTGTAGGGAAACATTTCCTTGAGCCAGATAAGGATTTCATCGTGATGTATTATGTTATACGTCCTGCTCAGGAAGGGGGAATCGGTTTTGAATATTTCTTTAAGTTCTTCATCTGGTTCTTCGGTGAATATGGACTTGATCTCCCTGCGGGATTCGATGTTGTGATTCTTCATTATCCTCCCTATGGGGATGTCGGCCCTTATCAGGTCTTCCTTGAAATCGTTGTCCAATCTATCCACTGGAACCAGGGATATGGCATAGATCAGGGGTTCGTCACTTTTTATAATCACCACCCGGTAGTTGACGGTGTCTCCCTCTTCTATGTTCAGGTTACGGGCCATCTCATAATCAGCAGGTACGAATTCCTGCTGGAGAGTGGTGATGTCCACATGGCCCTTCAAAACATCGAGTATAGCAGTTACAGAGCCGTCGGTGGTTAACAATATTTTCTGGGCGCTGGAGAGTTTTCCAACGCTTTCTTCTATATTCTGGATTTCATCCAGTGTGTTCTGTGCCATGGTAGAGTTCTCCTACAGGTTAGTTATATTAGGGGGGTCAATTCCTACAGTTGGATATTTTTTTTTTATTTAAACGTTAATCCTTCTTTAAACCTCAGGACCCTTTATTTCACCGGCAACCGCTGATGATGCCACCACGGCAGGGTTTGCCAGGTAAACCTTGGATTTAGGATCTCCCATCCTACCCACGAAGTTCCGGTTGGTGGAGGAGATGCACACTTCATCTGGTCCTAGAACACCCATATGGGCTCCCAGGCAGGGTCCGCAGCCCGGGTTGCATACGATTGCTCCAGCTTCCAGGAATGTTTCTATTATTCCCTCCTTAAGGGCGTCGAGGTAGATGTTTTTGGAAGCAGGGGCAATGATGAGTCGTACATCTTCATGAACTTTAGAACCTTTAAGAACCTCTGCAGCTAACCTCAGATCCTCCAGACGACCGTTAGTGCAGGATCCTAGGAAGGCCTGGTTGATCTCAGCTCCTTCAACCTGACTAATGGGATGTACGTTATCAACGTTATCTGGACAGGCTACCTGCGGCTCTAAGTCTTCTACTTCAAAATCATATTCCTTTTCATAGGCGGAGTCTTTATCCGATCGGACCACATCAAATTTTGATACGTTTCTGGCCTTTAAATATTCTAATACCGCTTTATTGGGTTCCATTATACCATTTTTCGCCCCGCTTTCCACCGCCATGTTGCACATGGTCAGGCGGCCGGGCACGTCCATATTTTCCACCGTAGAACCGGTGAATTCCAGTGCATGATAGGTGGCTCCAAATGAGCCTATCTCCCCTATTATCTTTAAAATTAAATCTTTAGCTGTTGTATATCCATGGAGAGCGCCGTTTACATCTATTTTAAAGCTTCCCGGTACCATGAACCAGGTTTTTCCAGTGGCGTAGATCATGGCCAGATCAGTAGCTCCCATACCAGTAGCAAAGGCGCCGAAGGCACCATAGGTACAGGTGTGGGAATCTGCACCAACCACCACTTCTCCCGGTTTGATTAACCCCTGCTCAGGAAGCACCTGATGACAGATACCCTCTCCATGGGCGAATACCTTCTTAATACCCTGTGTTTTTGCAAAACTCCGGGTGATCTTCTGGAATTCTGCAGAACCGATGTTGTTAGCGGGAATGTTATGATCAAAAACTATTACAATCTTATCCGGGTCCCATACCTTATCTGCTATTTTGTTGAAGGTCCTGATGGTGGGTGGTGTGGTTCCGTCGTGGCTCATGGCCAGATCTACCTTGGCTTCTATAATTTCTTCAGGACAGACTTCCTTGCTCCCGGAGGCACGGGCCAGTATTTTTTCTGTGATGTTCATATTGTTCATTCCCTTTAAAAAAGAATTTTGAGTCCCTTGATGTTTAAGATTTAGATATCCACTGGACCCCGAACGGACCTCACGATTTCATTGAACAGTTTATCATTTATGTATTTACCTTTTTCCCGTTGTAACTTAACTTTTTCTACAATCTCACATAGTTCGTCTTTGGACACTTCTATACCGCATTCTGTGAGTTTAGCTTTGACCGCCCGGCAGCCAGAGTGTTTCCCTAAAACGATCCTCCTCTGATGTCCGATTAACTCTGGTAAAAATGGTTCATAAGTTAGGGGTTCCTCCAAAACAGCATCCACATGTATACCTGACTCGTGGCGGAAGACGTTCCTGCCCACTATGGGCTTGTTATCCGGGATCTTCATATGAGTTAGTTCCTCCACCAGCTTGGATAGTTCATAGAATACCCTAACGTTAAAACCTAAATCAACATCGTAAATTAATTTAAGGGCCATAACCAGCTCTTCCAGGGAGGCGTTGCCTGCCCTTTCACCAATCCCGTTTACAGTGGTTGAAACAGCATTCGCTCCTGCCAGAAGTCCTGCTATTGAATTGGATAAAGCCATCCCAAAGTCGTTATGGCAGTGCAGGGCGATGCCTGTTTTTATAACTGATCGAAGCTCACGAACCAGGTAATTCATTCCCTGGGGACTTATAGCTCCTACTGTATCGGCTATATGCACCCGGTCCACCCCATATTCTTCTGCCTTCTTATAGATTTTCTTTAAAAACTCGAGATCCGTTCGGGTGGCGTCTTCTGCTGAGAAAGCCACAAATAAACCATGGTCCTTAGCGTGTTCTATGGAACTCATACACACATTGACGATGTCTTCCTGACTCATCTTCATCTTATGTTTTAAGTGTAGATCAGAGGTGCCCATGAAGGTGATTATACCATCCACACCACAGTCTATGGCTGTGTCGATATCCTCCTTCTTGGTACGTGACAGGGCAAGTATCTCGGCGTTTAAGTCTTCTTTTACTATGGCCTTTATTGATCTTTTCTCTTCACTTGATACCACCGGGAATCCTGCTTCGATCTGGTGTATCCTCAGTTCATCCAGTTTCCTGGCGATTTTCACCTTTTCCAGGGTTCTAAGACACACTCCCGGGGTTTGTTCGCCGTCTCGCAGTGTGGTGTCGTAGATGGTTATGTCAGTGGGAAACTTTAAATCAACAGACTGGTTAAATGGGCTTACGAAATATTCCAAATTAATTCCACCTTCTAATTTTAGGGTTTGATAAGCTTGTCGTCTTGATAGCTTATGGGAAAATAAATTCATTGTGGTAAAAAAATAAATTCATCATATTATATAAAGGATTTCTTTTAAATTTTTGATGGTAACTGTTTATTCTATTTATGGAGTGGAAGTAATAAATTTTTGTGGTGGAAGATATATCTACAGTTCCAGTAATTCCAGGTAGGATCTTCTTTCAAAACCATCTTCGATACATAATTGCCGGTAGATTTCAAATATTTCCGGGAGGATGTCCTGGTAGTCTTCTCCCTCTGCAAGGCCCTTTTCGATTTCAACGAAGTTTCCCACATCATAAACCTTATCCAGGGTGATGATGTAATCCTCATAGGAATATATGATCCTATCCTTTATCACAGTCCGCACCGGTCTAAAATCGAGGCTTTCCAGTAGGGTAGTGGTGTTTTCTGAATCCTCCACTCGCACTTCAATCTCCTTACGGGTTTTACTGGCATCGTCTAATTTAGCGCCCTTATAAGTTAAAATATATTTAAAACCATCTTTTTCAGGTATCTCCCTTATTCGAAGCGCCTCATCTGTCTGGGCGAAATCTTTATGGGGTGCGTTAAAATAGGTATCCTTCTGATGCTCGATTTTAAGCTTTCTGGCACCTATCCGTGATAGTTTAGCTTCTACCTTCCCAAAATCAGTTACATGGGCTTTGACTTCAACTTCTAACATCTAAAACAACTTCTTTTTTTTAGATTCTATTTTTATCTTGAATCAGGTTCTAATTTACCTTGAATCAGGTTCTAATTTACCTTGAATCAGGTTCTATTTTTACCTTTACCAGAATCTATTTCACTTTCATCTGGATGTGGTTTTTTATGTATAGTCGCGATTCATCTATCTGTTTGAGGTAATCATTGATTAAATTCTCTATGATTTCATAAGCAGCGATATTGGTATTGCGTTCCTTTTTCAGGGCTTTTTTCTTCCGCACGACATCATCGATGGTTTTTTTCCTTCCCAGTAGGCTTCTTTTGTTGATCAAACCATCGGCTTCCTGGATCATCTGCATATATTCCACCCTTAAATTTCTTATATCGGTGCGCAGGTTGAATTTAATATGGTTCAGTACTTTTTCCAGTTCATCCAACTCACTCATGGTTTCCATGGCTTTCTGCAGGGAGGATACATCAATTACCATGTTTTCGATGCCTATTTCAGCTATTTGCCTGCGGTAATATTTAGGGTTCATATTTATCCCGGTTATCTTTGATGGTTATAAATTTGTAGAACCTTAATGCAATATAACTTTATACCTTTGACTTTGGAAAATTTCAAAAACACCAAGCGAATTTCAACTTGCTTTATATATAAATAAATATAAATCTATCAAAACAAAATCTTATTATTCTATATATATGTAAAAAGAACATCTTTAAATTCTAAGTGTATTTATAGAATTGCAAAAAAGAATATAGATAAAGATTATTAAAGTAAGCTCTGGAGGATTAGAATATGACGGATGTGGAAATAAAAGTAGAGAATATTGTATCTTCTGCCACCCTGGGCAAGTCCATCGACCTTCCCAGTGTAGCCCCAGCATTGGAAGGTGTTGAATATAACCAAGAAAACTTCCCCGGCCTGGTATATAAACTCAAAGAACCAAAAACAGCAGCTTTGATATTTGGTTCCGGAAAACTGGTATGTACCGGTGCTAAATCAGTGGAAGATTCCAAGAAAGCCATACACATAACAGTGGATCAGATGAGAACACTGGATCCCGATATACCCCATGAATTTGAGATAAAAATCCAGAACATAGTGGCCTCCGCCAACCTGGGAAAAACCTTGAACCTGGAAGCAGTGGCCCTGGACCTGGAAAATACCGAATACGAACCAGAACAATTCCCTGGCCTGGTCTACAGACTGGACAACCCAAAAGTGGTACTACTACTCTTTGGATCTGGAAAGGTTGTCTGTACTGGAGCTAAAACTTTTGACGACGCTCAACTCGGTGTTGAGAAAACAAAGGAACGTTTAGCTGAATTAAATTTAATATAATCCCCCCCTTTTTACTTTAATTTATAATCGGTGGTCTTTTGATTAAACTCATAGCATTTGATTTTGATAACGTACTAGTAGACGGCGAATCCCTGGATGAGGTAGCTAAACTGGTAGATTCCGAAGACGAAATAATTGAACTAACCAGAAAAGCCATGGAGGGAGATATAAGCTTTGAAACCTCCCTCAGAGAAAGGATGAACCTCCTTAAAGGGGTTTCCCTAGAGGATATAGAAAAGGTGACCAAGAAGATGCCCCTCATGGAAGGTGCAGAGGAAACCATTCTAGAACTCAAAAAAAGGGGATACAAACTCGCCACCATCACCGGTAATTTTGAAATCATAACTAACCGTTTAAAAGATTTAGATATTGATTATATTTTTTGTAACCAGCTCCACGACGAAGATGGCAAACTCACCGGTGAGATCAGCGGACCTTTAATAGTGGAAGGTTCCAAGGGTGAAGTGTTACAGGAATTAATGGACCAGGAAGGCCTGACAGCAGCCGAATGTGCTGCAGTAGGCGACGGTGCAAACGACATACCCATGCTAGAGAAAGTCGGTTTAAGCATAGCATTCAATGCAAAACCCGCTCTAAAGGAAGTTGCTGATGTAGTGGTGGAAGGTAAAGACTTAAGGGAAATTTTACCCCTTTTTGAAAGTGATACTGATGATAAAATTAAAGGCTCAACCGAAGAGGAGCCTGTTAAAAGTGAAAATATGAATACTCTTAAAGATGAAATAGAACCCGTTAAGGGTGAAGATATAGAACCTGCTCGAGAAGAATCTCTTAAAGCCGAGGATGCAGGTTCGATTAAAGATGATTTAGAGCCTGTTAAAGGCGAGGATATAGAACCTGTTCAAGAAAAACCTGTTGAAGATATGGCAGAGCCTGTTAAAGATGTAGGACCTTCTGAAGATGTTAAAGAGTCTGTTGAAGATGCAGAGTCTGTTAAAGATGCGGAGTCTACTGCTGATGTTAAAGAGTCGGTTAAGGCTGAGGATGTAGAACCTGCCAAGGCTGATGTAGAACCTAAAACAGGAGATTCACCAGATGTTAAAGAAGAGTCCAAACCCCCTAATGCAGATGCTGGGAAGAGTTTTAGCAAGCTTCTATCTGAGAAAAAGGATCTTGAAAAGAATCTGAAAGTACTAACCAGGGATCGGGATGCTTTAAACGACGAAGCAAAAACCCATAAGCAACTGCGGGATGAATTAAACACCAGCATAAAGGAAATACTGGATAAAGCCCTGGAACAAAGGAAAGAACGGGATGCAATCAACCAGGAAGTTAAAAAGTATAAGAAGCTGAGGGATGAAACCAACCAGGAACTCAAGAAACTGGAATGGTCTTCTGGAAAAAGAGACATAATGAAGATCCGGGATGAGATAAAGAAACTGGATAAGACCATAGAAACCAAGGTCCTGGACATACGGAAGGAGAATGAACTGGTAAAGAAGGTTACCGACCTCCAGAAAAAGCTTCAAACCATGCAGGAAGATGAAAACACTCAAAAGGAAGCTGTGGAACTCAAGGAACGCTCCGAGTCTTACCATGCCAAGGTGGTGGAGCTTTCAGACCAGGCCCAGGAAACCCATGAACAGATGCTCGCCTACTTCCAGAAGATCGATGAAATAAGAACCAAAGCAGATGAAGCCCACGCAGAATTTATAAATACCCGTGAAAAAGCCTCTGCCAAACATGAAGAAGTTAAAGCTATTTTAAAGAAGATACGGGGTAAAAATAAAAGCCTGGATAAGGCGAAAGCTAAGGAACGCAATAAAGAGGACAGGATCAGTCACGAGAAAAACATCCAGGAAAAGGAAAAGGCAGAAGAGATATACCGTAAATTCCGGGATGGTAAAAAACTAAGCACTGACGAACTGTTACTCTTACAGAAGCATAACATCGTCTAATACTACTTTTTTTTAAAGGGATATCCATGGCTAAACCTGTAGCAGAGTCCAGTGCTGATGATAATATAAAGCCAGCCAGTTCTGATGGTAATATAAAAATCATCGCCCTGCTGGTGGCTTCCATCGCCGCCTTTTTTGCACCCTTCATGGGGACATCGGTGAACATAGCCCTACCAACCATTGGGGCTTTTTTCGGCTCAGACGCCATACTCTTGAACTGGATTACCAATGGATATCTGCTGGCGGCTGCCATATTTTCCGTGCCTTTCGGCAGGGTTTCTGATATTTACGGCCGTAAAAAGGTATTCATACTTGGAGTAAGCCTATTTGCAGTTTCATCACTGCTCTGTGCCCTGGCACCCTCCGATATATTCCTCATTGTATTTAGGATTCTCCAGGGTATAGGCACGGCCATGATCTTCGTCACCAGCCTGGCCATCGTCACCGAGGTATTCCCACCCCGGGAAAGGGGTAAGGCCATTGGTATCAATGTGATGTCGGTGTACGTGGGGTTATCCCTGGGACCGTTCCTGGGAGGCTTGATGACCCAGTACCTGGGATGGCAGAGTCTCTTCCTGTTGATGATACCATTTGGTATTCTGGTAATCTTACTCGTCTCCTGGAAGCTCCGCACAGAATGGATCGAGTCTGCAGGGGATAAATTTGACTATACTGGTTCGGTACTCTACAGTGTAGGGCTTCTCCTATTGATGTACGGATTCACAGAGCTGAACACCATCCTGGGAGTTATCCTCCTCATCCTGGGTATAGCTCTCTTTGTAATATTCTTCCGCTGGGAGCTTAAAGTGGAAAGCCCCGTGTTTAATGTGAAATTATTCACAGAGAACACGACTTTTGCCTTTTCAAGCCTGGCAGCACTTATAAATTACAGTGCAACCTTCGCAGTCACCCTGCTTTTAAGTTACTATCTCCAGTTCATCAAGGATCTGGAACCACAGTCAGCAGGCCTAATACTAATAGCACAGCCCATTATGATGGCCATAGTCGCACCCCTGGCGGGTCGTATGTCTGACAAGTACGAAGCACGTAAACTGGCCACGGCGGGTATGATACTGGTTACACTGGGGCTTTTTGGATTCGTATTCCTCACACCAGGGACCAGTCTAATCCTGATCATAATCAGCCAGGTCATACTGGGTATAGGTTTCGGACTCTTTTCATCACCCAACACCAACGTTATCATGGGCTCCGTGAAGAAGAGGTTCTATGGAATTGCCTCGGCCACGGTGAGCACCATGAGGCTCATAGGCCAGACCATGAGCATAGGTATCGCCACCCTGGTATTCGCCTTCCTACTCGGCCGTGTTCAGATAACACCAGACCAGTACGGTTCACTCCTATCAAGCATCCAGATATCCTTCGTAATATTCACCATAATATGCCTGGTTGGAATCTACGCCTCCTGGAAGAGGGGTGATGGTATGGGTTACCAGGAAGAGAAGGGTTAAAACTTGGTTTTGTTTTATTAATATAACAATTATAAAATTTAAATTTATTATCACAATGATTATAATCCTTTTGTAATAGATAATTATAAAAACCCCAATTAGGAGGCTATAACATTAAAAGTATTAAAGAAATAGCCGAAATACTAAGCTCTGATATATTTAAACGTGAATTAGGGGATCCCTTTTTTAATAAATCAAATTATGACTCCTACCCACTAAACAAAAATAATTTCCATCCAATTAAGTATTCTGAAACAGATAGAAAAATAGCTTTTATTGATGGGGGTAATCAAGAGATCTTACCCGCTCCTGAATATTCGGTACAGGTAAATCGGATATATTTTAATATATTTAAAAATAATAAACGTCTCAAACCTAAATCTGATATCTCTCAGAGGATAGAGTTTCTTTCTTTTACTTCTTCCCAATTAAAAGCTAATGATATCTATTTTGAAACAAAAATAAGCTCAGTTAAGGATGAATTTAGAAAATTTCTTCCAGATGAAAAATATTTAAAGGTTAATACCCGTGAAGAAAAAGTAGAATCAGGAACACAAGCTGGAATGGAAAGAATGGCGTCTATGGCTCGAAGATTTTCTGAATGGACAATTGCAAAACATATTATCGACTTAGAGTTGGAATCTGGAGATATAATAGTAAAAGACGGATCATTGCAAACTTCTCATACTAATGAATACAAATGTGTTGACAAAGTTTTTGATAAAGCAATTGAAAAAAATGTTATCTTCACTGGATTATCTAAAACTTGCAGATTAACAACTGACACTCAAATTTCACTTATAGATTCTATTCAAAGGTTAGCAGAGGAATTGGAAATAAAATATGATAAATGGTGTTATTACCCTGTCGCCAGGAGTAAAGAAGAAAATTCTGAACATCGAGCTATTATAATGGTTGTTAAGCTAAATAAACATGCTTATACCTCTTTTAGATTTGAAATATTAAAAGAACAAGCAGATAATATGAGTAAGAAGGATATTTTAGATGTTGTTTCAGCAATTGCAGATAATTCAAAAGATATAAGACTCCCTGGATACCCTTATGGATTAATAGATGCTGATTTATGGGCGAGAGTTAAAAACGATGAATTGGACGGTTATAAAACGAGATTGTATTCAGAACTTTCAAGGAGAGGAGTATGGCCACAAGTTAATCCTCTAATGAAAATTGTAAATAGTCACGAAAAATTAGACAATAAATAGGGTGGAATAAATGGATAAGAGAGGTCAAATCGTTGGTGGAGGGTTAAAAAACATCCTAATCCGAGAAAAAAGTGACGAAAAATTAGAACTCGGAGAATTATTAATTGCCTATAATGATTTAGATTTGTCAGATGATGAAATGCAACAAAGAAATTATACCGTACTTCAAATAAAAGATGTTGAATATAAAAGTCAAATATCACCCGCAATTCATGAATTACTAGCAGGTATGGAATTAGAAGGATATGATCCAGATTTAATTTATTTAGAGCCAGAACTAACTAATTACTCAGTGGGAATTGCTAAACCAATGCTCAATATCCAGAAAAAAAATAGAAAATATGATACAAAAAGTCCAAAAAGTTTACCAAATTTCTTTAATCCTGTATACTCAATTAGAACTAAAGATTTAGAATTTCTAAAACCTGAAAAAATTGAAGATTCCCTCTATTTGGGTAATGTTCGCAGTGGTTCAAATGTTTTGAATGATTTAGATGTTTCTATAGATGCTAAAGATGCACTCACTCACCATATACTAATACCAGCGACAACCGGCAGAGGCAAGAGTAATTTAGTTAAAGTGATGTTATGTAGTCTTTTAAAATCTGATAATGCTGGAATTTTAGTTTTGGATCCTCATGATGAATACTATGGTAGAAATGATGTTGGATTAAAGGATCATGAAGATAGTGAGGATAAATTAGAATATTATTCTACAGACCCTCCAATTGGGCAATCTAAATTAATTATTAATATAAAATCGATAACACCAAAACAAGTTAGGGGATTAACATATTTAACTCAAGCTCAAAATGAAGCATTGTATTTAATACGCAATAGATTTGGAGATAATTGGATTTCTGAGATCTTTAAATCTAATGATATTGATGGAGTTCATCCAAAGACTCTAAAAGTCCTAAAAAGGAAATTTGACAATATCTTTGGTATTTACACTAAAATTGATGAAAATGGTGAAGTCAAATTAGGTTATAGAAGTAGCCTATTTAAAGGCGGTATAGTTGGAGAAAGTACGATAGACAATATAACTGAGTCTTTGGAACAGGGCAAAGTAGTTATTATTGATAGTTCAAAATTAAACGATCCAGAAGAGTTATTAGTAGGAAGTATGATCTTAGAAAAATTGTTTAACAAATATAAAGAATATAACACTGTTGAATTACGAAAAAAACCAGTAATTAGTGTTATAATTGAAGAAGCTCCTCGAGTTTTAGGTAAAGAAGCTATGGAAGCTCCTGGAAACGATATATATAGTACCATAGCTAGAGAAGGACGTAAATTCCAAATAGGGTTAATTGCCATTACTCAATTGTCTAGCTTAATTCCAAAAACAATTCTGGCAAATATGAACACAAAGATTATTTTAGGAAATGAAATGGCTGTAGAAAGACATGCTATAATTGAAAGTGCTTCACAAGATTTATCTGAGGACAACAGAATAATTGCAAGTTTAGATAAAGGAGAAGCCATAGTAAGTAGCATATTCACGAAATTCGCAATTCCAATTAAAATACCTTATTTTAATGAATATATTAAAAATTTCCAAGATAAAAATGAAAATGAGCAAGAAAAGGCACGTACACAGACACCAGGATGATAAAATGTATAAATTTGCCCATATTGCTGACATACATCTCGGAGCCCAGAAAACTCATGAATTGAAAGAATTAGAATTTTCAACATTTGAGCAGATATTAAACAAATGTATAGAAGAAAATGTTGATTTTATTGTCATAGCAGGGGATTTATTTCACTCAAATCTTCCAGATTTAGGTATTGTTAAGAATGCAGTAGGAAAGCTAAAGAAAATTCATGAGAAGGGGATTCCCATTTACGTAATATATGGGAGTCACGATTTCAGTCCAAATGCAACTTCCATTATTGATATAATAGCCGAAAGTGGATTATTAAAAAAAATATTTGTGCCTGAAGTATATGATGATGGAGAAACAGGTAAAGAACGACTAAAGCTTAAATTCACTGTTGATGAAAAAACAAAAGCTAAATTGGTGGGTATTTCTGGTAAAAAGATTGGCTTAGAAAAAGAATATTTCAAAATGCTTGATATTAAAAGTTTGGAAGAGGAAAAAGGTTTCAAAATATTTGTTTTTCATGCAGGTTTGGATATTCTACCAAGAAGTTTACCAATTGAAAGCCTCCATATTTCTTATTTTCCTAAAGGTTTTGACTATTATGCTGGTGGAGATGTTCACACCAGATTCTGTACAAAAGATTTTCCGGAATATGGTCCAATAGCATATCCTGGTTCTCCATTTGCAGGATATCCTAGGGATTTAGAAATGTCCGCGAGTAAGAATGTCAAAAGAGGATTTTGTATAGTAGAATTTGACAAGAAGGTTCGAAATATCAAATTTCATGAAATAAAGTTAGTGAAATATGAATTTTTGTCTTTTAATGCAGATAACAAGAGTTCACATCAAGTTTATGAGGAGATTTTAGATAAGATTGAGAAAACTGACTTTAATGGGAAAATAGTGATTATTAAAGTTAAAGGTACTTTAGCAAGTGGTAAAACTCTTGATATAAATTTTAATGAAATAAGAATTCGAATAAGAAATAAAGGAGCTATTCATGTAGGCATTACATATTATTCACTTTTATCAAAAGAGTTTGACCCAATTCCTTTTAAAGGAAAAGAAATATCAGAAATTGAAAAAAGTTTATTTAGAGAGAACATTTCTAATTTAAATGTTTTAGATGATAATTTAAATGGTGAAAAAGGCGTGAAATTGGCTATAAGCTTAATGGATATTTTAAAACAAAATCAAAAAATCAATGAAAAGAAATCAAATTATTCCAACAGGATCCTTAAAGAAGCTTTGAAGATTATGGGTGTTTAAATCAATGCTATTTAAGTCAATTTCTATTCGGAATATAAGAAGCTATAAGGAAGCTAAAATAGAATTTCCGTTGGGAATATCTTTATTTGAGGGTGACATCGGCTCTGGAAAATCAACTATTTTGATGGCTATTGAATTTGCTTTATTTGGACTTGGAAACCAGAGAGCTGATTCATTATTACGTAAAAATACTTTAAAAGGTTCTGTAATTTTAGAGTTTGAAGTGGAGGGCAAACAAGGTAAAATTGAGAGGACTTTATTCCGGAAAACCATAAATAATCCTGTAACGCAAGATAAAGGTTTGTTAATATTTAATAAGGCAAAATGGCAATTATCGCCTTCTGAAATGAAAGAAAAAATTTTAGACATCCTTGATTTCAAAGAACATCCAAATCCAAGGGCTAATAGCTACATATTTCGATATGCTGTATACACCCCACAAGAAGAAATGAAGCAAATTATCTTGCAAAGGCCGGAATCGAGACTTCAAACACTTAGAAAAGCTTTTGGAATTGAAGATTATAAAATTGCTGCCGAAAATACTCGTTTAATTTCAAGATATTTAAAAGATAAAATCAATTATTTAGCGGGGCAAACCGCTGATTTAGCTGAAAAACAGAGTGAAATCAAAGAATTGAAGACAGATAGGGAAAATAAACAAAATTTATTCACAGAACTTACACATACGGGAAAGGATACAGAGAAAGAAATGAACAAACAGAAAGAAGAGATACAGAAATTACAGGAGTTAGAATCACAAATCAAAGAAATAAAAGCTGAAATTCCTCATCTGATAAAACAAATAGAAGATAAAAAGCATTTGTCAGTTCAATATGAACAAGAAATTAAAGCTGCTGAAGAAGAGAATCAATCTAGATTTTTACCAATCATTGAAAAATTGGAAAAACTTGAAAAACCAACTAATAAGACTCAAAATGATTTAAAGAACAGAATTAACTATATAAAAGGAAAAATAAAAAAGCATGAAGCGTTTTTGGCTAATTTTAATTTGTTAAATGAAGACATGCGAAAGATTCAAAATGATCTTGGCGAAGATAAAGATAAAAATCTCGATGAAATACAATACTCAAAAGAAATTTTAATTTCAAAAATAGAAAAACAGAATGATTCAATTAACTCCCGTTTAGAACAGATTCAAGAAATATCTGAAAAAATTTATAGATTAGACGCCAGAAAAATGGATATCATTGAAAAATTGGAAAATTTAGAAGGCTTAGAAGGTTCATGTCCGATTTGTGGTACTTTATTAGATTCTAAACATAAACAGAACTTAAAAGATGAAAAAGAAAAAGAAATCAATAAAATCAACAAAGAAATCGAAAATTTAAATACATCATGGTTAAATGAGGATAAAAAATTAGAAACACAGAAATTCGAATTAAATCATTTACAAAATAATATGGAAAAATTGGAAGCCTTTATTGATAAAACTTCTGGCCTTAAAATGTTAGAAAGTAGATTGAATTCTATTAAGAGAAATTTAGAAAACTTAAATGAAGATATAGCTTTGGCAATTGATGATTATTCCAATTTTGACAATATTGATGAATATGTAAATCATCTAGAAAAAACTCTTGAAAAACTTAAAGAGTTTGAAAGAAACATAGAAAACCTAAATAACACTAAATATCAATTAGAAAAGAATCTTACTAAAATTGAAGATAATAAACAAATGATAAAAGTCCTTCAGACTGATATTGTTCGGTTAGAAAATGATCTTACGATAGCCAAAGAGAGATCAGATAAATTAAACACGATTTTAAATAAATTGAATGAATTGAAATCTGATTTTAAAAGAATTGAAGTTGAGTTTGAGACTATAAAGGAAAGGATCGTATCTACTAAAACTTTAATCAAAACTTTAGATGAAGTTATAACAAAACTTGAAGATGAAGTACAAAAAAAAGAAACACTTAAAAAACAATTAAAAAGTTTAAATGAGCACCAAAATTGGTTAAATGACTATTTTATTCCAACAGTCAGCTTAATTGAGAGTCATGTCATGAATAAGCGACTTGAAGAATTTAATGATAACTTCCAAAAGTGGTTTAATATACTTATAGATGATGATACTAAAACTGCTCGGCTAAACGAAGAATTTACGCCGATTGTTGAACAAGATAGATTTGAACAGGATATGAATTACTTAAGTGGTGGTGAAAAAACTAGTGTGGCTCTAGCTTATCGTTTAGCTTTAAATAATGTTGTTAAAAATGTGTCTACAGGAATGAAATCTAATTTGCTAATATTTGACGAACCAACCGATGGTTTCAGCAAGGAACAATTATATAAGGTCAGAGAAATCTTGACTGAACTAGAAAGTCCTCAAATAATTATTGTGTCACATGAAAGAGAGCTAGAGAGTTTTGCAGATAATATTTTCCGTATAGAAAAAGTTAATGGGATTTCTGAGGTGTTTAAAATAAGTTAATTATAGTTATATTCTAAAAACCTATTTGTCAGCCATTTTGATTATATTGTGGACTATTTTTTCTACTGTTTCACTTTTCTGGCTTTTTTCACGAGCTTCTTTTATTAATGTTTCTATAACTTGTGATCTTTTTTCAGCGTCCTTTTTTGCCATACAAAGATTGTCACAACAGTCATTAATTACTTTGTCATAAACAGTAGTCCCGATTTCAGATCTTAAAGTATAATTAAGATTATTTTTAAAACATGCAAAATTTTCCGTAACTAAATTGGGCCAATCTTCGACATTATTATTGAATAATCTGAGTAATCTATGATTTTTGTTTATTTCGTTTCTCTTTTCAGCAGTCTTGTCTTTATATTTTCCGTAGTCACTATCCCATACACCATAAATAGGTATTTCAAGATTTGAAAAGATAGAAGCAGGTTGGTGGAGGTTGTTTTTGCTCATACATGGAATAACTGAAATTCCAATACTTTCTAAATCATACCCTAATTCTGCTGCTGTTCCAGTAATTGCAGCTAAATCATTAATTCCTTCAACTAAAACAATAACATCCGCAAAGAATCCTTCGTTCATCCAAGGAGTCATTATAGCTTTGATTCTTGCTTTAAATGCTTCTGGTTTATATGTTCCCGATTTCACATTTTCAGCCTTTTCCACTTTAGCCACAATCTCATTAAAGTTGGTAAGACTAATTTTTGTTACTTTGGGGCGTTTTGAGTCCTCTTCTGTTTTATATAATTTTCTTATATTTTCAAATCGATCTAAATCTACAAAAAGAGGTGAATGTGTTGTGTATATCATCTGCATATCTTCCACAACTCCTTTGATACCGTCTTCAGCAAGTTTTAAGAGGATTTTTGATAGGTGCCGTTGTCTATTTGGATGTTGATATATTTCAGGTTCCTCAATTCCGATAATGACGTTGGGTAAACTTGATAACTTTTTATCTTCATTTTCAGATTGTGTGGACTGGACGGAGGATAAGTATTGTAGCATGGTCATTATAAAAGCACGTTGTAGGCCGTGGCCACAACGTTCAACAGAAGATGAATAATCATCTTCAATAAGTTTCATTTCGGCTTGAGGTGTAGGAATCTTTATAGATTCCTCCTCTTTCCATTTCAAATTAACAGAAGCATTAGGGACATAAATACTTAATATAGAGCTTAGATCAGTTTCTAAATTGACTAAAGAATCAGATTCGTCTTGCAATATTTTGTTATATTTAGTTTTAGTTTTAGTTTCTAATTCTTGGAATTCTTTTTTCTCTGAAAGTACTCTTCTTATAACCAAATCCATTATTTGTGTAAAAATGGTTCCTCTACCTTCGAGCGTTTCTTCTGATGCATCATAGACAGCAGGTATGTATACAAATTGAGTAAATCTTCCAAGGTTGCCAATTCCAACCTCTTTAAACCCAAAAAATTGTCCTTCATCTTGTTTTAAACTACACTGATCTGGATTAGAATTTTCTAGTTTCTGTAAAGACTCCTCTGCATCGGTTTTATTTGTGTAAGTATCTAAATCTGGGTAATCCCCTTCTTTAAGTTTTTTATATTCTTTTTTAAAATCACCACCACTTGCAGATCTAAATTTATCAAAATCCGGGTTTTGAAGATGTAAGCCATAATATAGTTGACTTTTATTATTCCTTGGCCATGAAAGAATTTTTTTAACTACTAATTTATTGTCTTTAATGTATTTTTTAAAGCAGTTTTGTTCTTCAGTGTTCAAATCCTTAAATGTAACAGTGAGATTAATGGTTTCATCAGTATTATTAGCATAAAAATCGTCTTCTGTATTCTGCATTTGAATTATAAAAAATTTGTAAAGCTTTCAAAAAAGCAGATTTGCCAGATCCATTCGGTCCAATTAACGCGGTAAGATTGTCACAGGTAAGTATCTCATCATGAATACTACGAAAATTTTGGACATGAATTGACTCAATTATCATCACACATCACTTAACGAATTTTTTTAGTATCATATTGATCTCGGATATTATGATAGAGATAAGAGCCTTTAGAAGGTGCCGCCATTAATTGATTAAATACTGATTCTGGAACATTGGAATATTGATATACACCCCCTTTATTAAATTCAACTTCTAAGGTTTTATTTTCTTTGTTATATTCCACGGAATATAAGTTACTAGAATTTACAAGCTGTTTTGACATAATTTATCTCCCCCTTTGAATTAATAGATATTAGAAATTATATTATATCACTATATAAAATATTATAAAAGTATGAACTGGACTGAATTTAATAAATAGGGGGTATCGTGATGGTGAAGTTCATGCACACCGCAGACTGGCATTTAGGAATTAAATTTTCACAATTGGGATCTAAAGCCGATGCTGTACGGGAAATGAGAATTAAAACAGCTGAAAAATTATTAGAAGCCGCTAAAGAATCGAATGTTGATTTTGTTTTAATATCAGGAGATCTTTTTGATAGTAATAATATTGAGAGGCGAACTTTAAATCGAGTTATTCAGTTAATGCTAAAAGCTAGCCCATTAGATGTATATATTCTTCCAGGAAATCATGATCCATTGACATTAGATTCACCATATTTATATTCAGCTTGGGATTCTTTAAGTAATGTGCACATCCTAAAAGATCCTGAACCCTTAAATGAAGTAAATTCTGGTGTAGTTTTATACCCCTGCCCTATAACTCAAAAACAATCAAGTAAGGATCTAACAGAGTGGATAAATGCTAATAATTCTGAAATCTCTATTGGTATTGCTCATGGTAATATAGAAATAGAAGGATTTATTGATGCATCTAATTTTCCTATTGATCCCGAAAGGGCCGATAAATCCGGTCTGAATTATCTGGCATTGGGTGAATGGCACTCTTTTTACGAACATACATCTAAAGATGGTCAAATAAAAACTGTTTATCCTGGAACTCCCGAAACCACAAAATTTGGTGAAAAAAACAGTGGAAACGCGGTAATTGTGGAAATAAATGATTCAAATGATCCTCCAGTTATTAATGAAATAAATACTGGTTCTTTAAACTGGGTTAAAAATACTGAAACCATATATAGTGAAGAAGACTTGTTAAGAGTACATTCAACATTACAAGAGATTTCGAATCCTGAAAATACTATTTTAAAACTGTCTATAAATGGGATAACTGACCAAGAAATTAGAAATGAAATTGAATCCTTAGCAGCCAATTATGAATCTAATTTTATGTTTTTGGATATAGATATGCATGAACTTTATCTTCAACCCAATTCCTTAGAATTTAAGGCGATGATACCAGAAGGAACTATATTATCCCACACATTCGATGCTCTTTTAGCCTTGATGAAATATCACCCTCGACTACAGGAATATTCAAACTTATCTCCAGAAAAAGTTGATGAAATTTTCCAGGAAATAAAGGATCATGAAAGCATCAAACAGGTTTCTCCTGAGATATTACAGCGGGCAATTCTTATATTATACCGGATCACTATGGAGGTTTCAAAATGATGCTTGAAACAATTAGTTTAACTAACTGGAAAGATTTCCGACAACCGGTAGAATATGAATTTTCTCCAGGCCTTAATGTCATATATGGACCAAATGAAAGCGGTAAAAGCACTTTAATAGAAGCAATTAGCATGGTATTATTTAATAAACATACCAGCAAATCGCAAGAGATAAAAGATCTCATCCCCTGGGGTTCTAAACTTTACCCACAAGCACAGATCAATTTTCAGGAAGGTGGTGAAACTTACAGAATAACCAAACAATTTATAAATCCAGAAAGTGTTCTGGAAAAATATTATGATGACAGATGGAATGAATTAATGAATGGAGATAAAGCAGATAATGAAGTTTTGAAATTACTGAGAGGAAAATTTCCCTCAAGAGGCAGTAAATCAGAATATTGGGGACTTGGCCAAAGTCTCTGGATGGTGCAAGGACAACCTCAAATATCTGAAGAACTGAATTCAGAAACCGTTTCTTCACTTAAAGTCTTAATTGGGGCTGCTATTGAATCTAAAGAAGAAAAAAAAGTTTTAGAACTAATTAGAAAAGAATTTTCCTTAGTCTTTACTGAGGCTAAAAGAAACCTTCGATCTGGTTCCCAATTGTTTGAGATTAACAAAGATTTAATGGAGCTAAAAAACCTTTTGAACGAAACTAATAATAGAACAATTGAGAAAGAAGAAATAATACGAAATATTGAAGATAAGGAACTATCATTACGAAAGAAAAAAAGTACACTAGAGACTTTCAAACAAAAAAAGTTAGAATTGAAAGATGAAGTTAAATTGGCTCAGGATCATCGCGAAGAAAGACAAGAATTACAAAGAGATGTGGAGAACTTAAATTCACAATATGATGCCTTAAAATCACAGATAGATGATATAAAGGATATTAAATCAACTATTAATGATTTATTTTATATAAAAGAGGAACTGCAACTCAAAGTAAAACCTCTTGAAGATGAGTTCGAAAAAAATAAAGAAGCCCTAGAAGATTTTGATAAAGAAATGCACGCTCTTGAACAAAAAATTGATAATAAAACTGATGAAAAAAGAATTGCAGGGATCATTCATACAACTGTAATGGAAGAACAAACACTACAGGACAGACAATCCAAGCTGGAATATGTTAATGAGTTATCAAATAAAATTAAGAAAAAAGAAATAGAGATAAATACTTTAAAATCTCCATCGTCAGAAGAATTAAGAACTATAGAAGAGCTTAAGACTCAAATCCGTGATACTGAAACCCGTCTAGATGCCATAGGTCTTACTATTGAAACTAATTTGCAAGAAGGAATATCTGGAAAAATGATTTTGGATGGAGAAGAGTCAATAAATCTGGAGTATAAAAATAATATCTGTAAAGCACATCAATCAGTTGAACTTAACATGGACAAAATTGGTTATATGTCTGTAAAAAGTGGGAGTCAAGATGTAAAGGAAATGCGAGAAAATTTAGAGGATCTTGAAATTAAATTTCAAGAAGTTGTATCGCCTTATAATACTATTGATCCTATTAAACTCCGTGATCTTTATAATCAGAAAGTTAATTTGGAAAATGATTTAATTCAATTAACTAATGATTTAACTAAACAAGCTAGAAATGGAAAAGAAGAGTTGGAAAAAGAAGTAACTAGATTAAAAAGGAAAATTGAACTAAATTGGGATCAAATACCTCCTGAGTCTCCTTTTAGAGACTATAAAATTAAAGATAATTTATCTTTAGTTATAGAAAACCTTTCAAAAAAGATCAATCAAATTGAGGAAGAAATAGATGATCTGAAAGGAGAGAAGAATATTCTCCGTTTAAAACTACAAAAAGAACAAGAAATTAAAGAAGATCTACAATCCAAAATAGCAAGTCTAAATGAAGATATTAGAGGTAATAAAGAACGTCTGGAACAAATTGAAGAACAACTTATAAAACAGGAATCAGACGGTTTAACAGCTGAAAAAAGGGAAGAAAATTTAAATAAAATATCTCAAAGTTTAGAAAGAAAAGAAAGAGCCTTAAAAATTTATAATAATGAAATTGAAGAAAAAGAAACTAAACCATTAAATGATTATGAAGCTATTGAAAATACAGTGGATAATTTACAAAATAATATCAATGAACTAGAAATAAAGCATTCAAATCTTAAAAAGGATTTAGACTTATTAATAAACAATTCCGGAGATTTAAATAAGTTAGAAGAAGAATTAATAAATCTTGAAAAACAATATAAAGAACTTGAAACTGATGCTAAAGCCATTGAACTTTTGCATGATTTGACAACATACTATAGGGAGAGCACCATTAAATCATTGGGTGAACCAGTTGAAAAAATTTTAAACCAGGACTTAGAAAAGTTATTGGGGCCAAGATATTGCTTTAATTTTGGTAAAGAAATGAAACCTGAAACTTTAGATGTAGTGGGTTCTAATAATGAAGCAACATTGAATAATCTTTCTGTTGGTGCTCAGGAACAGATTTGGTGTCTTTTCAGGTTAGCTTTAGGACGGCTTTTAAGTGCTAAAGAGCGCCAGTTAGTAATATTAGATGATCCATTGGTTAATACAGATGAATCCAGATTCTATCGTGCACTAGAAATTTTGGAAGACAGTGCACGTGACGTGCAGTTAATATTAGTTACTTGTGATGTGGATAAGTACAGTTCACTAAATGCTAATTTCATAGGGCTTGAACGATGAATTCATTGACATATACCTTCTTATGGACAATATGGTTAAATATTTGATGGCATACTAAATTTCTTTAAAAAAACATAACCTAATAAAAAAATGACCAGTGAAACCATCATCACCGAAAGAATAAAGTACTTCCAGATAGAATACCCGGACGGAGTACCTTTAGGCATCCTGAAACTGGACCTTGGCATATCAGTTGAGGAGCTTCAGAGAAGTCTGCTCAGCCTGGAGGAGCAGGGAATCCTATTCATCGAGAATGAAGAGTATGTTAAACTGGTGGAAAGCCCCGGTGAAGATTCACTTGAAGAATCAGTCGATCCTGTAGCCGAGGATACGGTATCCGAGCCTGTAAATATTGAAAACGAGCCGGTCATAAAAAAGGCGGAAACCTACGATTTATCAGAACGGGAGATAGAGGCTTTAGAAATTATTAAAGATTTAACCGATGAAACAGGCCACATTCCCCGTTACACACTTGAGGGAACACTTTTATATGGGGATTTAAAACTCAGCATGTTGGGGGTTTATAATCTGATCATGTCCCTGGAAAACAAGGGGATACTAAGAAAGGTTCAGATAAACGACAGTGAATATTATGCTGTTTGATGCTTTGCTGATTTTTATAAAAATGCAATTACAAGAGCAGAAAAAATAATTAAAAAAGTAGAAACTGAGTTAGAATAGACCATCGTATAATAATATAATGTGTTTATCTTCTATTTAGATAATCCCACTCCTACAGCTTTTTTTAATCAAACCCTTTTTATACCGAAAAATTCCAAAGTATAAAAACGTTTACTGGGTTTCTTTTCATTTAAAGGTAAATTTCAACCAGAATTTATGATTGATCTTCCCCATAAAATTGTTATTCACGGGTAAAACCGTATCAACCTGGATAGGTGGGTATTGGCCAAATTTTTTATGATTATTTGAACAAAATATTATCTGGTGATTTTATGGCTGAACAGAAAGTAATCGGCATAACAACTATGGTGTGGGGGATTGAATATGGTTAAAATTGGTTATAAATTATCCAGTGAGGACATGAATCCTCTGGATCTGGTGCTTTATGCGAAGATGGCTGAAGAAGCAGGTTTTAACTTTGCCATGGCTTCAGATCACTACCACCCATGGGTAGATAAAACAGGGTGAAAGCCCCTTTGTATGGTGCACCCTGGGCGGTGTTTCACAGTCAACCACAAAATTAAAGGTGGGAACTGCAGTTACCTGCCCCACCATCCGAATAAATCCAGTTATCATTGCCCAGGCTGCAGCCACAGCAGCTTCCATGATGCCCGGCAGGTTCATGCTGGGATTGGGATCAGGGGAAAACCTTAATGAACACATATTGGGAGACCCCTGGCCACCGGCGCATATTAGAATTGAAATGTTTGCAGAGGCGTTGAAGGTGATCCGGATACTCTGGCAGGGTGGAATGCAGAACTTTGAAGGTAAATATTACACCATAGAAAATGCCAGGATTTACACCCTACCCGACGAACTTCCGCCCATATTTATGGCTGCTGATGGAGAAAAAGCCGCTAGAAATGCGGGTAGACTGGCTGACGGATTAATCACACCAGGGGTAAAAAAAGGCCTGGTGGAAATATTTAAGAAGTCAGGAGGGAAAGGCAAACCATGCTACGGCGAAGCATCAGTCTGCTGGGCGGAAAGCCGGGAAGAAGCGATAAAAACTGCCCATGATTACTGGCCTATAATTGCCAATAAAGGCGGTATAAACTGGGAATTATACTCACCCAAATATTTTGAATCCCTGGCTAAAATGTTAGATCCTGAAACCGAAATTGCAGGAATAACCTATGGTAACAACCCCCAGGACCATATAGACAAGATAAATAGATTCATTAAAGCAGGATACGACCATATCTTCATCCATCAACTGGGACCTAATCAGGAAGGGTTTATCGATTTTTATAAAAAGGAAGTCCTGCCTGAATTCATTTGAAATAGAGTAATATAATTTTCGTGGTTTAAGTCCACGAATAGGGATTGAATTCAGAGGGCGGAATATACATCACCTCAGCGTATCCTCTTTTTAGAAGCTCCTGGTTGAGGTTTACACCATCCACGTAGACTACAGCCAGGACCCGGCCGTATTTATCCTGGTATTTTTGGTCATCGATATCTAACTGGACAGTTTTACCCAGGACCATACTTTTCACGAAGTTTTTAGCCTCCTGATAACCGTGATCTCCACGTTCAGGTGTGTTAACTCCCACGAACCTTATTCTACCCACACCCTCCACGTCTATGGTGTCACCGTCTACAACATAGTCACACAGGCCACCTGCTTCATAGGCAGAGTTAGAAGGGGAGTTTGACGTGCCGGTGGAGTTGTTATTTTTTACAGTATCATTGGGGATACTATTTAGGGGATAGTCATATGTACTGTTATTGGTGGTATCCCCAGTGGTGCACCCGGCTACGGCCACCACCCCTATGATGATGAAAATCAAAAAGAACGTCTGTTTCATACCAGCACCATCTTTAATATCAGGCTTTCAAATCTATTTATGGATTTAAGTCTAATAAATCATATGGAAACATCAATAGAAAGAAATAATAAATTCCATTAAAAATAATCATATAAGGAAGGTTGTTTAATAATATGATACTCATCGTCGGGGGAGCCGGATACATCGGATCCCATATCAACAAAAAACTAAGCCAACAGGGATACGAAACTGTTGTCTTTGATAATCTAAGCTTTGGACACACTGATTTTGTAAAATGGGGAATCTTCCACGGGGGAGATCTCTCAGATATTGATAACATCCGGGAGGTGTTTAAAAAATACCCCATAGACGCGGTTATGCACTTTGCAGCCTTCACCTACGTGGGCGAATCAGTGGAAGACCCCCAGAAATACTACTTAAACAACCTGCGTAACACACTGAATCTCCTACAGGTCATGCTAGAGGAGGAGGTTAAATATTTCGTGTTCTCATCAACCTGCGCAACCTACGGGAACCCGGAAGAGATACCCATAACTGAAAGCCACCCCCAAAACCCGATTAACCCCTATGGGAAGGCGAAGCTCATGGTGGAACAGGTGCTGGCCGATTATACCCTGGCTTATGATCTTAACTATGTTTCCCTGCGCTACTTCAACGCAGCCGGTGCCGATCCTGATGCAGAAATAGGAGAACTACATGAACCGGAAACCCATTTGATACCCCTTATACTGGATGCTGCCACGGGTAGGAGGGATAATATCCAGATATTCGGTACAGATTACCCCACACCGGACGGGACCTGTATAAGGGATTACATCCATGTGATGGACCTGGCAGACGCCCATATAAAAGCCCTGGAATACCTCCAGAGTGGGGGTGAAAGTGAAGTTTTTAACCTGGGCAATGGTCAGGGCTTCTCGGTACGGGAGGTTATAGAAACAGCCCATAAAGTCACTGGGAGAAAAATAGAAGTTGAAGAAGTTGATAGGAGACCCGGTGATCCGCCTGTACTAGTGGGGAGTTCAGATAAAGCCCGGGAGATACTGGACTGGAACCCTGAATACCATGATCTGTCCTTGATTATTGAAACTGCCTGGAAGTGGCATCAGAAAAGATTTTAAGTGGGCATAAAAAGGATTAAAGTGGTCGTCAAAAAAAGATATTAAACGGATTTTAAAAAATCCTGAGCCCCCGGTAGAATAAGAAGTATGCCAGGATCATCAGGATTACGGCCATTATCACTGCCGTGACGATGGTACCTTTGTCACTACCAAATATTATGGGTATAGGGCCGATTAGGACCACACCCCCGGTTTTCACATCGCTGGTTTTACCAGTTGTCTGCAGGGCGGTGCCTGCAAATATCAGTATGAATCCGATGAAGATAACCAGTATCCCCACGGTAATTATCGTATTTCCCTGTATCATAGTTTAGATGTATGTTAATCTACTTCCATTAAATAATATTCGGTGATATTTTTCTTCCTTGATTTTAATACATTTTTTTTACAGAATCTTTTCAGTGATTCATCCAGTTCGTCTTGAATACAGGCTTCCAGTTCCTGGCTTTCGCAGAGTTGTGCTGGACAGGGACATTCTATTTCTTCTTCTATTTCATCCCGGCTCATCCATTCGCCTGACTTGATCAAAGCATCGCAGACTGCGATGTAGGTAAGTAAGTCCTTCTTCTTTAAGTCTTTCACGTCCAGTTTTTCCAGATGTCCTTTGATTTCTTCTGCTAGGGATTTGATATGGTCTTCCTCTTCTTCGGGTATGATAAACATGACCTGTACTTCTTCTGCTAGGAAAGAGCTGCCCCGGCTGATTTGGAAGAGGTTCTTTTTAAATACCACTCCTCCAACGTCCTCAACAGCTTCCTTTAATTCATCGAATCTGTAAACTCCGCCGCTAAAGAGGAAAATCTCGTACATGAAAGCACCCTGTTTATTTTGTAAATCTTTTTCCATCTTTTATTTTATCATCACCCATATTTATTATCTTTGATGGGCAGATCGTTGATATTTTCATCTGAGAATAAAAATAAAAAAAGAGATAGGATATGGTGTTTAATACCTTAAACTTCCGATATTCCTTGTTTAATTATGTAACACTCTAATTAAAAAATTCCACCCAATTTGGGAACTTATCTTAATATATCATTTTCTTTTAACCACACTGATACCGGTGTATTCACCCACCACTTCGATATGGATTGTCCAGTGGGGGTGGGTTTCATCTGGCCGGCCATTCGTTTTCTCCAATTTTTTATATATGGAATCCATGAATTTTTCCTCTGATTTTATGTATCGGCTTCCCCTAATATTGCATTTTATGGTGAATGTTTCTCCGTCTTTGATCTTGTTTTTGCTGATATCTATTATGTTTTCGAGTATTGTTGTTGGCTTGCTTGTTATCACGCGTTCTATGGGGACTACTTCAAAATTTTTCCTTAAGGATGTTTCAGCCAGTTTGAGTGCTGCGTTTATATTCGTTTCCAGGAGTTCTACCAAAAAGACGTTGTAAAATTCTGATTCTTTTATATAAAAACGCGGGTTGTAATTTTTTAACTTGTCTTCTAATTTTTCTATGGCCATATATTCATCTAAGTCTGGGGGTGCTTTATTTTCTTCAACTTCTACTACTAAATCGAATTTCTCATTGGACATCATCGTTAGTTCCTTCTAACATTAATTAATATTATAGAGGTTAAAAGTAATATATAATTGTTGTGGTTAGCTAACATTTTAAATTAGAATAATAATTTATATATGAAAAGTATTATAATATGTTCATGGATGAACAGGGTACAGTAAGTGTAGATCTACTGTTTGCCACCTTTATATTCCTAATAATTCTAGGATACATATCAACGTTGATTTCAGACAGGTTTAGTACCGTTGATAAGTCTCAAGAACTGGTTGAAGCCAGGAATTTGGCTGAAAACATAGCCGGTGCAATAAACCAGGCGTATGCTGGTGGAAATGGGCATGTTATTAAAATTAGAATGCCTGATCGAATCAATAATGACGATAAATATCATGTGGAGGTAAATTCCTCGGGAGTTCTGGTGGTACTGGAAGATAGACGGGGATTGGCTTACATTATACCCCAAAAATTTTCTAAAACTTACGATAACCTACAGAGCTCCACAATCATCCTATCACCAGCAAAGGAATATGTTATAATAAACAAACGAGAAGGAAAGGGAGATAACTGGATCGTTATAATAGAAAATAACCAAAAATCTTAGGAAAGTTTATTTATGGATCTTAGGAATCCTTATAGGGATATAAAAGGCCAAATGTCTGTGGAATTCGTCTTAATAGCCGGGTTTATGTTAATTCTTACGTGTGCAGTTGCCGCTTATATCTTTGATGACAGTGAACTGACCCATGCCATGGCAGCAGCTAGAAGTGGAGCAGTTCAGGGTGTGTTGGCAGATTCTCTGGCGGTCTATCCAGAAGAAACTTTTAAAGATTATATTCAGGAACATCCCAGACTGGTAAGTCCTTCCGGTGTGAAGATCGTGAAGATAGCCCATGAAAATAAGGGAGTTAACCCCTTATATAACCGTACCTGGATACAGTTGAAGATATACGCCACTGGCTCCGGGATGGACAGTGCAGAACAGTATCGTTTAGGTTCGAGGATAAATTATTATGCTAGAAAAAGCATATGTGAAGTTTTTAAAACTCAAAATTTAACCAATGTTGGTTTTAACCCGGCGTTTTCAGATAAGTATGTGTTCACTACAGCTGGTGTGGAATGGGTTTAATGGGTGAAGGATTGGTTGATTTAAGGTCTAACTGTCGATTTAAAATACTAAAATTAGATCATATTATCCTGCTTTTCAAAACATAAGACAGTATGATACCAATGGCACCAAAGAGTATACCAATCAGCCAGATTATAATAACTACCTGTTGTTCACTCATGGGCCGGCGTAGCACGCTTCGAATCAGGGAGTTGAATCCGCCGTCAGGGGCGATTAGCTTTCCATCACCATTCACCTCGGTGGGTTTATGGTCCTGTCTTTCCATCACCCCGGCGCTGTAGAACTTGAGGGCACTGTCTATTATGTTGGGGATGAGGACGATAAGGGCGATCATCTTAACCCTTCCAATGAAGGCAATCACCACAATGGTTGCTCCGATGATCAGCGTTCCTACGTCTCCTGGAAATACACGGGAGGGATGACGGTTGTATATTAGAAAGGCCAGAAGGGCGCCTAACATGGCCATGGATATGATGGTCACATCGTATTTTCCCATAATCAGGCATGAAATGGTCAGGGAGGTCATGGCGATGGCTCCCAGTCCGGATTCGATCCCATTGAGTCCGGCGAGCATGTTGGTTAAATTGGCGGCTATGGTAACTGCCACTGGTATGAGGAGCATGTAGATTATCCCCACATTTGGGGGTGATATCCATATCAGGGGCAATCCGGCGAACCAGAGAAGTATCAGTTTCTCCTTGGACGATAGTTGAATCAGGTCGTCCACCATGCCCACCATTCCCACCAGGAGGATCACCAGCAGGGTGATTACCAGGGTGAACTGTAAGGTGGGGTAGAGGTAGATTGCCACGAACAAACCGATTATGAACCCTAAAAGGATTCCGATACCACCCATCTCAGCTACTTTAGGCTGGCTGGGTTTGTGGATGTCCTTTCCCACTATTTTTGCATCGTTTAATTTCTTGATCAACCGGGGCATGGCCAGGTAGGTGACAAGAAAGGAGATGACAGCGCAGATACCGGCAATCATTATCAGATCTGGTTTCAGGATGTTTATGGCCATGGTAGTACCTTCAAATTTTATGAATCTTTATTCTTTTTTTAAGGATGTAAATATCGTCATTACGTTTATGAATATCTTCTTTTCAAGAGACTATAAACACTTCGCAGAGGTATGTCCAATTTTTCTGATATTTCCTTGGCAGATACGCCTTCTTGATGACTGGACTTTACCTTTCTTACAGTTTCCGGGGAATATTTAGGTTTCCTCCCCTTTTTTAGGGGTGTTTTATTCAGGTAATACACGGTTTTTAAGGGGATATTCAGGGTATTTGAAATCTCCTGGGGGGTGTAACCCTGTTTAAACATCTTCCCTACCATATCCCTTTCTTTTCCCCCATATTTCCGGGGTCTTCCTAATTTTTCGACAGGTTCTACTTCCACACCCAGTGCAGAGAGTGCTTCCAGGTAACGGGTGGGGATACGTTTGTAGAGGCTGGGAGGGCAGGTTATCTTCCTTAGCTCTGGATTTTTATCCAGCAACTCCATGATCTTCTGGGAAGTCAGTGGTTTGCTTACGTGGATTTCATAACCCAATATTAGCACCTGTACATGTTTATACTCATATTATAACTTTTTTTTATCCTATTTGATCATTTCCAGGAATTGCTGGGCTCTGGATGATGGTTTCTGGAATGTTTCTATCTTATCCCTTTCAGTTTTTACTTCTTCAGGATTCAGGCCAAATATACGGGCAGCTTCATCCAGGCCGATGTCGCCCACTGAATTCAAAATGGCAGCGCCCACTGCAGAGGGATTGGTTTTCACGTGCAGACCCTTGATCTTCTTTTCTATTTCAAATTTTCCAGTTAATAAACTGCTTATATCGGATATGTAGGGAATGTTCTCATTAAGATGGTTCTTCAGTATATTTATGGCCTGTTCATGGAAGTTTTCAAAGGATTTCATTTGATTGGTATCCAGGTATGGTCTTAGATTTGGGAAAGAACCTGAATATTTGGTTCTATGATCATAAGAAGTTGTAAGGTAATATTTTATTATATCCCAGGTAATGAGTGTCCGGGGAATGTTTAAAAGAAGGCATTTATCGATTTTCTCCTTTAATTTAAGGTCGGCTTCCACTTCCCGGTCAAGTTTACCCTTCCCATCAACCAATCCCTTCTTCTGCAACTCTTCATCCATTAACTCCCTCTGCAGGGTCATCTGGTCTTCGAAATCCCCCATTTTAAGGGAGTTTCTCCGGGATTTTTCCAGGGCATCGTTGTAGATTCTTATTTTCTCGGGATTTTTCAGGCACTGCCTTAAAACTGAGTCCATTATCGCTATGCTTTTATCTTCGGCCAGTTTTACGTATCCCAGACTTAAAGCGGTTTGCACGTGTTTATCGTTGATGATGGATGGTCGGCTGCGGTGAAACTGCATAAATTCTATACGGGCATCCGGACCGTATTCTTTTCTTATTTCCTTTTCATAGTTCACTTGATTTATACCATCTAAATTAACCCGTTTGCGAACCCATCTACCATCCTCAAAGACTCTCACCACCAGTGAAAGGGTCTTTACACTTCCTCTCTTCTCCTGCTTTAAAATGCGCACTATCTTCCGGAACGATTCTCTTCCTAAGGGTGAAAGCTGGGACATCTTCACCATATAATCCCCACTAAGGGGTAGGAAGTTAATTATATCCAGCCTGTAAACCCCCTTTATGTTTGGGGTTAACTCTAGTTTATCTGAGCCGCATAAACATTTCCTGGCTATTATATTGTGGAGGTCATGGCCTTGGTACTCATTCTGGCATGAAGAACATTTAATTACCCCATACTCCTCCAGGTTACCTATGGCTATTTTATGGGAGGCTATGGATGATTTTATCCGGTCGAGTATGTTTTTTTTAGCGGCCGCCTTCATCCGGAAGTGCTGGGTGTGCCTGGTGATGTCATGGAGGTCTTCCACCTGCATCTCACTTGCCGAGGGACGTCCGTATTTAACGATGGAACGGTAGGGTGCCTTGTAACCCTTCACTTCCATGGTGTCCCTTAAATCCTGCAATTGCGACAGGTTTTCTTTAAAATAAGTATAAATCTCTATGAAATAGTCGATGTTTGAAAGTGCAGGGATATCTATGGTTTTCCTTCCAATTTTCCTCAGGAATCTTTCTGTCTTCCCAATTAGCACCGATTCATTCATTTTATTTTTTCACCAGTTTCAGCGCCTTCGGCACTCAGGACACTCAGGGTGTCCTCGGTGGCCAGTATCATTCCCTCTGATTTTATCCCGAATAACTTGGCAGGTTTTAAATTGGACAAGACGATTACTTTCTGGTTCAGGATTTCTGCTGCTGTATATTTACCGGCTAAACCAGCGACTACCTGTAATTTTTTGTCCTTGATATCCACCATCAGTTTCAATAGAGTGTCACTTCCTTTGACCTTTTCTGCTCCTACCACCTGTCCCACTCGGAATTCTAATTTAGCAAAATCTTCAATGCTGATTATATTTTTCATATCATCTAACTCTCCTAAATTTTTGTAAAGCGTTTCCTTTTTATTTTCAATGATCTTATCCTCTATCTTCAAGAAGAGGGGTGTTGGCGTGGATATTTCATGGCCTGCTGGTATCTTTTCGGTGGCCTGTTCCCATTTAACCCCTGAAGTATCCAAGTTAAGTATTTCCAGTATTTTCCCAGAATTAACCGGGAGATAGGGATTTAACAGTACGGCCAGTGTTTTAGAGATCTGGTTGCAGATGTATAGACATGTGGCTGCAATTTCCGGTTCATTCTTAACGGTTTTCCAGGGTTCCTTATCATTGAAATATTTATTGCCCAGTTTGGCCAGCCTGATTATCTCCACCAGTCCATCCCTGAATTTGAAGTTTTCTATATGTTCTGCTACTATGTTTGGTACTTCTTTCAGGCCGTCCAGTATTTTCTGGTCATAATCATCAAATTGGGAAGGTTCGGGTATTTTCCCCTGGAAGAAGCGGCCTGTGAAGGTGAATGTACGGTGGAGGAAGTTGCCCAGCACATCGGCCAGTTCATCGTTGATCCTTCGCTGGAAATCCTCCCAGGAAAAATCGGTATCTTTATTTAGGGGTGCGTTGACCAGGAGGTAGTATCTGAGGATATCAGATTCAAAATCCTTGAGGAAATCGGAGGTCCATATCACCCAGTTTTTACTGGTGGACATCTTCCTACCCTCCAGTGACAGGTATTCACCGGCGACTATACTGTAGGGAAGTTTACATCCGTAGGCCATGAGAAGAGCCGGCCAGAATATGGAATGGTGGTAGATGATGTCTTTACCTATGAAGTGTATGGCCTTATCATCCCAGTACTCCTCCCAGTCCAGATTGCTCCTTTCAGCGTACTGAGCTGCCGAGGTTATGTACTCCAAAAGTGCGTCCAGCCAGACATATATTACTTTACCCTTTGCTTCGTCCAGAGGAACTGGTATTCCCCATTCCATGTCTCTGGTGAGTATCCAGTCCTTTAAACCTTCTTTTATCCACTGCAGGGCGTAATTTTTTACGTTGGCCGGTAACTTATCATTACCTTCAATCCATGTTTTAAGTTCATCCTGGAACTGGCTCAACCGGAAGTAGTAATGGGTTGATTCCCTTATTTCCGGGATTGAACCGCAGATAAGACAGTGTGGATCCTGTAGTTGTATAGGGTCCAGGTGCCGGCCGCATATTTCACAGTGATCTCCGCGGGCTTCACCCTGACAGTAGGGGCACACACCCTCCACGTACCGGTCGGGTAGGAAACGGTTACACTCGATACAGTAGGGCTGTTTTATCTCCTTCTCGTAGATGTAACCCTGGTCGAATAGTTTTAAAAAGAAGTTCTGGGCTGTCTGGTAGTGTTTAGGATCGGTGGTCCTGCCGAAGTTATCCAATGAAATGTTACAGGACTCCAGGTCCTCCTTTATCATCTCATGGTACCTGGTTGCAATCTCCAGAGGAGTTTTACCCTCCTTTTCTGCCTGGACAGCGATGGGTGTTCCGTGTTCATCTGTGGCACAGACGAAGAGCACATCACGCCCTTTCATCCTGTTGTAACGTGCGTAAACATCGGCTGGGATGTAAGTAGACCTTAAGTGGCCCAGGTGCGTGGGGCCGTTAGCATAGGGAAGTGCACAGGTGATAAAAACCTTACTCAAAATTTCTCCTCCTCTTAAACATTTTGAAAAACTTTAAATAAATTTCAGTAATTTTTCAGACTACATATAAATAGAAATTTACTTTAAAGGATGTATCAGTTAATTAAAAGATTTAAAATATTATCTGTATTATTCTATATATATCTGGTTAATCAATCTTAGGGATTATGATCTTTAAGGATTTTCCTAATAAAAATTTAGCTAGAAACTATTTTTAGAGGATGAACAAATATAGTATATGTATGGTAAATGTTGCTTTTATAAACCCCTTCAGCGATGAAGCAAGGCAGATAGTAAGGGAATACGGAAATTTAAACACTATCTACCAGGAAAATGGGGATTTAATACAACTGGTCACCCGCAGCCCCTCCCAGAATATTTCCGATGAAGAAAGCATACCCCATAACATCATGGATCTGGCCCTTAAGCGAATGGAATGGTATATAAAGAAGAAAAATAACCCAGAATTTGATTACCGGAAATATTCATACCTCTACAACCGCAACATCACCAACTTCGATGTCATCGCATTTTATCTACTGGTCCAGGCCATCAGTGTAAAATTCGGCCCTAACAGCAGGGAAAGCAGGGTGATGGTGGAAGCCCAGGGAAAACTCATGGAAAGCAGGATGGGGGAGCTTTTACTGAGTGAAAAAAGGGAAATACTAAGGACTATATTAAGTACCCTGCTTCCGGGGAAGGTTAAATGGACCATATTCGCCGACCTTTTAAGTTCCAGGAAGATCAAGTTAACCGATCTAGTGCTTGATCAGGGAAACATCATCCTGGATAAAGACTATTTTATGGAGAATTTAGGCTATAAACTGGAGCACCGGGACCCGGGTAAGATGTACGATCTCCTCATCGGCGACAAGATAAAGGAACTTATCATAAACAGGATGATCATGCAGAAAACAGAGGATTACATTGGAGAGGTTTACCAGAAATCCCAGAGACAGGTGGAACCCAACCCAATCCTACTGGAACTGGCCGATAAGGTAACGGAGATACTGAACCAGCCCATGGCGACCTATGGTTACCGGGGAGGTGCAACTGGAAAAGTTGAGGCTTCACCATTAAACCAGGAAGCCTTCCCCCCATGTGTAAAGATCGTACTGGAGGGAATGAAATCCGGAGGAAGAAACGACGCCATAATACTATTTCTAACACCCTTCATCTCCTACGCACGACTCTATCCCGATGTATTCCGTAGAAACACCACCTTAAGGATATCCGATGTAGATCCCGAACTGGCAGCTGTGGAGAAGGAGATCCTGCCCTTGATCCATGAGGCGGCGGAGAGGTGCACTCCCCCGCTCTTTGAGGACCAGCCCCAGGAGAAGGTGAACATCAACGCCAAGATGGGATTCGGCATGCACAGCGAGATAGAACTAAAACATGAGGGAGAAACCACCTGGTACACTCCCATGAGCTGTGAAAAAGTAAAATTACACCTGCCCAGTTTATGTAAGCCGGATAAAACCTGTAAAAGTATAGGGAATCCACTTTCATACTACATTCGCAGGTTAACAGACCTAAGATATGAAGAAGCAACCAGTGAGGAACCTGGAGAGGAATCCAAACAGGAATCCAGAGAAGAATAGGTATTAAATCATGGTATCAGATCAACTCTTAAAACCCGCCACCCCTGAGGAACGCCGAAGATATTACCGGGAAGAATGGGATGTTAAAGATATCCCCGAATTTATTAGCAACTCGGTCCAGAAGAGGGAGTTCGGATTCGACCATATGGGTAGGGGACCCAACGACCGTTACAAGGTCTTCAGAAACATGGATCTCCTCCGGAAATTTCTAAGATACCGGGCACCATTTGCTGCCTACTCCTCAGTGGCCTTCTATGAAAAACCCCAGAGGAGGGATGGCTGGATAAAGTCTGAACTGGTCTTTGACGTGGATGCCAAGGACATACCCATAAGGGAATGCGGCTGCGAGGGCGTGTGCGAGGTGTGCTTAAACCAGGCCCTGGAAATCGTATCCAGCCTGATAGATACCCTGAAGGGTGATCTGGGACTTAAAGATATGTACGTTGTATATTCCGGCCGCGGATACCACCTGCGGCTCTTCGATGAATCGGTGATGACCATGGACAGTGATGTCCGGGGCCAGATAGTACAGTACCTCAGCGGGGCTGAATTACCCCGTAATGAATACGCAGCAGAAGGAGTGACCTACAAACTGGAACATTTCACCATACCCTTCGGCTATCCCCAGGTCTTTACCGATAGAACCAGATACGCCATTTTACACCTAACAACTGAGACTCAACTGGATGAAGTGAACCAGAAACTCTTAAAAGACGTGATTAAAAACAGGGAACTCCTGGAAGACAACCAGTGGGGAATATTCCGTAGCAAAATAGGTCCACAACGCTATCAGAAACTCATAAGAAGTATAGCTTCGCTGAACATGGCCCTGGTGGATGCTAAGGTAAGCATCGATCTTAAGAGAATTCTACGTCTGCCTTCCTCCCTCCATTCCATGGTGAGTATGAAGTGCACCGAGGTAAAAAATATAGAGACCTTCGATCCATTCAAGGAAGCAGTACCCAAGTTCGTCTATGAGAGGAAGGGTTAATTAAGATGAAAGCCAGTTTTTAACGCCATAGATTAAAATTAGGGTTTAGATACTTGTATAAAAACTCCAGAACTTCCCATTCAACCTCTTCCTCTAAAAATTCATCCAGATCCTGTAACTCATATTCCTCCAGGATCTTGCTTTTTATGTGCTTACCAAACCGGAGAAGATTAATCTCTTCCCTTGATAAGGCGTCCTTCAAAAGATCCTCCACTTCCCTGTGCTTTCTATCCACCCGGGCCACCCAACGGTCTCCTTCAAGCCAGGCATTTTCCTTATATTTTTCCTGGAACTTTTCTGCGTGGACCCCGGACCATACAGGCGGCCCGTAATGTTTTTTTACCCGGGGGAGTTTCCAGGTCTCAAACTCCAGTAGAATGAGCACCTTCTCCTCTTCATCGGTCCAGTAGCCGCTGCCAAAGGTTTTAAATCCATTCCTCTCCACTACGCTGACCATAGAGTTCAGTGTCTTCTTTATCTGGGGGTAGAGTGCATCGGCAGGTATATCCGGTGCTTTAAAGAGTAAAATAAGAGATTTTCTTCCTCTTTTTTTAAATTCATCTTTAATATCATCTAAATTAGCTGGAATTTCTTTTTTCTGGAAGTACAGTGGGGTTGGGTTTTTCAGGAAGTTCCGGGAGGCAACCACAAACTCAGATAACTTCTGCAGACTTAAAGCCGCACCCACATTCCGGTTTGGATCCACGGGATCGACCACCACCAGGGGTTCGGTGAAGAGATTTGCAGTACCATGATCCTCCAGATCTATCTGGTAGCCGGGTTTCCATTCCTCCGCCGCACTTTCCAGTACATTCAGGAAAGTTCCATAGTGTAAGATCAGCAGTTCACAGAGGTATCCGGCGAAACCGCCCACTTTGAATTCTGATCCATAGGTACCGATGGTACCCATGAAACACTTCAAAAGCAGCACTTCATCCGTTTCTTCTGGCTTTAAATGTTTCTTCACGTACTCTGTATGGGGTATGGTCCTATCTACGGCGGATTTGATCTTCTTGGTGTCTTTGATATCGTAGCAGGGGACGAAGTCTATCTCCAGTTCAGCGATTAATCCGGTGACGTAGGGATGGGATGCGTAACGGTATTCAGCTGTACCTCCCATATTTTTGATACATTCACTTCCCAGATACAGGCCTTTCTCTTTCAGGTAGTCTTCACTGGTCTCCAGGGGGAATTTTATGAATATATCCACATCGGCCTTACCAGAAAGCCAGGTGTCCTTGGCCACCGAACCCACCAGGATAGCTTCGGCATCGATACCTTCTTTAATGGCTACAGCGTTAATGATACCAATTAAATGGTCTGAAAACTCTTCAATTGCCTTTTTTTCCCATTTTCCTGGTTTGATTTCCTCTATGATATCCTGGTAGTTGATTTCGGACAATAAATTCACCTTGTTAAATATCTGTAAATTTTTAAACAATTGATTATTTTTATTTTATTTTATAGAAATAGATTTGTTAACTAAAATTTGGTGAAATCGTACCTAAAAACTTCCACTGTCTTATCATGTATTCAATATCGGGATTAAGTTTACTTTCATATGACTTTAAAATATTACTAGGATCTATATTGTTACCATGAATATTGGATTTTATAGCCTCAGCTGCAGCATAACCACTGGCCAGTGCACTGGATATTCCTTCACCCATTGGATTCAGGAGATTGGCAGCATCACCGGCAAAAAGTACCCTTCCCTCCCCAAGATCTACAGTATAACCTGGTCTGATCTCAGGGATTATACCAACCTCCACCTTTTTAGGTTTTCCTATCTGAGCGTTATAATGCGACTTAAGAAATGATAGAAATTTGGAGTGGTAACTCTTCATCTTTGAAGCATTTTTTACTCCCACTCCAATTATGAGATGGTTATCTTTCACATTAAACCAGGCATCATACTCGGAGAAGCGAGGATTTAAAAAGGCATGGAAAAAATCGGGATCTAAGTCGATAATACCTTCAGAAAAAGTCTGATAGGTAACAATGAAATCATCTGATGCTTTCCTTATATCCTTTTTAATTATGCCTCCTGCACCTTCACAGGCAATCACCATCTTTGCTTTCTCATGATAAACCTTTCCCCTTTCCTTCAACCTTAGCATAACATGGTCATTTATCTCTTCACAGGTTTTAGCCAAAGTTGAATCCTTAAGCTCAACACCAGCATCTCCCGCCTTTTGAGCCATCCACTGGTCAAACAGGTTTCTCCAAATATTATAACCTTCGCTTTCGAAGCTGAACACCTGCCCCTCTTCACCCGTTAGGATAATGCCTCGATTTATCCTGGGATGTGAAAAGACAGTGTCGGGAATTTCTCCAAACTCTTTTTCCACCATCAGGATTGATTTTGGTATGAGGATACCTGAACATGACTTTTCCCGGGGTAATTTCATCTTTTCTACGAGTAAAACTTTATAACCTGCTTCAGCCATCCTTTTTGAAGCCATACAACCGGCAGGCCCTGCACCTATCACTGCTACATCATACAATTTTTGATTTCCTCCTAGCTCAGGTATAACAACCCATTTACAAATAATTATGGGTTAAAAATAAAGGAGTCCCTACGGAACAATGGTATGTTTATATATTTGAAAAAACTCATCCCTTTAACTTTAAATTTTTTTAAATAACTAAAATAGAAGATAAAAAAGAATGAACAGCAAATAATTGACGGGGAACCTGGGGGGTTCACGGTTTAGGTGTTGCCGTACGATTTTTGCATCCTGGTGAAGACGTTATAATCAGACTCAAGGGCAGGTTTTAAGCTTAAAAGATAAAATATGGGGTTGATTATCATTTAAGCTTAAATTCCTCTACCATGGTATAAATCGGTCCTTCTGGGGTTAGTTCGCTCTTTTTAAGGATCAATTTATCTACTTTCATGGAGCCGATCTCTGACTCTTCCAGTTCTTTAATTTTAGCGACAAGGGCTTCCTTGTTCTTCTTACCCTTCACCCGTCCTATAGTTAAGTGGGGGGTGTAACTTCTCTCTTTTTTGTAACCCAGTTTAGTGAATTCTTCATCGAAATCCATGAGTATCCTGGAGAAATTCCCGGAGTCTTCTAAGCCTAACCAGACTACCCGGATGTAACCCAGATGTGGGAAAACCCCTAACTTTTTGATATTGATGGGGAAGCTGTCATACTTGGTTATCTTCTCTTTTATTATCTCACTTATTTTATCCCTTTTATCCTGGGAGATTTCACCAAAGAATTTGCAGGTGAAGTGCAGGTTTTCCTTTTCAACAAATTTAACAGTAGCGTTTGCCTCGTTAAGTCTGTCTTGTACTTCTAACACTTTATCCTGTAGGGATTCGTCCAAATCTACTGCCAGAAACGCCCTCATTTTATAATACCCCCTATATGAGATATTCTATCCTGATTAATCCTCAATCACTGATAAATGAGTTAAAAAAAATTTTTAGGGTAAGAGAAACCTAATTTAATTATTTCTCGATTATGGTTTCTTCGATGGCCATTCCAAAGTGTCTGGCATCGGGGTCCAGGTATACCATGATCTTATCGCCTACTTTAAGCTCGGCGACAGAGACTGGTCTGCCCTCTTCGGTGACCAGACGGATGGTCTCCGCATTTTGAAGCAGAGTCCTCAATGTTACATCGTCATATTCAGCTTCCACCAGCATGAGCGGACGTTTTTCAATCTTCACCCGTCCGACTATGACGTTTTTGGTGTTACCCTCCTTATCTACGGCCAGGACTTCGTCTCCAGTTTCGATCTCTGAGAGGTACTTGGTTTTGTTTCCAGGGGTCATGATATAGGCGTGTACTGGGCCGGCATTTACCCGGAAGGGTCTTGAGGCCACGTATTCGCTTTCCATGGATTCGCTGTGGACCAGGAACAACCCTTTGGAATAGGATCCTATGAGCATACCCTCTCCTATGCCCATCATGGAGCAGGTGTCCACGCACACCCTGTCTCCAGAACCAACTGGTTCTACACGGGTGACGGTGGCTGGTTTGAGTTTGTAGCTTTCTGTGTCTAATTCATCCACCAGTTCAGCCACCTTCTTTATCTGGCTTATCTCACTGGGACATAATAAAACCCCGTCAGTACCGTATTCCAGGGTTTCCAGGGCCAGTTTAGCCTCTTCATAATCAGATACTGCGGCTATCAGTTTAACGTCTTCTTTCTGCAGTTCGGCGATGATATTTTCCAGGGGAATTACCTTCCAATCCTTCCCCAGAAGAATCAGGTAGTCGGCATATTTACCCAGTAAGGCAGCCAGCTGCTCATGTTCTTTACTGGTGATCTCCACATAGGCGGTGACCGGTTCTTCTTTACTTTTAATTCTTCTAACCGTAGATAAATCCTTGGACTCAGATAAAACTTTTGGTAAAGGTATGGTTCCGTCTCCTTCACCATTTCTACCCACTAGGAAGATATCTGAACCTTCCACATCCGAGATTATTTTTACGTTGCCCAGTTTCTGGATGTTTTCTGTGTCGGTGAAGTCCACGATATGGTCTATTCCTGATTCCAGGGCGGTGGTTATGAATCCCTTTTTCTTATTCCATGGCATGCCTTCGGCCATGACCCATGCGAATTTCATCTTACTATACCTCCTAGTGTTTATTCATCGTGTAAGCTCTAAATTCATATTCGGTAAGCTTTAATTTAACCGTTGAGTATATTCAGGGCGTCATCTACTTCCATGTCGTTGTGCACGATTTCAGCGATGGCTCTGGTTGTTTTTCGGGGTGATTTGGCCTGGAAAATGTTCCGGCCAATGGCCACACCTGCACCACCAACATCTACCGAGTTTTTAACCATTTCTAAGAGTTCACGGTCGGTTTCAACCCGGGGGCCGCCGGCTATTACCAGTGGGACTGGACATCCGTCTATAACTTCCCGGAAAGTCTCTGGGTCTCCGGTGTAGTTGGTTTTGATGATGTCTGCCCCTAATTCTGCCCCGGCCCGGGAGGCTAGTTTAACCACGTCGGCGTGGTGTTCGTCCTTAATTTTCTCTCCCCGGGGGTACATCATGGCGATGAGTGGCATTCCCCAGTCGTCGCATATCTCGGCGGTGGTACCCAGTATGTTGAGCATCTCTGGTTCCTTCTTCGATCCCACGTTCACGTGGACGGAAACTGCATCGGCACCCATCTGCAGTGCCTTCTCCACGGATGTTACCAGTACCTTGTTGTCCGGGTCTGGTCCCAGTGCTGTGCTGGCTGATAAGTGTATTATCAGTCCGATGTCTCTTCCGTATCCTCTATGCCCGCTTCCAACTATTCCTTTATGTACTATAACGGCGTTTGCTCCTCCGCTGGCCACTTCGTCGATGGTTTCTGCCATGTCGATGATCCCATCTATGGGGCCCACGGAGACACCGTGATCCATGGGTACAATTACGCATCGACCTGTTTTTCGGTCGAGTATCCTTTCTATTCTAATTTTTTTACCTATCATAAGACCCTCCTCCCATGAGTATGAATTCGATTAATAGAAAATGTTACAATCGATACTGTATGAGGATTTACATTAGCTGATATAAAAAACTAATCCCTATTTTTATGGGTACTCTTTCCTTTCCCTGATTTCCATTATGGTCTTTGCTTTTAATTTTCAAATGGGGTTCAGGGATTTGAAAACTTTAATATGTATGTAAATCCAATTATACTATGGAATTTCATATTCAAAATTATCTCGTAAGTCATAGGAGGGGACTAACATGCCAGATGAGGGAAAATTCGATTTAAATAAGGATATTGGACATCTTTATCAGGAAAAGGATACCCTGGGCGAGGAGATCAGAAGGCTTGATAGGGAGAAGATTGAAAGACTGGAGAAGTCCAATGAAGAACTGGAGAAGAAGGCTGAATGGCTGGATAAAGAGAGGATAAAGGCTATTAAAGAGAGGGATAATTTCCGCAAGCAGGTGAAAAATTTCCGGGGAAAAAAATGGTCCGGTGCCCTCAGGATGGTCCTGGCACTGGTTGTAATTGACTTAATCATATTACCCCTCCTGGTCTGGGCGTTGAAAATCCCCACCCCCTGGATATTCATAGGTCTGGGAATAATCACCTTCTTCGGATTACTCCTGATTACCAGCTACATGTCCGGTACATCTCCACTGAACACCGGTGAGGTAAGAAAAGCAGTTACCGGTTCTTTTGTAATAATCTACTTTGCCTTCGTGCCCCTGGTAGCCTTTGGTAGTATAAACCTGCCGGCTGATGAGCCGATAAAGACCATTGTAACCAACTTCACCTGGATCGTCGGTGCTGTAGTTATATTCTACTTCGGCTCCCGGGCTGTGGAGGAGTATGTAAAAAGAAGAAATCCCTGAAAGATATCATAGAAACGATACATTTCCTGAGACTTTTAGATTTATGTTTAAACTCTAATTTTCTTTGTTGCACAAATATTTATGTGTGATTACGATATAATCATAAAACGATATAATTTTCAGGGAATTCTGGATAAAAAAAACATACGATAAAGGATGTGATTTAAATGCCAGTGGTTCAGGTAAAATATGTGGGAAGGGATTAGTCAGGAAGATAGAGTATTTGATTGAGAATTCTAATTACAAAGGTTTTTGTGGATATGGATGTGCCAGCGGATGCTATTAGTGTGATTGTACATGAAATTCCAAAAGAACACTGGGGTGCAGGTGGAAAAACCTGTGCTGTACGATTTAAGGATATAGAACCGTAAATATACCTGCGATAATTATTCTATAACATTTATTTAATATTTTATTGACCAATTTTTTTATGACATTTTTAGTAAACAAAATCAGATCATATCATCTTTTCCTGATCATCACTTTAACAAATCTGTTTCCTATTAAATTAGATATCAGGTAACTTTTGATTGAAATAGGCATCGTCTGTCGTTACAGTGATTCTGGTTATGTTTTCTGATAATGTAGATAACAGGATAATCTTGTATCCGGAAACTGGGGAGAAAGTTGAATAAACTTATCAACGGACCTCCATTATGTTTTTATAACATATAATATATATCTTTCACCAATAGAAGTGTAGGTGGTCATGTGGATGTAACTGAAACATGGAAATATTGGAAACAAATAAACAGGATAATACATTTTAAGTATCATGAAACATCCCAGAAATATGGTTTAACCTTAGAGCAATTCCATTTATTAATAGAACTTGATGAGATAGAATCAGGTTTGGTTCCAAATAATGGGTTACCTCCCGCAATTGGCCAGATAGCTGCAGACATTGGTAATGCACCCCATACATTATCCGGAAGAATAAAAAGGCTTGAAAAAAAGGGTTTAATTAAAAAAGTAAGAGATGAAAATGATCTACGTATAAACAGAGTTGTTTTCACTGATGAAGGTCGAGATCTCATCAAAACCATTAAAAATGAAGCTAGCGATGTGTTCATCCAGAACGCATTTAAAAAAATGGATGAAGAAACTTTAAATAACTTCTTGGGAGCTCTGAAGGAGCTGAAAAAGAACTTATCTGTGGAAGAAGAACTTACCCATGGATAATGAGTCACACTTTGTTTTTTTTATTGACAGACTTTGTAATCCCACCTCTTATTTCCTTGTACAAAATTTTTTTTTATTCTGAAGATATGTAGTTGTAAATTAAGGCAGCTAAAACAGCCCCAACTACGGGTCCGATTAGGTATATGGGGAAATAATTCCACAGGTTACTCCCACCAAGAATCAGATCACCTAAGTAAGGCCCGAAGGTTCTTGCTGGATTTATGGACGCTCCTGTGATGTTACCTATGGTTGTTATTACTGCTGCAACTGTAAAACCAATACTAATACCTGCAAACCCTGGTGCGGCTCTTTTATCAACTGCAGATCCCATTAGGACCAGCATTAAAAGGAAAGTTCCTATCATTTCAACTAAAATTGCCTGTAAGTATCCGATTCCTTCAAATGGGGCTGTGGCACCGAGACCTCCAACTGTAACTGCATCCATTCCTACACTTGCAGCCAGGGCAAAACTGGCGATGGATGCACCTATAACCTGTGCAATGATGTAAGGAGCTACTTCGCCGGTGGGAAACTTTTTAATAGCCCATAGTGCAAGTGTAACTGCGGGGTTTATATGACAACCTGATATATGCCCTATTGCATAAATTAAAACGGCAACTGTAAGTCCAAATGCCATTCCTATTGCAAACCAGTCACCTAATCCACCAAGAGCACCAATACCTATATTGAATGCGTTTGGTGGCGCCGACCCCTTACTTATAAGTAAAGTTATAATTGCAGCACCCGTTCCGATGTAAACAAGGAAAAATGTACCTATTAACTCTGCTAAGCATCTTTTTTTAAGGGATATCATTTAGACACCTTCAACTGCTTTTATATGCTTCATAACACCATTTGCACAGTATTTTAGGCAGTGTTTTTTCGAGTTTCTTACTGGGAAGTGGAAATCCTCCCTCCCATATTTCAACTTCTTCCCGTATTACATGATCCATGCAAAGGCCCATGCCACATACTACACAGATAGACACAGCATCTGTATCCTTCCCCTCTAAAGCGCACATGTAACATTTCATTTTATCACCTTTCTAAAAAAAATGATGAGTTCATACTGCTTCTTTCCACTGGCAGTATGAGTGTCTGAAATCAACCAGACATGCTGAGGCACAGTTTTTACATCCTCTAACTGGGGATGCCGGAGTTTCCTTGTGCAGGGCTATTATGTTGGTCATCATGGTGGCAGTTACAGGTTCGCTGGTTAACAGGCAGGGGTAGTCGGCTAATCTCATTAAAGAGGAGAATCTGACGGTTATTGCGCATCCGGGATAGGTGTACCTCTGTGGGTTCATTATAACTTCGTTTTTGTCTACTGGATCAAGGTTAACTTTAAACCCTGAAACTACGGGTTCTAATGGGCCTTTGCTTCCATTTTTCATCCTTCTTGCTTCGTCAAGGGTTTTCCATCCCCTGTAAATTGTGTCCATGAAGTCGCAGTTGTGAAGTTCTGCTGCAGCAGATCTTGTTGGATTAAGCTGTACGTAGTTGTGGAACCTTCTGGTTAAAAGTTCTACCACTGCAGGGGCGTTAAATCCGTCTAACTCCAGTATATATTCAACTGCACATGCTGCAGATCCTGTAGCCAGTGATAATACCTGATATTCACTCTTAAAGTCATTTATAGCATTTTTAAGGGTGGATTCCATTACATCTGTTGTAGCTTCAATTATGGCCATTGTAACATCATCTTTACACATGTTATAGGTGGATTGGGATATGTGGTGTGATATATCACCAACACAGTATGCAGGAACCGTTACTATGTTCCCGTAGTGTACCCCATCTTCTACAGCAGCCATTATAGTTCCTTTCATCTTTTTCTTGTACTCTGCCATGTATTTACGCACATCGAAGGATTGATGGCCTGAGGAATCCATCAATTTTGCCTGGGCTTCTACCGGAGTCTGGTATATGGATTTGATCATCTCAATTTCGTCTTTAATGGCCTCATTTACAGGTACTCCTTCTTCTACCCTGTTTGCAAATATTTCACCTATACCGTAGGAGGTGTTCATCCCCCATGATTTAGCAGCTAATATGGCCTGTTTATGGTCATCAGGTATGTCCGTCTTTTTAAGTATCTGGTTTACCACGTTACTGGTGCTTCCTGGAATTAAGGCAAAATCCACGACACATGTGGGTCCATAAAATCCACTGTATCTTCTCACAGACTCAAGCCCGATTATGGATTCTGAATTCCCAATGGCTTCCACAAACTTATCTGCACTTTTTTCAAAGCTTTCATCTTCTTCATACAATATTTCAAGTATCGCTGGGGTCTGGTAATGTTCCACGAAAGGATCATCTTCTGGCTTCACACTATCGGTGAGGCTGCTTAAAGTGTTGTAGTGCGTGTTAACAGAATCAACGTGGAGATTTATTATAGCTTCACTCTGCCCTCCAACAGCTTCCATCTTATTTGCCACATCGACATAAGCCTTTGTATGTTCCATTTTAAATTTTTGCCCTCTATACTTATTTACAGTGTTTACATCAGCTCTTTGGGCCATGAGAGCCTCATTTACCATCTTTTTATACAGGTCTCTTTTTTCATCAGACATCATAACCACCTTTCATCCTATATTAATATCGCAATGACATATAAATATATCGTAATACGATTATATCATGATGAAATATAAATATCATCGATCTATGTCTCCATATTCATCTATAACGGTGTTAAATAACAAATAAAGCCCTTAAAATTCATACTTCCAGCTCAAAATCAAAGATTACAGAAACCATGAAAAATAAATGTGGATAATTAAAACAAGACTTTTTTAATTAATCCATTTTTTGTACATTTTTACTCGCATTATGTACTGGGATGGTTGTATGCAAATGTTTGTATGTTTATGGGGGATATGTTCATATTTTGCATCATATTTATATGTTATCACGATATAATCATATCCTGATATAATATTTCCATGGTCAGAAAACTGCTTAATCCCGATATTATTCATCAAAAAAAAAATCGTTAAGGGGATATGATGGTTAATATTATTGAAACAGATAACATCTCGAAAAAATTCGGCAATTTCATTGCGGTAGATTCAGTGAATCTGGAGGTTGAAAGAAACAGTATCTATGGGGTACTGGGACCTAATGGTGCGGGAAAGACCACCCTTATCTCCATGCTTTGTACTATCTTGCGCCCAACCTTGGGAGCTGCTACCGTTAATGGTTATGATATAATGAAGCAGGCTAAAGAGGTTAGAGGTTCAATAGGAATTGTATTTCAATCCAGAGCTTTAGATGATATATTAACTGGTAGGGAACATCTTGAGATGCATGCTTCTCTCTATGGAGTTCCTAAAGATATTAGATCAACACGTATCGAAGAAATTCTGGATTTAATTGATCTTGGAGATAAAGCAGATGAATTTACCAAAACGTACTCTGGTGGGATGAAACGGAAGTTAGAGATAGGAAGAGGATTAGTTCACTATCCCAAAGTGTTATTTTTAGATGAACCGACGTTGGGGCTTGATCCACAAACAAGAGAAAGGATATGGGAGTATATTGAGAATTTAAACAAAACAGAAGATATAACCATTCTTTTAACCACACATTACATGGATGAAGCGGATAAACTATGTGATAAAATCTCAATATTTGATAAAGGAAGTATTGTGATAACGGATTCTCCAAAAAACCTTAAAAGAGAATTAAAAGCGGATACGATTACATTAACGGTTGATAATTTTGAAAAATTTCAGGATCTATCTGCTGAACTTGATTTTGTTAAAGAAATGTACGTTATGGATGATGAAATCAAATTAATGGTAGATCGAGGCGAAAATCTAATTACTAAGATCGTTAATTTTGCAGAACAAAATGGAATCGAAGTAAAATCAGTGGAACTGGATCATCCTAACTTGGAAGATGTTTTCATTAAATACACTGGTTCGAGCATGGAGGGGGAAAACTGAGATGGCTGAATTAGAGGGAATTTATACCATCTGGCTTCGAGAAACGAAAAGATATATACGGTACAGGTCCCGTATCTTAACTTCTGTGGTGACGCCTCTTCTGTGGTTAATCATCTTTGGTACCGGTCTTGGAACTGCAATCCAGTTTGGGGGAATTGGGGGATACCAGCAGTTTATATTTCCTGGAATTGTTGGCCAGACTGTCTTATTTACCGCGGTATTTTCTGGAGTTTCAGTGATAATTGATAGACAGTACGGCTTTTTAAAGGAGATTTTAGTTGCTCCAATTTCACGGCCTTCAGTTGTATTTGGAAAATCACTTGGAATAAGCACGGCTTCATTAATCCAGGGAGTGATACTGCTTTTATTATCTTTCATCGTTGGCATTCAGATGACAGTTCCCTGTTTTTTAGTCAGTACTGGATTTATAGTACTTATTTCAATTGGATTAGCCGGGTTAGGTTTGATGATAGCTTCATTTACAGATAGTATGGAAGGATTCAACCTTATTATGAGTTTCATCGTGCTTTCCATGTTTTTATTAAGCGGTGCGCTTTTCCCCATAACCGGACTCCCATCATGGTTCAGTTTGCAGTTTATTTAAATCCCATGACTTATGGGGTTGATGCATTGAGGTACACTATTCTTAACTCATCGGTACTTCCACTCTACATCAATTTAGCTGTTCTGGTGATTTTTGCAGCGATAACGGTGTTTGCATCCGCCTATCTATTCAGTAAAAAAGAACAGGGATTGATGTAAAATCATTTTTAAAATCTTAGGAGTTCTATTTTCCCCTTAGCTCGGGTTTTTCTTTTTTAAGGTTTTATATCCAATTATTTTCAGATAATTCCTAGTGTATTCCTGTGATGCTGGACATTATTGCGATAGATTTATATCATATTACGATATAATCGTATTATGATCTAGTTATGAAACGAGGTTTAAATTAGTAACTATCGATTCAAAAAGAAAATTCTGGCACAACTGGCGAAACCTATGTAAATTAAAAGATTTAATCAATAATAAGGGGAGAATGAGAATAATTTTTTGTTTTAAACTATTTAGTCTGTTATAATATGATTTAATAATGTAGGTGATTTAATGCAAGTCGATGTAAATATTTGGAAAGGAGTTAGTCAAGGAAAATTACTTGAAAATAGAAATGTTTTGGTGGATATGTATGTCACAGCAGATGCTGCAAGGGTAATACAACTGATCCCGAGAAACATCAGAGAAGAAGGTGGTACCGATGGACATTAAACTCAGAGATCTATTCATTGAATTATGGAATAAGTATTTTCCTGGTGCAGAACTTCCTTTAACGTTAGAGTTGAGGGAAGAATCCTCTGATGTGAAGAAAGTCCCGTCACCGAATGGTTGGCGCTGCCTTATCTGCCAGATTAACCGTGCCAGGAAGGGGACACCACTCGTTTTCGATGCACATTCAATTACCTGCTCAGGTGGTCTAATGTATGCAGGTTATACTCACGAGCGTTCGCCTGAATTTCGATACTTCCTCTCCTGTGGGAAGCCGGGTGTTATCGAGGGGGAAAGATTCAAACAGACACCAGAGATAGTAGATTCCTATGTGAAGGTCGTCCCTAAAATTTCTTCTGAAGGAAAAAATCTGCATTTCACAAGGTGGGACAAGCTTACAGAGACGGATAATCCCGATGTTGTTATCTTCTATGCCCATCCCGAAGTCTTGAGTGGGCTTTTCTCACTCGCTAACTTTGACCTGAGCGACCTGGACGGGGTCATCTGTCCAATGGGATCAGGGTGCAGCTCCATCATTCTCTACCCCTGGCTTGAACAACAGAAGGACGACCCGAAAGTTGTACTGGGCATGTTCGATCCATCGGCACGACTCTGCATGCCCCTCGATGTTCTGACCATGTCCTTCCCCATGAAGAAGTTCGAGAAGATAATAGGTTACATGGAGGAGAGTTTCCTCATAACCGATGAATGGATGAAGGTAAAGAAGAAGATCGAGCGGAGTACGATGCTTTACCAGAAAAAATGAAGTAATGATAAAGGTAAATAAAGTTCAATGAACAATCCTTGTTTTAATCTTTTTCTTATTAGTCCTGATAGACTGACTAGATTAGCTTAAATACCAGAATTCCGACAGTATTCACTATATTTGAACCTATTAATGTACTTACAATTATGTCCACACTGGCCAGATAAAATTAGCACCCCTAAAGAGATCTGCTGATTTACAAGTATTAATAAATGAATTACCAACCATTGATTAAGATAATTCAGATTTAATCAAAAAAATCGAGTCCGCTATTGCTCTTTTAACCATAGTAGTCTTGTTTTATGGATCAGGATTTGAAAACCTTTAAATAAAATGAAAAATTAATATTAAAAAATTATTTAAGATGATTCTATTACTTAAATTTCATGTATTATTAAGTGAAATAACATAGGAATTAATAATTTTCCCTAAATTGGAAATTGTACATCAATGGAGTTACTTATAAGAAATTAATATCCATTTACAATATTTTTTGATAACTCCCTTGAATTTGTTTGTGAGGTATTTAAATGTACTTGGAAAAATTGAAAAACGCACCAGAAGGTTACACTTTCGATGATTTTTTGATGATACCCTCTGTTTCTAGGGTTGTACCCAAAGATGTGGAGACAAAAACCAGAATTTCCCGAAATTTTGAAATAAACATACCCATTATTAGTTCTGCCATGGACACTGTAACCGAGTCTGAAATGGCCATAACCTGGCCCAGGAAGGTGGTTTAGGTGTTATACACCGGAACATGACCATAAATGAACAGGTTGAAGAAGTAAAAAAGGTGAAATGTTCCGGAGAATTAACCATCAGGGATGTGATCACCACCAGACCCGATGCTACCCTTAACGAAGCCCATGAAATTATGGACAATGAAGGAATAAGTGGCCTTCCTGTTGTTCAAGATGGGCAGGTTATTGGTATTATAAGTAGAAGAGATATCAGACCCATTATAAATTCAGGCTCAGAGAGGAAGGTACATGATTTTATGACTGAAGAAGTGGTCACAGTATCCGAATCAACAACTCCAGAAGAAGTACTAAACATAGCCTATGAAAACAAAGTAGAACGCTTACCTGTGGTTGAAGACCATAAAATCGTGGGTATTGTCACAATCAGAGATATTCTGGAGTTAAAGAAATATCCTAAAGCTTCCAGGGACAAAGAGGACAAATTCATGGTTGCCGCAACAACTGGACCCTTTGATCTGGAGAGAGCAGTAGCTTTGGATAAAGCTGGAGCAGATATAATTATGGTGGACTCTGCTCATGCTCATAAACCTGACATAATAAGTTTTGCCAAAAAGATGAACAAAGAAATTAACGCAGATCTCGTTGTGGGCAATATAGCCACTGGAGAAGCAGCTGAAGATTTAATAGCTGGTGAGGTGGATGGTATCAAAGTAGGAATAGGTCCTGGCTCCATCTGCACAACCAGGATAATAACCGGTGTAGGAGTACCACAGCTTACAGCAATATCGGATGTTGCAGATGTAGCCAGGGAACATGATATATCCGTTATAGGAGATGGAGGTTTGAGGTATTCTGGGGATCTGGCGAAGGCTATTGGGGTTGGTGCTGATGCTGTTATGCTTGGAAGCTTGCTTGCCGGTACCGAAGAATCTCCGGGGGATGTGGTGACAATAAAGGGCCGTAAATTTAAACAATACAGGGGGATGGGATCCTTAGGTGCCATGACCAGTGGATCAGGTGCCGGAACTGACCGTTACTTCCAGGAAGTTAAAGGTCCTATGAAACACTCTAAACTTGTTCCGGAAGGGGTGGAAGGAGTTGTACCTTACAAGGGACCCACCAGTGAAATTCTTTTCCAATTAATAGGTGGTCTTAAAGCTTCCATGGGCTATTCCGGTGCAGGTGATATTAAAGAGATGCAGGATAAAGCCAGTTTTGTCAAAATCACCGCTAATGGTGTAACAGAGAGCCACCCACATGATCTTTTAATCACCAATGAAAGCCCCAACTATCCTACAACCAGATTTAAATTGAAAATTTAATGTGAACATCAAGAAAGAGCCTATATAAAAAACCGCTTCTCGAAGTTAAAAACTAATAGAAGAAAAATTTTAAATTTATCAAAATAGTAATTTTTAATCCATATTATTTTTTGATGAATGTACAGTAATCAGATAGAATCGGTGAATAACAAACTATTTATAGTTAATTGGTATTTAAACTGTTGATGAACGCAGATGTAAAATATGCAAAGTTTACTGCCAAACAAAGGGCATTAATTATGATACCGCTGCTAATAGGCGGATTCATAGCTTTATTAAATGAAACTATTTTAAATGTAGCCTTTCCCCAGTTGATGTCAAGTCTGAACGTTTCCCTGAGTACAGTTCAGTGGCTGGGAACTGCTTATATGCTGATTATAGGCATTTCAGTTCCAGTTGCGGCATTTCTTTTAAAAACTTTTTCAACCAAGAAACTTTACGTATCTGCTATGGTTTTATTCAGTATCGGAACAATTTTGTGTGGTTTTTCCTCAGATTTCATATCTTTAATAGTGGCCAGAATTTTGCAAGGGGCTGGAACTGGAATACTGTTGCCGATTATGATGGACACAATTATGGAGATTTATCCTCCCTACAAACGGGGAACAGCAATGGGGATTTCCATGATGGTTGTAGTTGCCGCTCCAGGGATCGGACCAACACTATCCGGGTTCATTTTGCAGTATTTAGACTGGCACTGGTTATTTTTTATTATTTTACCCTTTTCCACCATTGCAATAATTTTGGGGATGATGTTTTTAAGGAGTTTTTCAGATTTAACAAAGCCTAAAATCGATATTCTGTCCATTGTGTTTTCTACGATAGGTTTTGGGGGGTTGATCTTCGGAATTTGTTCCATTGAAAATCTGGGATTTTTGAATTTAACCGTCTTTATTTCCCTGCTATGCGGAATTGTCGGATTAATCATTTTTTCAAAACGTCAACTTACCTTAAGGCAGCCAATGCTGGAACTTCGAGCATTCCGCTATCCCCTGTTTACATTGGGAACAGTTCTTATGTTTATCTCTTTCATGATGCCATTTGCTGTTAACATCATTTTACCAACATATATACAGAGTGTACTAGGGCTTACAACTTCTATAGCTGGATTGGCATTGTTGCCAGGATGCATTTTGAATATCATCATTGCACCTATGGCTGGTCGTCTTTTTGATAAAATCGGTGCAAAACCACTTATACTGGTTGGATTTGCTGCTTTAACCATAGCGATGTTCTTCTTGTCCCTTACTTCATGGTCAACAACTTTAATAACACTTATCGCTTTACAGTCCTGTATGACTTTAGGCATTGGTTTGATTTTCACTCCTGCGCAGACCAACTCACTGAACCATCTTCCACATAATTATAGGACACATGGTATTGCAATTTTAAATACTAGCCAGCAAATTGCTGCGGCTTTCGGTTCTTCATTGTTTATAGGGTTGATGGGGGCTACGATTGCTAAAAACCTTGAAAAAATTGGAAATCCCGATATCTTACAACAGCAAGCGGCTATCATATCCGGCGTTAATACGGCCTTTACTGCCGCGCTGGTGATGGTTGTTATGGGGTTAATTCTATCATTTTTTATAAAGCAGCATGAAAATGTGTTTATAGATAGAACAAAGTAAACTGTGAATAGTGTTAGGATTTAGGCCTGTTGATTGGGAGTTTCATGTATTGATCTGGTTGTTTTTGCTCTTTCTTTTGATTATATTAACGACAAAGGGTATAATAGCCATTGCCATAAAAATCAGACTGGAAAGGAGGAACGTATCTGGGTAGCCAGACAGCTGTATCATAACTCCGAACAGTAATGGACCCAGCACAGAACCGATGTCAAGAAGATTTAACAAAGTTGCACTGGCTGCTATTCTACGTTCAGAGTCTACTTTTTTCATCGCGCTAGCTTCCATCACCGGAAAAATCATCCCTATGGCTGTCCCGAACAAGAAGCCGGACATGGATATCATGGCCAAATTGGTCGCGTTTGCCATCACAACACAGCTGATGATTCCAGCCATTGCTCCGGGTATCACTACAATGTTCATACCTTTCCTGTCATATAGCTTGCCGCTGAATGTTCGTACGATTAATTCTGCCAGTGCTGTTGCAAGGAAGTAGACAGCTATATTCGTGACACTTATTTCTCTGGCGAATAAAATAACATATGTATTGTAACCTCCCATTGCCAAACCAACCAATAGCAAAAAGACGGCCTCATAGAACACTTTCGGCTCAATCATATCTGAAAGGAAGTCCTTTGTTCTGAACTTTTTGATAGGTGTTTGGCGATTGTCAACCGTGATGAAACAGGTTGATAGTAACCCGGTCATTCCAAGTAGAAGAGCAACCAGGAATACCCAGTTGTAATCTGGTAAAGAGACTGCTGCTGCACCTAGAAGCGGTCCGAGAGCAGTAGCTATGGTCATTAATAAGCCAAAATAGCCAAAGCCCTCCCCCATTCTTTCATTTGGTATGATATTAGCCGTTACTGCACTATATAGTGTTGATGATGCACCGAAACTTAAACCCTGAACCATCCTGATAACTATAATCGCTATCAAACTAGCGAACAGATAATAGCCCAGCATAGACAGGGCAAAACAGGATACTGACAACAACAAAACTGTCCTTTTTCCGAACCGCGCCGATGCTCTGGATGTGAACATCCGCATGAGTAACGATGTTGCAAAAAATATAGCGATTACGATGCCCACCTGGATATCAGAAACACCATTCTGTTTCACATAAACAGGCAGCACTGGCAGTAACAAAATATCCCCAAAGAACAGGAAAAAATTAGAAATCATTAGTAGTACGTAGTCTTTTGACCAAAGTTTCCCTTTATCGTTGTTTATGTTGTTCATTAGCTATTCTTCCTTTTTTAGATTGCTATTTTATCTTATTTATTCGGTAAATTGTATATTTTGAGAATACTCGCTAGATCAGTTCAGGATTATTAAAAAACGTTTTATAAATAGAATTTACTGAAGTAATTCTAAAATTATTATTTCAAAAAGCGTTTAGTTTCTGCCAGGAACAACTCCTGATATTTCTGGGCGGTTTTAATCATATTAACACGTTCTGATGGGCTCATTTTTTCTAAAGCAAGCTTTTCCAATCCAAAAACGATGTCAATTGTCTTTTGAGCATATTGAATGCCTTCGTCTGTCAGTGTGATGTATTTGATGCGCTTATCTGTCTTGGATGAGGTCAGTGTGATGTAACCCTTTTTTTCCAGCTTTTTTAGTGCGGAGTTTACAGTTTGTTTGCTCATTATCCACTGGTCACAGAGTTCTCTCTGGGTGCACTTTCCATCTGCTTCACGGATGGAATACATCAACCAGAAACCACAGTCCGATAAACCGATTTGTCTTGCCAATCTGCTGTAAATGGCATCGGTTTCCTTTAAGATGGTATTGAATTCTTTCAACTGTAGATGTATTTTATCGCTCTTCATAGTTCACCCAATAGTCCGATATGGGACTATCTATTCATCATGGTATCATCCCATATAAAGCTTCCTAATTAGTCAATAGATACAATATCATTAGAAAAAGCAGTTATTTTTAGTTCACCTGGTTTTGGAGGGATGATTTTAAGTATTTTTTTAAAACAATAAGCTCGATTAAATTTAACAATATTTATATAATATTACGATATAATCGTGATGTGATATAAATAAAAAGGTGTTTGAGTGAGTGAACAACGGATTCAAAAAAGTTCAAGTTTAAACTACAGTTTAATAACGCTGATCTTTTTCTGGGGCGGTTTGATAGTGATGTCCAGCATGTATCTCACCATTCCCCTGATATCGGTGTTTTCATCAACATTAAACGTATCTTCTAATGTGACCGCCTGGACCAGTACTATTTTTTCTATCTTTTATGCTATGGCTTGTTTAATATATGGGCCTTTGTCCGATCAGTATGGTCGTAAAAAAATCATGTTGATAGGTTTAGGTATGTTGACCATAGTATCTCCTCTTGTTGGTTTATACGATAATATATACTGGGTTATTGCTCTTAGAGGAGTTCAGGGAGCTGCAGCCGCTGCATTTTCACCAGTTGCACTTGCCTACATTGCAGAGATGTTTCCAGATAACAAAAAGATAACATCCACGGGGTTCCTGATCACCGCATTTTTAATGGCAGGAATAGTTGGTCAGGTCATAAGCAGCTACATTAACCAGTATCTGAGCTGGAACTACGTGTTTTATATTATGGGAATGTTCTACTTTATGACCCTCTTTTCAATAATGGCTTTACCCCAGGATAACATCCAGCGTGCTAAAAGCAGTATTAAAAAATCTGTTATTGATATGGCATCTTTATTTAAGTTAAAATCATTAGTACTCTGTTATGTAGTAGATATAATGTTTTTAATGACTATGATGGGCATGTATACAGCATTAGGGTATTATTTAAGTGGATCTACATTCAATCTTAACAGTAACGAAATTTTGTATGTGCGAGCCATAGGAATATTAGGCATTATTCTTGCACCCACATCTGGGTTACTGGCCAGGAAATTTGATGTTTCAAGTGTTCTTACTACTGGGTTAATAATATCATCCATCAGTCTAATATTATTGGGAATTGTTTCTAACGTGATACTGCTTATCGTGTTAAGTGTAATATTTGTGGCGGGTATCGCTATTGCAGCTCCAGCTCTCATCACTATTGTAGCCCAGGTTGGAGGAAAAGCACGAGGATCTGCCCTCTCTCTTCATACCCTTATCTTATTTATAGGAGCAGGTATCGGTCCTTTATTTGCCGTTAATTTATTGAATACAGGTATTAACTCATTACCTTATCTGGTCATGGGACTTATATTAATCGTTGGAGTGGGATTGTCATTTCTAATTAAAAAATCAATAAAAAGTGTTGAAAAACTTTAATGGAAGATATATCTATGCTGGAACTCATTGAATTTGAAGAACGTGAAAACTTTGGAACTGATTTAAAAACATCCGATAAAGAGTTCATTTTAACATTCGAAGATGATAACTGGGTGAACGAAATATGGGTCCTGATGGAAAAGGAATTAGAAAATTATATCCCATCATATAAAAGTGGAGTGTCAGGGGTTGAAACCGTAGTAAATGTAAATAGAGAGTGTATTGAGTTACACATAACCTATGCTGAGTCCCAGTTTGATATTTGTGAGGATATAGTCGATGATGATCTGGAATTTTTCAAGGAAGACTTCCTAGGTTACTATAAAGACCTTGTTGAAAAAAATAGAAAGGTTTAGATTAAAAAAATTAAATTTAAGGGGTAAGCCTTCGCCTATCCCTAGGAAACAGCACAGTTTCCCTTATGTTCTTGGCTCCGGTGATGCACATGGTGAATCTCTCGGCTCCGAGTCCCCATCCGGCGTGTGGCGGCATCCCGTATTCAAACGCTGCCAGGTACCTGTTGAATGAGTCAGGATTGAGTCCCTGTTTTTTGATCTTTTCGACCAGTAAATCGTGCAGGTGTACCCTCTTGGCCCCGGAGGAGATCTCCAGGTCCCGGTACATCAGGTCGAAGGCACAGCTTTTAGCCGGGTCTTCTTCACTGGGCATGACGTAGAAAGGCTTTATATCCGTGGGCCATCCTGTTATGAAGTAGTATCTGTCCTTTATTTCACCCATTGCTTTTTCAGCGGCCCTTGACAGGTCTTCCCCATGGCGCAGGGGCACTCCTTTGGAGTTGACCAGATCCACCACATCGTCGTAGTCCACTCTTTCAAACGGCGTTTTGGGCACTTCCAGATCAATGTTCAGGGTTTCCAGTTCATTCTGGCAGTGTTTTTCCACGTCCTTTAAAGCATTTGAAACCAGCTGTTCCAGGATCTGCATCACATCCTCATGGTCGCAGAAGGCAGCCTCTAGATCTATAGATATGGCCTCGTTCAGGTGACGTAGAGTGTCGTGTTCCTCGGCACGGAAGATAGGCGCTATCTCATATACTTTATCAAACCCGGAGGCCATCATGATCTGCTTGTAGAGCTGGGGGCTCTGCCCCAGGAAAGCTTCCCTTTCAAAGTAAGTGATGGGGAATAGCTCGGTTCCCCCCTCGGTTGCTGATGCTACCAGTTTAGGGGTGTTGATCTCGATGTAACCATTTTCTTCTAAAAAAACCCGTACAGAGTGGAGCATCCTGCTTTTAATCCTGAATATGCTGCTTACGTTGTGTTTTCTCAGGTCCAAAAATCTGCTGTCCAGTCTGGTGTCTATCTCTGCCCTTACCTTCTCCGTAGTGTCCAGGGGTAGGGGTAGTTTGGATTCGTTTAGAACCCGGACCCGGATGGGTATTATTTCCACACCGCCAGGTGCCTTGGGTGATTCCTGTACCTTCCCTCTTACGGTTATCACTGATTCCTTCTTCAATCCCTGGATCTCTTTGAAAAGTTCTCCTTCCACCTTTTTACTGGGTGCGGTGACCTGAGTAATGCCGTCCCTGTCACGTAAAAGTACGAATACGATACCGCCCAGGTCCCGGATCTCATGTATCCATCCCTGGATTATGATTTCTTCTCCATTAAGTTCTGGGGTTATTTCCCTGGAATAGTGAGTTCTCATACATTTATGTTCTGTTTGCGTCAATTCTAATTCACCTCTAAATAAAATATTAAACCATTTTAGTTTGTTAAGTGTTAAAATTAAAATGAGGGGGGAGTATTCCATCCTATTTATGTTCCCATTTTATATAAATCTGGATTGTATTATTATTAATCTGTAAATTTGGATTTATTTTATATAAATCTGTAAATCTGGATTAAATATATTTCTGACATCTATTATTTAATATCCTTCAAACGTTTCCGGAAGGATTCTGCATGTGAGTAAAGCCCCTCGTACTCGGCCAGGGTGATGACCATCTTCTCCAGGTTCTTCAGCCCTTCTTCTGTGAGGCGCTGTACCGTTGGTTTTTTAAGGAATGATTCTGTGGAAAGGCCACCATAGAAACGGGCGCATCCCGAGGTGGGGAGGACATGATTGGTTCCTGAACCGTAATCCCCGGCAGCTACGGGTGTTAACTCTCCCAGGAATATGGAACCGGCACTGGTTATATTTTCCAGTATCTTTTCCGGTTCAAGGGTCATGATGATGAGGTGTTCCGGGGCGTACTGGTTGGAAAATTCAACGGCTTCCATTAGATTATCCGCCAGTATGATCTGTCCGAATTTATCCAGGGATTCTTCGATGATTTCCCTTCTGGGTGCAGATTTAACCTCGTCTTTGATGATGTTATTTACGGATTCTGCCAGTTCTTCAGAGGTGGTTACCAGTACACATGCTGCGTCTGGGTCGTGTTCTGCCTGGGCCATGAGGTCTATTGCTATGTACTCTGGGTTGGCTGTTTCGTCTGCTATGATCAGTACTTCTGATGGTCCTGCAGGAAAGTCGATGTCCACGTCTCCGTAGACTAATTTTTTGGCCGTGGTGACGTATATGTTCCCGGGGCCTACTATTTTATCCACCCGGGGTATGGTTTCTGTTCCGTAGGCCATGGCAGCTACAGCCTGCGCCCCTCCTACTGAGTATATTTCATCTGCACCTGCAAGACGGGCCGCTGCCAGTATTTCCTTTTTTACCTTCCCCTTTTCATCCGGGGGTGTGCAGCAGATGATCCGGCTGACTCCGGCTATCCTGGCGGGTATGATTGTCATGAGTATAGTGGATAGGTATACTGCCCTGCCTCCGGGTATGTAACAGCCAACGGTTTCCACTGGTCGTATTATCTGGCCGGCGGAGACTCCTTCAGTTACGTTGCAGATCCATTCTGGTGGTAGCTGTGCCTGGTGAAATTTTTGGATATTTTCAGCTGCCTGGTTGAGTGCATCTAATAAGGTTTCGTCCACCTGGCTGGTACTTCTTTCAATTATGTCCTGTGGAACCTGCAGATTTTCGAGTTTAACCCCGTCAAATTTTTCACAAAAACTTATCAGTGCTTGGTCTTTATCGTGACGTACATCACCAATAATCTTACTTACAGTATCTAAAACTACTTCGGCCCCAATTTGGGACCTTCCCAGAAGTTTATCTCTGTTTTCCTTTTTTATTTGTTTTAATTTAGAGATTTTCATCCTATCACAGTTTATCAGAGTTTTACGGTAAAATATTTAATGTTCTTATTAATTTTATGATTTAATAACTTATTAGGTTTTGGTGAATTTTATTGGTATCGGTCAAAACCTTTATTTAGCAGATCATCGATACTATACTTTGGCATGTGAAACGTTTGTTAATAACAAATACTTGATTTATAACAAAATCCGTATTTAAATTATTTTATCTGTAATGAACCACCATCTACAATATAAGTAACATGCCCACTAGAACTTGAATTAGTAAAGGTGTCAGATAATATGTACAAAGATGAACTCATTCAGCTACATCAATTTTTGGTATACGTGTTAAAAAATATGGATGAAGAATACGAGTTAAAGGAGGAATGTAAAGATTATCTTGGCCTTAACATAAGCCCCCACCACATTCACCGTACCAAAGCCGAACATAAATATGCTATTTTTGTCTTGTCCAATACTATATCCGAAGTCCTCGCAAACAACAATGGAGGAATGTCTTCTAACATTTCTAACGGGCTCAACGAGTTGGTGAAAAGATCAAGAAGGGAACTGATCAAGGTACAGGATAACGACACGATGAAGTATGAAAAAACTCAAAATGCGAAAATAATGAGCATGAGATAAATATTCGGACGCGTATTCAAATCTGTAAATGATGACAGTTGTATTCTTAATTTCTAGTTTAAATCTTGATGAAATAATACCTTAATAATTTATCGTATTTTAATTATGGAACCGTTTTTAATCTAAAACGTTTCTATTTTGATTATAGCAACTTTTTCTGGGGGTTTATTTGTGGATAGCTTGAGAAGGATGATCTGCCTGGTGGATGGAGAACACTACATACCGGTTACAAAATCAGCATTAGATACTTTAGATAGTATTGAGTACAATGAGATCGTGGCTGTAATATTTATTGGCGGCACTGAAAAGTTACGAGAAGTATCTGAAGAGGATATTACAGAGAAACTGGAAAGAAAAGTCCACTTTGGACCGGATCACCATAAAATCCCTTACGATCTCATAAATGAGAAGATAGCTGAATATGACGCCGATGTGGTGATGGACCTGAGCGACGAACCCATCGTCGATTATTCTAAAAGGTTTAAAATAGCAAATATAGTCCTCTCCCGGGGAATACCCTATGAAGGGCCTGATTTTAAATTCTTCCCCCTGGGCGAACATGACATCCTGGAGAAACCTTCCCTGAAGATACTGGGTACTGGTAAGAGGATCGGTAAAACCGCTGTCTCAGCCTATGCCGCCCGGGTTATACATCAACATAACTACAACCCATGTGTGGTGGCCATGGGAAGGGGCGGACCAGAGGAACCGGAGATAGTCAGAGGGGACGAGATAAAGATAACACCACAGTTCCTCATGGAACAATCTGATAAGGGGATCCACGCGGCATCAGACCACTGGGAAGACGCCCTGATGAGCAGAATATTAACCATAGGCTGCAGGAGATGCGGCGGTGGAATGGTGGGTGAAGTTTTCATCACCAACATGACCAAAGGAGCCAAACTCGCCAACGAAGTCGACGCAGAATTCGTGATACTAGAAGGGAGCGGGGCAGCCATACCACCGGTAAGGACGGATAAACATATAGTACTGGTAGGGGCCAACCAACCTTTGATCAATATAGAAAGGTTCTTCGGACCATTTCGGGTGGAACTCGCGGATTTAGTGGTCATAACCATGTGCGAAATGCCCATGGCCACCCCGGAGAAGGTGGAGGGCCTGGAAAAATTCATACGGAAAATAAATCCAGAGGCAACGGTCATCAGCACCGTGTTTAGACCCAAACCTTTAGATGATATGGAGGGTAAAAACGTGTTATTTGCAACCACGGCCCCGGAATCTATACAAAGTGTTTTAATAGAGTATCTCGAGGACAACTACAGATGTAAAGTGGTGGGGACTACTCCACATTTATCCAACCGACCCTTACTGCAGAAGGACATAGAGAAACACATCGATGAGGCAGATGTGATGCTCACCGAACTCAAAGCAGCTGCAGTGGATGTGGCCACCAAGGACGCCCTGGAAGCCGGGCTGGAAGTGATCTACTGCGATAACATACCCATCGTGGTGGATGGAACCGATGAAATACTCTCCCAGGCGATACTAAACGTGGTAGATGATGCTATAGAGTCTTTTAAAAACAAATGAAATACCAATTCCTTTTTTTAAATTAATACACAGGGTGGTTTATTGGACTTTCTAGAGGAAGAACTTAAGAAGAAGCTGAAATTCAACCTCCAGGAACAGGAGATAATCAAGAAATTAGGTATAAAACACGAAGTTTTCTTACCCCTCTTATTCTCCCTTAAATTCGGTGGAAACTGGAGCTACAAAACCAAAAAAGACTCTGTAAGGCTGATGGCTATAAAGGATAAGGTGACCAGGTATGATCCAGAGGAGAAACTGGGACACACCCTGGAGACCATCTACCTATTTTCAAACCCCGCGGTCCTAAAGGAAGAAGGGCGGGTGCTGCGCCTTGAAAAGTGCAGTGAAAAACAGGAGAGAGAGATCGTTAAAAGGCCTTACAAAGTAGTGATCGATGGGGAGGACATAATAAAAGCCGTACTTGATCCCAGTTCGTTGAAGATACGAGTTAAACATATCCAAGGCCCTTTAACTCTGGAAGGATCAACTGCGTACGGAGTTTCCCATGAGATGGACCATTTAAATGAATCAGAAGGCGAAGAACGCAAGTGTTTATGGGATTTTAGCTATGAAATTAATGACTCATAATAATTAGCTGCTTTAAAGCTATTTTCATCTTATTTTTTATGGATCATCCTAATTGATAAATTATTTATATAACCTCTAACCCATTGATAAATTACGAATAGTGAAAAATTAGAGGTGATAAATGTGGCACAGTTAGGAGGCCAGGGCCAGCAAGGCCAGCCTATATTAATACTACCGGAAGGTACAAACAGGCTTTTAGGAAGAGACGCTCAAAGAATGAACATAATGGCAGGTAAGGTACTAGCAGAGACCATCAGGACCACCCTTGGTCCCAAGGGAATGGACAAAATGTTGGTGGATTCCTTAGGGGACATCGTGGTGACCAACGACGGAGTAACCATCCTCAAGGAAATGGACATCGAACACCCTGCAGCCAAGATGATGGTGGAAGTGGCTAAAACCCAGGAAGATGAAGTGGGAGACGGAACCACCACCGCAGTTGTGATAGCTGGAGAACTCCTCAAGAAGGCGGAAAATCTCCTGGAACAGGAAGTCCACCCCACAGTGATATCCATGGGTTACCGTAGGGCAGCTGCCAAAGCACTGGAAATCCTTGACCATATTTCCATAGAAAGAAACGATAGGGATACTTTAGTAGACGTGGCCATGACCGCCATGACTGGTAAAGGTACAGAGAAAGCCAGAGAACCACTGGCGGAACTCATCGTAGACGCGGTTAAACAGGTGGAAGAAGATGGTGAAGTGGATAAGGATCACATAAACATACACCGGATCCAGGGCGCCACGGTCGAAGAATCCATGATGATAAAGGGTGTGGTAATCGATAAAAGCAGGATCGACACCACCATGCCTAAGGAGGTAAAAGATGCTAAAATAGCCCTCCTGAAATACCCTGTGGAAGTTAAAGACCTGGAGACAGATGCCAAGATCAAACTAACCGACCCCAACCAGATGCAGGCCTTCATTGAACAGGAAGAATCCATGGTCCGGGACATGGTCGATAAAATATTAGCCACCGGAGCGAACGTACTCTTCTGTCAGAAGGGAATAGATGACCTGGCTCAGCATATCCTGGCCCGTGAAGGTATATTCGCAGTAAAAAGGGTTAGAAAATCCGATATAGAAAGACTAGAGAAGGCAACTGGAGCCAATCTCGCGACCAACATAGATGACCTTAAACCAGAAGACCTGGGAAGAGCAGGACGGGTATATGAGAAGAAAATCTTCGACGAGGTCATGATCTTCGTGGAAGAAAGCCCAGACCCCAAGGCAGTATCCATCATCCTAAGGGGAAGCACCAAACACGTGGCTGAAGAAGTGGAAAGGGCAGTGGAAGATGCATTGGGAGTTGTTGCCGCCACCATCGAAGACCACAAAGTAGTAGCTGGTGGAGGCGCCCCAGAGATGGCCATTTCCCGGGGACTCAAAGATTACTCAGACACCATAAGTGGCAGGGAACAACTGGCAGTTGCTGCCTTTGCCGAAGCACTGGAAGTGATTCCTAAGACCCTGGCTGAAAATGCAGGAATGGACAGCATCGACGTACTGGTGGATATCAGGGCTGCCCAGGAAAACTCACCCTACATGGGACTGGACATATTTCAGGGTAAAGTAACCGACATGAAAGAATCATCTGTCATCGAGCCACACCGGGTGAAGAAACAGGCCATCCAATCAGCTGCTGAGGCAGCAGAGATGATTCTGCGTATAGATGACATGATCGCTTCCACTAGTTCAGGGGAACCTGACATGGAAGGAATGGAAGGTATGCCCCCAGGAATGGGTGGAATGCCGCCTATGATGTAGAATAAGGTTAAAACTCCCTTTCTATCTCTTTTTTTACTTTTTTGAAAAGCTTAGTAGGTTATTTTTTTATTTTTGAATATAATTTCTTGTTATTTTTAACATAACATAATCCTTGTTACTTTTAAAATAAATTTTTTTGATAATCAAAACCCTAAAATTGTTCTTATCCAACCAAACTATATTATCATGATTAATCAGGATTTATAATGATTAATAGTTAACTTTATATATTAGGAGGAACTTAGAACTAATCATATTTTAGAAAGAGCAAAAAGGCGGGAGAAAAATGGAACGCGATACAGATGTTCTTCTTCAGGAAGAGAGGATTTTTTATCCTGATGAAGATGTGATCCAGAGAGCCCTTATTAAAAATTGGGAAGAAGAAATTCGAAAAGGAAAGGATATAGAAAAATATTGGGCCGAAAAAGCCGAACAGTTCGAATGGTTTAAAAAATGGGACCAGGTATTAGACGAGAGCAACAAACCGTTCTACAAATGGTTCGTAGGAGGAAAAATCAACCTGGCACACAACGCAGTAGACCGTTGGGTAGAAACAGATAAAAGAAACCAGGTGGCTATCCTGTATGCCAATGAGAGGGGTGATGAGAGGAAACTCACCTACTATGAATTATCCCGGGAAGTAAATAAATTCGCCAATGCCCTGAGAAACCTGGGAGTAGTAAAGGGAGACAGAGTCTCCATGTACCTGCCCATGTGCCCGGAACTTCTAATTTCCATGCTGGCCTGTAACAAAATCGGAGCCATCCATAGTGTAGTTTACTCCGGACTAAGCGTAGGCGCAGTCGTGGAAAGAATGAACGATGCTAAAGCTAAAATTCTAATAACCGCCGATGGTACCTTCCGAAGGGGGAAGGTCATAGACTTAAAGTCCATCACCGATGAAGCCATGCTACAGTGTAAAACAGTAGAAACTGTAGTGGTGGTCAAACACACCGGAAGCCCCATAGACATCTCGGAATTAAGTGGTAAAGAGATATTCTATGACCGGCTCATTGAAGGGGAGCCAGCCGATTGTGAACCAGAACAGATGGATGCAGAAGATCCACTTTTCATACTGTACACCTCGGGAAGTACAGGAAAACCAAAAGGTGTCTTACACACCACCGCCGGATATATGGTGGGCGCTGCCACCACCATGCAAAATGTATTCGATATTCACAATGGTGATCTGTACTGGTGTACTGGAGACATAGGGTGGATCACTGGACACAGCTACGTGATTTACGCACCACTCCTCCTGGGAACCACTACCCTGGTCTATGAAGGCGCTCCCGACTACCCGGACCCCGGTGCCTTCTGGCATTTAGTGGAAAAATATGGGGTAACCAAATTCTACACGGCACCAACAGCCATAAGACACCTCATGCGATTTGGAACCAAATATCCAAAACGCTACAACCTGGAATCCCTAAAAATTCTGGCCACAGTGGGAGAACCCATAAACCCAGAAGCCTGGATGTGGTACTACAAATACATTGGAAATGAAAAGATACCCATCATGGACACCTGGTGGCAGACCGAAACTGGAATGCACCTGATAACACCACTGCCCTGCTCACCACTCAAACCAGGCTCAGCAACCAAGGCATTCCCTGGAATAGAGGCCGATGTGGTTGATGATCAGGGAAACCCGGTACCATTAGGAAAAGGAGGATTCCTGGTCATTAAAAAACCATGGCCCGCCATGTTTAGAACCCTCTATGGAGACGATGAAAGATACATCGAAACCTACTGGAAAGACATCCCCGGATACTATAAAGCAGGGGATATGGCCAGAAAAGATGAAGACGGATACTTCTGGATACAGGGAAGATCCGACGACGTCCTCAAGATAGCAGGTCACAGGATAGGAACCGCGGAGGTGGAATCAGCCTTCGTAAGCCACCCCTTAGTAGTGGAGGCAGCGGTCATTGGTAAAGATGATCCAATCAAAGGACAGGTTATAAAAGCCTTTTTAATACTCAAAGAAGAACAGAAACTTAGAACTGGACTTATCGAAGACTTAAAGAAACATGTTAGATACGAACTGGGACCAGTGGCAGTCCTGGGTGAGATAGAACAGGTGGAAAAACTGCCCAAAACCAGAAGCGGAAAGATCATGAGGAGGGTGTTAAGGGCCAGAGAAGCTGGAGAAGATTTAGGAGACACCTCCACTCTGGAAGAGTAAAATAAATGTAGAAAAAGAGTTAAAAAAGCAAAAAAAGAAGAAATCTTAGGAAAATAGAAAATTTAGGAAGTAAATTTAGATAAGGTTAGTTAATGTACTAGAAAGTAGGGGGTATAAAACATGGAAGAAGAATACGCCACTATAACCATAGATGGACGTAAGCTATCGAAACATATAGCGGCTAATCCTGCTCCTCTGGGACTGATAGCATTTGGACTCACCACAGTTCTTTTGAACTTCCACAACGCCGGATTTTATCCAATGAACAGTATGATACTGGCTATGGGACTCGCCTATGGGGGAACTGCCCAGATAATAGCAGGTGCAATGGAATATAAGAATGGGAACACATTCGCCACAGTGGCCTTCGGGTCATATGGACTGTTCTGGTACTCATTCGCCATTCTACTGTTACTGCCCAAGATGGGACTGGCCGAAGCTCCAGATGCAACCTCACTGGCAGCCTACCTCTTCATGTGGGGTGTTTTCACCGCGGTGATGTTCGTTGGAACGCTTAAAATAAGCAGGGGATTACAGGTTATATTCGCCACCCTGGCCATACTGTTCTTCCTCCTGGCACTGGCCGATATAACTGGAAATGAGATGATAGGACTCATAGCTGGTTATGAAGGAATATTAACCGGGTTAAGCGCTACATACGTCGGACTGGCTGAGGTTATAAACGAGACACATGGAAGAGATGTTTTACCAACTTGAATTTTATATGGTCTACCGCCTCCAAGAACTGACCGTATAAAAGGATCCTGGAGTCATATGTGTGCTTCCAGGATTCTGCTATTTTTTTTTATTAAAAATCAAAGTCAACTTCACCGGCTGGTTTACCTCCTCTTACACTCCAATTTTCCAGGGGAGGCTCTAGCAGGATGATCATCACATCACTACCATCTATACCTGGATTTTTCTTTAGATTATTTACGATTCTCTGGTAAAGTTCCCTCTTAATTTTAAGACTCCTCCCTGGAAACATGGTGATCTCGATGATGATGGTGTTTACAGTTCTGTCTTTGGGGTACTCGAAGTTGTTGAAGGGTAGCTCGTACAACCTCTGTAGAAGTTCGGTCTCTGGTATGTTAAAAGTCTTAATTATGGCCTGGTGAACCCCGTTTAAAACTGCATTTTTATATTCCGTTGATTTTCCTTCTATTATATCTATTTTAACTACTGGACACATTTTTTTAGCCTCTAAATATTTTCACTTATCTTATACAAATAGTTACATAAATAGAATATAACAATTGTTAATTAAACTTTATCAAAAACGAAGGTTAGTTAAGATTAGAAAATTAATTCCTTAAGGGTTTGGAGTTACCCTGTTTATCTCTTTCTTTTTCATCTGGACCGAAAAGTTCCTGGGCAATCATACCACCAAAAGCCCCTAATAACATGAATATAGCCAGTGATACCACGAAACCTAAAATGAGATAGATAAATCCTTCAAACATGAGGAAAACATTGAAATCTAGGCCGTAAAGATTAAAGGATAGGGCGGGTGGGGTGAAGAATTTAACCAGGAAGAACAAAACTGCCAGAACACCACCAGCAATTCCACCAACCCGGTAATTGTTTCCCTCAGAACCGGCCATGGCGCTGGCTATAAATCCGGTAAACACCACGATAGGCAGGACAGTCACCAATAACGTTGGTAAAATTAAATAATCCACGAATATCAGGATCAAAGCGATGAGCACACTGACAAATACTGATGTTTCTAAACTGGCCATAAATTTATTAACTCCCGGAGATGATTTGTATTAATTTGATAATAGGTTTGTATAAACACCTGTTAGTAGATGGTTTTCTGATACTAGATGTTTTGTCTTACTTCCTTAATAGGTGTTTAGTCTATGAAATTTTTTTTGGAATTTTTGGGGCAAAACATGATATACGAGGCATCTAATAAAAGATTTTCTAATAATCGGTTTATATATATGAAAAAATATTATGCAGATAAAAAACAAATATTACATCAATCAAAGATCTAAAATCATCTATTGGATATGAGACGAAATGAGCCTGTTTGGAAACTCTAAAGACAGCATCGAAAAGTTGGAATCAGATGGAAACGTACAAGAGTTGATAAACGCCTTTGTGGAGGGTGACCAGGATACATCCTGGAAAGCAGCCCAGGCATTAGGTAGGATAAAGGATAGGAGATCAGTAGAACCATTGATTGAACTCCTGGCCCATGGAGACAATGATATACGATGGAATGCGGCCAAATCCCTGGGTAAGATAGGGGATAGAGCGGCAGTTCCCCGGTTACTTATCCTCTTGAAGGATGAGGAATGGTACGTCCGTTGGCATGCAGTGGAAGCACTGGGTAACATCGGTGATGAAAGAGGTGTACTACCCCTTATTAATTTTTTAGATGATAAAAAAATTAGAAATGAAGTGGCCATATCCTTGGGTAAGATTGGAGATAAAAGAGCGGTGGAATCACTTATCAGGGCGTTACAGGATGGGGATCCCGATTTCAGATCTGCAGCGGCGGAAGCACTGGGGATGATCGCCGACGCGGAAGCAGTACCGCCCTTAATAGAAGCCCTGAAGGATGATGATATGAGCGTCCGGAAACACGCAGCTGGTGCTCTGGCCATGATCGGTGATGAACGAGCATTAAAACCTTTAAAAGAAGCGTACCGGGATGAGAGATGGTACGTGAGGCTGCATATGGAAGAGGCCATCGATGAGATACTAGCTAAAAAAGGGGAATAAAAAATATTTATTTCCGTGGAATGCACCGGCTATTAATTGAATACGCCAACTATTAAATTACAACAGTTCATTCATCCATTAAATCAAACAGTGAATCCCTCATTTTTTCTATTTCATTTACACCCAGATGGCCCAGTTCAGATTTATAAACCAACAATTTCGAGTTTTTTATGGATTTTGAAAGGGGAATGGCTTCTATCTCTGGTGGGAAATACTGGTCACCTTCAATCCCAATCACCAGTGACTTAACCTTGATTTTATCTAAATCATCCCTCACATCGAAGGATAAAGCTGCATTGTTCCTCCACACAATATCTCTGGCGTCTATTTCCATCCCTCCTGCACCATCCCCACTGAAGGCTTGATTTAATATATTCTTATCTCCAAATGCCTTATGATAATAGGGTATGGTGAATGCGAAGAGGAACATGAATTTACTGACACTTTTAACTGCATCTTGAGGATTTTCCTGGTAGTTACCATCCATGTAACCAGGATGGTCCTCTACGATACTGTTTTGAAACTGGAATATGGCCTGGTTCCTGCCTAAAACAGCCGGGCCAGTTACGATGTGAACCAGGAAATCCATATAATCCTGGTAACTCACACCCCACTCCAGGCTCTGGAATCCACCCATAGAAGTGCCGATAACACCCTTCAGATGGTCTATTTTCAATTCCTGTAGTAGGTGGTACTGGGCGTTGACCATATCACCCACCGTGTACTGGGGGAAATCCATCCCCAACCCTGAAGTAGAGGGGGCAGATGATCCTGGTGAACCGAGGCTGGTGGGGGATATTATGAAATACTTATCTTTATCGAAGGGTTCACCAGGCCTGGTGAAATCTAGGAAACGTTTAAAAGACGAATAATCACCGGACCAGCCGTGTATAAAGAGCAGGCCATTTACTATGTTTCCATCTGCGTCCCTTCTGGCCTGGCCCGTGATGAAATATTCCATGGTGAGTTCATCCCGTTTCTCACCAGACTGGAATTTGAAATCTTTTATGGTACAATAGGAAGGTTTTAAATCAGTTATATCTAAATCCATTACAGGTATCTCCCTTAATTTAATAACTATTATTCCTTAACTTAGTAAACCTTGTTTTCTAATTTAATAATCCTTATTTCCTTAATTTATAACCATTATTCCTCTTAACTTATCTCTTCCCCGTCCTCGTAGACATGGATACAGACCACTGGACAGCTAAGCGCGGCGTCTAAACAGCAGTCCGCGTCCTTGAGTTCTAATTCATCGTTGTCATCAACTCTTTTAGATCCTATCAGGTGGGATAATCCTTCGTCGTCGAGTTCGAAATATTCTGGGCATTCTTCTACACAGTTCTCGCAGGAAGTGCATTTATCTCTCTCAATAACCACTTTATAGGGGGCCATATTTTTCACCTAGTTTGTTTAATCCAATTCCTATTCTTTCCCAACACATTATCTAAATTCTACTTTTTACGCCAAATATATTCCATCTAAATTCTATTTTCATCCAGTAATTGTCTATCATTTAATTTGTATAAACACCATATTAATTTTTGATGATAAATACTGGTATAAACCAGGAAAAAACCGCCCTGATACTGGTGGCCCTGGGAGCCTTCCTGATACCGTTTATGGGATCATCCCTGAACATCGCACTTCCCAGTATAGGGGATGATCTAACCGGCAGCCTGATCCTTTTAGGCTGGCTCCCCACGGTATTCGTACTGGCCAATGCGGCATTCCTGCTACCATTTGGTAAGTTAGCTGATATCCACGGCCGGAAAAGAATCTTCACCTATGGAGTGGTGATATACACTGCAGCCTCTCTATTAGCGGCCCTTTCGCCTACGATTCAATTTTTAATTTTAGGGAGTTTCCTCCAGGGACTGGGATGTGCACTGATCTTCGCCACCGGAACGGCCCTGTTGAGTTCGGTTTACCCGACAAACCATAGAGGCGCTGCCTTCGGATTTTTCATCACCGCCGTATATCTAGGGCTTTTTTTAGGCCCCCTGCTGGGTGGTTTCCTGGTTCAAAACCTGGGATGGAGGAGTATATTCTTATTCAATGTTCCACTGGGATTAATACTTTTAACCCTCATATTCTGGCGATTTAAAGGGGAATGGACCGGGGCGCCAGGTGTGAAGTTCGACTTAATTGGCTCTGCCATTTACATACCATCCCTGACTGCCCTGTTGTACGGGTTCACCGATCTGGCAAACAGCGTAGGGCAGATGATATTTATAGCTGGTGTGGTGGGATTTATCATATTCCTCTGGAGGGAGCGTGTATTTCCAGATCCCATCTTAAGACTGGAGGATTTGCTGAAGAGAGTTTCGGCATCCTCTGCACTAGCACTGCTTTTTATTAACATATCCACCACGGCCATGTGGACCCTTTTAAGTTTATACTTCCAGGATCTGCTGGGTTTAGAGCCCCAGATAACTGCTTTGATAATATCTGTTGAGCCGTTGATGGTGGCGCTTCTTTCACCGGTGGTGGGACGGCTCTCTGATCAAAGGGAGAACAGGATATTCACAGTTTCAGGCATGTTGGTTACCACCACAGGATTACTTATTCTATCCACTCTCAACCTGACCACACCCCTGCCGATTACAATTCTGGGACTGGTTCTGGTGGGCGTGGGTATTGCCCTCTTCTCACCTCCCACTACTAATACTTTTATGGGCAGCATGAAACAGGCCAACTATGGAATGGCCTCCGCCACACTTTCCACCATGATCTACGCCGGCCAGACACTCTCCCTGGGGATACTCCTCTTCATAATCTCCGGATTCATGGGTAACGTTCAGGTAACACCTGCAAACTACCATTTATTCCTTTCCAGTTTAAACATAGCTTTCTTGATCTTCGCAACTTTCAGCGGACTGGGAGTGATTATCAGCTTATTCATGAGCAAAAAAGCGGATTAATTGGTAAACCAACCAAGCATATCCTTTGAAGTTCTGATATAATAATATTCATTACTCATGTAACATATAATTATATAAGACTATGAAGGGGATTTAACCATGACCGTTGTCAGGAAAAGAAGTGGTGATAAGGAACCATTCGATGAAGTAAAACTTAAAAGATCCATCCAGAAGGCAGGTATAGATGCCGGTTACACCTTAGATGATATCTCAGATGAAGTAGATGAGATAACAGGTAAGATACTGGAGATGGCCAACCAGAAAATTGAGATAAACTCGGATGCCATACGGGACCATATCCTAGTGGAACTGGATGAAACCAAACCTTCCGTAGCTGAAGCATGGAGAAGGTTTGATGAGAAGTATAAGGGATCTGTATCTGTAAGATAGTGTTTTGACTTTGGATTTGGGATCCTATTACCTTAGTTTACTTTTTTTGGATTTTATATATCTGGAGTGTAAAGTTTATGAATTTTGAAGGGATCATCGTTGGAATCGGGGCATTTTTAATCATAGGAATACTTCATCCTGTGGTTATCAAAGCCGAATATTATATTGGAAAGAGAATTTGGCCTGTATTCCTTATTGGGGGATTTTTTTTCATAGTGCTGTCTTTATTCATAGAAAGTGTAATAATTGCAGCGTTAATTGGTGTTTTGGGTTTTTCACTGTTGTGGGGTATACATGAACTTTTTAAACAGGAAGAAAGGGTTAAAAAGGGATGGTATCCCAAAAATATGAGAAGGCAATGATGAGAATTTTTATTCGGGGATTTCATCATCTATAGATTTTTTAGTTCATCAACACTTTCACCAGCATGTTCTATTCTGTATCTCATTTCCTGTTCTATCATGCACATTTCCACTTCAATTTCTAATTTTTGGGGATCTAATCTTTCGGGAATTATGCTTTTTCGTACTAATGGGATTATAGATTGATAATTTTCAATATCTTCATTAGTATAATATTCTTTTACATATAAATCACAATCTATCTCTGCAATTTCCTCAATATCTACTCCTTGAGAATTTAAAAAACCAGATTTATGTCTTTTAATGATCCTTTGTATCCTTTTAGGTTCTAAATTCCTTATTTTGAATGTTATGGCGTATTTATCTTCTTCTTTTATGTACTCCCAGTCTAAGATATCCACATTTTTTGCTTTCACCATATGTTAACCCCTACTTAATTACTTAATAACTTAAGTAGCTATGTGGTTAAGTAAGGATAAACATTACTTAAGTTTTTCGATGATGAGGGATTTGGTATTTATATAAAAAATAAACATAATTGAAAACGGTAATTATGGAAAATAAACTCAAAAAAGTTCAAGTTGATGGATTTGTACCGATAGAATTAGCAAAGGAGTTTGAGAATTTAGCATTTAATAAGTACGGGCCGAAACATGGGTATAGGGGTAAGGCACTTACAGACGCATTAAATGATTGGATCGAGAAAGCGAAGTCTGAAAACTAACTCCTTCATCCTTTCTTTCGTAAAATGCAACCTGAATCTCAATTGACAACAATTATAGATACTACTCGTAAAAGCTGATATTTCTATCTTTTTTGTACATGATGTGGTCATTATGTCCCCTTTTTAAGTTCATCAAACCATTCAGCAGCGTGATCCATTCGGTGTTTCATCTCCTGTTCTATCATGCACATCTCCACCTCAATTTCCAAATTATCTGGATCCAATCTTTCAGGGACTACTCTTTTCTGTGCCAAGGGAATTAGAGATTTATAATCTTCAAAATATTCCTTCTCGTAATACTCTTTAACGTATAAATCTTCTCCTAATTCTATTATTTCCTCAATCTCTGCGCCTTGGGATTTTAAAAAACCGGATTTATACCTTTCAAGTATTACCTCTCTTTTTTCAGGTTCTAAATCGCTTATTCTAAACGTTATGATGTATTCATCCCTTCCCTTGAGGTATTCCCAGCCTGTTATGTCCACAGTTTTTTCTTTCATTTTTACCATGATCATTCACTTGTTAACCAAAAATATAATAATTAATGGATAAAAATTAATACTTAGGGTTTGGGGTAAAGAGCATTTGAGTAGTAATACTATATACTTAATATATGCATCAAAAGATTAAATATGATAACAATTAAGTATCCCATACCCAAATAAATTAATGAAGAATCTCAAAATCTAGCAGGTGAATATGGTGATTTTTGTAAAAGCGGATGGTAAGTGGGTTTTAATGACCCTTGATGAATTAACTGATAAGATGGTGGACTCGTCAAAGGACATCGAAAAAACTATTGCTGAATCCAGAAAAGGTTTTAAAAAAGGAATCAAGAGGAATCTTGAATTTCTGGGTCATAAATTAGGTGATTAAAATATAAATCTCACTAAAATAGTCTGATTTTAGCTAGGGTACACCTGCCAGACCGTTGTGGTGTCCCAGGATTTCAATCCTAATTTAGTCTGATTTTAGCTGGCAAGGACATCAACATTGACGACGATATAAACAAATTTCAATCCTAATTTAGTCTGATTTTAGCCATAGGCTACATCACACTCTGTTAAGTCTATATAGAAATTTCAATCCTAATTTAGTCTGATTTTAGCTCAGAAAAGCATAGATAACCTTGGAGGATTAGAATCATTTCAATCCTAATTTAGTCTGATTTTAGCCTGTAATCCCCTTTAGGTAGTCGCCAAGGTAGAGCAGTTTCAATCCTAATTTAGTCTGATTTTAGCACAGTTATTCGTTACCGATGAGGTCGTAAAAGGGAATTTCAATCCTAATTTAGTCTGATTTTAGCTTGTGAAAGTTGAATATGAACTAGAAGGATATACGCTGTTTCAATCCTAATTTAGTCTGATTTTAGCATTCAGTGCATCAGATCATTTTGACCCAATAGTAAAGTTTCAATCCTAATTTAGTCTGATTTTAGCCCTCTGGGAATTTTATCTGTGTACCGACCTCATAGGAGTTTCAATCCTAATTTAGTCTGATTTTAGCAAACAGAAAAAGTAGAAGCTATATTCACAGATGGGAAAGTTTCAATCCTAATTTAGTCTGATTTTAGCTGAAGGAGTTTATTTCTATTACACCCCCTATAAAGAGTTTCAATCCTAATTTAGTCTGATTTTAGCCTGTACGGAATCTTTTCCAAGAAATGAGTGATATAAGTTTCAATCCTAATTTAGTCTGATTTTAGCTTCAAGTAATGGAACTGAACCCGCTATCTATACTAAGTTTCAATCCTAATTTAGTCTGATTTTAGCCTGTGAAGAAGACCCATCAATGGACCGGTGTGATTCGTTTCAATCCTAATTTAGTCTGATTTTAGCCCTTGTCACGCATGGTTCGAGTGGTGCCGGTACTGTGTTTCAATCCTAATTTAGTCTGATTTTAGCTACCTAGACAGCGATAATATCGCTAATATTGCTTATGTTTCAATCCTAATTTAGTCTGATTTTAGCTCCAGTGCGGATATAAGCGGGAACTTATGTAACACTGTTTCAATCCTAATTTAGTCTGATTTTAGCAAATTTGATTAAATGTTTTCTTATCTTCCTTCGTGAGTTTCAATCCTAATTTAGTCTGATTTTAGCCAGCGAAACATTCACCGAGAAGGAATCCTGGAGAACGTTTCAATCCTAATTTAGTCTGATTTTAGCTAAGTTCATGCAGACCTGGGATGGTGTAACCAACCGGGTTTCAATCCTAATTTAGTCTGATTTTAGCTATGATGATCTTTTAGAAGAAGCAGTAGATAGTATTGTTTCAATCCTAATTTAGTCTGATTTTAGCTGACCAGATGGAAATGTTAACCTATGACGTAGAAGAGTTTCAATCCTAATTTAGTCTGATTTTAGCTGGGTAATAAAGACACCGATCTTGGAATAGAAACAAAGTTTCAATCCTAATTTAGTCTGATTTTAGCAAATTACAACTTCGACTTAATCAAGAGTATTGATACGTTTCAATCCTAATTTAGTCTGATTTTAGCAAGTAACACGTAGCAAGAAAGTTATAACTCTCCACGTCGTTTCAATCCTAATTTAGTCTGATTTTAGCCATTCTCCCTGGAGCCTATGTTCATTAAATAATCTAGTTTCAATCCTAATTTAGTCTGATTTTAGCTACACTGTCAACGAAGAAACATTAACCGTACCAATGTTTCAATCCTAATTTAGTCTGATTTTAGCCTGGTTTTAACTTGCGTGATGATGCAATTAAACCCAGTTTCAATCCTAATTTAGTCTGATTTTAGCATACAATTGGAAGACAAATATCCTGAAGATAAACACGTTTCAATCCTAATTTAGTCTGATTTTAGCCATGGCCCAATCCAGATAACCCTAATACTCTTGATGGTTTCAATCCTAATTTAGTCTGATTTTAGCAGAATATTATCTAGAAAAAGGAAGAGGCTCAAATGGGTTTCAATCCTAATTTAGTCTGATTTTAGCAGCATCTAATAATTCTCTAATCTCTAATAATGATGTGTTTCAATCCTAATTTAGTCTGATTTTAGCGAAATTCCAGATCTGAAAGAATCTTATTTTTAGCCCGTTTCAATCCTAATTTAGTCTGATTTTAGCTAAGCTTTTAAATTCGATTATTTTCCAGCTGGTTTGTTTCAATCCTAATTTAGTCTGATTTTAGCCCCGGTGTGAGCCAACTAGCTACTCGGAGAATTATGTTTCAATCCTAATTTAGTCTGATTTTAGCTGCAACTGAAATCATCCCTATCTTACAGTTTTTACTGTTTCAATCCTAATTTAGTCTGATTTTAGCACATTTTCATGTAGGAGGTGTAGGAGGGTTTTGTTTGTTTCAATCCTAATTTAGTCTGATTTTAGCTAATTTTGCCAGTTACAGACAAATGAGGCAGTGCTTTAGTTTCAATCCTAATTTAGTCTGATTTTAGCTCCGTAATTGTTATATCGAGATAATGTTCTTACTTAGTTTCAATCCTAATTTAGTCTGATTTTAGCCCATTAAACTAATAAGGTCATCTAATCTTTTTTTAAGTTTCAATCCTAATTTAGTCTGATTTTAGCACCGATCCGGGGGAACATATCCCACAGCCTTACCGCGTTTCAATCCTAATTTAGTCTGATTTTAGCGTATTTTGCTATCATTTGACATATGGTTCTTATCTGGGTTTCAATCCTAATTTAGTCTGATTTTAGCTCTGTCACGTCATTACGTGTGTGATGCTTTATAACGTTTCAATCCTAATTTAGTCTGATTTTAGCAGAATTAGTTTGCAAAGCCTGTGGACTTGTATTAAGGTTTCAATCCTAATTTAGTCTGATTTTAGCACTGCTAGGTTGGGGTTGTTGAGCGACATATTCGTGTTTCAATCCTAATTTAGTCTGATTTTAGCTGCATCCGGGACCGCCCGATATAATGTCTATGCAACGTTTCAATCCTAATTTAGTCTGATTTTAGCACTGAAGATCTCCGATTTAAAGATGCTTTTGAAAGTCGTTTCAATCCTAATTTAGTCTGATTTTAGCGGTACAAGTACGGAAAACTTGATTGATGCACATGTAAGTTTCAATCCTAATTTAGTCTGATTTTAGCAACACCAAAACGAACAAAAAACGAACGTGATCATAAGTTTCAATCCTAATTTAGTCTGATTTTAGCGAAGCTGTAGAAGAATATCAACTCCACCCCTCTAAAGTTTCAATCCTAATTTAGTCTGATTTTAGCGGGTACCCCGTTTTTTGTTGTTGGTTAGTCCACTATGTTTCAATCCTAATTTAGTCTGATTTTAGCAGATAGATGACAACGAGGAACGATTAGCTTATCTCGTGTTTCAATCCTAATTTAGTCTGATTTTAGCCAACTATACTTTTAGCACCATCAATAGCACTATTTAGTTTCAATCCTAATTTAGTCTGATTTTAGCAGGGATTACTAGTGTAACCAACACTGAAGCCTCTAGGTTTCAATCCTAATTTAGTCTGATTTTAGCTTAATTCAGCTTTAATTTTTTGATACTCACTAGATTTGTTTCAATCCTAATTTAGTCTGATTTTAGCTAATCCTGTGAAAATCCCTAATAAAAACTGTAAGATGTTTCAATCCTAATTTAGTCTGATTTTAGCAGAAAAGGGAGAATTAACTGGTATTTGCTGTCTATGGTTTCAATCCTAATTTAGTCTGATTTTAGCTTGAATCGTTAAGTGTGAATATTTTAGGGTCAAATTGGTTTCAATCCTAATTTAGTCTGATTTTAGCAACTAATACACTACATAAACCAGTCCCTTTATCACGGTTTCAATCCTAATTTAGTCTGATTTTAGCAATTTAAAAGCTTAATTGAATTAAATGAATTTGTTTTGTTTCAATCCTAATTTAGTCTGATTTTAGCTAGAAACGCCCTCTTCACCTCCCATATCATATTCAATGGTTTCAATCCTAATTTAGTCTGATTTTAGCTTTCCCCCCTCAGAAAACCTCTCCATGTGATTTACTAGTTTCAATCCTAATTTAGTCTGATTTTAGCTTTGCTGCAGCCATGTATTCCACAGAGTTCATCGTAGGTGTTTCAATCCTAATTTAGTCTGATTTTAGCCTACACATGAAGTCTACATAGATGGTATCCAACTTTTGTTTCAATCCTAATTTAGTCTGATTTTAGCCAAATTCGATCCTGTTTTCTCGTGCCATCTCCAAGTCAGTTTCAATCCTAATTTAGTCTGATTTTAGCAACCATTCTTCCTTTACTTAACGAATACTTGGCAGAGTTTCAATCCTAATTTAGTCTGATTTTAGCCTTACTCTGCTTAGAGGGTATGCCCCGGCGTAGTCCTGTTTCAATCCTAATTTAGTCTGATTTTAGCTAATTTATTATCTGCAACCATATATGAAAGTGCTTCGTTTCAATCCTAATTTAGTCTGATTTTAGCCCGAGCCACAGACCTTTATTAAAGTTGCCGCTACGGTGTTTCAATCCTAATTTAGTCTGATTTTAGCAGAATTAGTTTGCAAAGCCTGTGGACTTGTATTAAGGTTTCAATCCTAATTTAGTCTGATTTTAGCTCGAAGCCTTGAATACTAAAGTTGACAATCTGGTTAAGTTTCAATCCTAATTTAGTCTGATTTTAGCTTAGCCCCTGTTATGAAGATTTCCCCTAATATTTGTTTCAATCCTAATTTAGTCTGATTTTAGCAATTAATGATTGAAATAGATATTAACACATCTGAAAGTTTCAATCCTAATTTAGTCTGATTTTAGCTCCACACTGCGGATCTGTTGGTACATTACGATTCAAGTTTCAATCCTAATTTAGTCTGATTTTAGCCCTTATTCATGAAATAATCTCCCTTAATTCTTTTTTAGTTTCAATCCTAATTTAGTCTGATTTTAGCATGGCTCATCACTCCAGATCTAAAATCATCTTCTGATGTTTCAATCCTAATTTAGTCTGATTTTAGCGCAGATGTTAAGCGTATTGTTTGTGATGTTTACTACGTTTCAATCCTAATTTAGTCTGATTTTAGCTCAGCGAAACATTCACCGAGAAGGAATCCTTGAGAACGTTTCAATCCTAATTTAGTCTGATTTTAGCCTTGAAGAGAGTGAACAGGAAGTTGTGAACAAAATCAGTTTCAATCCTAATTTAGTCTGATTTTAGCGTATGGTACGTGAATTCAGCATATCCTTTCCTGCCAGTTTCAATCCTAATTTAGTCTGATTTTAGCTACACATGAAGTCTACATAGATGGTATCCAACTTTTGTTTCAATCCTAATTTAGTCTGATTTTAGCTAGCTGACAGCACTCAATACGATCATAGTGTGTGTATCGTTTCAATCCTAATTTAGTCTGATTTTAGCCTATTTGCGAACCCCTATTATAATATCTGCTGATTGTTTCAATCCTAATTTAGTCTGATTTTAGCGGTCTTCACCGTTTGCTTCGGCTTCATCGTAGTTGGTTTCAATCCTAATTTAGTCTGATTTTAGCTAAGTCGATTGATCAACTTAGAGCACTCTTTGATGCGTTTCAATCCTAATTTAGTCTGATTTTAGCTGTATGGCATTAAACAGGGATTTTAAGCTTTTTACGTTTCAATCCTAATTTAGTCTGATTTTAGCTAAACCAGGTTGAACTCATTCTAGTTAAATCAGATTAGTTTCAATCCTAATTTAGTCTGATTTTAGCTTAGGAAATCGAGACTCCGTATCTTGTCGAAGGCTAGTTTCAATCCTAATTTAGTCTGATTTTAGCAAGCAACATAAAAAAGGGGGGATGATTAGTTTTGATGTTTCAATCCTAATTTAGTCTGATTTTAGCAGGATCAAACGCACCATTGAGAACAGCCGGGAAGCCAGTTTCAATCCTAATTTAGTCTGATTTTAGCTTCATGATATCATCCTCAAAGCCGGGTTACAGCCGAGTTTCAATCCTAATTTAGTCTGATTTTAGCTGATAATGATTATATTTGTACTGTAGAGGCGATTAAGTTTCAATCCTAATTTAGTCTGATTTTAGCTCATTACCTATTTTAGGGAATCCACACCGCTTATTAGTTTCAATCCTAATTTAGTCTGATTTTAGCTACCAGCCCATACTAATTGTACTCATACCTATGCCCGTTTCAATCCTAATTTAGTCTGATTTTAGCCCTTTTCCATCTACTGGAAGACACCGTTATACCATCGTTTCAATCCTAATTTAGTCTGATTTTAGCGTATTAGGGCCAGTCGAACCACCAAAGCGTAAAACTGTTTCAATCCTAATTTAGTCTGATTTTAGCTATGTTCAACACAGCAGAGTGTATATCCATATCGATGTTTCAATCCTAATTTAGTCTGATTTTAGCCGATCACGCTCCAAGTTGAATTTTATGGTTATACAAGTTTCAATCCTAATTTAGTCTGATTTTAGCTTCCAGTAAATCCATGTATTCCGTCTCAACAGGAATCAGTTTCAATCCTAATTTAGTCTGATTTTAGCCCTAACTGCATTAAACAGAGGCGAAGGACACTTGCACGTTTCAATCCTAATTTAGTCTGATTTTAGCAGGCGACCCTGAAAATGAAGGAAGCGAATTAGGAGGTTTCAATCCTAATTTAGTCTGATTTTAGCTCTTTAGAAAGTTCGATGTCTTCGAAGGTGGAATTCAGTTTCAATCCTAATTTAGTCTGATTTTAGCCGGAAAGTTAATAAAGCACCTTCATGGCTCTTTATACGGTTTCAATCCTAATTTAGTCTGATTTTAGCACAAAAATCAAGGGTATCAATGATGAACTCGATAAAGTTTCAATCCTAATTTAGTCTGATTTTAGCCTATCTGTTGATTCATGCCAAAGCTATTCAGCAATGCCGTTTCAATCCTAATTTAGTCTGATTTTAGCAAAGCCTTGTTTTCTTCCTGTTCCAAATCTTTGTCTTCCGTTTCAATCCTAATTTAGTCTGATTTTAGCTTTGATTTGAATAAAGACATGGGAGATGAAGAAACCGTTTCAATCCTAATTTAGTCTGATTTTAGCTTAACAAGCTTTTTAACTACCTCGGCATCGTTTATTAGTTTCAATCCTAATTTAG